>NZ_JBBDYL010000041.1:0-3506 GCF_040901545.1 Sulfuricaulis sp. | reverse complement strand
AAGAGCTATCGCCTCGGGAGCGCGCCGCTACATTCGCCTCGGGCCCTGGGCGCTAAAACAGGGAATCGACTGAGTAACCGGCCTTTTCCAGAATTACACGAAGCCGTTTCAAAGCCTCTACCTGAATTTGGCGGACGCGCTCGCGTGTAACGCCAATATCGGCGCCAACTTCTTCCAAGGTGGAAATTTCGCGGTGATTGAGTCCGAATCGCCGCTCGACCACTTCGCGTTGCTTGTCATTAAGTTCATTCAACCATTGCTCAATGAGCGCCTGAAGATCGTCGCGTTGCAGCACTTTTTCCGGATCGGGGGTACGCTCGTCCGCAATGGCGTCGAGCAAGGAACGGTCCGGATCGTCATCGAGCGGAGCGTCCACCGAGGCTACCCGCTCATTGAGGCCCAGCATTCCTTTCACGTCGTCAACCGGCCTATCAAGCAGGTTGGCGACTTCCTCCGGTGACGGCTCGTGCTCCAGTTTTTGGGAAAGATACCGGGCGGCACGCTGGTAAATGTTGATCTCTTTGAGAACATGCACCGGCAGTCGGATGGTGCGTGTCTGGTTCATAATGCCGCGCTCGATGGTTTGCCGTATCCACCATGTCGCATAAGTGGAAAAACGAAAACCGCGCTCAGGATCGAATTTTTCAACCGCCCGGATGAGACCGAGATTGCCTTCCTCAATCAAATCGAGCAGTGAAAGCCCGCGGTTCATATAGCGGCGAGAAATTTTAACCACAAGGCGCAAATTGCTTTCAATCATCCGTTTGCGCGCCTTGCCATCGCCTTTTTGCGCACGGCGGGAGAAATACACTTCCTCTTCCGCGGATAAAAGCGGTGAAAAGCCGATTTCCTTCAGGTAAATTCGAGTCGCGTCGGCATGAGAATAATATGTCCCGCCGGAGTCTTGTCCGCTGGATTCAGTTTCTTCCTCCTCGGCGGCAGGTTTGGCTGGTGTTTCTTCAGCCACCTCGTCTTCATCTTCTTCGGATTCTTCCGGAGGCGCGGCGGTTTCTACCTCGATCACGTCGGCTTCCGGTGCGGTCTTGGAGACAGCGGTTTTGATCTTGCCCTTTTTACGAGCGCGGGACGGTTTGCGTGGGGGCATATTTACTTTCTGGGAAGATAATCCTGTGGATCCACGGGTACGCCGCGGTACCTTATTTCGAAATGCAGCATTACCGTGTCGGCGCCGCTGCTGCCCATGTCCGCGATTTTTTGACCCCTTTGAATCACATCACCTTCTTTAACGTAAATCTTGTCACAGTGGGCGTATGCGCTCAAAAAATCGGCGTCGTGTTGCATGATGATAAGCTGACCATAACCGCGAAGTCCACCTCCCTGATAAACAACTTTCCCCGCGTTGGCGGCAAGAACGGGCTGCCCTCTCGTACCGGAAATATCAATCCCTTTATTTGAACCATTCAAGGTGAAAGTCTCCAACAATTTTCCTTCTGCCGGCCAAGACCAGGTAAGTTTGGTGGCAGATCCGCTGCGTGGCCGGGTGATTGCCGGCGGTTCCAATTTCTCAACTGTGTACGTATCTTTGCCTGATTGCCTCGTTGGTGCGGTGGCGCTTTGGCGGGACGTCCGCGGCTGCGATATCTGCGCCGTCTGACGATCCCTGCGCATGTAAGGAGGCGGAAACAATCGCAGTTTTTGTCCTGGTTTGATCAGATACGGGGGAGATATATCGTTCCATCTTGCCACTTCACGATAATCACGTCCGGACTCCCAGGCAATACTGTAAAGCGTGTCCCCGGCCAGCACTTCACGATAACCGGATTCCGGATGACGCACATCGACGCTTTTTTCGCTGACCGGTGTCAATGGCATCGCACTGCAGGCAGTCAAGTAAATTGTCAGCGCACCGGCATGCCAATACTTCAGGTGATTGGTCATGACCTCCGTAATACCGTCGTTAAAACGATCGTCACCCGGGATCCCTTACCAGTGGAACGAAATTGACGAGCTCCAGGCGCTCCATCGATGGTCCTTTTTCCGTCTGTTGCACCAACATCAACTCCTGCATGGACGGCCCTCCGACAGGGATGACCAGCCGCCCTCCCGGCGCCAACTGTTCGAGCAAGGCCGATGGGACTGTCGCTGGAGCGGCAGTAACGATAATGCCGTCATAGGGCGCGTGCTCCTTCCATCCCCATGTGCCATCGGAAAGACGAATCTGAACATTACGACAACCGATCTCGCGCAGAAGTTTCCGCGCCTGTTTCATCAGGGATTCAATGCGCTCCACGGAATAAATCTCGTCCGCCAGACTTGAAAGCACCGCCGTTTGATATCCGGAGCCAGTGCCGATTTCGAGAACTTTCTTCGGACGGCCTCCGGCGATCAGGGCCTGAGTCATGAGTGCAACGACATAGGGTTGGGAAATGGTTTGTCCATGTCCAATAGGAAGCGCAGTATCTTCGTAAGCACGGCTGGAGAGCGCCTCATCCACGAATCTGTGGCGCGGAACATTGCGAATCGCCTCAAGCACCCGTTCATCTTGAATACCTTCCTCACGTAACCGGCGGATAAGCCGGTCGCGAGTTCGTTGCGAGGTCATGCCAATACCGCGATTGCCTATTCTCACCGGAGATTGCGCTGAATCAATGGTTGCTAGATTTTCTTCAGCCAGGCAGATACCTGATCCAGAGCAGTATACCGTGTCAGGTCAACATGCAAAGGAGTGATGGAAACTGAGCGCTGGCGGATAGCATAGAAATCCGTGCCGGGACCGGCATCGGCTTCCGCTCCAGGTGATCCCACCCAGTAAACCGGGGAACCTTGCGGATCCGTTGAACGAATCACCGGTTCGGCCTTATGCCGGTGACCGAGTCGAGTCGCTTCGTAACCGGCGAGTTGCGTTTCCGGCACGTCAGGTACATTGACATTTAAGATGGTGTCAGCAGGTAACGGATCGCGCTGAAGCTTATCCAGCAGCCGTAAAACTACTTGTGCCGCGGTGTCGAAATTCGTACCGGTTTTACGCGCCAGCGAAATAGCGATTGCCGGCAAACCCAGGAATCGCCCTTCCATCGCCGCCGCCACCGTTCCCGAGTAAATGACATCATCGCCAAGATTGGCACCGCGATTGATGCCGGCGATAACGATATCAGGTTCCTTTTCCAACAAACCGGTGATCGCCAGGTGAACGCAATCCGTCGGGGTACCGTCAACGTAGTAAAAGCCATTTTCCGCCTTGTGAGCCCTCAAGGGATGCGTCAGTGTAAGTGAGTTACTGGCGCCGCTGCGGTCACGTTCCGGCGCCACCACGTCAATATGCGCCAGCGGTGCGAGTGCCTTGGCCAGGCAGGCAAGGCCAGGGGCGAGATAGCCGTCGTCGTTGCTGAGGAGTATTCGCATTAGTGCTTCTTCTCGCTTTGTTTGTGTTGAGTGCGCGCTCCGCGCACGATTGAAAATCTGATTGCGGGTGGCTCCGTCCCCGACCCAGGGTGACTTTTCCTTGTTCGCGCAAAGAAAAGCAACTGTATCCGGTGTCAAGCTTT
>NZ_JBBDYL010000040.1:0-24676 GCF_040901545.1 Sulfuricaulis sp. | reverse complement strand
GGCGGATGGCGGATGGCGGATGGCGGATGGCGGATGGCGGATGGCGGATGGCGGAAGAACCGTGAGCGGTGATCGGTGATCGGTGAGCGGTGCAAAAGGGCGAATGGCGAAAGGAGGAAGCAAGAGCGCAGGATGTGCTGACGCTTTTACCTCACGCTCTTAATCTCACGCCGTTCCCCTCACGCTTTCGGGCTCACGCCTTTCACCCCGTCACGATGCGGTTACACTAAGCCTATTCAATCCTCATCAAGAGCATCGTCATGACAGTGCGCATCGGATACTTGCTGCCAACCCGCGAATCGGTGATGGAAGGCCGGCCCGAGGCCGAGCCGCTGCTGGGCCTCGCCGAGCGCGCGGAAAAACTCGGCTACGACTCGGTGTGGGTCGGCGATTCAGTGCTCGCCCGCCCGCGCCACGAGCCGATCACGCTGCTTGCCGCCGTCGCGGGCCGCACCCGGCGCGTGAAGCTCGGCACGGCGGTGCTGCTGCCGGCGCTGCGCAATCCTGTGCTGCTCGCCCACCAGGTCGCCACGCTGGATCAGGTAAGCGCGGGCCGGGTCATTCTTGGTGTCGGCATCGCCAGCGACGTGCCCAACATCCACGCCGAGTTCCGCTCGGTGGGCGTGCCGTGGGAGAAGCGCGTCGGCACGCTGATGGAAGGCATGCGGCTGTGCAAGGCGCTGTGGACCGGCAAGCCGGTCGATTGGGACGGCCGCTGGCACGTCGAGAAGGGCGTGCTCGGCCCGACCCCGCACCAGCCGGGCGGCCCGCCGATCTGGGGCGGCGGCTCGGCGGCCGCCGCGCTGGAGCGCGCGGCGCGGCATTTCGACGGCTGGTTTCCGAACGGCCCCGACGCCAAGGGCTGGGGCGTGCAGTGGCGCCAGGTGCAAGCCATGGCGCGCGAGGCCGGGCGCAAGCCCGAAGACGTGGAGGCGGCGCTTTACCTCACGCTTACCGTCGACGACAACGCTGCGAAGGCGGATCAACGCATGAACGATTTTCTGTCGGCCTACTACGGCCAGCGCCCCGAGGTCATGAAGAAGAAGCAGGCGTGCTTCTCGGGTTCGGCCGCAGCGGCGGCGGATTGGCTCAACGGCTATGTGGAGCAGGGCGCCCGCTACCTCGTGCTGCGCATTGCCGGCGACCACGAGCGGCACCTGGAGATTTTTGCGAAGGTAAGGGAAGCGCTGAAAGCGTAAGGCGGAAACCCGTGAACGGTGACTGGTGACTGGTAGCTAAACCCCCGATCGGCGCGAATCGTTCTTGTATGTCATTCTTGGCGTTGTCTTCGCGCCCTTGGCCGTGAGGCTTTTCTGCGGTGCGCTGAAGGCGCACCCTACGGCGCACTACCGGTCACTGCTCACCAGTCACGAGTCACCGCTTTTCGAGCGGCCTTGGCGGTGAGGCTTTTCTGCGGTGCGCTAAAGCGGCACCCTACCGCTCACCGCTCACCGCTCACCGGATCGGCGGATGGGCTCCGTTCCCATCCAGCTCGCTAAGCCCGAACCGTTGGAATGGATTCCCCGTCCACACTGTTCACCTACTGACGATCGCGTCGGTCTACGCACGCTCTGGCCGCGATCCGATAGCGGGGAGGAATCGAGCGTGAACATGCTGCCTGTTGTGCGCAGCCGGGGACGGGCTCGACACCCGCCCCGGGCGCGGGGCCCGGAACGGCGGAACCGCAGGCGGAGTCATTTTCTTATCTCTGAACTGACCTGAAAGGAGTTCTTGATGCGCAGCATGACGAAATGGACGGTGGACGGTGCTGGTTGCGACCGGCTCGTTGACCTTGATGGGTTGCGCGATGGATGCGGCGCAGCGGGGATGTCGTTCTTCATCACCAGCGTTAATCCGGGAAAAGGCGGCGACCTCGGCGGACTCGCGGGCGCGGACCGGCATTGCCAGTCACTGGCCGCGGCCGCGGGAGCCGGGAACCGCACCTGGCGCGCCTACCTGAGCACCCAGGGCAACGCCTTGAACGACCCCAACGTCGTGCATGCGCGCGACCGGATCGGCAGCGGCCCCTGGTACAACGCCAAGGGCGTGCGGGTCGCACGGAACGTCGAGGATCTGCATTCGGCAAAGAACAACGTGAACAAGGAAACGGCGCTGGATGAAAGGGGCTGGATGGTCAACGGCCGCACCGACAAGCCCAACAAGCATGACATCCTCACCGGATCGCGGCCCGACGGAACTGCCCTCCCTCCGACCGCGCGGTTCCCGGACCAGACCTGCGGCAACTGGACCAAGGGCGGCAACGAGGGATCCGCGATGACGGGTCACCACGACCGCGCGGGGCCGATCGACCACGCGTGGGCGGTATCCTGGAACTCGGCGCACCCGACGATCGGCTGCACGCACGACCTGATGGTCAAGACGGGCGGCGACGGGCTGTTCTACTGCTTCGCCGAAAAATAGCGGCGCGGCGCGAAACGCAGGCGGGACAAGAGGCCGGGTTCAATTTTCGATCGGGTGTAACTGATTTCCGGGAAAATTCGAGCCTGGCCTTCCTCAGCAACTCTGATCGCAGAACGGCAAGGAGAAAGGAGGAAGGAGAAAGCGCCAGATTGACGTGATCTCCCCGAGATGTTTCCTCTTCGCGCCCTCCGCCGTCAAGTATTACGCTGGCTTCAGGACCCGTATGCTGATTTTCTTGAAGAGGTCCTTCACCTTTTCACGATAGGCAAGCATATGCGGTTGCGTGAAGTGCTGTTTCAGCGCATCGACGCTGTCCCATGCTTCGATGATCGTAACCACGTCATCTCCGGCTTTTTCATGAACCGCGATATCGGTGTCCGTATCGATCGTCGGTGCATAGGCGAGGCATCCCTTTTCAGCCTTCACCGGGGCAACGTTCTTGAGCAAGACGTCGAGGTACGCTTTCCTGCACCCGGGTTTCAATTCAATGGTGGCAACGACATGAATCATCTGTTTCTCCTTTCAGTGGTTTCCTGGGAACCTTACCACCGCGAGCAGGGCGGATGGCGGATGGCGAATGGCGAATGGCGAATGGCGAATGGCGGATGGCGGATGGCGGATGGCGGAAGGAAGCTGCTACGGCAGCGACTGCTCCAAAAACTTCAGCAAGAAGCACACACAATGCAAACGACGCAGCATATCTTAGCGAACCCGTAATCGGCAATGCGTTTCCCGCGCAGCGGGATCCCTTCCGCCATCAGGTGTCAACCGGCTCGTTCTCGATCCGTTATGGCCGAAAGGAGGCAGAGCCATGCCGGTTCAAAGCCAGACAGTCGAGTTGCTCGCGCGAACCAAGGCGTTCTCGCTGGCGACCATTCGCTTTTATTCCACGTTGCCGAAGAAAACCGTCGCACAGATACTTGGCAGGCAACTTCTGCGTTCGGCAACCTCTGTAGGCGCTCAGTATCGAGAAGCGCAGCGGGCCAAATCCATTGCGGATTTCGTGAGCAAGACGGAAGGCGCGTTACAGGAAGTGGACGAAACGGGATATTGGCTGGAACTGATTGAAGATTCCGGAATCGGGACCAGCGGTGCGACCGGGGTATTGAGAGCGGAGGCCCAGGAACTCCTCGCCATCTTTGTTGCGATCACGCGCAAGGCGAAGTCAACCAAGTTGCGAAACTGATCGTTGCCGTATCCCGATCCGCCATCCGCCATCCGCCATCCGCCATTCGCCATTCGCCGTCGCCCTAGCGCGCGGTCCAGCCGCCGTCGATCGTCAGGCTCGCGCCGGTGATCAGCGCCGCGGCGGGCGAGGCCAGGAACACCACCGCGCCCATGATGTCCTCGATCTCACCCAGGCGCCCCAGTGGAATGCTGGCCAGCACATCGTCGCGGAATGCCTGGTTCTCGAAGAACGGTTTGGTCATGGGCGTGACCACGAACGTCGGCCCGATCGCGTTGACGCGGATACCGTGCGGCGCCAGTTCGACCGCCATCGCCTTCACCAGGCCCTCGGCCGCGTGCTTGGTCATGCAGTAGACGGTGCGGTTGGCCGCGCCGACATGCCCCATCTGCGACGACATCTGGATGATGGCGCCGCCGCGGCCGCCGGCGATCATGCGCCGCGCCACCGCCTGGCCGACGAGGAATGCCGACCGGACGTTGATGTTCAGGATGCGGCCGAGCCGCTCCTCGGTGACCTCCACGAAGGGCTCGGGAATGTTGCCGCCCGCGTTATTGACGAGAATGTCGATGCGCGCCAGCGCCTCGATGCGTTCAGTGATCTGGCGCGCGTCCAGCAGATCGCACGCGAGCGGCTGCGCCGTGCCGCCGCGCTCGCGGATTTCCGCGGCCAGCGTTTCGAGCTCGGATTGCGTTCTGCTGACCAGCACCACTTCGGCGCCGGCGTCGGCCAGCGCCAAGGCGCAGCCGCGGCCGAGCCCGCGCCCCGCCCCGGTGACCACGCCGACCAGTCCGTCGAGCCGCATCGACGGCGTGCGCAGCGCAGCGGTTTGCGTGTCGGACATGATCTTCCCCTGAAAATGACGCCGCGCCGTCAGGCGTTACTGCGGCGCGGAAGTTTTTATTATATTATGGCCGCACGCCATGCGGATGATAAAAATCATCCGCGCGATGACGACTCGTCGCACACACTCCGCGCCACGTCGCACTGCTGCACCCGTGACGCGCCGGCGCATGATCTGCAGGTCTTCGTAAGGAACAACGACCATGGCGCAGTCCAGGAAACAATATTCCAAGCAGGATGTGCTCGACACGGCCAAGCGCTGCTCGAACTGGGGCCGCTGGGGTCCGGACGACGAACTCGGCGTGCTGAATTTCATTACGCCCGAAGACGTGGTCAACGCCGCCAAGCTCGTGCGCCGCGGCAAAGTGTTCGCGCTGGGGCTGGCGCTCGACGCGAAAGGTCCGCAGAGCGGGCTGTTCGGCGGCCGCTGGAACCCGCTGCACCAGATGCTCGCCACCGGCACCGACGCCGTCGCCGGCGTGCAGGACGAGTCGGTGGGGCTGCGCTATGCCGATGACGCCATTCACCTGCCGACGCAATGCGCGACCCAGTGGGACGCGCTCGCGCACGTGTTTCTCGGCGACCAGATGTGGAACGGCTACCCGGCGATACTGGTCGATTCGCGCGGCGCGAAGAAATGCGGGATCGAGCACTTTCGCGACAAGATGGTCGGCCGCGGGGTCCTGCTCGACGTGGCGCGCTACAAGAACGTCAGCCACCTGGAGGACGGTTATCCGGTGACGATAGACGATCTCGAGAAAACCGCGGCCAGGCAGAAGGTCGAGGTGAGGCGCGGCGACTTCCTGATCGTGCGCACCGGCCAGATGGAAAACTGCCTGCAGAAAGGCGCGTGGGGCGGCTACGCGGGCGGGGACGCGCCAGGGCTCGCGTTCGAGACCTGCGACTGGATATACAAGAAGGAAATTGCCGCCATCTGCTCCGATACCTGGGGCATCGAAGTGCGGCCGAACGAATGTGCTGCCGAGGTCAACCAGCCTTTTCACTGGGTCACGATTCCCGCGATCGGCATCGTGCACGGCGAGATCATGTATCTGAAGGAGCTGGCCGACGATTGCGCGGCCGACGGCAGGTATGAGTTTTTCTTCAGCGCGCCGCCGCTCAACATTACCCAGGGCACGGGCTCGCCGACCAACCCCCAGGCGATCAAATAATCATGGCCCGCTACCTCAAGCAGGGCATTTCCACCGCTGACGCCGAGGCCGCAGATCTCAAGGTGCGGCACACCGTCGAGGGCATACTCGCCGACGTCGCCAAACGCGGTGATGCGGCGGTGCGCGAGCTCTCGCAGCAATTCGACCAATGGTCGCCGCCCGCCTTCCGTCTGAGTGCGGAGCAGGTCGCCGCCATCGTCGCCCGCGTCTCGCGCGAGACCATTGCCGACATCACGTTTGCGCAGTTGCAGATCCGCAATTTCGCCCAGGCGCAGCGCGCCGCCCTGCGCGACATCGAAGTCGAAACGCTGCCGGGGGTGATCCTCGGGCACAAGAACATACCGGTGGGCAGCGTCGGCTGCTACGTGCCGGGCGGGCGCTATCCGATGGTCGCATCGGCGCACATGAGCATCGTCACCGCCAAGGTGGCCGGCGTGCCGCGCATCATCGCCTGCACGCCGCCCAACGAAGGCGAGCCGCATCCGGCCACCATCGCCGCCATGTATCTTGCCGGCGCGGACGAAATCCACGTGCTCGGCGGCGTGCAGGCCGTCGCCGCGATGGCGCTCGGCACCGAGACGATCGCGCCGGTCGACATGCTGGTCGGTCCCGGCAACGCTTACGTCGCCGAGGCCAAGCGGCAGCTCTACGGCCGCGTGGGCATCGATTTGTTCGCCGGCCCGACCGAGATTCTGGTGGTGGCCGACGAGACCGCGGACGTGGTGATGGTGGCCGTCGATCTGCTGGGACAGGCCGAGCACGGCCCGACCTCGCCGGCAATCCTGATTACCACCTCGAGCAAGCTCGCCGAGGCGCTGCCGGGCGAAATCGAGCGCCAGTTGAAGGTGCTGCCGACTGCCGACGTGGCGGGCCAGGCGTGGCGGGATTACGGGCAGATCATCCTCGTCGACAGCCTCGACGAGGCAGTCGTCGAAGCGGACCGTTGCGCCGCGGAGCACGTCGAGATCCTGACCCGCGAGCCGCGCTTTTTTCTCCAACGCATGCGCAATTACGGCGCCATGTTCCTCGGTCCGGAAACCAACGTCGCCTACGGCGACAAGGTGATCGGCACCAACCACACGCTGCCGACCCAGGGCGCGGCGCGTTATACCGGCGGGCTATGGGTCGGCAAGTTCCTCAAGACCGTCACCTACCAGGAGTGCACGCCCGAGGCCAGCGTCACGGTGGGCGACTACTGTTCCCGGCTGTGCGCGATCGAACGGTTCTGGGGACACAAGGAGCAGGCGGACCTGCGGCTGCGGGTGTACGGCGGCCGGAAGGTGGGGTTGCACGGGCCCAAGTAGGATGGCGGATGGCGGATGGCGGAAGGCGGAAGGCGAAGGGCATGGCGAATGGCGAATGGCGAATGGCGGAAGGAAGGTCGTCAACCTCGTGAGTAGCGTGTGAGGCGAAGGGCAAGGCGGAAGGCGAATGGCGGATGGCGGAAGTGGCTTACTTTGTCAGCAGTGCAGCGATGAGCGTCTGCGTGGCCCCTATTTGAGCGTAGCGGCGATTTGCCGGATCTCGTCCGGCGTGCGCTCTCCCGCCAGCGGCTCCCGTGGCATCAGATGTTTCCCCATGGCGAGCCCGCCGATCAGAACGGGCTCGTAGCCGATATCGCGGATCAGGCGTGAGGCCACTTCAATCGCCTTGGCGTCATCGCCCGCGATCGGCATCCCGATGCGTCCGGGTTGTTCGTGCGCTGTCCCCATCCTCCTGTAACCGATCGCGTTGAACGCGCGGACGATACGTGCCCCCGGCAGAAGCTCCGCCGAGGCGAGACCGGCGCCTTTCTCGCGCGCCCACGTCGCGATTTCACCATCGCGGTTGACAAAGGGGTTGCAGGTATCGATCACCACCTTGTCCTTGAGCAGGGTCCCCAGGTCCTTGCCGACGTCGGGGAGTGCCCGGTACGGCACCGAGATCAGCAGCACGTCGCCGAACGCGGCGGCCTCCCGCGGCGTTCCGGCCCGGGCGTTCGCGCCGAGGCTGGCAGCCAATTCCTTGTCCTTTTCGAGATGGCGCGACGAGAACATGACTTCGTGCCCGGCTTTTACCCAGACGCCGCCGAGTGTCCCGCCGACGTTGCCGGAACCGACGACACCGATCTTCAGTTTTTCAGCGGCGGCGCTGGCAGCGCGCGCGGCGAATGGCAGATGGCCGAGAGCAAGCGCCGCGGCGGCGGTCCCGGCGAATCTGAGAAATCCGCGACGGTCTTGTTTCATGGTGTTTTCCATTCAGGGTACTTTTGTAACGGGATAACTAGCCATCTCAAAAATAGGATACGCGATCGTTCTTCCCTCATCCCCAACCCTTCTCCCGGAGGGAGAAGGGCGCCATCCCTCTCCCTCCGGGAGAGGGACCGAGGGTGAGGGAGGATTTTTGAGACACGTTCTATTCTTCCCCGCCACGCAGTCGGGTTACCAGAATATCAGCAAAATGGTTGCTGACAGCGCTACGCCGCAGGGATGCTCTCAACCAGCTCGATCATCCGCTTTTTCATGGTTTCGTCCGGCAATCGGCCCCGCGCACCGCCCGTGTTGTCGGCCATGTGGGCGGGCCGGCTGGTGGCCGGCGTGATCGCGGTCACCGCCGGATGGCTTGCGACGTACTTGAGGAAGAACTGCGCCCACGAAGTCGCGTCGATCTCGCCCGCCCAGTCCGGCAGCGGCTGTCCCCTCACGCGGCTCCACAGGCGCCTGCGGCCGAACGGTGCATAAACCAGCACCGCGATACCTTTGTCCCGCGCCAGGGGCAGTATCGTCTCCTCGGCGTGACGCTCGTCGATCGCGTAGTCGGTCCCGATGAAGTCGAGCGGCTCGGCGCGCATGAGCTGTACCAGGTCGGCATAATGGCCGTCGAACGTGGTGGTGACGCCGATGTAGCGCACGCGGCCTTTCTCTTTCAACTCCCTCAGGATCGGGAGCTGCGTGCGAATGTCCCCCATGTTGTGGACCTGGATCAGGTCGATCACCGGCTTGCCGATGCGGCGGAAGGACGTTTCGAGCTGCGCGCGTGCCGCCGCCGGATCGGCCGTGCTCCCCCATCGCGCGACGTTGAGCTTGGTCGCCCAGAAAAGCTGTTTCGCGATCCCGAGATCCTGCGCGATTCGGCCGGCCACTTCCTCGGAGGCGCCGTAGCCCGGCGCGGTGTCGAAAACCGTGCCGCCCAGCTCGACCATGCGGCCGAGCACTGCCCGCAGCGCCGTGACGTCTTGGCTGCGCGCGACCTGCGAAAAAGTGGCCGAGCCGCCGAGCCCGACGATGGGAAGCCGCTGGCCGGTGGAGGGGATAGCGCGCGTGATCAGTTTCGACTTGCCATCTTCGGCCGCCCACGCCGCTCGCGGATCGAGCGCCAATGCGCCGGCTGCGCCGAGCGTGCGGCACAGCCATTCACGACGGGTCATCATGTTTGGACCTCCTGCTGTGTAGCGTTCATCGCGCCGCGCCTCCGGTCATAGCGTTACGGCGCCGCCTGGGCCGGTGCGCCCTGCGGCACGCTCGCGGCCCGCTCGCGCTGCGCGTATCCCAGCCACAGCCCGAGCGCCATCCACGCCATCGCCAGCGGCACCGCAAAGGAAGCGAGCGCGGCCAAGCCCATGCCCAGACGTCCCAGCAGGCCCTCGGTCTACGCACCGACGACGTCACCGGCCCGGTAGACGAACGTGTCGATAAACGCCTTTGCCTTGTAGCGATCGGCGCGGGGTACGATGGTGAACAGTGTCTCGCGCGCGGGCCGCATGATGCCGCGCTGCACGGCGCGGAACGTCGCCTCGAACGCGATGAGCGCAGCCAGCGAGCCGATGATCGCGAGACCGATGAAGCCCAGTGCCACCGTCAGCGGGAGCAACGCGAGCGTTACGGAGACACCGAGCCGCTTGATCAGGTGCCCGGTGACAACCGCCTGCAAAACGAGCGTTGCCACCTGCGTGATCATGTCGATCCGCGCGAACGTCGCGGTGCGCATGTCGACGTTGGTGCCGAGGGCCGCCACCATTTGCAGGCGCGTGAAATAAACGAGCGTGGCCATGATCGCGAGGATCAGCACGTAGGCGCAGATGGCGAGGAGATAGGGTGAGCGGAAGACCGACTTGAACCCTTCCCAGGCGCTGCCGCCAATCACCGCGTGCTCGGCCGCGACCTGCGCATCGTCGCGTTCGCCCCGGCCCGCTTCGCCCCGATCCGTCCGCAGACGCGTCAACCACCAGGCGGCACCGATTGCCAGCAGCAGGAACCCGGCGGCGATAAGCAGCAGCGCCGGTGTTCCGAGCGGCTTGGCGAGCATGCTCGCGAGCCACGGGCCGAAGATCGCCCCAAGCGTTCCGCCCACGGCGATGGCGCCGAAAAGGCGCTTGCTCTGCTCCAGCGAAAAGCGGTCCACCAACAGCGCCCAGAACAGCATCGTGGCAAAGAGGTTGAAAACGCTGAACCACACGTAAAAGACCTGGCCGGTGCGCTGCCCGATGCTGGCGGGCGACAGCACGAGCAGGGCATAGAACACCACCAGGCCGAAGGCGAAGAAGAGGTAGGTCGCGTTGACGAAGACCAGGCGGCGGAAGCGGCTCACCAGCAGGCCGAACACCGGGTTGACGAGGAGTGTCACGACGACGGTGCCGATGAAGAGCCAGCGAATCGCCTCGATGCCGCGTTGCATGCCCAGCGCCTCGCGCGCCGGCCGCACCACCATCAGCGCCGTGAGCACGCAGAAAAAGAACAGCCCGGAGACGAGGGCCGGACCGGCCTCACCGCGGCGGATGTTGGTAAAACGTTGCAGGAAGGCGGGCGCCACTATACGGGCATCTTACTGCACCTCTTTTTATGGCGGATGGCGGATGGCGGATGGCGGATGGCGGATGGCGAATGGCGAATGGCGAATGGCGGAAGGCGGATGGCGGAAAGCGTGAGGCAGGAGGCGTGAAGGAAAAAATCAGTCGGATCACGGATCACCGATCACTGCTCACCGTTTTCCCGACCGGCAACACACCGAGATGGATCAGGAGCGCGATGACCGTCGCGATCATCGCAACGCCGCGCACGCCGAGCTGCGCGAAGATCCAGCTCATCAGGAACGCGCCCACATCCTGCTTTGCATGCTCGCCTACTACGTCGAGTGGTACATACGCGAAGCGTGGCCCTGCTCTTCGCCGACGAAGATCATGCGGCGAAAGCTACACGCGATCCGGTCGCGCCGGCCACCCGGTCGGGGAAAGCCGAGCACAAGGCGCATACCCACACTTTGAGCGCGCTCAAACTGCTCGAGACGATTGCCGTGTGGCCAAGCACGTGGGCCCAAAACATCCGCATACACAGAGGGTAAATGCGCGCTCAACAGGGAAGAACTTCGGATTAAATTACGTTCTAACTTCTCCCAATGACCGCGTTGCGCCGGCCTACCTGGGCGATACTCCAATCTAATAAATGCGGGTATTACTGTAGTAACTTGACGCCAGCCTCCTTAGCGATCTTTTTCGTCATTACAAGATCATTCCGTATAAAATCATCAAGCTCTTTCGGAGTCATCCTGGCTGGAGTTGCGCCTTGCGTTGCGAACAAATCAATTGTTCGTTGAAGTCCTAGGATATGGTTTATTTCCGAATTGAGTTTGGAAACTAGTGCTTGAGGAACGCCGCGCGGCGCAATAGCGGCAACCCAGAACACAATGTTGAAATCTGAGTAGTATTCAGAGATCGCAGGTATGTTAGGCAAGAAGTGGGAACGCTTCGCACTTGAGACCGCCAAAGGGCGTAGCATGCCGCTCTTCACGTACTGGATTATTGCAGGAAGGCCCGCATAAACCATGGTTATATTGCCCGCAATTGCGTCTACCACGGCGGCGCCGCCGCTTTTGTATGGCACATCAAGAGTATTGATATCGGCAGCTTGATCCAGCAGTTTGCCCGTAAAGTACGGAGAGGAACCTACTCCTGGATGTCCAAATGTAACCGCTCTGGGTTTCGTCTTTGCCAAGGTAATAAGATCCTTAAATGATGATACTGCCGAGGAAGAATTGACCGCCAGCAGCATCGGCAGCGTAGCAACCAAAGCCACCGATGCAAAATCGTTCAGTGGATCGTACCCGGGCTTCGCGTACATAGTTACATTGGCGGTATGCCCGCCATTGCTTGCCATCAATAACGTGTAACCATCCGCCGACGCCTCCTTAACAAGCATAGTCGCAATGCGACCATTGGCTCCAGGACGATTGTCCACAACGATCTGGACACCCAAACGTTCCGAAAGCGCAAGAGCCACGATACGTGAGAGGATATCAGTACTACCCCCCACACCATATGGTATGACCATTCGTACCGGTTTTGCTGGATATGCCGAACTCGCGCCCGATGATTCTTGTACAAACCCAAGTTCACATCCGATCAACATTGCTAGTGCAATAATAAGGAACTGACGGGGCATATACATTAGATATTCCTCCATAGCGCTAAGCTATCCAGCGCGTTTCGTTCTTTCTGAATTTACGCGCTCGCTCAGGTTTGTTCATCTCTGTTCAGCTAGCCGACGCAACAATCCTCATGTGCAAGTATATCAATGAGTGTTACCAACTATGTTCGACCTAGAGCGTGCTCTAAAGTCGAGTTAATCGGAGTAACCTGTTCAGTGGGGTTTCTTTGTCCCTGCTATTTGCCAGATTACGGCTCAACGCACAAACTCATAAAAGGCTCTAAGCCTAATGTGACGATATGCGCTCTGGTTTCACGCTCTTATCTGCCCAATCTGCAAGCGCTGCAGCGTTGCGACCCGCGGTGCGACCATTCAGAAAGCATTCGCTGATATTGCTCCCCGAAAGATACAGATGCCCAAATGAACTACCCAGTTCACCAGCAGCAAATAGGCGGGGGATTGGTTTCCCGAAAACATCAATGACTTCTTGCCGCGCGTTGTGTACTGGCCCGCCTTGGGTGTTTGAAACTAGCGACCTGACATGCGCCCCATAAAATGGGGGGGTATCGATTCGAGCCATTGTCCCACCTGGTCGACCAAAATCTTCATCGACCCCCTTATCGCACAGAGTATTCCAGCGAGCGATGCTATTTTCGGCTGATGCTGGGTTAACTCCCAGCATTCGAGCGAGCTCAGCGATCGAGTTTGCTCGTTTCAATATTCCGAGCTCGACTTCCCTTAGGTTGTCCTCACTCCACTCGAATCGAAGGCCTTCGTCGTTCGATACAGGTCGTCCAAGCGGATACATCTTTCGGCCGTTCTCGTCGCAAAGCAGAATCGCCGGATTACGCGGATAGCGCTGCGTTACAGGATCGAAATATTGCGTCGGCCGACAGCTGGTATCCTGTGTATAAGGCTGGTATTCATTCATAAAACGCTTTCCATTTTGATCCTGTAGAATCCAAGCCATCTTCACTTTGGCCTCGTTTTCACGACCAGGTGTCCAGTCGGGTAGGCGCTTGACTCGGAGCGCATAAGGGTAGGCGGGATCCGGATGCCTATACCCGTACGACCCGTGAAAGTGCCACATGTGCCAGAGCTGTGCGCCTACGGCTTGTGCCATTCGAATACCATCTCCAGTATTGCTGCGCCCGGCACACGGAAGAACAGGCAACCCCTCCCAGAACTGCTGCCGATATTCCTCGCTCCCTTCGAATCCACCGGTACATAGGATTACCGCACGGCGCGCTCTTACGTGCATTGTGCCCCGGCTCTCAGTCTGGACTGTTACGCCAAGAACTTCATTCGATTTACCCATATTACGGTTAATTAGGCGAACCGCGGCCGTTTTCATCCAAATCTCGACATTTCGACGATTTACGTTGTCACTGACGACCTTAAACGTTCTTGCGCCCCCTACCACGCTGTGGGCCCATGGAAAGGCCTTCCGCGCATCAAAATTTGGGATCGCATCGATACACGTATGGTAGAAAGTGTCCGTTCCGGGGAACGGATAGTTCCCTCCTTTGCCGACTTCCTCTGTAGTGCTAATGGTTGCTCCACAGACAGCCCCAAGTTTTCGAAAGTAATCCTCCATTTCCGCCATGCCGTCCGCAAGGACACGAGTAACGTCGTCCGGCGTTCGGCCACCATTTGTCATCTTGAGGTACTGAAATGCGAGGTCCTTGTCTTTTGCACAGCGAACATTCCCGTAGGAGCAGATCGAGATACCGCCGGGTACGGAGGCTTTTTCGATTAGTAGCACCTTCGCGCCGGCATCTGCTGCCTCGATCGCCGATACCCCTCCCGCGTAGCCGTATCCCACGACAACGACGTCGAATACAGCGTCAAAATTCTGCAATGTGTCACCTGTATTTGCTCCGTCTTGCATTACTCCCTCCATTTTCATTTCTCGTTGATGAAATCCTATTGACGAAACCCTATAGCTCCCTCGTTTAATTCGTCAAACGGAGCCTAACCAATAAAAAAACGGTGGTTGCAAATCTCATAACATTATAATATATTATTTATTAAGCAGTGCCCACTTGTCAAGCTGTCCGCGCATAGGAATTGCGGCGCGCCCTACAAGGTTGTCGCACTTTCAGTTTCGTGCGGTTTTTCGCAGGCCACCACCATCCTGGTCTGCCGTGCCGGCGGGCGACGCGCTGCTGAAAGCGTCGACCGGTTAAAAGGGGTTGCAGTTGACCGCAACGAACCCGGTACTTTGATTAGGCAGGGCATTACGATGGCGAGAATGACTGATGAGCCGACTGGTTCAGGTGGACGGGATAACTGCGTATTTGATGCCGCCTTCAGTGCAAGAGGGGCTGCCGCAGGAACGTGTGGCGCACTATGCCGGCGCGTGGTTAAGGCATTGGATGCATCCGAGTAGATGCACTAGACATGCTAATTTGGTGGGGGAAAAATACATCCAACGAGCACGCGTATCTTATTTTTTGAAACGCATAGATCGCGAATTTGTTCGTGAACTGATGCAGCGAAACCGGAGCCTGTTTTAGATGATTGCCAAACTCAAATTACCATCGTTGCCGTTGGGAAAAGGTCATGCGCCCTTGTATTTCCAGTTGGCAGAAGCACTTGCAAGCAAGATCAAAGCAGAAAAATATAAGCAAGATGAATTATTTCCTGGGGACAAACAGCTGGCATTGCAGTATGGCGTAAGCATGATTACAGTCCGTGCAGCAATGCGAATTCTCATCGACCGTGGCCTTATCACTCGCTATGCAGGTAAAGGATCGTTCGTATCGAGTAGTAAACCCGAAATTATGAAATTTAGCTTGGGATCGATTGAAGACCTTGTAACTACAGGTTTACAAACTAAACTCAAGCTGCTCAACAAGTGTTTGATCGTTCCTCCAGATTGGGTTCTTGAAAAATATTCCTGTCCACCTCGTAGCAAATTATATTGGTTTCGGACCGTGCGGGTGGCGCATGGGAAGCATTTTTTGATGAACGATATTTATTATCGCGCGAATATTGGTACACAACTAATCAAGTTAAAGTTTTCTAATGAACTAATTCGCACAAAACTTATGGTTACATTGGTGGAAGAACAATGCGATCTAGAGCTGAGAAATATTAATCAGACGATGAGCGCCGAACTGGCTTCTGCTGATATTGCCAAGACCCTCGGCATAAAGAGAGGGCAACCGATATTGACTATCGATCGCAACTATTTTTCGACAGATAACGAACTAATCCAAGTTGCCCGCACGAGATATCGGACTGATCACTATCAATACACAATTAACTTACAGCGTCTCGCCAATAACGCAAGACGGGCCGCGGTCGTAACCTCCGCCCCTATGATGTCTAACATGAATGTCTAACGTATCGACCTTAACTATAGGAAGTACAACACGGTGTCCCGCATTAAAATCTACAATCCGAAGGCTCTTGCCAAGCCGGCAGGCTCGTATTCGCACGTAGCGCGGGTTTGCACAGACAACTTACTTTTCATTGCCGGCCAGGTCCCGCTTAACTCTAGCGGCAAGTTGGTGGGTGAAGGCAATTTTGATACGCAGGCGCAGCAGGTATTCCAGAATATTCGCGCCGCGCTTAGGTCAGCAGGGGCGGAATTCCGAAACATCGTTCAGACAACTACGTATCTCGTCGATTCCCGCGATATCCCAAAGTTGATGAAGTTTCGAGAGTGCAATTTCAAGGCGTTTTTCCCGGACGGCAAATTTCCTCCCAACACGCTGTTGATCGTCGACCGGCTAATTTGGAAGCAATTCAGGATCGAAATAGCAGTTATTGCAGCGCCTGATTGACTTATTGCTTAACACAAATTCGCCAGGGGCTACCGCATTGCAATGGGAGGGCAGATCGCTCGAGTCTAAATTAATTTCTTATCCTTTTAGTAATTGCATGACGAACGTTGCAGAGGCCGATAAATGAATTATTCTTGAACGCACACCCAGTGCCCGTCCAAAATCCGAGAAGCTCGTTATAATTTGCCAGAGAAAGGCCAGCAATCATGAAGTTCAAAAAGATCAAATGGGAAGTCGTGTCTTCTCCTCAGTCGCCGGGAGACAATGCAATCGGAGTTCTCACGCTCGACGCGCCCCAGGACTCGAATGGTCTTGGTCCGCGAATGACATTGGAACTTGACCACATACTCGACGAAATCCGCCGTCATCCAACAGTGCGTGTCGTGATCATCACCGGCTCCGGGGATAATTTCTGCGCGGGCGGAAACTTCCGCGTCGAAACCATTCCCATGGAACGCCTAGAGGACGACTGGGGCCTGAAGGGTGAGTACGGCGAGCTCGTGACGTGGTGGATGAACGATTACTTCCATATCGTCGCGCAGAACGCGTGCAAGAAGCTGGAAGACCTTCCACAGGTTACCGTTGCGGCAGTGGACGGCATTGCCGTCGGAGTGGGGCTGGAAATGACCTGCTCATGCGACCTGCGCATCGTGACCGATCGAGTGCGCTTCGCCGAGCTTGCGGTGCCGGCGGGTTTCATGAGCGAATGGTGCGCGCCCCGCATCCTTCCGCAGCTTATCGGACAAACGCGTGCGAATGAGATGATACTGACCGGCCGCTTTGTGTATGCCGAGGAAGCACTCGACATCGGACTAGTCAATCGTATAGTACCACACCGCGAACTTCGAGAAGAGGCGATCGCGTGGGCCGGACAGATGGCGTCGTATCCGCGGCTCGGCATGCTTGGCGCGAAGGAAACTTTGCGTCTTTACCAGAATGCCAATCGTAAGGAAGAGTGGATGAAAGTAGAAATGGATCGCGTGCTAGAGATCACTCGCACGCGTGACTGTGCCGAGGGCATCGACGCGTTCCGCACCAAGCGGCGCCCCGTGTATTGGCCGGGCAACCCGGTGCTTCGTCCGGGTAAGGAATTTGATCCTGGACGCAACTACGGCAAATCGAAGGTAAAGAGTACCGGACACCTCCGCTTCGGTGCAAAGGCCAAGGGCAGCGGGAAAAGCGCCGCAAAGGGGCGAAGCAAGTAGCGCCCGCGAGCGATGGCGTGACCAGTAATTAAGGAG
This sequence comes from Sulfuricaulis sp., assembly GCF_040901545.1. GTDB lineage: Bacteria > Pseudomonadota > Gammaproteobacteria > Acidiferrobacterales > Sulfurifustaceae > Sulfuricaulis. Next base: position 7,621 of record NZ_JBBDYL010000040.1, on the reverse strand, counting down.
CGAACGGCGATGACGGGTTGGACTGTTAGGCCCGGTTACCGGGTGTACTCCCCGCGGGTGAGCATGTTCGCGGAGGTGGTAGACCGCCATGTCGCCGAAGGTCGAGGCGAGGCGCCGGCGGTAGTATGGGAAGGGGGTCGCTGGAGCTTCCGTGACTTGCAAGCGGAAGCCGGCATCGTGGCAGCAGGTTTACGCGGTCTCGGAGTGGCCAAGGGCGACCGCGTCGTTGTGCGTAGCCGCAACAGCCCGCAGTCGGTGGCGACGATGCTTGCGGTGTTAAAACTCGGCGCAGTGCCGGTGCTCACCAATTCGCTCTTGGCAGAATCCGAGATCGAATACGTCCTGGAAAACTCTCAGGCTCGCATCGCGTGCGTACCCGAATCCCTTGCTGAGCCCGTGCGTAGCCTGCTCGCCAAGGGTTGGCTCGAACGCGTTGTAATCCTCGACGGCAGACCGCAAGGAACGCGTGAATCAGCCTATGCCGATATACGAAATCCGGACGGCGCAACCCTGCCGACCGAAGACACCGATGCGATGGACCCGGCTTTCATGTTGTATTCGTCCGGCACCACAGGAAAGCCAAAGGGCATCGTCCACGCACAGCGTTGGGTCGTCACTGTTGGCGACCCGTCCGTACTCCAAATGACGTTCGCACCCGGTGATATCGTGGGCACGACGGGCGAATACAGTTTCATGGGCAATTTCGGCCATGCCCTGATATTCCCACTCTACGCCGGATCTGCAATCGCCGTGTTCGGTGGTCGGGTTACGCCGGATGCCGTTCTCGCTTTCTACGCTTCGAGCAAACCGACCATCTTCGTGTCTGTGCCCACTTTCTATCGCACGATGCTGGCTGCGGAAGAGTTTCCCCGCAAGCTGAAAGGCATGGGCTTTCGTTTTATGGTCTCGACCGGCGAACCGCTCGGTGCTGCCGTGTGGAGCCGATGGCAAGAGGAGACTGGCATCACGCTATACGAAATTTACGGTGTTTCCGAATTCGAAGTTCTGCTTTCTAACGGCCCGGATCTCAAGGTCAAACCGGGCTCGTTGGGCAAACCGGCGCCGGACGTGAAAGTCGGGCTCCTTGACGATTCGCTGGACGAAGTGCCGCCCGGCGAGCAGGGAGTGCTGATGATTGATCGCTCCGATCCGGGACTCTTTCTCGGATATTACCGGGAGTCCGATCGCTGGCGCGCCCAGCACCGTGGCCAGTGGTACTATACTGGCGACGTTATGCGTCGCGACGAGGACGGATACTACTGGTATCTCGGGCGCAAGGATGACCTCTTCAAGAGCCGCGGCTATCTAATCTCACCTCAGGAAGTCGAGAACGTTCTACAACGTCATCCGGCCGTGGCCGAGGTAGCCGTTATTGGTGAGCCCGAGGACCGCATTGGCTATGCTATCGTGGCGTTTGCCGTTCTGAGATCCGGATTCAAGGCCTCGGTCGCGCTTGAGGAGGAGATGGTTGAATTCGTGCGGAAGAATACCGCCCCCTACAAGGTTCCCCAAACGATCCGCTTCATTGCCGAGATGCCGAAGAACCCAGTGGGGAAAATCCTCCGTCGGGCACTTCGCAATCACGGCAAACCCTAGGGCCTGTACACATTTGCTAGGTATTGGCACATTCTGGTTTTTTTGAGAGAAGCTAGAAGCGATGTCCTGAAAGCTACTGCGAAACGACCAATGGGAGCGGATCAAGGATTTGTTGCCGGGCAAAGCCACCGATTCCGGGGTGACGGCCAAGGACAACCGGCTATTTCTGGAGGCGGTGTTGTAGATTGCGCGAACGGGCAGTCCGCGGCGTGATCTGGACCCGGCCTTGGGCAACTGGCATGCGACGTATACGCGTTTCTCGCGCTGGAGCAGGAAGGGCGTGTGGCAGCGGATCGTCGCATCGATCAGCAATGATGCGGGTTTGGGGGCGCTGCTCTCATCGCCAGCGCGGTAGTGCGGGCCAACCAGCACGCTGCCGGTACCCAAAATAAGAAGATGCCCAAGCGCTCGGGCGCTTGCGCAGGGGACTGAGCGCCAACACTCTACCCTAGTGGATGCGCCGGGCAGTCCGCTGCGCTGGGTACTGACAGGAGACAAGGTGGTGGCCGATATCACGCAGGCCAGCACCTTAATCGAGGATTTGAGCACTAGGACGGTCATTGGCGACAGGGGATACGATGCTGATACGCTGGAGGCACGCATCCATGCCGCGGGCGCTCAGGCGGTGATCCTGCCGCGCCGCAACCGTACCGAGCCAAGAGTCTATGATCGACCTTTGTATAAAGACCGCAATCTAGTGGAGCACTTCTTTAATCGTCTCAAGCAGTTTCGCCGCATTGCCACACGCTATGAGAAGCTGGCGCAACTTCTTGTCCATGCTCAATCGTGTGTTCCTACATTTGGCAGGCGTGATTGTCAGCAGACCCTAACAGCCTGCTGAAATTCGCGGCGATTTCAAGGATTGATATTTAAGTGGATCCTCCGTATCACGCAATCCGATCCGTCCGCAACGGACACGCATTGCCGAAAGGTCCTCATGTTGCAGCACCTTCCCATGAGAAAATTATGAGCCATGCTCCACACGAAGTAGCCGGTACCGTCGTTGAGGATTTGATCCTCCCCCCTGGGAAACCTTGGGGTCGTATCTTGGAACGGGGGCAGCACTTGCGTCTAATTGACCTCGAAGGCAAGCAGGCTGTCGATTTTCTCTGCTATAACGCGGCCGACCTGCGAGATCGGTACAATGCTTCCAATACCATGAAGCTCGCGGCCAGTATTTTTATTACTAAAGGCTGCACGCTTTGGTCGGACCGAGCGGTAAAGCTAATGACTCTACTTGAGGATACTTGCGGGTTTCACGACACGATCGGCGGTTGCTGCAGCGCTGAGATGAACAAATTACGCTACAACGCGAATGGGCCGGCCAACTGCCGAGACACCTTCGAGTCCGCACTCAAGCCTTTTGGGCTTACCAGGGACGACATTGTCACCAACATCAACTGGTTCATGTATGTGCCTGTCGGGCCGGACGGGCATATGGCGATGACCGAGGGTATTTCGAAGCCCGGAGATTATGTGGATATGATTGCTGATCGGGAAGTGATCTGTGCCGTGTCAAACTGCGCTCAGATCTACAATCCATGCAACGCGTTCAAGCCCACGCCGGTGCGGATAATAACGTACCGCACGTGAGATCGGCTTCCGCGATCGGCCGCCGCACGTAATACACCGCGGCGCGCGAAATCCGCAACAGTCTCTACTGCCGGATGAGAGCCCCATTTATCTATGAGCGTTAAAAAGCGCGATTAGTGCTTGGTGAAGAGTGGTTGGTAGTGCCCCTCGCCCTAACTATCTGGGCTCCCCCTGTTTGGCAAGCCCGTGGTCGCCGTGGCAAGCGGATACGGATGCATAACTATCGCTCTTGGTTTCGGGAACGGGAATGCCCCAGACCCTGATGGATTCCGCTCGCACGCTCCTCACGCCCTTTGTGGCCTGTGCAGCCGCCGCTAGGGTGATCTGGCTGTGCGCGCGCCCGTCGGTCCCGCGCCATGCAGCAGCGCAAGCATGGGCGCCGCCGCCGCCCAAGATCCGCCGTTGAAGATGCCGAGCATGAACTGTATGGTTGCCGCACAGCGTATGGCGCCATGCTCGCGCAATTGTAGGTACATCGACCACAAAAGGTCGCGGTACGACGCCTGCGTGGTGGGCTGCGTGTTGGGCAGCTACGCCCACAGCACGGGCATTATCGCGAGCAGCATGGCGGTCGAGAGCACGTAGCTGTAGCGCCAGCCGACGTGCGTGGCGATCAGCCCGCCGACGATGCGGGCGAACAGGATGCCCGTGAAAAGCGCGCTCATCTGCGTGCCGAGCGCACGCCCGCGCTCGTTCGGCGGCGCTACCGCCATCACTGCCTGCGCCGCAGTCAGCAACGGCGGAGTGGCGATGGTGCGCGCGCTGCTCAAGCAGGGTGTGGATCTAAGCCTCCCAAGCGGCGCCGTGAGCCGCAGCGCACTGAGCCACGCCGCGTTCTTCAAGCGGGCCAAGGTAATCGAGGTGTCGCTCGAAGGCGGCGCCGACGTGAATACTAAGGATAAGCTTGGCATGATGCTGGTGAAGCTCGCCGAAATCGACGGTCTGAGGACGATCGCTCAAGTGCATTGGGAGTAAGGAGGATGCTAACTGATTAATTATTATAGTGGAAAAGGTCGGATATTGACCGCAGCACGAAAGGCGAGTAAAAGTGGATTCACTGTGGATTCCCGATCGGCTCAGGAAAAGGCCTACAGTTTCCTCAAAGAGCGAATTACCAATTCCACCTTCAGGCCAAATTCGCGATTGAAGGCGCTCGAAATTGCGAAGGAGCTTGGGATTAGTAGAACGCCGGTCAAGGAGGCGCTAGGACGTCTGGAACAGGAGGGGCTCGTCAAGCGAGAACTCGGCTCCGGCTATGTCGTACAGGCCCTCAGCATTCGCGAAATCCTGAACCTCTACAAGGTGCGTGAGGTGCTGGAAGTCGAGGGGGCGAAGGAACTTCTACAACTTCTAACGGAAGACATCATTCACCGGCTCGACGAAATTCTAAACGGCGCACAAGCCCTGCTTCAAGAAAAGAGGTACGATGATTTCCTGCGTGCCACTCTCAAGTTTCACAATGCAATGGTATCAGCGACAGGGAATAACGTGCTCTGCGAGATTCTTGCTGGATTGAATGCGCGAATCTGGAGCATTGGGACGATTATAGTAACAAAGTATCCTCCGCGAGCCGATGAAATACTTTTTGAAAACCGGCGCATTCTCAAGGCACTCGCGTCAAGAAATGTTGATGATTTAGAACGATCTATCCGAGCGCACATTGGAGGCGCCGGGGATTCAGTCAAAAGGCTTATCGAGCAAGAACCATATGACCTGTATATTGCATCGGCATAGGTACGTTGGCTCTTTGCGCCGCATGATGGCTTGGTGCGCTTAGCTGTAACGGACCCCTTGCTAAGTTGACGCCTAAATTGTCAGTAGAGTCCAATTGGCAAATCTTGATAGCGTGCGCTGCGGCTCTTTTCGCTGGCGGTTTCGCCAAAGGGGTAACTGGAATAGGCCTTCCGTTGGTCGCAATGCCGGTTCTAGCCAATTTCATTTCGGTGCCTCACGCGCTAGCGCTGTTGGTTGTTCCGTCGGTAATTACCAGCGCCTGCCAAGCGTTTCTTGGAGGATATTTCCTATCTGCGATTAAACGCGTATGGATACTCGTCATCGGTATTGCGATTGGTGTTTCGGTTGGAGTAACAGCGCTTGTTGCGATCGAGTTAAAGATGCTCGAGATGATCCTCGGTATCTTGGTAGTGATCTTTTCGTTTACGGTGGTCTGCCGAGCAGAGTTCAAATCTCTATCGAGGATGGAGAAACCGATAGCGCTTGCTGCGGGTTTCATGTCAGGAATTATCGGTGGGTTATCTATGTTCTTTGGACCGATTTATGCAATGTTCCTTGCCGGTCTTGGTCTCAGCAAGGACTATTTGGTTGCAGCGATTGCCGTTACGACTGTTTGTTCCTCTCTGTTTCTTGCACTTGCACTCATATTAAATGGGGTTCTGGGTGTCAACGAGTTCGCGATGTCGCTATTGGCGGCCGTCCCTGTAGCATTTGGTTTGTGGATTGGCCACTTCATACGCGGAAAGATAAACGAAAAGTTATTTCGGAGAACATTAGCCGTGGTGCTCTTCCTGATCGGAGTTAACCTGGTCCGGAAAGCACTCACAAATCCCTAGTCATCCCGACGTGGCGCGCTGGATGTTCTGCAAGCCAGAAATCAGATTTTGGGTTACTTGAGAGCTCGGGGATGATCCCACGTTCTGAGACGATTGTATTTGGTGAACACGCAAATTTTTAGAGGAAAGTTATGACGAAAGCGACAGAAAACATCAACGACCGTGCGGTAAGAGAACTTGGTCAACTTTTGGGAAAGTGCGCGGCCGCTGAAGCTGAGGTCGCCACGACATACTTCAGCAAGCCGCATACCGAGGGCGAGCATGAGAAGTGGCTCAGAGTGCACACTGGAAGAGAGCTTTGCCGCGTGTATCAATTGGGTGGGATTCTTAGTGCCCAGTTGGCGGGGCTTGGCGTTACTGTAGAGCCGGCGACGTACATTGAGACAGCAACAAAGCTCATAGAAGAAACCAACCATTTTGTTATGGGGTATGATCTTTTGACGTGGTTTACGGGTAAGGCCCCGAACATTGGTGAACTGCGCAAGTACGATATTTTCAGACCCGACCCCGATCTTCCGGAGAACAAGTGGAGCATTCATCTGGCGCAGGAGAAGAAGGCGATTGAGGAAGAGCTTGCGCGCGAAACGGCGCCATGGGCGAGCCTGCCGGGAGACGAAGGAATACTGGAGGGCGGAGGATCTGGTATGTTTTTTGCGGCTGGTCGCATTAAAGGCGGCGAGTTTGAGTCTCGAGTAGCTGCAATGATGCAAGTTGTTCTCGACGACGAGTTACGTCACGGGGCGCACCAGCTGGAAAACGTACGTTCGATATCCTTGACGGAGAAAGATCTTGAGAAAATAAAGGAATATGTAAGACGCCATGCGAATGCGCGAGTACGTTTCCGGAACGCGCACTTTGACTTCCCATTAAGTGAGCAGCGCATGAAGGAGATCGAAAATGGCGGTATCGAACCACTGTTTGTTTGGGAGGAAGTTGATAAAGCTAAAGCACATAAATAACCGGTGAAGAATATTTGTGGTCCTCTCATCTATCTCATCTTGCGACGAGTGAGCTGGTCTACCTATGTGAGAGAAACCGGACACTGCTGAGTAATTGGATCCCAGTGCGGCGGGCCTGCCATGGTCGGTGCGCGGCGCCTTTTTTCGGGATCAAGAAGTTCGTAGAATGGCTTGTTGTTTGTTTTCCGCTTCTTCTCGCATGCCCCGGTCTGGCAGGCTGGAAGGGGACTTATGAGAAGTGCAGCACTATTCATAGACGATGCCGATAAGAGAGGACGTTATGATGCGAAAGCCCGCGCTGATTTCATGCCTAAAAGCAATTTCTCTCGCTGTGCTCTGGCTTGCATGGCCTGTGACGGCAGATGCCCAGTCGTACCCGACGAAGCCGGTACGTTTTATTATTGGCCTCACTCCCGGATCAAGCAGTGACATTACTGTTCGGATTATCGGACAAAAACTCACGGAATTGTGGGGGCAAAGTGCGGTGATTGACAATCGCCCGGGCGCGGGTGGAAACATCGGCGCTGAATTGGTCGCGAGCGCTTCCCCGGACGGCTATACGCTCCTTTTCTGGAACGTCGGCCTGGCAATCGGTCACTCGTACTATAGGAAACTGCCGTTCAACGCACTCACAGACTTTGTGCCGGTCTCCCTGGCAACCTCTATGCCTCAGGTGGCATGTGTCACGCCTTCACTCCCGGTAACTTCAATACAAGAGCTAATTGCTCTTGCGAAATCCCGGCCGGGCGATGTTTTGTTTTCTTCTGCCGGCAATGGTCAGGCAGATCATATGGCAGGTGAGCTTTTTGCGTACCTGGCGAAGGTGAAGCTAACGCACATACCTTATAGGTTCGTCAGCGCAATTCGTGGGTAGATTTTAGTGGTTCCGGGTTGATTGGTTGA
>NZ_JBBDYL010000039.1:0-24866 GCF_040901545.1 Sulfuricaulis sp. | reverse complement strand
GCTGCGCCTCGGAAGGGAGTCGCCCCGCCAGCTCCCGAGACGCAGGCTTTCGGAGCTGGCAGCCGGCGACTCAAGGAACCAGGCTCTGGAACGGCAGCCCGCTTCCTCCGTCCGAAAGAGCTACGCCACGGGACAGAGTCGCTGCCGCCACCGCCCGAGGCGAATGCGCTTTCGGCGGTGGTGACCGGGCGACTCAATGAACATTGTATCCTGTGGCGACCCGGCGTCCTCCCTTCGAAGGGGTCGCCACCGCCCGAGGCGAATGCGCTTTCGGCGGTGGTGACCGGGCGACTCAATGAACATTGTATCCTGTGGCGACCCGGCGCCTCCTTTCGAAAGAGCTGCGCCTCGGAAAGGAGTCGCCCCTCGCCTCGGCAGGGAGTCGCCCTGCGCCACGGGATCCGGCGGCTAGCGCCCAGGGCCCGAGGCGAATGCTCCTTCGGCCATGGGCGCCGTAGCCGCCATGAACTTAGTTTCCTTGGGCGCCACTGCCGCCGTCTCCGAAAGAGCTGCGCCTCGGGATCCGGCGGCTAATGTAACAGACGGGATGAAAACCTCAAAGACAGGCGTGATCCGATTCTCATGGCGCGTTATTGGCGTACCAATATCGGCGATGCCGTTCCCGATACGCCGAATAATTAATACCATCCGCATCAAGAGAAAACTCCAGCGCTCCCGACGAAGGCGAATCGCGCCAGTGCACGCCGCGCTCCATGTAGCGCCGGACCACCGTCACGTTCGGGTGACGGTGGCGATTACGGTAACCGACAGGAAACAGCACAAATCGCGGCGCCACCGCATCGATGAATTCCGGCGTGGATGAAGTCTTGCTCCCGTGATGCGGTGCGACCAGTACATCTGAACGCAGCCGGGCACCCCAGCGCGCGATCAGTTGACGCTCGGCCCTGGCCTCGATGTCAGCGGGCAGCAGCACAATTCCGTATTGGCTTCGTATCTGCAATACACAGGAGTCATTGTTCGCCCGGCTGGAGCCGATCGTAATCGGATTCATCATGGTGAATTCCACCTCGTCCCAATTCCAGGTATGTCCGGACTGGCACAATGTCGCCGCCGGCAGCTTGTCGGGGACGCTGCTCAGCACGACTCCAACCGGCAACGCACGCAGGATTGATTCCGCTCCGCCGATATGATCGTTGTCCCCGTGGCTAATGATCAGCGTGTCGATGCGCCGTACACCGTTCGCGCGCAAATAAGGCTCGACAACGGCGGCACCGGTGTCAAAGGCTCCCAACCGCGGGCCGGCGTCGAACACCAAGACGTGACCATGGGTGCGCACCACGGCCGCCAATCCTTGCCCCACGTCCAAAAGCGTGAACCAAGTCTCGCCCATCGCCGGCGCGAGCGGGCGCGCCATGAACAAGGGCAGCAAAAATATTCCGCCGATCCAACGCGCCGGCCATCCGCGCGGCGCCAGCAACAGCACCGCTCCGCCGGTCCCGATCAGCAACGCCCACCATGCGGGCGCGGGCTGACTCCACTGGCTGAAGGGCAATTCCGACAGCGGCGCCAATACTTTCCATAACAGGCGCAGCACTTCGGCGGCGACATGGAAAAATATTCCGGCAACGGCATCCGGCAACACCCCGAGAGACAATGCTCCGGCAAGACAAAGCGGTACCGTCACCAGGTCAAACACCGGGACTGCCACCAGGTTAGCCAATGGCGCGACTACCGATACCTGCTGGAACATCACGAGCATCAGCGGCAACATTCCCAGGGCGATCGCCCATTGAATGTAACCCCACTTGTAGACCAGGTTTTGTCCGGCACCGATTCGATCGCGATTCAGCACCAGTAGAATCACGGCGACCGCGGCGAAGGACAGCCAGAAGCCGGCGGCCATAATCGACAACGGATCGTAAACCAGCACGGCAAGCAGCGCGAAGGCCAATAATCGGGAATGTGCAAAACGCCTTCGGAGTAAAATCCCCGACATGGCCACAGCGAGCATGATGAGGGCTCGCTGGGTGGGAATCACAAATCCGGCAAGAGCGGCGTAGACGCAAGCCGCCAACAATGCGGCCATGGCGCCGAACACTGGCGCCGGTATTCGCAACACGGTTTTTCCCGCCAGGGCCCACAGCCTGCGTCCAATGAAAAAGACAATTCCGCCTACCAGGCTTATGTGCAGCCCGGATATCGCCACCAGATGGATGGTCCCGGTGCGACGCAGAGTTTGCCACTGCTCCGCGCTCAGGCCGCGGCTGTCGCCATTGACAAGCGCAACGACAATGCCGGAATAAGGATTGTCCGGCAGTTGCGCGCGGATTCGGTCTCCCAGATTTTGCCTCAGCCGGTCGATATCAAGCCATGCCGTGCCGTCGTCCAGTCGTTGCGGCGCGATGTCATCGCGCACATATCCCTTGGCGCGGATCCGGTTGCGGAATAAATGCGCTTCGTAATCGAAACCGCCGGGGTTCTGGTAGGCGTGGGGCCGGTTGAGACGAACGAGCAGCCGCCAGATTTCTCCTGCGCGCGGTTGAAACGTTACATCCCGGCTGGTCAGCAATATCTGGCGCGGAACATAAACCGGCTTTCGATCAAATTCAGCCTGCGTCACGACCAGCTTAAAGCGCTGCCCGAATTCCGTCTTTTGCGGAATGTCGGCAATCCGGCCGACAACGATGATATCCTGACCTTCGATCGTCAGCGGCAAACTGTCTTGCAGGATGAGTCCGGCGCGAAATATCGCCCACACGACCCCGGCGACAAAAAACAGCGGAAAAATCCACCATGACCGATGCATGCCCAGCCACAGCAAGGGAAGCAGTGCCAGCCCCCACCATAAGGATGGCAGCTCGGGTAACTGCTGCACCAGCAGAATCCCCCCCAGGAAAGCAAGCGCGGCGGCGCGGATGGGTTTTCTCCTTGTTTGAAATATAATCTCCGCGCCCGGGACTATATCAGCCAACCATGGCGAAAAAAATCATTCGGCGCTTCATGCCTGACGTACACATCATCAGGAATCACAAAAACCTGAAGTTTTTCGGCAAGCTATTGCACGATCCCAATCTCTGGCACCTGAACCGCCGCTCGGTATCCGGTGCATTTGCCGTCGGCCTGTTCATGGCATTCGTGCCGATGCCTTTCCAGATGATCCCGGCAGCCGCCCTGGCGATCCTGTTCCGGGTCAACCTGCCGATTTCCGTAGCGCTGGTCTGGATCACGAATCCGATTACCATGCCGCCGGTGTTTTATTTCACCTACACCCTGGGGACCTGGATTCTCGATAAGCCGGTACTCGATATCGAGTTTGAAATCAGCTGGGACTGGATTACCTATGAACTGCACCGTATCTGGAAGCCTTTCCTGCTTGGATCATTGCTGACGGCGGCCGTCTGCGCGGCGGCCGGCTATTTCACCATGCGTGCCTTATGGCGCTGGCACGTGGTCAGGGAATGGGAACAGAGAAAAAATCGACGCACGCAAAAAAAAGCACCGTGAAAACGCTCAAATCTGCTTGAGAACCCCGTCTTCAAGCTTCAGCACGCGATCCATGCTGGCGGCCACGGTCATATCGTGCGTCACAATAATGAAACTGGTATTGAGTTCGCGATTGAGTTCCAGCATCAGGTCATAAATATTCTGGGCATTCTCCCGGTCCAAGTTGCCGGTCGGTTCATCCGCCAGCACGCACAGCGGCCGCGTTACCATGGCCCGCGCCACAGCCGCCCTTTGGCGTTCGCCGCCGGAGAGCTCGCTCGGCCTGTGGTTCATCCGGTCTTCGAGTCCGACGCGCTTCAGCATGGCGCTGGATTGCGCGATCGCATCCCTGACAGGCATGCGACGGATGAACAACGGCATGGCGACATTCTCCAGGGCCGTGAATTCGGACAGCAGGTGGTGGAATTGGTATACGAAACCCAGCATCCGGTTGCGCAACGCGCTGACTTCGTTCTCATCCAGTTTTGTGATGTCGTGTCCGCCGATTTCCACCTGCCCCGCCGTGGGCCGGTCCAGGCCACCGATGAGATGCAGCAGCGTGCTTTTCCCCGAACCGGAGGCGCCGACGATGGCAACCCGCTCGCCTTCCTTGATTCTCAAATAGGCACCTTTCAACACGTGGACGTTGAAAGTGCCTTCATCGTAAACCTTTTGCAGTCCGGTGGCGCGCAAGATGTGTTGCTTCGCGCTGCTTTCGGCATCCACAGGCAATTCCGAACCATCGGTTTTTTTAACCCGCTTTCTCATTCGTAGCGCAGCGCCTCCGCGGGTTGTACCTTCGATGCGCGCCACGCCGGATAAAGCGCCGACAACAGGCCCAATACCAGCGAGGCGCCGGAGACCAGCGCGACATCGGACCAGTGCAAGTCGGACGGCAGTTCGCTGATGAAGTAAACGTCCGCGGAGATGAACGAGGTGCTGAATAGCCGCTCGATCCCGTGCACAATGGTCTCGACGTTTTTAGCCAGCAGCACGCCGCAAATCGTACCGACCAGCGTTCCCACCACGCCCACGACAGAACCGTGCGCCAGAAAAATCCCCATGATGCTCTTGGGAGTGGCGCCGAGCGTGCGCAAGATGGCGATGTCCGCCCGCTTCTCGGTCACCACCACCACCAGCGTGGACACCACGTTGAACATCGCCACCGTCACGATCAAAAGCAGGATGACAAACATCACGGTTTTTTCGATTTTAAGCGCGCGAAAAAAATTTCCGTGTTCGCGGGTCCAGTCGCGCGCGAGAAAATTGGCCCCCAGACCGGCGGAAACCGCCTCCGCCACTTCCGGCGCGGCATCGAGGTTATCGAGTCGCAACCGCAGACCGGTTACCCGGTCGCCCGTCTGGAATAACCTGGCGGCATCGTCGAGATGCATCAGCGTCAAGGCGCTGTCGTATTCATGCATGTCCATTCTGAAAATGCCGACTACCGTGAATCGTTTGAACCGTGGGATAAGCCCGACGGGCGTCGCCAGCGCCTGGGGGATAATCAGCGAGACTTCCGAGCCCAGGGACAGATCCAGCTTCCAGGCGAGGGTACTGCCGATCACCATTCCGAATTCACCCGGCTTGAGACTCTCGAGATTCCCCAGGATCATATGGTTGCTGAATTCAGAAACCTGCTTTTCCTCGGCGGGAATTACGCCACGAACCATCACGCCACTGACCCCTTTGCCGCGCGCTATCATGCCCTGTCCGGTGATATACGGCGCCCGGCCGATAACCTGCGGATTCTTGATGCGGCTGGCCACCGACTGCCAGTCATGCAGCGTCCCGTTGGTTTCGGTGATGGTCACATGCGAGATCACGCCGAGGATGCGGCCGCGCAGCTCCTTGCCGAAACCGTTCATGACCGAAAGGGTCGTGATCAGCGCGGTAATGCCGAGCGTTATGCCAAGGATCGAAATCAGCGAGATAAAAGAAATGAAATGGCTTCGTTTGCGCGCGCGCGTGTAACGCAGACCGATAAACACTTCCAGCGGGCGGATCATGGCCCGGCATTAAACACAGATGATTGAATTCGCACAAGTACTTTCCTTGAGACGGACTCCCGCCGTAGCAACGGATTATCCGGTTTAATTACCCCGTTCCTCGCCCAGCGTCAGGATGGCGCTGTCGTCTCGATATTCCAGATCGGTCCCGCGTGTCAGCGACAACTGCTGTACCAGCGCCATCGCTTCCACGGCGTCCTGGCCCGACAGCGGCTTCGGCTGAAACACAACTTCGGGATTGTTCACATTAATCGGGATTAGACGTATTTCCCGCAATTGTTTATCCCGGAATGTAATGAGTGAAATCATGCTGCGTGTTGCGATGCGGCTATAGGATCCGAAAACAAAGTTACCCAGACTGTACAGGATCGCGCCCTGCCGGTAGCGCTCCACGGCCTGCAGGATGTGCGGATGATGACCCAGCACCACGGAGGCGCCCGCATCGATCGCCGCCCGGGCGAGCGTAATCTGGTAATCGCGCAGTTCGGTCTTGCCTTCCGTGCCCCAATGAAACGAAACGACCACGATATCGGCCCGTTGGCGCGCCGCCGCCACGTCTTCCCGTACATGTCGCTCGTGGCCGAAGGCCGTTCCCGGCGTGTCCGGTCCGGCCCAGAATTCCTCGGGAAACGTCAGGGAGTAGGCCAAAAAAGCCACGGTGATGCCCTCCGCCATCATGATCGCGGGCGCCCGCGCCTCGTTAAGATTCCGACCAGCCCCAACAGCCCGAATACCGGCTCGATCCAGCGCCGCGCGGGTGTCTTCCAGGCCCTGCGGGCCATAATCGAGAATATGGTTATTGGCGAGTGAAACGATATTAAATCCCGCTCGAGCCAGCGCCGGGGCAACCTTGTCGGGCGGTGAACGGAAGACGTATTGCTTGTCTGTTTCGGACGTACCGCCGGCGGTAAGAGGGCCTTCGAGGTTGCCGAAGACGATCTGTGCCTGCTTGAGGATGGGTGCGGTCAACTCAAAGGGATAATCGTAACCGTACTTCCTCAATTCCGGCGTGGCCGTGCCGCCGAGCATGATGTCGCCTACCGCCGCGATTTTGAATTCCTCTGGTGCCGTTGCAGGTTGCTCGGGAACAGCGGGCACAGCCGGCGACGGCGTGGCCGCTGCGGGTATTTCGACCGGCGGCGGCTCGTCCGGGATCGGAGGCGGGGTAACACAGGCGACACCGGCCAAACACAGCACCAAACCGAACAGGCCCGTCCGGAACCCATCGGGATGTCGAATCAAACGCATGGATTGGAGGAAGAAGTTATCGCTTGGGTTGTGATGCTTTGTCCCGCGTGCCGGCAAGCCGGATAAGAGACCGGCGCAGCGCCGGATCGACGATATCGTCCGCAACGCTTTTAATGAGGTGAGCGGCTGTGTCCGGTATCCGGGTTGGCAAGGACGCCTTGCGCTTTGTTTCCGAAGTGGACCGATCCCGATCCGGCAATACCCGCACATAGATCTCGCTCAGACCGTCGAAGTAAGGGTCGGAACGCAGTTGTTTCATGATCTCCATCTGACTGTGGCGCAGGCGGCAGGCCCAGGCGGAGGTATCGGCACGCAAGCTCAAGCGGCCGTTGTCATAACTGACGGGGAAACTGTGCGAAACCAGGGGTTCAGCCATGCAGGCTTTCCAGTGCGTCAGGAGGCCGGACAATCTATCCATGTGCACTCCGGCTCGCTTCAGTATTTCAGCCGGTAAGTGGGCGCCCGCGTTTTTTGGGCCGTTCCTTGTCATCCGTTTATCGCCTCGCGTCCAGCACATCAACAGCGGGCGACCATTATCACCAAAATATTTTAATTCGCAACGTTGACAAGTGATTTTTTTTCCCGCTTCGAGGTAACATGCAATTTATGAACCAAAGTTCAGCGACGATCGCAAAAAATATATTTCGAGTCCGACAGGCTATCGCCGAGACGGCGCGGGCGGCAAATAGAAGTCCCGAAGAAATAAAACTGATAGCCGTCACAAAAACCCAATCGCCTGACGCGGTTACCGCGGCGGTGGCAGCCGGTATCGGCGATTTTGGCGAAAATACCACACAGGAAGCGCTGCCAAAAATATCGCGACTCGCAAGCCATTCTATTACCTGGCATTTCATCGGCCATTTGCAGACGAACAAGGCAAAATTCATTCCAGGAAACTTTTTCTGGCTGCATTCGCTCGATAACCTGGGGTTGGCGCGTAAACTCTCCCGATTGGCGCAAGAAAAAAAAACCAGCATCAACACTCTGATTGAAGTGAATGTTTCTCAAGACTTGAGAAAACACGGCATCGTTCCGCTTGCGTTGTTTGATTTTATTGAAAAATTAATTGACGAGAATCTTCCCGCCCTACCCTTGCGCGGGCTGCTGACCATCGGACCCTATCCGGCATCGGAAAAAGAAATCCGCCGATGTTTTGCTACATTGCGTGATTTACGGGACGAATGCCGTAAGCGCTTCGCCGTGCCTGATTTCACCGAGCTTTCCATGGGCATGAGCGGCGATTTTGTCGCAGCGATCAAGGAAGGTTCCACCATGGTCAGGATCGGAACGGCGATTTTCGGGGAACGGGATTACGCGAAGAAATATTTGCGCCCTTGAGACTAACCATGGCCCGACATAGTGAGTTTGTGGAATTTGTACTCGAACAGTTAGTGCCGGTCGGTGTGGTTCGGGCGCGCGCCATGTTTGGCGGGTTTGGGATTTACCTGGGTAATACCATCTTCGCCATCGTCGACGACAGACTGTATTTCAAGGCAGATGGTGCCACTTGCCACGCGTTTTCCGCGCACGTACTCAATCCGTTCACGTATGTGGCGCGCGGCAAGACGATAACCATGCAATATTACGCAGTCCCGCCGGAAGTATTCGAGGACCCGGAAGCCATGCGGAACTGGGCCCAGCTCGCGCTTGGGGCGGCATCGCGCGCAAAGCAAGGAAAGAAATTACCAGCCCGCCGCTCCATCCGCCGCCGCTCAAGTGACGCCGTTGGACTGATACGCTAAACTGCCACTATCTTAGGAGTAAACCAATGCTCCAGCACGAACTACGTCGTGACACCGGGATACTGATCGTAACCCCCCAAGGCCCACTGAGAAAAAAGGATTTTGAAATACTGGCCCGGGAAGTGGACCCGTACATCGAAGAAAAAGGCAAACTGAATGGCCTGATGATCTATACGCAGACGTTTCCCGGTTGGACTGACTTCGCGGCAATAGTGTCCCATTTAAAATTTGTGACAAACCATCAGCAGCACATAACGAAGGTGGCCGCCGTGACGGACAGCGGCTTGCTTTCAATATTGCCGCGCATTGTCAATCTTTTCGTGCGCGCGGATGTCAGGCACTTTGGTTATGGCGATAAAGAAAACGCATTAAAGTGGCTCAGCGATTTACCATGATTGTCGGTCATCAAGGCCAGGGCATGGCGCGACACCATGAGTCTGTCGAATTTGTCCGCGAACCGCCGGCGCCGCTTAGCGGGGTCGGGCGCGTGCCATGCTTGGCGGGTATGGCTTTTATCAAAGAGACGCCATGAGCAATCGCAAAGCGGCGATGGGATTTCCGCGGTGACGAATGACGGACCGATGTGCTGGTTACGAGTTAAACGAGCCTGATTCCATTTATACTTATATTTAAGGCACTTTACCGCACAAGGGGGCACATTTATCCCCGAGTAGTTTGCACTGGCACATTTTCTGCAGGAATTTCCGTATTTCCTTTGAAAGCGGCCAGGCGCGAATTCATCGGCGTGGCCAATGAGCGCTATGGCAGACGACAATACTGACAAGCCGGCATCTAAAGGTCCCGAACGCCGTAAAAAGGCGCGGCGTACCGGCAAGGACCGCCGCACGAACATGCGCTGGGAATTGGATAATCCCATCCGGCGCCATAGTCCGGGCCGCCGCGCCATGGATCGATTGCTTAACTTTACGGATCCTAAGCGATAACAGGCAGCCAGCTCCCGCGAGGATACACTTCATCGACGCCCCCGACGCTGAACAGGCTGGGGCCCATTTCTCCCGTTATTACCCCATGGCGCCCCGCGCGGCCCGCTTCGCCCTTTTCGCGGCGCGTTTTTCCTTCGTGGTTTTCTCCGGCGCCTTCTTGGTCTGCTTCTTACGGTCCATGCCCTTGCTCATAGCCTTGCTCCTTGATCGTCGAGATCATGATATTGCGCGCAAAACGTGCGAATCGCCAGCGGCGGAGTTTTACTTGCGGGTGGCTCCGCTCCGCACCCTGGGGGACTTTTGACCGAAGCCATCTCTGGCTTCGGCCCTGCGGGTGCACACCACGCGCCTCGAGCTCGAACACGGGCTCGTTTGAATACTCCCGATGGGGCTGCGGTACTCGGCGCGCGCTACGGGGTGTGGAGCAACACCTTGCCCTGCCTGAGTTTCACTTAGCCAGCCTTGCAGGGTTTGTGGGATCGGTTAATACTGCATCGCCATGCTGGCTTATGACCTAATTTGCTTGTTGGCAAACTACTTATGGTCTTCTGGCCCTGCCAAGTTGGACGTCACGGGGCCAGGTTATACGTCAGAATGTGACGTCTAAATTACGTTATGTCCAAGAAAATTGATAATCGTCTCCAGACTGGAGTCTGCAGAAGTAATCGGTGGCGTCGCGGTCGTTCTGGTTGCAGTGTTAGCCGGCAGCGGTAAATCGGGCCCGAGTACTGATGAGGCGTACCGTGTAGGGTACGATATGGGGATCGCTGACGAATGCGGTAGGCATGGAATCCGTAAGGAACCGATGCCGTCGGCGTATGATGATTCAATGAGTGATGGCAAACTTGCGTCAGCATTTCAAAGCGGATACTGGGCTGCACGTGAGGAGCCGCAGCCGTGCAAGTTCCGACGATAGAGAGGCGCGATGCGAAGCATGTGCCTAACAACAGCTTAGACACCGACCGGCTTTTCCGCTGGCGCTCCAAAGCCGGTCGGTTAAGCTGAAAGTTAGGGCACAAATGAAATGAAACAATCGCTTTCGACATGGAATGAGTTCGAGAGGCGCTGTCGAGTGCTCGATCGATGGCGCCGGCAAACGACACGACCTTATAATCGAACCAGCCGGTAATGGCTCTTTCGAGGCCAAGCTGATGCGTCTTGGCTCCTGACTACAACACTTGAACGTGTAGCTGAATTCGATATGCCGCTAACGCGCTACTACAAGATAATCTCTAGAATCAAACCGGAAACTGAGTCACTCACCAACCTGCATTGGGAAATACCTGATCCACCTACATACAACTCGCTCATGTCAGAAGCGGGCCAACTTCCACTTATACCGGACCCAGCCTATGAGTATGTCGTATACCTCAGACATCATGGGTTTCCTTCACCGTTGCTGGATTGGACAAGATCTCCCTATGTCGCAGCGTACTTTGCGTTCAAGGACGCATCGCCCGACGATAAAGTGGCAATCTATGCCTACATGGAACACGCAAGGGGCGCTAAGGTTGGAAATGTCGGCGCGCCCCGGATCGAGGGCAAGGGACCTTTCGTCCGCGCACATCCCAGACATCACAGGCAACAGGCAGAGTATACGATCTGCGTCCGACAGACAGAGCACGGTTTGGCTTATGCCTCGCACGATTCTGTTTTCGCGAACCCAACCGAGGGTCAAGACGTGCTGTGTAAATTCGAACTGCCTGGCTCAGAACGAGCTAAAGTTCTTGAGCATTGTCATCGTTTCAATCTCAACTCGTACTCTCTTTTTGGTAGCGAAGAAAGCCTAATGGAGACGCTGAAGCTCCGGTATTTTGTGATGGAGGGATACGCGCCCTAACCTTTTAGCTCGGTAGGTTGAGGTGAGCATCGCGAACCCCAACATGATAAGTTCGTGCCACCTCGATCGCCTCCACGCACGCATGTGCCCGCCACTATTTCGTTGGGGTTCATTTCATTCACCCCAACCTATCTGAGCTGCGATGCTCGGCGGCTACGGGGATTTGTAACCAGCTCTGCGTGAAGCATGAGGGGTGTTGCTTTAAACCCCCCATCGGAGCGAGCCGAGCACCGAGCCAGGCCGGGAGTCATCGCGAGACTTTTGCTTGAGCCCGAGGCGGGTGGTGTGCGCCCGGCGAGTTAGGCGAGCGCCCGGCCGCAGCGAGGCGCGCAGGGGACCGCGCGGTGTGTGCGCGGCGAAGCGACCGGGGCGGATTTCTTTTGGTGACTTTTCTTTGTCCGTCCAAAGAAAAGTCACCTGCCGTGGGTCAGCCACCCACAAGTAATTCGCGGGCGAAGCCCGCTCGACAAATAATATTACCCCTCTCCCTAGCCCTCTCCCAACAAGGGGAGAGGGAACAAAATGAAAAGCCGCCCGAAGGGCGGCTTTGTTATTCAAACCCTGGATCCCGGCTTTCGCCGGGATGACGGTCGGTATGAGAAATTAATAGTCTTTCGGCGATGAAGCCCTCGCCGCCAAATACGCACCCAGCACAATTAATCCTCCCCCCACCCACTCCCTCACCGTCACTACTTCATCCGTCAGCAACTGCTGTGAAACAGCCCCGGCGATGAGTTCGACCAGGGCGATCACCGCCGAGCGGTGCACCGGCATGTGCGTCACGCCGTATTGCACCAGCACCGTCATGACCAGGATGCCGAGCACGCCAAGCGCGACCGCGCCAGTGAAAATAGAACCCGGGGGATGTGGCATAGGTATCGAGAAAATGGCGATTATGACGCCGCCAACGACCACAACGCCGGCCCAGACAGACAATGACTTGGCCTGGATGGAGATGTCCTGCAGCTTGCGCACGACGACATTGGACAGCGCAAAGGC
The DNA here is from genome assembly GCF_040901545.1 of Sulfuricaulis sp. Classification (GTDB taxonomy): domain Bacteria; phylum Pseudomonadota; class Gammaproteobacteria; order Acidiferrobacterales; family Sulfurifustaceae; genus Sulfuricaulis. Next base: position 12,640 of record NZ_JBBDYL010000039.1, on the reverse strand, counting down.
GAACCCCGAGGTGAGCGCCATCCAGTCCGGCTTGCCCTGCGGCCATGGCCAGGCGAGGATGGGATTCCACAGCATCAGCAATGCCCCGCTCATGGCGATGACGAGGCTGGCGAAGGCGACGCGCGTGATGCGCTCGCGCAGGAACAGCCAGCCCATGAGCGTGGCCCACAGCGGCGAAAGATAGAACAGCAGCAGCACGCGCAGGATATTGCCTTCCAGCACTGCCTCGACGAAGGCGATGTTGGTCCAGCCGGCGGCAAGCATGAGCAACAACAGCAGCGCCGGGTGGTGGGTGAATTCAGAAATGGCTCTGGCGGTGCGCGGCAGGCTGAAGACGAGCGCCGCGCCGTAAAGCGTGACCGTGAGCCAGATCCCGCCCAGCCCCCCGCCCTCGAGGAGGCGTATGGGATACCAGATTACGCCCCACAAACCGGCACCGATCAGCAGGGCAAAAACAGGGTAAATGCGCGGTGTTTCGTTGGATGGCATTAAATGCTTACCGTATAATCCGCTTTTTCAAAATAACCAGTCGACATGAATCCCCGTCTTGCGGGCTTGCAGTCTTATCCATTCGAAAAGCTCGCTCAGCTCATTCACGGCGTCACGCCGCCGCCCGGGAAGGCGCCGGTCCGGCTTTCCGTGGGCGAGCCGCAGCATGCCGCACCCGCTTTTGTTTTGGAAGCCTTGAAATCACATCTGGCCGGACTCTCCCGCTACGCGCTGACAAAAGGCTCGCCAAACCTGCGCCAAACCATCGCGGAATGGCCCACGCGCCGGTTTCACCTGAACTCGATAGCCCTCGATCCGGAACGTCATGTACTGCCGCTGGCGGGAACGCGCGAAGGGCTCTTTTCCATCGCGCAAGCCATGATTGATCGGAACACCGAATCACCACCGCTTATGATCATGCCCAACCCTTTTTACCAGATATATGAAGGCGCGGCGTTGCTCGCGGGCGCGCAGCCGTATTTTCTCAACACCACGGAGGAAACCGAATTTCGCATGGACTTTTCGCGGGTGCCGGAGAGGATCTGGGAACGGGTCCAAATGATTTACATCTGCTCTCCCGGAAATCCGACAGGATCGCTATTATCTCACGAAGATTTGGCGCGATTGATCGGACTTGCGCAGCAACATGACTTCATCATTGCCTCGGACGAGTGTTATAGCGAAATCTATTTGGACGAAGCGAATCCGCCTGCCGGGCTGCTGCAGGTGGCCAACGATCTCGGCATCGAGGATTACCGGCATTGCCTCGCGTTTCATAGCCTGTCGAAGCGATCCAATTTGCCTGGCATGCGTTCGGGGTTTGTCGCCGGCGACGGAGCTGTTCTGACACAGTATCACCTGTTTCGCACCTACCACGGTTGTGCCCTGCCCCCGCCGACACAGGCCGCAAGCATAGCCGCCTGGAACGACGAGGCGCATGTACGCGCCAACCGCGACCTGTACCGGGCCAAATTCGACGCGGTACTCAAAATACTGAAACCGGTGCTGGCCGTGGAAAAACCCGAGTCGAGCTTCTACCTCTGGCCGAAAACACCGCAAGACGACGAAACCTTTGCCCGCGAGCTGTATGCGCGTGAAAACGTGCTGACACTGCCGGGAAGTTATCTTTCGCGAACCGCGGAAGGCGTTAACCCCGGTCAGAATCGTGTAAGAATGGCGCTGGTCGCTCCGCTTCCCGAGTGCGTCGAAGCCGCACAACGCATCCGAAATTATGTAGAATCCCTGGGTTAACTAATTTAAATTGACAGGATTCACAGGACTAACAGGATTAGAAATACAATTTGGATCTATTGACGTTATTTTCTTTGTTTTAATCATGTAAATCCTGTTAATCCTGTCCATTCATTTTTTCCGTATATCAAGGTACTGAGCCATGAACGATATCGAATCTGTGATCAACGAAGCCTTTGAACGGCGCAGCGCCATCACGCCTCGCACTGTCGAAACCCACGTCAAAGATGCCGTGCACGAGGCTGTTAATCTGCTCGACACCGGCAAGGGGCGCGTGGCCGAGAAAAAAAACGGCAAATGGGTCGTGAACGAATGGCTGAAAAAGGCCGTACTCCTCTATTTCCGCATCGAGGATAATAATTTCATCAAGGGCGGCTATACCAATTATTGGGACAAAATCCCGTCCAAGTTCGCCGACTACAATTCCAAGAATTTCCGCGATGGCGGTTTCCGGGTGGTGCCCCTGTCGGCGGTGCGCAAAGGCGCATACATCGCGCCGAGCGTGGTGCTCATGCCGAGTTACGTGAATGTCGGCGGTTATGTGGACGAAGGCGCCATGATCGACACCTGGGCCACGGTAGGTTCATGCGCGCAAATCGGCAAGAACGCGCATCTCGCCGGCGGCGTCGGTATCGGTGGCGTGCTCGAACCGGTGCAAGCGACTCCGACCATTATTGAAGACAATGTTTTCATCGGCGCCCGTTCGGAGATCGTCGAAGGTGTGATCGTGGAAGAGGGTGCGGTTGTTTCGATGGGCGTGTGCATCGGTCAGAGCACCAAGATTTACAACCGCGCAACCGGTGAAATCAGCTACGGCCGCGTACCCAGAGGCGCCGTCGTTGTTTCCGGCAGCCTCCCCTCCAAGGACGGCAAATACCAACTTTACTGCGCGGTCATCGTCAAGCAAGTGGATGAGAGAACGCGCTCCAAAACCGAGATCAACGAGCTGCTGCGCGACATCTGAATAAAATAATAAATAAATCGACAGGATTTACGCGATTAACGGGATTAATGCGTAAAAAACAATATCCTTGTTTTAGAAATCCTGTGTGTCCTGTTAATCCTGTCTATTCAATCTTAAATAAAAGATTTTAAAACTTTTAAGTTAGTTATCAATAAGATATAACCAATGACCGATAAAACACTGGAACTCGCCAAGCTGCTGATCGCGCGACCGTCGCTGACGCCCCGGGATGAAGGCTGCCAGGATATCCTGATCGCGCGTCTCGAGACGGCCGGCTTCAAAGTACAACGGCTGCGTTTCGGCGACGTGGATAATTTCTGGGCGACCCGGGGAACGGGTCACCCGCTCGTTGTGTTCGCCGGCCATACCGACGTCGTGCCAACCGGCCCCCGCGAAGCCTGGAAGAGCGATCCCTTCCAGCCCACGGTACGGGACGGCCGTCTCTATGGGCGCGGTGCCGCGGATATGAAATCCTCGCTCGCGGCATTCGTCACGGCGATCGAGGCCTTTATCGCTCCCCACTCGCGCCATCGAGGCACCGTGGGGCTGCTAATCACCTCGGATGAAGAAGGCCCGGCAATCAATGGAACCGTCAAGGTCATGGAATGGCTTGGCCAGCGTGGCACCAAAATAGATTATTGCGTCGTCGGCGAGCCGACTTCCCAACAAATTCTTGGTGACACCCTCAAAATCGGCCGGCGGGGTTCGTTGACGGGCCGACTCCTGGTGCGCGGCAAGCAGGGGCACGTGGCCTACCCCCATTTGGCGCAAAACCCGATACATACCTTCGCCCCGGTGTTGACCGAGTTAACAAACATCGAGTGGGATAAGGGCAATGCGGATTTCCCCCCGACCACCTTCCAGGTATCCAACATCCATGGTGGAACCGGGGTAGAAAATGTCATTCCTGGAACGCTTGAAGTGGTGTTCAATTTCCGCTACTCCTCGGCCGTGACGGACACGGAACTCCACCGGCGGGTTGAAACAACACTCAAATCTCATGGCTTAATCCATGAAATCCAATGGTTGCTTTCCGGTCAGCCGTATCTGACGCGGGGCACGGCCTTGCTCGAAACGGCGCGGCAAGCCGTAAAAGATGAATTGAGGATGGATCCCAGCGTTTCTACCAGCGGTGGAACCTCGGATGGACGTTTTATCGCCCCCACCGGCGCGGAGGTCATTGAACTCGGGCCTTTGAACAATACCATCCATCAAATTGACGAATGTATCGCCACCGCTGACCTTGAGCGGCTCGCTAATGTATACCGTCGGATATTGGAAAAACTTCTATCTTGATGTGCTATTATTTATGTTCAGAATCAGCGTATTAATTAATTATCCTATAGTATTTTAGAGATATTACTGGCGGCTTGTTTGAGTGCACGGTTCGCAGTTCGATAGCAGTTAAATCGCTATACTTTTGAACACACGGCCAAGCCCCACAATGGACACTGGCAATTAATGGATTCAACTACGGGGGTCGTGGATGGCGGATTCGATCAGAGATGTGACCGGTCATCGACATATGCTCACGATCCCTGTCCATTCATCGTACCCGCGCGCGATAACGCCAGCGGGAGCAACGATGGTGCGAACACATGAATGAATTACTGATGATCGGCTTGACCGATCCGGGTCGCATACGCGCTCAGAACGAGGATCATATCGCCTGTGTTCCCGAGGCCGGACTGGCGGTGATTGCCGACGGAATGGGCGGCCATAAGGCTGGCGAAGTAGCCAGCAAATACGCCGTCGAGATTATCCGAAACCATGTTATCGAAAGACTGATCGGCAAGGATAAGACCAACGACCACGCCGCTGAAACGGAAATTGTCGGCGAAGCCATCCAGCAAGCCAATGAAGCGATATACAAAATGGCGCAGGCGCAGCCGGAATGTGCCGGCATGGGTTCTACCGTCGTGGTAACCGTTTTCTACGGTGACAGATTCTGTGTCGGGCACGTGGGCGATTCAAGGCTCTACCGATTTCGGGACAACCTGCTGAGTCAGGTGACGCAGGATCATTCCGTCGTTCAGGAACTGGTAAGCCGCGGCTTGGCGACGGCCGATGAGGCGCGCATGTCGGTGAGCAAGAATCTGGTCACGCGCGCCTTGGGTGTGGAGCCGACGGTGGTGCCCGATATCGCCGAGCAAATGTTGCATGACGACGATACCTTCCTGCTTTGCTCTGACGGACTGAATGAAGTGCTGGCGGATGGCGATATCGAGATGCTGCTCATGGAACACCGGCATCATTTGGAGAGCGCCGTCAAACAGATGGTGGCGTTGGCGAATGAACGCGGCGCTCCGGACAATGTTTCGGCAATCGCTGTGCAAGCCAATCGCAATTTCGTCCGTGACCAGGGCAAATTGCAGGCGTTGCGATTTCAGGCTTAAATGTTATTCTGAAATTTGACCGGCTTTCCGTGGCGATTAATGAAATTGGAATCAGGATATGGCAAAAATCATTCTGAAATTTAATAACGACGTCGTCGATCATTTTGACTTGAACCAGGGGGACATGAAAGTCGGCCGTAAACCCGGGTGCGAAATTTTTATCGACAATCTGGCCGTCAGCGGCGAGCATGCAAACATCTTCACCGTGGGCGAGGACTCGTTCATCCAGGATCTGGGCAGCACCAACGGGACGCTGGTCAATAATAAAAAAATCACGAAGCACCATCTCAAAAACGGCGATATCGTCACGATCGGGAAACATACCCTGGTTTATCTCACGGAGTCGGCCCGTTTCCAGGAACCTGAAAATTTCGCCAAAACCGTCATCATCGGTCCGGGCACGCGTGAAATGCTGGAACCCAAGAAGGAATCCAAGCCGCTGGAGAAGACCGGTGAAACGCCCGCCATCACGCTGGAAACGAAGCCCAAGGACATGCCTCAATCCGGCGAAATGGAACGGCGCCGTAACGGCGCTATTTTCGTGCTGAGCGGGGTAAACAGCGGCAAGCGAATCGAATTGACCAAAAGAATAACCAACCTCGGACGAACCGGCAAACGCGCGGGGCGCATCACGCAAACCGACGAGGGTTATTTCCTGACTGGCGGGGAAGACAGTCCCCCTATCCTGAATGGGCGACCGGTCCCTTCACAAGGCGTGAAGCTCAACAACGGCGATGTCATCGAATTGGCCGGTACGCGCTTGCAATTCTATCTGAAATAGTTCAGACCAGATTATCCAGCGCCTCCGATAATCGGCGCACCGGCACCAATGTAATCTCGTCCATATTTTTTTTCGGCATATTGGCCGCCGGCACCAGGGCGCGCCTGAATCCAAGTTTTAACGCCTCTTTAATCCGTTCCTGGCCACGCTGCACCGGCCGGACTTCTCCGGCGAGTCCCACCTCGCCAAACACGACCAACTCCCTGCCCAACGGACGATTGCGCATGCTGGACACCGTGGCCGCCAGAATGGCCAGATCAGCGGCGGTTTCCATGATCCGGACACCGCCCACCACGTTTACGAAAACGTCCTGATCGAAAGTAGCAATCCCGCCATGCCGATGAAGCACGGCCAGCAGCATGGCCAGGCGGTTGGCATCGAGCCCCACGCATACGCGCCGCGGAATCGCCAGATGACTTTGATCCACCAGCGCCTGCACTTCCACCAGCAACGGACGGGTGCCTTCCTGGGTCGCCAGCACAACGCTTCCGGGAACGGCCTGCGTCTGACGGCTGAGGAACATCGCCGAGGGATTGCCGACTTCGCGCAGCCCGGCCTCGGTCATGGCAAACACGCCGATTTCATTCACCGCCCCGAACCGGTTTTTTATCGCCCGGACGATGCGGTATGCGCTCCCGGTATCGCCTTCAAAGTAGAGCACGGTGTCCACCATATGCTCCAGAACCCTCGGTCCGGCGAGCGTGCCCTCCTTCGTTACATGCCCCACCAGAAATAATGCCGTGCCGGTCTGTTTTGCAAAGCGGACCAGTTGCGCCGCCGACTCGCGAACCTGGGCCACGCTTCCCGGCGCCGATTGCAGCAGTTCGGTGAACATGGTTTGAATGGAATCCACAACGATTACCTGCGGGTGTTCGTTCTGGGCGCAGGCGATGATGTTTTCAACCTGGTTTTCCGTCAGCAGCCGGAGCCGGTCGCCCTTGAGCCCGAGGCGCCGGGCACGCAACGCAATCTGCTCCGTGGATTCCTCGCCGCTGACATACAGTACTTGAGTGGTTTGTCCGATTGTCGTGAGTGCCTGCGTCAGCAGCGTGGATTTGCCGATACCCGGATCGCCGCCGATCAGTACCACGGATCCCGATACTAGCCCGCCGCCAAGCACGCGATCGAGTTCACTGATGCCGGTAGGTATGCGCGCAATTCTCTCCGGGGTGACTTCCGCGAGATAGCGCGCGGACGACGGCGCACCGAATTGACGCGCGGCATGGATCGCCGTTGACGGCGTGACCACCGCCTCGTAAAGCGTGTTCCAGGCATTGCAGGAGGGACACTGTCCGACCCATTTCGGCGAACTGGCGCCACACTCGTTGCAGGTGTATACCGATTTGATCTTGGCCATAAAAATCGAATAGACAGGATTAACAGGATTTCGCAGGATTGACAGGATTTTTGAAAATTTTATTCATGCTTTAATCTTGTTAATCGTTTTTCAATCCTGTAAATCCTGTGAATTTTTTTATTTGTTAATAACAAAGCGCGGGATGCGGTCGGTCACGTGGCACAGCAGCTCGTAAGATATGGTACCGGCGCATTGCGCGACCTCATCAACGGGCAATTCCGGCCCCCACAAAACCACGGGATCGCCCTCGCCGGCGCGCGGCTGCGTGCGCAGATCGAGCGTGATCATGTCCATGGAAACACGGCCGATGAGCGGAACGCGCTGTCCGTTCACCAGCACCGGTGTACCCGCGCGGGCATGCCGGGGATAGCCGTCGCCATAACCGATCGCCGCAACTCCGACGGGCATGTCTTGAGGACAACGCCAGTCCCCGCCGTAACCAATGGCTTCTCCTTTGCGGCGAGAGTGCACCGCGATCAATGCCGTTTTCAGCGTCATAACCGGCTTGAGATCGCTTTTTATCGTGCCGGGATGTTCCATCGGCGAAATGCCGTAGAGCATGATGCCCGGACGCACCCAATCGAGGTGGCTTTGCGGCCAGGCCAGAATGCCGGCGGAATTCGCCAGACTCGATTCGAGGCCGAGAGCGCCGGTCAGGGATTTAAAATTCTCGATCTGGGTTGTTGTCTCGGTATCCGCCGCCATGTCCGCCCGGGCAAAATGGGACATGACCCGGATTTCAGTTACCGCGGGGCAAGCGCGCAGTTTTTTCAACATATCCGGCACCGTCGAAGGCATAAATCCGAGGCGGTGCATGCCGGTGTCGATCTTCACCCATACCGATAGCTGCAAGGACGGCGGCGCCTCGATCAGCGCATTTAGTTGTTTTTCAAGGTGAATCGTCGGTGACAGACGGTGCTTGGCGATGACGGGCAGTTCATCGGCGGTAAAAAACCCTTCCAGCAGGCAAATCGGCTGGGTAATGCCCGCCTCGCGCAGCGCTAAGCCCTCCTCGATGCTGGATACGCCGAAGGCATCGGTTACCCCGCTAAGTACGCGTGCCGCCCACGCCAGGCCATGTCCGTAGGCATTGGCTTTGACGATGGCCATGACTCGCGCTTGCGGCGCGAGCCGGCGCACCTCCTGCAGGTTGTGATTGAGCGCGCCGGCGTCGACCTGGGCGCACGCCGGCCGGCTCATTCAGAAATTCCCGTCGTAGCCGGCGGTCGTGTAGTTTTCAAAGCGGGTGTATTCCCCGAGGAAGGTCAGGCGCACATCGCCGATCGGGCCGTTACGTTGCTTGCCGATGATGATATCGGCGGTTCCCTTGACCGGACTGTCCTTGTTATAAACCTCGTCGCGGTAGATGAAAAAGATGACATCGGCGTCCTGCTCGATGGCGCCGGACTCGCGCAAATCGGACATGACCGGCCTTTTGTCCGTGCGGCTTTCGACGCTGCGGTTGAGCTGGGACATGGCAATAACGGGAAGGTCCAGTTCTTTGGCGAGCCCCTTCAGGGCACGGGTGATATTGGAAATCTCCGTGGCGCGGTTCTCTTCCGTCCGCTCGGTGGTCTGCATGAGCTGCAAATAATCGATGAGGATCAGGCCCAGGCCATGCTCGCGCTTGAGGCGCCGGGCACGGGCACGCAGTTCCAGGGGAGTGAGCGACGGCGTGTCGTCGATGAAAATCGGCGCTTCATTCAGCAGGCTGACGGCGGAGGTCAGCCGGGGCCAATCGTCATCGTCCAGCTTGCCGGTGCGCACGCGGTGGGCGTTGATCCGGCCGAGCGAGGCCATCATGCGCAGCGCCAACTGCGTTCCGGGCATTTCCATGCTGAAGACGGCCACGGGAATTTTATGTCCGACCGCGGCGTTCTCGGCGATATTCATGGCCAGGCTGGTTTTGCCCATGGACGGCCGTCCGGCGATGATGATGAGGTCGGAAGACTGCAGCCCGGAAGTCATGTCGTCGAGGTCGGAGAAACCCGTCGGCACCCCGGTAATCGAGGACTTGGAGCGAAACAGTTCGTCAATCCGGTCCACCGCCCGGCTCAGCAAGGTATTCAGCGGTTGAAAATCGCCGCGCCGGTGCCCCTTTTCACTGATATCGAATATTCGTTTCTCGGCCAGATCGAGCAATTCATTCGCCGAACGGCCTTCCGGCGTAAACACCGCATTGCCGATGTCCGTAGCGGCACGCGCGAGTTCGCGCATGACCGAACTCTCCCGCACGATGGCGGCGTAGGCGACTATATTGGCGGCACTGGGGGTGTTGTTAGCCAGCGAGCCGAGGTAGGCCAGCCCGCCCGCGGTTTCAAGATCGCCGCTGCGTTCCAGCCATTCCGAGACCGTCACCACGTCGGCGGGGCTGTTTTCCTCGCACAGGGCGGAGATAGCGTGAAAGATGATGCGGTGTTCGCGGCGGTAAAAATCGTCGGTCGTGATGATATCGGCGATGCGGTCCCAGCTCTGATTTTCGAGCAGCAGGCCGCCGAGCACGGATTGCTCTGCCTCGATCGACTGTGGCGGGACCTTGAGCAGCTCAGCCATCGGTTCCGCGCTCCGCCTGGAAAAGGCTCGTTCTTCCACCGACCTCCCCCTAATGCTGGTTTGCCGTATTGCTTCCGCCGGCAGTAGTGGCTGGCATTATATCGCGTCGCGCATCAATTAACAGGAGCGACATTTTTCCGTCAATTCAGGGTTACTTTTCGCCGATCACCGATACGATGATTTTGAAATTGACTTCGGGATGCAACGAAACGGAAATCGCATGATCGCCGATTTCCTTGAGCGGTCCGCGATCGAGATGCACTTCGGATCTGACCAGCTCGAAGCCCGCCTGCTTGGTCGCCTCGCAAATGTCGCGAATACCCACCGAACCGAATAACTTGCCCTCCTCGCTCACCTTGCGCGTGATCTGCAATGTCAGGCCGGTCATCCTCGACGCGCGTGACTGGGCTCTGTCGAGCGCGTCGGTCTGGGCCTTTTCAAGTTCGGCGCGTTGCGCCTCGAACTTGGCGCGGTTTTCAGCGTTGGCGGTGACGGCCTTGCCGTAGGGAATGAGATAGTTGCGCGCAAAACCGGACTTGACCTTGACCTGCTCGCCAAGTTTTCCCAGGTTGCGCACTTTTTCCAGAAGTATGACTTCCATCGTTCAAACCTCGCCGTGAATTTTCAATGGCTGTCGCAGTAAGGCAAAAGCGCCAGGTAGCGCGCGTACTTGATGGCGCGCGTCAGTTGTCGTTGGTAATGGGTCTTGGTGCCGGTGTTGCGGCAGGGAATGATGCGGCCCGTCTCCGTGATGAATCCGCTCAGCACACCGATATCCTTGTAATCGATTTCTTCCACTTTCTCGGCCGTGAAGCGGCAAAATTTCTTGCGTCGGAAAAAACGTGACATGTTCGTGCTCCTTAATTAATTCTGATCGGCGGGCGGGGCTTCGGCGGCATCGATGTCGCCCACATCTTCGGCTATATCCTCGATCACATCCACGTCCGCCGCCTCAGGCGCGGTCGCCGCGGGCCGCTCTTCCTGCTTGATCAGCGGCGAGGGGGTGGTCACGGCCTGCTTGCGTTTGATGACAAGTGAACGCAGCACCGCGTCGCTGAAGCGGAACGCCGACTCCAACTCGCGCAAGGTGGCCAGCTCGCACTCGATATTCATGAGCACGTAGTGAGCCTTGTGGACCTTGTTGATGGGATAAGCCAGCTGCCGGCGGCCCCAGTCTTCGAGGCGGTGGATCGCCCCTTTGGCGGACTCGATGATCGCGCGGTAACGCTCGATCATCGCGGGCACCTGCTCGCTCTGGTCCGGGTGAACCAGAAACACGACTTCATAATGACGCATGCAACACGACTCCTTTTGGATAAACTTAAGCCTTCCGCGGCCGTTTTGTTGTTATTTTGCGGCTGGTAAGGCAAGGTCAAAGCGGGCGGCATTCTATTACAAACATGGAGGCAAACCAAGCCGGCCCAAAACACCGCACAACCGCGAAAATAAGCTTATTTCAATGCTATTTTACCAGCTCCGGCGCTCTCATCTTGTTCAAAAAACCTTTATCTTGTCCATCAAATGACTCGGGCGTAAATTACCCGGCGCTCCCCTTGTTCCTGACGAACTAACAATATACTGAGCGACGTAATACATACCATGTCGTGTTTCATTTTTTAATTATTTTGCCTGAAGATCAAAAATACATGAGTGTATTGAGTAACTTATGCATCTTTACTGTATTCCTATACAGTAAAATGTCGCTTTGTAAAGCGACATTTAGGCCGCCTACTTTTAGTTCGCATGATGGAGACAACATGACACCCACAATCGTCAACGGGGTTGAGTATGAGGAGACACCTCCTCCGTCTGATCTTTGGAGAGCCACCAAATACAGTCATGCCATGGATCTTATCCAGAATGGCCTGCTCTACCTCACAAACGCGCAAATTTATCGGGAAGACCCTGATCCCGAGCGTGGTGATGCTACAGAGACAGATGGTAAGTTCATTCGACAGGGCGCACCTTGCACGACCGGGCACACGAATCCGATCTTTCTATGGTGCACGACTCTCGAGTCTGATCCAGACGCTGTGCTTGCCGTGTGGCGTGACTGTGACACAGTCATTCACATTCGTAATCCTCAGGCATTAGCGGAACGAATTCTGAGGACTGCCATAGTCAATGGCGTGAAAGGAGTTTCGTTCCACGCTGGCGCCCCTACCTATGACAAGGAACACGGAGGAACGCGACTATACTACTGGGCCGAGAGTATCTATCAGAAGCCAGAGCAGCATGCTGAGCAGAAGGAATACCGATTCGCACTAGTCGGAGACTATTCCATGATTGGGGTCCCAAAAGTTGAACTATCTCTTGGGCCTTGCGACGACCTTGTTTCGGTAGCCAAAAGAAAGTAATGCGAACAAGCGGTTCGAATCGGACACAAACCACGCGCGGCACTCTTCGGCGTGACCTTGAAGTCTCTCAGCGCGTGGTTTGGTGCCGTTCAACCGCAGCGTTAGAAGTCAACGAAATTTAAATCATGAAACTACCCCCAGTCCTGGCCGAGAAAGCGGCCTCCTTTCCTGAAGTTTCCTACGGTGCTACTAAAGTAACGTTGTTGTTGGCTGGCGGCAGGGAAATTAAGAACGTAACATTAGCCTGGGGTCAGGAGATTATAGGAATAAAAGATCAGAAGGTAGTGTCCGAATCCGAATTAGGGTTTGGAATAGACGAAATACTTGATGTAAAACCCGATCAGTAGCAACTTCGACTTCTAACTATGTTTTCAACCGGACGCGGTGAGACAATGGTTCGTTTTCTGAAAGCTGGTACCCCGCGCCGGTTAAAACGGCGTTGGGCGTCATTGAAACGAGGCTAACCGTATGTTCGGGTTCTTTAAGAAGAAG
>NZ_JBBDYL010000038.1:0-119289 GCF_040901545.1 Sulfuricaulis sp. | reverse complement strand
ATCGCTGACATGCTTCAAACATAAGAACATGTGCGGCACATGTCAAGCGCGAACGTAACTTATTGATCGTGGGGGTCACGATATCAGGATACCAGTACTTCCGAACCTGCCCGACCACCACGCCAAAATCTCAAGCTTTCCTTGCGGGCGTATGGCCGGGTAGGACTTGTTCTCCGGCTTCAACACGATCCGGCGCCGTTCGCGGTCCAGCCGCTTGAGCGTACCTCAGGGTCAGAGCACAGTTTTTCCTAATATTCGCCCGCTTCAGCTTCATTTGGCAACCGTGGGTGCCAGACACCAACGCTCCACAAAATCCGCCCGTCAATGGTAGTTGTAATATCTCAATATGAGATATAGACTTGTTGCGTGCACGTCATAACAAGAAAGCGACTAAGGGATTTCGCATCCCGGCACAAGGAGGCGGTGCAGCCGTTGGGCGTGTGGTACGCAATCATGTCCAGGACCGATTTCGGATCGTTTGCCGAGCTCAAGCGAGTGTTCCGATCGGTGGACAAGGTCGGCAAATTCACGGTCTTCGACATTGGCGGCAACAAGTTCAGATTGATTGCGGAAATTCATTACAACCGCAAGAAGGTTTATATCCGGCACGTGCTGACGCACGTTGAGTATGACAGCGACAAGTGGAAGGAGTAATTATGCAGGTCCATCAGTTTGATCAGGTTATTCGCGATTACCGCCGGCTGCGCACCCTGGTGCCGCTGGGCACGCTGCACACCAAGAAGGACTATGCGCGCGCGGTTGAAATGCTGGATGCGATCCTCGATGAAATCGGAGAGGACGAGAAACATCCGATGGCGGAACTCGCCGATGCCATCGGCGTTTTCATCGAGAAGTACGAGGCCGAGCACGTGCCGATTCCCACCGCCAAGCCGGCGGCCGTGCTGAAGTTTCTGATGCGTGAGCATGACTTGCGACAATCGGACTTGCCGGAGATCGGCAGTCAGGGCGTTGTGTCCGAGGTATTAACCGGCAAGCGCGAATTGAACGCACGGCAAATCAAGCGACTCGCAAAGCGTTTCAATGTCTCGCCAGCGGTGTTCGTCTAGCCTCAATAGCCCCTAAACCCGCCCCAACCAACTCCGCCCTCGGGAATGGCTTGCTTCCCGCGTAGCATCGCAGGGGATCGTGAACATGAACCGCTATTTATCGGCATCGTTCTGCTTCAGGTGGGAGGAGCGGCCTGAATGAACCGATGGGCTCAGGGACGATCAAACCGACCCGAATGCCAGAAGTGTCGAGAAGACCAGGAATGGCGGTGACAAAAACCGAAGACAGCACGCTCCGCCTCGACAAATGGCTTTGGGCGGCGAGGTTTTTCAAGACCCGGGCCCTGGCCGCTGCCGCGGTGGCGGGCGGCAAGGTCAAATTGAATGGCGAGCGGGTGAAGGCGGCCAAGGCCCTTCGCCCGAATGATGCCTTGAACATCCATATCGGCCCCTATGAATATGCCGTGCGGGTGCGGGCCTTGTCCGCCCGGCGCGGCCCGGCGACGCAAGCCGCGTTGCTTTATGAAGAAAGCGAATCGAGCCAAGCGGCGCGGAACGAATTGGCGGCCCGGCTTGCCGCCGAAAGACGTCTTGTCACCCCTCCAAAAGGGCGCCCCGGCAAAAAGGAACGGCGCCGGATTATCCAGTTCAAGAAAACCAGGATCGGCTGAAAGGGCGGCAGGAGCAGTACCTGAGAAGAATGACACTTAGAGCGCCCAACAAAATGAGAATCTCTCGGCTTTTGTAGCGCCGTTCCTGGTTCGACAAGCCTGTTCTGAGCCCTTCGTGCTTCGACAAGCTCAGCACGAACGGTGAGTTGAAGCCTTGCGGTGAGCGAGCTCTTGTAGGGCGCGTACCACGCGCCATTCGGCGCCGATTCGAACGGCGGGTCGGCGCGCGATGTGCGCCCTACATTTTTTAATGCGGACAGCGCTGTTGGGGAATTATCACGATGGACGAATCCACACTCGAACGCTTCCGGGCGCGGTTGTTGCAGATGCGCGCTGAACTGCTGACCACGGACGACACGGCGCGGGACGCGGCCCGGCCGGTGACGCTCGACCAGTCGAGCGTGGGACGGGTGTCGCGCATGGATGCCATGCAGGTGCAGGCCATGGCCGTAGCCGCGCAGCAGCGGCGCGCGCTTCAGATGCGCGGCATTGAAACGGCGCTGGCGCGCATCGACGCCGGGGAGTTCGGCGTCTGCCAGTCCTGCGGGGAAGACATCGATCCGCGGCGGCTGGAATTCGACCCCACCGCGGCCCTGTGCATCGCCTGCGCCAGCGCGCGCGAGAAGCGCTGATCTGGCCGGCGGGTTCGGGGATTGAAAGGAGCCAGGCTCGATTTTCCGAACCACCCCAACCAACTCGCTTCCCGCCCACGCCTCGCGCCGCTACGGTGAGAATAAAAGCGTTGGAGTGGTTTACAATGATCGCTCCAACTTTCTTTGCTTCTAATCTAACGAATGGCGCATGACGATTTACAGGTTTCCACGAGCCGGGTGGTATGCCGGTAACCGCTAACACCACCGTGAAGAAAACAAATACGAAATTGAGCCGGTGACAGGAACGATCTTCGCCGGCATGACAACCTTGAAACAAGCCGAAAGCCGGGATGCCGTTAAGTAAAGCCTTGTTCGAATACCGGTTGCGGAAGAGTGCGCGTGCGCGGCATGTGCGACTGCGCATAACGTCACGGAGCGGCTTGGAGGTGGTCGTGCCCCGGGGCTACAACCCGGCACGAATACCCGGCATGTTGGAACAGAAGCAGGCATGGATACGCGCCGCGCTGGAGCGCGCCGAGGCCGATCGCAAGCCGAGCGGACCTGAGGCTGTCTGGAAACCGCCGGACGATATCGAGCTTCCGGCGCTTGACCAAGTGTGGCAAGTCACCGCGCGGGAAGCGGACGCGCCTTGGGCGGCGGTGCGTGAAATCGGCCCGGGCCGGCTGTTGATTCACGGTCGTTTCACGGATGAACACGCCAGCCGCGCCGCACTCGCGCGCTGGCTCGTACGCCAGGCCTACGCACACCTGGTGCCGCGTCTCGAGGAATTGAGCAGGCAACTTGGCCTTGCGTTCCGGCATGTCTACATCAAACGTCAACGCACCCGCTGGGGGAGTTGCTCGCGCCACAGGGCGATCACCCTGAACGCCAAGCTTTTGTTTCTTGCTCCCGCGCTGGTTCGTTACGTGATGGTTCATGAACTCTGCCACTTGGCGGAAATGAATCACTCGCCACGATTCTGGTCGTTGGTGCAGAAAAACCACGCCGATTTTCGCACCCACGACAGGGAGCTGCGGAAAGGTTGGAAAAGCGTGCCGCGCTGGGCCTGCTGACTGGCGAAAGGGCCGGCGCTTTCATGTCACGTTTACGCGCTGCCCGAACCGCCTCCCGGAAGCAACGCAAGCAGCGCCGGCGTCGTTCCCGCCTCGCGTTCCTTTGGCCGGGCGCGCGGCTGCGCCGGCGCGCGCTTCGGGCTCTGTTGGCCGCGCCGCTGCCGGTACAGCTCATCATCGTCGCCGCCGTCGCCCTGGCGCTCTGGTCTGCTACCAACTGGACGTACCAGGTTGTGCGCAAGCCGGCCGAACTGTTCTTTCCCGTGAGCGATGCGCTCTCCAAAACGCCGTTCGAGACGTGGCGGCAGTACGCGCCGATCTTCCGCGCGCACGCCACCGCCGTCATCACGCCCGATCTCCTGGCCGCGCTCGCCCAGGTCGAAGGCTCGGGCAACCCGGTGGCCCGGACGTATTGGCGGTGGCGCCTGACATGGGATCTCTTCGAGCTGTACCGGCCGGCGTCGAGCGCGGTCGGCATGTATCAGATCACCGATGCGACGTTCGCCGAGGCGAAGCGCTACTGCATTCATGACCACGCCGTGGTCGAGGACGGGCCCTGGCACGCGTTGAGATCGTGCTGGTTCAACAGCCTCTACACGCGGGTGGTGCCGAGCCACGCCGCCGAGCTGACGTCCGCCTTTCTGGATCGCCGCATCGCGGGCACGCTGGAGCGCAACCGGATCGCCGGCGCCACGCTCCGGCAGAAGCAAGACCTGGCCGCCGTGATCCACTTGTGCGGTGCCGGGGCGGGCGACGCCTACGCCCGGCGCGGCTTGCGGCTGACCGACGGCCAGCGCTGCGGCGATCACGACGTCCGCGGCTATCTCGCGCGGGTCGACGCGATGAGGCGCGTGTTCGCCCGGCTGGCGGCCACGGCGCGGCCGGAGGAGTAATGTTCAGAGCGCTTCGCTCAGCCAGTTCCCGCCGAGCTTGATGGATTTCTGGATCAACGCCTCGGTTTTGCCGAGGAAATCGTGCTCGTTCTTTCCTCGCTCAAGCACGGCGATGCCGAGCGAGAGCGTGACCGTAATCGGTTGCGGCGCTGTCTCGGTTGCCAGCGAGATCGGCAGGCTCTGGACCTGGGTCTTGATGCGGCCGGCCAGGTGGCGCGCGGCGTCAAGATCGCAGTCCGGCAGAAACGCGAAGATGCGACGATTCTTGTCGATGGCCAGAATGTTGGTGGGGCGCGTTTGATCTTGCATCCAGTGGCCGATGGCTTCGAGCACGCGCAGGCTCGGTCCGATGCCGTGTTGCTTCACGATCTCGTCGAGCTTGTCGACGGCGAAAGCGGCGACGGCGAGCGTTTTGTCGCCGAGCCGGTAGCGGCCCAGAAGACGCGGGAACATCTCATCCAGCCAGCGTTGATTGCGCAGCAACGTAAGTTCGTCAATGTATCCGGGTCGCGCGGCGGCGCCCGTGCGCGCGCCGACGTGCAGGCAATCGTCACCGCGCAGGTAGCTGGCCAGCAGCGCGGCGTAGTTGCGCGCGAAGGCATGGGACCGTTTGGCGAGCTCGTCGATGGCCGCGATGTCCACCACCAGGAGGCGGGAGACTTCCGTGGCGATCGCGGAATGATCCAGGGGTTGCATGGCGAGCGCCGAGCGCAGACCGGTCGAGTGGCCGACGTCGGCGACGGCCATCGGCCGCTTGTCGCCGGTTTGGGCGTAGAGACGCAACTGGCCCTCGAGCACGAAGAAGATCTTGGTATTGAGCCGCCCGGGCGCGAACAGAACATGACCGGGCAAGGCATGTATCAACTGGCAGCGCGCCGCACACACGGCGAGATCCTGATCGCCGACACCCTGAAACAGTTCGAGCGTGCCGAGGTCTTGCGGGTTTGCCGCTTCCGTGCGGGTCGTTGCAGGCGCCTGGGATGCTCCCTGCCGAAACGCCTCTTCGACGGCGAAGTCGAGATCGATATCCGACAGCTCGACGACCTCGATGCCGTCCACGGAGACGCTTCCGCTTGCAGGAAAAGAAGATTTAGTCACTAGTTTCCTTGCGCTGTTCCCGGCCCAATACATTAATAAACATAGGCGACGCGGCCGGATTAGCCAGTGTCGATTAAAGCGGCTCGATTTTCCGGCGCGGAAAGCGGGACGGCGGGATTAAGAAATAAGCGGTTTTAAAACTGAACCGGCAATCAAAAGCACCGGACGCGACTATAAATTCAACTGATACTTCGTCCCCGCGACTTCGATGATGTCGCCGCTCTCGAGCAACAGTCCGCCGGCCTGCACGGGCCGGTCGTTGAGACGCGGTTCGCCGGGCCCGGCTTGCGCGTGCAGCACGTAGCCCTCGGCGGTGCGGTAAATCCGGGCCGGGTTCTTGCCGGGGTTGTCGAGCACGGTTTCCTCCTTCACGAGCGGCACGCTTTTGCCCTTGTCCCGGCCTTCCACGGCGATGAGCTGCGCGTGCGCGGTGATGATCCTGGTATTTTCCTGCGAAGTCACCGATGCGGAGCGGGCTGCCGGGCGGTTGCCGGATGCCGGTTTGTCCAGCTCGATAACATCGCGATAGCGCAGCTCGTATTCGCCGATGATGATGGTATCGCCGTGGCGCAACTCATGGCGCTCGATGCGTTCGATATCGATGAACGTGCCGTTGGTGCTGCCGAGATCTTCGATCGTCGATTTTCGGCCGACGGTCTTGATCACGGCGTGCTGTTTGCTGACCGACTTGTCGTCTTTCAGCTCGATGTCGCAGGCGGGATCGCGCCCGATCGTCATCTCGCCCAGTTTCAGGTCCACTTCGCCGACCTGGTTGCCCTGGGTTTTGATCGTCAATTTGCCCATATCTGGCTGATCTTTCGCTCCGATCGATACACATTTATCCGGATATTCCGCTTCGAGCGTATAGAATACAAAACGTGGCAAATTTGTGCACCAGCCTGATTAGTTCCGCCCACGGCCGCTTGCAGCTTGCGCGCGATCGCGAGTGTATCGTGGACAAATATTAAGGGGATGCCTCAGAGGGATTTAAAGAATAACCAGTAACTGTGCGTTCCTCGATCCATGACACTACTCATCTTAGGATTGATCGTGTTTCTGGCGGCGCACTCGGTGCGCATTTACGCGGAGACGTGGCGCGGCGCGGTGATGGCGCGCATCGGACCTAATGCCTGGAAGGGGCTCTATTCGCTGGTCTCGCTCTTGGGGTTTGTGCTGATTGTCTGGGGGTATGGCCGGGCGCGCGTGGGCGCGGCTGAGTTATGGAGTTCACCTTCCTGGCTGCATAACCCCGCGTTGTTGCTCATGTTGTTGTCGTTCATTCTGTTTGCCGCGGTGTATGTGCCGCGCAACCGCATCAAGACCTCGATCGGGCATCCGATGGTCGCGAGCGTCGTGGTGTGGGCCTCGGCGCATTTGCTGACGAACGCGCGCGCGGCGGATTTGGTGCTGTTCGGGGCTTTTCTTGCCTGGTCCGCGATCGACTTCCGATCCTCCCGACGGCGGGACCGCTTGGCCGGAACCGGTGCGCCGGCCGGAACCTGGGCGAACGCCGCGGTGGCGGCGGTGATCGGTTTGGCCGTCTGGGTGTTGTTCCTGATCTACTTGCATTCCCGGTTGATCGGCGTGCCGGTCATCTGACCGGATCGGGCGGTGCCGCGAAGTAATCGCGCAGCTTCTCCATGCGGTTGAAGTGACTGCCTTTCCAGTACGCCTGCCCGCAGTCCTGGCAGCGCCGAAACCGGTGGTAATATTTTTTCGTCTTCGGTTCCAGTTGGGGCAGCACCGCTTCCTTGTCTACGTCCTCCAGTGCGCCGTTGCAGCGCAGGCAGCGGGTGAAGGGGCGCAGGGCGCGGTACAGGTCCAGGCGCGCGAGGATTTCTCTTACCTGTTCGCGGGGTTTGACGGCGCGCACGAAGTAGCCGTGGGTGATGATTTTGTGTTGCAGCAGGGCGCGGTCGCGCGTTAGCACGATACGCTTTTCCTGGCTTGCGATCCGCGCCACGTCCCGGTCGGTGAAGTCGTTGCGGTAAATCGCATCGAAGCCCAGCAGCCGCAGGTAGCGCGCCAGTTGACCGAGGTTGGCGTCGACGACGAAGCGGGGGTGGCGCAGGGGCTTGTCCCGCAGCCGGATCAAGGGGCTGACGTCCAGGCTCTCGAACACCGGATAGACGCTGAGGCGATCGTCCGCCTGGACGATATAGGAAAAATCCACCGACCGGCCGTTGACCAGGATCAGTTCCACTTCGGTGTGCGGCACGCCGCAGGATTCGATCAGGTCCTTGACCGAGGTGCGGCGCGTGAGCGCGTGGGTAAAAGCAGTCTTGCGCCGCTCCGGCGGCAGAAAGTCGTTCAGCTCCTCGTAGAAACGTAATTGCACCTGGGCCATGGACCGGATGCCTCCCGGCGGGGTGAGCCGGATCACAGTATAAAAGCGCACCGCAGGCCCAGTCATGGCGCTGAAATAAAATTAAAGGAGCTGGGAGGTATTGTGGCAAAAACCTTGCCCGTGTCGGTGGTGGAACCACAGGGCCCGCAGGATAATACCGGCGGCATGCGTGAAATAAACGGTTCCTACGGCGAAGGCGGCGGGCAGCTTCTGCGCACGGCGTGCGCGCTTGCCGCCATCACCGGCGCGCCGGTACGGTTGCGCGACATCCGCGCGCGGCGCGTGCCGCCGGGCCTCGCGCCCCAGCATCTCACGGCGGTCAAGGCCGTCGCGGCTCTGTGCGACGCCCAGGTCGAGGGACTGGAGTTGCGATCACCGGAGCTGGTCTTTCGCCCGGGTAAATTGCATGGCGGGGAATTCCGCTTCGACGTGGGGACCGCCGGCAGCGTCACGCTGGTGTTGCAGGCGCTGCTGCCGGCGGCGCTCGCCTGCGGCGCGCCGGTGCGCATTCACCTGAGCGGGGGCACCGACGTCCGCGCCGCGCCGCCGCTGGATTACCTGCGCTTCGTGCTGCTGCCCTTGCTGGCGCGCATGGGCGCGGAAGTGGAGTTCACGCTCCAGCGGCGCGGCTACTATCCGCGCGGCGGCGGCGAGGTGACGGTGGTGCTGCGGGCAGGCCGCCTGAATGGTCTGCGCCTCGAAATGCCGGGAGCGGTGCAGGAAATTCGCGGTATCGCGCATGTGTCCAATTTGCCGGCGCATATTGTCGAGCGCATGCGGCAGACGGCGGCGCGGATGCTCGCCGATACCGCCCATGCCGAAATCGAGCAACAGGTACTGGGCCGGGATCAGGCGTTCGGGCAGGGTGGGGCCATCGTGCTGTGGGCGCGCACGGCGCACGCGCTGCTCGGCGGCGCGGAGGTGGCGCAACGCGGCGTGCCGGCGGAGCGCATCGCCGGGACCGCGGCGCAGGCACTGCGCGATGAACTCGCCGCCGGCGCGACGCTCGATCTCCACGCCTGCGACCAGATGCTGATTTATTGCGCGCTGGCGCAAACCCCGTCGTGTTTCCTGGCGCGCACGCTCTCGTCGCATGCGCAGACCACGCTCTGGTTGTTGCCGCAGTTTTTGCCGTTGCGCGTGAGCACCCGGCCGGTGGGTGGCTGTATCCGGGTGGACGTGGCGCCTGGCTGACTGTATGAAAAAAATAGGCTGCGCTGTACCGCATGACCGTTCGGCGCCGGAATAAAACCTCCGGACTGATTAATCAAAAAATGCAGGGCGCGCCCTGCGCACCGATCGATAAAATGGTGCGTGGGACTTGCAGCCCGGGGCGCAACAAAACCCGTTGCACCCGTTCGGCGGCGTGAACACACGTTAAGTGTGTTCACGAAAACCCCGCCTCACCCTACATCGAATTATTCAGACCTTCCTTAGGCGGTACCATGATCAATAACCCACCCTGCATTTCGGCTTAAGTAAGCGCCATTCGGGTCAGAGAGGAATTTTTCCTGATATTCCCGGCTGATGATATTTCGGTAATCCATTAAGAGCCAGGCTTGATTTTCCAAAACCCACCCCAACCAACTCCACCCCGGATGCTTCCGGCCGTTGAGCTTGAGGCCCACGGGCCGGGTTTCCGACTCCTTTCCCCCCACGCTTCGCATCACCGCATCCGCTTTTGAAATTATCGGTTATCCGGTACCCGTCAGTCTTTGCCAAAGCTCGCGCGGTGAGAGCATCGGCATTCCTTCGATCTTGCTGAGATTTAATAGCCCCTTGTCGCCTGTAACGAAAACATCGGCCTTGGCGTAGAGGGCGCAGGCGATAATCGGAACGTCATCGGCATCGGAAACCGATACGCCTAGTGGAGCAGTTGCCGCGGGCGCTTGTTCGAATTCGCGCAGTTTCCTGTCGAGTTCATGCCACAGATCTGTCGGCACACGAAATTTGGTTGTCAGCACTCGGCGCAGTTCCTCGCGTACCGGCTCACCGAGCAGAACCTCATGCCCGATCAGGGCGCGATCCAACAGGTCACGGCACAGTCCATGACCCATCAACGCACTGGCCAATACATTGGTGTCGAAGAAGATCCTCAAGAGATATTCCGGAAGAAATCCTCATCAGTCAGATAGCCCGCCGCTTCCGCGTAGGGCCGAAGCTTGTCGCGGATTCTGTCCAGTTCGCGTACAAGTATGTGCCGACGCAGCAGTTCGCGCGCAACCTCGCTTTTTGTCTTGTGTTGCGCTTTGGCGAGCCGGTTGAGTTCGCGCTCCAGTTTGTCGTCAAGACGTATCGTTAAGGTGCCCATCGGGTTTCTCCAGTATCCGCTCATTGTAAGACATTGTAACACACAAACCGTAGGTTGCCCTTAAATCGGACGACGATAGCAGAAAGCCAAGTTCCGCTCCCGGATGCTTCCGGCCGTTGAGCTTGAGGCCCACGGGCCAGGCTTCCATCTTTACTACCGGCACGCCCGCCCGCAGGGGTAAAGTGGTGGCGTCAGACCATGCCATGGAAACCCCATGTTCCATGCGGCGCTCCGGTTACCTGAGACTAGCCAAACTATTGGAGGGACACGTAATGAGAATAAACACATTTATAAAACCATCCCTCTCAGTAAACATTTTGGCGACCGTCGTAGCCGGATTGCTGGCATTGCCGCTGATGGCCCCGAAGTACCTCGAGGCGGCAACGCCGGGCAAGAAGACGGCCGAGTCCAAGAACATGAGCTTGGTCGGGCTTCACGATCTGCAGGCGCGCAGCGCCTATCAGCCCGTCATTCAGGAACAGGACGGGAGATGGATCGCTTATGTCGGTCACCACAGCGGCAGTGCGCCGAATACGCTGCTGCCGGGAGCGCCCCGGCAAACCAACGGGGTCTCGATCGTCGATGTAACGGTTCCGGCGAAGCCGGTTTATTTACACCACATACCGGGTGCCGGGGGCGCGCAGATGGTGCAGACCTGCCGCGGGGCGGAGCTCCCGCGCGGCGATGCCGCGAAAACGTACCTGCTGCGCAGCAATGGCAATGTGGATCATCAGATCTACGATGTCACCAATCCCCGCGCGCCGGTGTTCGTCACCACCGTGATCGCCGGCGGCCATGCCACGCACAAGAACTGGTGGGATTGCAACAGTGGCATCGCCTACATCAACTACGACGGCCGACAGCTGGGATGGAAGACAAGCCGGCAAACCTGGGTCGTTGATCTCGGCGATCCGGCGCATCCCAAGGTAATCCGGGTGTTCGGATTGCCCGGTCAGGAGCCGAAAGGTTCCGCCGCCGTGGCGCCCGCGGGCGCGCATGAAGCCACTTTGTCTGCGGACGGGTCGCGGCTTTATATCGCCTACGGGACCAGCCACAACGGCGTGGTTCAGATCGTGGACGTGGCGAAGCTGCTGAACTGTCGCCCGAGTTGCCCGGACTCACCGACGGTGGGCGAACTGCTGTTCCCGCAAGTCGGCCGGTTTGACATGCCCGCGTTCTGGGGCGGGCATACGGCGGTGGCCATGATCGGCATGGACGTGCCGGAGCTGGCGAAATTCGGGCAGGGAACCCCGCGCGATTTTCTGGTCGTGGTCTCAGAATCCACATCCGATGAATGCGCGGAGCCCACGCAGCACCCGGTGTTCCTGGTGGAGATCACCGATGAGGCGCGCCCCATGCCGGTGGCCAACTACCAGATGGAGGAGTCGAGCGGGAATTTCTGCACGCGCGGTGGACGCTTCGGCGCGCACTCGATGAACTGGTCGCGCAACCCGGACTTCGACAAAAGGCTTATCGTCGCTTCGTGGTTCAATGCCGGAGTGCGCGCGATCGACGTGCGCAATCCGTTCCAGCCGCTGGAAGCCGGTTTTTTTATCCCGGCCGTCACCGCCAACACGGACACCCGCAATGGCAAGGTCGCCATCCAGACCAATAACGTTGAAATCGACAATCGCGGGTATATCTACCTCGCGGATCGGGCCAACACCGGGCTGCATATCGTCAGACTGACCGGGCCGGCCGCGCAGATCGTGCAGCGACCGTTAAAGCGGCCGAAGTGATTTTAAAAATACTCACCCACCAATTATCTCTACCGGTCCAATTAACTCCGCCTCTCCGGATGCATCAGGCTTGAGATTGGGATTATTGTATTTGTAAGCGCATTCGACGTCGCCAGGGCGAGGCGCTAAGAGGTAGAGATGTGCGTCTATGTGGATCAGCCAGCAAGCATCGATGTCAGCCGGCCATCCCTGATCAGCAAGGCCAATTCGGTATAACCACCGATGAACCGATCTCCGATAAAAATTTGTGGGACGGTTCGTTGCCCGGTCCTGGTTACCAGCTCGCGTTCGATATTCGACTGCGTCGTGAGATCGACTTCATGGAAGGCGAGTCCACGATCCTTCAGCAGACGTTTCGCAAGGCTGCAATAGCCACACGGCGTTCTGCTGTAAATGGTGATATCGCTCATGGCTGCCTCTCGCATTACCTGGGTTGCTTGCCGATCTCTCCCGAAGTACCGCCGGTTATCCGTTTAAAGTCGGGTGACCGGCGGAATACCGCTTCAGTTCTTCAGCGACTTCGGATCCTTGTCCTGGATCTCGGGCCACTTGGCATTGGCCTGTGACAAATGGCCCGGAATGTCTGACAGCCACTTCTTCTGCACGTCCTTGTTGAGGTTCAGGTACAACTTGCCATCGACGATCCGCCATGCCTGCGGGTCCACGTCGAGCTTGAGGCCCATCGCCGTGCCCATGGCGCAGAAACCGCCGAACTGCGGAACGTAGCGACGCGGGTCCTGCTGGAAGGCATCGCGGTTGGCGACCGATGCAAAGCGATAGATCACGCCGTCGTGCGCGACCGTGATGCCAGCCTTCCCGCGTGTTGGCGCGCCCGCTTTGAAGTAGGCGATCGGGTCGTATCCGTGCAGGGCTACGTCGTTGGCATCGGCATTTTTATCGATTGGCGCCGCGCCGGCACTGGCGCTGACAATCAACAGGGCTGTAAGCAACAATCCGGACATCTGATATTTCGGTTTCAAGTGTCACCTCGATTCAATGGACTGGTTAGGGTTGATATAACGTGTACCCGCGTCGCAACTTACGCCGCGTCGTTCCAGCGCTCGGGCTCGAAAGTGGCGTCGAGCGGAGTGTCGGTTATGTGGTTCATGTAGTTCGAGAGCGTTTTGAGCGCGATTCCGGTAATCACCTCGAGCACCGCCCGTTGGTCAAAACCGGCGGCGTAAAACGCGGTCACCGCGGCCGGCGCGGGACGTCCGCGGGTTTCCACCATTTCGCGGGTGAAACGGGCCAGCGCGTTCAGGCGGGCGTCGGGCAAATCGCGGCGCGCACGGAGTGCATCGATGACCTTGCCGTCGGCCTTCACCAGATTACGGGCCACGAACGAATGCGCGGCGGCGCAGTAGTCGCAGCCGTTTACGATACTGGCGCTGATCAACACCACTTGCTGCTCGACCGGGCTCAGCGATGCCTGCTTGAACTGGTCGCTGAGCGCCAGATACCCGTACAGCGCCGCCGGCGCCTCCGCCAGATGGGCGTACAGATTTGGAATGAACCCCATGGTTTTTTCGAGTTTCTCAAACGCAGGCTTGGCTGCGGCCGGCGCCGTGGCCGAGGTATGAAGTGGAAATTTCTGGTACGACATGGCTGTCTCCTTTCTATGAAAGTGAATGTTGAATTTAAAGTCCTGAAGTACATGGTCCTTCTGTGACCGAACGATACCGGGGAAATTCTGGACTGACGATATCGATCCGTCCTAATAACTTGTCTAATCGTCCAAATAGAGCTAGAAAGTGGATCGATGGGAATCCTCGATACCGTTTTCCGGGATATGGCTGTGACGGGCGGCGTCTTTGCCCGCTGCGCCTATCATGGCGACTGGCAGATGGCGCTCGAAGCCCGGGGCGGACAGATGCTGTTTCATGTCATCAAGGACGGCGGGACCGAATTCGAGTTGCTACCGGAGCACCGCAGGCAGCGAGTCTCACTGGCCACCGGAGACATCGTCGTGCTGCCCTATGGCGATGCGCACCGGCTCTGGCGTGGCGAGTCCCAGCCCGTTATCCCCAAGGCGCTGGCCGTGCCTGACCTCAATCGTTTCACCAATCTCGACGACAAAAAGTCAGGCGATCCCACGGTCTTTCTCTGTGGGTATTACCAGCTGGATCAGCTCCGGTCGCACCCCTTGCTGCGTCGCCTGCCGCGCGTGATGCATATCCGCGCCGGGCATGACGCTGGTCAAATGGCCAGTATCATCGCCCTCATCGATCGTGAAGCACACACGAGCACCGATGGATCACAAACGATCATGAACCGCCTCACCGAGCCGTTGCTGATTTATCTCCTGCGGGCATGGACACAACAACAGCAAACGCCCGTGGGCCTGCTCGCCGCATTCGCCGATCCCGTGGTCAGTCGCGCGCTCGCCGCCATGCACAGCAAGCCCGAGCACCGCTGGACGGTGGCGATTCTGGGACGCGAGGCGCGGGCCTCGCGCGCCAAGTTCGCCAAGCGTTTTCAGGACCTGCTCGGTTATGGTCCCATCGAGTATCTCAAGCAACTTCGCATGACCCGCGCCATGGAACTGTTGCGCGATACCCGAATGCCACTCGCCCGGATCGCCGAGCAGAGCGGATACGAGTCCGCCGCCGCGTTTTCCAAGGCGTTCAAGAAACACACCGGTCTCTCACCACAGCAATATCAGCGTGGTCAACTCATCGCCAAGCGCTAGAAGTTTGCAGTTGCTATCGCTTTTGAGATTGCCGGAGTCGGATTACCGCTTTCATTAATAAATATTCGAGTAAACCGCATCAACTGAAGTGTAAGGCGATTTAAAAAAATCACTCCGCTGTTTTAAACCGGATCTGCCAACTCCCCCACCGGATGCTTAAGGCTATTGACCTTGAGGCTGATGGGCAGTGCCGCCATCCCCCTTTCCCGTCACGTCGGGGGCGCCGCGCCCGCCGTCCGTTCTCGCCGCCGACCTTGCCTATCAGGGGGTGACGGAAGAATGAAATACTCATATTTTTCGCACACTTAGCATGTGTCCATGCCATCCCCGGCAGGTTGTTAATGACGCATGGCGTAATCGAATTACCGCGTCTTTACGCGCTGCCGTTTTGAGCGCACAGTATTGCCGCGCAGGGAGGCTGGATTGGTATCCTTGCTATATATCAGTTCTAACCACAACATTTATTTAGGAGCATTAGCATGAAGAAGTTATTGACGGGTCTTATGGCGCTTACCTTTATTGCCGGACTGGGATTGAGCACCACCAGCTTCGCCGCCAAGCACATGGCCGAAGCCATTGCCAAGGCATGTAAGGACAAGAAGCCCGGAGACATGGTGAAGGTCGACGGCAAAGAAATGAAGTGCCCGGAGCCGAAGAAGTAATCAGGGTGAAAAATAAATAGAAATTAATTTTGAGTTGAATACTGTCAGTCTCTTAAAAACGCCCCCCATTGAGGGGGGCATTTTTTGTTACTCAGGACAGTAGCAAAGGATCCCGCTGACAGTTGAAGTTGCACGCCAGTAGCATGACTCACGCAGTACGGTGGACAAACTCAAGTTTATCGCTCGACAAATCCGAAGGATAGAGGAGAAACCGCCATGAAACGATTGTCACTAATAGTAGTGAGCTTGCTTGTTGTCGTGTTTACCGGTTTTGGATGTGCCGGTCAGACTTACACTCAGGAAGGTTGGATCACGCTGATCGACGGCGCATCCGGCCTGGAAAACTGGAATCGCGTCGGAGATGGTAATTGGCGCGCGGAGGACGGCGCCATCGTGGTCGACCGGACGCCCGACAAGGCCTATAGCTACCTGATGACAAAAAACGCCTACTCGAATTTCCAGATCAGGGTCGAATTCTGGGTGAGCCACGACGCCAACAGCGGCGTCTTCATGCGCTGTTCCGACTTGAACAAAATATCCGACAAGACCTGCTACGAAGCCAATATCTTCGACGAGCGCAAGGACCCGACTTACGGCACCGGCGCCATCACTCATATCTCCCCGGTATCGCCGATGCCGAAGGCCGGCGGCAAGTGGAACGTCTACGAGATCACGGTGAAGGGCGATCGCATGACCTTGGTGTTAAACGGTAAGCGCACGGCTGACGCCCGTGACGGTAAGTTTGCCAGCGGGCCGATCGGTTTGCAGTATGCCGCCGGCGTCGTAAAGTTTCGCAAGTTTCAAATCAAGCCGCTGTAGCTAGCGCTAATTTCTCAGGTCAATCGTCGGCGTGACGCGTTGCGGTCCGCATTCAGCGGACCGCCAAAACGCGGCCGCCGTCAGCCCGTTGCGGCCGGCGGGTACCACGGGCGCGTTGCCGGATGTCACGCGGATGCTACGACGCGCGCAGCACGGTCAACGGGCTCTGGTTCACCACCCGCCGGGTGCCGAAGAAGCCGACCAACCCGATCAATGCTCCCCCGGCCAGCGGTGCGGCCAGCCATACCGGCCACTTGAAGCTGTATTCGAGATCGAACGCGCGCGTGTACAACACGTAGGCGATGAGCTCGGTACCGATCGCGGCCAGCAGCCCCGCGAGCACGCCGAGCACGACGAATTCGGCGAGATGCGCGGCGCGCAACTGGCGGCGGTTTGCCCCCAGCGTGCGCAGCAACGCGCCCTCGTAGAAGCGTTCATCGAGACTGGCCGCGAGCGCGGCGAACAATACCGCAAACCCGGCCGCGAGCACGAACGTCAACACCAGCTCGACGGCCGCCGTCACCTGCGCGAGGATCGCGCGCACCTGCGCCAGGATTTGATCCATCTCGAGCACCGTCACCGACGGGAACGCGCGCACCAGCGTCGTGATCAGCGGTTTCTGATCCGGCGCGAGATGAAAGCTCGTGAGATACGTGGCCGGGTAGGGCGCAAGCGCTCCGGGCTGGAAGATCATATAGAAGTTGGGATGAAACGAATCCCACTGCACCGTGCGGATGCTCGCCACCCGTGCTGGCAGCGTCTCGCCGGCAATCGAAAACGTCAGCTCGTCGTCGAGCCCGATGCCGAGCTTGTTCGCGAGCTTTTCTTCCACCGACACCCGGTTGCCCGTGCCCGATGCATCCCACCACGCGCCGCGCGTCAGGCGGTTGTCGGGCGGTACCGTGTCAGCCCAGCTGAGATTGAGCTCGCGCCGGAGCGCATTGTTGTCCGACTCCTCTTTGGTCACCGCCTGCGTCACCGGTTTGCCGTTGATCTCGGTCAACCGCCCGCGCACCATGGGGTAGAGCGCGGTCGTCTTGATTTGCTCGGCCGCGAAATAGCGCTGCACGCCGCCTACTTCCTGCGGCAGGATGTTGAACGCGAAATGATTCGGCGTATCCGGCGGCAGTTGCGTCTGCCAGGTGGTGAGCAGATCGGTGCGCAGCAGCGCGATCACCGCCATGGCCATGAGCGCCAGCCCGAAGGCGAGGATCTGGCCGATGCTGGTGCGTGTGCGCCGCCACAGGTTGTTCAGCCCGAAGCGCCAGGCGACGCCGACGCGCCGGTGCAGGCGCCGGCCCACGGCCAGCAACGCGCCGGCAAAAATCGCGAGCGCCACGGTTGCCGCGAGACTGCCGGCCAGCACCGCCGCCGTGAGCAGCAGGTCACCGGTGAAGCGCCACGCCAATACCAGCACCGCCGCGGCCGCTGAGCCGTACACCGCCCAGGCCGCCGGCGGCAGCGGCGCGAGCTCGCGGCGCAGTACGCGCAGCGGCGACACGCGCTTCAATCGCAGCAGCGGCGGCAGCGCAAAGCCGGCGAGCGTGACGAGGCCGGCAAGCAGGCCGAACGCCACCGGCATGACGCCGGCCGGCGGCAGTCCCGCCGGTCGCAGTTCCTTGAGCAGATAAAAGATCGCCTCCTGCGCGAGCCAGCCGAGGGCGCAGCCGAGCGCGCTCGCCGCGATGCCAAGCACCAGGAACTGCGGCAGAAACAGCGCGACGACGTCGCGCTGGGTGGCGCCGAGGCAACGCAACATCGCGCTCACATCGTAGTGGCGCTCGCCGTAGCGGCGCGCGCCCATGGCGATGGCAACACCGGCAAGAATCACGGCGAGCAGGCTGGTGAGCCCGAGATAACGCTCGGCGCGCGCGAGCGCGCGGCCGATCGAGCTGGTTTCATCGCGCACATCGAGCAGCCGGTGATGGGGCGACAGCCGCGGCGTGAGCCAGTCTTTGAAGCGTGCCAGGTCCGCGTCGGCGCCGGAGAAAAGATAACCGTAGTTGACGCGACTGCCGGGTTGGATCACGCCGGTGCGCGGAACATCGTCCTCGCGCATCAGCACGCGCGGGGCAAAAGCGAAGAATCTGCCGGCGCGTCCCGGTTCGTAGGTGAGCACGCGCGTGACCGTGAGCTTGGCGTTGCCAATCTGGATGGGAGCGCCGATTTCGAGTCCGAGCGCCTGCAGCACGCGCGGCTCGGCCCAGACCGTGCCGGGGGCGGGAGGCTCGCTGATTTTTTCATCCGGGGCGTACAAGGCCGGGGCCGTGCGCAACGCACCGCGCAGCGGAAAGCCCGGACCGGCGGCCATGACACTGGCGAGCTGCAGTTTGTCGCCACGCACCACCACGCTGGTGAACTCGAGTGTAGTGGTCTGTCGGAGGTTGCGCTCGGTGGCGGCCTGACGCCACTCCGCCGGAACCGGCTGCGAACCGCGCAGTTGCAGATCGGCTCCCAGCAAATCGGCCGATTGATAGGTCATGGCGCGGTTGAGACGGTCGTTGAAAAAGCCGATGGCGGTGACCGCACCAACCGCGATCACCACGGCCGCGGCCAGGATGCGCAGCTCGCCGGCGCGCCAGTCGCGCGCGAGCAGACGCAGAGCCAGGCGGAAATGGTGCAATCCGCGCATCGGTCAGCGGCGGTCCACGATGCGCCCGGCTTCGAGGTAGAGATGGCGCTCGCAACGTGCGGCGATGTGCTCGTCGTGCGTCACCAGCACCAGCGTGGTGCGCCGCTCCCGGTTCAGGTCGAAGAGCAGATCGATGACGCGCGCGCCGGTGGCGCTGTCGAGATTGCCGGTAGGCTCGTCGGCGAACAGGATCGTGGGCTGCATCGCGAAGGCGCGCGCGATCGCCACGCGCTGCTGCTCGCCGCCCGAGAGCTGCTGCGGATAATGCGACAACCGCGAACCCAGGCCCACGCGTTCGAGCAGCTCGCGCGCATCCCGGCGCGGCTCCGCCAGGCCGGCGAGTTCGAGCGGCAACATCACGTTTTCCAGCGCGGTCAGGCCGGGCAGCAGTTGAAAACTCTGGAACACGAAACCGACACGCCCGGCGCGTACCCGCGCGCGCCCGTCCTCGTCGAGACGGTCCAGGCGTTCGCCGGCGAGCGTGACCTCACCCTGCGTGGGCGTATCGAGTCCGGCCAGCAGCCCGATCAGCGTCGACTTGCCCGACCCGGACACGCCGATGATCGCGACGCGCTCGCCGGTCTTGATCTCGAGATTCACACCCGACAAGATGTCGAGCGCGCCTTCGGCCGTGGCAACCCGTTTTGAAAGGTCGGCGGCGGAGACGATAACTCCATTCAGGTGCTCAGGCATGCGTCGTGTATTTCTCGCAATACTATGTTTGCTGTGGCTCGCGCCGCTGTCCGCGGCCGAGCGCACGCTGCTGGTCGTTGGCGACAGCTTGAGCGCGGCTTACGGCATGGATGTGCAATCCGGCTGGGTCGCGCTGCTCAAGAAACGCCTCGCGCAGGAACGACTCGACTACCGGATCGTCAACGCCAGCATCAGCGGCGACACCAGTGCCAACGGCCTCGCGCGGCTGCCGCGGCTGCTCGACGAGCACAAGCCGGCGGTCGTCATCATCGAGCTTGGCGCCAACGACGGCTTGCGCGGACTTTCACTCGCGCAGTTGAAACATAACATCACGGCGATGGTCACGAAAGCCAAGGACATCAAGGCGCGCGTGCTGCTGGCCGGCGTGCAACTCCCGCCCAACTATGGCGGTACTTATGCCGGAAAGTTCCGGCGTGTTTACCGGGAAATCGCGCGCGAGCAGGGCGTGGCGCTGGTGCCGGATATGCTCGATGATATCGTCACCTATCGCGAATTGATGCAGCCGGACCGATTACATCCCAATGCCAAGGCGCAGTGGCGGATACTGGACAACTTCTGGCCATATTTGCGGCCGTTGCTGTGAAATAACTTTGAGGCGCGCGTTGCTACCGTGCGACGCGTACCATTATGGATCAAATTACAGGTAGGCGCGGAAAATTAAGCGGTCAAGCTCGGTCATTCTCAGAGAGGACCGGGTGTGGAGCCGGATTAACCCGGCCGGCTCTCGAACAACGTGAGTTCCCAACGGTCGGCGCGAGTGTCGTGCCGCAGAAGGTAGGCGCCGGCATCGTCACCGCGAACCTTGAAATAGCGGTGCTCGGGCGCGAGCCAGCGATCCAGAATCTCCGCGACCGCGACCGGGCGCGCGCCCAGCCAGAAGCGCCGCGGTTCCTGCTCACCACGGTACCCGGCATAACATTCCACACGGATGCCGAAATCCGAAGCACTCATAGTGGTTTCGTGTTCAATAAGGATGAGTAGTGGGCGATGAGGTGATCCGCCGTGGTCACGTTACAGCACTTTGTGAGCAGGCACGCAGTCGCGCGTCGACGCCATACTCTCCCCTCCTCAGCGGAAGGACAGGACCGGGCTTGTTCAGACGCGCGTTCGCTCAGTGGTGCGCGGGCCGGGCGGAATCCAGCACCTCACCGGCCAACTGGCACGAGAAGTGCGCGAGGTCGTCCACCGACAAAAAACCGGCTAAGGTCTTGTCACGGTTCAGCACGGCGAGCCGCCGGATGTGGTGTTCCTCCATCTGCTGCACGGCTTCGGACACGCTGTCTTCGCTAAAGCAGAATTTGACGTCGCGCGACATGATCTTATGAACCTCGGTGTGCTCCGGGTCGAAACCGTCGGCCACGCCCCGGCAACAGATGTCGCGATCCGTGATCATGCCGATCAGCTCGCCTTCCTCCGCCACCGGTAGCGAACCGACCTGGAGATCGCGCATCCTCCGCGCGGCCTCGCGTAACGACGCCGTAGGCAGAATGGATTCCAACTTTTGCGTCATAATTTTCTTTACTTGCATAACCACCTCCTTTGTCACCATCGGCTGGCGACATGGTGATATTTGAATGGAAAATAGCGGTGTTGTCGTTGATCGTAATCAAAATGCCGCGGCATTCGAAATAATACAGGGCCGGAACCGATAAACGCGTCCGCGGGGTCAGACACCCTCAGGTTCGATTACGGCAGCGGGATGATCTTATGCAGCGTGCCGCCAAGGTTGACGACATAAACCTCACCGTCAAGGGATTGTCCGAACGAGACCACCGACAGCCCGCTGCTGATGGCGGATTCCACGAGAGGCGCGCCGCCGGATGTCTCGCGTAAAGTCCAGATGGTCCCGGAACAAAAATCCCCGAACAGATAGACGCCGAACAAACCGGGAATGCTTGTACCGCGATAAACGTAACCGCCGGTGATCGAGCAGCCCTGGGAATGCTCGTATTCGGCGATCGGATCGATAAAAGCCGCGTTACCGCAGGCCGTGGATGAACCTCGCAGATGCGCGCCCTCGCATGGCTTCCATCCGTAGTTGCCGCCGCGTTCAATGATATCGATCTCTTCCCAGGCGCCTTGGCCAACGTCACCCAGCCACAGTTGACCGGTGTCGCGATCGAAGCTCCAACGCCAGGGATTGCGCAGCCCCCAGGAATAGATTTCCGGTGCACCGCCACCGCCGGCGAAGGGATTGTCGCCCGGTATCGCGTAGTTCTTGCCCGCCGCCGGAATGCCGTCGACGTCGATACGCAGCATTGCGCCCAGCAGGGTATTGACGTTTTGCCCGTGGTCCTGCGGATCGTCGCCCGAGCCGCCGTCGCCGAGGCCGATAAACAATTTTCCGAAGCGGTCGAAGGCGATATGCCCGCCGTTGTGATTGGCGAAAGGTTGATCGAGCGTGAGGATTTGCCGTTCGCTGTCGGGATCGAGCGTGTTGCCGCCGTCGTTGCTGGTGAAACGCGAGATGACGGAGGTGAGCGGATGTTGGGCGTCGGGGCCGGTGCGCGTATAGGAGAGAAAAACCTGCGGTGTGGTCGGGAAATTCGGATGGAATGCCACACCCAGCAAGCCACCTTCGCCGGAGGCATCAACAGGAATGCTGATTAACTCGGAGGTTTGCGTCGGTGTGGCGGTGGTATTGTTGGGAAAAACGATCACCTTGCCGTTGACCGAGTTGCCGCCACGCTCGACGACGAACCAGCGCGTGTTGTCGCCCGGCGCCTGCAGCATCGCCACCGGACTCGCAAAATTCAACGACGGAAAGGCACGTTCGAGCGTCAGCGCCGGAATATTCGTCGGTTGCATCTGCGAGTTGGAGCTACTGCTGCCGCCGGTGCTGCAGCCGGTTGCGATCAGCACGGAGACGGCGAGCGCGGCGGAAGTGACGTGGAGGGACGCAGTGGCTGTTCGGTGGGACATGGATTACCGCTCCTGGGACGGCGCGGCGAAAATGCGCCGCGTCAGGCCGTGTATGATTGACGCTAGGATCAGGAAATTTGTTCCATTTGTGAAGGGGCACAGAGAATTGACATGACGTGTGGCGCGAAACAGTGGGCAAGCGGAACATCCGCGTGGACCCTGCAAATCACAGTTTCACCTATTTTTGACTTAACCGGCTGCGTTTTCCAAACCGGCGGAACTCATTCCGCTCGCGGCAGCGACACAATTGCGAGTGAAAGAGTTTAAAAGTCAGTTCGATAAATCACTTGCACCCTCCCGCTGGAGATAATTTGATCTGAACCTGAAAACGAGGCAAGCTGTTCCGGAGGTACAGGGAAAATGTTTCCGGGAGGAACTCTATGGCGCTTCATCATGCAGCATCCGGCGAGATTGTTAACATTCGACCACTGGGCAAGGAGTTGCAGCAATCCATTTCGGTTACCCTCGTGAAAACCGATCAGCTTCAGGTTTTTCGATACATCCTCCTCAAGGGCGAAGAGTTCGCCGAGCACAAGGTGCGCGGCGAAATCACGATTCAATGCCTCGAAGGTGTGGTTGAGCACATCTCACCGGGCCGGAAACAGGTGCTGCATGCCGGTGAGTTTGTGTATCTCGCGGGAGACGATCTGCACGCTCTCAAAGGAATCGAGGACGCTTCCGTGTTGGTAACTATTGTGTCGAACAGGAATTAAAGCGGCCAGGCTCGATGATCTATATTTTCTCACATTTCGTTTTCGCGGACGGGTTGAGATAGAGTCGCTGATGCGGCGGCCCTGTCGTTCGGCACGGCTTATCCCACTATCAGCGCAATCACGAGCAGCATGGCCGCCATGGCTTGAAAAATGATACGCGCGTTCATGAATTGACCACTGTGCTTGTCATCATACTTACCGCCCTTGGCCATGGAGCCGACCCCCATCACGATGGAGACGACGGTAGCGAGGAGGGCCAGGATGATCAATATCGTTATGATTTTCAAAAGTTGCTCCGTTTGTGTTGTGTGATTAATTTAATTTCATTAACCGCCAATCAATTCAGACGAGTATGGCCACACATTTTAGAACGAAAGTTTACTGAACCAATCATTTATTTCCACCGTTTCACTTCAACTTCACCATCATCAAGCCTTGAGTTGCCGATTAATGCCTCGGCTTAGAAATCGCGATGAGCCATAATCCTGGGCCAGCAGCGCGGAAGCGGGGAACAGCAACAATAGAGTCAGCAGAAAAATGCTCAAGGCGACTCGTTGCGGATGCGTGGTATGGTTTAGCGGGTGATGGCGCGCTGACATGGCGCCCGCCTTGGGAGGACGAGCCAGTGGCGGGAAAACACGGTCGCGGTTGAGGTCAATATCCATGAATACTTCCCACGGATTACCGCAAGACTATACACATTCGGGGCCGGTTTGGTAATGATATGGATTAAAGCCGTACCTTGGATGACAGGTCGTCAGCGCTTCCTTACAGACCATGACGGATCTTCTTTCATAAGAATCTCTGTTAAGCCATCATATGTTTTATCAAAAGCCTGCCCACGTCGAGTCGACAGGAGGCGACCATGGCCGGCAAATCCTTAACCCCGATTATTCGATTAATATTTTTTCCATCAATATAAATTACTACCGATCCATGTCCACCGATACACCGCGAACGGTAAGCCCGGCGTTCCTCAAGTCGATCGTTCGCGACGGCGGTGAATTCGCGCTGCTCGACGTGCGCGAGGAGGGCGTCCACGCGCGCGGCCATCCCCTGTTCGCGGTGCCGGTCCCTTTGAGCCGGCTGGAGTTTCTATTGTCGCGGATCGTCCCGCGGCGTAGCACGCGCATCGTCGTGTGCGACGACGCCGAGGGTCTCGCGGAGCGCGCCGCCGTCGAGCTCGCGCGTTTCGGCTACACGGATGTCGCGGTGCTCGCGGGCGGCGTACCCGCATGGCGCACCGCCGGTTTCGAGTTGTTTATCGGTACCAACGTACCGAGCAAGATATTCGGCGAACACGTCGAGCATGTTTACGGCACGCCGTCGATCACGGCGACCGAGCTCAAGGCCATGCTCGATCGCGATGATGACGTCGTAATACTCGACAGCCGGCCTTGGGATGAATACCGCGTGCAGAATATCCCGGGTGGCATTTCGCTGCCCGGCGCGGAGCTGGCGTATCGCGCGCGCGATGCGATTCCATCGCCCAATACCTTCGTCGTCGTGAACTGCGCCGGGCGCACGCGCAGCATCGTCGGCGCGCAGACGCTGATCAACGCTGGGATTCCCAATCGCGTGGCGGCGTTGCGCAACGGCACGATGGGCTGGCATCTCGCGGGATTCAAGCTCGAACGCGGCGCTGATCGCCGTGCGCCGGCGGCGTCCACCGCCACACGCCAGGCGGCGCCGGCGGCGGCGCAGCGAGCGGCGGAACGTTTCGGTGTGCGCGTCGTCGGTGCCGACACGCTCGCTGTCTGGCGCGCGGAGATCGAGGAGCGTTCGCTCTATCTGCTCGATGTTCGCTCACCGGAAGAATATGAGGCCGGACATCCGGCCGGCAGCATTAGTGCGCCCGGCGGGCAACTGGTGCAGGCCACCGATCACTACGTCGGGACGCGCAACGCGCGACTCGTTCTCATCGACGATGTGGGCGTGCGCGCCGTGTTCGTCGCCTCATGGATGCTGCAGCTGGGTTTTCGCGACACGGTCGTGCTGCGCGATATACGCATGGCCGGGCCGATCGAGACTGGCATGCCGCCGGCGCCCGTGCTGGGACTCGACGCGGCGCGGGTCGATGCGATTACCGCGGCGGAGCTTGCAGCGCTGATGGAACGGGGCAAGGCGGTGGTGATCGATCTGGCGCGCAGCCTCAACTATCGCGCGGGCCATATACCGGGCGCCTGGTTTGCCATTCGTGCCCGCTTGATGTCCAGTATCAAAAAAATTCCGCGCGCGCCGCTCGTTGTACTCACGTCGGAGGACGGACGGCTGGCGCGATTGGCGGCGTCCGAGGCGACGCGCTTGGTCGAAGCACCGGTGCGCGTGCTGGACGGCGGAACCGCGGCCTGGCGCGCGCGTGATCTGCCGCTCGCCCAGGATGACGAGCGCATGGCGGACGCGCCCGACGACGTTTACCTGCGTCCATACCATCTGGGCGAAAATCAGCGCGAGGACTTGATGCGCGCTTATCTCGAATGGGAGTTTCAATTGCTGGAACAGCTCGAACGTGACGGCGACCTTACGTTCGCGTCACCGCCCCGGGCGACGGATTAGAAGTCGCGATGGGTTTTGCGTAAACGGCCTTAGGGAAGCGGCAGGTCCACGTGCTGCGCAAACGCCGGGTGTTCGCGCAGCCGTCGATACCACGCGGTCAACGCGGGAAGTGCAGGGCATGAAACGTCGAGCGCGAACCAGCGTTGCGCGACGGCACCCAGCAGTATATCCGCCTTCGAACCCGGAAGACAACGAAGCGGCAGCACCGGGTTTTATGCTAGGATTTCAGAAACAATAATCATTAAATCATGTGAGCACGATTCGGGCCGGAGACGGCAATCCCACGGCGGCGCAAACGGCGTTCCCCATCCTGGCCGCCATCAGCGTCTGTCATTTGCTCAACGACATGATGCAGTCGCTGTTGCCGGCGATTTACCCGATGCTGAAAACTAATTACGGTCTCGATTTCGGCCAGATCGGCGTGCTTACGTTCACGTTTCAATTCACCGCCTCGGTGCTGCAACCGATGGTCGGTTTCTACACCGACCGCAAACCGAAGCCGTATTCGCTCGCGACCGGCATGGGCTTTTCGCTGGCCGGCTTGCTGCTGCTGGCGTACGCTCACAATTACGCCACACTGTTGCTGGCGGCGGCGCTGGTGGGCGCCGGCTCATCGGTGTTCCACCCGGAGTCGTCGCGCGTCGCGCGCATGGCCTCGGGCGGCCGACACGGATTGGCGCAATCGCTGTTTCAGGTGGGTGGCAGTACCGGCTCCGCCCTCGGTCCACTGGTCGCCGCATTCATCGTGCTGCGATACGGGCAGTCCAGCGTCGCCTGGTTTTCGCTCGCGGCACTGCTCGGGATTTTCCTGCTGGTGCGAGTGGCGCACTGGTACAAGGAGCGCGGGCTGGTGCGGATTAAATCGCGCACCGAGAAGGACGGTACGCGGGCCGCGCTTCCGAGCGTCAAAGTGACACTGGCCATCGCCGTGCTGATCGCCCTGGTTTTCTCGAAGTTCTTTTACACGGCCAGCATTAACAGCTACTACATATTTTATTTGATCGATCAGTTTCAGGTTTCGGTGCGCAGCGCCCAGATTCACCTGTTCGCGTTTCTCGCCGCCGTCGCCATCGGCACGTTCGCGGGAGGACCGATCGGCGACCGCTTCGGTCGTAAGCTCGTGATCTGGGTTTCAATCCTCGGCGTGCTGCCTTTCACCTTGCTGCTGCCGTATGTCAACCTGTTCTGGACCGGCGTGCTCAGCGTGCTGATCGGCTTTATCCTCGCGTCCGCGTTTCCGGCAATTGTGGTTTACGCGCAGGAACTGATGCCTTCCCGGGTTGGCACCGTCGCCGGCCTGTTCTTCGGTTTTGCCTTCGGCCTCGGGGGGATCGGTGCGGCGGTGCTGGGTGAGCTCGCCGATGCGACCAGCATCCAGTTCGTGTTTCATGTTTGCGCATTTCTCCCGGTCATCGGCCTGCTCGCCGGATTCCTGCCTGACTTGGCGACAGAAAAGCGGGTTCTGCATTCGCCAGCGGCGGCGGTGGACATCACCGGCAATGTCGAATTGGGTATAAGCACGGAGACTCGGGACGGACCGCTGCGGTAAAATCCGCGGTTCCCATGCTGCAAAACCTGAAACAGTTTTTTGACCAGCGCATTCTTCCGGCCGGACGGGAGGAGGGCGAGAGCGCACATCACGCCTTGCAAGTCGCCACGGCCGCGCTGCTGTTCGAGGTCATGCGCATGGACCGCGAACTCAAGGATGTCGAACGCCATGCCATGACGGACGCAATCCAGGCGCGATTCGAACTCACGGCCGGGGAGACGGCTGAACTCGTGCGCTTGGCGGAGGCCGAGGCGGAGCAGGCCACCGATTACTATCAGTTCACCGCACTCATCAACAAACACTACACCCCGGCGCAGAAGGAGCAGGTGGTCGAGCACATGTGGCAGGTAGCCGCCGCCGACCACGAGATCGACCGCTTCGAGCGCACCCTGGCGCACAAGATTGCTGATCTGCTGCATGTCCCGCGGCCAATACAAATTGCCGCGCGCGAGCGCGCGCTGCATGCCGCCCGCCGGCGAAGAAAATAGGCATTGTTATCCAAGTCGATGTCCACGCCTACCCGCCGTACACGGAACCTATTCGAGCCGGCGGCCCGCAAGCCTTTCAAGCTGTCTCGCTCCAAGCTGGAGGATTATCTGAATTGCCCGCGTTGCTTTTATCTCGACCGCCGGTTGGGCATCGGCCAGCCCTCGGGACCGCCGTTCAATCTCAACTCCGCGGTGGACCACCTGCTCAAGAAGGAATTCGACCTCTATCGGGCTATTGGCGAACCCCATCCGCTCATGCAGGTGCACGGCATCGATGCCATACCTTATCGGGACGCGCGGCTTGCCGATTGGCGCGAAAACTTCAAGGGAGTGACGCACCACCACGCAGCCACCAATCTGATCATATCCGGGGCGGTGGATGATTTGTGGATTGACCCGAAGGGCGAGGTGAGCGTTGTCGATTACAAATCCACCAGCAAGGACAGCGAGGTCAATATCGACGCCGACTGGCAGATTTCCTACAAGCGCCAGATGGAAATTTATCAATGGCTGCTGCGTCGCGCCGGCCTGAACATATCCGCGACCGGCTACTTCGTCTACTGCAACGGCCGCCGCAACCGTGAAAGCTTCGACGGCAGACTGGAATTTTCCGTAAAAATCATTCCCTACGTCGGCGATGACGGTTGGGTGGAACCGTGCATCGAGGCGGCCCACCGCTGCCTGACATCGAACGATATCCCGCCGCTCAACCCTGTCTGCGAGTTCTGCAACTACCGCGCCGCGGCGCAAGAAGTGGAACAAGAGTCAGTTTAGGTATCCGGCCAAACACAAGGGCGCCCGAAGGCGCCCTTGATGGTGTTTCCCGACGAATTCAGTTGCGCGGTTGCGGAACGAAGCGCATGTATGGTTTGGGCGCCTTCCAGCCGTCGGGGAATTTTTTCTTGGCCTCCTCGTCCGACACGGAAGGGACAATGATCACGTCCTGACCCTGCTTCCAGTTCACCGGTGTCGCCACCTTGTGCTTGGCGGTCAGCTGGCAGGAATCAAGCGCGCGCAGGACTTCATTGAAATCGCGTCCCGTGCTCATCGGGTAGGTAAGCATGAGCTTGATTTTCTTGTCGGGGCCGATCATGAATACCGAGCGCACGGTGGCGTTGTCCGCCGCCGTGCGGCCCGTGGCATTGCCGCTGGCGTTCGGGTGGATCATGTCGTACAGCTTCGCGACTTCGAGGTTGGTATCACCGATCAGCGGATAATTGAGCGCATTGCCCGTCGCTTCGGCGATATCCTTGGCCCAGCGCTTGTGATCCTCGACCGAGTCCACGCTCAAACCGATGATTTTGCAATTACGTTTTTCGAATTCCGGTTTGAGTTTCGCCAGGAATCCCAGTTCCGTGGTGCATACCGGCGTGAAATCCTTGGGATGGGAGAACAACATGGCCCAGCCGTCTCCAATCCATTTGTGAAACTCGATCTTTCCTTCCGTGGTTTCGGCGGTAAAGTCGGGTGCATCGTCACCTATGCGTAATCCCATAATACCCTCCTGTAAATCAAGCTGATTTTGTTTGATGGCTGTTTTGATCGTTCGCGCCCGCGAACGGTTCCATTGCGGGCACGTAATGCTACCAAATTTTTCGTCGGCTTATATATCTAACACGATTAGCAAGGCTATCCACGCGTGTCTGATGCGAAAATCTTGCAGATATCGTGTCGATATTGAGCGCGGCAGTGACGACGACCTGCGCACACCGCCGCCCCCGTTCTCTGTTACGGAGTGTTTTGCCGCGCAGCTGCACATGCTGAATGCAAACGAGAGCGATTCCTTCGAAAAAGGCGTGGGTTTCGCGAATATGTTTAAAAACTGGCGGGATTTGATTTCAGGTCACGGTTGTTCGCCCGGCGGCTGCACTCAGTCGATAATCGTCTGTTGCCATGACACAAATTCAGGCTTAACTTAAAGCTGGGACAGGCAATGCCAGGCGAGCGAAATGACAGTTTTAAGCGTCAGTTCATGATGCATTATCCCGCTACGGCTGTGGTTATTCTTTTCCTCGTCCTCAGCGGTTTCTGCCACGCAAGCAGCACCTATTCATACCTTCTTGCAGAACCGTTACCCCAGGCCGACCGGGTGGTGGTCAACAAAGGCGTAAGAACGCTCAAGTTGATGAAGCAGGGTGAAGTGATAAAAAGTTACCAGATATCCCTTGGCCGGCAGCCCTTCGGCCATAAACAACGGGAGGGCGACTACCGTACCCCCGAAGGTACGTACCTGATCGATTGGCGCAACCCGACGAGCCTGTATCATTTATCGCTGCATATTTCTTATCCCGGGACTCAGGACAGAGGGAAGGCGGAGCGCGGCGGTTATTCTCCGGGCGGCGCCATCATGATTCACGGGCGCCCGGTATTCATCGGTTCTAATGATATTCTTTTCAACAGCCGCGACTGGACGGATGGGTGCATCGCGGTCACCAACGCGGAGATCGAGGAAATCTGGCGCGCCGTGCCGGATGGCACGCCGATCATCATTCTTCCGTAGGCACCACCACGCTTTCTAGATTGCAATAAATGAGGCCAGATCGCGCAGATCGGGCGATATGCCGCTCGCACTTGCCTGTCGTTAAAACTGAGTCAATCGGTTGTGTTAATATCTTCGGAACGAATTACATTCCATTTTCTCCGGAGCGGATCAATCATGAATACGAAAGAACTCAAATCCGTAGCCCGATCCATTGTGGCGAAACAGAAAGGCGTGCTGGCGGCAGACGAAAGTGGTCCTACCATCAAGAAACGGTTCGATTCGATCAAGCTCGAATCCACCGAGGAAAACCGCCGCCGTTATCGAGAGATCCTTTTTACCACCGAAGGCATCGAGCGCTATATCGGCGGCGTCATTTTTTTCGACGAGACGCTGCGCCAGACCACCCGGGACGGCACACCGTTTGCCAGACTGCTGTCGAACCGGGGAATTGTCCCCGGCATCAAGGTGGATAAAGGCGCCAAGGCACTGGCGCTCTATCCCGGCGATAAAGTCACGGAGGGCCTGGATGGCCTGCGCGAACGCCTCGCGGAATATAAGCAGCTCGGAGCAAAATTCGCGAAATGGCGCGCGGTCATCGATATCAACGACACCAATCTCCCTTCTGACTACGCGATCCGGGCGAACGCCCATGCGCTCGCGCGCTATGCCGCCCTGTGCCAGGAGGCGGACATCGTGCCGATCGTGGAACCGGAAGTGCTGATGGACGGTGCTCACGGGATTGAGCGTTGCGAAACGGTGACCGCTCGAGTGCTTGAAGAGGTATTCACCGAACTCGACGCCCACCGCGTGATATTCGAAGGCATGTTGCTCAAGCCGAATATGGTGATCGCGGGCAAAAAATGCGCGCGTCAAGCCGGCGTGAC
This sequence comes from Sulfuricaulis sp., assembly GCF_040901545.1. Classification (GTDB taxonomy): domain Bacteria; phylum Pseudomonadota; class Gammaproteobacteria; order Acidiferrobacterales; family Sulfurifustaceae; genus Sulfuricaulis. The sequence continues at coordinate 88,447 of NZ_JBBDYL010000038.1, read as the reverse complement.
GCAAGTGGCCGAGGCCACGGCACGCTGTTTGACTCGCTACGTACCGGCGGCGGTGCCGGGCATCGTGTTTTTATCCGGCGGGCAGAGCGCCGAAGACGCGACCGATCACCTGAACGCCATCAACGCGATGGGTCCGCATCCGTGGCAGGTCAGTTTCTCTTACGGCCGGGCGCTGCAGGCGCCAGTGCTTGCAGTCTGGAAGGGTCAGGAAAGCAATGTCGCCGCCGCTCAGCAAGCATTTCATACACGCTGCTATCTGAACGGCTTGGCCCGCGACGGTAAATATACGCGGACGATGGAAGCGGCGTAACGATTTTGATCGACTCACGTGACAAGTAGGATCGCGGAGGCGACAATCATCCTGCTTGACAGGTTATAACTAATTCTGCTTTCCTAACACTCCCTCCACGATGTCTTCTCCGCTTACCGGCGGATTCCGGTCACACGCAGGTATTCGCGCGCAAATCGGATCGTACGGCACGGCGGCGGATAATTCCTGATTTTGATTGGTGTCACGCAAGGATTGCCGCATTACGGCTGGCTGAACCGGGGCTGAGCCGGCTGGATAACCCTGGATTGATCTTGATACTATTCAGCGCACCATGAATTTAGAAAGCCTGATGCAGGGTGCGCTCGATCTTATCTCCGCCCATCCGTATACGACCGGAGCCATTTTAGCCGTTGTGGGTTTCCTGGCTTATATCAAACTCAAGCTTTTCGTGAAGGCGGTCGCGGTCTGCCTGATTCTCGGAGTCATCGCGTTCATCATTCTTTTCATCTTCAATTTGTCCTCGACAGGGATTAAAAACACCGAGAAGTTGCTCGGCCACCCGAATCAGATAAGCGACAAGCTACAACGTTAGCCTTGGAAACCGAGCAAACCGTTAAGTTGGTTGCAGTATTTTAGTCCACCTCACCAAGTATCAGGAGGGACGAGGTATGAAAAAAATATTCGTATCGCTTTTTATTGGCGCACTGCTGGGCGGCGCGGGCGGTTTTGCACTTGGAATTTTCCTGTACCCGTATATTTTTCTGTCGGATATCGTGGCCAAGGAACAGGTTGTGAATGTGACGGAGAAAAAAGTCATCGCCACCGGCAAGTTCATTCATGCGAATCCGAATGATCCGATTCATCACGGAAAGGGCGGGGTGACGGTATACGACGATAATGTCCACCTGAACGCCGATTTTGAGGTCGGTCCCGGGCCCGCTTTCCACGTCTATTTGGTCCCGCTCGATGCGGTGACGCCGGCCACGGCTGTCGACAAGACCATGTTCGTGGATCTCGGCCGCCTCCGCGCCTTCAAGGGCAGTCAGGTTTATGACATTCCGCCGGGCTTGGACCTGAAAAAATATCCCAGCGTGGTGATCTGGTGTGAGCACTTCAGCGTGCTGATCTCGCCTGCGAAACTCGAATTCCGGTAACGTCGATGCGCGGGCACACAAAAAGGCAACGAAGGTACCGCTCACACACGTGACTAACCGAGACCACCATGAAGAAATTAAAACATGAAGCCGAATTGGTGAAAGGGGCGATTCTCGCCGGCATGAAGTATGGCGTGGAGCGTGGTGCCGTCGTATTCGAACCGACCGATTCGGCCAGCGAGAAAATACTTTTTATCTACCGTCTTCTGGTTCACGACAAACTCATACAACCATTGCCGGAAGATCAGGTCTCGCAGCAATCCATGCGACACAAACTGGCCATTTGGTACTCGAAGCAACTGCCGGAGGATCATCCACTCTTAAAATGACTCTTGCCAACTGCTATCCACAAGGCTTATTGACACGGCTTCCCGCGCTCGCAGTGCGCTGGCGCACGAGCAAGCTCGACGATGCCGTGTTTGCAGCCCAATATTTTCTAATTTGGCAAATTGCGACACATGACAAACCGTTTGCATCACGCCAATGCAAAAGTGATCCGCGACCCGACGCCGCGGAATGGACGGCGGTGATTGAGACGGCAGATGGTGAATGTCTGCGGATGCAGTTGCTCGATTGGCTTGAACGTTATCAGTTCCGCAGTGTAATCGCCAATGTACCGGCCGCCTTGGCGCAATGGTTGCGCGGAGCCTGGCCGCTTGTCTTGCGCGAGGATATTCTCAAGCCTCTGGAAGTGCTGCGCATGCAGGCGCGCGGCAAGCGCGCAGTGACGGTGCTCACGGCCTGGCCTCGCCTGCGCGAACCCGTTTTGAACAAACCCGATGCCTTTGCTTTTTTCCGGCACGATCTCGCGCATGCGTACAAGTTTTACCACACGCCGGCACTTTATGCCGGGCAGCGAGCGTTTTTCACGGCGTTGGAAGCGGCCATCGACGGCGGCATGTTCGCGGCATATTGTGACGATGCCGAGTTCGTCGCCAAGTTTCATTACCTCATGGGCGACATGAACACGCACCCGGTTCACAGCATGCAATATCTGCGCGCCATACTGGTTGAATATTATCTCCGACGTGAACAGAAGAATCCCGTGGTATCGCTGTCTTCAAAGTCGGAACGGATCATTAAAAGCATCATGCACGCGTTTGAGGCAACCGCGCTACGGGTTGCCTGCGCGTATTCCTGAAACGCGTTAAGTTGGATTTATGAGATGTCCGCAGGGTGTCAGCGTCGCGTGCCGTATGAACTTATGATGCGCAGTGCCTTGTATTTTTCCTGCCTGCGTTTTTGCGGTTCTTGATTTTCTCTGTTCACGGATGATGTTTCCCAGGTGGTGAGCACGCTGGCCAGAATCGCATTCGCTTGGGCTTCGGTCACGCCATAGACGGCGTTGAGCTCATCAGCCGTCATCTTGGTGTCCACCCGGTAATAAATCCGTTCGCTATAACGTATTGCGACCGTTTCGCCGGTGTTGGGAAGGGTGGCAAATGCGATGCCGGGAAAACCGGAATCCGGGGATTCTTCCTTACGCATGGTAACCCTCATGTTGCCTGTGATGCCGTTGCATTGAGTCCAGGGGTTTCTTGCCCGATGTCGCGGCGTAATTGGCCGCCGCTTCAAAAAAATTCTAAATGGCAATTGTTATCGTTACATGACAATCTACCGATCATCGCCGGGTAACCGACGATATGTCGATAACGGTTGACGAGCGGGCACGGACATTGACACGTGATCGGAATAACCGAATTTGCCGAAAGTCACAAGAATTCCGCGCCGGGGGGTTTGAAAATATGTTTTTTTCAGGCGCGCGTTACCTATTGTGGTTGCCAATAGAAACTTTGTGAGATGCCTAGCGAATAATCCCGATTCCAATTCCGAAATGAATCGAGGGTTCGTTGCGACCACCGGCAGACCGCGGCCAGAGTTGCAATTTGTTCGCGGCCACAACGGGGTATACGTATTTGGCTTCGCCCACCGTGCCGGTGCGGGTTTCTGTCACCATCCCCACGACCGTGATCAGCCGGCCGGGGGCGTAGTCGGCGGTCTCGAGGTATCCCGACTGGATCACGAGAAACCGGCCGATGGGTGCGGCATCGTAATCAGGACGGTTGCCTGAATCGAGCGGATAGCCCACTACCTCGAGTTCGGTTTTATCCTTCAGATTCTTGGTTGCAGCGATCATCCCGCCCCAGGCCACGTTGTGATTCAACATCCCGGGTACGTTTTGCGCCGCTGCGTGCGGCGTGACACGCGGGTTGGCAGAACCGATATCATACGGAGTGGCGCAGCCACCCGCGAATGGAATGCTGACGATTGTCAGCAGTATTAACAACGTAATCGGGCGGTTCATGTCATTTCCTTCCCTCGGTTTCTCAAACGGATTTTTCAGGGCCACGGCCGGTAGTACGGCCATCTCCAAGGGTCGTAAAATGGGTCGTAATAATACGGGTAACGCGTCAGCGGGAGTGGCGGCGTTTTCCACAGGTGGACGGTATCGGCTACCACGACCGGGTAAGTATAACGGTATTCCCCGATCGATCGATCAACAACTCCCTCGACACGTCCCCGAACGGTCACCAGTCGGTCCCGCTTGTAAATCGTTGGATCGAGGAACCCCTGAACCTTGACGAGAAACCGTCCTTGACTGATATCGTCCGTTTCCGGGCGTCCTTCGCTGCCCAGGTTGCGGCCGACAATTTCCAATTCCGTTCGGTCGGATTCGTTCCGGGCGCTGACAATTTTCCCGCCCCAGCGCACAGTGGCATCGCGGTAAAGCTGTGGTTGATCGTGCACATGGGCAATCTGCACGTTACCCGGCGCCGGGGTGCGAATGGCTTCTGGAACCACGCTCGCGCATCCACCGAGCAACACGGCCACCATAAAATAAACGACTTGGACGCGCATGATTCCACTCCTTAATAAGATGTCTTGCTTAAGCTCTACGACATGATTAGATCAGCATATGCCGACATAGTGCAGCAATTTTGATCAAGGATAATACCCTGACTAATGGAATAGTATTTCAGTAAGGCTGCTGTATTTTCCGCTCACCCGCTTGGTTTTACCTGTGCGCTCAGTCCTCCTGAAATGATGCTATCTTGTAACCAAATAGTAATTTTATTATTTCAATAATACGCCAGGACTCACATGGATCGTGACTGGAATGTTTGACATAGGATTTGAAAAAGTCAGGGTAAAAACGAGCGGTGCAGAAATAAACGTTCTCCACGGCGGGACCGGAAGTCCACTCCTGTTGTTGCATGGTTATCCGCAAACCCATGTGATGTGGCATCGCGTGGCACCGGATTTGAGAAATCACTTCCACGTAATTTGTCCGGACTTGCGCGGTTACGGCGACAGTTCAAAACCGGAAAGCAGGGCGGATCATTATCCCTATTCCAAGCGCGCCATGGCCTTGGACATGATCGAGCTGATGGCCTTTTTGGGTCACCGCGCCTTCTTCATTGCCGGACATGATCGAGGCGCGCGGGTGGCGCACCGGATGGCGTTGGATTTTCCTGACAAGATAACACGCGCCTGCGTCATGGATGTCGTTCCCACCTATCATATGTTCAAAAACGTCGATCAAAATTTCGCCGCCGGGTATTACCACTGGTTTTTCCTGATTCAACCCGATGGTTTGCCCGAACACATGATCGGAGTTGATTCCGATTTTTATCTTAAGGAAAAACTCAAGCGCTGGAGCGCGCCGAATACCGAGTTTGATCCCGATGCCATAGCGGAATACCAGCGTTGTTTTCGCGATCCGCATACCATTCATGCGACCTGTGAGGACTACCGCGCGGCGGCCACCGTAGATCTGATACATGACGAAGAAAGCCGTCAAAAGAAAATAACCTGTCCGTTGCTGGTCCTCTGGGGGAAAGAAGGTTTTGTGCACCGCACTTACAACGTACTTGACGTGTGGAAACAATATGCCGAGGACGTCGAAGGCAAGGCACTCAACGGTGGCCATTTCCTCGCTGAAGAAGATCCGGTAGCCGTGGCGCAGGAATTGCGCCGCTTTTTCGGCGGCGGGGACACGGCAAATGTTTTAAAAACCGGTGAACAGAAAATCCCGACGCAGAAGGCGTCGGCAAATACTGCGGAGGCTGCAGCGGGAAAAGCAGCCGTGAGTAAAAACAAGAGCAAAGCTCGTCCTGAAACCGCAGTCGGTACCGAAACCAGAGAGAAAACCCGCGCCAAAGCCGAACCCAGAGCCAGGGCCACCGACAGGCCTGAGCCCGAATCGGTGAAGAAAATCGTTGAATATCCGGTTGGGCGATATGAATGCAAACGTTGCGGGCAAGGCGTTATATTCTCGCAAGCCTACCGGGAGCTGCCCCCCTGTGACAATTGCGGCAGTCGCGAGTACCTCGGGCACGAGCCCAAGATTACCGTGATTCGATCCCCGCTTCCCAAAAAATACTCCGCCGGCATGTATCAATGCACTGTCTGCAGCACGCGCGTGGCGGTCGCGGAAGACACGGACAAGCTTTCTCCCTGTGATTTTTGCGGGTCGCTCGAACTGAAGAAGTTATAACGGCGAGAGGAATTTATTAGCGGGACAGAGAGATAAAATCAGTCTACTTTTTCGAACAACCTTGTCTCCCGATTGATTTGGAGTCGGCGATTCACCCGCATGACCAGTTCATCGACGACACTATGCCGCAAGCCTTGTTGAAACGCGATTCGCTGAACCAGCAGATCGACACGTTCAATCTGATTTGCGCCGCCGAATATAGCTCTGGCCACGGAAGAGGGTTTCAGTAATCCTTTGGCGGCTGCTGCGTATTTGTCGAAAGGAACCAAGTCCTTGTCCGTGGCGCCCAGTAGTTTGCAGAGATTTCCTACCCAATCGTAAATAGCCCGTGAGGCGTCGATATCCGTGTACACGGCTTCTTTGATGGAAATCATTTTATCGCTTTGGATGCACCGGTAGTTTCCGGTGAGCAACATCAGCCATTTGGCGAGCGGAACGAAGTGCGAGTCGTGTACCTTGAGCTTTACCGGAAGCTCAATTTCGCCATTGCCCGCGTCGTAACGAATTGCTTCGATGTCGTCCTGAAGCTGCGCAAGCATGGCCGTATGTTCTGCGGATTCAAATGACGCCACCTTGAAATTCGTCGGCAATCCGACCTGAAGGACGTTTCGATCTTCTTCCGGTGGTCGATAGGCTTGTGGGTCCGGGCTCGCAAGCGTGACCAATCCGGGAGCGATGCCGTCCCAAACGCCGGGATCCACATAACACGAAGAAAGATCTTTAGTTGCAATTCCGGCAATGCGTTTCAGGAATGGCAAGGGAGGCATGTTCATGATCGCGAGGCATGGTACCTGCGCTACCGCGATGCGCCTCATCAGCTGCTTGACGCCTTCGGAACCGTAATGGGGTTCCTGCATGGCAAACACGACCAGATCGAAATGACGCGGATCCACCGCATCAGGCGCCGATGCCAGAATGTCTAACCCGTTTGCCCTGGAGGAGATCACGACCGGCGTTTGGCGATCCCGGATCGGCAAACGGACAAAGGTGCCTTCACGGTTTATCAATTCCGCCGTGGCCATGGTGCAGACCAGTGTGACGGTATGCCCCGCCAATGACAATTTCGTGCCCAACAAGGAGCCGTAGGAAGCTCCCAAAACAAGCACTTTAAATTTATTTGTTTCCCTGAACATCAGTCGAGATAGTCGTAAGCGACTAGAGTCAGGAAGTCGGCAAATTCATCGCTGGATGTAATTTCATCGAGCAATCTGGCCGCAAGACTATAGTGGCCTTGTTTAAATCGGGACTCACCCACCTGTTCGCGAATTTTTTCCAATTCCTCGGTAATCACGGTTCGGAACAGCTTCAGCGTGATCCGCCGCCCGTCATTGAGCACTCCACCGGGATGACGCACCCATTGCCACAACTGGGCGCGCGCGATTTCCGCTGTGGCCGCGTCTTCCATCAAATTATTGATCGGCACGCAACCCTGACCGCCGAGCCAAGCCTCCAGATACTGGATAGCAACACTGACATTGTTGCGCAGACCGGCTTCGGTAATCGAACCTTCCGGAACCTGCAGGAGATCCTGTTCCGATACCCTTACATCTTCATGCTTGTTGATTACTTGATTGGCTGACGGCATGTGTTTGTTGAAAACTTCCATGGCCACGGGAATGAGGCCGGGATGCGCCACCCAGGTCCCATCATGACCGTTTCGGACTTCGCGTAATTTATCTTCTTCCACCTTTGCCATCGCCAGGTCGTTGGCCGCGGTATCATTTTTAACCGGGATTTGCGCGGCCATACCACCCATCGCATGAGCGCCGCGGCGGTGACAGATCCGAATCAGCAGTTGTGAATAGGAATTCATGAAATGGGTATCCATCGTGACCTGGGCGCGATCCGGCAAAACGAATTCGGGCTTGTTGCGCAGCAGTTTGATGAAACTGAAAATATAATCCCAGCGGCCGCAATTCAGGCCGACGATATGATCCCGCATTTCATACAGAATTTCGTCCATCTCGAAAGCAGCCGCAAAGGTTTCGATCAGTACCGTGGCCTTGATCGTTCCTTGTTTCAGACCGAGATAATCCTGCGAAAAAACAAACACGTCGTTCCAGAGGCGCGACTCAAGGTGACTCTCCAGTTTGGGAAGGTAGAAATACGGCCCGGTGCCGCGTGTCAGCAATTCCCTGGCGTTGTGAAAGAGGAACAGTCCAAAATCGAACAACGCACCCCACATCGGTCGGTTATCGATCAGCAGATGTTTTTCCGGCAGATGCAACCCGCGTGGACGCACGATCAACGTAGCGATGGATCTATTCAGGCTATAGCGTTTGCCTTCGGGCGATTCGTAATTAAGCGTGCGGCGGACGGCCTCCATGAGGTTGATTTGACCTTCCAGCAAATTGCTCCAGGTAGGAGTCGTCGCATCTTCGAAATCGGCCATGTACACGCTGGACCCGGAGTTGAGCGCGTTGATGACCATTTTGCGGTCCACGGGTCCGGTGATTTCGACGCGCCGGTCAAGCAGGTCGTGCGGAGTGCCGGCTATTTTCCACTCGGACTCGCGAATGTGACGCGTCTCATTGAGAAAACTCGGCAGGCTGCCGGCATCAATTTTCGCTTGGCGTTGTTTGCGCGCGGCCAGCAAATCCTGAATGCGTGCACCGAATTTGCGTTGCAGCAATACCAGAAAGGTGTGTGCTTCCAGGGAAAGCAGGTGTTCGTAGCCTTGCAGCGGTAACGTAAAGCGAACATCTTGCCGGAGTTTTTCCGGGGTTTGGACGGGCATCGTCGTGTCTCCTAGATCAAGGAATTAACGGTTTGAAACCATTAATTCCTGTGGCCGGTTTTAATTATCTTTAAGGACTACCGCTAAATCAGCCAGCTACGCTAAAGCCGGTTTTAATATTTGACTAGCCAATATTTGTAATATTTACTATATTATTTTCCAATACTGACTTCGGCCTTAAATACACGCGAAGGGCGAATCACGGGTATGAAATCGCGCGCCAGCGATGCGAAATGGGCGTCAACTCGGTAATAGAAATTTTCCGATAGCGCGCAGGTTGAATCTGAAAATGCCGGACGAAATGCGGGGTTTTAATATTTTTGTCTTGCGGACCTAATCCATGCCAGAGATCGAGAACGCGAATAAACACAACCGCCTGCAAAAATTGCGTGCATTCTGTCACGCGGCGCAAACGGGCAGTATCTCCCGGGCGGCTGAGCGCCTGTTTCTGAGTCAGCCTTCGGTCTCCCAGTTAATCAAGGCGCTGGAAGAAGATCTGGGGGTGGTGTTATTCGATCGTCACGGTCCGCGCATTCAGCTGACGACAGCGGGCGAAACCTTGTTGGCAACGGCACTGCCGTTGGTGGAGGGAATGGACCATCTCCCGGATATATTGGCAGCGCGGTTGGGCGAGGTGGAGTCAGGATCCCTCTCGGTCGCCGCCGGAGAATCGACCATTTTGTATCTTCTGGCCGATTTCATTAAGCGGTTCAATGATGCTTACCCGAAAATCATGGTGCAAATACACAATGTAACCGGCCGGGACGGGCTGGCCATGGTACGAGCCGGCGATGTGGATTTTGCCGTCGGCTCCATGACTGAAATTCCGGAAGATATCGCCTATTCCCCCGTCTTTCGTTACGACCCAATGCTGATTACACCGTTGAATCATCCGTTGGCGGAAAAAAAGCATTTGCGCCTTGAAGATATCGGCCCTTACGGTTTAATCCTGCCACCGCGACATCTGAGTACCTGGCGCATCGTCGATCTGGTATTTCAGCAAAATGCGGTTCCGTACCATGTCGTGCTGGAAGCGGGAGGTTGGGAAGTTGTCAAAAAATTTGTCGAATTGGGATTGGGGATTTCCATCGTAACCAGCATTTGCCTGACGGGAAAAGAAAAACTGGCAGCCAAGCCGCTAAATCAATATTTCCCGCGGCGCAATTACGGCGTTGTAATGCTGCGCAATAAGTTTATTACTCCGCAAGCCGCCCATTTTCTTGAGTTGATGGACTCCGGCTTTCAGCGCAAATACCAACACAACTATAACCACCCTCATCAAGCCGCCAAGGCGAACGCAAAAAACCCGGGCCAAATCGGAGATTTGATGGGCCATGATAAATCTTTACCGTGACCTGAAATTTGATCGGGACACCGGGCGGTTGCTGCGATATGCTGACGGCCTGCTCCGCAATGTTACGACTTATCCGTCTGGTTTATGAAAGAGACCAATTGGTGGTTGATACTAATCCTTGTCCTCGGAGGTATTGTCGCCTTTCTGTATTGGCAATCGCTCGACCAGCCGGAACCGCCGCCACCGCCCCGCACCGAAGCCCCCCCTCAGGCCGAGGTTGAGCCGCAAATACGTTATCCGGTTCAAGCGCCGCTTCAGGAGCCAAAGCCGCTGCCACCGTTAAATGACAGCGATGGCACGATGCAGGAAGCATTGGCCGAATTTTTCGGCCGCAAATCGGTGGCGCAGTATTTTATTCCGAAGGAGATCATCCGGAGATTTGTCGTGACGGTGGACAGCCTGCCGCGCAAAAAAGTTCCTACACGTTACAGCCTGTTCAAACCGGTGAAGGGGAATCTTCTTGTGGCCGGTGATCAGGATAGCTCAACACTAAAACCAGAGAATTACGGCCGCTACACACCGTATGTGTTGATGTCCGAAGCCGTGGATATCAAAAAGATCGTGGCCGCGTATGTCCACTTCTATCCGCTGTTTCAGCAGGAGTACAAAAACCTGGGCTATCCTTCGGGGTATTTCAACGACCGTCTCGTGGAAGCCATCGATGATATGCTGGCCGCCCCGGAAATCCCGGGCCCGGTCAGGCTGATCCGGCCCAAGGTATTGTTTCTGTTCGCGGACCCCGGACTTGAGGCGCTCTCTGCCGGGAAAAAGATCATGATCCGGATGGGTAGCGTGAACGCATCGAGGATCAAGACCAAGCTGCGTGAATTCAGGAGTGAATTGACCGGACAATTGCCGTAGCCACGGACAGCTACATGGATTATAAAAAAAATGCCGTCGGATTGGCGGGAATTGCTGCGGGAATCATTGCCATTTTCACCGCGGTATGGCCTGCATGGATCGGAGAGGTGAGTCAATCCGACAACCGGACAATGGTGCAATCTGCAGCGGATAAAGAAAAATCATTTTGGGAATCTTTTTTTTCCAAGACCGGATCTGAAAAAAATGTCGAACCCATTTCTGAACCAACCGCAATCGATTGGAAGAAAATATTCAAGATCACGGCGACATTCGGTGGATTCTTGGCGGTGGTGCTTGGGATCCTTTCGTTTTCGAGCAGGGAAGATATCCGCATCAGCGGGAGCGCCATCGTCCTCGGCAGTTGGGCAATCGCCGTTGATCATCTTATTATGGTGATTGTCGCCATCGGGTTGGCATTTATCATTTCACTCGTATTATCTAAATTGCACGCCGGCACTGATTGAACGGGGCGCCTGTTGGACGCTGAAATATTTTCCGTTGCTGCAATGAAGTCATTGATTTGTTGCTTGATTATCCTATCTCAATAACCGAGCGCACACCCGTCCTTGCGCGGATCGGAAGCGGCTTGCAAAACACCGTTTTCGGCGTCGATGAAGATGCATTGCGCGCCGCCGAACGGATCATCTGACACCATGGTTTGGTAGCCGCGCTGCGCGAGCGCCTCGCGCGTCGACTCCGGAAAGGGACGCTCGACCAGGAGTTTCCCCGCTTCCGGCATGAAGCGCGCAGCATCAACCGCTTCCTGAAGATCCAGCCCGAAGTCCAGCCAGTTGCTGAGTACGTAAGCATGTCCCATTGCCTGATATTCCCCGCCCATGACACCGTAGGAAAGTATCGGTTGATTCTGGCGATAGACCATGGCCGGGATGATGGTGTGCATCGGCCGTTTGCCCGGGGCGATGCAATTGGCATGGCCCGGAGTGAGATTGAAACCGGCACCGCGGTTTTGCAGCATGATTCCGGTCTGGCCGGCGACCAGTCCGCTGCCCCACGGGTGGTAAAGGCTGTTAATGAACGACACCGCATTGCGCTCGTTATCGACGACGCTCAGATAAACGGTATCGCGTTGTTTCGGCAACCCGGAGGCAACCGGATGTCGCAACGGTCGCGCGGCATCGATGCGCGCCCACTGGGTACGGGAAAAGTTCTTCGACAGCAGCGTGTCGATCGGGATTTCGTTGAATTCGGGGTCGGAGACAAATCGGTTACGCTCGGCCCGTGCCAGCCGGTACGCCTCGGTAATCATATGAACGTGGTCGGCACCGAGGTGTTTTAACTTTCCCAGATCGGTGTGCTCCAGAATATTCAGCACCATCAGCGCCACGATGCCTTGACCATTGGGTGGAATCTCGTGAAGACGAATACCGCGATAATCGGTGCTGATCGGTTCGACCCAGGTAGAAGTGTGCGACGCGAAATCCTCGAGCTCCAGCAGCCCGTTGTTCGCCCGGCTGAACTCGACAATCTGATCGGCAATTTTTCCGGTGTAAAACGCATCGCGTCCCCGGAGTGCTATGTGACGCAATGACTGCGCCAGGCCGGGCTGCCGGTGGCGTGTGCCGGCGGCGGGAGCGCGGTCACCCAGGAGATAGGTCCGGCGCGTGTCTTCACAACCGCCGAGAAACACCGCATTTTTCTTCCACACCTTGGCCACGACGGGAGCGACGGCATAACCCTCTTCCGCAAAGGCAATGGCCGGTTGTAACAGCGCCTCGAGTTCCATCGAGCCGAAGCGTTCCAAGGCGGTACACCAGGCATCGACCGCGCCGGGTACCGACACCGAGAGAATGCCGCGTTCCGGGATTTCATCGAGGCCGCGTCGCTTGAATTCCTCCAGGGTGGCTTTGCGCGGTGCCTGGCCGCTGCCGTTGAGGCCATATAGCTTTCCGGACTTCGCATCGTGATAAAGCAGAAAACAATCGCCGCCGATCCCGGTCGATTGCGGTTCCGTGACACACAGCGTCGCGCTCGCGGCAATTGCGGCATCCAGCGCATTTCCACCGCGACGCAGGATATCCAGGCCGACGGCCGTGGCCATCGGTTGGCTCGTGGCGACCATGCCATGGGTGCTCATCACGACGGATCGTCCGGGAAATTGATTATCGCGCATGATTAGCTTTACCTCGGCTATCTCTGATCGAATTTTTACATGGAAACGACGAAAAAGATAACGATCTATAGCGGTTTGACCAACTCTTCGCCTTGATGCTTCGGGTTGTTGATTTTGAGACTCACGGGGTAGATTTCCATTTCACTTTCAGCAAACGGTTTAAGCAGTGGCACGAGCTTTTCCGTGTCGCGCTGATTCGGGTCGAGCCATTGATGGTAATCATAGGGTGAGAGGATGACCGGCATGCGGTCGTGGATTTTGCCAATCAGGGAATTGGCTGCGGTAACGATGATCGTGCAGGAATCGATGGGCTCGCCGCCTTGCGGCTCCCAATGCTCCCACAAACCCGCCAAGGCAAAAGGCCGGCCCGCTTTCATGCGAATGAAGTACGGTTGTTTTTTTACTTTGTCCGGTTTCCATTCGTAAAAACCGTCGGCGGCGATGAGACAACGCCGGTGTTTGAAAGCAGAGCGATAGGATGATTTAACCACCACGGTTTCCGCCCGGGCGTTAATGGTGCGATAGCCGATTTTTCTGTCATCGGCCCAGGCCGGAATGAGCCCCCAATGCAGCAACGTGAGCTCTCTTCCTGCAGGCAGTTGCCGGCAGGCCAAAACGTCATTGGTAGGCGATATGTTGTAACGGGGTCCGACTTCCAAGTTACCGAGGCGGGCATGGAACATTTCGGCAAACACTTCCGGCGGGCTGACGCGGGCAAATCGTCCACACATGGGCACAGCATAAGCATTCCTGCCAGGCATGAATAGCGCCGGTGCAATCTAATCCCAAGCTGAAGTTTCGATGATTGTCACCCCAAACCGGCAGAATACCTGCTGCACACTTGTCAACGGATTGACGGTATCGGCGTTATTTTCTTGAAGCATGGAGGAAAATCCCGATATGGAGGGAACGCCAATGAAGCTTACCAACCCGATTTGCTGGGCGCTCGCCTGTTCCATTTTGCTGACGGTTGCGCCGTTATCTGCCTACGCCGACGGTAGTGACCGGCGCCATCACCGCGAATCTTGGCGCAGCGATATCCGGGTTAAGCACAGCCATGATTTGCATCGCTGGCGTGGGGGACGCTGGGTCCACGGTCATCATCATCATCGGGTGGGTTGGTGGTGGGTTGTGGGCGGCCTGTGGTATTTCTACCCGCGTATCATTTACCCCTATCCCAATCCTTATATATCTTCCGTCATGGCGAATCCGCCGGCCCAGCCGCCAGTCGCAGCGCCGCCGGTGCAATACTGGTATTACTGCGAAGCTGCCAAGGGCTATTACCCGTATGTACCCTCCTGCCCGGCGGGATGGAAAATGGTGCCGGCGATGCCGAGCGATGTACCGCCGCAATAAATCGCCCAAGGAGTATATAGGATGAAACTCCGCATCTTGGCACGCTGTACCGCGATTACCACGACACTTGCCGCCTGCGCCTCGATCCCGGTCGGCCCCACGGTCGCGGTTATGCCTGGACCCGGCAAACCCTTCGATCAGTTCAATATCGATAACAGCGTATGTAAAAACTTTGCGCGGCAAGAACTGGGTACGAATCCGAACGATGTCGCGCGGGAACAGGTGCTATCCGGTGCGGCGGCCGGAGCGGTGCTGGGTGCGGCCTCCGGCGCGCTCATGGGACACGGTCACGATAGTCCGGTCGGGGAAATGGCGGGGGCAGGGATGATTGTTGGTTCCGCCGTCGGCGCGAACGCTGCCAACCAGAGCGTCCTGAGCCTGCAGCGGCGGTACGATATCGCTTACCAACAGTGCATGTACGCCAAGGGGAATCAGGTTCCCGGCTACGCCACCATGCGTTATTTACCGCCGCCACCACCGCGACGGTAAGGACAACGGCGGAGGGGGGGAATCGCAGGAAGTTTGGCGCGACTTAAATAAATAGGGATCAAATAACCATAGCGCCGAGACGTGTCTTGCCCGATATAATCACAGTCCTTGCTGCTCGTCCGCGGTGCCACCACGGCGGCGTGTCCGCCGCCGAGGGTAAGCGTGTGCGCTTTTTGCCTGCGATGGTGATAAACCGCCGGCATGGTGATGAGCGACAGCATCGCCCGTGTTCAGGCCCCATGGGTAAAACTGTTCGGGAAGACAAGTGAATAAAAGGCAGTCCCCGGTGAAAAGATATTTTGTCAAACCAGTTAGGATCACCATCTGGGTTTTGTTATCGGCAACCATTTTGATCCGATCGGTCTTTGCCGCCGATGGACTGACGCTGGAGGAGTACTTTGCCGCGGCGATGGTACGCAGCGAAGTCGTCGCAACTCAGAGTGAGTTGATCCACCAGACCGAAGAACGCTACCACCAGGCCAATTCGGCTTTGCGGCCTACCGTGAGCGGTGTCGCGACTTACAAGCGACAGGACCCTGTTCCGGCGGGGGCCAGCAGTACTTCAAACAATCCCAATCGGGATTCCCTCGTCAAGCTGAATGCAACCCAGCCTTTATTCCGCGGTTTCCGCGAATTCGCGGCCTTGCGTCAATCGAAGGCCCTGCTCGACGCGCAAAATGAAGATTATCTCCAGGCAAGCTCCCAGCTTTTTAAAGACGTGGTGCAGAACTTTTACACGATTCTGTCAATCGAAAAGGATTTGATAAATCTCGACGTGGAAATTAGTTTGAATCGTGATCGCGAGAATGAGATAAACAGCCGTGTGCGCATTGGCCGCTCGCGGCCCAGTGAGGTACTGACGGTACAGAGCGCGATCAGTACACTGCGTGCTCAGATGGAGCAGTTGCGAGGCCAGCTCGGCGTGGAACGCGAGGTTTTCGCGTTTCTGAGCGGACTGGACAGCACGACCACACTCAGCGATACCGAAGTTATTCCTGCCGGCTTGGCTCCCCAGATTGCGTATCTGTCTCTGGTGCCGCTGCGCCCGGACGTCAAGGCCAGTCAACGGCGCGTGACAGCCGCGCAAGAAAATATGTCGGTAGCAAAAGGCGCCAAACTTCCAACGGTTGATCTCACGGCAAACCGCTACCTGGATCGATCCGGCAGTCTCAAGGACTCCACATGGGACGTTGCGGTTGAACTGAATGTCCCGCTTTATTCCGGCGGTCTCTTGCAATCCCAGGTCCGCGAAGCGATATCGCAACAAACCCAGGCGGAACTGGCCGTCAGCCAGGTGACGCGTCAGGCCGAGCAGGAAATCCGCGCGCTCTATCAAAGTGTTGTGTACGATAGCGCGCAACTGGATGCATTAGAGAAGGCCACCGTGGCTGCCCGGAAGAATTACGAAGCACAGCAACGCGACTATCGATTCGGTCTTGTCACTAACCTGGAGGTTATTCAGGCACTGACCGCGTTCCAGGAAAATCAACGTGCGCTGGATCGCGCGCGCTACTCGGCCAAGCTGAACTTTCTTAAACTCGAAGCTGCCGTCGTTCGCCGCCCAGACTTTCCCAAAGGTACCACGCCGTGATCCTGCCCGAAATCGCCATTCGCCGTCCGGTTTTTGCCTGGATGCTGATGGCCGCGCTGATTCTGTTTGGGCTTATTTCGGCCTCGCGCATGGGCATCAGCCAGTTGCCCGACGTGGACTTCCCGGTCGTGTCTGTCCGCGTGGACTACTCCGGCGCTGCGCCAGAGGTGATCGAGACCAACGTCGTTGACATCATCGAGGATGCGGTCATGACGGTGGAGGGCGTGCGCAGCGTCTCTTCGACTTCGCGCTACGCCACCGCCTCGATCAGCGTCGAGTTCGACCTCGGCCGGAACATCAGCGACGCCCTGCAGGAAGTCCAGAACAAGGTCGCGGCCGCGCAACGCTTCCTGCCGCCCGACATCGACCCGCCGGTCATCAGCAAGACCAACCCGGAAGACCAGCCGATCATGTGGATGTCGCTTACCAGCGACCGGCATTCACTGCGCGAGTTGATGCGCTATGTCAAGGACACTCTCAAGGACCGGTTCTCGTCGGTGTCGGGGGTGGGCGAGATCACCTTCGGCGGCTATGTCGAACCCAATTTGCGCGTGTGGGTCTCGGGAGACAAGCTGTCCCGTTACGAGCTGGCAGTCACCGACGTTCTGAACGCGATCCAGAGCGAGCACGCCGAGCTGCCCGCCGGTCAGATCACCACCGGTCAGAAGGAGTACGACGTGCGCACGCTCGGCGAGGCGCGCACGCCAGCGGAATTCAGTCGAATCGTCATCAACCGGCGCGGTGGCGAGCCGGTGTACACACGCCTGACCCTGAACCAGATGGCGACGGTCGAGGACGGGCTGGACGATATTCGCCGCATCTCGCGCACCGACAGCCAGCGCTCGGTCGGCATCGGCATCCGCAAGCAACGTGGCTCGAACGCGGTGGCGGTGACGCACGGGGTCAAGGCGCGCATGGCCGAGATCGCCAAGCAGCTGCCCGATGGAATGGCCATCGACGTGAACTTCGACACCACCCAATTCATCGAGGATTCGGTGAACGAATTCAAATTCATGCTCGTGGTGGCGGCGCTGGTCACATCGCTGGTGTGCTGGTTGTTCCTCGGCAGTTGGACCGCCACGTTCAACATTATCCTGGCGATTCCAACCTCGATCATCGGTACTTTCATCGTGCTCTATTTCTTCGGTTTCACGCTCAACACCTTCACGCTGCTGGGTCTGAGCCTCGCCATCGGTATCGTGGTGGATGACGCCATCATGGTGCTGGAGAATATCGTGCGTCACCAAGAGAAAGGTGAAAACCGCGTGGAGGCGGCTCTCAAAGGCTCGCGCCAGATCACCTTCGCGGCGCTCGCGGCGACACTAGCGGTGGTTGCGATCTTCCTGCCGGTCGCGTTCATGAGCGGTGTGATCGGCAAGTTCTTCTTCCAATTCGGCATCACCATGACCGTCGCGGTCATGCTGTCGCTGCTCGAGGCGCTGACGCTGACGCCGATGCGCGCCTCGCAGTTCGTCGAGGCCGGCAACCGCACCACGCACATCGGGCGCGCGGCCGACGCGACCTTCCGCGGGCTTGCGTGGCTGTACCGCAAGCTGCTGGAAACCGCGCTGCGCCACCCGTGGACGGTGATTCTCGGTTCGCTCGCTTTTTTCACGCTGACGCTCTTCGCGTACAACTCCATCAACAAGGAATTCATGCCGGCGCAGGATCAGAGTACGTTTATCGTACGCGCCCAGACGCCAATAGATTCCTCGCTGGAATTCACCGATACCAAGACCCGCGAGGCGGAGAAGTTTTTCGCCTCGCGGCCGGAAATACGACGCTATTTCGTGGCGATCGGCGGGTTCGGCAGCGGCGGGCAATCCAACCTCGCCAACATGTTCGTCAGCATGAAGCCGAAAGGGCAACGTGGCATCGACCCGCAGGCCGGCCACGAATTGAGCCAGCAGGAGCTGATGGATGTGACGCGCAAGGCGCTCCGTGAACTCGGCTTCAAGGTGTCGATCCAGGACCTGTCGCAACGCGGCTTCACTGCCTCGCGCGGCTTCCCGGTGGAGCTGGCGGTGCAGGGCCGCAACTGGGAAAAGCTGGTGGAGTATTCGGAGACCATCATCGAAAAGCTCAATGCCTCCGGACTCGTGACCGATACCGACAGCGATTACCTGCTCGGCAAGCCTGAGGTTCGGATCATCCCGGACCGCGCGCGCGCCGCCGAGCGCGGCGTGAGCATCCAGGCGATCGCCCAGACGGTCAACGCCATGATCGGCGGAATCGTCGCCGGCCAGTACTCCTCCGAGGGACATCGCTACGACGTGCGTCTGCGCCTGCGCGACCAGGACATGGACCGCATCGACCAGGTCAAGCAGCTGTACGTGCGCAACAACCGCGGCGAGCTGGTACGGCTCTCGGAAGTGGTGCAGGTCCGGGAGGGCAAGTCGCTGGCGCAAATCAACCGCCACGACCGCGAGCGTTCGATCAAGATTTTCGCCAACGTCAGGTCCGGTAAGTCCCAGCAGGAGGCGCTCGCGAAGGTGCAGGCAATCGCGCACGAGGTCCTGCCTCCGGACTACAAGGTACGCTTCGTCGGCGGCTCGCAGTCGTTCCAGGAGTCGTTCGCGAGTCTGTGGTTCGTGCTGGTCCTCGGCGTGATCGTGGCCTATATGGTGCTGGCCTCACAATTCAACAGCTTCATCCATCCGGTGACGGTGCTGATGGCGCTGCCTTTCAGTATGTCGGGGGCGCTGCTAACGCTGCTCGCCTTCGGCCACTCCATCAATATCTTCAGCTTCATCGGGCTAATCCTGCTGATGGGCATCGTCAAGAAGAATTCGATCCTGCTGGTTGACTTTACCAACCAGGTGCGCGCCCGCGGCAACGTGTCCGTGCGCGATGCCCTGCTCGAGGCCTGCCCGATCCGACTGCGTCCGATCCTGATGACCTCATTCGCCACCATCGCCGCCGCCACGCCGCTCGCACTCGCGCTTGGCCCCGGCGCCGAATTGCGCGCACCGATGGCGATTGCGGTGATCGGCGGCGTACTGGTCTCGACACTGCTGACGTTGTTCGTCGTCCCATGTGTCTACGAAGTCTTGGCGCGTTTCGAAGGGAGCCTTGCCGCCGAGGTGACCAGGGCGAAAGAAATTTCCGAAGCCACCAAAAAATTGGCATAGGAACGCCGTCAAAAAAGCCGTCGGGACATTACTGCCAATACCGTGTGTTCGGGGCGGATATAAACACGGTTAATTGAAATTCTCACCTCGCCGGTCCCGCGGTCGATATCAATTGTTTCCTGACAATGCAGAATGATTCATTGCTTTCGTTCAGAGGCAGGAGGCGTCAATCCGGATGATACCGCCGCGGATACTTTGGTACTTCGCCGACCCCATGTGTTCCTGGTGCTGGGGTTTCGCCCCTGTGATCAGCGCGATCCACGATGCCTACTCGGAGCACGTGAAAATCGCTTTGATGCTGGGCGGGCTGCGACCGGGCACAACCGAACCGGTCACGGCGTCATTTCGCGAAGAGATTCTGCATCACTGGCATGATGTGCATCGCGTTACCGGCCAGCCCTTCCGGTTCGACGGCGCGATGCCCGACGGATTTGTCTATGACACGGAACCTCCCAGCCGCGCGGTCATCGTTGTAAGCGAACTTAATCCGCGGGAGATTTTCCCGTATTTTAAATCATTGCAAGAAGCGTTTTACGTGCACCAGAAGGATATTACGCAAGCGGAAACGCTCGCCGCACTGGCGTCTGAAGGTGGTATCGATGCCGGTTCATTTCTTGATCGTTTTCATTCCGAAGCAGCAAGGAAAAAAACGCAGTCGCATTTTAAAATATCCCGGCAGGCGGGCGTCCGGGGCTTTCCGACCGCTATTCTGCAAAACGAAAAGAGTGGCAAGCTTTTGACCAGCGGTTATCGTCCGTTCGAAGAACTCCGGCCTGTTATGGATGCCTGGTTGGCTGAAACGAAGTAAGCGACGTCCATTGGCCGTTGTGTGTCGAACGCGATGATCGTTGTATCAGCTCCGGGGGATACGGTCGCCGCTAGCGGCATCAAAAACATGCAAGCGGTCAAAGTTAATCTCGAAGAAAGCCTTGTCGCCAACAGTGAAACGCGTGCCGGCCCCGGCGCGTCCCCGGATACGCTGCCCCTTCCACACACCGACAATCCACAGGTCGCTGCCCGTAGGTTCGAGCAACGCAATATCGGCCGGGACCGCCCCCGCCTGTTCGCGGGAATACACCGTGATATCGGCCGGACGGATTCCGACAATAACACGGCGGAGGTCGATTCGGCCGAAAGTGGAAGGCAGCAATGGGCCATCCTGCAGCAAATCGCCGGAAAACATATTCATCGGTGGACTGCCGATGAACCCGGCGACAAAGCGGTTGGCGGGCGCGCGATAGAGATCCTCGGGGGTCCCGCATTGCTGTAAGCGCCCGCGATCGAGCACCGCTATACGGTCGGATAGCGTCATGGCTTCTTCTTGATCGTGTGTCACATACACGGTGGTGATGCGGTAATCCGAATGCAGATGCTTCAGCTCTACACGCATCTCAAGGCGCAATTGCGCATCGAGATTGGACAACGGTTCATCCATGAGAAACACCCGCGGATGACGAATCAGCGCCCGGCCGAGCGCGACACGTTGGCGTTGTCCTCCGGAGAACTCCTTCGGTTTGCGTGTCAACAGTTCCTGCAGCCCAAGGGTAGCTGCCAAGGTATTTACCTCTGCGGCGATTTTTTCCTTAGGCACTCCGCGATTGGCCAGCGGAAAGCCAAGATTGTCGCGCACGCTCATGTGCGGATACAGCGCGTAACTCTGGAACACCATCGCCACGTCGCGATCTCGCGGCGGCAGATCATTAACCAAGTTATCGTCGAAGTAGAGGCGCCCCACGCTGGGCGTGTCGATGCCGGCAATCAGGCCGAGCAGCGTCGACTTGCCGCAGCCGCTTGGTCCGACAAAAGTGAAGAATTCTCCGTCATCGATCGTCAGGTCGATACGGTCCAGGACAACCGTGTCTCCGAAACGTTTAGTCATCTCTTGCAATTTTATTTGCGCCATCGTCTAGCCCTTAACGGCACCCGCTGTGAGTCCGTCCACGATGCGCCGATGAAACACCATGGCCAGGACCAGCAGCGGCAGAGTGACCACCACGGAAGCCGCGGCAATATCTCCCCAGGGAACCTCGTGCAAACCGGGGAACAAGGCGATGGCTACCGGAACGGTGCGAGACGCGGCGGTGGCCGTGAAACTCAATGCATACAAGAATTCGTTCCACGAGAAAATAAATACGAGCAACGCTGCCGCCGCCAGACCCGGCGAATCGAGCGGCAGCATCACGCGGTAAAACGACTGGAATGGCGTGCAACCGTCCACGAGCGATGCGATGTAAAGCTCCTCCGGGATGCTACGGAAAAAATTGGTCAGGAGCCAGATAGCGAGGGGCAACGAGAAGGTGGTGTAAGTCAGGAAAAGCGCCAGCAAGGTATCGTGCAGACCGAGCGCGTTGAGCAATAAAAACAACGGGCTCACGGTGGCGATCGGCGGAAACATCGACACCACCAGTACCCCGGCGAGGATTGCGGCGCGCCGCCGGACTCTCAAACGGGCGAGTGCGAAACCGGCCAGGGCTCCGATCACGAGCGCTAACAGCGTGGTTCCACCTGCGACGATCAGGCTGTTGACGACGGCGCGCAACAGCGGCGAATCGCTAAAAATGGCGAGATAGCTCGCAAACTCGATTCGGCTCGGCAACAGTGGGGGCAGCGACGTGAGCTCGTGTGCCGGCTTGAGCGAAGTGACAATTTGCCACAGAAACGGAGCGAGGGAGTACAACGCCACAAGGACCAGCGCGAGTCCGCGCGCCGCCGATCTCATGGCGACACCCTGCGTAGTAGCCATGCGTAGACGACGGTGGCCAAGGCAACACTCATTAAAATCGCGACCGCCACGGCCGAGCCGTAGCCGAATTCCAGTGTTTGGAACAGCAATTTGTAGGCGTAAATCGACACCGTTTCGGTGCTGCTTCCGGGACCACCGCCGGTGAGGACATAAATGGAATCGAACACGCGGAACGCATCAATGGTGCGAAAGATCAGCACCACCAAAATCAAAGGCAGGAGGGCAGGCCACGTGATGCGTCGAAACATGGTCCAACGCGAGGCGCCATCCACCGCCGCCGCGTGGTAAAGCTCACGCGGGATGCTTTGCAGGCCGGCGAGCAGCAGCAAAGCCACGAACGGAGTGGATTTCCATACATCCATGGCAATCGCCGCGTGCATGGCCCAGACGGGATTCCCCAGCCAGTTAATGCGGGCCTGAAACAGGTAATTCAAAACCCCGAAGTCCGAGTTGTACAGCCATTCCCACATGCGCGCTGAAACCACGGTGGGTATGGCCCAGGGAATCAGGATGATGGCGTATAGCAGGCCGCGACCCCTGAAGGGGCGACGCAGTAACAACGCCATCAGGAGTCCGAGGACGAGTTCGCCTTGAACCGACACAACAGTAAAGTAAACGGTGTTGACGAGCGCGTTCCAGAATTGCGGGTCGTGTGCCAGGCGCAGGTAGTTGTCGAAGCCGATGAATTGCGGGGTACCGAAAATCAGCGAGCGGCGTTCCAGGCTGAGCCAGAGAATATAAACCGCGGGGAACAGCATCACGGCTGAGAGCGTGATTCCGGCCGGCGCCAGAAATAACGTCGCGCGTTCCTCGCGGTTTCTCCGGTCAGTCGCCATGCGCGAGAATTTTCTCCACCCGGGTTTGCGCCGATTGCAGTGCCATGTCTGCGGGTTTGACACCGGCGATCACGGCGCTGAATTCGGATTGCAGCACCTGTGAAATCATGATGTAGAACGGCGTCACCGGCCGGGGCCGGGCTTGTTCGAAAATATCGTGCAGCTGACCGAGCAAAGGTTGTGCCTGCAATAATTCGGTCTCGCGGTACAACGACTTTCGTGTTGGATGAAAGCCATAGGCTAGACTGAGCGCGCGCTGCGCACGCGGTGACGTGAGGAACTTCACCAATTTCTCCGCGGCTTCGGGGTGAAGCGAGTTGCGGTTGATGCCGAGTTGCCACCCTCCCAGCGTGGACACGGAGCGATGACCCGGAAAATGCGGCAGCAACGCCACACCTACTTTGTTTTTCACCATCGAGCCTTCTTGCTGAAACAGATTCCAGGCATACGGCCAATTTCGCAGAAACACGGCCCGACCGCTGCCAAAGACGCGCCGGGAAGTTTCCTCGGTATCGGTGGTTACAAAATCCGGTGTTACGCGATGGCTAACAACCAGGTCACGCATGAATTCGAGTGCCTTGCGGTTCGAGGCGCTATCCAGCACGACCCGCCTCTCATGCAGCACATCGCCACCGTTGCTCCAGATATACTCCAGAGCGTTGCAGATCAGACCCTCATATTGCTTCCCCTGCCAGACAAAACCGTATAATTTCGTCTCCTTGCCGACAATGGTTCTGGCGATGTGCACCAATTGGTCCCAAGTCTCGGGCGGCGAGAAACCGTATTGCTGCAACAAATCTTTGCGGTAATACAGCAGCCCCGCGTCGATGAACCAGGGGATCGCAAAAATTTTCCCTTCGTATGTAACCGCACGAGTCGGTCCACTGAAAAATGCCGTAAACTCACCCGACGGAAGCAAGTGGCTAAGATCGCGCAACCATTTAGAGCGGGCGAATTCTGCCACCCAGATCACATCCACCGCCAGGACATCGAAGGCCGAAGATCTGGCCTGGAAATTTATGGCATAAAACTGATGCTGGGCATCGCTCGATGAGGGGAGAGTTTGTCGTTCGACACGGATACCGGGGTTTCCAAGTTCAAATTCTGAGATGAGCCGATCGAACGCGGACGAGTCTCCAAACAGCTTGCTGTGTTTGAACACTACATTAACGGCGGATGATGGCGAAACCGGCGCTGGCCTGTCACAGGCTATCAGCAGTGCGCAGCATAACAACAGGATTCGACAAAACGGGAAAATCATATTTCCAGAAATTTCATGGTTACGTCTAAAAAATGATTCTTAATTGCGCTAGGCTACTCTCCGGCGTGGATGTCGAGGCATAATAAATTCAATGTCTGTGGAGTATAGGGCGGTCATCGTGAGGCATCAACGCTGCATTTTGCTTTCAAAAACTTTTCCTTGCCGCCGTGAGCGACACATACAGGACATACCGTGACTGATTTGAAAATTCCGGTGAATAATTCTGCGCTCATCAGAAAAGAATCCTTCATTTCTCCTTCAGTCAGGCAAAGGCGAAATTGTTCTGGTCAAGTTCAGTTCGGCCGATGACTGTTGGAGCGAGATTTACCTTATTCCGAAAATCCGCATTGCGCCTGCATTATTCTGTCTTGGGGATGCCAATCGATTCTAAGCCAATGTTCCGCTTCGATATTTCTTGACTTTTCTCCCTGGGTTCTTAAAAATCAAGCACTAGTTGCTTCCTTGGAGGTTCAAAGGATTGGCCCACACAGGGTTGCAAGCAATGCTGTCATCGAAGCGGCCCGCGAGGCGGGGAGGTGGCACGTTCGCCATCGAGTAACCGATTCGGTGTCATGCCCCCGCCCAATGTCTGGGCGATCCCCCTTCCGCCTTTTTCACCTAGCTGTTTTTTCCTTCCGTTCATTACCCGAGCAGTTTGAGGCGTATCTTTTTCGATTCAAGCTGCAGTGTTTGCCAATTTGTTTCCAATTCGGCGAAGGGGAGCGCTCGGCGATTTTTGGACAAGCGCGCATGTTTTTCCGGTTACCGCGCCAAATGGAGCCGCCTGGAATGGTGCGCGGGTGGCGAATGCCGGGAGACTTACCGGGATGCATCACACAGGGGGCCGCATCGCCCCCTTTTGTTTGAGAGAAATCTGGAGGTATTCTGATTATGAAGATCATTGCCATCGCCAATCACAAGGGTGGTTGTGGGAAAACTACCACAGCGATCAATCTTTCCGCCTGTCTCGGGATAAAGGGGCAACGCGTGCTGCTTCTCGATTTGGATCCACAAGGCCACTCATCGCTGGGTTTCGGAGTTTTCAACGAAGACGCGCGCGACTTGTATGATGTTTTTACCGGCGAGGTCAGCATCGAAGAAATCATCTTGCCCGGAGTGTTTACAGGCGTGGATGTGGTTCCCGCAACGTTGACGCTCGCCGCCGCGGAACATTTGCCGGTGCGAAACGAAGAGCGCGACGAGCAACTCAGGATTCATCTCCAGCCGATTCGGGAACGTTATGATTACGCCGTTATCGATTGCCCACCGTCAACAGGCCTGCTTTCTTTGAATGCACTGGCCGTGGCGGATCTGGTATTGATTCCTGTCGAGATGAGCTTGTTCGGTCTCAGTGGAATCGATCACATGTATAAGACCATTGCACTGATGCGCGCGCGCCACAATCGCGACATCCCGATCCGCTTATTGCCCACGCTTGTCGACAGCCGTACTCGCCTGTGCCGGCAATTCCTCCATGAGGTCGGCGAACGGTTTGCCGACGATGTGTCATCGGTAATGGTCCAATCCACTGTGCGCCTCAAGGAAGCCGTCCGCCAGGGCGCGCCGATTATCGCGTACGACCCGACTTCGACAGTCGCGGTGCAATACAATCGCCTGGCCGACGAGCTGATGTTGGTCCTGGACGCAATTCCGGCAAGCGGGGAGGATCGAGAGCGCAAGTCTCCTATCGGCCAGATGAAGAGCGCAATTGAGAATGCGCGGGCACAACTGCGAAAATTCAGTGGCGAACAAAAAGTGACTCTGCGTTTTTATGATCTGGCGGGAAAGGACGTCCGACTCGCAGGAAGTTTCAATGACTGGGTACCGGATCAGGGTGTTATCACCCGGTGGGCGGATGGCGTCGTGGAAAAGAACGTGATGCTGATGCCGGGGTCATATGAATATCGTTTGATCATAGACGGGGTGTGGCAGGAGGATCCTTCCAACCCCGAACAGGTGTTGAATCTTTCAGGAGGATACAACTCGATACTGCACGTCGAAGAAGAACACGAAGAAATCAGCGTCTAGCGAATCGCGCCTTTTTTTGCACCAACCGGTTGTTACGATAATCGGAAACGGCCTGTTCGATTTCGTGGTGAGTAGTCATTACAAACGGTCCATGCTGCACAATAGGTTCCTTGAGCGGGAGTCCCGCCACGAATATTAAGCGTGCCGCCCGATCAGCCGCTGTGATTTCAACGCTTGCGCCCGAACCAAGGACGGCAAGAGAATGATGGGACAGGGATGTCCCGGAACACCTTACCGCTCCTTCGAAAACGAAAAGAAATGACGTCATGTTGGTCGCGAGGTGGTGAGAGAAACGATGCCCCGCATCGATTGACACGTCCAGATACTGCACGTGCGTGTGGGGATCTGCTATCGGCCCTTCCTTGCCTCCGTAGTGCCCACTCAGGAGCTGTACGCGTAGTCCGGCAGATTCCACCACCGGAATAGCCTCAGGGGTAATTTCCTGGTAAACGGGATCGGTCATTTTCTCGCTCGCGGGCAGATTAATCCACAGTTGAAAACCGCGCATCAAGCCTTCACTTTGCTGTGGCATTTCCGAGTGAATCACGCCGCTGGCGGCTTTCATCCACTGTGCACCACCGGATCGCAGGTCGCCGCGGTTGCCCATGCTGTCTTGGTGCAGCATATGTCCGTCAAGCATGTATGTCAGGGTAACAAACCCGCGATGCGGGTGATCCGGAAACCCGGCGATGTATTTGTCGGGGTCATCGCTGCCGAAATAATCAAGCATCAGAAACGGGTCGAGATGGCGCAGCGCCGGGGTGCCGATGGTGCGGTACACGGTGACGCCCGCGCCCTCCGACACGGAGCGCCTGGATGCGCTGCTGAACTTGGCAATCGGACATGGATAAGAGTCCTAAAATTATTAAATCATCCGGTAGACCGTTGGCGATTGTCCAGCGGCTGTTACGAGACCAGGCTTTAACCGAGGCCGGCCCGGATTCTGCCCGGTACCATTGAGTGGTCCATCGGAAACGGAAGCAGCGAATTAATTGTGGCTATTGGGCTGACTTCGCGTACAGTGCCGGCCTGCAGTGCAAATCTAATAGCCAGTGCAGCGTGCTCTCCGTTTTTTTTCGGCAGTAACACCCGGATTTCCACTTGCAAGAATGGACGGCGAACTATTGTCATTCAACTACAGAGGATTTTTTGCGACTACAGGAACAGTAAAGTGGTTCAACGATGCTAAAGGCTTCGGTTTCATTACGCCGTCGGATGGCGCCTAAGGATGTCTTCGTGCATCATTCCGCCATTCAGGGCGCAGGATCAAGTCACTCGCCGAAGGCCAACAGGTAATGTTTGAGCTTGTCCAGGGGCAGAAAGGCCCGTCGGCAGCGAACGTTCAACCGGTCTGATCCGCTAGACGGCGTTGAAGGAGTAAAAGACCCTGCCTCCCGGTGGGGTCTTTCTTTGTATTAATCATCAACGGTTTGCCGCAGCGGCGGGTTTCCGACCGCGTGGACTCCAGATGGACTGACCCGTTTGCCCGCGGGTATTCAGTTGTTCAGCGCATTGCGCGGCGTACGCCTGTACGTCTTTGCGCGAGCCGCGGCGCTGACCGGAGATCATCGAGCGGCCGCTATCGAGCACATAACGGTACCAATCCTGGCCCTCACCGCCGTCGGGAGGGCTGATTTTTTCCACAGACGCCACCTTGAACAGGCGCAGCTTGGCTTGGTGTGTGTCTGCTGGGGATGTTTTGGTTTTCGTTCCGTCGATAGTTTGATGGGTCATGAGCATGCCTGCGGCAGGGTCGCGATTTATTAACGATGATTGGCCAGGGAAAATACGAAACAGGCCTGCTGAACAGCACTGAAACAACCAACAAACGTACTATACCACAATAACAGGATTTTAGGGAGTTTTTGTGCTTTTTGATTGCCACCAAGGATGTTGAGAGTATTTAGCGACGCGATAGACGTCTGGCTCGAAGCAATTGGTTCGGAAGCGAAGCCGCACAATAAGTGTTTCAGCCCTTATTTAATGACAAGATCGTTCTTCACTGACTTTACACCGGGAACGCTGCGGGCAAGCTCACCGGCGCGGTCCTTCTCCTTGGATGACTTCACGAAACCGGCCAACTGCACCACGCGGTTATTCGTGTTGACGGTTATTTGCCAGCCGCTCGTTATCGGATCATTGAACAGTTTGGTCTTCACTTTGGAGGTAATGGCCGAATCGTCGATATATTCGCCCGTGGATTGACCGGCACAGCCGAGCAGTCCCGCCATCAAAACAACTACAACAAGCTTTTTGATAAATGACATGTTTTCTCCTCAGTATGGCCAGAGTTAAGTTCGAAAAATGAATTATCCTATCTGGTCGGGAGCCTGAAACGGATTCCTGCGCCAAAGAATTGGCGTGCATCGAGAATCCATTTTCCCGATAACACGATTATGTAACGGTTTACATTATCAGTTCAACGCGGGCTATGGCCTCAGGTTCCATTTCGACTTCCGGATCACACACAAATAATCTGTCACTAGCCACCCCAAAAGAGCCGGTGAAATAATCCTTGGTGGCCTCGGCACGGCGAGCGTCCAGCGTCCTGGCCGCCTCTTCCTCCAATCCATCTTTTGGCACTGCTTTCCCGCACAGCTTGAGGCGTAAATCCCCGCGTTCCTGCAGGAGTTTCCCGACTTTCATCAAATATTCCTGCGTTTCGGAGGTTGGTGAGGCGGTACCAGCCGAAAACGAAACCGGATCGAGCTTTAACCGCACGGCTTTACCGGCGAGTCCGGCGACCGCGTTCAATGTGTCGAAGGGTTGAAAATAGAACTTGAGATAACTCACACTACCGCGGGGCAACGCCCCGGTCAGCGCTTGGTTGATGGCGTCAGTCAGGTCGAACTTCGGATCATTCACGTCGCCGGTGATGTCGATATCGAGATGAATATCGTTGTTTTCATCGCGCGATATTGCCAGCGCACTTTCAAACGGCATGGCCTGTCTGGTCTCGAGTAGTTCAATGGCCGTCGGTAGCTCGCTCGACGATCAACATGCTGTCGCGCAGGTGAATTTCATCGATCACTAACAGTTTGCGGAGCAAGGGCGGCAGAGCGAAATCCATATTTGCCTGCGAGACCAGCAGGGTCCGAGACGACCCAACCGTCAACTGAATATTGCGTACCGCGAAGTGACCGATGAAGTGGTTGAAATAAGCGTCTTCAACCCGCGCTTGCTCGGCACCTTCGTTGATGAGCCAGCGTTCCAGTCCGCGTTGAATCTTATAAGGCAGCAGCACGTGGCAAGGATGACGAGCAGTACGATGACGACCGGTATCCGGACCGGGGAACGGGCGATAAAACGGCCGGTTTTTTCAATAAGTTTTTCGATTTCATGATGAATCAAGAAAAAAAGCGAGCACATCGACCCAGAAAATTTCCGGAAAAATGATAAACTTGATACTAACCCATATTTCCGGCGATGTTCTGCTCTCAAGGTTCCAAGTAAGCTGCACGCGGTTTACAATCTCGCCAGAAGTTGTGTCAATGAGCCAGTTTTTATGTTCATAAACCCACACAACAGCGCGCTCAATGCGGGATACAACCGGAACTATGAGATTCTGATTTTATTAAACATTTTCTTTGCCAGAGGCAAGACAGGAAAGACATGCGGGCGGGACAACGCGGAAAATACATGATGGTTCGAAAGTAAAAATGAATCCAAATGGCCAGGGCTTTGTTTTCCTGCAGTGGTTTATCCCCTTGCTTCTCCTGGCGTGGGTGGGACTGCTGGCGTCGCGGTCGTTTTTGGGTGGCTGGAATCAATTGGCGCGCCGGTTCGGCACTTCGGCGGCCATCGAGGGGGAAAAATTCAGATTTACCTCATTGTCAGTCGGATCAGGTTATTTCCCGGTCAAGTATCGGAACTGCATGTTCGTGACAGTAGGCCAATCCGGATTGGCTTTGTCGGTAAATATTTTATTTCGTGTTTTTCATTCGCCGTTGATGATTCCGTGGTCCGATATCGAAACCGTCCAACCGGAAAAGGTCTGGTTGGCGCCGCACATTGCCGTGTATGTTCGTGGCTTCGACAAGCGCTTGCTGTTCCGCTGGAATGTGGGTATGAAAATCAGCGATTATTTCTATGCGCAAGCAAAAGCATCAGCCTGATTACCCAATTCGTGTCGGCTTCCGTCGCGGTATACAATCAACTCATTTTCCCGGTAATTCATAAACTCGTGTGCACCCTTGTTGTATTGCGACGACCGGATCATCCCTGGCCATTGCTCGTGGCCGGTAATCGCGATGAAAGGCGAGATCGCCCCTGGCTTCCTCCTGCTAGGCATTGGGTTGACCGACCTGAAGTGGTGGCAGGCCTCGATCAGGTGGGCGGAGGAAGCTGGTTCGGGGTTAATGACCACGGTGTGGCGGCCGTGGTCATGGATCGCGAGGGAACGCTCGGGCCGCAGGTCGGCAAGCGCAGCCGCGGTGAGCTGGTGCTGGAGGCGCTGGATCATGCGGAGGCGAAAGCTGCGGTCCACGCACTAAAGGATCTCGACACAAATGCCTATCGTGCGTTTAATTTGTTTGTCGGCGATCCGGTGTCATGTTTCTGGTTACGTCACCGCGGCGGAAATGGCGCTCCTGGGTGTGTCGAGGACTTCGAGGTGCCGCCCGGTTTGCATATGCTGACAGCCCGTAATCTCGACGACATGAGCGTCACGCGCATTCGTTTGCACTTTGCCCGATTTCTTGAGGCGGAGATACCGGATCCGTCGGGCGATGACTGGGCTGATTGGCAGACGCTGCTCGCCAGTCGAACTTTTCCGGAGCAAGAAGGCGCACATGCCGCCATGAATCTGGATTTTCCCAATGGTTTCGGAACCGTCTGTAGCCATCTGCTTGCCATCCCTTGTTATCCGGGTTACGGACATAAACCGAGATTTCTTTTTGCACCCGGGCCACCCGATTCTGCCCCCTATGAACTCGTAAATCTGGATTAGCGCTACTTCCGCAGCGAATTCCCAGAAGAAGATTCGGGAGAATGTCTGTCCGGATCAGCGCTCCAGATTCTGAAAAAAGGGGGGCTGATGGACTATATTTTCTCTAATGCCAGGAAATCCTTTCAAAGCCTCCATTCTTTCGCTGATCAAAGCTCACCCGTCCGGAATCAGCGAATACAACCTGATTCAACGACTGCTGGATTGCGAGGAGGAATTCAGTTTCGCGGAAGAAGGTGCGAATCTCGCGCTCTTCCGTCAGCATTTCGTGGTCATGAACGCCTTGTACCAGCTGCAGACCGAATTGTTCAACGAAGGCATGTATCTCT
The DNA here is from genome assembly GCF_040901545.1 of Sulfuricaulis sp. Classification (GTDB taxonomy): domain Bacteria; phylum Pseudomonadota; class Gammaproteobacteria; order Acidiferrobacterales; family Sulfurifustaceae; genus Sulfuricaulis. The sequence continues at coordinate 56,732 of NZ_JBBDYL010000038.1, read as the reverse complement.
CCATTTCACCGCTGGATATTCGACTTGGGCCGGTGACGGATCCGGGACTGGCTTCTCTGCCCGACGATAATTCGGCTACGCCATTGCGCGATTATTATCTTGATTGGGAGAATTTTTTTCAGACCAGTTACGCGGATGTCGAGACCATGCTGACCCGCTTCATGGAAAGATATCTCGCCATCGACGAACGTTTAGACGCGTTGCAAATATTGGAGTTGCCCGCAGATGCTCCGTGGGAGGTGATCAAGCAAACCTATCGGCGACTGGCGGCGCAGCACCATCCGGACAAGGGCGGCGATCCGGTACGCTTCCGGGCGATTCGCGGGGCCTATGAAATACTGATACGTTGTCATGCGAATTAACCAACGCCCGTCGCCGGATTATTTTCATCCATGCTTGTTTCATGCCGGTTTTCCCGGCATTGGCACGTCTTTTGCCTGTTATTTGCTAGGGTACCTGTGGGGATGCTGGCGTGAGACAAATACTTATTCTGCTGGTGGGCGCGACATTTGCCTGCCATTTAATGCCGGGTGCAAAAGCCGATTCGTATTTTCCCGGCTTGATCCCGACTCGCCCTCCGCAACCAATTATTGGAGTGTAAGCCGTTTAACGGACACTAGAATGGCTAGTCGCGCCTACGCCGAGAGGGGGTTGCGGTTTTACCTCCCTCAACACCGGGCCAGTGGAACCGCAACGGGGTACGGCGTTAGTTACCGGCTTAATGACTTGCCGTTTTCATCCTGGTTGGCCGAAAGAAAAATATTCCATGCAGGAATGGCATACAATCCTCGTGATATGAAAGTTTTTTTGACGATTGAGACAAAATCCTGGAGATATGCGCCGATACCTGGCAGTTCCACGCGGCATTCTGATCCGGATGTCGACTTGGCAGGAACAGATATAATGGATCGTTTCTATCAAATCCTCATTAACATCCCATTTTAAACCTACTCGCTCCAATACAGCGGGGCCAGAACAATCCGCTAGTTTTTTCTGCACAAGTGTTGTATGTAAGTGTTCGTCATGATTGATTTGTATTATTGGACCACGCCCAACGGACACAAGATCGCGATTTTTCTCGAAGAAACCGGCCTCCCGTATGCGCTGAAGCCGGTGGATATCGGGAAAGGCAGCCAGTTCGAGGCTGCGTTCCTGAAGATATCCCCGAACAACCGCATACCGGCGATTGTCGATCATCAACCGGTGGACAACGGTGCGCCGATCAGTGTCTTCGAATCCGGGGCCATTCTGCAGTATCTGGCCGAGAAAACCGGACTGTTGCTGCCGCAGGAATTGCGCGCGCGGACGGAAGTAATGCAGTGGCTTTTCTGGCAAATGGGAAATTTGGGCCCTTTGCTCGGACAAAACCACCATTTTGTTCAATACGCTCCGGAAAAAATTCCGTATGCGATTGAACGCTATGTGAAAGAAGCCGAGAGGCTCTACAGCGTGCTCGATCACCGGCTGGCGGACCGTGAATTCATTGCGGGGGAGTATTCCATTGCCGATATTGCGGCCTATCCCTGGACCGTGTCCCATCGTAAACAAAAAATAAACTTGGATGAATTTCCCCACGCGCAGCGCTGGTTTCAGTCCATGAAGGCACGACCGGCCGTGATCCGTGCCTATGAGATTGCCAAACAAGTTAACACCGCACCGGTTATTACCGACGCATCACGGTCGGTCTTGTTTGGTCAGGGCAAACAGCCCTCACGTTAGCGGTTTACATGGCAGCGGGGTTTCCTGCCAGCGGGAGGTCTGAGAAGGAGGGGTGGGTGATTTAACCATTAGCCGGCCGTGCTCCAAGCCCCGTAATTTCTCCTAAATCCATATTCTCATAGGATTATTTGCGCTCACTGCGCTCGCCAGCAATAGTTTCCGCTTTCCCTGATCCAGGCAGGAAGTTGTTCAACTAAACAGGGTTTATAGACATTTAATTATAACGACGCGTCGCCCTGTCAAGAACGCGGGCCGTTATTGTCATCCCGCCTGTCAAGGATTAGGCGGCGAGTATTTCCTGATCGCTTCGATCACCGCCTCGCTCGATGTCGCGCTCACCGTAAGCAACAAGCCTTCCTTTTCGTAGAAGCCGATTAAAGGCGCGGTTTTTTGATTATAAGTATCAAGTCGGTGGCTGATGGCCGCCTCGATCTCGTCCTCGCGTTGTACCACCGGGCTGCCGCACTTGTCGCAGATCCCTTCCTTCTTCGGCGGCATGCTCTTGACGTTGTAGATTGCCTGGCACTTGGGATTGGAGCAGGTGCGGCGGGTTGTGAGGCGGTCGAGGATCACATTACGCGGAACATCAATGTTTACCGCCATGTCGAGCTTGAGGCCGAGTTTGTTGAGCAACACATTCAAGGCTTCGGCCTGTGGAATGGTTCGAGGAAAGCCGTCGAGCAGAAAACCCTTCTGACAGTCAGGCTCCTGCAGGCGTTTTTCCATGATTCCCATGATGAGCGTATCCGGTACGAGGTCACCGCGGTCCATGTATCCCTTGGCCTGCTTGCCGAGTTCGTTGCCCGCTTGTACCGCCCCACGCAGGATGTCTCCGGTGGAAATCTGTATGGAACCATCCAGTTGTGTCAGTTGTTTGGCGACCGTGCCTTTGCCTGCGCCCGGGGCTCCTAAAAGAATCAACTTCATCGATTTTTTCCTCTCAGTTAATATAACCGGTTGTGGCAATCGCCATTCGGAAGGATCTCCCGTCCAGCCGACTCGCTGCAAAGTGGCGCATTTTGCCCTTTGGATACAGGTTAGATCAACAGGAAATTGAAAATAGTAAAATCGAAAGATGGTGCGGCCAATTCCGCCCAATAAATGAGTCGGAGCGGGAGGGAGATGCCCTGGACCGGAAAACGTTAGCCTAAGTTAAAGAGTCAGTGGAGCAAGCCGCATGAAAAATTATATGGTCGTTTATTATCTGGTATTGGTATTTTATGGGCTGACAGCGGCAAGTCCTCGAGCCAAGGCAGAAGAGACGGAAATGAAAGTGGGTCAAATGGCGCCGGATTTCTCGCTCCCGGATCAAAGTGGTGAGCCACGCGCCTTGGCGGACTACCGCCAGCGATGGGTCGTGCTGTATTTCTATCCCAAGGACGATACACCCGGATGCACCAAGGAGGCCTGCCAATTTCGGGACAATTTTCTCGCCATCAGGAATCTGGGTGCGGAAATTCTCGGGGTCAGCGTAGACAGCCAGGAGAGCCACGCTAAATTTGCCGGGAAATACAAGCTTCCTTTTCCCCTGCTGGCTGACACCGACGGCCGTGTGGCGAAACAATATGGCGCGCTTTGGTCATTGGCGTTTTTTCATATCGCACGTCGACATACTTTCATCGTCGATCCCCACGGCAGAATCGCCAAGATATACCGCGAGGTAGAGCCGGAAGCTCATAGCCGGGAAGTTATTGAAGATCTCAAAGCATTGCAGCGTTCCAGGAGTTGACACTAATGCAAGTTTGGTCAGACACCGGGCGACAGTTCATCAATAAGTGACCTTATCCGTTTCTCAGAATTTTCAATGCTCTCCGTGAGCCGGAACTGTACCATCGCGCGGTGCAAGTTCTGCCCCGGCCAGTCAGTCCTGAAATGACGGTTGCCTTCCAGATGATCCGTGAGAAACCGCATTCCCAATTCAAACGGAATCAAGCGAATAGTGTCATATAAAAAGCGGTAATCATGCCGCGTCAGAAAGCTTTGCGTCTCGGCGAGGTAACTTTTGAGCAGCGCATGACAGATGTCGAGGTCAAAATATACGGTCTCCATATCCGTGGGCGATTCACCCGCCGTATTAGCGCAGGATCGCAGGCAATCGCCAATATCGAAATGAATCAGACCAGGCTGGATGGTATCAAGATCAACCAGACTGACTGCTTTGCCGCTATTCACGTCGAATAGAAAATTATTCACCTTGGTGTCGCCATGGATGGGGCGCAGGAAAAGCATGCCTTCGCGCATAGCGGACTCGAGCACCGGCGCCAGTGCTTGACGTGATTCAATGAATGTAAAACAGTAACGCCATTCCGCCTTTTCCAGAGCACTCCGGTGTGAGGTTTGCATGAAACGCGCGAGGTGACTGGCCGCGTTGTGAAAACCGGGCAAAGTTTCATGGAGTTGCTTCGGATTGAGATCACAAATGAGGGCATGGAAACGCCCCAATACATGACCCACTTCCTCGGCTTGATAAAGGCTGGTAATTTTTTCAAGCGTGAAAGTATTTTCGATGAAACTCATTGCTCGCCAATATTCTCCGGCGGCGTCAAGAAAGAAACTTTTGCCATCATGAGTTCTGAGAATTTCGGGAAATTTCAACGCGTATATCCCGCTACCGGTACTGGTCATTTTCCCCACTACATGGTTTGTAAGGATGCGCAGATTTTCGGAAATAAGGTCAGGTCTTGGAAACACGCGCCGGTTGATACGCTGCAATATCACCCGACGATCGGTATCGGTGGTCAAAAGATAGGTATTATTGATTAGTCCATAACCAGACGGTCGCAACTCACGAACCCGCCCGCCGAGTTCAAACACCGCGGCGATGTCTTTTTCATCTGTCACGGTATGGTTTTGATCGATGTTGACCGGATATCATTCTTTGGTACTGTCGGATACCGTAATATAATGTCCGAACAGGCGTTGGCCCCGTGGTTGAGGGTGGACACAAGCCGCATTTGTCCGACCGGGTTGATGCTACCGGATCCATAAGCCTCATCGACGCAAGGAGACAGAACATGAAGAAATGGATAATCACAGTCGCACTGAGCTTTGGCATTTTGTCTGTGTCTCAGGCGGGAATCAAGGAAGGGCCGGTTGAGTATCGGGCTGGCGGTACCGTGCTCAAGGGGTACCTGGTGTACAACGATGCGGTCAAGCAACCACGTCCGGGTATTTTAGTCGTGCACGAGTGGTGGGGCCACAACGAGCACACGCGCAACAGTGCCCGTAAGCTCGCTGAGGCTGGTTACGTCGCACTTGCCGTAGATATGTACGGAGACGGGAAACAGGCCGATCACCCCAATGAAGCCGGTAAATTCTCAGGAGAAATACGTAAAAACCTTTCCTTGATGAAATCGCGTTTCGAAGCAGGCATGCAACTTCTCAAAAACCAATCAACGGTTGACAGCAAAAAACTTGTTGCAATCGGTTACTGTTTCGGTGGCAGTGTGGTGCTTGAAATGGCACGCTCCGGTGAGGACTTGCGCGGGGTAGCGAGTTTCCACGGCGGCCTGAATACCGAGCATCCGGCCCGGCCTGGAAAAACCAAAGCCAAAGTACTGGTAATGAACGGTGAAGCCGATCCGTTCGTCCCGGCAGGGCAGATTGATACATTCAAAAAAGAAATGGACAACGCCAAGGTGGATTACAAATTTGTAAATTACCCGGGAGCCAAACATGCGTTCACCAACCCGGGTGCCGATGCCCTGGGTACTAAATTCAATCTTCCGTTGGCATATAATGCTGTCGCTGATCGGGAATCTTGGAATGAATTACAATCGTTTCTAAAACGGGTTTTCAAGTAAAAATCACCCGTGGCTTCGACACTGGTTTGCTGGAAATGTGGAGCTTCGATCGCTGACCTTCCCTTACCCTTAAGCCGCCTGGCAGAGTGTTCGAAATGCCGGGCTTATCTCCATGCCTGCCGCCTGTGCGAATTCTACGATCCTCGTGTCACCAGCCAGTGCCGCGAGGAGCGGGCGGAAGAGATAAGCGACAAGGAACACGCGAATTTCTGTGATTGGTTTAAACCCCGGCCAGACGCCTACCGCCCACCCGGAGGGGAAAAGACTCAAGCGGCCAAAGCAAAGCTCGATAGTCTGTTCGGCAGTGAGGCCAGTTCGGCTGGCAATACCGACGTAACCCGGGACAAGCTCGGAAAACTTTTTGGTACCGACCATGACCCCAAAAAATAACCGCTCTGACATGAAGTCAGACCACCCGAAACGCGCGCATGACTTTGACACTCTCACGACAAAGTTCCGCAGCCATAATCCACGAATACACGCTCAAACCCGTAAGATATTACGCGCCCATTACGCGGCAAAATATCGTAGCCGTTAATTCTTATTAGTAATCTTGTCGGGAAACTTTTCGCTCTGTTGCGGGCGGTCAGGCAATACTTCTTGCCGGCATCACTGTTATAATGAAAGCGGAGTTGGCCAGACAGTCGCCGCCCGACCACGTCCGCGTGGCCGAGCGGAGGAAAGTCCGGGCTCCATAGGGCAGGGTGCCAGGTAACACCTGGGCGGCGTGAGCCGATGGAAAGCGCCACAGAAAATATACCGCCAGATCCGAAATGACTGGTAAGGGTGAAATGGTGCGGTAAGAGCGCACCGCACGGCTGGCAACATCCGTGGCACGGCAAGCCCCACCTGGAGTAAGGCCAAATAGAGGAACGATGGTGTGGCCCGCACTGTTCCTGGGTAGGCCGCCAGAGGCTCGCGGTGACGCGGGCCCTAGATGAATGACTGTCCGCGACAGAACCCGGCTTAACGGCCAACTCTTTTTTATTTTAGTTTGATCATTTAGTTTTATGTTTTTCCTGAAGTTTCTAGTTTAGATTTCAGAGGCAATCTATTGTCATTTGGTCGTATTGGCGACCGAGAGTACATTAATCCCCCTTCCATTCAGTATCCCTTCTTAACTCGCTGACCCGCAAAGAATAAATTTCGTAGTAGCCGTAGTTATTGCTTGACACCTCTTGGTGTCGCTATCTATAGTGTCAGTAAGTGGTGAAATGTGGTTTTTTGTGGAATAGAGCGGGGAAAAGCGGGGAAAAATGTTTCGTGGCGTCAATGCCGTAACACTCGACAGCAAGGGGCGCATGGCCATTCCGACGCGTTATCGCGAGCAACTCGCGCGCGCGTGCAACGGTCTGATGGTGGTGACCGTCGACCGCGACCACTGTCTGCTCCTGTATCCGCATCCCGAGTGGGAAGAAATCGAACGCAAGATCATGAAACTCTCGAGCTTCAACAAGCAGACCCGGCAACTGCAACGACTGCTGGTGGGCCACGCCACCGAATGCGAACTCGACGGCAATGGTCGCATTCTTCTGGCGCCGCCATTGCGTGAATTTGCGGGACTCAACAAGGATGTGGTGTTGATCGGTCAGGGAAACAAATTCGAAATCTGGGACGAAGGCGTGTGGAACGCGCGACGCGCCGAATGGCTCGAAAGCGAAGGCGAGGGAGGCGACAAGCTGCCGCCGGATCTCGAATCGCTTTCGCTCTAGTGCGAACGCGTGAAGGCAGGTAGTCATGTTCCGGTATTGCTGGAGGAGGCATTGCAGGCACTGCAAGTGAAGGAAGGCGGAATTTATGTCGATGCTACCTACGGACGTGGCGGACATGCGCGTCATATCGTGGAACGTATCGGGAGACTCGGCCAATTGCATGTATACGATCGTGATCCGGCTGCCTGTGATCACGCTCGACGACAATTCGGAAATGACCGCCGTGTCATCATTCATCAAGAGCCATTCTCGATGCTGAAGCAAACCTTCAACAGGTTGGGACTGACCGGACGCGTTCATGGCATTCTTATTGATCTCGGCGTTTCATCTCCCCAGCTTGATGAACCAAAGCGTGGTTTCAGCTTTCAGACCGATGGTCCGCTTGACATGCGCATGGATCCGAATTCCGGGGAATCTGCCGCCGACTGGATTCGGCATGCGGAGGAGAACGAGATCGCGCGTGTCATACGCGACTATGGAGAAGAACGGTTCGCCAAACGCATCGCACGCGCCATCGTCCGAGAGCGCTCCATCAAGCCGATCACCTCTACCAACCGCCTAGCTGAAATAATCTCGCGCGCCATTCCCGTCCGCGAAAAGAGCAAGAATCCGGCAACACGCACTTTCCAGGCGATACGCATTCATATTAATCGCGAACTCGATGAACTCACGAAGGTACTCCCGCAAACGGTGCACCTGCTCGCCAGTGGCGGACGATTGGTGGTGATCAGTTTTCATTCGCTCGAGGACAGGATGGTAAAACATTATTTCTACACTGAAGCAAAAGGAGCCGCACTCCCGCCTGAATTGCCGGTTAACAGGGATTATTTCCGTCCAAGACTGAAAATAATTGGCAAGGCCTTGCGCGCGCGAGAATCGGAGGCACGTAATAATCCGCGCGCCAGGAGTGCCGTGTTGCGGATCGCAGAGCGCACGGATGAAAAACCATATGTATAGGCGCCTGATTGTGTTGCTGGCGGCTGTGATGGTTACTTCACTCGCTGTGGTAAAGACGCGTCATGAAAGTCGCCAGTTGTTCGTAAAATTGCAAACTTATCAGGCTGAACGCGATGCGCTCGTCATCGAATGGGGAAAATTGCTTCTCGAGGAAGGCGCCTGGTCCCAGCATCGGCGTGTCGAGGTGATGGCGCGTAACCGCCTCGACATGAGCACACCCGATTCAGCGCGAATTCGCGTCGTGCGACTCGTTCGGGGATCCACACCATGAGCCGCAGCGCCAAGAGCCGTTACTCGGCGCGTAATCTGATCGTGTTTCTGTTTTTCCTTGGGCTTTTGATTTTGCTCGCGACGCGCGCGGTTTATTTGCAGGTTTTCAATTCCAATTATCTGCAAGAACAGGGTAATGCCCGGCATATGCGCCTCGTCAAAGACAATGCACATCGCGGCATGATTCTCGACCATAACGGTGCTCCGCTCGCAGTCAGTACTCCCGTGGATTCCGTGTGGGCGCATCCGGCAACCCTGGCAGAAGAACGCAGAAAGTGGCCGCACCTTGCAGCATTGCTCGGAATGAACACACGTGAACTGGCACAGCTCATCAGCAAACATAACGGTCGCGAATTCCTGTATCTCAAGCGGCATGTCACGCCTTCCATCGCCGAACGAATCACTGCCCTGCAGATTCCGGGTGTGTCGCTCACGCGGGAATATCGCCGTTACTACCCGCTTGGTGCCGTCGCCGGCCATGTAATCGGGTTTACCAATGTCGATGATCAGGGCCAGGAAGGAATTGAATTGTCCTATGATTCCTGGTTGCGTGCGGTACCGGGCGCCAAACGACTTTTGCGCGATTTGCAGGGAAATGCCGTGGAAATGGCAGAGAGTGTGGTACTGCCAAAGCCCGGCAAGGATTTGATGCTTTCCATCGACCGGCGGATTCAGTACCTCGCGTATCGTGAACTGAAGTCGGCGGTCATCGGTCATCAGGCGCTTGCCGGAAGCGTGGTTGTCCTTGATGTTCGCACCGGAGAAGTGCTGGCGATGGTGAACGAGCCGGACTTCAACCCCAATAATCGTTCCGAGCTGCGCAGCAGCGCCTTTCGCAATCGTGCGGTAACGGATCTTTTCGAACCCGGATCCACGCTAAAACCTTTTATGATCGCCTCCGCGCTGGAAAGCGGAAAATTCTCATCCACTACCTTGATCGACACCTCTCCGGGTGTATTGCGGGTTGGCGATCGCACGATTCGTGATGTGCATAACTACGGAGTACTTACGGTCGCCGGTGTTATCGAGAAATCGAGCAATGTAGGCGCATCCAAAATCGCGCTCGCCTTGGACAAAAAGAGCATTTGGAATACGTTGAGGCACGCGGGTTTTGGCAGCACGACGGGGGTACAGCTGCCCGGGGAAGTGCCCGGACTGCTTAATCCACCGTCAAGCTGGGTCCCGGTGGATCAAGCGAGCATTTCCTTTGGATACGGAATTTCCGTGACTCCGCTGCAACTGGCGCGAGCCTATCTTGCGATTGCCAACGATGGCATGGCATTGCCGCTGACGCTGAAACGGATCGAATCGCCACCGCAAGGCGACCGTGTATTGTCCCCCGCGACGGCGCGACGGCTTCAGTCAATGCTGGAACTGGCGGTCAGCGAGGCGGGCACAGGGAAAGCTTCGCAGGTGGCGAATTATCGCGTGGCGGGGAAAACCGGAACGGTACGCAAACTGACGGCAACCGGCTATTCAGAAGATAAATATGTAGCCTGGTTCGCCGGTTTTGCGCCCGCGTCTGCACCACGCCTGGTAATGGTGGTGACGGTGGATGAACCGACGCACGGCGGCTATTACGGCGGGGTGATCGCGGCACCGGTGTTCGGACGTGTGATGACCGGTGCCTTGCGGCTGCTTGACATACCTCCGGATGCTCCGCGCCAGGAGCAGCGCCTCATGACCGTGAAAAGCGAACCGGCGGCCGAATGACATCAACGACCTGTTATCTGAGTGATTTACTTCACGGACTGGCGGACGTTTCTGATGCTGCCCATCGCAAAGTGCACGGCCTGAAAATTGACAGCCGCAAGGTGAAGCCGGGCGATATGTTTATTGCGATGCCGGGAATGGTGATGGACGGACGCGAATTTATCGGCGACGCCGTTGCCTCGGGCGCGGTAGCGGTCCTGTATGAAAAAGGAGACGATTTTGAATTTCCCGTCGCACCGGTTCCGGTAATCGCCGTTCCAAACCTACGGCAAAATATCGGATTCATGGCTGATCGATTTTATGGAGCCCCCACACGACACCTTGTCGTGGTCGGCGTTACCGGCACGAACGGCAAAACCACCTGCACGCACTTGATGGCGCAGGCACTGGATCAGGCGCCGACGCGCTGTGCGTTGATCGGAACGCTTGGATCCGGATTTCCCGACGCGCTCAACACCGCAATCCTTACCACCCCCGATGCCATCACGGTACATTGCCTGATGGCGGAATTTCTTGCGCAAGGCGCGACGCATGTTGCCATGGAAGTCTCATCGCACGCGCTGCATCAAGGTCGCGTGAGGGGCGTGGCCTACGACGTGGCGGTATTCACCAATCTTACGCGTGATCATCTTGATTATCACGGCGACATGGCGATCTATGGCCAAGCCAAGGCCGGGTTATTTGCGCTGGAAGGATTGAAACATGCCGTCATCAATCACGACGATGATTTCGGCCGTGGCATACTCGCACGCCTCTCAACGAACATTAAAACGCTCAGTTACGGTATCGAGGGCGGAGATATCCGCGCAAGCAATATCCGTCCTGCACCCGAAGGTCTTGCCATGAATATCGGCACGCCGTTCGGCAATACCGAATTGCGCAGCCCGCTTATCGGCCGATTCAATGTCTATAACCTGCTGGCGGTGCTGGCCACATTGCTGGCACTGGGCATGAAGCTGGATGAGGCGGTTACGCGCCTGGCAAGGGCCCAGGCACCCACCGGACGCGCACAAAAATTCGGCGGTGTGAACGGATTGCCTCTCGTGGTGGTGGATTACGCGCACACGCCGGATGCGCTCGAAAAAATTCTGCTTGCCCTGCGCGAACATACGCGCGGAAAACTCTGGTGTGTTTTCGGTTGCGGCGGTGATCGAGACCGCGGCAAGCGCCCGGTCATGGGCGAGATCGCCGAACGGCTCGCGGATGTGGTGGTACTGACCGACGATAATCCGCGGCACGAATCGGGTGATGCGATCATCGCCGATATCCATAACGGCATGCGTACCACGCCCCGTGTGATCCGCGATCGTCGCACGGCCACCGCCGAGGCCATCCGCAGCGCTGGCGAAGGCGATATTGTGTTGATCGCCGGCAAGGGTCATGAAGACTATCAGCAGATCGGCGATGAACGTTTGCCTTACAGCGATCGCCTCGCCGTCCACGAATTGCTGGGAGTAGCGGCATGAGCCGCGGAGCCGGGGCCCCACGCCGTGGGGATGCGACCGGCGCATGCCGCAGGACGCCGACAGTGCAGAGGCGCGGATATTTTTCAACCCTGACGGAGGCGGTGGGCATGAGCCGCGGAGCCGGGGCCCCACGCCGTGGGGATGCGACCGGCGCATGCCGCAGGACGCCGACAGGATGGCGGCACGGAAGTATTTCTGATCGCACGGAGGCGGAAGCGTGATGTCGCTCTTGATTCTCGCCGAAGTGTTGAAAGCACCACTGACCGGGCGCGACGCGGTATTCACGGGTGTCAGCCATGATACCCGGACCTTGCAGCAAGGGGACCTGTACGTTGCCATCAAGGGCGAGCGGTTCGATGGACACAATTTTCTCGCCGAGGCCATTGCCGCGGGCGCCACCGGCGCCCTGCTGGGGCGCAAAATGGAAACGCCCTTGCCCTACGTGCATGTCCCGAACACCCGTCTGGGTCTCGGGAATCTCGGCGCATTCTGGCGCGGTCAATTCAGGATTCCCGTCATCGCCGTCACCGGCAGTAATGGCAAGACCACGGTCAAGGAAATGATCGGCGCGATACTGGAACAGACCGGTGCCGGATGTGTCACGCGCGGTAATTTCAATAACGATATCGGCGTGCCTTTGACGCTGACGCGCATGCGCGCCAGCGATCGCTATGCCGTGATCGAGATGGGCATGAATCATCTTGGGGAGATTGAATATCTCTCCCGTCTTGTTTGTCCGACAATCGCCTTGATCACCAATGCCGGTGAGGCGCACCTGGCGGGAGTCGGCACACTCGAAAACGCAGCCCGCGCCAAAGGCGAGATATTTTCCGGTCTCGCCGCCGACGGCACCGCCATCCTCAACGCGGATGATCCGTATTTTCCACTTTGGAAAACACTCACCGGATTGAAGAAATGTTTGACATTCGGCCTGGATCGGAAAGCCGATGTGAGCGCGGAGTACCGGCTCACCGACACCGGCAGCACCCTTCATCTAAAAACCACCACACACGGAGACATCGACATGCGCGTACCACTGCTGGGCAGACACAATGTCATGAATGCACTCGCGGCCGGCGCCGCCGCTATCACCGCCGGCGCTGCGCTCGACAATGTCAGAACCGGGCTTGAAAAACTGCGCGCGACATCCGGTCGCCTGGAAGTAAAACGGGGTATCAACGGGGCGCGAATCATTGATGATACTTACAACGCCAATCCCGCCTCGGTTACCGCCGGGTTGCAGGTACTCCGGGAGTTTCCCGGCGAACGCGTCCTGGTGCTCGGCGACATGGCTGAACTCGGAACGGCGTCGGCGGATATCCATTTCCGGGTCGGCGAACTCGCTCAGCGCATCGGAATACAACATCTGTATGCCTTTGGCGAACTCAGCCGCGTCGCGGTAGGCGCATTCGGCAAGGGCGCCCGGCACTTCGAGAACCATATAGAACTGATCGAGACGTTGCTGGATAGTCTCCACGCCGACATGACCGTGCTCATCAAAGGCTCGCGCGTCATGCGCATGGAGCGGATTGTTTCCGGAATCATCAATAAAACACAAACCTCCATGGAATCCGGAGGCATGCGCTAAGTGCTGTATTTCCTTTTTGACACACTGGCCCGGGATTTCTCGTTCTTCAACGTCTTCCGCTATCTGACGCTGCGCGGCATCCTGGGCGTGCTGACGGCGCTCGGAATCAGTTTCTGGATCGGCCCGGCCATCATCCGCCGCTTGGGTTTCAGCCAGATTGGACAGACGGTACGCCAGGACGGGCCGCAGACGCATTTGTCCAAGGCTGGCACGCCGACCATGGGCGGCGCCCTCATCCTTGTGTCTATTTTTATCGCAACGCTGGTATGGGCCGATCTGACCAACCGCTTCGTGTGGGCGGTGCTGTTTACGACCGCGGCGTTCGGGGCTATCGGCTGGGTGGATGATTACAAGAAGATTGTCAACAAGGATCCGCGCGGCATCGGTGTGAAGGGAAAATTTTTCTGGCAGTCGGTCGCGGGATTGTGTACCGCGTTCTTCCTTTATTACACCGCGAAAAGTCCGGCGGAAACCGCGCTGATCGTGCCGGTGTTCAAAAACATCGTCATTGACCTGGGCCCGGCTTACATCTTGTTCGCTTATTTGGTGATTGTGGGATCGAGCAATGCCGTGAACCTCACGGACGGTTTGGATGGTCTGGCAATCATGCCAACCGTTATGGTCGCCGGCGCGCTTGGAATTTTCGCCTACGTCATGGGCCATCACAATTTCTCCGCTTATCTCGGATTTCCCTATATTGCCGGGGCGGGCGAGGTGCTGATTTTCTGCGGCGCCATCGTCGGCGCCGGCCTGGGATTTCTCTGGTTCAACACGTATCCCGCCATGGTGTTCATGGGCGATATCGGGGCGCTTGCGCTCGGCGCCGCCCTGGGAACGATCGCCGTGGTGGTCCGCCAGGAGATCGTGCTCCTTATTATGGGTGGCGTGTTCGTCATGGAAACGGTTTCAGTGATGCTGCAGGTGGCTTCGTTCAAACTGACCGGGAAAAGAATATTCCGCATGGCGCCGTTGCATCACCATTTTGAGCTGAAAGGGTGGCCCGAACCGCGCGTGATCGTGCGCTTCTGGATCATCTCGCTGATTCTGGTGCTGATCGGTTTGGCGACGTTAAAGATTCGGTAGAAATAAAGATTCTCACCAACTCCCCCTCTCCCTTTTAGGGAGAGGGTAAGGGGTGAGGGTAACGGGGTAAACGAATAGTGACGGCATTGGCGATGGCAAAGACGGAAACAAAACGTGCGCTGGTGGTGGGCCTCGGACTCACGGGATATTCCTGCGTGCGTCATCTCGCAGCCCTAGGTTATGCAACGACAGTAGTGGATACACGCCGGGAACCTCCGAAACTCGAAGCGCTCAAGCGTGAATTTCCGCAGGTTGCGGTGTATACCGGCGAATTTCCACCCGCACTTTTTGACGATCCGGGTATGTTAGTGGTTAGCCCCGGGATGTCAGTCAGGCATCCGGAAATCGCTCGTGCCGTCGATAACGGCGTGCCAGTGGTGGGTGACATTGAGCTGTTCGCGCGTCAAGTGACCGCGCCGGTGATTGCGATCACCGGGTCAAACGGCAAAAGCACCGTCACGGCGCTGACCGGGGAAATGTGCCGGCTGGCAGGTTTGAAAACCGCGGTTGGCGGCAACATTGGCGTGCCGGCGCTGTCGCTGCTCGAGCAACCGGTGCCCGATGTCTACGTGATTGAACTTTCGAGTTTTCAACTGGAGCTGACCGCGTCGCTCAACGCCCGCGCGGCGACCGTGCTGAATATCACGCCGGATCACCTGGACCGGTATCGGGATATCGAGGAATACGCCGCGGCCAAGGCGCGAATCTTTCGCGGTAACGGCACGCTTGTGCTTAATGCCGACGATCCATGGGTGATGCGCATGTGTCTGTCAGGAAGGCGGATGGTCAGCTTTAACCTTGGACAGCCACTCGCGGCGCAGGATTACGGCCTCACCGAACGAAACGGAGAAACGTGGCTTGCGCGCGGACTTCAGCTGCTGATGCCAACACGCGATGTGCCGCTCGCGGGTCGTCACAATCTGGCTAATGTGCTGGCCGCCATGGCACTGGCGGAGGCCGCAGGCATTACACCGGAAGCGACCTGTGTGGCCGTGCGCGGTTTCAAGGGGCTGAAGCATCGCACCGAACTCGTGGCTGAACACCTGGGTGTGCGCTGGTACGACGATTCCAAGGGAACCAACGTGGGCGCGACAGTCGCGGCGCTCAACGGCATGACTGCGCCGGTGATTCTGATCGCCGGAGGCGATGGCAAGGGGCAGGATTTCAATGAATTAAAAATCGCGTGCCGCCAACATGCCCGTGCCGTGGTTTTAATCGGGCGCGATGCGCCGCAGATCGAAGCAACCCTCGGCGGTGTCATGGCAGTACGTCGCGCAAAAGACATGCATGACGCTGTACGCATCGCGCATGAACTGGCGCAAACCGGTGACGTGGTGTTGCTTTCGCCGGCATGCGCGAGTTTCGACATGTTCCGGAATTATGAACATCGTGCGGAGGTTTTTCGCGAAGCCGTGCGCGAGGTAGTGGCATGAGCCGCGGAGCCGGGGCCCCACGCCGTGGGGATGCGACCGGCGAATGCCGCAGGACGCCGACAGCACGGCGCCACGGATTCATTTCTGATCTTACGGAGGCGGCGGGCATGAGCCGCGGAGCCGGGGCCCCACGCCGTGGGGATGCGACCGCGAGCAGGGAGCCGGGCCCCCGCGCCGTGGGGATGCGACCGTCCGCGAGTCGCTCGCGGCCACCGGATTGGATTTTGTTTGTGGTGACAGCGCTTCCACCGTTTGGCACGAGGCTACGGAAAGGATTGCCGGTGGCGACCGGTGAATTGCCGCCGGCCACCGACGGTATGGTGAGCGGATATTATCCGACCTTGTGGAGGTGGCAGGCATGATTGACGCGATAATGCCGGACAGCGTACGCACCGCCGGCCGGGCCTTGCAAGTGTGGGACCGGTGGTTGCTCGGCTGCACGTTCGTGTTGCTCGCCTTGGGTGTGACCATGGTGTACTCGGCGTCCATCGCCTACGCCGAACGTGAAATGCAAAACAGTGCGTATTACCTCATACGCCATGTCAGCTTCGCGATTCTCGGACTCGTCCTGATGGTATTCGTCATGCATACGCGAATACGCTGGTGGGAAAAATCCGGCCCGTTTCTTTTGTTGCTCGGCATTGCATCACTTTGCCTGGTGCTGGTGCCGGGTATCAACGCACACGTAAACGGCAGCTCCCGCTGGATCAGGCTTGGGATCGTGAATATACAGCCGTCAGAGTTCATGAAACTTTTCATGGTGGTGTATCTCGCTGGTTATCTCGTGCGCAAGCAGGAGGCGCTCAGGAATTTCACCCAGGGAATCGTCATGGTGAGCCTGGTGGTGGCTGTGATCGGCACGCTGCTCCTGCTGGAACCCGACATGGGCACCCTGGTGGTGATGACGGTGACGGTGTTCGCTATGCTGTTTCTCGGAGGTGTCCGGTTCTGGCATTTCATGCTTGTACTCGCTGTGGGACTGGGCGGGATGGCGGTTCTCGCGGTCATCTCTCCTTACCGCATGGGGCGTGTAACGAGCTTCCTCGATCCGTGGGCCGATCCGTTCAACTCCGGATTTCAACTGGTTCAGGCGCTCATCGCTTTTGGACGCGGAGAGTTGTTCGGAGTAGGCGTGGGAGCGAGCGTGCAGAAACTTTTTTATCTTCCGGCGGCGCATACGGATTTCGTCTTCGCGGTACTGGCCGAGGAACTCGGGCTCATGGCCGTGCTCGGTGTCATCGTGCTTTTTGGAATTATTTTCGCGCGCGCCTTTGTCATCGCCCATCAGGCCGAGGCCGCGGGACAGTTATACAGCGCGCGCTTGGCGCAGGGATTGGGACTGCTGTTCGCTTCTCAGGCGATGATCAACATGGGCGTGAACATGGGATTGATGCCGACCAAGGGATTGACACTGCCGTTCCTGAGCTATGGCGGGTCGAGCTTGCTGGCGAGCTGCATGGCCATGGGCCTGCTGCTCCTTATCGGGCGCGAGGCGCGGGCGGCGGCCTGGGGTAGGACATGAGTTGCGTGTTGATCATGGCGGGGGGAACCGGCGGGCACGTTTTCCCGGGGCTTGCCGTCGCGCGCCGGCTGCTTGAAAAACGGGTGCACGTTGTCTGGCTCGGAACGCGGCGCGGCCTCGAGGCCCATGCCGTGCCGGCGTCCGGCCTGGCGATTGACATGGAGTGGCTCTCGATACGCGGCGTGCGTCGCAAGGGCTGGGTGCGCTGGCTTCTGTTCCCGTTCACGCTTGTCTATGCGATGGGTCAGGCGCTGCGTGTCCTGCGGCGGAGAAAACCGGATGCGGTGTTATCCCTGGGCGGCTTCGTAGCGGGTCCCGGTGGCCTGGTGGCGCGGCTGACGTGCACACCGCTGGTCATTCACGAACAGAACGCCATTCCGGGCATGACCAACAAATGGCTGGCGTTGATCGCTGACCAGGTATTGTGCGGATTTCCCGAGACGTTCGGCAGCCATATCCCGGCGCGCCCGGTGGGCAATCCGGTGCGCAACGAGATCATCGGACTGCCGCCGCCCGATGTGCGGATGGCCTCGCGCGGGGGACGATTGCGGTTGCTCGTTGTGGGCGGCAGTCAGGGCGCTAACGTATTTAATGACGTGGTCCCGGTTGCGATCAGGAATCTGCCGGAGAAGATCAGAGCGGAGGTGTGGCATCAATCCGGCCGCAACGCGGCCGCACACGTCACGGCGGCGTACGCCGGCTTACCCGCGAAAGTGACTGAATTTATCGATGACATGGCCGGGGCCTATGCGTGGGCGGATGTGGTTCTTTGCCGCGCGGGCGCCATGACGATCGCCGAACTGGCGGCCTCCGGATCGGCTGCGATCCTCGTGCCTTATCTCTACGCCGTGGACGATCACCAGACGGCCAACGCCCGTTTTCTTTCCGACCGTTCGGCCGCCGTGCTGATACCGCAAACGGAATTCACCGCCGACCGGCTGTGTGAACTGTTGTCCGGGTTTGCCGCCAATCGCGATCTTCCCTTGAAAATGGCGCGCGCGGCACGCCACTTGGCCGTGACCGATGCGGCCGAAAACGTGGCCGAAGTCTGCCTGGGGGTGATCGATGCGTGACCGCGTGCAACGCGTCCATTTTGTCGGCATCGGCGGAGCGGGCATGTGCGGCATCGCCGAAGTGCTGCATAACCTGCAGTACGAGGTCTCGGGATCGGATGCGCGCGAATCCCCGAATACCCGGCGTCTGAATACGCTCGGTGTAAAAGTGGCGATCGGTCATGACGCACAACTCGTCAAGGGCATGGATGTTGTCGTGGTCTCTTCAGCCGTCGATGAAACCAATCCGGAAGTTCGTGCGGCTCGCGCCGCCAAGATCCCGGTCATTCCACGCGCCGAGATGCTGGGAGAATTGATGCGACTGCAACGCGGCATCGCCATCGCCGGCACGCATGGCAAAACGACCACGACAAGTCTCGTCGCAAGTTGCCTGGCCGAAGGCGGGCTCGATCCCACCTTCGTGATTGGCGGACGCCTGAACAGCGCGGGTGCGCATGCACGCCTGGGACACGGCCAGTACCTGGTTGCCGAGGCCGACGAGAGCGACGCGTCATTTCTGCAGCTTTCCCCGTTCATGGCCGTCGTGACGAATATCGACGCCGACCATATGGGCACCTACGGCGGTGATTTCAACCGCCTGAAGCAGGCGTTCATCGATTTCCTGCAGCATCTCCCGTTCTACGGACTTGCCGTGGTGTGTCTCGATGATCCGGTGGTGCGCGAAATCATCCCGCAGGTGCATCGGCCGGTGTTGACATACGGCACGGTCCCCGATGCCGATTTGCGCGCTGTCCAGCTGCGCCAGGATGAAACCAGAATGTATTTCACGGCCGAGCTGCGCGGGCAAAAGAACTGGATGGCGGTAGAGCTCAACCAGCCTGGACAGCACAACGTGCTGAATGCGCTCGCCGCGATCGGCATCGCGCACGAGCTCGGCGTGAACCAGGAATCCATCGTGCGCGCGCTCGCCGCTTTCGCCGGTATTGGACGGAGATTTCAGATCAACGGTCGCGTCTCGCGTGCCGGGGGCGACGTCATTTTGGTGGACGATTACGCACATCACCCACGCGAGATTTCCGCCACCGTCGCCGCCGCACGGGCAAGCTGGCCGGACCGGCGATTGGTCGTGATATTCCAGCCGCACCGGTATACGCGTACCCGCGACCTGCTCGACGATTTCAGCACGGTGCTGGCTGACCTGGACCTGCTGCTGGTCACCGAGGTCTATGCCGCGGGGGAATCGCCCATCAGCGGTGCCGACGGCCGCGCGCTCTGCCGCGCGATTCGTGCGCGCGGCCGGACGGACCCGATTTTCATCGAAGACGTGAACACGCTCGCGCACGAGCTGCAGGACGTGGTTCGGGGCAATGACGTGGTACTCACCCTCGGCGCCGGCAGTATCGGCAATGTCGCGGCTTCGCTCCCGCAGACGCTGGTTTTCAGGAAAAGCGGATGATGCCGGTGAAATCGCAAAAACTCCGTGGACAATTGCTTGTCGCTGAACCCATGTCACGCCATACCAGCTGGCGCGTCGGCGGACCGGCTGACCACTTATATATACCCGCCGATCCCGATGACTTGGCGGGATTTCTTAAATCGCTGCCTTCGCAGGAGCCGGTCCATTGGGTGGGATTGGGCAGCAACCTGCTCGTGCGTGACGGCGGTGTGCGCGGGACGGTGATCATGACCAGCGGCGCGTTGAGTAATTTGCGCGTACTCCGTGAAGGGATCGTGCGGGCGGAGGCCGGGGTGCCCAGCGCCAAAGTGGCGCGATTCTGCACCGAGCACCAGCTCATCGGCGCGGAATTTCTTGCCGGCATTCCCGGCACGATCGGCGGGGCGCTCGCGATGAATGCCGGTGCCTTCGGTGGTGAAACGTGGCAGATCGTCGATCGAGTGGAAACAATCGACCGCACGGGCAGCCGACGCAAACGCCCTGCTTCGGATTATCGGATTAATTATCGTTCGGTTCACGGACCGCAAGACGAATGGTTTATCGCTGCGCACTTGAAACTTGCCAGGGGAGAAACAAAGCAAGGCAAATCGCTGATCAAAACACTTCTGGCCAAGCGCGGTGCCACTCAGCCGACGCAGCTTCCGAATGCCGGATCCGTGTTCAAGAATCCGCCCCACGATCATGCGGCACGTCTCATCGAGGCGAGCGGACTCAAAGGCGCCTGTGAGGGACAAGCCTGCGTCTCGGCGCTGCATGCAAATTTCATTGTCAATCAGGGTGGTGCCACGGCAGCTGAAATCGAACGTTTGATATCCCGGATACAGGCCGTAGTGGAAAACCTCCACGGGGTGACACTCGAGCCGGAAGTGCGCGTGATCGGGGAGGGGACGGTATGAGCCGCGGAGCAGGGGCTTTCTTGAAAGAGGGGATGCGACGCGACCGCGCAGCGCGGAGCAGGGGCCCCTTTGGGGATGCGACCGCTGCGCGGGATGCAGGCGCCGCTTACGCGCTCGCTGGCATCCGCTCCGCTGCCCGATCCCGTTTAACGGGTCCCTCGGGCAACGCTCCGCGGCGCCCGAATACCGCCGAACGCCGACAATGCGATGGGCAATATGGCCCCGACACAACGGAGGCGTTGACGGTATGAGCCGCAGGAAATTCGGCAAAGTGGCCGTATTGATGGGCGGACCTTCCGCCGAACGGGAGGTTTCGCTCAAAACCGGCAAGGCCGTGCTGTCCGCATTGCAACGCCAGAATGTGATGGCACGCGGGATGGATGCCGATAAATCGACTCTGAGAATTCTTGAGGATGAAAAGTTCGAGCGAGTGTTCATCGCCTTGCATGGCCGCTGGGGCGAGGACGGCGTGATACAGGGCGCCCTGGAAATGCTGGACATTCGGTATACCGGGAGTGGAGTGCTGGGATCGGCGCTGGCAATGGACAAGCTCCGCAGCAAATACCTGTGGTCCGCCACCGGTATTCCGACTCCGGATTTCATCGTGCTCGCCCCGGGGACCGATCTGGACGAAGTCGTAGTAAAGCTCGGATTACCGGTTTTCGTTAAACCGGTGCGCGAGGGTTCGAGCCTGGGTATCAGCAAAGCCAAGACAGTGGCGGAACTGAAGTCCGCCTGGGAAATGGCGGCTAAGTACGATGATCAGGTTATCGCCGAACGTTTTATAGGTGGCGCAGAGATCACCTGCAGCATTCTCGGTGATCAGGCCCTGCCGCTGATCAGGATTGAAACCGACCGTGAATTCTACGATTACGAGGCGAAATATATTCTCGACACAACGCGCTATCTGTGTCCCTGCGGCCTGTCTTCCGCCCAGGAAATGGAATTGCAGTCCCTCGCGCGGCGCGCATTCACCACCCTTGGCTGCTCAGGTTGGGGACGCGTGGATTTCATGCTCGACAACAGCGGCAAGCCGTATGCGCTTGAAGTGAACACGGTGCCCGGGATGACCGATCATAGCCTCGTTCCCAAGGCGGCCAAGCACGCGGGCATGAATTTCGACGAACTCGTGTTGCGGATTCTGGAGACAGCCGATGTACAACGTTGACGCGGGCAACGGTAAACCGGAAGCGGGCATGGGGCTTTTCAAGGCGGCGGTCTTGCTGTTTTCACTGTTGTTCGGATTGCTGGTGCTGGCATTCGGTGCCGACTGGTTGTTGCGCACAGACAATTTTCCTGTCAGGCATGTGCGCTTCGAAGGCGAATTCGTGCACGTAACGCAACAGGAACTGGAATCAACCGTGATGAATGCCGTGCATGGCAATTTCTTCCTGCTGAATCTGGATGCGGTAAAAGCGCGTGTGGAATCGCTCCCCTGGGTTTATCGGGCGTCGGTACGCCGTCAATGGCCCCAGGACATACATGTCCGGTTCACGGAACAGCGGCTGACCGCGCGTTGGGGGGATGGGGCTTTTCTCAACCAGGCGGGCGACGTGGTGCCCGTAACGGGACAAGATTTTCCCGCGGAACTTCCGCGCCTCGAAGGCCCGGAGGGTACCGGGCCGCAAGTGCTTGAGCACAGTAAAAATTTCAGTCAGATCATGGCCGCGGTCGGTTTGCAATTGGAACGGATCACGCTCACGCCACGACGGACCTGGCGGCTGACGCTCGCCAATGACATGGAAATCGTGCTCGATCAGGAAAATCCCGCGCAAAAACTGGAACGGTTTGCCCGGGTGTACGCGAAATCGCTCACGCATCTTGGTTCGGAAATCAAGCGGGTCGACCTGCGCTACAGCAATGGCTTTGCGATTGATCTGGCTGGCGACCACGGGGCCGGTATCAGCGGATCACCCGGCCACACGGAGACGCTTGGCACACAACGGTCGGAAACGTCTGACAAGGGGTAACCATGGCGAGACGAGACGATGAAAAATTGATAGTTGGACTCGATATCGGTACCTCCAAGGTGTTGGCGATTGTCGGGGAGCTCACTCCGACCGGAGAGGTGGAGATAATCGGCGTGGGTCACCATCCTTCGCGAGGGATGAAAAAAGGCGTCGTGGTGAACATCGAATCGACCGTGCAATCCATACAGCGCGCCGTCGAAGAGGCTGAGCTCATGGCCGGTTGCCAGATCCAGTCGGTATACGCCGGCATCGCGGGGTCGCACATCTCCAGCTTCAATTCGCACGGCATCGTCGCCATCAAGGACAAGGAAGTGGGACAGAGCGATGTCGAACGCGTGATCGAGGCGGCGCGCGCGCTCGCGATACCGGCGGACCAGAAAGTGCTGCACATTCTTCCGCAGGAATTCATCATCGACAAGCAGGAAGGCATTCGTGAGCCGATTGGCATGAGCGGCGTGCGGCTGGAAGCCAAGGTACATATTGTCACGGGTGCCGTGAGCGCGGCGCAGAACATAATCAAATGCGTTCGGCGCTGCGGTCTGGAAGTGGACGACGTCATTCTCGAGCAACTGGCCTCAAGTATGTCAACGCTGACAGAAGACGAAAAAGAACTGGGCGTTTGCCTGGTGGACATCGGCGGCGGCACGACCGACATCTCGGTGTTTACCGACGGGGCGATCCGTCACACCGCGGTGATTCCCATCGCGGGCGATCAGGTGACCAACGACATCGCGGTGGCATTACGCACACCGACGCAATACGCCGAGGACATCAAAAAGAAATACGGCTGCGCGCTCACGCAATTGGCGCATCGCGACGAAACCATTGAAGTGCCCAGTGTGGGCGATCGTCCTCCGCGCAAGCTGTCACGCCAGACGCTGGCTGAGGTCATCGAGCCGCGCATCGAGGAACTCTACAGTCTGGTTCAGGCCGAACTGCGACGCAGCGGTTTCGAAGACGTTATCGGGAGCGGTCTTGTCCTTACCGGTGGCAGCGCCAAGATGGAAGGCACGGTTGACCTGGCGGAGGAGGTATTCCACATGCCGGTCCGACTCGGCGTTCCGCAATACGTTGGCGGTTTGAAAGGCGTGGTGCATAACCCGATTTTTTCTACCGGCGTCGGGCTGGTGCTGTACGGCGCGCGATGCCGGGAAGGGAAACAGTATGTCCAGACACCGGGCATGGCCGTGGGAGTCAAGGGAGTATGGAACAAAATGAAAAGCTGGTTTCAAGGAAATTTCTGAAATGAGGGGAATGGGCCGAAACATCGTTCAACTGGGTTTGATAAACCGACACTGGAGGCAACGCTATGTTTGAATTAATGGATACTTACGGACAGCAAGCTGTTATCAAGGTAATCGGTGTCGGCGGAGGCGGCGGTAACGCTGTCGACCACATGGTCTCCGCCGATATTGATGGTGTGGAATTCATTAACGCCAACACGGATTCACAGGCGCTCAAGAAGTCGCGAGCAAAAACCATCTTGCAACTCGGCACCAATCTCACTAAGGGTCTGGGATGCGGGGCGAATCCCGATATCGGCCGCCAGGCTGCTGTGGAGGATCGCGAGCGCATCGCCGAAGTGCTATCCGGCGCGGATATGGTGTTCATTACTGCCGGATTGGGCGGTGGTACCGGTACGGGGGCGGCACCGGTAGTCGCGCAGGTGGCAAAGGACTTGAATATTCTGACTGTCGCGGTGGTGACCAAACCCTTTCCCTTCGAAGGCCGCAAGCGGATGGGTGTGGCTGATAAAGGCATCGCGGAACTCGCTCAATACGTAGATTCCATTATCACGATACCAAACGAAAAACTGCTGACCGTGCTCGGAAAGGAGGCAACACTGCTGGATGCATTCGCCAAGGCCAATCAGGTGTTGCAGAACGCGGTGCAGGGCATTGCGGAACTGATCACCCGCTCTGGGCTTATTAACGTGGACTTTGCCGATGTGCGTACGGTGATGATGGAGATGGGCATGGCGATGATGGGGGCTGCCTCGGCATCCGGTCCATCCCGCGCCCGCGAGGCGGCGATCGCGGCCGTTTCCAGCCCGTTGCTCGAGGATATCAATATATCTGGTGCCCGCGGGATTCTGGTCAATATTACGGCCGGCCTCGATATGTCCATCGGAGAATTCGAGGAGGTTGGCAATACCATCAAGGATTTTGCCTCCGACGATGCCACCGTGGTCATCGGGACTGTAATTGACCCGGAGATGCATGATGAGTTGCGTGTCACGATCGTCGCCACGGGACTCGGGTTGGAAAAGCAACGCAAGCAACCTTACAAAGTCGTCAAAACCGGCACCGGTACTACGGATTATGAAGATTTGGAAACTCCGACCGTAATTCGCAACCGCCGGACGGAACGTCCAGTCGGCGTCTCCAACGAGGCGGCAATCGAGTACCTGGATATCCCGGCTTTTTTGAGGAAACAAGCCGACTAGCGCCCAGTGCCCGAGGCGAATGCTCTTTCGGCAATGGGCGCAGATAGCCGCCATGAACCATGTTTCCATGGGCGCTACTGCCGCCGTCTCGGAAAGCGCTGCGCCACGGGATCCGGCGGCTAAGGAGGACTATTAGAGACATATCGGTCCATTTATCGGTCTAGACCGTCCGCAACCCCGTTTCGCTGAATTTTGGCTGGACAGGGGTGGGTTTTTATCCTTAAATACCTTGAGGGAGTGAGATTTTTTGTCGCCCCGGTTCTGCGAAATTACATATCCTGCATGCCGTATTGCAGGCATCGGTGCCACTCATACAAATGTGTTTTTTGCCCTGGCGGAGATGCAGAACGCTCTTCACGAAGACAATTTATTTTCTTCAATACTTTAAGGAAATCAAAAATAAGTAAATGATCAAGCAACGGACTTTGAAAAACGTCATCCGTGCTACGGGTGTGGGGCTGCACACAGGAGAAAAGGTTTATTTGACTCTGCGTCCGGCAACTTCTGATACAGGTATCGTCTTCCGCCGCACTGACTTGCCCGAGCCGGTCGAAATTCGCGCCTGCCCGGAAAATGTATCCGATACACGACTGTCGACCACGATTGAAAGCAACGGTGCCAGAGTCTCGACCGTGGAACATCTTATGTCCGCTTTCGCCGGACTGGGAATCGATAATGCCTATGTCGACCTGACGGCGGCGGAAGTACCAATCATGGACGGCAGCGCCGGGCCGTTTGTATTTTTGGTGCAGTCCGCCGGCATAGCCGAGCAATCGGCGCCTAAACGATTCATGCGCATCAAGAAACGGATTCGCGTGGAAGACGGGGACAAGTGGGCCTGTTTCGAACCGTTCGAGGGTTTCAAGGTTTCTTTCTGCATTGAATTCAATCATCCCACCTTTCGCGACTCGACTCAAAATGCGAGCGTCGACTTCTCCACGAC
Organism: Sulfuricaulis sp.; assembly: GCF_040901545.1. Classification (GTDB taxonomy): domain Bacteria; phylum Pseudomonadota; class Gammaproteobacteria; order Acidiferrobacterales; family Sulfurifustaceae; genus Sulfuricaulis. Next base: position 30,742 of record NZ_JBBDYL010000038.1, on the reverse strand, counting down.
CTCTTTTGTGAAAGAGGTAAGCCGCGCCCGGACTTTCGGTTTCATGGGAGACCTCGAGGCTTTGCGCGCCGCGGGGCTTGCGCGCGGCGGCGGCCTGGACAACGCGATCGTGCTCGACGATTTTCGGGTGCTCAATGACGACGGCCTGCGTTACGAAGATGAGTTCGTCAAGCACAAGGTCCTGGACGCGATAGGGGACCTGTATTTGTTGGGGCACCCGTTGATTGGTGCATTCAGCGCTCACAAATCCGGGCATTCCCTCAATAACTGGCTGTTGCGTGAACTGATCATGCACCAGGAAGCGTGGGAACTCATCACCTATAACGAGAATGATGAGGCACCGATCGCCTTCATCCGCACCATTCCAGCTGTCTGATGAGTGTGCGGGCGTAAAGACACGATAAGCAATGCTGGCTGTAACCGAAGATGTGAGTTGAAAGGGGTAGTAACGGCATGAACATTATTCTTGTACCGAGCAACCGTAATGGCAAAGGAAACAATGCCACCCTTTCACATCGACATCTGATCGTGATAGCGCTGGTGGCATTGGTGGTCTTGCCTGGCTTCTTCGGCGTCCTGGCGTATCATGCCCAAGAACTGATTTCGACTCACAGCCCCGATTCTCTACTTTCAGCACAACGACGCGAGCTGGCGGCGCAACGCATGGCGATTGCGGAAGCCAAACGCCGCGCAGAAACCCATCTTAATGCTTTGGCCCAACGTCTCGGACAGCTCCAGGCACAGGTTCTGCGGCTTAATGCGCTCGGCAGCCGGCTTACCCGGATGGCCGGTCTTGATACCCGCGAATTCAATTTTTCAGCCGACGCCGCCATGGGTGGCCCGGAAAAGGCCAGCGTGCTGTCCAGCCCTCCCGATCTGATGTCATCCATCGATCGCCTGACCCTGGAAGTGGAACGTCAGCAGGAGCGACTGGCCGCGCTGGAAAACCTGCTCCTCGACCGCAAGCTCAATGCCGCTGTCACACCCTCCGGCTGGCCGGTGGAAGGCGGATGGATCTCATCCGGATACGGCATGCGCGCGGATCCGTTCAACGGGCATCATTCCATGCACGAAGGCGTGGATATCGCCTCGCACATGGGTTCATCCGTGCTCGCCGTCGGTGACGGGGTTGTATCACACAGTGGCGAGAAAGCCGGATATGGGCTGCTGGTTGAAGTCACGCATGAGTCCGGCCTGATCACCCGTTACGCCCACAGCAGTGCTACGCTGGTCAAGGTGGGAGACAGGGTGAAAAAGGGAACGGCCATTGCCCTGGTTGGTACATCGGGGCGCTCCACCGGGCCGCATTTGCATTTTGAGGTTGTTCGCAACGGAGCATCAGTCAACCCCATGCGGTACCTGCAACAGGTAAGCACAAAATAATCTTTTCCGGCTGTAGCAAGCTTCAAGTCTCAACGCTTTTCCTCCATAATTGCCGCTCTTCCGGCACGTCTCCGCGTGAGATGCACAGAATTTCATGATTACGAAAGCGCTTACCAAAATATTCGGCAGTCGCAACTCCCGCCTCCTCAAGCGCATGCAGCATGATGTGGTGCGCATTAATGCACTTGAACCTGATTTTGAGAAGCTGACTGACGAGCGACTGCGCGCCAAAACCGCCGAATTTAAAACCCGTCTGTCTAACGGTGAAAATCTCGAGAGTCTGCTGCATGAAGCTTTCGCGGTTGTGCGCGAGGCCTCCAAACGTACTTTGGGCATGCGCCATTTCGATGTTCAGCTGATCGGCGGCATGGTGCTGCACCAGGGCAAGATTGCGGAAATGCGGACCGGCGAAGGCAAGACGCTCGTGGCCACGCTGTCGGTGTATCTCAATGCGCTGGCAGGCAAGGGCGTCCACGTGGTGACCGTCAACGATTATCTGGCACGTCGCGACGCGGAATGGATGGGCGCCATATACAAGTTCCTGGGAATGACCGTCGGTGTTGTCGTTCCCGGCCAGACTCGCGAGGAAAAGCGTGATGCCTATGCAGCCGATATTACCTATGGCACCAACAACGAATACGGCTTCGATTACCTGCGCGACAACATGGCGTTTCGCGCCGAGGAACGCGTTCAACGCGGACTCCATTACGCCATCGTTGACGAGGTGGATTCGATTCTCATCGATGAGGCCCGGACGCCGCTGATTATTTCCGGGGCCACCGATGAAAGTGCCGACTTGTACGTAAAGGTCAATACAATTATTCCCCATCTTACCCGGCAGGTCAGCGAGGGGGGACCGGGCGATTACAGCGTGGATGAAAAGGCGCGTCAGGCTTTTTTTACCGAGGCAGGCCATGAGCAGGTGGAGAAACTCCTTGTCCAGGCGGGGTTGCTGCAGCCGGGAACCAGTCTCTACGATGCGGCAAACCTGATATTGATGCATCACCTGAATGCCGCGCTGCGCGCCCATGCGCTGTTCAAGCGCGAGGTGGATTACATCGTGCGCGACAATGAGGTAATTATTATCGATGAATTCACCGGGCGCATGATGCACGGACGGCGCTGGTCGGATGGCCTGCATCAGGCTGTCGAGGCGAAAGAAGGCGTAAAGATTCAGAACGAGAATCAGACGCTCGCGACCATTACATTCCAGAATTATTTCCGGCTTTACCGCAAACTGGCCGGCATGACCGGGACCGCAGATACCGAAGCCTTCGAATTTCACCAGATTTATGGTCTCGAAGTCGTCGTGATCCCGACTCATAAGCTAATGGTTCGCGATGACATGGCGGACCAGATCTACCGCACCGCTGCGGAGAAACATGCCGCCATTTTCGCCGATATTCACGATTGCCACCAGCGCGGCCAGCCGGTGCTGGTCGGCACTGTAACCATCGAGGCCTCGGAGCATTTGTCTAATCTGTTGCAGAAAGAGAAAATTCCACATCAGGTGCTGAATGCGAAGCATCATGAACGGGAAGCGATGATTGTGGCGCAAGCGGGCCGACTCGGTGCCGTCACCATCGCCACCAACATGGCAGGCCGCGGTACCGATATCGTGCTGGGAGGGAATCTTGAAATGGAACTCAAGGAAATCGGCGACGATGATTCGAAACGCCAGGCGGCGCGATCGGAATGGGACCATCGCCACAAACAGGTTGTGGATGCGGGAGGACTTCACGTAATCGGTACCGAGCGCCATGAGTCGCGGCGCATCGACAACCAGTTGCGCGGCCGTTCCGGCCGCCAGGGCGATCCGGGTTCGTCGCGTTTTTATCTATCGCTCGAGGATAACCTGTTGCGCATTTTCGGCAGCGACCGGCTCTCGGGTCTGATGCAAAAGCTCGGCATGCAGCAGGGCGAAGCCATTGAACATCCGTGGGTAACACGTGCGATTGAAAATGCCCAGCGCAAGGTCGAAGGGCGGAACTTCGATATTCGCAAGCAATTGCTTGAATACGATGACGTGGCCAATGACCAGCGCAAGGTTATCTATGAGCAGCGCAACCGGCTGATGGACGTAGATGATATATCCGAGAGCATCACGACAATCCGTCATGAGGTAGTCGCTGAATTGATCAACCAGCATATTCCGCCGGAGAGTCTGGAGGAGCAATGGGATATCCCGGGCTTGGAGGAGGTGCTTGAGCGAGATCTCGGGTTAAATCTCCCTATCGCCCATTGGCTCAAAGAAAATGAAGCTCTGGAAGAGGAAAAGCTGCGCGCACGCATAGTGACCGAAGCCGACAGAATGTATGCTGAAAAGACGGCCACCATCGGACCGGATGTCATGCGCCATCTGGAAAAGGCAGTCATGCTGCAAGTATTGGACTCGCAGTGGAAGGATCATTTGGCGGCCATGGATTATCTCCGCCAGGGTATTCATCTGCGCGGCTATGCTCAGAAAAATCCGAAAGAGGAATACAAACGCGAGTCATTTCTGCTTTTTTCCGGCATGTTGACCCGCATCCGGCATGATGTGGTGAATCTCCTAGCCCATGTCCAGGTGAGAGCACAACATGATATTGAAGAGCTTGAGAGTCAAAATCGCCAGCCGCAGGAAATGCACTTCGCGCATCCGAGACTCGATGCGGGTGGCCAGCCGGAGGAAAACGAAGGCGGGGAAGCGGTGGCGACCGTGCAGAAGCCGGTTACGCGACGTCAGCCCAAGATCGGGCGGAACGAACCCTGCCCTTGCGGTTCCGGAAAGAAATACAAGCATTGTCACGGTAAACTGGCCTGATACATGCCCGTCGGCTTGCGCGAATTGCCGCCTCTTGATTCCGTCCCGGGCATCCGACTGGGGACAACCGCGGCCGGGATTCGTAAACCGGATCGGCCTGATCTGGTAGTGATCGAATGCGCTCCGGGCACGAACGTGACAGCCGTCTTCACCCGCAATCGTTTCTGTGCGGCACCCGTGACGGTGGCACGGGATCATCTAGAAACGGCTCCCCCCCGCGCCCTGCTGATCAATACGGGTTTTGCCAATGCCGGCACAGGTCCGTTTGGGCTTGAAGATGCGCGTGCCTGCTGCGCGGCGCTGGCCGGGCAATTGGGTTGTCGGACCGAGGAAATTCTTCCTTTTTCTACGGGTATCATCGGCGAGCGCCTCCCCGTATCGCGAATTGTCGCCGGGTTGCCAGGTTGCCTGATGAACCTCAATGAAAACGGCTGGGCAGAAGCAGCGCGCGGCATTATGACGACCGATACCGTACCCAAGGGAAGTTCAAGGAAAATCAATTTAGGATCACAAACGGTATTGCTGACTGGCGTTGCCAAAGGAGCTGGCATGATCCGGCCGGACATGGCAACCATGCTGGCATTTGTGGCTACCGATGCGGCGGTGACCCCTGCAGTGCTCAACTCTTGTTTGTTAACGGCGGTTAACCAATCTTTCAATCGCATCACCGTGGATGGCGACACGTCAACCAACGATGCCTGCGTGTTGATGGCCACCGGCCTCGCGAGGAATTCGGTTATCGACCGGGTGGAGGGAGAGGCGTATGCCAAACTGCTAGGTTCCGTGACAGAGACTTTCATCGGTCTGGCGCAGTCCATTGTGCGCGACGCGGAGGGAGCAACGAAGTTCATCACCGTTGAAGTTCGCGGCGGGCTGACCGAATCGGATTGCCTTGCAGTGGCCTATACCGTTGCGCATTCTCCATTGGTAAAAACCGCTTTTTTCGCCAGTGACCCGAATTGGGGGCGGATTCTGGCGGCTGTCGGGCGTGCGCCGGTAGAGCGACTCGATTTCAGCAAACTGGCGATACACCTGAATGATGTTTGCGTCGTACGTCAGGGCGCACCGGATAATGACTACACGGAAGCGAGAGGCATTGCCGTCATGCGACTTCCTGAAATTCTCATTCGCATCGATCTGGGAGTCGGGATTGCCACCGCGCGCATCTGGACCTCGGATCTGTCACATGATTATGTCCGTATCAATGCCGAATACCGGAGCTGATTCGCTCCTGCGCGTTGCCGTCGGCCTGCTCATGGATGGCAACAAGGTTTTTATCTCTCGCCGCGCACCCGGCAGTCATCAGGGAGGGAAGTGGGAATTCCCCGGCGGTAAAATCGAGCCGGGAGAAAATACCTTTGCTGCGCTCACGCGCGAACTCAGAGAAGAAGTAGGGATTGACCTGATTGCCGCACAACCTTATTTGCAGACACGGCATGTGTATCACGACCGAAATGTCCTGCTCGATGTTTGGCGCGTTACCGAGTATCGAGGAATTCCGCACGGACAAGAGGGACAGGAGGCAAAGTGGGTTCACTGTCACGACCTTACCGGGCATGAGTTTCCTGATGCAGATCAGCCGATCCTGGAACGAATCGCATTGCCTTCACTTTATCTCATTACCGATTCGAAGCAATTTGGAAATGGAGCGTTTCTTTCCCGACTTGAACGGGCATTAATCGCCGGCGCCAGGCTGGTACAGCTGCGCGAACCGCAACTTTCTCCCCAGGATTACAAGGCCATGGCACGCGAGACAGCCGGCATGTGTCATCGTCATGGCGCGAAACTTTTAATCAATGCGCAACCGGAATGGGTGCCGGAGTGCTGCGCAGACGGTGTTCATCTCAACAGCCGTCGTTTAATTGCGGGGCAAAATCGTCCCCTGCGGAGCGATTATTGGGTGGCGGCTTCGTGCCATGACATTGATGAGTTGACGCGGGCGGCACAACTTGGAGTCGATTTCGTTGTTTTAGGGCCCGTGAGTTCAACCGCTTCACACCCCCAGGCACAGCCCCTCGGATGGAAAATCTTTTCACAACTTTGTGCCAGCGCGAAGTTGCCGGTGTATGCCCTGGGAGGCATGCGTGCGCGTGATCTGGAACAGGCACGGCAGGCGGGAGCGGTGGGATTGGCGATGATCAGCGGAATCTGGGGCGCGGACTCCATCGAGCAAACGGTGGCTTTGCTCGCATCGAGCTAGTGTCTTTGCTGCGTCATTGCCAGGGCGAGGTACCATTGATGCAGACGTTCCACTTCAGCCTCGAGTCGTTTTCTGTCATCATTGTTATCGATCACGTCATCGGCTTTCTGCAAGCGTTGCGCACGCGTGGCTTGCGCGGACATGATCTTGCGGATTTCGACTTCGCTTAATCCGCTGCGCGCCACGGTGCGTTGAATCTGGGTGCTTTCGGAAACGTCCACCACCAGAACGCGATCGATGAGGTCGATGAAACCGGATTCAACCAGCAGCGGTACAACAATAATGCAGTACGGAGAATCAAGCTCGGGCAATTTTCTCCCTATCGCTTCGCGAATCCGAGGATGCAGGATGGCCTCGAGGCGGTGACGCTCATTAATGTTTTCGAAGACCTGTTCACGCAATTTATCCCGGTCAATTTTTTTATTTTCATCCAGAATTGCTTTCCCGAAGGATCGTATAATCTCGTCATGCGCGCCTTCCCCCGGTTCCGTCAACCGGCGCGCGATCTCGTCGGTATCAATGACCGGGACTCCGCGCATGGCCAGAAGCGACGCGACAGTGGATTTGCCGCTTCCGATACCGCCGGTGAGCCCGACTCGCAACATGTTTCCAATCTTCAACCGGAAATTCTTGCAAACTGGAGGTAGAAACGAGTAAGGGTGTCACCCCACATCAGTGCGATCCAGCCCGCCACGCATAGAAATGGCCCGAAGGGAATCGGAACGCGGCGATCATGACCGGAAAAAAGCATGAAGGTAATTCCAATGATGGCCCCGAGAAAGGAAGCCAGAAGAATAACCAGCGGAAGATTTTGCCATCCCAGCCATGCTCCGAAAACCGCAAATAGCTTGAAGTCGCCATACCCCATGCCTTCTTTACCGGTAATCATCTTGAAAACCTGGTATACGGCCCATAAAGACGTGTAGCCGGCCGCGGCGCCGATAACCGCCGACGCCAGCGGCGCGAAAACGGAAAATACATTCAACAGTAATCCGGCCCAGAGCAGCGGTAACGTGATGTCATCGGGCAGCAATTGCCGGTCGATGTCGATGAAAGTGAGCGCGATAAGGCTCCACGTAATGACCAATCCAGCCAGGGCCGCCATACTGAATCCGAATCGCCAAGCGATCAGTCCGGCAAGGCAGCCTGCAAGCAATTCAACAAAAGGATAACGCCAGGATATCGGTTTTTTACAGGCCGAACATTTTCCCTTCAGCCAGAGATAACTGAGAACGGGAATATTTTCCAAAGGCCTGATGGCATGGCCGCAATGCGGACAACGCGAACGTGGCACGGCTAGGTCAAATCTCTCAGGAGGCGTTGGGGGCTGCTGCCCGGCATTTAAGAGCTCGTGACACTGATTGCGCCACTGGCGATCCAACATGACTGGATATCGGTAAATGGTAACATTCACAAAACTTCCAACGGCAAGACCGAAGAGTACGGCAATCCAAGGAAACGCGGCAGGATAACTGGAAAAAAAGGCGTGGATTTCGGTCATCGGGCGGTATTATGCCCAAAATAAAACCAAAAAGTAGGGATCGCAGCGCGGTTAAACAGTGGCTGCCAGTTTGAAGATGGGCAGATACATGGCGACCACCAGACCGCCGATAACAATACCGAGAAAAGCCATAATGATCGGCTCAAGCAGGCTGGAAAGACCCGCCACGGCGTCGTCCACTTCCTGCTCATAGAAATCGGCGACTTTGCTCAGCATCTTGTCAAGCTCACCGGATTCCTCGCCGATCGCGACCATCTGCACGACCATGTTGGGAAAAAGCCCAGTGGCATTCATCGATGTTTGCAGCTGCATGCCCGTCGTGACATCGGCTTTGATGGCCATGGTGCCTTCATAGTAAACCCGGTTTCCTGAGGCGCCGGCGACGGAATCCAACGCCTCGACGAGCGGGACACCGGCGGCAAACATGGTTGCGAGCGTGCGTGAAAAACGCGCGATGGTGGCTTTCTTTACGATCTCGCCGAGGACTGGCATGCGCAGCAATGCCCGATCAAGGGCATGATGCATTTTCTCAGAACGTTTATAGGTATAACTCAGGAATACCACCGTACCCACAATGCTACCGATGATTGCCCACCACCATTCCTGAAATGCTCGCGATAGATCAATGACCATTTTTGTCAAAGCCGGTAAATCGGCTCCGAACCCGGCAAAAAGGCTTTCAAACTGTGGAATTACAAATACCAGCAATACCGCGGTAATGATAAAGGCGACAACGATAACGGCTGTCGGATAAAACAGGGCCGACTTGATTTTCCCCTTGATGGCTTCAATCTTTTCCTTATATGTCGCTACCTTGTCCAGAATACCGTCGAGAATACCTGCCTGCTCCCCGGCCTGGACCAGATTACAGTAGAGATCATCGAAATAGAGCGGGTACTTTCCCAGTGCCGGGGCCAGGGCGGTGCCGGATTCCACGTCCTGTTTAATCGAAAGGATGACTTCCTGCATGGAGGGGTTTTCATGCCCTTTGCCGACGATGTCAAATGACTGAGCAATGGGTATGCCGGATGTCAGCATGGTAGCCAGCTGACGCGTGAACACGGCAATATCTTTTGGTTTTATGCTCTTTTTGAATTTGAAGACGGCCTGTCGTTGTTTCACCACCTTAACGGGATTGACGCCCTGACGTCGCAAGGTGGCGTTCACGTAGGCGACGCTAGCCGCCTCCATGATGCCTTTTACTTTCTTTCCCTGTTTGTCAACGCCTTCCCATGTGAAGGCGTCGTATTTGGGTCTTTTTGCCGCGGCTTGAGCCATAAATTACTCGTTGGTTGCCCGTTCGATTTCATCCAGACTGGTGATACCGTCCTTGACCTTTTTCAAACCTGCCTGTCGCAGATCGGGAACATTTTCTTTTTTCGCCTGTTGTTCGATATCCAGCTGATTGCCCCCGCGCATAATGATGGAGCCGATTTCCGGAGTGACCGGCATGACCTGGTAAATACCCACTCGGCCCTTGTATCCCCCGTTGCACGAGTCACACCCGACAGCGCTGTAAACCGTGAGTCCGCTCAATTCTTCTTCCTTGTATCCGGCCTTGAGCAAAGCATGTTTTGGAATGTCGATTGGCTTCTTGCAATGAGCGCAAAGCCGCCGTGCCAGACGCTGGGCGATGATCAGATTGACCGCTGATGCGATATTAAAAGGAGGCACGCCCATGTTGGCGAGTCGGGTCAGTGTTGAAGGCGCGTCATTCGTATGCAGCGTGGATAGCACCATGTGGCCCGTTTGCGCCGCCTTGATGGCGATTTCGGCGGTTTCAAGATCGCGTATCTCGCCGACCATGATGATATCGGGGTCCTGACGGAGAAAAGCACGCAGGGCCGAGGCGAAGTTGAGACCCGCCTTTTCATTTATATTGACTTGGTTGATGCCCGACATATTGATTTCAACAGGATCTTCCACCGTGGAAATATTGTTGTCGGGTGTGTTAAGCATGTTCAAAGCAGTATAGAGCGTGACGGTTTTTCCACTACCCGTTGGTCCGGTAACAAGCACCATGCCGTAAGGGCGGTTGATGGCCTCGACAAAAAGCTGCTTTTGATTTTCTTCAAATCCCAGTTTTTCCACGCCGAGGGACGCCGAAGAAGGATCAAGAATACGCAACACGACTTTTTCGCCCCACAGCGTCGGCAGGGTGCTGACGCGGAAATCAATCGCGCGGTTTTTCGAGATTCGCATTTTGATACGGCCGTCCTGCGGTACCCGTCTTTCGGCAATATCGAGTCTGGAAAGAATTTTCAGACGGGCTGCGATACGGCCCGATAGCGCCAGGGGAGGATTGGCGACTTCATGCAAGATGCCGTCTTGTCGATAACGCACGCGGTAAGCTTTTTCATAAGGTTCGATGTGAATATCGGAGGCGCCCCGATTGATTCCATCCATCAGTACCTTGTTGACGAACTTGACTACCGGGGCATCGTTAATGCCTTCTTCGCCACCCAAGCCAGGAGCGTTGCTTTCATCCTCGCCGGTGACGATTTCAAGATTTTCAAGACTGTCATCTCCTGCCAGATCCGTGAGGGCGGTATCCTGGGCATCCAGGGTTTTTTCGATGATTTCTGCGAGCTTTGATTCCTCGACCAGAATCGGTTCTGTGCCCAGACCCGTATGGAATTTGATTTCGTCGAGCGCCTGGAGGTTGGTCGGATCTGCAACTCCGACAAAAAGTCTGGTACCCCGTTTGAACAGAGGCATGACACGATGGCGGCGGATAATCTTTTCATCCACCAGCTTGACCGGAGCCATTTCCAGATCAAGCGAACTGATTTCAAACAACGGGATTCCAAAATCCTCCGAGGCGACTTTGGCGATGGTCGGACTGTCCAGCTTTTTACTTTCAACCAATTGAGTAACAAATGATGTTTTTTTGCTGTGCGCTTCCGATTGAATGCGTTCCGCGTCCGCGGGGCTCAAAAGATTGTCACGAACCAGCCTGAGGGCCAGGCCAGTGAGATTTGAAGCCGTGCTTGCGGTAGCCATGATGGTGAATTCAGGAATGACTCACTACGTAATTACACCGAGTCATTCAAATATAGTGTAGATAGCCAGGCACGCCAAATCATTTTTTCTCCCTGTAATTCCAGCCGATCCCGGTGAAATCGCCGCGCTCCTTACAATACATTCTTTGCTCGCAATCCATGCTGGCAGACCTGCTGAGGTCAAACTGATTCGAATTTGTAACCGGGCAAGAACGACGCTGGACCTGCCTGATGTTGCGGGTGCACTGTCCATGTGTCGCTTTTCTCGCTTAAAGAATAGCTCATTCCTTCGGTCCTTTGTCTTTGCCGTTCGTCGCGTGAATGGCTTCTTAAAGCAATGTATGTCGTGGAGTTGACATGACGTGGCAAAGTAATTTAGAATAATTCTAAATTAGCAAATTGAATTCAAAAAGCGACTCGGATTCATAATATTCCCATAAATTGTAGTGATATATCTGAAACAGGAGCGAACCATGAAAAATCTTAAAGGAACCAAGACGGAAGAAAATCTCAAGGCGGCGTTTTCAGGCGAATCCCAGGCCAACCGTCGGTACCTCTATTTTGCCGCTAAAGCAGACGTTGAAGGTTTTAACGATGTTTCCGCAGTGTTCCGCTCGACGGCGGAAGGTGAGACCGGTCATGCCCACGGCCATCTGGAGTATCTCGAACAAAGCGGTGACCCGGCAACGGGTCTTCCGATCGGTGCAACTTCGGATAATCTGAAGGCCGCCATCGCCGGTGAAACCCACGAATACACCGATATGTATCCGGGCATGGCCAAGGCGGCACGTTCAGAGGGATTCGACGAAATCGCCGACTGGTTCGAGACGCTGGCGAAGGCCGAACGCTCTCATGCCAATCGATTCCAAAAGGCATTGGATACTCTCGGGAAGTAACCCAGAGTTACCCGTCGCGCGACAACGGGGCCGAAAAACCGGCCCCGTTCGCCGCAGGTTTCAATCCAAGGATAGTGAATGACTTCTGCAAGTGATGACCGACGCGAAGGCAGCCTGCAGGCTCCGAAGCGTCATGCCCTAGACTGGCGCAATCCCGAGTTTTATGAAGAACCGGCGCTCATGACGGAGCTCGAGCGCGTATTCGACATCTGCCATGGATGCCGGCGATGCGTCAGCCTATGCAACGCTTTTCCGACCTTGTTCGATCTTGTGGACAATTCATCCACCATGGAAGTCGATGGAGTAAACAAAAACGATTATTGGCAGGTGGTGGATCATTGTTATCTCTGCGATCTGTGCTTCATGACCAAGTGTCCTTACGTCCCGCCGCACGAATGGAACGTCGATTTCCCGCACCTCATGCTGCGTGCCAAGGCTGTGAAGTTACAGAAAGGGGCAGTTAAAACCCGCGACAAAATACTTACCAGCACAGATAGGATCGGCAAGCTGGCGGGGATTCCGGTAGTAGTTCAAATAGTCAATACCGCGAACAAATCCGGCACCTTTCGCAAGTTCCTGGACAAAGTGCTGGGAGTTCATCCGGATGCTCTGCTGCCCGTTTACCACAGCAAGACATTGCGAAAACGCAACAAGCGTCTCAGTAATCGAAATAATAATTCCGCCGTACCCGCCGGACGTACCAAAGGCAAGGCGGTATTGTTCTCGACATGTTATGGCAACTACAACGAACCACAGATAGGCGAAGACCTCATTGCCGTATATGAGCACAACGACATTCCAGTAAGGATCGTCGAAAAGGAACAGTGTTGTGGAATGCCGAAGCTTGAGCTGGGAGACCTTGAGACCGTGGCACGTGCCAAAGAGGCCAATATTCCCATCCTGGCAAAACTGGTAAGTGAGGGATGGGATATCGTGGCGCCGGTTCCATCTTGTGTGCTCATGTTCAAGCAGGAAATTCCACTAATGTTTCCGGACGATCCAGATGTGGTCAAGGTCAAACAGGCGATATATGATCCATTCGAATATTTGATGTTGCGAAACGCAGAGGGCCTGTTTAAAAAAGATTTCGTCAAGGAACTTGGAACCATCGCGTATCACGTACCCTGCCATCAGCGCGTGCAGAATATCGGACCCAAGACGCGCGAAATTCTGAACCTCGTTCCCGGTACCGAAATTGAGACCATCGAGCGATGTTCCGGCCACGACGGTACCTACGCTGTGAAACGCGAGTTCCACGAGATATCCATGAAAATTGCCAGACCTGTCGTCAATCGTGTCACTCAAACCGGTCCGGATCATTATTCAAGCGATTGCCCCATGGCGGGGCATCAAATCGAAAATGGGCTGAAAAATGGTAAAAAACCGGAACATCCGATATCGCTGTTGCGGCTGGCTTACGGTATTTGAATGCGGGATGCCATGATGAGCCTGGAAAATTCCATAACCGAAATGTTGCCCATGAAAAAGCTGACACGTTCCGACCTCTATACACTCGAAAAGTACACCGAAATCCGGCCGGAATTCCGCGAGCGTGTCCTCGCGCACAAAAAGAATCGGCAAGTCGCGATCGGTCCTAACGCGACACTTTATTTTGAAGATCGCCTGACCATACAGTATCAGATTCAGGAAATGCTACGCATCGAGCGCATCTTCGAGCCGGAAGGCATCAGCGATGAGCTCGAGGCGTATAATCCGCTTATCCCGGACGGTTCGAATTGGAAGGCGACTTTCATGATAGAATTCCCGGATGTTAATGAACGCCGCAAGGCACTAGCGTGTCTGAAGGGTATCGAAGACAGGGTGTGGGTGCGTGTCGCCGGTTTCGATCCGGTTCGCCCGATCGCGGACGAAGACCTAGAACGCGAGAACGATGAAAAAACCTCCGCCGTCCATTTCCTGCGCTTCGATCTGACTCCGGGTATGGTTTCGGCGGTTAAGCAGGGTGCGGCGATTGCCATGGGTATCGACCATCCGCGATACACTCATCAGGTCGACCCGATTCCAGCGTTCATCCGTGATTCACTGGCTCAGGATTTGTCTAATTCGACAGATTAACGTCGGTATTTTTTTCCGCTCATCATTGACGCAAAACCGCTGCTTAACTCGTACCTGACGACCATCTACTGTATACTGCGCGCCCGATGCGTGGGATCACATGGTCTTCTGCTTTTCGAATCGGGAAGCGCTTGCTCTCCAGTTGGCGCCAGCTGCTGATCACGGCGCTTTTTCTCATGGTTTGGCCCTCGCAGGCCAAGCAAGATCGATACGCAGACGAACCCGAGACCTTTGTTTACGACGAGAGTCTTGAAGATAAATGGAAGGAGAGCAATGTTGTACTACCTTCATATCCGAAGGACTCCGATCTGATTCCGGTTACGTTGGCTAAATCCTTCACCCTAAAAATTTATCTCGACAGCAAATCTATTTCTCAAGCCGAGGACCGTGTCGTCCGCTTTTCGCTAATTGTCGAAAGCCCTTCAGGCGCCAGAAGCGTGTTTTACGACGGAATGCGATGCGAAACCCGGGAATATAAAACCTACGCCATTGGAAGCGCCGAATACCGGTTAGAACCCGTGAAGGATCCGCAATGGCAGCGGATTCCCATGCTTGAATTCAACTCGTTTCGCGACTATCTCTATCGTCACTACGTCTGCGATGACTACTCCACTGCCCGCAGTCCGGCTGAACTCGTGCGAATAATAAAATATGAACCTTATATAAAATATGAAAATTGATGATTTTATCCGACCGCTCCCCCTCTAGCCCATGAGTGCTGTCTACGATTCGTCCGCCATTGAAGTACTCAGCGGTCTCGAGCCGGTGCGCCGGCGTCCGGGCATGTATACCCAGACAGACCGGCCGAACCATCTTGCCCAGGAAGTCATTGACAACAGCGTGGACGAAGCTATCGCCGGCCACTGCAGCGCCATCGATGTCACGATGCATTCCGACGGATCGCTGTCGGTGGCGGATAACGGCCGCGGCATGCCGGTGGACAAGCACAAGGAAGAGGGCGTTTCTGGAGTGGAGGTGGTCCTGACGCGACTTCACGCGGGCGGGAAATTCTCTAACAAAAATTATACCTTTTCCGGCGGATTGCACGGTGTCGGAGTTTCCGTGGTCAACGCGCTTTCGCACAAGCTGGAAGTCACCGTCCGGCGCGATGGCAAGGAATACTTCATGTCCTTCGCCGATGGACAGAAAACCTCCGAATTGAAAGCGGTAGGCAAGTCGGACAAGCGCGTGACCGGCAGCGTCATACGCTTCTGGCCCGATTCAACCTTCTTCGATACGGTGAAATTTCATGTTCCGCGACTCAAGCAAATCTTGCGCGCGAAGGCAGTATTGTGTCCAGGCTTGTACATCAGTTTCACGAATGAAGGCGACGCCAAGGATAACGAGGAATGGCATTATGAAGATGGTCTGAAGGATTATCTGAGTACACAGATCGAAGGTTGGGAGTATCTTCCCGTCGACCCCTTTGTCGGCCGGTTCAAGGACACTGACGGCGAAGTGGATTGGGCTATCGTATGGCTGCCCGAGGGAGGCGAGCCGATCATGGAAAGTTATGTCAACCTGATCCCAACCACCCAGGATGGCACGCACATCAATGGTTTCCGCGCCGGACTGACCGAGGCCATGCGCGAATTTTGCGAGTTCCGAAACCTGTTGCCACGCGGATTAAAGCTCGCGCCCGAAGATGTGTGGGGCAAATCGAGTTATGTTTTTTCGCTCAAAATGCACGAACCCCAGTTTACGGGGCAAACCAAGGAGCGACTGACATCGCGCGAAGCCGCGGGTTACGTGCAGGGCGTTACTAAAGATGCCTTCAGCCTGTGGCTGAATCATCACGTCGCCGATGCCGAGCGGATTGCGCTCCTGGCCATTGAGACGGCCCAGGAACGAATCCGCGCGGATAAAAAAGTGGCACGCAAGAAAATAGGTTCTGGCCCTGCGCTGCCAGGCAAACTTGCGGATTGTATCGCACAGGATCTGTCGCGCACGGAGTTGTTCCTGGTCGAAGGAGATTCCGCCGGCGGTTCAGCCAAGCAGGCGCGCGACCGTGAATTCCAGGCCATCTTGCCTTTGCGTGGAAAAATTCTGAACACCTGGGAGGTGGACCCGGCTGAAGTTCTGGGCTCTCAGGAAGTGCACGACATTGCGGTGGCGCTGGGTGTTGATCCGGGATCCAGTAACCTCTCCGGATTGCGCTATGGAAAAGTCTGCATTCTCGCCGACGCCGATTCCGATGGCGCGCACATTGCCACGCTTTTATGCGCGCTTTTTGTGCGACACTTCCGCCCGCTGGTCCAGGACGGGCGAGTGTGCGTGGCCATGCCGCCGCTTTACCGTATCGATGCAGGCAAGGAGACGTTCTACGCCCTCGACGATGAGGAAAGGCTGTCCATTCTCAAACGCATGGAATCGAACGGCACTCGTGCCAAACCGCTGGTGACCCGTTTCAAAGGCCTGGGCGAGATGAACCCTGAACAATTGCGCGAAACCACCATGGATCCGAAAACGCGCCGTCTGGTTCAACTGGAAATCAAGTCCGGTGACAACACCCAGAAGCTTCTGGATATGCTGCTTGGAAAGAAGCGCGCCGCCGACCGCAAAGAATGGCTCGAAAAGAATGGTGACAGGGCGGAATTGATCTGATGGCGAAGAAATCGGCTGGTAAGGAGCAAGGAAAAAACAAGAAACCATCGCTGCGCGTCAAATCGCAACCGCTGACTCGTCCGCGCGCCGCCTCGATTGAACGTCTTCCGCTCAGCACCTTTACTGAAAAGGCGTACCTGGATTACTCCATGTACGTCATCCTCGACCGTGCCCTTCCGCATCTCAGCGATGGCCTTAAGCCCGTGCAGCGTCGCATTGTCTATGCCATGTCGGAACTGGGCCTTAGCGCCGCCTCCAAGCACAAGAAATCGGCGCGCACCGTCGGCGATGTGCTCGGAAAATTTCATCCGCACGGGGATACCGCCTGTTACGAGGCCATGGTGCTCATGGCCCAGCCATTCAGTTACCGTTATCCGCTGATCGACGGCCAAGG
This sequence comes from Sulfuricaulis sp., assembly GCF_040901545.1. Classification (GTDB taxonomy): domain Bacteria; phylum Pseudomonadota; class Gammaproteobacteria; order Acidiferrobacterales; family Sulfurifustaceae; genus Sulfuricaulis. The sequence continues at coordinate 13,883 of NZ_JBBDYL010000038.1, read as the reverse complement.
CAACTGGGGATCGCCCGACGATCCCAAGTCGTTTGCCGCCATGCGTTACACTGAGTCGCGGCTCACACGTTTCGCGCAGATATTGCTCTCCGAGCTCGAGCACGGTACGGTCGACTGGACCCCCAACTTCGACGGCACGTTGCAGGAACCCAAGATTATGCCCGCACGCCTGCCGCACGTGCTGTTGAACGGCACCACCGGCATTGCGGTCGGCATGGCAACCGACATCCCGCCGCACAACGTGCGCGAGGTCGCCGCCGCCTGCGTCCATTTGCTCGAAGCGCCGGACGCCGGCATCAAGGATCTGTTCAAGCACATTAAAGGTCCGGACTATCCCACCGAGGCCGAGATCATTACGCCGAAGAGCGAAATTCGCACGATGTATGAAACCGGCAACGGCTCGATCCGGGCCAGAGCCAAATGGGAGCGCGAAGACTACGACATCGTCATCACGGCACTGCCCTATCAGGTATCTGGCTCGAAGGTGATCGAGCAGATCGCGCAGCAGATGCAGCAGAAGAAGCTGCCTATGGTCGAGGACCTGCGCGATGAATCCGACCATGAAAATCCGACACGCCTCGTGATCGTTCCACGATCCAACCGGATCGATCCGGTAGAACTGATGTCGCATCTGTTTGCCACGACCGATCTTGAGCGCACTTACCGTGTGAACCTAAATATAATCGGTCTTGCCGGACGGCCGCGCGTGTATAACCTCAAGGACCTGTTGACCGAATGGCTCAAGTTCCGTACCGAGACCGTGCGCCGGCGCTTGCAGCACCGCTACGAGCGCGTGCAGGCGCGGCTGCACATCCTCGACGGCCTGCTGATAGCTTATCTTAATCTGGACGAGGTCATCCGTATTATTCGCAAAGAGGATGAGCCGAAACCCAAGCTCATCAAGCGCTTCAAGCTGACCGACATTCAAGCTGAGGCGATTCTTGAAACCAAGCTGCGCCACTTGGCCAAGCTTGAAGAAATGAAAATTCGCGGCGAGCAGGATGAGCTCACGCGCGAGCGCCATCACCTCGAAAAGACGCTCAAGTCCACAAAGTTGCTGAAGCAGCTGGTGCGTGACGAGATCATCGACGACGCCAAGGAATTTGGCGACGCACGCCGTTCCCCGCTCATCGAGCGTGAAGCCGCGCAGCAGATTGACCAGACCGCGTTGCTGCCGACCGAGCCGATCACCGTGGTGCTGTCCGAGAAAGGTTGGGTGCGCGCCGCCAAGGGTCACGAGATGGACCCAAAAACGCTCGACTACAAGGTCGGCGATAAATTCCACCAGGCCGCGCGCGGCAAGAGCAATCAGCTTGCGGTATTTATCGATTCCATCGGCCGCACCTATTCACTTCCCGCGCACAAGCTGCCTTCGGCGCGCGGTCATGGCGAGCCGTTGAGCTCCCATCTCAATCCACCGCCCGGGGCGACCTGGACCGGCGTCATGATGGGTAATCCGGAAGACAAGTATCTGCTCGCCAGCGATGCCGGATACGGTTTTGTTGCCAAACTTGACGACCTGATGGTCAACAAGAAAGCCGGCAAGACGGTGCTCCGGGTGCCGAACGGGAGCCGGGTTCTTCCGCCCCAGCGAGTGGAAAGTATTGACAGCGACTGGCTTGCCGTCGCGACCAATCAAGGCCACTTGCTGGTATTGAAGGTGGATGAATTGTCGCAACTCGCCAAGGGAAAAGGTATCAAGATTATCAATATTTCTCGGGTGAAGGCGGCCAAGCGTGAGGAATATATCGCTGGAATTACCGTACTCAAAGAAGGTCAGGATCTTCTGATTCACTCGGGAAAGGGCGAGCTGATTCTCAAGTCCGGCACGGAGTTATATAAATTTGTCGGCGAACGGGCCTTGCGGGGAGCGAAACTTCCGCAGGGACACCGGGAAGTCAGGGAAATCGAAGCCGGAAATTAATCATCGTCGCGGCAAAGATTTTTCATCTGGGCATATAATACCTGCTGGCGGCATCTCACCGGGAAGGGTGATGACCGCGGCGAATAAAATTGCCTGGCGATTGATGGAGTATCCATAATGTCACAAATCCCAACGGTTGATCTCTTGGCCCTAGCGTGGTTTGTCGCGGCTTGGATCGGATACACTTGGTACGCTGACCGCAGTTCGCGTCGAGCGCACTCGCTGCGCGCGGTGATGTTCGCGCATCGCCACGAATGGATGAAGCGCATGGTTGAGCGCGACAACCGAATTGTCGATGCCAACATCATCGGTAACCTGCTGCAGAGCGTGTCGTTTTTCGCGTCCACCACGCTCCTGATCATGGCTGGACTCATGACATTGCTGGGTTCGACCGACACAGCGATTCCCTTGATTCGCGTCCTGCCCTTCACCTCGAAAGTGACACACATACTCTGGGAGCTCAAGCTGCTGGTGTTGATCATTATTTTTGTGTATGCCTTCTTCAAGTTCACCTGGGCGTTGCGCCAGTTCAATTATTGTTCGGTTCTGATCGGAGCGGCGCCGAATACTCCCTCCCCGAATGTCAATGAGGTTTATGTGCATCGCGCCGCGCAGGTGAGTACGCTGGCGTCGAAGGATTTCAATCAGGGTCTGCGGGCCTACTATTTCAGTCTGGCAGCGCTGGGGTGGTTCATTAACCCGTGGTTTTTCGTCGGGGCGACGACGCTTGTGGCAGGCGTCCTCTATTGGCGCGAGTTTCATTCCGAGACCCTGAAGATGCTGGCACTGACCGGCACAAAATAATCGATGCCAATTCGCCTGGTTCCGATTGTCTCCACGGGAGCGGGAGCAAACGGTTAAAATACGCCACTCATGCGTATCGCCGCTATCCTTGAATACGACGGGTCCTGCTTCTCCGGCTGGCAGCGGCAAGATCAGGCACGCTCGGTGCAGGCTGTCGTGGAGGAGGCATTATCCAAGGTTGCAGATGAGCCGGTTCAGGTGACGGTCGCGGGGCGCACGGATGCGGGGGTGCATGCGTTAGCGCAGGTGATTCATTTTGATACCACCGCCGCGCGCAACGCCTATTCCTGGGTACGTGGCGCGAACAGTAATCTTCCCGACGATGTCGCGGTGCTTTGGGCGGAGGAGGTGAAAAACGACTTTCACGCGCGTTACTCCGCCACCGGACGATACTACCATTACATTATTCTGAACCGGCCGATTCGACCGACTTATCTCGCTCGCCATGTCACGCACGAATACCGCCCGCTTGATGTTGCGTCAATGCAGGATGCCGCCCGGTTCCTTACCGGAGAGCATGACTTTAGCTCTTTTCGTGCCGCGGATTGCCAGGCGAAAAACCCGGTTCGCACTTTGCGACAACTCGAAATTTACCGTCATTCCGATTTGGTACATATTCACGCTCATGCCAATGCGTTTCTGCACCACATGGTGCGCAATATCGCAGGTGTGTTGATGACCATCGGCGCGGGCGAACGCAAATCGTCATGGGCCGAGCAAGTGCTTGAAGCCCGTGATCGGACGGTGGGTGGCATCACGGCGGCACCAGACGGGCTTTATCTGGTTTCCATCGGGTATCCCGAGACCATGAATATTCCCGTGGTTGCTCCCGCATTTCCACAAATTGTGGATTAACGATATCGCCTTGACTTGCCGTTCTCCCTCGCGGAACCTTACCCTTTCATTTCTCGGAATGGGAAACCGGCACCCGGGAAATCTTCCAAGGAGGATAAAATGGATAAGAAGCCATGGCACGACCTGGGCCTGATTGAAAATTTCCAGAAAACACCGCTCACAGAGGTCGTCTGTCAGAATACGAAGCTGGCGGTTTCCTGGCACGATGGAAAATTCGGAGTCATCTCGGGAATTTGCAATCACGCCGGTGGCCCGCTCGCGCGCGGACACCTTGACGGCGAATACATAGTCTGTCCGTGGCATCACTGGAAATTTCACTGCCGCACCGGGCTGGGCGAGCCGGGTTACGAGGAAGACGCCGTGCCACGTCACGCGTTCAAGATCGAAGGCGGACATCTCCATGTGCAACTCGAGCCGCAGACGCCGCGCAGCAAGAAACCGCACCCACCGCATCCGCTCGAGCGACCGATCAAGCGTGCAGCGGGTCCGGTTCGCGTCGTAGGCATTTCCGCGACCGCGATGGATCGGTCTTATCCGCGCTATTCCACTTCCGAATCGCTGCTGCAGGTGGCGCTCGATCATGCCGCTTCGGAACTGCAATGCGAAACCCGCCTGATTCGTCTGGATCAGCTGCGGTTTCGCGCCTGTGAAGGTTATTATTCAAAAAGCGCGCGTGCCTGCACCTGGCCGTGCTCCATCACGCAAATGGACCCGAAGGACCAGATGGATCAGGTATACGAGTCGCTGGTGCACTGGGCCGACGTGGTGCTGCTGGCCACGCCCATCCGCTGGGGCGCGTCGGGATCGCTTTATTACAAGATGGCCGAGCGGCTCAACTGTGTACAGAACCAGATTACCATCAATGATAACGTGCTGATCCGCAACAAGGTCGCCGGATTTATCATCATGGGCGGCCAGGATAACGTGCAGGACGTAGCCGGCCACCTGCTCGGATTTTTTTCCGAACTGGGCTTCCAGTTTCCGCAGTTTCCCTATATTGCCCATTCACGCGGCTGGTCGGCCGAGGACATGGAACGCAACGTCATGCACGTGCAGCAGAGCGAGGAACTGCGCCGCGGTGCCCGCCAACTGGCTCAGCGCAGCGTGGAATTCGCGCGGCTGATGCTTGAATACTGCGGTGCGGTGGAGAAAACCGAACGCGGCGGCCGCAAGGCCCACCGGCTCGATATCGAAACCGCGTGATATCGCCAAGACGGGCATGCGCCTTCCGCCGCCTGCCGGGCTCTGGTAAGCTTCGCGGCCTTCCGGAGCGACCATGCGCACGCGCGTGAAAATCTGTGGCATCACCCGCATCGAAGATGCCATCGCGGCGGCGCAAGCCGGGGCCGATGCGATCGGATTTGTGTTTGATTCGAACAGCCCGCGCTATATATCCTCCGATCAGGCGCTGAAAATTTCCCGCGCGATCCCGCCTTATGTCACGACAGTGGGTCTGTTTGTGGATGCGCCACCCGACAAGATTGAAGCGATCCTGAAGCGCGTCCCGCTTGATCTGTTACAATTTCACGGCAACGAAACCCCCGATCATTGTCGCCGCTACCACCGACCGTATATCAAGGCCATTCCGATGGAAACCCGTGTCGACCTGCATGAAAAGGCACGCCTTTATGGCGATGCCACCGGCCTGTTGCTCGATACGCATGCTATGCAGGTGGCTGGGGGTTCCGGCCAGACTTTTGACTGGGGCCGTGTTCCTCCGGATTTGAACAAACCGCTGATTCTCGCAGGCGGCCTGACGCCTGAGAACGTTGGCGAGGCGATCCGCCGCGTGCGTCCCTACGCCGTGGATGTCTCGAGCGGCGTCGAGCTGACCCGGGGTGTAAAAGATGCGGGGAAAATCGCCGATTTTTTAGCAGCCGTGGGGAAAACTTCATGAGCGCCTACGATCTGCCGGACAAGCGCGGCCACTTCGGTGAATACGGCGGGATTTTCGTGGCCGAAACACTGATGCAGCCGCTCAAGGAATTGCGTGAAGCCTACGAACGCCTGCGCAAGGATAAAAAATTTCAACAGGAATTCGCCGAGGACCTGCGCCAGTATGCCGGACGTCCGAGCCCGTTGTATTTTGCGCCACGTCTGACCGAGAACTGGGGCGGCGCCCAAATTTACCTTAAGCGCGAGGATTTGAATCACACCGGCGCCCACAAGATCAATAACACGATCGGTCAGGCGCTGCTTGCGCGTCATATGGGAAAGAAACGCGTTATCGCCGAGACCGGAGCCGGCCAGCATGGCGTGGCCACTGCGACCGTGGCCGCGCGTTTCGGCATGTCATGCGTGGTGTACATGGGCACGGAAGACATGAGGCGCCAGTCGATTAATGTCTATCGCATGCGGTTGCTGGGTGCGGAGGTCGTGCCGGTCGAATCCGGCTCGAAGACGCTCAAGGACGCGCTGAATGAAGCCATGCGCGATTGGGTGACCAATGTCGACGACACGTTTTATATCATCGGCACCGTCGCCGGCCCGCATCCATACCCGATGCTGGTGCGCGATTTCCAGTCTGTGATCGGCCGTGAAACCCGCGCGCAAATCAGGAAGCAGGCCAAGCGGCTTCCGGATGCGCTGGTCGCGTGCGTAGGCGGGGGTTCCAACGCCATTGGACTGTTTTATCCTTTTCTCAAGGACAAGCGCGTGGCGATGTACGGCGTCGAAGCGGCCGGCGAGGGTCTGGAAACCGGGCGTCACGCCGCGACACTGTGCACCGGCAAACCCGGCGTGTTGCACGGCAATCGCACTTACTTGCTGGAAACCGAAGACGGGCAAATCGTGGAAACCCACTCGATCTCCGCCGGACTCGATTACCCCGGCGTGGGGCCGGAACATGCGTATCTCAAGGAAATCGGGCGCGTGCAATACGTTTCCATTACCGACCAGGAAGCGCTGGCATCGTTCCACGAGCTGACGCGCACGGAGGGCATCATGCCGGCGCTCGAATCGAGCCATGCGCTGGCTTATGCCCGGAAACTTGCTCCCCGGCTGGGGGGAAAAAAAATCATCGTGATCAACCTCTCCGGTCGTGGCGATAAAGACATTCACACCGTGGCCAATCTCGAAGGAATCAAATTTTAATGTCGCGGATTACTCAAACATTCGAGACATTGAAACAACAGGGTCGACGAGCGCTGATTCCTTACATCACGGCGGGCGATCCAGAGCCTTGGATAACGGTGCGGCTGATGCACGCTTTGGTAAAGAGCGGGGCGGATATTCTCGAGCTGGGTGTGCCGTTTTCCGATCCCATGGCCGACGGCCCGGTAATCCAGCGCGCCGCTGAACGGGCGCTCCGGCACAAGATCAGCCTCCGGCAAGTTATCGCCATGGTGCGCGAGTTTCGCGAAAAAGATCAAACCACACCGGTGGTATTGATGGGTTATCTCAATCCCGTCGAAGTGATGGGATATGACCGTTTTGCCAGCGAGGCCGCGGCAGCCAAAGTGGATGGTGTGCTCGTCGTGGACCTGCCGCCGGAAGAAGCCGCTCGCCTGCATACCCCACTGAAAAAACATGGGCTCGATGCCATTTTTCTGCTGGCACCCACCAGTTCCGCCGAGCGCATCAAACGCATCGCCCGCGCTGCCAGCGGATTTATCTATTATGTATCGCTGCGTGGTGTTACGGGCGCGGCGCACCTTGATCCGCGCGAGGTCGCTGCCAAACTTAAGGAAATACGGCGCCAGACCCGCCTGCCGCTGGGCGTGGGATTCGGGATCAGCAGCCCCGAAGCGGCGGCACAAGTTGCTGAATTCGCCGATGCCGTTATCGTGGGCAGTGCCGTGGTCAAACGCATGGAAGACATGGTGGCAAATCCGGACAAAATCCTGACCGAGATACCGGCCTTTATCGCACGCCTGCGCGCGGCGATGGACCGGGTCACGGGCGCGCCGTCATCCGCCACGGGACCGAGCCGATGAGCTGGTTTGACAAGCTGGTCCCGCCCAAGATCAAGAGCAAGGGCATCAAGAAAGCCTCGGTGCCCGAAGGTTTGTGGAAAAAGTGTTCCGGCTGCGGCACGGTGCTGTACAACGCCGAGATCGAAAGCAATCTCGATGTTTGCCCCAAGTGCGGGTATCACATGCGTATTTCTGCGCGCCGCCGGCTGGATATTTTTCTTGATCCGGAACCACGCGTGGAAATCGCGGCAGGGCTGTTTCCGGTTGATCCGCTCAAGTTCAAAGACACCAGAAAATACCGTGACCGGCTGGCTGAAGCGCAGCAGACCACCGGCGAGCGCGACGCACTCGTGGTCATGGAAGGCGCGCTGAAGGAAATGCCGCTGGTCGCGGCTGCCTTCGAGTTCGGTTTCATGGGCGGATCCATGGGGGCGGTGGTAGGAGAGCGTTTCGTGCGCGGTGTTAATGCCGCACTTGAGAAGAAAATACCCATGGTGTGTTTCTCGGCCAGCGGCGGGGCGCGGATGCAGGAAGCCTTGTTATCCTTGCTGCAAATGTCAAAGACCAGCGCCGCGTTGACGCAGTTGGGGGAGGCAGGGATCCCTTACATCTCCGTACTGACTGACCCGACCATGGGTGGTGTGTCAGCGAGTCTGGCCATGCTGGGAGACATCGTGGCGGCGGAGCCGCGGGCGCTCATCGGTTTTGCCGGTCCGCGCGTGATCGAGCAGACCGTGCGCGAGAAACTGCCCGAGGGTTTTCAGCGTTCGGAATTTCTGCTGGAACATGGGGCGATTGACCTGATCATCGACCGGCGCGAAATGCGCGATAAAATTGCCGATATTCTGGCGCTGCTTCTACGCCGGGAAAAGCCAGACAGCGCCGCGCGCAAGCACCCGGATATGGAATCCGGAATCTCGAATTCTCCTTAAACCCGATTCACTCGCCTGAAAACCAGAACCCTTTTCGACTGGCTAACTTGGATTGAGAAGCTGCATCCACGCTCGATCGAGCTGGGGCTCGAGCGGGTGCACGCCGTGCTCGACAACATGCGACTGCGCCGTCCGCGATTTGCCGCCATCACGATATCCGGTACCAATGGCAAGGGATCGGCTACCGGCATGGGAGAAGCCATACTCCGCCGGGCGGGATACCAGGTCGGCGCCTATACCTCCCCCCATTTGATCACTTATAACGAGCGCATACGCATCAACGGCATCCCTGTCACGGACGATGAATTATGCGCTGCGTTCGAGCGCATTGAAGCGGCGCGTGGTCCGATACAACTGACTTACTTTGAATACGGGACCATTGCAGCATTTGACCTGTTCCATGCCGGGGCCATTGATATCGCCGTGCTTGAGGTCGGCATGGGTGGCCGCCTCGACGCGGTGAATGCCATCGACGCCGATGCGGCGATTGTGACTTCCGTGGACATCGATCATACCTCCTGGCTTGGCCATACCCGCGAGGCCATTGGCCGCGAGAAGGCCGGCGTCTTCCGCCGCGGCCGTCCGGCGATTTGTAGCGACCCCGACCCGCCAAGGATAATTGCCGAGGAGGCAGCGCGAATTGGCGCACAACTATTACAGATCAACCGTGATTTCTTTATCGAGCGCACGGCGACGGAATGGAACTGGCGCTACATCTCGCCAGGACGCACGCATGCCGTGGGAGAAGACAGCTTAGGTTTGGCTGATCAGCGCTTTCGCGTCGGGCTGCCGTACCCGGCTTTGCGCGGTGATTATCAATTGTTCAACGCGGCCGCGGTGCTCATGGCGCTTGAGGCCATCGGCGGCCGGTTTCCCGTCACGCAGGCGGATGTCCGTGATGGTCTGCTCTCCGCGGTGATGCCCGGCAGGTTTCAAGTCCTTCCCGGACGTCCGATACGAGTGCTGGATGTGGCGCACAATCCCCAAGCGGCGCGTTCGCTAGCGGCAACTCTGCGACAACAGCCGGTTATGGGCCGGACGTTTGCCGTCTTCGGAATGCTGAAGGACAAGGATATTGTATCCGTGGCGAGTGCCATGGCCGGCGCGGTGGATCACTGGTATCCGGTAACACTTCATGTGCCGCGTGGCGCAACCGCGGCGGAATTGATGGAAGCGCTGAGCGCGGCTGGCGCGACGGCGCCCAGTCGTGGATATGACGACGTGCTTCAAGCCTATGGCGCCGCTTGCCGCGATGCGACCGAGTCGGATCGCATCGTCGTTTTTGGCTCATTTTATACCGTCGGTGATATACTGGCCGCCTCAAGGAAGGTGTGATGGTCATGGCGGAAAGAGACGACGCCGGTTACGAAGTTAATCCCAAATACCGCATCGTCGGCGCAATCATCCTGGTGTCGCTCGTGGTGATTTTCGTGCCCATGGTGTTGAATGAAAGTGAACCGCCTCCGGAACTAAAAGCGCGCAGCAATTCACTCCCGCAAGGCAATAGTGCTGACACCAGGGTTATCGTGTCACCGGTCACGCCCGAAGCACCACGCGCTGTGACCGAAGGTGTCCCGAATACCCAGACGACTACGCCAGCGATTGCGGCAACGTCAACAAGCGCTACGAAAATCGAGCCCAAAACTGAAGCACCTGCGACTCAGTCCCGACCACTCCCAGCACCGGAAAAGCCAAACCCGACATCCACTCTGGCGGAGAACATCACGAAAGGCTGGATCGTTCAGGTTGGCACGTTTACCCATATTGAAAATGCCGTCCGCCTGCGAGACAAACTCAAAAAACAGGGCCACACGGTTCTGACGGAAACGACGACCGTGGCGGGAAAAAAAGCGCTGCGATTACGTGTTGGCCCGTTTCAGGACAAGGAGCAGGCGAGCCAGTCCATGGCGAAAATTCGCAAAGAGACGGGCGTCAAGGCGGTGGTAAAAACCTATCCATGACGGCGCATGAACCTGTTTGATTTGTCGATATTGATCACGCTGCTGGTCGCCACCCTGATCGGGGCGTGGCACGGCTTCGTGCGGGAAGTGATTTCCACCCTGACGTGGATATTGGCATTTGTAATTGCCTGGCTCTTTGCCGGATCGCTGTCCACGTTCTTTTCCGGATTTTTGGATGAGCCGGTCTTGCGTCATGTGCTCGCTTTCGTGCTGATTTTTGTCGTGATTTTCGCCCTAGGTATGGTCGCGTCATGGCTGATTCATAAAATCATCCCGCCCAAGCGGATCTTGCGTTTCGCCAACATGGCACTGGGCGGGCTGGTGGGCGTCGTCCGTGGCGCCGTGATCGTGATCATCGTCTTCCTGGTTGCCGGATTGACCTCCATTCCGCAACGATCCTGGTGGTATGGAGCCGCCTTTACCCCGTTTTTCGAACGCGCGGCGGTGTATGTGAGCAGCTATATCCCCAGCGATATTGCCCGCCACATCCGCTACGGCTAAAATTGGACTTTATAGCCCTCACTTAATCACCTTGAAAGCGGCCAAACCGACACCGAAAGCATTATTGATTCTGCCCCAGAGCGGTATGCGCCGGGTCAATGAAAAGGCCGCAAGAATATCCGGGATTATTGAGGCGGCAGGCATGTCGGCGGTTTCAAGGTTGAGCGCAACCCCGCTCCCCGCAAGTCAGGCACGACACGTGCCGCCTCAATAATCCCGGAGATTATCCCCATGTGTGGCATCATCGGCATCATCGGCAAAGGCCCTGTGAACCAGTCGGTGTACGACGGACTGCTGGTGCTGCAGCACCGCGGCCAGGATGCCGCCGGAATTCTCACCTGCGACGATGAGCGCGTGCACCTGCGCAAGGACAACGGCTATGTGCGCGATGTGTTCCAGGAACGCCACATGCTCGGTCTCACCGGCAACATGGGTATCGGTCATGTGCGCTACCCGACGGCAGGTTGCGACTCTCCCGCCGAAGCCCAGCCGTTCTACGTAAATTCGCCTTTCGGACTGGCGCTGACGCATAACGGTAATCTCACCAACTCCGAACAACTCAAAAATGAACTGTTCCGGGATGACCTGCGGCATATCAACACCGATTCGGATTCCGAGATTCTGCTCAATGTCTTCGCGCACGAGCTGCAGGCGGTCGCCAAACTGCGTTTGGCCCCCGATCACATTTTCCGCACCGTCTCGTCCGTGCATCGCCGCTGCCGCGGCGCCTATGCCGTGACCATGCTGGTCACGAGTTTCGGCATACTCGCGTTCCGCGATCCGTACGGCATTCGTCCCCTGGTGTTTGGCAAGCGCGACACCGATCAGGGAACGGAATACATGTTCGCCTCGGAATCGGTCGCGCTCGATGTGTTGGGTTTTGACTTGGTGCGCGATGTCGCGCCGGGTGAGTGCATCGTGGTGGACTTGAACGGGCAGGTGCACAGCCAGCAGTGTGCCGAGAAGCCGATACACGCCCCGTGCATCTTCGAATTCGTGTACTTGGCTCGTCCCGACTCGGTGATGGACGGGATTTACGTGCACAAGACGCGGCTGCGGATGGGTGAACGGCTCGCGAGCAAGATCAAGCGCGAATGGCCGGACGTGGACATCGACGTGGTGATCCCGATTCCCGATACGTCGCGCACCGCGGCCTTGCAAATGGCCTACAAGCTCGACCTCCCGTACCGCGAGGGATTTATCAAGAACCGTTATATCGGCCGGACCTTCATCATGCCCGGCCAGGCGGCGCGCAAGAAATCGGTGCGCCAGAAGCTGAACGCGATCGATGTCGAGTTTCGTCGCAAGAACGTGCTGCTGGTGGACGATTCCATCGTGCGTGGCACGACTTCGAATCAGATCATCCAGATGGCGCGCGAAGCCGGCGCCCGCAAGGTGTATTTCGCCTCGGCCGCGCCGCCGGTACGTTTCCCTAACGTCTATGGCATCGATATGCCGTCGCGTCGGGAACTGATCGGCCACGGTCGCACCGAGGACGAGATCGCCACGGCCATCGGCGCCGACCGGCTCATCTACCAGGACCTTGAAGACCTGATCGAGGCCGCGCGTGAGGGCAATCCCAAGATCCAGAGCTTCGATTGCTCCTGCTTCAACGGCGAGTACATCACCGGCGACGTGGATCAGGCCTATCTCGATCGCATCGAGAATGAACGCAACGATTTCGCGAAAAACAGCCGCCGTGTGAATGGACTCAATGATATTGAACTGGTGACAGCGGAAGTGTTGACGTTTCCGAGATGAGATGTCACCCCGGCGAAAGCCGGGGTCCAGGTATTAAATTAAAAGCCGCCTTTCGGGCGGCTTTGTTTTTTGTACGGCCTGCGGCCGTGTGTAATTGTGGGTGGCTGACCCACGAGAGCACCGTCATTCCGGCGAAGGCCGGAATCCAGGTTTTGAATGGTATCGCGCGTATTGCGCGCGATCTCAAAGGATAATTGCGGGTGGCTCCACCCCTGCACCCTGGGTGACTTTCTTTTGTTCGGCCAAAAGAAAGTCACCAAAGAAAATGCCGCCCGGATGGCGCGACATCTTCCCCGCGCTTCTCGCCGGAACCGGCGCGCGCCCCAACTCGCCGGGCGCTATACAGCGCGCCCCGGGCTCGAACACGAGGCGCGCGACAACCCCGGTTCCGGCTGCGATGCTCGGGCGCGCCATACGGGGTTTCATAAAAACATTTGAAGTGCCAGTTGACAATTATCTTAAGGGGCACAAAGGTGTATTAGCTAGTAATGATTTCTGGCTTCCCAATTAATTTATCAGTATGCTCATATAATTGTGGATAAAATAATTATTCACTGCCAAAGAATGTTTTTTTACGCTTATCTTTGATTTATGAAAGTTGAAGATTCTTGTCGTGAAGTATTGTTCTGTATAGCTACAGCGATCATCTTTGCTGTATTGGCATATTTTGCCAGCTCTGGTGTGAATGTTATTCTCGCCGATACTAGATCTGATTATTTTCTTCTCGGCCTTCTCCTATCTGTCCACGGTGGTGGGATTTTTACGTTTCTTCTTAATTTGATGCTTGAAAAGTACGAGCCGGGGTTGAAAAAGGAAAATCAGGAAAAGAAAGATAAGAAGAAAAAGCAGCCAAACGTACCAAGCTGCTTAACCGGGTTCATAGAGCGTTTCATTTTCACCGCAATTATTGGAATCGCCGGCACAGCCAGTCTGCCGTACGTTGGCGGTCTTATGGGAGGATGGCTAGGCCTTAAGCTCGCAGCGAACTGGCAACAAAGGCACGACGATTTTGCTAGAGCACGTGGAATCCTAGCTTTAATAAATGGACTCGTATCACTGTTTTTCGCTCTTGTTGGCGGGTTAATCACCAATCTAAAATAAATTAAGCCCACCACCTCCTTTTGTGAGAAACATTTTTCATGTTGACACGATGATGTCGGTAGTATATTTTTTGTTTCGATTGGCGCCGATTTGAGCTTCAGCTTGCGGGCGCGATACAAATGCCGCTAAA
>NZ_JBBDYL010000037.1:0-25317 GCF_040901545.1 Sulfuricaulis sp. | reverse complement strand
GAGCGCCGAGATTCCCGGCACCGGGTTAAATGATTCGTTGTCGTTCATCGAAGGCGGTGTCGTTTCATTTGGCACGGGAGAGGCGCTGCGCGACCGGCCAACGTCCGCCATAACCGGCAGTGAAAAGCGGGGCGACGAAGGCGCGCCGCTTTTCACTGTTCGCGTTGATGGCGTGGTTAGGGCTCATGCCTGAAGAAATAGCCCTCTTAGGTATTCTTGTATCACGAGTTTCGATGCGGCAAAACCTTGCACAATGTTGTTGATGTCCGACAATCGCAAAAACTTTGATTCGTCTCTAAACGATTTGATGTTTTCTTTCATAATGAGAACATCCGCCGCCCCCGGACAAGATGAAATATCAACCGCTAGATAGGGAGCGCCCTTGTGAGAAAAGAAATTCCTGTGATTATCGAGCGTCACAAACCACGAAGAATCTTGCTTCGCAGCGTCGAGCATGTGCTTTACGGAAAGGCCCGCATTCTTTTTTGGCATCGGCTTGTTCGCGAGAGTGTGTAGCTGCTCAAAAAACTGCCCCTTCAATTCGCAGACAGAATTTAGTTCGAATAGTAGCGAGTCTATGTCGATTAGCAGTTGGTACTTGAGATTGTTATCAATGTCGAATGACACCCCCTCGATACCTTCACAAAACTCATGTTTCGGCTGATGCGTTTTCATTATTTCGTAGAGCTCTTTCACTTCTGTGTTTATGCGCGAAACGATCCGTGGGAGAAAATTCAAGCGAACGGAAATGTACAACCCTTGCTCGGACAGCTCAGTGGGAATTTCCTTTACGACTCCATTCTTGATTGCGTCGTGCACGGCTGCCCAAATGGGCAGAACCCAAGGATCGCCGCCCAGTTCGGTCAGGTGTAGCCATTTCTTAACCATGGTTGCCACGTTCTACTTGAGCCCTAACGCAGAGTTGAGGGGCCGAGGGGCCCGCGCCAGCGGGACCCGAGGTCCCGCTCGAACGACGTGTTAGCCCTTTTTTGTTTCATGAACGTCGGTGTATTGAAAAGCGGTGTAATCCAAATCTGTTTTTCGCAAGAGATCACTCCTCATTGCAAGGACGATTTCGCCAATGGCTTTTCGTCCTGCTTCAGGATCAGGCGCCTTACCATAGTTCTCTTTAACAAGCTGAACCAGAGCATTTATAGACTCAACTACCTCATCTGATGCGTAGAGCCAAGATTGGTACTGTTCTTCGAAAAATTCCCGCTTTAGTTGTGCCGAGGTTGTGGTGCCAACAAACCCCTGTAGCTTAATTAGTAGCTTTGAGTATTTTTCTTCTTTGAAACGGACCATTGATTCTTCGCGTTTCGCACGGGAAGTGAACAAATAAACAAGAAAGGCGCCAAGAGCCGCGCTTGCTAGGGGCACGAGAGCAATAAACCACTTTTCCATTCTTTTTGTCTCTTGAGGGCTAACGAGTCCCGCTAACCGGCGCGCGACGATTTTCCGCGCGTCCGCCTCAAAGCGAGAGTTAGACGTTTAATCGGTTGACCTATCCACGGTTCTCGCGCTTCCGCTTTTTCCGGGAAAATCCACAAACAAGGCCTTTATCATTGTCGGAAGAACGGCTGCCAATTGCCCGCTTCTTCCACTGCTAATGACCTTCGCCTCGTAAAGCTTTTTTATTTTCTGTTCCGTTGCTGCCGCCTTGTCGAGGATGTCGAGCTTTAGAAAGCGTGTGTACTCGGTACGCGATCCAACACCTGAGCCTACAACACCATATGTTGGTGTGTATGTTGTAGAACCCGAATACGTGCCATAGCTCCCATAACTCTGAACAGTTCCGTATGTGTGGCTTGACGAAACTCCTGTTTGTCCAAAGATGGGGTATGACGTAACAACCTGTTTTCCGGTATCGATGCCGTAGGAGATAAACACCACGACCTTTGCTTGCTCGAACGGAGCTTCCTTAAAGCCTTTGGCATTTAGCTCCTGTTTTACGGCTTGTTCGTATGTTTTGTGTTCAAGGCTGCCTTCTTGTTCTTTAAACGGTACTAATGCGTATGTCGTTCCCGCGATTCCCGCGTCCAATTCGTGGAAAACGGAAATATGAGATCGAACAGTTGTGCACGCTGATGCCAATGACGCCAGAAATACTATAAACACTACACGCCACATAGATCCTCCTTAAACGTCTAACGACTTTTTAAGCCGGGCCGGACACGAACAGAACCGCGAAGCGCCGCCGTCGGGTCACGGCGTCGGCTCGAAAAAATTGTTAGCCACTGTGCTTCTTGAGCTTCCATGCCTTGCAGTGTTTCTTTATGAACTCTTCCATTTTTCGCTTGACGTTCTCCCATCTTTTCCATGCTTTATCCAGTCTATTCAGTTCTTGGATGGATGGATTGGTTTGTGGCTTTCCGTCTGCGAAGGCTGAGAATTTTTGATTGACGGGTCCGAGCGCTTCATTAACCGCATCTCGGGCTGTATGGTGTTCTTCGCAAAGTTTTTGCCACTCCTTGTATTCGTTGCTCATCACAACCTCCGTATGGCTAACGCCTTGTTCAGTCGCGCGGGGCAGCACCACTGCCAGATACTGCGCCGCTGTCACACCGCGTCGGCTGGAACAAGAAGTTAGATTTCTTCATTTGCCGACCATTACCGCGACCCATGCGGCGATTGCTGAAACCACCGAAGCAAGTGCCGAAACAAGAGCGACGATCCACAGCTTATGTTCTCTAGCCGATCTTTGCGTCTCCAAAAGGCGACGCTGCAACTCAAAGTCTGATGCCCTCGGGGGAGCACGCCGCGCACTGAATTCTCTCGGCTCCCCAGTTGTATCGATGCCGAGTTCTCGACACCGTTTCTCAAGTTCGTCTCTCGTCAGAAGTTTGCTCATTCTCGTTTCCTGAAATCTAACGATGATTGAACGGCCCAACCACGGTATATTGAATATACCGTGGGCGGAAAATACCTGAAAGCCGTTTGAGGTCAGGCATCTAGGATGAATACCTCGAAGAGTGCGTTACCTCAATATACTGCAAACCCACGGGATAAGTGAATTGAACCGCGATGTGACGGTATAACAGTCGATCGGTGCGCAGGGCGCACCCTACCGTTTTTGAGATAGGTTCTAATCAGACCGCCACTAATATAATTGGGATATTCCTCGCTTCTCGACTCACCCCCCCGACAACATGCCGCAAGAATCGGGTTGTCATGAGCGAGCGGCCCGGCTTATCCTGCGCACATGAACAGGATCAACGGCCATTCAGGGCGCACCACGGATTACGTACGCATCGAGCGCGCGATCCGTTACCTGGAACAGAACTATCAACACCAGCCCGGCCTGAAGCAACTGGCGCGGGGCGCGGGCCTGAGCGAATTTCATTTCCAGCGCCTGTTCCGGCGCTGGGCCGGCATCAGCCCCAAGCGCTTTGTGCAATATCTCACCGCCGGGCACGCCGTGCGGCGGCTGCGCGAATCACGCACCAATCTCGATGCGGCCTATGACGCGGGGCTTTCCGGCGGCGGCCGGCTGCACGATCTGGTGGTGAATTTTCACGCCGCCACACCCGGCGAACTCAAACGCGCCGGCGCGGGGATGACGATTCAATATGGTATCCACCCAAGCCCGTTCGGCGAATGTCTGATCGCCGTGACCGCGCGCGGCATCTGCCATCTCGGATTCATGACTGCGGCGGATCGCCGCGTCGTGCTGGCGGAACTCGCCGCCGCCTGGCCGCGCGCGCGGCTGGCCGCCGCGCCGCGCGTGACCGCCCCGCTCGCGCGCCGACTGTTCGCGCGCGGCGACGGCAAGGCGTCCGGCATCGGCCTGCACGTGCGCGGGACGAACTTCCAGATCAAGGTTTGGGAGGCGCTGTTGCGGATTCCGCAGGGTCGCGTGGCGTCTTACGAAGATATCGCGCGACGCATCCACGCGCCGCGCGCGGTGCGGGCGGTGGCCAACGCCGTGGCGCACAACCCGGTGGCCTGGTTGATTCCCTGCCATCGCGTGATCCGCAAGAGCGGCGCCTTGGGTGGTTACCGTTGGGGAGTAACCCGCAAAAAAGCCCTGCTCGCCTGGGAGGCGGCGCAAGCCGGAGACATCAAATCTTCGGCAGCGTGACGCCCTTTTGGCCCTGGTACTTCCCGCCGCGATCCTTATACGAAGTCTCGCACACCTCGTCGCCCTCGATGAAGATGACCTGCGCCACGCCTTCGTTGGCGTAAATTTTCGCGGGCAGCGGCGTGGTGTTGGAGAACTCCAGCGTCACGTGCCCTTCCCATTCGGGTTCCAGGGGCGTTACGTTCACTATTATTCCGCAATTCGAGACGAAGACGCCGGCTTCGAGGGCGAAATTGCCCGCCTCGGGGACCGTGAGACAGTAAACGTCGTGATCGCCGGGCAGTTCGCGAATTTTCTCAATCTTATGATTGCGGCCCCCCGGCCGTCCATTGAACGCCCCGATCACCTCGGGGAACCGGCGAAACACCGAGCGGTCGCAACCGATCAGTCGGGCAGCGCCACGAATTGAACCAGTTTCATCAAGCGCGGCGCGCACAACTTCCGCGGTAATCTCTTCGCGCAGCCGGATTTGTTGCGCTACCAAACGCTGGCGTTCGCGGCGGGCACCATCGTCAGCCGCCCACGCCGCCTGCATCAGCCGTGATTGCCGTTCGCGTTCGCGTGGGTCCGCGTAGCGGCGAAGGGTGGCGCGGCGGTGCGCCTCGCGCGTTGCGTCGGAAGGATTACGACGCCCGACAATGACGGCACTGCGAATATCGGCGTATTTCATATCTCGCCAAAATGCCAACGCGCGCGTTTGCTGCGCGGAGGCAAATCTCTCGCGCCATGCCGGATCGCGCGCCAACCGCCGAAATCCTTCCCGAATCGACGCGCTATGCTCGTCCGGATCGAATTCGGCGCCAAAGTTCTCACGATTGTGATGACGGATATGCTCGGTGGCCTCCATGCGCACGATGTTCCAAGGGCGATTGTTGCGCCGATCATGGTCCAGATGATGCCGATGCTCGCCATTAAGGTCAGCATATACGCCATGACGTAGGTTCCATTCATCCGCGAGCCGATGCGTGGGCATGTAGTGCCCATTGATCGGCTGATAAACCATCTCGTATCCGCGAAACAAGTCCCGGTATAGCGGCATAAGCGAATCGCCGGGGCGAAGCTCGGCCGCCGGCGCTGTCGTACCATCACGCCGGATAAACACGTGATCCGGCGTACAACGGATCGGCTCGCCCGAATCGAGCACGATCTCAAGCATCGCGTCGCGCCCCACCCAGCGCGGTGCTTCGAGCCTGGTAACGATAATCCTCCCGAATTCGCCGAGGCTGTACCCCCAAAACTCCTCGCCCTGATCGGCCCTCCGCGCCATGTCCTCAAGCGCAACAGAACTGCCGTCCACGAGTGCAACGCGTTGGTCACCGCGGAAACAGCGTGCGTACGTCGACTTGCCCAGGCACAGAACGAGTATTTCTCGCGGCACGCGGAAATACTCGACCGTGCGCGCGAGCGCGAAGGAATTCGGCGGGATGATGCACACGTCACCCTTGAAATCCACGAAGCTGCTCGGATCGAAATTCTTGGGGTCCACGATCGTGGAGTTGATGTTGGTGAAAATCTTGAATTCGTCCGAACACCGGATGTCGTAGCCGTAGCTCGACGTGCCGTAGGAGACGATCGAACCGTTATGATTTTTCTTGATCTGGTTCGGCTCGAACGGCTCGATCATGCGATGGCTTGCCGCCATCCGCCGGATCCATTTGTCGGATTTGATCCCCATAGGAAGGCGCTATTTCACCGCAAAGACGCAAGGGACGCAAAGGTTCTTTTAGAGGCCGTTTCAGAAATACCTTGCCTCGATTTTCGTAGTGTGCGTCCCACGCGCCATGGTTTCGTTTAAACAGTGGATCGGTGCGCAGGGCGCACCCTACGTCGTTCTTGAGATGCTTTCTAATTCAATGCGCGCCTTTCTTTGCGCTCTTCGCGTTTTTGCGATGGAACTTATTATTTTCAAGTATTTTGAATCACGATGTTCGGAAACTTGGCCGAGAAGTCCTTCTTGCGCAGCGAAAGCTTCGCGGACACGCGGCGGGCGACATCGCGGTAAATCTGCGAGATCCGGCAATCCGGGTCCGCGACCACCGTGGGCCTGCCGGAGTCGGTCTCCTGGCGAATGCGGATATCGAGCGGGAGCGAGCCCAGAAAATCCACATTGTATTGCGCCGCCATCTTCTGGCCGCCACCGGATCCAAAGATATGTTCTTCATGCCCGCACTGGCTGCAAATGTGGGTGCTCATGTTCTCCACGATGCCAAGCACCGGAATCTCGACCTTTTCGAACATCTTGAGCCCCTTGCGCGCGTCCAGGAGCGCGATGTCTTGCGGGGTCGTGACGATGATCGCTCCGGTGACCGGAACCTTCTGCGCCAGGGTAAGCTGGATGTCGCCGGTGCCCGGCGGCAGGTCCACGATCAGATAATCGACGTCTTTCCATTTAGTGTCTTTCAGCAGTTGCTCGAGCGCCTGCGTCACCATGGGCCCGCGCCAGACCATCGGTGTTTCTTCATCGATAAGATACCCGATAGACATGGACTGGATGCGATAGCTCATGATGGGTTCGATCGATTTGCCGTCCTTGGATTCGGGCTTCATCTTGGCGCCGAGCATCATGGGTTGGCTCGGGCCGTAAATGTCGGCGTCGAGAATGCCGACGTTGGCGCCCTCGGCGGAAAGCGCGAGCGCCAGGTTGACCGCTACCGTGGACTTGCCGACTCCGCCCTTGCCGGAGGCCACGGCGATGATATTTTTCACGCCCTCGATAGGCTTGACGCCTTTTTGCACGCCGTGCGAGGAGATATTGGTGGAGAATTTAACACTCACGTCCTTGACGCCGTTGAGCGCGGTGATTTTTTCCTTGATTTTCGACGTCAGACTCCCGACATGCCCTTTGGCCGGAAAACCCAATTCGATGTCGAGCGACACTTTGCTGCCATCGACATTAATTTTTTTCACGGCTTTGGCCGCAACCAGGTCCAGCTCGAGGTAGGGATCGACCACCTCTTTCAGCGCCGTTTCAACTTGCTGTGTGGAGACATCCGACATAAAAACCGCTCCAGATTCACATTCCAAGGGGCGCACATGCTACACCGCGCACCCAAAAAAGTCATGGTCGACTGCAGCACAATAGCGGGATTTCCCTTATGATATCGGGGGTAAACAAAAAGATCAGGATATCGCCCGACTCGTAGTCGCGAATTTATGCCGGATAAGAAACGCAAAATCCTCGTCACCAACGCCCTGCCTTACGCCAACGGTCCGATTCACATCGGGCATCTGGTCGGATATATCCAGGCCGATATCTGGGTGCGCTTCCAGCGCATGCTGGGGCACACCGTGCACTATGTTTGCGCCGATGACACCCACGGCACGCCGATCATGTTGCGCGCCGAGCAAGACGGCGTTACACCGGAGACGCTGATCGAACGCATGCATGGCGAGCACGTGCGCGACTTCAAGGATTTCCGCGTCGATTTCGATAACTACGACTCGACGAACTCGCCCGAAACCCGGGAACTGTGCGAAGACATCTACGCCAAGCTCAAGGCCAACGATCTGGTCGCGGTACATTCCGTCGAGCAATTCTACGACCCCGTCAAACAGATGTTCTTGCCGGATCGTTATATAAAAGGCGAATGTCCGAAGTGCGGCGCCAAGGACCAGTACGGCGATTCGTGCGAGGTCTGCGGCTCGACTTACTCGCCCACCGACCTGAAAAATCCCTACTCCGTCGTTTCCGGCAAGAAACCCATACACAGGTCATCGGAGCATTATTTCTTCCGGCTTTCGGACCGACGTTGTGTCGAGTTCCTGAAGCAATGGACGCGCTCCGGAACATTGCAACCGGAAGCGGCGAACAAGATGCATGAGTGGTTCGCCGCGGGACTGCGAGACTGGGATATCTCGCGCGACGCGCCCTATTTCGGCTTCCCGATACCGGGGACGGACGGCAAGAAGTTCTTCTACGTCTGGCTCGACGCGCCGGTCGGTTACATGGCGAGTTTCAAGAACCTGTGCGCGAAAACGAAACTGGATTTCGACGCATACTGGAGGAAGAATCCGGAAACCGAGCTATATCACTTTATCGGCAAGGATATCCTCTATTTCCATGCGCTCTTCTGGCCGGCCATGCTCGAATACTCGGGATACCGTACTCCGTCAAAACTTGCGGTGAACGGCTTTCTCACGGTAAACGGCGAAAAGATGTCCAAAAGCCGCGGCACCTTCATCACCGCCGAGAGCTATCTTCAGCACGGGCTCAACCCCGAGTGGCTGCGCTACTACTACGCCGCGAAATCGAACGGCACGATGGAGGATATTGATCTCAATTTCGACGACTTCATCGCGCGGGTGAACAGCGATCTCGTTGGCAAATACGTAAATATCGCCAGCCGCTGCGCGGGATTCATTACCAAGCGTTTCGAGGGAAGTGTCCGTCAACCCGGTAATGCCTTCAACTACGGAGCAACATCACGCGGGATAAATCCTGACTCGCTGCTTGCGGAGATGGTCAACAGGAAAAATGAATTTGTCAATCTTTATGAAGGGCGGGAATTCTCAAAGTTGATACGCGAGGTAATGGTACTCACGGATAGGACAAATCAATGGATTGACGATGTAAAGCCTTGGGATGTAGCCAAAACTCCGGGGTCGGATAACCGCCTGCATGCAATTTGTAGCGTAGGGATAAATCTTTTCCGCGTGCTGAGTATTTATCTCAAGCCGGTCTTGCCCACATTAGTAGAGCAGGTCGAACAATTCCTGAGCGTTGCACCGCTGAAGTGGTCTGATCTGGACCACGTACTCGACGGTCACGTAATTCAACCCTACCATCACCTTTTGACTCGTATTGATCCGAAGCAAGTGAAAAAATTGATCGATGCCAACAAGGAAAGCCTGCAACCTCCCTCTCCCTCCGGGAGAGGGGTCGGGGGTGAGGGAAAAGGACCGGTAAAAAAACAGTTACCAAAAGACTTGCTTGAATTCGCACGCAGGCTGCGCGAACAGCGGACGGATGCAGAACAATTGCTGTGGAATTTACTCCGTGATCGGCGCCTACACGATACCAAATTCAGGCGACAGCATCCTGTAGAAATCGATGGCAAACGGTTTATCCTCGATTTCTATTGCCACGAACTCAAACTCGCCATTGAAGCCGACGGCAAACAACATCTGGAACAAGCAGAAAGCGATGAGACGCGAGCTCAGGCGCTCAGCAAAATCGGAATATCTGTTACTCGCTTCTGGGATAACGATATTCTTGCAAACACCGAAGCGGTGCTTGAAGCTATCTGGAATGTCATCGAGGAGCGTATATCCATGCAAAAGAATCCCTCACCCCCGACCCCTCTCCCGGAGGGAGAGGGGGAATACCCGTCCACCATTTCGATTGATGACTTCTCAAAGATTGATCTGCGCATCGCGCGAATCGTGAATGCCGAGCATGTCGAAGGCGCGGATAAACTTTTGAAGCTCACGCTCGATATCGGTAACGGGCAGCGCACGGTGTTCGCCGGCATCAAGGCAGCCTACGACCCGACGCAACTGGTCGGGCGGCTCACGGTGATGGTCGCGAACCTCGCGCCGCGCAAAATGAAATTCGGACTTTCCGAAGGCATGGTCCTCGCCGCCTCCGATCCGGAGGAGAAATCGCCCGGCCTGTTCCTGCTATCACCCGACGACGGCGCGCAACCGGGCATGCGCGTAAAGTAATATTAGAACCTATCTCAAAAAACGGTAGGGTGCGCGCTGCGCACCGGTCCACGGTTTAAACAAAGCCATTGGTGCGTGGGACTTGCAGCCCAGGGTGCAACAAAACCCGTTGCACCCGTTCGGCGGCGTGAACACACGTTAAGTGTGTTCACGAAAACTCCGCCGCACCCTACAAAAACCGAAACAGGGTATTTTGAGATAGGTTCTAGTGACAATGAGTGGGGATGCAATCAATAGACGCCCGGGATGAATTTCTTCACCTTGCGTTCGTAATCGACGTAGGTTTTATCTTTCTTGCGCAACCAGATTTCTTCGTAACCGGCCTTGCGATCGAAAAACAGCGCGAATGCCGGCAAGAACAGCAATCCCAGCACGCTCACCCACCAAATCGCCCAACCCAAGCTGCCCAGTAGCACGCCGGCATACATCGGATGGCGCATGAACCGGTAAGCCCCCTGCCGCTGCACGCCGGCGTCGTCTCGCGGCACCGGATAGGGAGTGAGCGCGCGGCCGAGACTCAACGTCCCCCAAAGCGTGAGCCATAAGCCCAAGGCCGTGATGCCGGCGCCCAGAAACGCGAGCGGACGGCCGGGAATGAACTCGCCGGTGCCATCCCAGAGCGGAATGATCAATGCCAGACACATCATCAGCGCCTGCGCCAATACCCACACCCCGCCACGCTGCACGAAGGAGGCGGGCGATTTTTCCTGTTCAGGATTTTTCGTCTGCGGCGGCATAACGCGGGAAACTTAATTCTTCCGCGCCACGAACCGGCGCCACACGATTCCTTCGGGAAGTGTTTCGCCGGTAACCAGATAATGGATGATCTGGCGGTTGTGAAGAGTCCGGAACTGCCTGGCCGCGATCCCGTGTCGCCCACAAAAGAGAATACCATCGCCGACCTGGATTTCCAGATCTTCGCTCGGGAGCAGTTGCCTGTCCTTTCCGCGCTGTAACAGCAGCGGAAGACACTGAAATCGCTGCTCCCGGTCATAGGGGTCCTGTAACAAATGCAGCAGGGAAAACTTTTTTCCGGATTCCAGCCATTCCTCCACCGCCGGGCTTTCCTCTTTGGTTACCGTCACGGTCCACAGATCCGGCGCCACGCCGCCCAATACCGGTCGCAGGTAATCGATCAATCCTTGCGCCCATTCCTTGTTCTGTTTCCGCGCCAAAGCGAGAAAATCGCTCAACAACGGGACGGCGATCAGCGCCAGAATTTGCCGCGACAGCACACGGCTGCGTTGCATCACGAGATCGAGCCGAGCCGCCTCGAACAAGGCATCGTTGTCGCGCTCATTCTGACGCGCGACCAGGAAAAGTTTTGGATTCAGTTCCCGCGCCGTCATGATAATCGACAAATTATTCGCGTCGTCATCGGTTCCGACAACGATACCGACGGCCTTTTCGATGCGTGCCGCCTTGAGCGTCACGGCTTCCGTGCCGCGGCCGACGATGACATTCTTGGGTGCCTGTGTCTTTTCCGGGTCATTCTCGATTATCACCGTCGAGAGGCGTTCCAGTTCCAATGAATGCTGTACCGCCTTGCCGAATCTCCCGTAACCGCATAGGACCCAGGTACCGTGCGGCGGGTTGAGCCGCTCCGGGAGCGGCGTGCCGGGTAAGGCCTTCAGCCATTCGTAAATCATGTGCATGTCCGGCGAATGCAGGGCCAGCGCCAACCGGTCGGCGAAGGTGTCGAACGGATTGATAATCGCGTCCGTGCCGAATGAAGCCAGGTTGTCCTCGGTGTCGTGCGTCTGGGCGCGGGAGACGACTTTTATGCCCGGGTTAAGCAACCGGCCGGTGATCGCGATCTTGAGATTGACCTGGTCATCGCGGCAAAGTGCCAGGATACCGCAGCAATAGGGCTGCTTCAGACCGGCCATGATCAAATTTCCGGGCAGACTCGCATCGCCACACAGGGCTGGAACATGGACCGGCAGATTTTCGAGCATCAACTCGTTCAGCCGTTCCTGGTCGCGCTCGATAACAACCACCGCGAGTTTATTGTCAATCATCGACTTGACCACCACGCTGCCCGTGTCTCCGTAACCGCAGATGATGTGGAACGAATCGTTCAGACGACGCACTTGCCCGGCAAAACGGTTTTGACTGATGAGCTGCCGCAATGCCGAGTCGCGCAACATGGTAATCAGGGCGCCGATGGCGTAGAGCCAGGCGATCACCGAAATATAAAGCGAGATCGTAATCCACAATCTCTGTGCGTCGGAAAAAGGCCCCGGAAGCTCGCCAAACCCGGTGGTGGTCGCGGTATAGGTTATGATGTAGAAGGCGTGGAAAAAACCGAGCTGCCGCGGGAGCCCGTCTTCGTCAACGCCGGGTATGACGACAAGACCCAGGATGGAAACGGCGTAAGCCGCGATCAGCATCAGCAGCGGCGCCCGCATGCGCCGCAGGATCAGAAACAAGGTCGTGTTCTTCACGTTACCCGCACGCGCCGATTCTCAGCGGCGTGTCGCCGAGATCTCGATGACCAGCAACACGACGGACACGATATTGGCGACCAAGGCCCCGCCGGCGAGTGAAATGATGGTGCCCATGACTTCAGGCGTGACTCCCATGCCGGAAATGTTGGCGGCGTAAGTCCACACGAAGGCCGCCGCGATCAACTCCAGATCGGCGACCAGGCTTGTGGCCAGCAGCACCGCGCCCATTTGTGTCCGCTCGCCGAATTTGAGAACGGTGGCGATAAGATTCACGACCAGGACGGCGAAGAATTCATAGACATTGTGATGATTCGGATTGTCGGATTCGCCGAGGAAAAAACCGAAATTGAGCGTCAGCGCCAAGACGATGAAGAAACTGAAGATAACCTTTTCGATGTTCATGCTCGCTCCTAAATATCCCAGGTGTGCCGGAGGCAATACAATCTTGTTTTGGAACGGCCGTCAATGCGGACCAGGAAAAACGGTTCGTCGAAATCGGGTAGTCAAATTCAATTCGGCAAAAAACGCCGTGCAGCAGCCGGAGGATGTTTTGGACCGGCAACGCTGCGGGCGCCGGTCCGCGGCCGCGCTGGCATGAAACCCGCCGGTTTCGTGAATGGCGCGGCATAATTGCCGTTTGACGTCGCCACGGCCATACTGGCTCCATGTCCGACACCCAACAATCGCCGCGCTCCCTGGTAGACCGCCTGGATGCGTGGCTGCCACAAACGCAATGCACCCAATGCGGCTATCCGCGTTGCCGGGCATACGCCGAAGCCCTGGCCCGGGGCGAGACGGATATCAACCAGTGTCCACCGGGCGGCGAGATAACCATCCGGGCGCTCGCGTCCCTGTTGCCTACCGCCGCAAAACCGCTCGACAGACGCTTCGGCTCGCCATCGCCACGCGCCCGCGCGGAAATCGTGGAAAACCTCTGCATCGGCTGCCGGAAGTGCCTCGATGTCTGTCCGGTCGACGCCATCATGGGCGCCCACAAACTGATGCACAGTGTGCTGTCGGAAGATTGCACCGGCTGCGAACTGTGCCTGCCGCCCTGTCCGGTTGATTGTATCGTTATGGTGCCACTGAAAGTTTCTCACGATCCCGATCCCTGGACGGAATACACGCACGCCGAAGCCGACCGCTGGCGAATCCGCACCGAGCGGCGCCTGCAACGCCTGGAGCGTATCCAGCGTTCACGCCGGACATTGACTTCCGCCAACCCGCCATTCGCTCCCGAGCGGGATCAGATCCGCGCGGAAATTCGCGCGGCCGTCGAGAGAGTAAAAGCAAAAAGAAAAAAATAGACGGGATTTACAGGATATAAAATGCAGGAACTGAAAAAAGAATCTTGTCTGTTGCTTTTAATCCGGTAAATCCTGTTAATCCTGTCCATTCATTCTTTATGACACCATCCAAGCGAGCAGAAATCTTCCACCGCCTCAAGCGCGCGAACCCACGGCCGTCCACGGAACTGAAATATCGCACCCCATTTGAGTTATTGATCGCGGTGATGCTTTCGGCCCAGGCCACCGATAAAAGCGTCAACAAGGCCACGGCCGTGCTCTTCAAAACCGCCCGCACGCCTAAACAAATTCTCGGCCTGGGGTCGAGGGGTTTGAAGCGTTACATAAAAACCATCGGCCTCCACAACACCAAAGCGGCCCATATTTTGAAAACCTGCAAGGTTCTTGTTGCCAAGCACAACGGAGCGGTGCCCGCGACGCGCGAAGCGCTGGAAGCCTTGCCGGGCGTTGGACGCAAAACCGCCAACGTGATCCTTAATACCGCCTTCGGACAGCCGACCATCGCCGTGGACACCCATATTTTCCGTGTCGCCAATCGGACCGGGCTAGCGCCGGGAAAAAACGTACTAATAGTAGAGAAAAGATTGATGGAAATAGTGCCGACCGAATTTCGCCAACACGCGCACCACTGGCTGATTTTGCACGGGCGCTATACTTGCACGGCGCGGAAACCGCGCTGTCCCGACTGTGTCATCTATGATTTGTGCGAGTACCGGGCTAAAGTAGTGCCATGAGCCGAGGAGATGGCGACCGCACAGCGTGGAGCAGGGGCCCCTCCGGGGATGCGACCGCTGTGCGGGATGTAGGCGCCACGATTGCGGTCGCTGGCGTCCCCTCTGCTGCCCGATCCCGCTTGCGCGGGTCCCTCGGGCAATGCTCCGCGGCGCCCGAATGAGACAGACCGCCGACAACGTGACGACAAAATTCGACATCGATCAATCGGAGGCGGAGAAATGACACTGAAATTCTCCGCCACGGGATTAAGTCACGGTCACCGCGCACTGGCGGAGCACGCCGAAAAAGCGGTCAAGCGGGCGCTCGCCAAGGCCGGCCTGGAGCGGGCCAATGCCGTGCTCCTGTTTCTCACGCCCGAATACGCCGCCAATCCCGAACCGGCGCTGCGCGCGGCCGCGCGGGCCGGCGGCTGCTTGCAAGTCGTCGGTTGCACCGGGGCCGGCATTCTGACGGAAGAGGAATGGGTGCTCGACAGTCCCGGTGCCGCCGCCATGGTTTTCGGCGGCAACATGCATCTCAAGATTTCCCCGCAGGGAAAGCTGAGCGACGATGACATCGTGCTGAGCCTGTGTACACCGGCGGGACTGACGGCCGATTGGCTCGACGTTCCTACTCGCCGCATCGGTGCCGTCTCCGGCGATCTTTTCGGTCACGGCCCGTTCAAGGTATGGAGCGGCGCGCGCGTGGCGGACTCCGAACAGGTGGACGCCATCATGAGCGGCATGGATGGCGTGATCAACGCATCGCAAGGGGTACGCGCCCTGACCTCGCCCATCGAAGTGGCGGAAGTCCAGGACTACGACATCAAACGCCTCGGCAATTACCCCGCGTTGAGCGTGCTCGTGCAATCGCTGCCACCCAGCGTGCGCGATATGGAACGCGTTCCGCTGCACCTGATCATGGGTGGTGTAACTTTCGGTGACCCGGACACGGCGATTCGCGAGGGACGATATCGCCTCAATCATATCGTCGCCGCCAACTTGCGCGACCAGTCGATCACGCTGTCGCAGCGGCCGTCCCGCGGCGAGCGCCTGTTCTGGGCCATGCGCGACACGCTGGCCGCCGAGCGCGACATGCGCAATTGCATTTCCCGCACGGCCCAGGCCCTGGGCGGTCAACCCGATTTGGCGCTGCTGTTCCCATGCATGGGGCGCGGCCCGAATTTCTTCGGCAACCGCGATCGCGATCTCGATGCGTTGCGTTCGAACTTTCCGCGCTTGCCGATCGCCGGCATGTACGGCAACGGGGAGCTCGGACCGCTCGACGGTCTCAATCATCTCTATCAGTATTCCGTCGTTCTCGGCCTGTTCCGGGCCAATAACGCCTGATCATGTTCGGCGGCCGGGATCGCGGGGAATCACGCGAGGTTTTCTTTCGCGCCTGGCGTGCCCATCGTGAAGGCAGGCAACTCGAGGGCGTGGAACAACTTATAGTCCAGGTCGCCCTGCGTCATCCTGAATACCACGCGCTGCTCGACACGCCGGAAACGACGCTTGATAGGAATTACCCGCCGGATTCGGGTGAGAGCAACCCGTTTCTCCACCTGGGTATGCATATTGCCGTCGAGGAACAGCTGTCGATCGATCAACCTAAAGGCATCCGCGGTTATTACCGGAAATTGCTCGAAAAGTTCCCTGATGAGCATGCGGCCCAACACCGGATCATGGAATGTCTGAGTGAAATGCTGTGGCAGTCGCAACGCCAGGGCGCCCTTCCGGATGAAGGGATCTATCTCAAGTGTCTCGCGCGCATGACGGGTGATCCGGCTATTCGAGGCTGATTCGCCCCCTCCCATGAAAAGATGGCGAAGAATCGGGAAATTCAGGATTTGCGTCATTTCGTCCCGGTATCTGTCTGCCAAGCCTTGGTGACGGGACCGTTGTGGCTCGCATCCGGAAACTTATAATCCATAATCGTGTCTTATCGAATCGGTATCAACCAATCGAGCCAATCCCGGCGCGATCTGAAACCCTATCAGGAGACAGGTAATGAAATACATCAATGCTACGCTAATAACCACCGCGATTAGCGGCGCGCTGGCGCTGGGCATGTATGCTGGAGGCAGCCAGGCGGCGGAGAAAGTCGAGATGGAAAAATGCTTCGGCGTCGTCAAAGCCGGCAAAAACGATTGCCAGACAGCCGCCTCCTCCTGCGCCGGCACGGCCAAGAAGGACGGTCAAAAAGACGCCTGGATTCTCATCCCCAAGGGGACGTGCGAGAAAATCGTCGGCGGCTCACTGGCCTCCGCCAAGAAATAATCCACGAAGTGAACGCGGCGGAAATCGTATCCAGTCGCGTGGGCGCGCCAATCCCGGCACACGCCGGGATCGGTCTGCGCGCCGAGCATTACCGCGAGGTGACGGAAGACCTTCCGCGCGTGCCATGGTTTGAGGTTCACAGCGAGAATTTTTTCGGCGAGGATGGCGCGCCCTTGAAATACCTGGAGCGCGTCCGACGGAATTATCCCGTCAGTTTTCACGGTGTCGGGCTCTCGCTCGGTTCGTGCGATGAGTTGAACCGCCGCCACCTTGAGCAACTCAAGACATTGATCGAGCGTTTCGAGCCCGGCCTGGTTTCGGATCACCTGTCCTGGAGTTCGGTAGACGGCAAATATCTTAACGACTTGCTGCCGCTGCCCTATACCGACGAAGCATTGGAACTGTTCATCCGGCATGTCGGGCAAGCGCAGGAGTTTCTCGGCCGCGAAATACTGGTGGAGAATCCTTCAAGTTATCTGAAGTACACCCATTCCCCGATTGCGGAATGGGATTTTTTGTCCGAAGTGGCGAATTCCTCGGGCTGCGGAATTCTTCTGGACGTGAACAACGTCTACGTCAGCGCCACGAATCACGGGTTCGATGCGTTGCGCTACCTGCGCTCACTGCCCCGCTCCAAGATCGGGGAAATCCATCTCGCCGGGTTCACGATCAATCGTTACCCCGAAGGCGATATTCTGATCGATACCCACAATGCACTCGTCAGCGAGAATGTCTGGGCGCTCTATCGCGAGGCCATTGATCGCTTCGGCGCCGTACCCACGCTGATCGAATGGGACAAGGATTTACCACCGCTGCAGGTGTTGCTCGACGAGGCGCGCCGGGCGGAGGAAATTCTGGAGCAGGCGCATGCCCTCGTTGCCTGAACTGCAGCGCGGCTTTTTCCAGGCGATCGTCGATAAAGCGGCGCCGGATTTCATGCAGGAAATCGAACCCGGCCGCTTTCCGGCCGCGCAACACCTTAATGTGTACCGCAACAACGTCATCGAAAGCCTGACCAGCGCCCTCCAGGCGGTGTACCCCGTCGTCACCCGGCTCGTGAGCGAAGGATTTTTTCGATACGCGTCGGCCGGCTACATCGCCAAATACCCGCCGCGCAGCGGTAATTTGCATGAGTTTGGCGGACACTTTGGCGATTTCCTCGCCGTATTTTCACCCACCCGGGAACTTGTCTACCTGCCCGACGTGGCCCGGCTGGAATGGGCGCGGCACCGTGCTTACCACGCCGCGGACGGCGTTCCGCTTGACTTCGAGACCCTGGCGGCGGTGCCGCCATCGGAATACGGGAACTTGATTTTCAGACTGCAACCTTCAGCGCACCTGATTACCTCGGCGTACCCGGTATTGCGAATTTGGGAAGTGAATCAGCAAGGATATGAGGGCGATTCGACGGTGAGCCTCGACGAAGGCGGGGTGAGTCTTCTCGTCATCCGCAGGAGCGAGGTGGAGATCGAGGCACTCAGTGCGGGAGAACTTGCCCTGCTCAGCGCGATCGCCGCAGGCCGTCCGTTCGCGTTAGCGGCGGAAGCGGCATTGGACGCCGAACCGGATTTGGATCTTTCCGCTGCACTGGCCCGGCACGTCCGTCTTGGTTCGCTGGTCCAACTTGGCCTTGAAGGGCTGTTACCGCGAATGGCGGTTTTTCAGAACAAACCACACGAATAAGGAGAAGCTTGACCATGATAAACAGTTTAACGAGCGTTGCCCGCCCGCTCATACGCGGGCTGGAATTTATAGCTCCCCTAGCGGAACTCGGCATCCGCCTGTGGGCGGCAAAATTTTTCTGGGACTCGGCGTTGACGAAGGTCAGTTTGGGCGGAGGCTTTCCTTTTATTCACATGAACCCAAGCACGATCATGTTATTCACTTACGAATATCAGGTCCCGATCCTCGCTCCCGAGGTGGCCGCCTATCTCGGCACGGCAACGGAATTCGTTTTCCCCGTATTGCTGGCTTTCGGTCTGGGCGGACGCCTCGCAGCGGCCGTGCTGTTCGTATTCAACATCGTGGCGGTGATTTCTTACCCCGGACTGGAGGAAGCCGGTATCGTGCAGCATCAGCTTTATGGCACGTTGCTGCTGCTTCCGCTGCTGCGCGGTCCCGGAAAAATATCCATTGACCACTTCATCCGCCGGAAATGGCTGGTATAGCCCGAATAAATCCAGGCGTAGCTTTTGGGATTGATTATTCCCTTGGGTCCGTGATTAAGCTTTAAAGAGAAATCGCCATTACAGAAAGCGCTTGAGCGCTTCGTACTTCTGCGCCGCCAGCCACAGATCATTCGCGGTGTCGATATCCCGGAGCGTTTTCAAGAGGTGAAACTCCACATCAAGCGAGGCGGCGCGTGCGAGCGTGGTCTCCAGCACCTTGTTACAACCCCATGGGATATTTTCGAAAAGTTCGGGACGCGCCTGCTGCAAACCGATGAAGTAATAGCCGCCGTCTTCGGTCGGTCCGAGAATGTTTTTCCCGGAGGCAAGCCAGTCATTCGCCTGGTCGATCACATCCCAGCCGCAATGCGGCACATCGCAACCCAGAATCGCGGCGCTTCCGCGCCGCGCAATCCCTTCGCGCAGCGCATGCCACATCTTGGCGCCCAGATCGCCTTCGGCCTGGGGCGTGAGACGGAGATGATATTCCCTGGCGAGCTCGTGAAACAGGGCATGGTTGCAATCCGGCCAGACATACAAGGCAATCTCGCCCGGCCAGGCGGAAATCGCCAGCTCGGTCGTGGCGCGGATCAGGAAGCTGGCGATCTCGGCGGCCTGTTCCGGAAGGTAATCCGGCTGCAGCCGGGTTTTTACCTGGCCGGGAACCGGTTTCTTGGCAAACAATATCAGTTCCGGCTGGCTCATGACTTCCGGTCGTACCAGCGAGCCAGCCGCTGCGGTGAAACACCCAGCCAATACGAAAATCTGAGCGTCCACATCAACACAACCGTGCGCAGAATGCCGTGATTTTCCCAGCGCCGGGAAGAGGTCACGACCGGCGTGCGCAGCCGCGCGGGCTTGCCGATCTCTTTCAAGCGCCGCGAGAGCTCGATGTCCTCCATCAATGGCATCAGGGAAAACCCGCCCAATAGACGATAAACGTCACGGCGCACAAACATGGCCTGATCCCCGGTGGCGATCCCGCTGAGCGCGGAGCGCCAGTTTATCATTCGCTCGATGATGCGAAACAGAAAATGTCTTCCGGATAATTTCAAATCGAATCGCCCCCACACGCAGCCGCGATAAATGGCCTCGCGGATCCGCGGCACGGCCTCGAAGGGGAGCGTCGTGTCAGCGTGCAGAAAAACCAGAATGTCGGCCTCGGCCGCATCGGCCCCGGCGCGCATCTGCCGGGCGCGTCCGCGGAGTGTTTGGATGAGACAGGGGACAGGGGACTGACCGGACGACATGAATCGGCAAACGATTTCAACGCTCGCATCGGTGCTGCCGCCATCCACGACGATCACCTCGTCAAAACGATGGGCATGATACAAATCAGCGAGGTAATCGCCTAAGCGTGACGCTTCGTTCAATACCGGAAGAATGGCCGCCACCGTGAACTTGGAGGATGCCGTCGTGGATGACTCTAGTTCTGACATTACCGCCATGCACCGCTCAGGATGATCGACGCTTGTTTTTTCCGGAACGTTCTCCCCGAAACAATTTGACGCCAACCAATATCGGCACTGAGGCATGCATGATCAAATCGAAAATATCGATGGGTCGGGAAAGCGTGCCGTTGGCCAGCATCTTGAGTTTCTGCCACAAGTGCGGCTCCGGTACGAATGGCGCGAGTCCCAATACCAGCGCCGCGACGATCATCGCCGTCATGGGGATTTTATCCAGCCATGACATGCCTAGTTCCTTGCCTGGGTGCCCTTTTGGATCAATTCGATCTTGTAGCCGTCCGGATCCTCGACAAACGCGATGACGGTGCTGCCGTGCTTCATCGGTCCGGCCTCGCGCGTCACCTTGCCGCCGCGCTTCCTGATGTCCTCGCAGGCCTTGTAGACATCGTCCACTTCGAGCGCGACATGACCGTATCCGTTTCCCAAATCGTATTGGTGCGTGTCCCAGTTATAGGTGAGCTCGATGACCGCGTGCGCCGATTCCGGGCCGTAACCGACGAAGGCAAGGGTAAACTTTCCGTCGGGGTATTCCTTCCGGCGTAAAAGTTTCATGCCAAGAACATCAGTGTAAAACTTCAGCGACCGGTCGAGATCACCGACTCGAATCATGGTATGCAAGACGCGCATGGTTTACCTCCTGGGTGGCGATCAGCCGAAATGACAGACGTAATCGAGAAAATCGGTCACCTCGATTTCAAAATGGGAATTTTCGGGAATCGAAAAACTCTCCCCCGCCTGATAGGCGTTCCACGACTGCTTGTCGGCCAACTTCACGCGGCAATGTCCCTGGGTAATATCGATCGTCTCCGGCGCCTGGGTATTGAACCGGTACGTCCCGGGGAGCATCACGCCCAGTGTTTTCATCTCTCCTTCCGGCGTGATAACGGTGCGGCTTGTCACGCGTCCATCGTGATAGACATTGGCCTTTTTTTTGACCTCGACATTCTTGAAACTCACGTGATTTTCTCCTGAATGATATATTGTCGCTGGCTCGCATTGCGCGCGAGATAAATCCCCAGCAAAACGATCACACCCCCCATTGCCTGCCACGGGCCCAGCGGTTCGCTTAATATCACCCATGCCAGGATTGCCGCCGCCACCGGCTGCCACAGCAGACCCACCGAACCGAAAGCCGCGGACAAATGCGCCAGTGCATAAGTGATGAGCCCCTGGCCGCCGACGTGGGAGATGACCGCCAGCGCCGCCAAGACCGTCCAGCCATGGGCCGTAGCCGGCCACAGATTTTCCCCCGAAAGCAGCGCCACCGGCAACAACGCGAGCGAGGTTACCACCGCGCTGGCGGACATCACGGTGGCGGTGCCGACGCCGGCACGCAGACGTGCCACGGATATGATGTAACCGGCATAGAAAATGGCGGTGAGCACTCCCAGGAGATCGCCCGTCACGCGTTCCGGGCTGAAGCTCAGGCTGTCGCCCATGAGCACCAGGGCGCCGCTGAAAGCGACCGCCAATCCGATCAGGAATGCGCTGCGATACCGCTCGCCGAACATTCCCCAACCCGTGAGCGCGACGAATACCGGAGCCAGATTGGCGAGCAGCGTGGCGTTGGCCACGGAAGTGATCTTGATCGACCAATGCCAGACTGCGAGATCGGCGGCAAAAAAAAGTCCCGCGGCAACGATCCATTTCCACGTTGAGCGGTTCAAGGCGGGCGCTTGCGTTGCGAGCGCCGGTTCAGCCAGAACCAGAACCCGAGCACGGGCAACGAGAGAAACATGCGATGGAACGCGGTGGCGGTAGGTCCGAGCTCGCTCAGGCGCACGAAGATCGGCGCCAGACCGATCGCCGTCGCGCCAAGCAATAACGCCGGCAGCGCAAGGCGGTCTATCGGTGGGGATCTGGTTAACACGCCCGGCGTGGGGGTTCGGCGGTGAAAAAATTATTTCTTTTTTCGCCGCTTTGCGGCGATACGCAGGCGCAGCGCGTTCAATTTGATGAACCCCTCGGCATCCTTTTGATTGTAGGCGCCCCGGTCTTCTTCAAAGGTGGCAACCCGGGTATCGAACAAGCTGTCGTGATCCGATTTTCTGCCGACCACGATCGCGTTGCCCTTGTAGAGCTTGAGCCGCACCACACCGTTGACCGCCTCCTGCGAGGCATCGATCATTTGCTGGAGCATCGTGCGCTCCGGACTCCACCAATAGCCGTTATAGATGAGCACGGCATAACGCGGCATGATGTCATCCTTGAGATGCGCTACCTCGCGATCCAGCGTGATGGATTCGATGGCACGATGCGCTTTCAGCATGATGGTTCCGCCCGGCGTCTCATACGCGCCGCGCGACTTCATGCCGACATAGCGGTTCTCAACGATGTCGGTGCGGCCGATGCCGTTGGCGCCGCTAAGCTTGTTGAGCGTGGCCAGCACCGTGGCCGGCGACATGGCCTTGCCGTTGATCGCGACGATATCGCCCTTCTTGTAGGTCAGCTCGATATAGGTCGCTTTATTTGGCGCCTTTTCCGGCGCGACCGTCCAGCGCCACATGGATGCTTCCGGCTCCTTCCACGGATCTTCGAGAATCCCGCCTTCGTAGGAGATGTGCAACAGGTTGGCGTCCATCGAGTACGGCGATTTCCTGCCGCGCTTCATCTCGACCGGAATGCCGTGCTTTTCGGCGTAGGCCATGAGCTTCTCGCGCGACGTGAGATCCCACTCGCGCCACGGGGCGATGACCCGGACATCCGGTTTAAGAGCGTAATAACCGAGCTCGAAGCGTACCTGGTCGTTGCCCTTGCCGGTGGCGCCGTGGGCCACGGCGTCGGCACCGACCTTGTTGGAGATATCGATCTGGCGCTTGGCAATCAGCGGCCGCGCGATGGAAGTGCCGAGCAGGTATTCGCCCTCGTACAGCGTGTTGGCGCGGAACATGGGAAACACGAAATCGCGCACGAATTCTTCCTTGAGATCGTCAATGAAGATTTCCTTCACGCCCATTTTTTTGGCCTTGGCGCGCGCCGGCTCCAGCTCCTCGCCCTGCCCGATGTCGGCGGTGAAAGTCACGACCTCGCATCCGTAGGTTTCCACCAGCCACTTGAGAATCACCGAGGTATCGAGACCGCCGGAGTAGGCCAGAACGACTTTCTTGATCTTCTTCATAAATTTCCAATGAAATCTTTGAACCGTCAAGACGCCAAGAACGCCAAGAAGATCGAATTATAGTGACCTTTGAACCCGGCGTCTTGACGGTACAGGGCCAGAACTTATCTCAAAATACCAAGGTAGGTTGGGGTGAGCGAAGCGAACCCCAACGTTCCACGATGATTGTTGGGGTTCGGCACAACGCGCCTCACCCCAACCTACATGGAAGCTATTTTTGAGACAGGTTCTATTTCTTCCGCGCCGGCATCAGATCGGTGCACACGCCCTCGAACACCTCGGCGGTCATGCCGACCGACTCGCCGAGCGTGGGATGCGGGTGGATGGTCTTGCCGATATCCTCCGGGTCGCAGCCCATTTCGATGGCGAGCGCGAGCTCGCTGATCAGCTCGCCGGCATGGGTGCCCACGATGGCGCCGCCGATGACGCGATGGGTCTCTTCATCCACGATAATCTTGGTGAAGCCTTCATCGCGGCCGTTGGCAATGGCGCGACCAGAGGCGACCCACGGGAACCTGGCTTTGCCGATCGCCCGGCCCTGCTTCCTGGCCTCGTCCTCCGTCACGCCCACCCAGGCGATTTCGGGGTCGGTGTAGGCGACCGACGGGATGACCGTGGCATCGAAGAAGGACTTCTGCCCGGCGGCCGCCTCCGCCGCCACATGGCCCTCATGCGCCGCCTTGTGCGCCAGCATCGGCTGGCCGATGATATCGCCGATCGCGTAGATGTGCGGCACGTTGGTGCGCATTTGTTTGTCGACTTCGATGAAACCGCGATCGCTGACGGCGATACCGGCATTCTCGGCGGAAATATTCTTTCCATTCGGCGTGCGGCCGGCGGCGACCAGAACCAAGTCATAAACCTGCGGCTTGTCGGGCGCCTGCTTGCCTTCGAACGTGACCTTGATACCGGTCGTCAATGCCTCGACCCTGGTCGCCCTGGTGTTGAGCATCACGCGATCGAAGCGATGCGTGTTCATCTTCTCCCACACGCGCACGAGATCGCGGTCGGCGCCGGGCATGAGCCCGTCCAGCATTTCGACCACTTCGATGCGGCAACCCAGCGTCGAATACACGGTCGCCACTTCGAGCCCGATGATGCCGCCGCCGATGACGAGCATCTTCTTCGGCACGCCCCAGAGTTCGAGCGCGCCGGTGGAATCCACGATGCGCGGGTCTTCGGGAATGAACGGGAGCTTCACGGCCTGGGAACCGGCGGCGATGATGGCATTGGCAAACCGGATGAATTTTTTTATGCCGGTCGGCGCCTTGCCGTCGCCCGCCGTCAGCGAGATCTCCATATGATGCGGATCGATGAAGCGCCCGATACCGCGTATCACCTCGACCTTGCGGCCCTTGGCCATCATGCCGATGCCGCCGACCAGCTTGCCAACGACCTTGTCTTTCCAGCCGCGCAGCTTGGCAAGATCGAACTTCGGCGCGCCGAAACTGACGCCGTGCTCGGCGAGTTTTTGTGCCTCCTCGGTCACGGCCGCGACATGCAGCAGTGCCTTGGACGGAATGCAGCCGACATTGAGGCACACCCCGCCGAGTGTCGCATAGCGCTCCACGAGCACCGTCTTCTTGCCAAGATCGGCGGCGCGAAAAGCCGCCGAGTAGCCGCCGGGGCCGGCACCGAGCACCAGCACTTCGCATTCGCCATCGATCTTGCCGGTATACGTCGCCGCGCCCGGAATGGGCTTGGTGCGTGCCGCCGGTGCGGGTTCCGCTGCGGGCGTTTCGACCTTCGGCGCGGCCGCCGGCGTGGTGGCCGGTGCCGCCGCTGCCGGCTCGGCCTTCGGCGCAGGTTTCGCCGGTACCGCGGGTGCCTCGGGGGCTTGCGCCGTCTCCAGCAGCAGGATCAGTGTTCCCTGCGCGACCTTGTCGCCGACCTTGAGCTTGACGTCCTTGATCTTCCCTCCGGCCGGGGACGGTACGTCCATGGTCGCCTTGTCGGACTCGAGCGTAATGAGCGGGTCTTCCGGCTTGACGGTATCGCCGGGTTTGACCATGACTTCGATGACGGCGACTTCTGCGAAGTCGCCGATGTCGGGGATTTTGACTTCCA
>NZ_JBBDYL010000036.1:0-3783 GCF_040901545.1 Sulfuricaulis sp. | reverse complement strand
CCCGCTTCGCACATCGCATCAGCCACGTCGCCATGGCGATGCTCAACTAAACGTTGGGCGTCTCCATTTCCTTACAGGAGAGAACGATGAAGAGGTTGGTATTTCTCTGTATTGCGGCTCTGGGGTCTACCAGCTGCGTAACGATGCCCCCCGAGGCCGCCAAGATCATGCTGCACCGACAGGTCAGCACCCAACTCGACAATTGCATGAAGCTTGGCCCGGTGTCCGCTGAATCAGGTGCATGGGATCTCCCGGAACAGGCGATTAATAACTTGAGGGCTAATGCAGTGAAGAAGTACGGAGACAAGGTTGATTCGGTAGCTCTTATAAACGTGGATTCATACCTCACGAAGACTGTCGCTCACGGTCTAGCCTTCAAATGCTTCTAACCCATTTTCGAGAGGTCGCACTTGCCCACCATTGACGCAATCCCGATTACTGGGCAGGCAGAAAGTGAAGGCTTTGGGCCATGAGGCGACCCCGATCCAACAACGCGCTGAACCTGACCGTCCAAGAGCGCAGTTCTTCGGGTCCCGCCGCGCTCCGCGCGTCGTCGTTGGCAAGTTAGCGCGGAGCGTTGGGCGTCATGACACTTTTCCAGTGGTCTCAGTTGCCCGATCCTGACCCGCACAGGTATGTGCAGCTTATCGCGTACACGCTGCGGAACCCCTCGTTTAAGTCCGAAGATGCATGCGCAGTGTGTAAAATTTCTGAAAGAGAATTTCGCTTTGTCGCCGGCAGCATCTACTCTCTCAACGAATATCAGGTGCAGAAGGGTCGCCCGGACGAGATCCAAGAGTGGATCCTGCGTCCGGAGGCGTACTTTAGTTATCTCCAATACTTGGAATTTCGGCACGCCATCAAGGCATCGAGACAAGCTACGTTGCTTGCGCTGTTAGCTATCGTCATAGCAATTATTGGTGTCGGCCTCGCAATTCCGCGTGAGACTCTCCTGGAGAAGGAGTGCCGAACTTGGGCAGAAAAAACAATGCTAGATATGGGCGACCGCGACCGCAGCAGGTTTGCGCCACTTCTTGGAGCGTGTATGAAAGGCGGGCGATGATTCTGAGTGATTCCGTTATTCTCGATAATGTCGCGAGAGACTATGCCGCCCAACCAGCTCTTGCAGCGGACGCGCCGCAAGCGGCGCGTTGCTGAAGGTGACGTTGGACCTAGGGAGAAGGATCGGTGGCCATTCCGGGTTTTCAGACGTGCATGCTTCCTCTGCTCCGCTATGCGGCTGACAGCAACGAGCATCAGCTCAAGGACGCGGCGCAGCACTTGGCCAAGGAGTTTCGTCTCACCGCCGAGGAGCTGAACGAATTTCTGCCCAGCGGACAGCAGCCGGTTTTTATCAATCGTGTTGGCTGGGCTCGTTCCTATCTGAAGAAAGCCGGCTTGCTCGACAGTCCCAGGCGCGGTTACTTTCAGATCACGGCGCGAGGCCACGAAGTACTGAAAGACCCGCCGGCGCAGATCAATATTAAGTGGCTAGACCGTTTTCCAGAATTCAAGGAGTTCTGGGACAAATACAGGTCGAAGAAAGGCACCGATGAAGAAACACAAACTACAGAGGCGGAAGCCGCACCCGGGCAGACGCCACACGAGGCCTTGGAGAATGCCTACGAGCGGCTACGGTCCGAAATCGCTGCTGAGCTATTGCAGACGCTGAAAGCGTCTGATCCGTCGCTGTTCGAAAACATCGTCGTTGAACTGCTCGTGAAAATGGGTTACGGCGGCAGTCGCAAGGACGCAGGAAAAGCGATCGGCCGCAGCGGCGACGAAGGCATCGACGGCGTCATAAAGGAAGATCATCTCGGGTTGGACAGCATCTATATCCAAGCCAAGCGATGGGATAACAGCGTTGGAAGGCCGGAGATACAGAAGTTCGCTGGCGCCCTTCAAGGACAGCGCGCTCGAAAGGGCATCTTCATCACAACATCAGAGTTCACGCGGGAGGCGCAGGACTACGTTTCCCGCATCGATTCGAAGATCGTGCTCATTGACGGCAAAGACTTAGCGCGGTTGATGATCGACTTCGGCGTCGGAGTCACGTCCGTCGCGACGTATGAGGTTAAGAAAATAGATTCGGACTACTTCGGTGAAACCTAGGTCCAACAACGCGTTCCAGCCGACGGTCCTCGCGCTGCGCGCTCGGCCCGCGGCTGAACGCGGGCGTTAGCGCGCAGGGGAGGCGGTAGTGAAGCGGAAGCCATACGAGCAGCGAACGGATTTACAGAGGCTCGAATCGCAGTGGCACAAACTTTCCGGTCTTCATACGCGGGAGGAGTGGTCCGCAGCAATTGTCCGTGCCGCAACTGCTGCTGAACTCGCTTGCAACTTCGCGATCCGGCAAGAATTCAGTGCGCGAAGCAAGTTCGACAGCGACTTCGTCGATAGTCTTCTCGTGTGGGCAAACGGGCTCGCGGGAAAATTAGATCGCCTGCTGCTACCGCTCAGCGAAATCGATAAGACGAAGCACAAGCGAGTGAAATCATTGAAGGCGGCGGCACAGGAAATCAACAAGAAGAGAAATGCCATCGCTCATCAAGGTGAATTCTGCAACGAGGATGGGGCCGAAGCGATCATTGCTTCCGCGAAGGAGTTCATAACAGCGTTGGTGCAACTGTATGAGCCCACTTTCATGCTCAAAGAACGTAGGCGCTAAAGAGGTCGAGGTAGGCGCTGCGTCAGCGGCGCTAGCCTGTATGCGTGCAATGCGTAAGACCAGGTCCATCTGCATGACTTCAACTAAGTTGATCCGTCGATCTGAAGATCCGAAGATTGGGAGGAAGGAATGAGACCCTTGTTGTGTTTCTTTCTAACGGCAGTTCTACTTTCGGTGACATCGCCTGCGTTTGCTCAGGCCTACGTCAATGGGAATAGACTCCTCGAGTTGTTAGAGTCGAGAGACGTTGCATCGCGGAATGCGGCGCACGGCTACATTCAAGGAGTCGTGGACGCGATCTGGTTCACAGCAAGCGCAATGTCGACGCCAATGCTGTGCCTTCCTGATGGCGTTACTCCAGGTCAACTCGCAGAGATCATCCAAAACCATTATCGACGTTTTCCTGAGCGGCGACATTACGGTGCCTCTGGGGAAATCTATGGAGCGATAAATGAGAAGTTTAGGTGCACAAGATAGCTGGTTCGCAGAACTGGTGATCGCAACCTGCACGCTAACCACCCGATCCACAAGCCGACGCCCGCAAGCGGGCGCTTGCTCGCGCGGGTGATCGGGACACGTTAGAGTGCAGCATCGGCGTCATGGAACATTTCCCGATCACAAAAACAGCGAAGGGCTTCCACATCGAGGGATTTCCAGATGCGGTGAAAGTCCTGCGCATCGGAGGACCAAAGGCCCGGCGTTTGGCCGATCTGGCACTGCACAAAGTCGACCTAGATTTCACGCTGGAATGCCTTGAGACGATAAACACCACGCCAGAGGAGCCCCACACTCTCCGGCGGGCCTTGTGGCATTCGGCGATCGTTCACTTCATAAAGTGCTTCGGTCAGAGCGAATCACGTTTCAGCCTCGATCCGAAGGTCGTCTACAAAACTGATGCAGGAGCATTTGAGCCGTATAAGTACTTTGACAGTCTCCGGAACAAGAACGTGGTTCACGACGAGAATTCCTACATGCAATGCCTGCCGGGAGCGGTTCTGAACAAGAAAGGAATGGACCACAAGATTGCAAAGATTGTCTGCCTCAGCGTCGTAGGCGAGACGCTAGTATAGAGACACATTAATTACGAAACATGGTAGCATTGCATCGCCACATTC
>NZ_JBBDYL010000035.1:0-3984 GCF_040901545.1 Sulfuricaulis sp. | reverse complement strand
AACGTCCCGGTTCAGGCGCGCGCGGCTTCATGCGCGTCGCCTGCAACCGGCGGTTGGGCGTCATAGTCGATGCGCAACCTTTGCACTGGGGCACGGAACTCCTTACCTCTTCACCGTCCTTGCCCATTCAACCTGATGATTGACGACTGCGGAATCTCGGCAGACGTGCACCTTGCCGTTGTACGCGCGAACCTTTCGGTAAAGGCCCTCTGGGTAGGGGCTTGGGAAATCTGGGTTCGGATAGACGTAGAAAACAGGCTTGTCAGATGCAGACTTGTCTTGCATCCGTGACCTGACT
Source organism: Sulfuricaulis sp. (assembly GCF_040901545.1). Classification (GTDB taxonomy): domain Bacteria; phylum Pseudomonadota; class Gammaproteobacteria; order Acidiferrobacterales; family Sulfurifustaceae; genus Sulfuricaulis. Next base: position 3,686 of record NZ_JBBDYL010000035.1, on the reverse strand, counting down.
TGCCAAGTTTCGATCTTCCTAAACTCGGCGTACTCCGTTGGACTCAAGGCGTACTGAGCACCGGTTGCACCACACTTGGCAATTAACCACTCTTGTAAGAAAGACTCTTCTTCTTTGTATAGACGTCGGAACTCATCTGCCGCAATCAGCTCAATCTCATTCGATGCCTTCACAAACATGCGATCCACCAGGGATTGAGGGGCGCCCATTTCCAGCATATAGCCGCGAACAGCTGTCTCAAGAACTCTATATGCCTCTTGTGCTTGCGATGGAGAAAGTGCTGCAAACAGGTCTTTGGAAAAGTACGGGCGATGAATGCCTATGACGGGAATTGTCTTACTCTTGTAGAAGCCCTGCCGTTGATCCGAATTGTCTCTGTGTGCTCTCTTGACGGCGCCGAGAAACATTAAGACACCGGCGCTGTAGTTCCTCACGATGTCCTTATCCGCGAGTGGAACGTCCGGCGGTAACGCGACGTAGTCTCGCGCTTTGGCTGGGTCTTTACTCAGGATCAGGTCTTGTTCCTCCTTGCTGCCCGTAGCGAAAATGATCTTGCCGTAACTCTCCGCACTCGCTAATACGTTACGAAAGAACCGCCCTATCTTCATTGCTTCGGTGACATCGCCGCCTGGCGTGTTGAGATGGAATTTCAAGGGTTTCCGGAGTACCGACACTTTCTTGATAGCCATATCGGCAGCAGCCCGCTGCACTTTTTCCAAATCTCCCCTTTCGATCTCTCCGCGTATCTCGATTAGCGGATCGCCCCAACTGTCTTGCGTGGCTACAACTTGGGCGGATTCGGAATGGCTGTGGGCAGTCAGTAGTGCAAGGACGGCAAGAAGGCGAAGCAAGAATTTCATCCGCACAATTCCCTTCGTGCCTAGCATGCTGACACTACCCACATAATTTTTCGGACCGTGTTTAAAGAAGATCGCCAAAACGTCCCGCGCATTGCTAGTCACGTGGGTACACCCCGCCGTTCAAATATTTGAGAACGTCCATAACATCACCAGGACCAGAAGTTACCCTGAAATCAAGCGGTCCCTCTAGAACTGAATTCCCGACACCATCACAGTACTGATATAGATTCTCGAAGAATGCGTCAATATCCGATCTGGCGTGTTCGCCCAGGACAGTGCCTGCCAACACCGTAGTCTTGTCAAGATGGGAGATCAGTTTGTTGCGACTGCGCTCGACAAGGTTTCTGTAATGGGCAAGATTATTGGCGGCAGCCTCGATCTGAACTGTCAGCAGCCCTTCTGCCTTCAGAAGTTCGTTGAGATGCGCCACGGTCAGATTTGGAACCTTACGCCGCAGAGTTGCGTCATAGCTGTCCGCCGGATCTGTGAGATTACAAATCTGCAGAAGAATGTACTCCTGCAATATTGTGTTCAGGTCTCCAAAAAATGCTGGTGCGGTTTCTCTCAGCAGTTTCTCAACGCAGTGGCTGGATGAATACAGCGCCTCAAATGTGTTGACGCAAGTCTGAAGCCAGATGCAACGCTCACGGAAGCTGCAGAAGGTTTGCTTCAGATTTGTCGTGGGCATAGTTTCCATAGCATTTGCAAGCGTTGCGTTCAGAGGTGCGCGCCTACGAATCCACTGTAGCAGATACACCTCATTCGGCGGGATCGATGGTCGACAACCATGACGCCCAACGTTCCGGTTCAGGTGCGCGCGGCTTCATGCGCGTCGCCTGCAACCGGCAGTTAGGTGCCAGCGTACTCAACGTGAGAGCCATTCAACAATCCTCTGCGCTGCCAGCGCGATGCTGACGACGACCGCAAAAATGGCGATGATTGTGGCTCGTTGAGCGTTACTTAGAGCTTTCCGCGCAATTGCCAAGGTTTCCTCTTCACGAGCCTCCTTGCGCGAAAGTGCGGCGCCATCGTGCTTGGCACGCTCTGCTGCCACCCAAGCTTCCGCTTCAGACTTCGCTAGGGACGGCCCAGCACCGAACTTGCCTTCCGCAATCTCGGAGAGCACGCCTTCGATCCCTATAGTCTCGAAATGTACGCGGGTGCGTTCGTTCACCTGCGTCCCCTTACAGCTCTATTGCCGGACTACTTGTACTTCCGCTTGCCTGTGCAGAGGTCACTTGGCACGCCCTTGTCAATGCAGAGTTTTAGTGCGAGGTCGTAGTCTGCGCTTGATGGCTTCGGCGCTGCTGCCAACTGCTTCCCGCACGAGCCCTTGTCCTCGTGCCCCTGCACGCAGGACTCAGCGACCAGCCGCCTTTCTCCAACGTCATCTAAGCAGCGATCGGCACAGCGTTCGAGCTCTACCCGCTTATCGCTGCCCGCCTTGGAACCTCCCTTACACCGGTCGGCACAGCGTTTGACCAGACCTTCATCCATACAGCGCTTAAAGGACTCATTGCTTGTGTCCATGCAGCGTTGGAGAGAGTCCATCTGAGGCTGAAATGCGCGTGAGTACGCAGCCTTTGCAGCCTCCACTCTTCCTATTGCGGCAATTTGATCGGAAGTCAGGCTTGAGTCACAACCGCAGAGCAACGTGACCACGACAAGCAACGAGAGGCCGACATGCGCAGGGAACGCCTTAGCTGACTGCGCAATCGAAATGCCGACGTTCCTGCAAGTAGAGGAGATGGCGATCACGGGCACCTAACGCAGAGTTGAGGGGCGCGAGGCACGGCGCTGAGAAGAGGAACCACGCTTGCCGAGCGTCCCCTCGAACGACGGGTTAGACCGCGTCTTCATCGCGAAAGGCGCTCATGACTCGGGCGGTGGCTCGCCGAGAGCGGACTGGTTGTTTCACGCAACGTCGGGGACGGTACCCCGAACGACCCAGAACCAAGTTGTGAAGGCACGGTGCCCGTCGGGCAGTCCACACAGATAGGCTGCCCGAACGAGCTGCTCGAGTTCTCTACGGGGTGCCTCGGCGAGGCTCACCACGTAGCTGCCGGTTTTCCCTTGGCCAGTGAGGAAGGTTGACCAATAGTCCTCGAATGAATCGTACTCGAAAAGCGTACTCAGCCGCGATTCGCTCACACTCAGGAAGGCGCCCGCGTGAAAGAGTGCGGCGAGCCCTCCCGGCCAGCCCAGCGGCTTCGATACCATCTCATCGCGTACCGCGCCTGCCCGTGGATCCAAGGCAGCCGCCGTGTCCCAAAGAAGACTGAATGGTGTCCAACCGCTACGGAAGTCGTTCACGAGCACAATGACGGTACCGCCTGGCCGGGTTACTCGGCGCATCTCAGCAATGCCGCGCGTAGCGTCTGGCAGTACATCCAGGGCGAGCATGGACAGCGTTCGATCGAACGCGCCGTCAGAATAGGGAAGGTTCAGGGCGTCCCCGATGTCGAAGTTGACATTGGCGCCCGCTGCTCGTCGACGTGCAAACTCGACATAGGGAGCCGACAGATCGATCCCGGTTACTGACGCCCCCACGGCGCTGAGTGCGATGGTCAGGTTGCCAGTACCGCATCCAACGTCCAGAACCCGCTCGTTCGCGGCGATTCTGGCGTGCTCGACCAAAGTAGGTGCGAGGCGCCGACTTGCCCGGCCAACGTACTGCTCATACCCTTCGGGATCGGTCGCAATGAATGTAGCCATGGCTTACTTCCTCCGCGTTGGCGGCAGGTGGGGCAGAGGCGAACGTGGCGCGGTCTAACGCCCAGCATCAGCGGCGGCGCGCAGCGCCGTCCGCTGCATGCTGTTGTTAGG
>NZ_JBBDYL010000034.1:0-27812 GCF_040901545.1 Sulfuricaulis sp. | reverse complement strand
GGCGCGCCCGTTCGGCGGCATGGAAGTCCACCGGATTTCCATGAATACTCCGCCTCACCCTCGGGCTCGAACACGGGGCTCGCTTGAAAACTCCCGGTGGGGCTGCGGTACTCGGCGCGTGCTACGGGGACCTGAAAACTTTCAGAACCCCCGTGCGATGACGAATACAGTTAAACAGGTGTTACTTGACGAGCTCTCTGCTCGATATGGTTCTTTGCGGAAGTTGGAGGGGAGCCAATCGCTTTATGAAATCGGAAATGGAGCAGCAAGGATTTATATTCGCTATTCCAAAGTTCATAACCGAGATCGTACTTTTTATGGCTTACGTGACGAAGATTTGAAGAGATTGGAGGGATACACTGCGGTTCTGTGCTTCTTATGGGATGGGCAAACTGAACCACTCTTTATTCCATTTCCAGAGTACGAGGAAATATTTCGGTCATTAACGCCTGCAAATGACGGCCAGTTCAAGGTTCAAATTTATCTCGGTGGCACTGGCGATGAACTTTACATCGCTGGCGCCGGTAGATTCAACATTGAGGGAGATTACGGTTGGGACAGACTTGGCTTGGTAATTGATGCAGCCAAATTCGACAAGATTCCTGAATTCACGCATTGCCAAATCCAAACCTTACTTGGCGCGATTGGGACCACCAAAGGTTATGACATATGGGTCCCACAAAATGATCGATCCAAGTTGGATTGGTCATTAACCAATCAATTTGCATGTCGAGAGACACATCTCGCAAGCGAACATCAAATTGGAGATATCCTACAAGAAATTGATGTAGTCTGGTTCGGACGTGGTTCAACAGAAATTAGAGCGTTATTTGAAGTGGAGCATTCAACGCCAATATATTCGGGATTACTGAGATTCAACGATATACATCTAACATTTCCTGGTCTTCGTCCCAGATTTAGTATCTTGGCGAATGAAGAAAGAAGGTCTTTATTCGTAAGGCAATTAAATAGACCGACCTTTCAGGTTAGTGGACTAGGTGATCTCTGTACTTTTATGGAATATTCTGATGTGTTCAGTTGGTTCCAAAGACTGAATCACGCCCGCAACTAGCAAAGAACGTAGAGAGACGACGAAATGAAAATTGTCGAAACTTATTCTCACATGAACGGCGGAGAATACTTGTCGGTCAGGAAGCCAATAATTTACACAGAAATTCGAGACGCTATTGCGTGCATAGATTCTAAGTCAGGCAAATTTCGTGACACTTTCCGCAAGTTCTTTGATGAAAAAGGTTGGAAAGTATCGTGTTGTTTTTGCTATGGCGGCGGAGGGAATCTTCAAAAGGTGGCAGGCCTATCGCTATCTGAACAGCGCAGATTTTTGGAACGAACTGGAATATGTAACCCGATAAAATCTTCTATGAAAATAGGTTTAGTAAAAGACAGAGTCGCGGTTGAAACGCCATTACGTAAAAGTTTGGGTATCCAGAATACGCTATTGAAGCAACTGTTGTTTTATTCTAGTGACATTATTGATGTGGGAGTGGAGATATTGCCAATGAAGACGATGGAAAGAGAGGTATACAACATCCTTCGTCATGGCAGAAACAGTCCTCCTGTCCCTCTGTTGGTTATTGGAATCGTCCCGTAAAAAATATTTGTGAGCTAAACATGTTAATTTTCGAACAATCCCAACCCAACCGCCGCAATTATTCCCAAGCGCCGCTGGCGAAAGCGGAGGTGAAGGGCATCCCGGAAAAGTTCCTCCGCATAAAACGCCCGCTGCTGCCGGAGGTTTCGGAGATGCAGGCGGTCCGGCATTACACGAAGCTTTCGCAGAAGAACTTCTCGATCGACACGCATTTTTACCCGCTTGGCTCGTGCACCATGAAGTACAACCCGCGTGCCTGCAACAAGCTGGCGATGCTGCCGAATTTTTTGGGGCGCCATCCGTACGCGCCGGAATCCACCGGTCAGGGTTTTCTCGCCTGCATGTACGAACTGCAGGAAATGCTCAGGGACGTCACCGGCATGAAGGCTGTTTCGCTCACGCCGCTGGCGGGCGCGCAGGGCGAGTTTGCCGGTGTCGCGATGATCCGCGCGTATCATGAATCGCGCGGCGACCAGGCCCGCACCGAGATTCTCGTGCCCGATGCGGCGCACGGCACCAATCCGGCGACAGCCGTGATGTGCGGCTACGCCGTGCGCGAAATTCCGACCGATGCCAACGGCGACGTGGACATCGAATCCCTTAAAGCGGCGGTCGGGCCGCAGACGGCGGGGCTGATGCTGACCAACCCGTCCACGCTCGGCGTGTTCGAGCGCAAGATCACCGAAATCGCCAGGATCGTGCACGCGGCGGGCGGTATGCTTTATTACGACGGCGCGAATTTGAATGCGATCCTCGGTCGCGTGAAACCCGGCGACATGGGTTTCGACGTGATCCACATGAACCTGCACAAGACCTTCTCCACGCCGCATGGCGGCGGCGGTCCGGGAGCGGGACCGGTGGCAGCGAACGATCGCCTCGATCCATTCCTGCCGGTGCCGATCGTGGGAAAAACTCAGGATAAATATGGGTGGGAAACGGAAACAACACGCCCGCAGACGATCGGAAGATTGTCGGCCAATATGGGCAACGCCGGCGTGCTGCTGCGCGCCTACGTGTACGCGCGGCTGCTCGGCCGCGAGGGCATGCACCGCGTCGCCGAATTTTCGACCCTGAACGCCAACTACATCATGGCCGAGCTTTCGAAACGCGGGTTCGATGTGGCCTATCCCAAACGGCGCGCGACCCACGAATTCGTGCTCACTTTCAAGCAACTCAAGGACGATACCGGCGTGAGCGCGATGGACGTCGCCAAGCGCCTGCTCGACAAGGGGTTCCATGCGCCGACCACGTACTTCCCGCTGCTCGTGCCGGAGTGTCATCTGATCGAACCGACCGAGACCGAGGCCAAGGAAGAACTGGATCGTTTCATCGCGGCGATGGAAGAGATCATGGATGAAGCGCGCGTCAACCCCGAGCTGGTCAAAGGCGCGCCGCACACGCTGCCGGTGAAACGGCTCGACGACGTGCGCGCGGCGCGCGAGCTCAACCTCACCTGGAAGCCGCCCGGCTAGGCGATGGCTTCACCACGCGGCCTGTTCGACCTGCGGCGCGTATGGCGCGCGGCGGGTTATTCCGCAACGGGCCTTAAGGCGGCGCTGAAGTTCGAACCGGCCTTCCGTCAGGAAATCGCGCTTTTCATCGTTCTCGCTCCGCTCGGATTTTGGTTGGGGCGTGACGGCGTTGAGCGCTCGCTTTTGATCGCGAGCCTGGTGCTGGTGCTCGTGGTTGAATTGCTGAATTCCGCGATTGAGGCCGCGGTTAATCGCATGGGTGAGCAACCGCATGCACTTTCCGGGCGCGCCAAGGACCTCGCCTCGGCGGCGGTTTTTGTCTCGCTGCTGCTCGTGGTGCTGGTGTGGACGCTGATGTTGGCGGACCGGTTTGGCTGAAGTACGAAGCGCTTACGTGGTCGCCGGTTTGTCGTCCTTTAGCGGTATTTCGCCCCTGTATTCGACGCTTTGGCATTCCAGGAAAATGCGCTTGTCGCATCGCTCGCAGATTGATTTATCGAGCCGATCGAAAATATTCTTGATCGCGTCATTTTTTGTGGTGAAAACATTCCCGACTCCCAAATCGTGAATAAATCCGCCGCGGTTCAGAATACCGTAAACCTCATCCTTCACCTTGCTTAAATACACCCCGCCGCCGGCCCCGCGGCGTCGCCGGGCTTCCTGCACCAGCATCCGGGCGCCGGCGATGTCAATAAAGTTAATCCCGTTACCGATGATCATGAGATGTTTCTGGCTCGGGTTTTGCGCCAGGAGCCGTTCGAATTCGTTCTGGACATGGTCAACCGCGCCGAAAAACAACGAACCGTCCACGCGCACGATTTTCAGTTGCGGACACTCGGGCAGTTTGGGATCGGTGACCATGTGCCTTCCGGACTGGTTCGGATCGGGCGTGCGGGTGACGATTCCGGGATGCGCCGTGCGCATAAGATAGATGACAAGCGAAAGTATCACGCCGATGTATATGGCAAACTCCAGATCGACGAACAACGTTGCCAGAAACGTGGTCAGTAACACGGCGGCCTCGCGTTTGCTGGTGCGCAGAATATTGGCGATCAATTGGAATTCAACCAGCCGGTACGCGACGATCAGCAGGATGCCGGACATGGCGGCGATCGGCAGATGCGCCGCGAGCGGCGCGATTATCAGTACTATCAGCGCCAGCGAGACGGCGGCGAAGATCGACGCCATCGGAGTGATCGCGCCGGACGTGTAGTTGATGCCGCTGCGGGTGAATGAGCCGGACGAGGCATAGCTTGAAAAAAAGCTCCCGACCATGTTCGCGAGACCCTGGCCGATAAATTCCTGGCTGCTGTCAATACGTTGACCGGACTTGAGTGCCACTGATTTGGCGATCGAGATCGCCATCACCAGCCCGAGCATTGCGATGGCGAACGCGCCGCTGCCGAGTGACTTGAGGGAAGTTAATGAAAACTCGGGACATGAAAGCGGTGGCAACTGCGCCGGAAATTCTCCTATCAGTTTGATGTCTTTACTTTCCGCACCGAAAGCTGCGGCCAGAAGACTGCCGATGATCATCGCCAGCATTAACCCCGGCCAGCGAGGTTTGTAATGCATGATGGTTACGCCGCTGAGCAGCGTTACAACCGCCACCGCCGTGACGTAAGGGTTGAAGGTGTTAATGTTCTGGAAGATGTGTTGCCAGGTATTCAGGAACGATTCCCCGGAGGGTATTTCAATTCCGAGAAAATGCTTTAACTGACTCGTCGCGATCAGAATCGCGGCGCCGACGATGAAGCCGACAATCACGGAGTGCGAGACGAAATTGACCAGCGCTCCCATGCGCGCCAGCCCGAACGCCAATTGATAGGCGCCCACCATAAACGTCAGTGTCAACGCCATGCTGATATATTGAGCACTGCCCGGTTCGGCGAATTTCGACACCGAGGCAAACACCGCGATGGAAATCGCTATCGCCGGTCCGGAGACAAGATGATGCGAAGAGCCGAAAAGGGCGGCAATAATGGGCGGGGCCATGGCGGTATACAGGCCGTACACCGGCGGGAGCCCGGCGATTATGGCAAAGGCCACACCCTGGGGCAGTACGATCGCCGCACCGGTAAGCCCCGCGATCAGGTCGGACCGCAGCGATTCGCGGTTGACCCATGGCCACCAGCGCAGACAAGGGAAAAACCGTGCCCAGAAAATATTGTATAACGGTGCGGGGTGAGAGTCAGGCATGGGCATGTATGATCAAAATTTCATTGTATCTTTTCCACTTGTCTATTTCATGTTGTCCGCCGATCCAGTTAGGTACGCAGCGAGCGCCGCCGTATAATCACGTAGGGTAAATTCATCTGAACACATTCTCATGCTCGAGGCAGTACATAGCATTTTCAATCACCCGGCTGCGCGCCAGGTATTTCTGAAACTCCGCTATGTCCTGTTTCTGATTTTTCTGGTTGTGCTCGCGCGTTACACTGAGGCATCGCGCCTGCTAGCCGGATTTCTCGTTTCACTGTTTGGCCAGGCGATCCAGACCTGGTCTTTTGCCTCGCTGGTAAAAAATGAACTGTTCACACCGCGCGGCCCCTACGTGCTGGTACGCAATCCAATGTACCTGGGCCGGTTTTTTTTGTTACTCGGCCTCATGTATTTGCTCGGCAATCATTATTTCACCGCGGCTTACGCGGCGGTTTACTATTTTTATATGGTTAACCGCGTGCAACGGGAGGAAAAACGCCTGGTGGAACTCTTGGGCGCGCCATATCGGGATTACCGTCGGCGCGTGAATCGGTTTATCCCGTCGATCAGCCGGCTTAACGATCCCGGGGTATGGTTTTTTGACTGGGCGGTATTACGAAAAAATCACGGCCATTGGAATTTTCTGGCGATGCTGCTGTTTTACGGAGTACTGGCCGTTTACGTTCTCTATTTGCGCTGAAAGCCGGCTGTCAGCATGCCACACGGGTTCAAGCGCGCTTGCGTTTGCGTCGGTCCAGCCACCAAGCGAGCAATGGGAGCGTGACGATGGTCCCCGGGACCGCGGCGGTTATCAGGTACAAACCCAGACGTGGCAACTGGCGTAATTTTCCGCGCAGATCCTGTCGCTCTTCCTTGGTCCACTTCTGTCCATTGCGCGGCAGCATCAGCAACGCCATTAAACCAGGTACCTGCGCGATTTCCTCGCGTATCCGCGCCCGCTCGCGTTCCTGGAGTTTCCAGGCGGCACTGAAAAATCCCCTTAAACCGGTGATGGCGACAGGGGGCGGGGCATCCACAGTCGAAGTGAGGGAAACCGGTTGAATGTTTGTTGGCGATTCGGACATGGATGATTTCCGTGCGGGTTGAGGGGGGTAGTGGATGGGATTGTTGCATTTTCCATGCCATGAATGGCAGAATCGATGAAACCGCTATGCTCCAGGTTCAAATCTGAGAGCTACACCACGGGGATTATTTCAATATCGCTTCGAATTGTGACAATTCGGTCACGGGTTCGGAACACGCGTGGCCGGTGCAAACATAGGCCGTGACCCCGTCTCGGATTTTTCGTTCAGCCAGCACGCCGGGTAAATTTTCAATATTGTCCGGGATGGCCAGCACCACACGTCCCGGACGGTAGTGCCGCCGCGCCAGTAGTTCCCAGGGTTTCATCTGTTCAACGGCGCCACGCAGCACCACGGTTTGCGTGGGTTCGAGGTATTCTTCCAAAGCCATCAACAACGATGCGTGGGCGGAAGGCTGCTGCTGAATATTGCTTTGCAGCGCCTGCAGCGTTCGTTCGGCGGCGTCCAGATAATTGTGATCGGCGAGCAGATGGCCAAATCTGAGAAACACCAGTGCGGCCACGCCATTGCCGGAGGGAATCGCCTCATCCGCAACGGCTTTGGGACGGTATACGAGCTTTTCGTGATCGTCCCCGGTGAAATAGAAGCCACCCTGATTTTCGTCCTCGAAATGTTCCAGCACCAGATCGCCCAGGGCGCGGATAAAGTCGAACGTTTCGCGTTGCCAGCGTGTACGCAGCAATTCGAACGCTCCATCGATCATGAACACATGGTCATCGAGGTAAGCGCTTAAATGGGATTTGCCGTCCTTGTAAGTGGCCAGCAGGCGCTGGTTACGCCATAGCCGGGCGCGAATAAAGATTAATGCCCGTTCCGCGGATTTGATGAAATCGGGTCGGTCCAGAACACGACCGGCACGGGCCATGCCCTTGATCATGAGCCCGTTCCAGGACGTGAGAATTTTTTCATCCCGCCCGGGCCGCACCCGCTGATCGCGCGCCTGCAGGAGTTTCCGGGTGGCGGATTCGAGCAAGGCGGTAATTTCAGTTTCCGGAGTCTGCAGGCGCACCGCCAGCGTGGCCAAATCAGCACGGATATTGAGATGCCAATGACCTTCGAAATTCGGCTTACCCGGCAAACCAAAACGTTTTTCGACCACGTCCCACTCTTGCGGCGTCAGCCGTTGGCGTATTTCATCTGAGCTCCAGACATAGAATTTTCCTTCATGTCCCTCCGAGTCGGCATCCAGCGCCGAGTAATATCCGCCCTCGGGAGATTGCATTTCACGTATTGTCCATTCCGCCGTTTCAATAGCCACGCGACGGTAGAGCGATTCACCGGTGGCTTGCCAGGCATCGGTGTAGAGAACCAGCAGTTGGGCGTTGTCGTACAGCATCTTTTCAAAATGCGGTATCTCCCAGCGCTCATCCACCGAATAGCGGCAAAAACCGCCGCCGATCTGGTCGAAAATGCCTCCATGCGCCATGGCCGTGAGCGTATCCTGTACCATGCGCAGCGCTTCCTTGTCTTCCGAGCCATGCTGGGTACCGTGCGCCCAGCGATGCAGACATAACTCCAGCGACGTGGGATGGGGAAATTTCGGCGCGCTTCCGAATCCTCCGAATCGCGCGTCGAACTGCCGATGCAATTCATTTCTGGCCTGTTCCAGTAACTCGGGCCCCAACCGCAGACCCGGGGCCGGCCCCTGCGGTTGCAGGCGTGAAAAAATATTGCGCAGAGAATCGTTTTGTTCGCGGATGGCGTCTCGTTTTGTGGAGTAGACCTCGGCCACGTGACGCAACAGGTCGGGAAATCCAGGCATGCCGTATTTGGGCGTCTTGGGAAAATAGGTTCCGCCGAAGAACGGCATCTGGTCATCGGGCGTGAGAAACATGTTGAGCGGCCAGCCACCGGGGCGTTCCGCCAGGATCTGGTGTGAGGTCTGGTATATCTTGTCCAGATCGGGACGTTCTTCGCGGTCTACCTTGATGCACACGAATAGCTCGTTCATCACGCGCGCCACGTTCTCATCTTCAAACGATTCGTGTTCCATCACATGGCACCAGTGACAGGCCGAATAACCGATGGAAACCAGGATCGGTTTGTCTTCGCGTTTGGCGCGCTCAAGCGCTTCCTCTCCCCATGGATACCAGTCCACCGGGTTGTGCGCATGCTGCAAGAGATACGGGCTGGTCTCGTTGCCCAGGCGATTGGTGTGTGTTGTCGAGGTCACAATCGAATCCGGAAATTCGCTCCACTATAGCCCGTGATTTTGCGGGATGCCACCGTTTGCCCGATTTGATCGCGGTAATCTGAAAAAGTTTGAAGAAAAATATCGTATACCGGGAACAACGATCCGGATATCAACCACGACTCTTCCCTTTGACCCGGTGCAGCCTGGTTTGACAACGCATGCAGCCGTGAGTGTTTCTGCCGGATGCTGCATCTCGATCAATCGGTGATATATCCGAACTGGTTCTCTCGGGTTTACTAAATCAACGGCCAGATTGATTTGCAATACGAAGGCTGTTGGTATCTGCGGTAATCGGGCGCACAGGTATCACGTGTTGCGTCAGGTTCATTTGTTGCATTCACGATAATTAACTGTATTGAATCACATCTGGGCCGTTTGCTCCCATACTTGTGCCGGTTGTCGGGATGCCCAACATTCCCGTACCGCGTGTCTGGCTTTGCGTAGAAAAATACCTGCCATACTCATTCGAAGGGAAACAACTGCATATCCCGGCGCCGGCGGGAGCCTAGTCATGTTATTCAAGAAGATCGAAAAGGCCGAGGTAACCAGGCCCAGAACGCATATCCCAAGGAAGCACCTGAGCCGTCGCGCCCGGGCGCTGGAAAAATTCATCGTCGAGGAAATTGAAATCGGCGATGTCCAGTCGCCGGTGACCCCGCCCCCTGTGCAACACAAACAGCAATTTGTTTGGTGGGCCGGAATGAAAGCGATGGCGGCCTGTCTCGGTCTTTGGCTCCTGCTTTTTACCGCCTCTCTGTTTGCACGTTCTATCTGGCCGGTGGACGAGACACGAGTACTTGGTGTTGCATGGGAAATGTGGACGCATAATGAAATCGTTCTGCCTTCCCTCAACGGCGAACTTTACGCGCGTCATCCACCCCTCATGACGTGGCTGATTCACATTGGCTGGACTTTTCTCGGGATCAATGAATGGTGGCCGCGGCTGGTGCCCGCGCTGTTTGCGCTCGCGAGCCTTTTCGTCAGCGGCCGTTTGGCCCGACTGCTGTGGCGCGAAAATCGCGAAATCGGACGTTACGCGCCGCTGGTGCTCATGGGGATGCCCCTGTGGGCGATTTACACCACCCTGGCGCTTCCGGACATGCTGCTTGTGTTTTTCACGCTGCTCGGGTGGTGGGCCGTGCTGATCATGTGGCGGCACCGTGACATGCGCGCGTTTTTGCTGCTGGGTATCGCGTTGGGTTTGGGCACGCTCGCACACGGAATGGCTGTGTACCTGTATGTTCTTCCGGTGGCGTTACTCGCGCCCATGTGGGTCAAAGGTAACACACCGATCGTCTGGAAATACTGGTACATCGACATCGGCAAGGCCGCGCTGCTGGGTTCGGCTCTGCTGGCATTATGGTTGGTGCCGGCGGCGTTGCAGGGAGGGCTGAATTATGCGCTGGCCTGGATTACGGAGTCGCTGGTTTCCGCCCGTCTGGATTGGCTGCCGTCGGCGCAGCCTTGGTGGTGGTATCTGGCGTGGTTGCCGATTATCTTTTTGCCGTGGTCCATTTGGCCGCTGTTGTGGACGCGCCTGTGGCATATCCGGCGCGAGCCGCTAAGTGTTGGCATGGCTTTCTGCCTGATCTGCGGACTCTCGACACTTGCCGTCCTGTCGTTGATCGAAGTGAAACAGCCGCCGTTTCTCTTGCCACTGTTGCCGATCGCGGCGTTGATGATTTCCCACCTGCTGATGGATGACTCCGTGGCGGATATCGGCCAGGACAACCCGCTCAACGGCATGATCCTGCCAATCGTCGTGCTCGGTGGCACGCTGGCGGTGCTTCCCCGCTTGCCGCGGGTCGAGTTGCTGCCGGAGGCGTTGTGGACACTGTCGCCATTCTTGGGGGTCGGCATCGTGATCGCGGGAATTGCGCTGGCCTGGATTCCGGCGCGTGAATTGCCCCGGCGGGTGCAGGATATTGTTATTGCCAGCGCGCTGCTGGTTGTGTTTGGGATTCTCGGCGCGGGCCACAGGTATGACGCGGATTACCGGTTTGACGAGGGAATCCGGTTGCTGGCAAGCGCCCAGGCGCAGCAGCGGCCGGTCGCGCACGTGGGTGACTATGCCGGAGAGTTTCAGTTTTCCGGCCGCTTGTCCGCTCCGCTGCCAATCATTGAACCGGCCGAGGCGGAGTACTGGTTGATGACACATCCCGACGGCTTGCTGGTTTCTTATGATCATGTCTGGCGATCCACCGGGCGGGAAACGATGCGGCCGGTATTCGAATCTCCCTATCGCGGACAGACGTTGCGCGTTTGGCGCGTCAGGGCTCCCGCATCGCTGATTCCCCAGCCGTAACCGTCTGGCCAGTGCGGCGCAACTCCGTCATAATCGCGGCCCATGTTGACCGCGCCCGCCATCGATCCCATCGCCATCCATCTTGGCCCGCTCAAGATTCATTGGTACGGGCTTATGTACCTCGTCGGCTTTGTCGGCGCGTGGTGGTTGGGTGTTTACCGCGCCAGGCGCCCAGGCTCGGGCTGGAAACCCCAGGAAATCGGTGATCTGATTTTTTATGGCGTGATTGGCGTCATTCTCGGCGGGCGGTTGGGTTATGTTCTTTTCTATAAGCTAAATTATTACCTCGCCAATCCGCTCGAAGTGTTTTATATCTGGACCGGCGGCATGTCGTTTCACGGCGGCTTGCTCGGCGTGATCATCGCGATGTGGTTCTACGGACGGCGCACGAATCGCACTTTTTTCGGCGTCGCCGATTTTGTCGCGCCGCTCACCCCGCTTGGCCTCGGCGCCGGACGTCTCGGCAATTTCATCAATCATGAACTCTGGGGACGGGTTACCGATGTTCCCTGGGGCATGGTGTTCCCCTCCGGCGGGCCATTGCCACGCCATCCGTCGCAGCTTTACGAATTCTCGCTTGAGGGTGTGGCGCTATTTGTCATTCTCTGGTTTTATGCCAGCACGCCGCGACCGCCGGCTGCCGTCTCGGGTCTGTTTTTGCTGTGCTACGGAACGTTCCGCTTGGTAGTGGAATTCGCGCGCGAGCCGGACGCTCATTTGGGCTATCTCGCCTTTGGCTGGGTGACGATGGGACAGGTGCTGAGCCTGCCGATGATCCTGCTGGGAATCGGAATATTATGGTGGGCGCAACGAAGCGCCGCTCGCTAGCGCGGGTTATTTGATCCAGACCGTTTTGACGTTCACGAACTCGCGGATTCCGTGCACCGACAATTCGCGCCCGTATCCCGAGTCCTTGACCCCGCCGAAGGGCAGGCGGGGATCGCTTTTTACGAGCCCGTTGATAAAACTGACGCCGGATTGAATGCGCCGCGCGAGCCGCTCGCCTTTTTTTGTATCACGTGTCCACACGCTTGATCCCAGGCCAAAACGGTTGTCGTTGGCGATGCGGATGGCGTCCTCGTCGTCACGCGCCCGGATGACAATCGCCACCGGCCCGAACAGCTCTTCCTCGTAGGCCCGCATCCCGGGTCGTACCTGATCGATGACCGTCGGTTCGTAGAAAAAACCCGGTCCTGCCGCCGGCCCGCCATGCAACGCGAAGCTGGCGCCCGCAGTCACCGAATCGGTGACCTGTTTGTGCAACTGGTCGCGCAGATCGGCGCGCGCCATGGGGCCGAGTTGCGTGGTCTCCTGGGCGGGATTCCCCATGCGCAGTGCATGGGCCTTTTGCTTGAACATGTCGATAAACTGATTCGCGACTGACTCGACCAGAATGAACCGCTTGGCGGCGATGCAGCTCTGACCGCAATTGAGGAAGCGGGAGGCGACGCCGACCGATGTCGCCGCTTCGAGATCGGCGTCGGACAGGACGATGAATGCATCCGATCCGCCCAACTCGAGCACGGTTTTCTTAAGATGTGCCCCGGCCGCCGCCGCGACTTTACGTCCGGCTATATCGCTGCCGGTGAGCGTCACCGCGTGAATGCGCCGGTCGGCGATGATTTTTTCCGCCTGGGTGGCGGAAATCATGAGCGTACGGAACACGCCTTGGGGAAACCCCGCCTGGCGGAAAATCTCCTCGATCGCCAGCGCACATTGCGGAACGTTGGAGGCATGCTTCAGCAAGACCGTGTTCCCCGCCATGAGGCTCGGAGCGGCGAAGCGAAACACCTGCCAGAATGGAAAATTCCACGGCATGATCGCGAGCACGGTGCCGAGGGGCAAATAGGTGACGAAACTTGAGCTCGCGTCGGATGATATTTTTTCATCCTGAAGGAAGGCCGCGGCGTGCTCGGCGTAGAAATCGCACCCCGACGCGCATTTCTCGATTTCAGAACGCGCTTCCTTGGCGATTTTTCCCATTTCCACGGTGATGATCGAGGCGTAACGGGCGTTGTTTTTCCGCAATTCCGCGGCGGCATGGCGCAACAATCGCGCTCTTTCGGCAAACGTCGTCGCCTGCCAGGCGGTGTTCGCCGCCGCCGCTTCCGCGACCGCCGATTCGACTTGTTGATCATTCCATTGATCGAAGGTTTTCAACCGTTCACCGGTGGTGGGATTGATGGTTTCCAGGGTCATGGGGATATCCTTAATTTCTCAATATTCAGATATTCTTCTGTTTAATTACCTATAATAAAACAACATGCAACGATACATCATTATATCCCTGCTTCTGGCCGGCTTGAGCTTTTCAGCGCAGATTTCCCCGGCTGAAGAAGATGGTCAGCAGGATGAAACCCGCCGCCGCGAGTACCTGGCGGCGCTTGAGGCGTTGAAGGCCGGTAAACCAGCGCGCTTCCGGGAACTCTACGAGCGCCTGGATGGCTACGTGCTGCGCGGCTATCTCGAGTATGAATCGATCAAAAACCGACTTCCTGTCACGCCCGCCGCCGAAATTCGGCGATTTCTGGCTGAAAACAGTCAGGCACCCATCAGCGATGTCATTCGCAAAAAATGGCTGCATATTCTGGCGCAGCGGGGAGACTGGAGCGCATTTCTCAAGGAATACCAGGACATCGAAGACGAGCCGGAGCTGGCCTGCCTGCGTCTGGCGCGCCTGCTCAACACCAGCGAACACCAGGCGGCGCTCATGAACGAGGTGGAAAAACTTTGGCTCACCGGAAACCAATTACCCACGCCATGCGATCCGGTTTTTGCGATCTGGAAACGCGCCGGGCACATGACCAGCGACATCGTCTGGGAGCGCATACGACTGGCCATGGAATCCCGGAATCTGCGGCTGGCCGGTGATCTCGCCCGTTATCTCGAGCCGGCCGAGCGGGTGTGGGTGAGTCGCTGGCAGGCGATGCACCGTGATCCAGTGCGCGAACTGCAGCAAATATCCTATCCGGTGGAAACACCGGTGGCGCGCATGATCGTCAAGCACGGCGTCGTACGCCTGGCTCACCGTGACCCGGAAGAGGCCATGGTTCAGTGGGCGCAGCTAAAAAACAAATTTCAGTTCTTCGGCGAGGACGATAATTACGTTCTGCGTTACATCGGCATCCTGGCGGCACAGGAACAACTTCCCCAGGCCCTGTTGTGGCTGACCGCGGTATCCGCCGACCCCGACGATGAAACCTTGCATCTGTGGCGGGTGCGGACCGCATTGCGAACCGGAGAATGGGAGGCGGCCCGACGATTCATCAAGGGATTGAGCGAGGATCAGCAACGCAACAGTCAATGGCGTTACTGGACGGCGCGAATACTGGAAGCCACGGATAGCCAGGAAGAAGCGCGCCGCATTTATGAAAGCCTTTCCCGCGACCGGAGTTACTATGGCTTTCTCGCCGCCGATCGCATCGACGAAAAATATTCCATGCAGCACGTGAGTATTGAAGCGAGTCCGGAGGAAGTTAAGGCCATGCTGGCCCGCCCCGGAATCCAGATGGCGCAAGAATTGTATCTCATGGGCGAGGTGGTCGACGCCCGCCGGCAGTGGAGCTGGATTACGCGCCTGATGAACAATCGTGAACTCGCCGTGGCCGCGGTGGTGGCACGCCAGTGGGGCTGGTATGACCGGGCGATCTTCACGGTCGCGCGCAGCAACCACCAGGACGATCTGGAGTTGCGGTTTCCGGTGATATACCGCGACATGATCGAAACCAATGCCTCCGAGTACGGTATCGATCCGAGTTGGGTGTACGGCGTGTTGCGTCAGGAATCCGCCTTCGTGGCGGACGCCCGCTCCAATGCGGGGGCTCTCGGCCTGATGCAGTTAATGCCCTCCACCGGAAGACTGACCGGGCGCAAAATCAATTTCCCCATCCGCAGCAGCCGGTCCTTGCTGAATATCGAGACCAATATCCGCCTGGGTACGAGCTACCTCAAAGAGGTGCTCGGCCGCAGCAACGGCAACCAGTTGCTGGCCACGGCTTCCTATAATGCCGGACCGAATCGCGTCGATGTCTGGTTGCCGGACAACATCATGGATTCCGATATCTGGGTGGAAACCATTCCCTACAGTGAAACGCGTGACTACGTAAAAAATGTCATGTCCTATACCACGGTGTACGATTATCGCCTGGGCAGTCATCCGGAGCGCCTGAGTCAGCGTATGCCGAAAATCGCTCCATCAGACAGGTAATTCTTTCATTCTCCTGGATTGCCGGGAAATTAATAAAGCTTTCTAAACCTCGTTTAAGGTGTCCACCCATACGATTTCCCCGGCTGGTGGAATTGACATATCGCTGTACCCGCAGCTTGGTAATGATGTTGCTCCCTTTACCGGTGCTGAGGTTACCGAGCGGACATCGAAAGACGACGGCACAGAGTATTAGGCTGTTGTCGGGAAAATGGGCGAAATGCGTTAATCAGCAGCTCGTGACAGTATCCTTACTGCCTACTCTTTATCCCTTGCTAAATGTCCGTTGATATCGTGATGGCACTTGACCTCCATTCTCGAGGCTTGTAGAACATAAGCTCGATTTTTTCAATCCTTCAATCCATGTCCAGCCATACTGTCTGCATCCTGGGAGGAACAGGGTTCGTAGGCCGATTCCTGGCCACGCGGTTGTCCGAAGCCGGGCACGATATCGTTATTCCCACGCGCCGGCGTGAACAGCAGCGTGACCTGCTGGTGTTGCCGACGGTGCGCCTGGTGCAGGGAGACATTCATGACGCCGCTTTCCTGCGCACGCATTTCGAGGACCGGGACGTGGTCATTAACCTGGTCGGTATCCTCAACGAAAGCGGGAGATCAGGAAAAGGCTTTGCCCGGGCGCATGCGGAGTTGCCCGCAACCATAGCGCGAGTCTGCCAACAGGCGGGGGTGAAGCGTTTACTGCACATGAGCGCCCTGCATGCCTCGGCCCAAGCGCCCAGTTTTTATCTTCGCACCAAGGCACAAGGGGAAGATACGGTACATTCCGCCAACGGGCCGAATTTTCATGTGACCAGTTTCCGGCCTTCGGTCATATTCGGTCCGGGCGACAGTTTCCTGAACCGCTTCGCGGGATTGTTGCGCCTCACGCCGTGGTTGTTTCCACTCGCCTGCCCGGAAGCAAAATTCCAGCCGGTTTACGTGGAGAATGTCGTGAGCGCCATGGTGCAATCGCTCGACAATCACAAAACGTTCGGGAAACGCTACGATCTCTGCGGTCCACGTGTTTACACCCTGCGTGACCTGGTGAATTACGTTGCCAAGCTGATCGGGAAACGCGTGTACATCCTGGGATTGAACAACCGGATGTCGTGGTTGCAGGCGGCGGCGCTGGAATTCGCGCCGGGCAAACCTTTTTCGCTCGACAATTATCGTTCTCTGCAGATAGACAGCGTCTGCACCAGCGGTTTTCCCGCTGTCTTCGACGTCTCGCCGGCGAGCGTGGAGGAAATCGCGCCGACATATCTTCCATCACGCACATCCGACAGGCTTTCATCCTTGCGCCGCCTGGCTCATCGCTGAAGCCGCACGGCACGTTCCGCTGACTCAGGTCCGTGATGAACCCGCACGGTAGCAAGCCAAGCACGCTTGTTACCGTGCGGGACTTATTTGGTAATATTCATCCGCGTCACCGGCGCTTCCATGGAAATCACTGCCTACATTGTGCTTTGGGTGTTGGCGGGCGTCCTCGTCACCCTCGGACTTGCAGGCCTGTTCATCCCGGCAATACCGGGGGCGGTGCTGCTGTTTGCAGGGCTGGTGCTGGCGGCGTGGGCCGATGACTTTGCCTATGCGGGCAAAGGAACGCTGATACTGCTGGGCGGTCTGGCGCTGCTGACTTATCCCGCTGACTTCATCGCGAGCGCCTTCGGCGCGAAGCGTTTCGGTG
The DNA here is from genome assembly GCF_040901545.1 of Sulfuricaulis sp. Lineage (GTDB taxonomy): Bacteria > Pseudomonadota > Gammaproteobacteria > Acidiferrobacterales > Sulfurifustaceae > Sulfuricaulis. The sequence goes on along the minus strand of NZ_JBBDYL010000034.1, from coordinate 11,033 downwards.
CTTCCCCGCGCGCGGTGGCAGGCGCCGCGATCGGCGCCGTCGCCGGCCTGTTTTTCGGTCTTCCCGGTATCCTGCTCGGCCCGTTTCTTGGCGCTGTGATCGGGGAATATTCCACGCAACGCCGGCTTGAGAATGCCGGACGAGCCGGTATCGGCGCGACGCTGGGGCTGGTGCTGGGAGTGGCGGCCAAGCTGGCGATTGCCTTCACCATGTTGGGGATATTCGCCATCGTCCGGTTCGCCGCATGAATGCCAGAATCCGCGCCACGGCTTCCAATCGAGACATGGCAGGCTTATTCTCGCATAATCATTAAAAAATTCTTGCGGCATAACTTTCGCGGAGATGACAATGACCAGACTCTATCCCCGGCAGCCGGTTCCCGAACTTTCAGTGGCAACCCTTGCCGGTGCCCAGTGGGTCCTGAGCACGCAAAAACCCGAGCGGTTCACGCTCCTGGTTTTTTATCGCGGCCTGCACTGTCCGATATGCCGCAAATATATCGGTGAGCTGGACGGACTGATTGACGAAATCGCGCAACGCGGCGTGAACGTGGTGGCGATCAGCAATGACGCAAAAGAACGCGCACAGCAGGCCAAAGAAACCTGGGGACTGAAAAATCTGACGCTCGGCTATGCCATGGGGCTTGATGTCGCGCGCCGATGGGGGCTTTTTATCTCCTCCAGCCGTGGCAGGACTTCCGCCGGTATCGAGGAACCGGCCCAGTTCAGCGAACCGGGCATTTTCTTGATTCGCGCGGACGGCACCTTATATTGGTCGCAGATACAAACCATGCCCTTTGCACGCCCTGTCTTCAAGGAAATGCTGAGCGCCATTGATTTCATCATCAAAAATGATTATCCCGCGCGCGGCGAAGTGCTCCCCTGAAACGCCGCCGTGTTTCAGTCGACGTTCAGGATTTCGATGTGGAAAGGATCTCCAGTGCTGCGTGGCGGTCCGCTTGCGGAAGGCGCGCCAATACCTCGACGGCACGATAGAAGGCGGTGAAGTCCCCCGCGTGTTCCCGGAACAGCGCCTGAAACGCGGTGACATACTGGTTATACACTCCGATGGCAGCGAGATGCGCGTTATTCAGGTCCTGGGCAAACCAACTGTCGAACGCCGCGTATCCACCCCACTTTGTCTTCAGCGAACCATAATCACGCCGCAAATCCGCGAAGGTCTGCGCCTTGGCGGCGCGCTTCTCCGCAGCGCCTGAATTCGATTGATAGATTTCCGACAGGCGTGTGCGGTACGTTTCAACCAGCGCGGCGAATTCATCGCGCCGCTGGATTTTTTCGATATAAGCTTCCGCCGCTTCGATTGCCCCGTTCCGCTGAAACCAGCGCTTGACGCCCTCGATCTCCACGGCCGTGGCGAATGACTCGTTAAAACTGCTGTCCCCCTTCACGTACAGTTTCTGGTGCGCCAGTTCGTGAAATAACAGGCCTGCGAGTTCGGCCTCACCGCGATGGATAAAGGTATTGAGCAGGGGATCGTCGAACCACCCCAATGTGGAATAGGCCTGCACGCCGCCGACGTACACGTCGTATCCTTCCTGTTTCAGGGTGGCGGCAAATTTATCCGCGTTATTTTTTACAAAATAACCCCGATACGGCACACACCCGGCCACCACGAAGCACCATTGTTTCGCTTTCAGCATCAATTCCGGGACGGCGAAAACGTTCCAGAGCACATACGGTCGCTCCAGGTCGGCGTAGGCGCGGTAACTCTGATTGTCCGGAAGCAGAAGTTCGCGGCTCGCGAACTCCCTGAGCTGCTGTGCGAGCACCAGGTGGCGCTTGGCTTCCGGCGGCGTGGCCGGGTCCGCAAGCCAGTCTTCCACGGGGCGGCTTTTGGCAAAGATATCGGCCTGCCCCTGTATGGCTTGTAGGTAATAAAGCGGGCTGGCACAACCCATGAGGACCGCCAGGCACGGCAGCGCAAAGAATAGGCGATATAGACGTGTCACGAAATTCGCTACTTGGCGTTGGTGGTATCCACACATTAGCATGACGGGATGAAAATCTACCTCGTGGGCGGGGCGGTGCGCGACAAGCTTCTGGGCCTGCCGGTCCAGGACCGTGACTACGTGGTCGTGGGCGGCACCCCGGAAGCAATGGTGGCGCAAGGCTTCAAGTCCGTGGGCGCGGACTTCCCCGTGTTTCTGCATCCGGAAACCAAGGAGGAATACGCGCTGGCGCGCACCGAGCGCAAATCAGGCCATGGCTACAAGGGATTCAAGGTCTACAGCGCGCCGGATGTGACGCTGGAAGACGATTTGCGCCGGCGCGATCTTACGATCAATGCCATCGCCGAAGACGATCAGGGGCGGATCATCGATCCGTTCGGGGGTGCGGAGGATTTGCGCCGTGGCGTGTTGCGCCACGTCTCGCCTGCGTTCTCCGAGGATCCGCTTCGGATCCTGCGCGTCGCGCGCTTCGCCGCGCGCTTCGCTGGACGCGGGTTTCGCGTGGCGCCCGAAACCAACGAACTCATGCGAGCAATCGTCAAGAGCGGTGAAGTGGATCATCTGGTGGCGGAGCGTGTCTGGGTGGAACTCGAGCGCGCACTCGGTGAAGACCGGCCATCGCGCTTTATCGAAGTGTTGCGCGACTGTGGCGCGCTCGCGCGCCTGTTCCCGGAGATTGACGCGCTGTTCGGTGTCCCGCAACCGGCACAACATCATCCGGAAGTGGATACCGGCGTGCACGCGATGCTGGTGCTGGAGGCGGCCGCGCGCCTGTCACCCGACACCCGCGTGCGCTTCGCGGCGCTCATGCACGATCTGGGCAAGGGCGCGACGCCGAAGGATGAATGGCCGCGGCACAAAGGTCATGAAACACGCGGTGTCGAACTGATCAAAAAATTCTGCCAGCGGTTCCGGGTTCCGAATGAGCACCGAGATCTGGCGCTGATCGCGGCGCAGTATCACCCGCACTGCCACCGCATCGCCGAACTCCGGCCGGCGACGGTGGTCGACACGCTCGAGGCGATCGATGCCTTCCGGCGCCCGGCGCGTGTCGATATGTTCATCTGCGCCTGCGAGGCGGATTTCCGCGGCCGTAGCGGACTGGAAAACCGACCCTATCCGCAGGCCGAGCTTTTTCGCCGGGTATTCAACGCCGCGCGCGCCGTGAACAGCGCGGCCATCGCCGCCGAAGGCGGAAACGGTCCGGATATCGCCGCGCGTCTCCGGGAAGCGCGCCTCACCGCTGTTCGTCAGGTGTTGCAGACTGCGCACAACTCCCATTGAGCCGAACTGTGTCAGAATACAGTAGTGACATCGCGGTGACCCGTTGTGCCGGGGTTGGCGGAAATCTCATAATCACTCGTTTTTGGTGTGACTAGATACGATGTTCGCGTTCCATGACTGCGCAACTGGATAGTGAACTTATGCATGCTGATTCATTAATTTTTTGATTTGAATGCGCGGCTTTGGTCAATCTTCAGTTTTATATCTAGGAAGGTGAAACATGAATGAGAAATTCAGCCATCGGCTGACGCGGGTGTTTCTATCGGCACTTCTGTTACTGACTGCAAGTGCCGGGCACGTGGCGTTGGCCTTGGCCGGCCAAACGGCGGGAAAACCGCAGGACAACGTGGTCAAGGTGGTGTATCACGCCGATTTTTCCGATCCGCGCCGGTTCAGCGCCATGTTGACCAATATTCACAACATGGTTTCGACCTATCAAAGCGAACTCGTCGATTACGATATCCGCATCGTGTTCGTTTCCTGGGGTATCCGCTTCGTCACCGGCGATAAACTGGCCGGCACGCCGTTCATCGAAGACGAGGCCCTGAAGCAACGTCGGTCGGATCTTCAGGCGCGGCTCGCCACTTTGCGTGACCTGCAAGGCGTAAAGCTTGAAGTTTGCGGCATTACCCGCGAACAGATCGGGCTTGACGAGAAAAAGCTCATGCCGGGCGTGACAATTGTCCATTCGGGTGTGGTGCAAATCGTGCAGCTGCAACGCCAGGGATTCGCCTACCTCAAGGTGGAATAATCCACATGACCAAAGCCGTCCAATTCCCATCGGCCGGGTCAGCTGGAGACAATCCGGTTCCCCGCGTCGGTTTTGTCAGCCTCGGTTGTCCCAAGGCGCTGGTGGATTCCGAGCGCATCCTGACGCAACTGCGTGCCGAAGGTTATGCGATTTCACCCGATTACGCGGGTGCGGATCTCGTGGTCATCAACACCTGTGGTTTCATCGATGACGCCGTCGAGGAGTCGCTCGATGCCATCGGCGAAGCACTGGAGGAAAACGGCCGCGTCATCGTCACCGGTTGTCTCGGCGCCAAGGGCGAAATCGTCAAACAAACCCATCCGCGGGTGCTCGCCGTTACCGGCCCGCACGCGCTCGACGACGTCATGCAGGCGGTGCATCGGTATCTCCCGAAACCGCATGATCCTTACACCGACCTCGTACCCGCACATGGCATCAAGCTCACGCCACGACACTATGCCTATCTCAAGATCGCCGAAGGCTGCAATCACCGCTGCAGCTTTTGCATCATTCCCTCGATGCGCGGCGATCTCGTGAGCCGTGACATCGGGGAGGTGATGCAGGAGGCGGAGAACCTGGTGCAGGCGGGCGTGAAAGAGCTCTTGGTGATCTCGCAGGATACGAGCGCCTATGGCGTGGACGTGAAATACCGTGTCGGGTTCTGGCAGGGACGGCCGGTCAAGACACGCATGGTCGAGCTCGCCCGGGCACTGGGCGAGCTGGGCGTGTGGGTGCGGCTGCATTACGTTTATCCCTACCCGCATGTGGATGAGATCATCCCGCTTATGACCGACGGAAAAATTCTTCCCTATCTAGACGTACCGTTCCAGCACACGAACCGACGCATCCTGAAACTGATGAAACGCCCGGCCAGTGCGGAAGACAATCTCGCACGGATCGAACGCTGGCGCGAGGTCTGCCCGGATGTCACGCTGCGCTCGACATTTATCGTCGGCTTTCCCGGTGAGACGGAGGAGGAGTTCAATGAACTGCTCGATTTTCTGCGCGCCGCCCGGCTCGACCGCGTGGGTTGTTTTGCCTACTCACCGGTGGCGGGTGCCGCGGCCAATACCTTGCCCGATGCCGTACCGGAGGAGATCAAGCAGGAACGCCAGGCGCGCTTCATGGAAGTACAGGCAAGAATCTCCATGGACAAGTTGCAACGCAAAGTCGGGAAAACCCTGACTGTATTGGTCGACAGCACCGAAGCCAACACGGTGGCGGCCCGCTCCAGCGCCGATGCACCCGGGATCGATGGAATGGTATCTATCGAAGGCGCAAAGAACTTGGAGCCGGGCGATTTCTGCGAGGTCCGTGTCACCCGCGCCGGCGAACACGACCTCTGGGCGATTCCAGTCTAGATTTCAATTTCGTCGAAATTTCTCACCTGTCGGTAGGCGCTGCGGAGATCGGGAACACCCTCCCGCACGAGTCCGATTACTTGCATCCCGGCGGCGCGCGCGGCGTCAAGTTCTTCTATGATGTCTGACAAGAACAGGATTTCATCGGGTTTCGTACCGATGGCGTCGGCGATTTTTCGGTATGAACCGGCCTCGCGCTTGTTGCCGATGGTGGTGTCGAAATAGCCGGAAAAAAGCGGGGTCAGGTCGCCGTTTTCCGTGTGGGTGAACAGCAGTTTCTGGGCCTGGACCGAGCCGGAAGAAAAGACGTAAATCGAAATACCCTGGCGCCGCCAGTTTCGCAGTTGGCGCACGGCATCGTGATACACATGCCCCTTGAAGTCTCCCTGGCGGTAACCGTCTTCCCAGATCATTCCCTGGAGATTCTTGAGCGGTGTGATTTTTCTGTCCTCGTCGATCCAACGGGTAAGCTGGTCGATGACTTCGGCATCGGTCAGTTTCTTGCCGCTGATCCGGCGCACCTCATCGAGTTCGCGTTGTACAGCAGGGTCTTTGGCATGCCGGTGAATAAATTCTCCCATGCGTTCGCGTGCGTACGGGAACAGCACATCCTTAACGAAGGACAACGAAGAAGTGGTCCCTTCAATGTCGGTCAGGATCGCTTTGATCATTTTGGTTGTTCGAGGTGTCAAAGTCGGACACGGCGATCCTGGAGTGTAAAACCCGGGAAAGGTTCTTGCACGTCGCGGCCCAAGGTGATGACCTTGTACAGTTCTCCCATCTCATGGGGCAGGGTAAGTTTCTTGATCTGTTGCGTCAGTTCGAGATGCCTGCGGGTGTCTTCGGGATCGGAACCCGACCCCAACTGTTCCAGGCCGCAACCGATCAGAAACGCCGCCTGCGAAGTGTAGCCGAGCAACGACAGGCCGGCCCCGGTTCCCGCCTCGGCCACCGCCGTGAAGTCCACATGCGCGGTGATATCCTGCAGCCCAACGAGTATCAGGGGATCGTCGTGCGCGCGATGACGATAGTGACACATGAGTGTTCCTTCGATCCGCTGCGGATGATAGAACTCCGCGCGCGGGAAACCATAATCAATGAGTATCAATACCCCTTGCTTGAGTATATCGGCCGCACTGCGCACCCATCCCTCGGCCGGCAGATTGATTTCCGACAGGTACCCTGTCGGCAAGCCCAGTGGTGCGATACGATTCCGGATTGATTCATCGGCCGGTTTTTCCCTCCAAGCAAAATGGTCATTTTCCCAGGCGACAAACAACTGGTTGATGCCCGCTGCGCGCACTTTAAACCGCTCCACCGGCATCGCATCGAGCAATTCGTTTGCCAGCATCACGCCACGAAAATCGCCGGGCAGGGTCTTCAGCCAGCGAACGCGAGGCAGCAGATGCGGAATTTTCCGCTCCAGTGTTCTGGATTGGCGCTCGCGCAGTTCGTTGCTGAGTTCGAGAATGAGATAATGCTTCGGAAGGCATTTTAGTGTTTCGAGCTCGAGCAGCAAATCGCCTGCCAATGCCCCGCTGCCGGCGCCAATTTCAAGGATGTCCCCACCTGCTGTTTCCTCGAGTATAGAAAGACATGGGCGAGCGAGACAACGCGCAAACAGCGATCCCAGTTCCGGCGCGGTGATAAAGTCACCCTTGTTACCGAATTTTCGTTTTCCGGACGTGTAATAACCAAGGCCGGGCGCGTAAAGTGCCAGTTCCATGAAGCGCGCGAAGGAAATATCGCCTCCCGATTCGATTATTGCATCACGGATCCGTTGATGTACTTTCTCGCAGTGTGCTTGTTCCTCGGGTGTCGGTGGCGGCAGTTCGAGCGGACCCGAAACAGGCATGTGGCCGTTGTTTTCTGAATTCATGCAGGCAACTCTTGGCGTCGGGACGCGCAACCGGTATCGTGAGACTGAAAAGAACTATACTGGACTTTATGCCGGACAACTTACTTGAAGGCAAGGTAGCGCTGATCACGGGCGGCGCACACCGCATCGGAGCTACCATTGCGCGGATGCTGCATGCCCAGGGAATGCAGCTCGTCATTCATTATCACACCTCGGAAAAGGCCGCGCATGCCCTGCAAAATGAATTGCACAAGACCCGCCCGGAGTCGGTCATGCTGGTGCGCGGGGACCTGAATAACGGCGAGCGGCTGGCCAAGAATCTTGTGTTTGAAACTGTCGAATCCTTCGATCGTCTCGATGTGGTGATCAACAACGCCTCGCGGTTCTACCCCACGCCCGTGGGTAAAATAACCGAAACGCAGTGGGATGATATTATGGGCCCCAATTTGAAAGCGCCTTACTTCCTTGTACAGGCGGCGGCATCGCATTTGAAAAAAACCGAAGGGAGCGTTATCAACATCGCGGACATCTACGGTGAACGTCCGCTGATGGGGTATCTGATCTACAGCGTCGCCAAGGCGGGCATGATCATGCTCACGAAAGCCCTGGCCCGTGAACTGGCGCCGGAAGTCCGGGTCAACGCCATCGCGCCCGGGGTCATCCTCTGGCCCGAAAGCGACGTCGATGAAATGTCCAAACAGCGCATCATCTCGCGTACGCCGCTCAAGCGTTCCGGTGAACCTGACGACGTGGCGCGCTCGGTGCTTTTCCTCATCCGCGACGCCGGGTTCATCACGGGACAGGTCCTGACCGTGGACGGCGGGCGCCGGGTGGTCATGTAGCGGCTTTCATTCAGATCGGAAATGGCCATCCGCGAGTATGACGTGGAACAAAGCGAAATCGGCCGGCAGGAATTCAGGCGTCTTCAAGAGAAAGGCGTCTCCATTATCCTTGTGGGGAAACAACGTATGGATGGTTTCAGTGCATCCAAGATGGAACGGATGTCGAAAACGCGGGTTATCCATGAACGTTAAAGCTTGAGATCCACCGCCCGCAATGCATCTTTTTTGCCATTGAATTGACGCCACATTTCTGAAAACGTCAGTCCCGTCTCCGGATGTTTCAACGTGGGTGCGATGTCTGCCAGAGGCAGCAAGACGAAGGCATAGCGTTGAATGTCGGGGTGCGGCAAATTGACGTGCAGGTCATGACGCACCACGTCGTCGTACAGCAGCAGATCGAGATCGACCGTTCTGGAAGTCATGTGGCTAGATTTGCGCCCACGCCCAAACCGGAACTCGATCTCGGTAATCGCCGCTTTTATATTATCAATCGATTTCGTGGTATTGAGGCCCGCAACCAGATTGTAGAAATTCCCCCCCTTAAACCCTTGCGCCTCGCTTTCGTAGACCGGGGACAATGAAAGCGGTCCGAACGCGGTCGAAAGGGCACGAACGGCGCCCCGGATATTTTCCTCCTTGTTGATGTTGCTCCCGATGGCGACATACGCCCGTGACACGGAGTTACGCCGGTCCGCGCTCGATGACGACACCGACGTCGGTGGCGCCCTGGATCGCGCCCTTTTTATTGACTCGCACCCGCACCCACTTGAGTTTGAATTCGGTAAGCAGAATCCCGGCAATCTTCTCGGCCAGGGTTTCTACCAGTTGAAACTGGGTACTCCCCACGTACTCGATCAGGCGCTTGGCCACGGCCTTGTAATTGAGGGTGTCCTCGATAGTATCCGTGGCGGCCGCGCGCCGGTTATCCGAAGCCATGTCGAGATCGAGGATGACGGTCTGCTTGATCCGGCGCTCCCACTCCCATACCCCGATGATGCATTCGATCTTCAGGTCGCGGAGGTAGATAATGTCCATGCCGCCACTATAACGAAAATCGCTGCCGGGTGTCGCTTGACTCGCTGACCCGCAACCAAGTCCAATTGAACCATGTGGCTTTATACTTTTCCGGTTTTTGCCTACCTGCTGGGCTCGGTATCGAGCGCGATTATCATCGCGCGTCTCATGGGCCTGAAGGACCCGCGCGAGATCGGTTCGAAAAATCCCGGTGCCACCAACATCCTGCGCTATGGCGGGAAGACCGCCGCCGTGTTGACCCTGGTCGGCGATGCCCTCAAGGGCGCCGTACCGGTGTTGATCGCGCAAGCCCTGACGCATGACGTCGTGATCCTGGCACTCACCGGTTTGGGCGCCTTCCTCGGTCATCTATTCCCGGTGTACTTCGGCTTCCGCGGCGGGAAGGGAGTGGCCACCACGCTGGGTGTATGGCTGGCGCTCAGTCCCTGGGCAGGGCTGGCCATGATTGCCACCTGGGCGGCGATCGCTTTCGTGTTCCGTTATTCGTCATTGGCGGCATTGACCGTATCCGTGGCCGCGCCGTTTTATGTCGCGTGGATCTCGCCGGGGTGGCCGTATCTCCTGGCCATGATTGTCATGAGCGCGACGCTGATTTTTCGACATCGTGCCAACATCCGCAGTCTGCTGGCCGGGACGGAAACCCGAATCGGCATAAAAAATTAATTGGTGATTCCGCTGATATCTTCAATCCGCCACCGCGGCCGTGCGCCGAAGGACAATGGTTCGTGCTGACCCGCCGCCAGCCTCCGGTAACCCGCGTAGGCGATCATCGCGCCGTTATCGGTCGAAAACGCCGGGCGCGGGAAATACACGCGCACGCAGAGTCGTTGAGTCAGGCCTTCCAGTCGTTCGCGCAGTTTCTCGTTGGCGCTTACGCCGCCGGCCACAACCAGACGTGTTGCGCCGGTTTGCTCCAGCGCCCACTCACACTTGATCGTCAGCACATCGACTGCCGCGGCTTCGAACGACGCCGCGACGTCCGAAATGAATTGCTCGTTGAGCGGCTGATGTTGCATGGCCGTGACCACCGCGGTTTTCAATCCGCTGAAACTGAAATCGAGACCCGGGTGCGCGCCGTGCGTCTTGCGCCGGTCGGTCATCGGGCGCGGGAACTGAAATCGCCTGGGATTGCCGCGGCGCGCTGCTTGAGCGATGGCCGGACCGCCCGGATAACCCAGGCCGAGGAGTTTTGCTGTTTTATCGAAGGCTTCTCCCACGGCGTCATCCACGGATTCACCGAGAATAGTCTGGTGACCCAGTTTTTCGACGTTCGCCAGCAGGGTGTGTCCACCTGAAACGAGCAGTGCCATAAACGGAAACTCCGGTGGGTCCGGTTCAAGCATGGGCGAAAGCAGATGCCCTTCCATGTGATTGACCCCGACACAGGGAACATTCCAGGCATAGGCGAGTGAACGACCCAAGGCGGCCCCCACGAGTAGCGCCCCGGCAAGCCCCGGACCGGACGTATAGGCAACCCCGTCAATTTGATCGGGGCGGGTTTTCGCCTCCTCCATAACGGCCTGGATCAGGGGTAGCGTTTTGCGTATATGGTCCCGCGAGGCGAGTTCCGGCACGATCCCGCCGTACTCAAGATGCAATTTGACCTGGGAATAAAGCTGGTGGGCGAGCAAACCGTCCACGGAGTCGTACAGGGCGACACCGGTGTCATCACAGGAAGTTTCGATACCGAGCACACGCATAGGGCGATTTTACACGGGTGTGGCCGGGGAATAATGGTCTAGCCGCCGGATCCCGTGGCGCAGGGCGACTCCCTCTCGTGGCGCAGCTCCTTCGGAGGGAGTACGCCGGGCTGCCACCGTGAACTCCGTTCTTTGAGTCGCAACCGGCTGCCATCTCCGAAAGCCTGCGTCTCGGGAGCTGGCGGGGCGACTCCCTTCCGAGGCGCAGCTCCTTCGAAGGGAGGACGCCGGGC
>NZ_JBBDYL010000033.1:0-28376 GCF_040901545.1 Sulfuricaulis sp. | reverse complement strand
GAAACGACGTTCATTGAGTCGCCTGGCCGCCACCGCCGAAGGAGCTGGCGCCACGCGCGGTGGCGGCCCCTTCGGAGACGGCGGCAGTAGCGCTCAAGGAACATAGCCATTGCGGTTACGGGCGCTCATTGCAAAAGCTGCGTGCACCACAGGCACTGGGTGCTAGACTTAAGGTAAAGGCGGATGTAATTTATCGAACGTGTTGATCCAGCATAGATTTTCATAAATCCGTCAAAATGACCTTTGGGCGGAATTCTCGGCACCAGGGGAGGAGTTTCCAGTAAGTGAAACTATATTTCTAAGATGCAGCAAAAAGCAAAAAAACAAAACCTGGAACAGTTTTTCGAGGAATACAGCGATTGGCGCACGGCGCTGGCCACGTCCGTCAACGACCTCAAATCCTGGCTGCAAGAACAGGAATTGAGCGACAACCAGGTCGATCAGCGTCTCGAGCATGTGCTCTCGACTCTGCGTGATGACAAGCTTTACGTGGCTTTCGTCGCCGAATTCTCGCGCGGAAAGTCCGAACTGATCAACGCCATCTTCTTCGCCAATTTCGGGCAGCGGATTCTTCCGTCGAGTGCCGGACGGACCACCATGTGCCCGACCGAGGTCATGTACGATTCGGGGAGCATGTCATCTCTCCGCCTGTTGCCGATCGAAACCCGCCGGAGCGGAACCACCATTACCGAATTCCGGGGCTTCCCCGAGGAATGGCAGTTGCTGCCGCTCGACACCGAATCGCCGGATACCATGATTGAAACGTTGCAAAAAATCACCGAGGTCAAACACGTTGCCCGGGAAGAAGCGCAATCCATGGGATTCCACGTCGCCGAGGACGAATCCCAGAATGGAATGCGGATTGCCGAGGACGGACTGGTGGAAATTCCGAAATGGCGCCATGCCATCATCAATATTCCCCATCCGTTGCTGGAACGGGGATTGGTCATACTTGACACTCCCGGACTGAATGCACTCGGCGCCGAGCCTGAGTTGACGCTCAATATGCTGCCTTCCGCGCATGCTGTGCTGTTTATTCTCGCCGCAGACGCCGGTGTGACCAAATCCGACATTGAAGTCTGGCACAACCACATTGGCGTCCGCCGGGACAGTCAGAACAAAGGACGCCTGGTGGTACTCAACAAGATAGACGGGCTGTGGGACGAACTGCGCAACGCGGAAGAGGTCAATCGGGAAATTGACCGCCAGATCCGTGAAACAGCGAAACACCTGGCCATCCCGGAGCACAATGTTTTTCCGGTCTCGGCGCAGAAAGCACTTCTTGGAAAGGTAAAAAAGGACAACAAGACGCTCGATCGCTCGCGAATCGCGGCGCTTGAAGAAGCGCTTGGGAGCGAGATTGTCCCGGCTAAACGCGAGATTGTATGCGATAACATCAGCGGTGACATGGAAGATGTCATCAAAGCCATGCGCCTGATCATTTCGCAACGCTTAAAAAATGTCTATGAACACATGGAAGAACTCGGCGGCCTGTCAGGCAAGAACATGGATGTCATCGAGCACATGATGAAAAAAGTCAAAGCGGACAAGGAAGTATTCGAAAAAAGCCTGCAGCGCTTTCAGGCCACGCGCAGCATTTTTTCGCAACAGACCAATGTGCTGTACACCCACTTGAACCTGAAAAACCTCGACGCGCAAATCGCCCAGACCAAGAAAGACATGGAGATCAGCATGACCACTGCCGGGCTGACGGCATGCATGGATAATTTTTTCAAGCTGGCACAAGTCACGATGGAGGAAGCAGCCAAGCAAGCGCAGGAAATCAAGGCGATGATGGAAGGCGTGTATAAAAAATTCCAGGAAGAGCACGGACTGGCCAACATCAAACCGGGAAATTTTTCGGTGACACGATACTTGCGTGAAATCAAGCGGCTCCAGGACAAGCACGATCAGTATATGAAGGGAGTTTCGCTCGTCTTCACCGAGCAACGTGCCATCACAAGGAAATTCTTCGAATCCTCCGTGGCAAAAATCCGGGCGATTTATAAAATGGTCAATCGCGATGCCGACAATTGGCTTAAAACCATCATGTCGCCGATGGAATCGCAGGTGCGCGAGCATCAGGTGCAGTTGCGCCGGCGGCTGGAATCCATCAAGCGCATTCATCATGCGAGCGACACGCTGGAAGAACGCGTGAATGAACTCGAGCAGATCCGTGACGGCATCCGCGAACAGGAGCGCAACCTGGAAAACCGCGTTGAGGCAGTCATGAAGGTCATCAACTTCGAACAATCCGAAGATCGGCAGGCTGGCGGCAAACCCGCCTGAATCAACACCGCTGAATTGGCCTGAAACTGGCCAAAAATGCCATGGGCGATACCCATCCGCTCCGCCCGGCTACTCCCAACACGGTACTTGGCAGGTTTACCGGACCAACCCTAAACCCTCGCCGCGCGGATCGGAAACCGCTTCAATTCTTCCAGTCAGTTTGTTTTGCGTCACCACCTGCATATTGCCGTAGCGTCCGCGTACGGTCCTGAGCCGGTACCCGTGCTGCTCCAACACCGCGCGATCGGCTTCATCAAAAGCGTCTTGCTCGTAAGTCACCATATCCGGCAAATACTGGTGGTGAAAGCGCGGACGGCTTACCCAGTCTTCGGCGGCTCCGCTTTCCTGGGCAAATTCCAGCGTCGCCAGCAGGACCATGGTGATGATACGGCTGCCCCCGGGAGTGCCGAGAACTACAACCGAAGTATCGTTTTCCAGAAAAGTCGGGGTCATGCTCGACAAAGGCCGTTTTCCCGGGGCAATGGCGTTGGCGTGCAATCCCACGAGGCCGTAAGTATTGGGCGTGTTCGGCTTGACGGAAAAATCATCCATCTCATTATTAAGCACCACCCCCGTGCCAGACGGCGTGTAGCCCGAACCGAAAAGGGTATTCAGGCTCAGCGTGGCCGCGACACGGTTCCCTTCCCGGTCAATGATTGAAAAATGCGTGGTGTTGGCGCCCTCTCTGGCGGCTTCGGAGGGTGTCCCAGCGGGAATCGCGTCTCGTAAGAGGATTTCTTTTCGAAGTTCATCGGCGTAGGCGGCGCCAACCAGGCGTGGAACGTCCACGTGCACCAAATCAGGGTCGCCCAGATAAAGCGCTCGATCGCGGTAGGCGAGGCGCATGGCTTCGATGATACGGCGAAAACGTTCCACCCTGTTCACCGCCATCAGGTCGAACCCACCCAAAATATTCAGCATCTGGGTTAACGTCACGCCGCCCGATGACGGCAGCGCCGCGGAAATGATGTGGACATCATGAAATTTACCTCTCACCGGCGCGCGCTCAACTACACGGTATTCGGCCAGATCCTTCATGCTCCAAATACCCTTGGCGGAACGCACGCCTTTCACCAATTGCTTGGCAACTTCACCGGAATAAAATCCACGGCGGCCTTTGTTCGCCAACTGTTCAAGGGTACGGGCGAGTTCCGGCTGCCGCAGCCGTTCGCCCGCGGCGTAAACAAATCCCCGATTAAAAAAAATCCGTGCTGTCTCTGGAAAATTCTTCAGGCGGTCTTGCTGACGCAGCGTCATCCTGGAGAACTGCGCCGTGACCGGAAATCCGTCACGTGCCAGGCGGATGGCGGGTGCCAGCGACTGCTTGAGTGAAAGCCGGCCGTAATTTTTGGCCAGGTGCACCAACCCCCCCGGGATTCCGGGAATACCGGCAGCCAGCGGGCCGTCCACGGATAATCCAGGTACCGGTTGGCCGGATTGGTCCAGGTACATATCGCGAGTGGCGGCCAGGGGGGCGCGCTCGCGTGCATCGATCATAACTTCATAACCGTCGTGCGCGCGATGCAGCAGGAAAAAACCGCCGCCGCCCAACCCGGAGTTGTACGGTTCGACCACGGACAATGTAGCCGCCACCGCCACCGCGGCATCGAACGCATTGCCACCGCGGGCGAGAATCCCATGACCGGCCTGGGTTGCCAGGGGATGCGCACTGGCAATGCCGGCGGTGGATGTTGTTACCCCGGCCATCGCCGAACTCATCGGCAACAACACCAGCAGGCATGTCAGGCGCAACTTGCAAAACATGTTTAACACAATAATTGAAATGAATCCCGTGGGCAAAACACGCCGGCGCGCATTGATAAAACAGCAGATAAAATGGTTGCTGATTGAGCGGGAGGGTGCGATCGGATGGGAGCTAGACGGACATCCGTTGGAAACGTGTTGTACCCCCTAATCCGGGCGTGACAGCAATTTAAAACGCTCTACGGTAAGTGGTGAATTACGAACACGGCCAACAGCAGGAGCGGATTCAAGCAGATCGCACTTAGGCCGTCTGTTTGATCAGCGACAGGTATTTTCTGTTGAGTTCTTCCTTTGTTTCCGGATAGTTCGGATCGAGAATGATGCAGTCAACCGGACAGACATCAACGCATTGCGATGTTTCAAAATGACCCACGCATTCCGTGCACAGGCTTGGATTGATCTGGTAGATCTCCTCGCCCATGGCAATTGCCCCGTTCGGGCATTCCGGCTCACAAACATCGCAATTGATGCATTCGTCGGTAATCAATAAAGCCATTTAAATACCTACAAATTTAGTCAGGTTTTACATCCTGCATATTAGCGTATTTTAGCGGCCAAGGCAGCCGCCACGCGCGGGTTCACAAAATCCGAGACATTGCCGCCATGCAGGGCGATTTCCTTCACCAGCGACGCGGAAATGAACATCTCCTGTTCCGAAGGCGTCATGAACACGGTTTCCACATCCGGCGCGAGACGCCGGTTCATCCCCGCGAGTTGAAATTCATACTCAAAGTCGGAGGCCGCCCGTAAACCACGCAGGATGACATTCGCCTTGTGGTCACGCACGCAATCCACCAGCAAATTATCAAATCCGAAAATGCGTACGCCCTCGATATCCGCCAGCACCCCTCGGACCAGTTCCACGCGTTCTGAAAGCGAGAACAGGGGTTCTTTTTGCGGATTGGCGGCCACGGCCACGACCACCTCATCGAACAGGCGCGCGGCGCGACGGACCAGATCCGTATGTCCGTTGGTAATGGGGTCGAAGGTGCCAGGGTACAGGGCGGTAACTTTCATTTGATCCCTCGAAAAATTCGAAAAATTATAGCATGCAAGACAGTTACCGCTTTGAGGAAGGTCAAGAATTCCTTGGATTCATCCGGTTCTTTTCGCCAGATGATAACCCACCTGACCGGCGATCCGGCTGCGAATCAGTTCCCACGTGGGCGGTAAGGACAATGTGTGGTTTTTGCCCGGCGCTTCCAGATAAATCAACCCGTCAGGCCGGAGCCAACCCTGTTCCTCGATTAATTCCGCGCAGTGCCCGATGAGATGACTTCGGAACGGCGGGTCGAGAAAAATAATATCAAAGGCCTGCGGCGCCTGTTGCAGAAAATCGACCGCGTCCATCTGAATCACTGTGGCGTGTTCCGCGCCGAGGGTGACAACGTGTTCGCGCAGTTGCTCCGCCACGCGGGCCGCTTTTTCCACCATGACGACGCGCGCGGCACCGCGTGATAACGCCTCAAGACACAAGGCGCCAGTACCGGAAAAAAGATCGAGACAACTCGCGCCCGCCAGATATGGCTGCAACCAGTTGAATAGCGTCTCACGCACGCGGTCGGGCGTGGGTCGCAACCCTTCCGCCTCGGGCACGCTCAGACGTCGGCCGCGCCAGCGGCCGCCGATGATGCGAAGCTTTCCGGGAAACGCCAATGTTTCACTCTCTCCCGCGCATCGACGTTCTGATTGACGGCTAGCGGCCGCCACCGACAGTGACCGTCAGCATGTTGTCCGGGTGAACTCGCTGCCGGAAAGCCTTGCGAATCTGCTCCACGGTGACCGCTTCGACGTTCGGTATAAATTCATCGAGGTACGTCAGCGGCAATCCATAAAAGCCGATCACGGCCAGGTTTTCAGCGATTTTGCCATTACTGTCGAGCCGCAAGGGAAAACTGCCGGTGATATGTTTCTTGGCGGCCTCAAGCTCCGCTTGCGTCGGCCCCTGGGCGACAAAATCGGAAATTACCTTATTCACCAGCTTGAGCGCATCGTCTCGCTGCGTGTTTTTAGTCTGTAACCCGGCGATCATCGGCCCCGCCTGTCGCAGAGGATAAAAATAACTGTAGACGCTGTAGGAATAACCTTTCTTCTCCCGCACTTCCACGGACAGGCGCGAGATAAGACCCCCGCCACCCAGAATATAATTGCCGACATACAGCGGGAAATAATCCGGGTCACCACGACGCAGACCCGGCTGACCCATGATGATATGCGTCTGAGTAGCGGGAAAATCGATCTGCTTCGATTTTTTCGCGTAAAGCGGATTCACCGCCGGCAATGGAGCCGCGGGTTCCCCCGCCGGTAACTTGCCGACGATACGCTCGGCAATTTTCCGGGCCTGTCTTTTGCTGGCGTCACCGACAATTACAATCCAGGCGTTGGCGCCGACAAAATATCTACGGTGGAATTGCAGCAGATCATCACGGGTAATGTCCTTGATACTTCCTTCAGCGCCCAAGGGATTGTGCGCATAAAGATGGTCACCATAGAGTTCGCGGTAAAAAGTCTTTTCCGCGACCGCGCCCGGGGACTGGGCCTCTTTTTGGAGCGCCACCAGCGCCTGAGCCCGATGGCGTTCAAGGCTCGCTGCCGGAAACGACGGGGCAGCAAGGATTTTGGCAAACAGATCGAGCGCGGGGTCCAGCAGTTCGGAGTCGGACAAGCTTCGCAAGTTAATCGCGGCCATGTCACGGTCGACGCCGGCGCCCAGCTCCGCCCCGAGGCTTTCCAATCGAAGGGCGATGTCATTCGCCGACAAATCACCGGCGCCCTCGTTGAGCATCGCACCGGTTAGTCGCGCCAGCCCCGCTCTTCCCGCGGGATCGCGGCTGGATCCGGCATCGAACGTCACACGTATCTGCAACATCGGCAATTCTTTTGCAGGCACAAAATAAACCCGCGCCCCATTGCCAAGCGTCCAGTGCTGGATTTTAGGGCCCGCGATGGATGCAACTGACACGAGCAGCAGGACGATTGAAAGCATGGCCCTAACGAACATGACTGTCTCCCTGGCGCGGCGTCTTCAACCTTTGTCCCTTGGCCATCGGTAGCGGGTCAAGCACGGCCACCGTCAGATTCCTTTCTACCAGATACTTGCGGGCGACTTTCTGAACCTGGTCGGCCGATACCGCATTGAGTTTTTTCACGTAATCATCGAGCATCCGCCAGTCGAGGCCGACGGCGGCCAAGCGTCCGATCTGCATCGCCTGGTAAAACATGGAATCGCGGCTGTAGACATTGCGCGCGACCACCTGTGCTTTCACACGCGTCAATTCCTCGGAGGAGACGGGTTCTTTTTTAATGCGCTCAATTTGAGCGCGAATCGCCTGCTCGAATTCTTCGACCGTGTGTCCGTTCGCCGGTGTGCCCTCGATCACCAACAGGCTGGGCGACCGCGAAATCGCCGAGTAGTCCGTGCCGATGCTCGATGCGATTTTTTTCTCGCGTACCAGTTCACGCTCGAAGCGCGCCGCCCGTCCGCCGTCCAGCACGCCGGTGAGCACATTCAGCGCGTAAGGTTCCCATTCGGCAACATCGCCACGACCAACCGAGGTATGCACCGGCGTGTGATAACCCATGAGCAGATACGGAACTTCCGCCGGAACCGAGACGCGTATACGCCTTTCCTCCTTCTGTTCGGGCTCCGTCACCCCGGGATGCTTCTCCGGCGGGCGCGCCGGAACCGGCCCGAAGTATTTTTTTGCGAGGGCAAATACCTCTTTGGGTTCCACGTCACCCGTCACCACCAGAATCGCGTTACCCGGGGTATACCAGCGGCGATACCAGTCCCGCAAATCCTTGATCGTCATGGACTCCAGGTCTGCCATCCAGCCTATGATCGGATGTTGATAGGGATGGACCCGGTAGGCCGTGGCCATGAATTTTTCCTGCACAATCGCCTCGGGCCGGTCCTCGGTACGCAACCGACGTTCCTCCATCACCACCTTGATCTCCTTGCGAAATTCCTCCTCGGCCAAAGTCAGGTTTTGCATGCGGTCGGCCTCGAGCTCAAAGGCCACAGGCAGTCGCGACTTTTCGAGTTGCTGGAAATAGGCGGTGTAGTCGTAGCTGGTAAAGGCGTTTTCACGCCCGCCATTCTCGGCGATGATGCGCGAAAATTCGTTGGGTTTCAGCTTCGCCGTTCCCTTGAACATCATGTGTTCGAACGCGTGCGAAATGCCCGTGAGGCCCTGCCGTTCGTCATGGCTCCCCACCTTGTACCAGATTTGCGATACCACGACCGGGGAACGGTGGTCTTCCTTGACAATGACGCGCAATCCGTTATCCAGGGTCGTTTCATGTGTTTGGCTGCACGCCGTGAGCCAGACGCTCATGAGCAGGAGCCATGATAATTTTTTCAGCATGGGGTTTCCGTGACGATTCTTCTATAATATTGTGCCACAGGTTTGATCGTCACAGCCGGAAATAATTCCATCAGGATTATCCTTTGAGCCCATCCCGTTCCTCCAACCTGACCGAAAGTAGCCGGCCGGCGGGCTTGATCGGCCGTTTCCGCGATAAACTCGCCGCCACGCAACAACGTTTCACCCGGGGAATGGCCGATTTGCTGCTTGGGCAGCGGGCCCTCGATGAGGGTCTATTCGAAGAACTCGAAGCGCTGCTGCTGTCCGCCGATGTCGGTGTGGATATGACGCAGCTGCTCTTGCGGGGGATCACGGACCAGGTCTCGCGCCGGCAGTCTAACGACTCCCGTGCCGTGTACCAGGCGCTTCGCCAAAGTCTCTTGTCGATGATGGAATCATGCAGCCGGCCGCTGGTGATCACGCCGGTCAAACCCTTCGTGATGCTGGTGGTGGGCGTCAACGGTGTCGGAAAAACCACCACGATCGCCAAACTGGCACAGCGATTCAAAAATGCCGGGCACTCGGTCATGTTGGCCGCCGCCGACACCTTTCGCGCCGCCGCCATCGAACAACTGAAAACCTGGGCGCAACAACTTGATGTCCCGGTGATCGCCCAGCACACCGGGGCCGATGCCGCGGCCGTCGTGCACGATGCCCTGAATGCCGCGGTGGCCAGAGGGAGCGATATCCTGATCGTGGATACCGCGGGCAGGCAACACACCCAGGCGGGCCTGATGGATGAGCTGAAAAAAATCAAACGCGTGACAAACAAGTCTGATACCGGAGCCCCGCACGAGGTATTGCTGGTGCTCGATGCCGGCACCGGACAAAATGCGTTGTCGCAACTTACGCATTTCAACGATGCCGTGGGGGTCACGGGCCTCGCCGTCACCAAGCTCGACGGAACGGCCAAGGCGGGAATCCTGATTGCCATGGCGCGCAACCCCGGCCTGCCGATTCGTTATATCGGCGTGGGGGAAGGCATGGATGATCTCCGTGAATTCAATGCCGGCGAGTTTGTCGACACTATCTTGCCGGCCCCCTGAGTGTTCCCGTCATGATCCAATTTACCCATGTTTTCAAGCGCTATCCCGGCAATTTCGACGCCCTGCGGAATATCAATCTTCAGATCCAGCCGGGTGAGATGGTCTTCATCACCGGACACTCGGGCGCGGGCAAAAGCACGTTGCTTAAACTCATCACAGCCATCGAGCGGCCAACGCGGGGCGAGGCGCTTGTCAACGGACGCAACCTGTTACGGCTGCCACGGCGACGAATACCTTATTTCCGGCGCGAAATCGGCGTCGTGTTTCAGGATCACAAGCTGCTGTTGGACCGCACGGTTTATGACAATGTGGCGCTGCCCCTGATCGTCACCGGCACGGATGAACGCGAGGTTCCACGTCGCGTGCGTGCGGCGCTCGAAATGGTTGGATTGCTGAGCAAGGAACGCATGTATCCCATCACGCTTTCCGGTGGCGAGCAACAGCGTGTCGGAATCGCCCGGGCGGTGGTCAACAAGCCTCCGCTGCTGCTGGCGGATGAGCCAACGGGGAATCTCGACAGCGCCCTGTCGGATGAAATTCTCGATCTCTTTCTGGACTTTCATCACCATGGCGTGACCGTGCTGGTCGCCACACATGACTGGCACCTCATCAACCGCGCGCGCAAGCGGGTCATGGAACTGAATCACGGTGAACTGGTGCGCGATACGGGAGCAGCGGCATGATCAAAAACTACTTCATGCGCCATGCACAGGTTTTTTTCTTCAGCCTGGGGCAGCTCTCGCGTACACCGATCGCCACATTCCTCACCGTAGCGGTTATCGGGATAACGCTGGCGCTGCCCGCCTGCCTTTACGTCGCGATCGAAAACCTGCAGCGGCTCTCCGGAAGCTGGGACAGCAACGGTCAAATTTCGTTGTTCCTGAAACGCGATGTCAACGACGCCGCGGCAGAGAAATTGGCCGCCAAAATTCGCGCCCTGCCAGCCGTGTCACGTGTGAATTACATCTCGCGTGACGCCGCCCTCGCCGAATTCAAGCAACTGTCCGGTTTCGGCGAGGCGCTGGAGGCGCTGGAACGCAATCCGTTGCCGGCGGTGCTGGTCGTGCTGCCTGCCGATACCGACTCGCATCCCGACAAACTCCAGGCCCTGGTGAAACAGCTCCGTCGCTACAACGAAGTGGATATTGCCCAAATCGATCTCGAGTGGGTCCGGCGCCTGCATGCGATACTTGAGCTGGCCCGTCACGGGGTACTGATCCTGGCAGGCGGTCTGGGCGTGGCCGTGCTGCTCATTATCGGCAATACCATCCGGTTGGCGGTGCTCAATCGTCGTGACGAAATAGTGATAACCAAGTTGATCGGCGGCACGAATGCGTTCATCCGCCGTCCATTTCTCTATGCCGGAACTTTGCAGGGCCTCTTGGGAGCTATGCTGGCGTGGTTGCTGGTGGCACTGGCCCTGCTGCTGTTGTCATCCCCGATCGATAACCTGGCTGGGTTATACGGGAGCCGGTTTGAGGCCAAAAATCTCGGTTTGCCCGCCTCGCTCGCCCTCCTCGCCGCGGGCGGGCTGCTTGGGTGGCTGGGGTCGCGCCTGGCGGTCGGCCGTCACCTGAGAACCCTGGAACCTACCTAGAAATTGACGGCATCTAATCAATAAAACCCTATTTTATATAGAGAATATGAACTTATCCGCAATTTGGCACTCCTAAGGTTCGAGTGCTAAAATTCAATCTCAAGGAAAGAGGATCACAGTCTAAATTCATGGTGAGGCTTTATTAATGACCAAATCATTGGCACTGGCTATTAATCTTTACCCCGAAAACGGGTTATCCACCTATATCCGGGCCGTCAACGCGCTGCCAGTACTGAGCGCGGCGGAGGAACGGAAATTGGCGCGACGTTATCACAAGCACAGTGACCTCGGCGCCGCCCGCCAGCTGGTTTTGGCAAACCTGCGGTATGTCGTGCGGGTCACGCGCGGATTCGCGGGTTATGGGTTGCCGCAGGCGGATCTGATCCAGGAGGGAAATATCGGCTTGATGAAGGCCGTCAAACATTATGACCCGGCACACAAGGTCCGCTTGATGTCCTTCGCGATTCACTGGATACGTTCCGAAATCTTCGACTACATCCTGCGCAATTGGCGCATCGTCAAAGTCGCCACCACCAAGGCGCAGCGCAAACTCTTTTTCAACCTGCGCAAGTCGCGTAAGCGCATCGGCTGGATGACGCGCGGTGAAGTAGATGCCATGGCGGAGAATCTGGACGTCGCGCCGGAAACTGTGCAGGAAATGGAATCGCGCATGAGCAATGCGGACGTCCCCTTCGATATGGATAATGACACCGACGATGAAAGCTATCACGTCGCCCCGTCAGGGTATTTGCAGGACATGCGCTACAATCCGGAAGTCCTGGCGACCCAGTCCGATCAGGAGGATGTACGCCAGACACAGCTCCGTACCGCGCTGACCGCCCTCGATCCGCGCGCACGCGACATTATCCAGCGACGCTGGCTGAACGAGGAAAAACCGACATTGCATGAACTGGCCGATGAATACGGCGTTTCCGCCGAACGCATCCGCCAGATCGAAATGAAGGCGCTGGATGCGATGAAAAACGTTCTCGAAGCGTAACCACGGCTTGGGCAGAAAAGTGTAAAGAGCTTCCATCAGGAAGCTCTTTTTTTGCGCTACGCCCTGTATGCTCGCTCGGAAAGACCTCGGTTAATCTGGATGGATTCTAACAGCGATCGGGTCGTCTAATCAGGCTAGCCTGTCGTTTTCGTTTACCGCTGACAAGTTGCCACGTAACATTTCTTTTGTGTCCATAACCTCATATCTCAAATTCTTCGCGACCTGTCCGAAGGGCATCGAAGGAATGCTCGCCGATGAGCTGACCGGACTTGAAGCGCAAAATGTACGTGCGACCCGCGCCGGGGTGGCATTCGAAGGGTCGCTTTCAGCCGCCTACCGCGCCTGCCTGTGGTCGCGTCTGGCCAATCGAATCCTGATGCCGATTGAAAGTTTTCCCGCGCGTTCGCCGGAGGCTCTCTACGATGGCATTCATACTATCGACTGGAAGCAACATCTGGCGCCCAATGGGTCACTGGCGGTCGACTTTACTCCATCGCAATCCGTTATTACTCACTCGCACTACGGTGCGCTCAAGGTCAAAGATGCGGTCGTGGATCAGTTGCGCGATGAATCCGGTTTGCGGCCTTCGGTCGACACGGCGCGACCCGATGTGCGGGTGAACGTCTACCTGCTCCGCGACGAAGCGACGGTCAGTCTCGATCTTGCGGGTGAATCGCTGCACCGGCGCGGCTACCGCACGCAAACAGTGGCAGCGCCACTCAAAGAGAATCTCGCCGCGGCGATTCTGCTGCGCGCGAATTGGCCCGTTTTCGCCAAGGAAAACGGGACACTGGTCGACCTGATGTGCGGCTCGGGCACACTGCTGATCGAAGCAGCCATGATCGCCGCCGACATCGCGCCCGGGCTGGCGCGCGAATACTTCGGCTTTCTCCGCTGGAAACAGCACGATGCCGCCATCTGGTCGGAACTGCTCAATGAGGCGCGCCAGCGGCGCGAAACCGGACTTGCGCACCTGCCACCGATTCACGGTTACGACTGCGACCCGCTGGCCATCCGGGCCGCGCGCGACAACATAAAACACGCGGGGCTGGGCAACCTTATTGGTGCGCAAACGCGTGAACTGGCCGCGTGTACCCCGGAACAGGCTCCGAGCGGACTCGTGGTGGCCAACCCGCCCTACGGAGAACGCCTGGGCCCGAATTCCGAACTGCCGGCGCTGTACGCCGAACTCGGCATACAACTCAAGAAGTGCTTCCCCGGCTGGCGCGCCGCGGTGTTCACCGGCAATCCCGAGCTGGGAAAATCCATGGGCCTGCGCGCCGGGAAAATGCACACGCTCTATAACGGCGCGATCGAGTGCAAGTTGCTGCACTTCGAGATCACGCCGGAAAACGTCGTGGGCGGACGCGTGGCCAAACCATTCGAAATCCGCCCCGGTTCCAGCGCCGAAATGTTCGCCAACCGGCTGCGCAAGGATCTGCAGCATTTCGGACGCTGGGCGCGACGCCAGGAAATATTCGCCTACCGCCTGTACGACTCCGACCTGCACGAATACAACCTCGCGATCGATGTCTACGAATCGGACCGGCGTTACGTGCATGTGCAGGAATACGAGGCACCGGACACGATCGATCCGGCCAAGGCGCGCCAGCGTCTGCATCACGCGCTGGGAGTAATTCCAGCGGTGCTCGAGATCCCGCGCGAGCAGATGTTCTTCAAAGTGCGGCGGCGTCAGAAAGGCGGCACCCAATACGAAAAACTCGGCGAGACCGGAAAATTCCACGAGGTACGCGAGGGTCCGTGCCGGTTCCTGGTGAACTTCACCGATTATCTTGATACGGGGCTTTTTCTCGATCACCGCAGCACGCGTGCCATGCTGGGCGAGATGGTCAGGGGGAAACGTTTTCTCAATCTTTTCGGGTACACCGGCGCTGCGACGGTGCACGCGGGTCTGGGCGGCGCGGCCACCACCACGACGGTAGAAATGTCGCGCACCTATCTCGATTGGGCGCGGCGCAATTTAGAACTGAATCACTTGCGCGGTAGCAAGCATGAACTTATCCAGGCGGACGCGCTGGTATGGCTCAAGGATAACCGGCAACGCTATGGGTTGATCTTCCTCGACCCGCCGACGTTCTCACGCTCCAAGCGCATGGAAGATACGCTCGACATTCAGCGTGACCACGTCGCGCTTATTTCCGATGCGGCCGCGTTACTCGAACCCGGCGGTACATTGGTATTTTCGACGAATTACCGCCGTTTCAAAATCGACCGCACGGGGCTGGCACCGCTCAAAACCGAGGACATCACACGCCAGACCCTGCCGCAGGATTTCGCGCGCAATCCGAAGATACATCGGTGTTTCCGCATCACCGCAGATGGCAACGCCAGATTGACGCCAAGGATGGCCGCAGCCCCGCCAGGATTGTAAACATTTACCACGTCGGCACGCGGGGATTTCGGCGGTTAACTGATACCAGCGCCCTTGGCTTCAGATATGCGGCATTCCAACATCACACCATTGCACGGCGCATGGTTCTTTTAAGTCGGTGAATCTGGCGCAAAACGCCGTGCAACTGGGTTCGATCCTGAGACGCCAGTATTTCGTCGCGTTTTTTCTTGAGTTCGCGGATCTTCGCCTTGATCGCGGTTTTGTCGACGCCGACGACCTGGTGATGTTCATGCATGTCAATCTTGAGCGCGCTGCACAATGCCTTCAGCAGATGGTCCTTATTCATCTGGGTCGCGCCCTTGACCGCCTCATGATCCACGTCCTTCGCGATCTCGCGCAGCTGGGCTACTGTCTTTTCTTTCAGATCATGATAGGTAAATGGCATGACAATTCTCCTTTAGCGGTATTCGGACAGAATCCGGAGGAAGAAAGCTTATAGAACTCCAGGGTATCGATTCAACCCTTTCGAATCATTGCCGGTGGCCATGTTCCATCCAGTGCCAGACAAACGCAGAATGCCGATTTTCCCCGGGCAATATCCGGCCAGTTTCTGCGCTATTTCAGATGTGGCTCAACGAACCATCGGGTCCAGCGGCATGGGCTTGGTCGGGGAAGCTGCCCATGTCCTCCCAAACGCATCAAATGACCGGCAAGGAGGTATGGTGTTGTGACGAAAATATGCTAAGAATATAGGGGTAAATCTGAATTTAGGGAGAGACCGCTATTTTTTCAGCAAAGCCAACAAGATGGAAAAGTTTTTCGGGAACCCTGTTGGGTTTGGCCATCACGGCGATATACGTCACTTCGGTTGCCGATGAACCCCTGGCAACCGAAAGCGAGTCGGAACACTACATCAAAGCGGCAGAAATCGTCGAATACGGACGACCCGAAAAGTTATTCCTCCGGTCCGGTGTGGCGCTGGTCATGGATGACAGGGAAGGGGTTATATTGTACGAACGCAATATCGACCGCCCGCGCCCGATCGCTTCGCTGACCAAAATCATGACAGCCCTGGTCATTTTCGAATCGGGCGTGCCGCTGGATTCCCTTATTGAAATTACCCGAGCTGACAGGGATCGTCTTCGGAGAACCGGTTCGCGTCTGGCCTATGGCGCGCTGATTTCCCAATACGATCTGCTGCGCGCGGCGGTGGGGGCATCGGACAATCGTGCCGCGGCGGCCCTGGCGCGCACCTACCCCGGTGGTAAGAAAGCCATGATACGGGCGATGAACACACTCGCGAAAGAGCTCGGCATGCGTCACACACGATTCACGGATTCGAGCGGTCTTGATAATGGCAACGTGTCCACGGCCCGCGACCTGGCCTTGCTTTCAGCGGCGACGGAAAAATACCCGCTGCTGCGCGAAATCGCCAGTGAACCTTCCTTTACGGTTATCGATCATGCCTCGGGTCAAGAAATATCATTCCACAATACCAATCGGCTGGTTCAGCGGGATACCTGGGACATCAGCTTGAGCAAAACCGGGTACACGTCCGCCGCCGGGAATTGTCTGCTCATGCAAACCACCATCGGCAATCGGCCGCTCACCATCGTCTTGCTTAACTCCTGGGGTAAATACAGCCGTTACGGTGACGTCAATCGAATTCAAAAATGGCTTTTAAACGCCGAACAAAATGTCCCCCCTGAACAAACCGCCAGCGCCTCAACGAGCTGATACAATCCTCCCCGGCACATTAATGACGAATCAATATAAAATTCGCATTTAATCCCGTACTCCCGGTTGTCGTTAAATTGGCGGTTGACTTGTGCATGTTTCGATCGAACGCCACCCACCATGATGCAGTCAATTGGCCGGTCTGATATATAGAGTGGCATGCAAGAATTCGCTCTCCATCCAATTGACTGTCACGTATCCGGCGCCGCGCGCTTATGAAAGTGCTCGTTCTCGGCAGTGGAGTGATCGGTGTCACCACCGCCTATTACCTCAACCAGGCCGGCCACGAGGTGACGGTCGTGGACCGGCAGGCGAAACCGGCAATGGAAACGAGCCGTGCCAACGGCGGTCAGGTGTCCTGGGGCGCCGGCACCCCCTGGGCCGCGCCCGGTATTCCCCTGAAGGCGTTGCAATGGCTGTTCCGCCGGCATTCGCCGCTGGTGCTGCGTCCGCGTTTCGATCCGGCGATGTGGTCATGGCTTTTGAAAATGCTCGCCAACTGCACCTCCGCACGCTATGCCGTCAATAAAGAGCGCATGCTGCGGCTCGCTCGCTACAGCCACGAATGCCTGGTCGAACTGCGCCGGATGACCGGAATTTCGTACCAGGAAAGTCAACACGGACTGCTAGAGCTGTTTCACACGGGACGGGAACTCGATAACGCGGAGCGCGACATGGTCTTGCTCGAACGTGCGGGGGTGAAATGCCGTCTTCTCGATCGTGACGGATGTCTCGCGCAGGAACCGGCGCTGCAAAGCACAAATGAAAAAATATCCGGGGGCCTCCACTTTCCGGAAGACGAATCCGGCGATTGTTATCAATTCACCCAGGGACTGGCAACGCGGTCAATGACCGACGGCGTGAAATACGTGTTGTCCACAAACATTGAACGGCTGGAGGCCGACGGTAACCGGATCGAACGCGTCATCACGGATCGGGGAGAAATGGTGGCCGACACCTATGTTCTCGCCTGCGGGAGTTATACTCCGCTACTGCTGCGACCGCTGGGTATTAACCTTCCGGTCTATCCCGTCAAAGGATACTCGGCGACCGTCACGGTGACGGATTCCGCGGCGGCGCCGGTTGGCAGCATCACGGACGCCACCTACAAAGTTGTCATCACTCGCCTGGGAAACAGGCTGCGCGCCGCCGGAACCGCGGAATTGGCGGGCTACGATCTGTCGCTGCCACCGGCGCGAATGGCAACCATTGCGCACGTGGTGAGTGAATTATTTCCCGGTGCCGGAAATTACACTGATGCCGAATACTGGTGCGGACTCCGGCCGATGACACCGGACAACCCCCCTGTCATTGGCACAACGGCCTTTCAGAACCTGTACCTCAATACCGGCCATGGCACGCTCGGCTGGACGATGTCCTGTGGCTCGGGACGGATCCTGGCTGATCTTGTTTCTCAACGTTCCCCGGATATAAGCCTGGAGGGGCTGACACTGGCGCGGTTCGCTTGATGCCGCCAGACCCGGTCACTCGCTTGACCCTTTTGGTGCGCGGGTATAGGTTGATTTCGCATCCAGCAATCAAGTTCCGGAACTGCGCGGATAAGCAGCTACCTACCTTGTATTAATTCGATCAACAAAAAGGAGGCACCCATGCCCAGAAAATTTATAGATTGCCGTGAACATCCCAGCGTATCGAATTGTACGGTATCCATCTTTGCCAACAACGACGAGGAATTGCTGGAGGCGGCCGTGCAACATGCCGTCAGCGTGCATGGGCACAAGGACTCACCAGAACTCCGGGAACTTCTGCGCACAGCATTCAAAGAGGATAGGCGGCACTCGTCCTGAAAGTTTCCATTCCTTAAAGCGGGTGCGTGCGTAATTCACCAACAGTTCGAATTTCCCGCTTTTTCCAGCCGTCTCGCGCCAACCCTGCCCACGCCTTTCAGGGCTAATTTAGTGATTCACGCATGAAACTTCCTCAGATGAGCTGACTTATGGAAGGTTCACCAAAAAAAATGGCGGTCTGAATCGACCGCCAAAGTTCAATGCAGCACGGGGGTGAATCTTGCACTATCTCATTTCGCCACAGGTCGCTTTCGAGCCGAGCATGGAGACCAATAGCAACTGGTTCTCCCGACGTAAATAATTAGTCCTCAAGCTCGACTTCCCGGAGCGTATCGGAATCGAGCACATTGTCGCTGCCGGGCGCGACGGGCAGCCGTCCTTTCGCTTTCACGAGCCCGCCGTTAGCCGAAAGCGCTATGAAAAACGGCGTAGCGCCGATGGGGCTGTCGTTCACGTCCTTGAAATCGTTAGCGGCGAGTAGGGAAGTGTCCACGGTGACCCCGAGGATCTTGAAGGTGGGGTTGGTCACATCAGCCTTGGCAACCGAGCCCTGGAGAATCACATCCGCAGTCGAATCGGACGCCTCACGGTCTTCAATTTCCGTCGCGATCACCGAGGTGGCGCCCGAGGCGCGGCCGCGAATGCGCACATTCCGGTTATCCAAAGGGGCGAGATCAGAACTCGTCGCCGCCGTATTTTTGAATTCCGTGAAGGCGTTCGCCGTTACCGTGATGCCCGGCAGACCTTCCAGGGTAATCGTCGAGCCCGACACGGAGGCATTCGATTCAAGCTTGACGCTCTCCTTGAATTGGACCTTGGTCGCCGTCAATACGCCGCCGGCAAGAGTTCCCTCGACCTCGAGCTTGACGCCCACGACGATTTCACTCTGCAGGCCTCCGGAGAACACGGTGGCGCCGGTGGTCAGCACGCGCAGGGAATTCAGCGTGAAATCAGAGGTCGACACCAGCGCCGTTACGAAACCCTCGATCTCAGCCCGATTCGCGTTGACCACGCCCAGCCCTTCCGGCTCGACTTTGGTCGCAGTGAGTGTGCCACAAGGCGCCGGGCTGACTCCTGAGCAGTTAGTGCCCTTCACCTCGACGAACAGGTTGTTCCAGTTGCTGCCCGAGGGTGCGGGCATGTCATTGATGGTTGCACCGTTGTAATTCACCGTCAGCGCGCCAATGGTAAAGGTCTGCGCCCCGGCGTTGTGGCCCGCTACCGTGCCGCGCACCGTGAATACCACCGGCGCGGTTTTCTTCTCTATGAACGTGGCCGCGATCGTCCCATCGGGACGACGAAGGCCATGAACTTCCAATAAATCTCCGGAGTTGACGGCGCCGAAGTTCGGGACATTATCGTCAAACAGCGTCGTGTCATCGACGTTTACGTTTTGCCCAAGCACCACCAGCGTGCCCGCGCTCGCCGTGCCGGTCTTGGTTTCCACCGGGCCGCGCACAACTTCCTCAACATTAACTGTTGTTCCCGTACCGCTCGTGCTGCTGGCAAACGACCCCTGCACTTCAACTATCATGCCCCTGCGGAGCTCGCTTTCGTTGATAGATACATCATCGCGGTTGATTGTCGCGCCGTTCGTGGAGAATTCCACGCCATTGACAAAAATGCTGCCAAAATCGGTTACCGAACCGAAACTGATTCCGGTCCCACCGGTCCCGCCGCTTGCCGTGGTTCCGCCCCCTCCGCCGCAAGCCGATAGCACGAGAAGCGCCGCCACAACCAAAGTAATATTGCGATACCGTCCCAAGTTCATCTCATTTCTCCTCTGGTTGTCGCTCCAGATTTTCCTCGAAATAATAAATGCCGATACCGGCACGCAGACGACCCATGCCTTGCACGGAACTATTCACATCACGGTCATGTTTCGATAACCATTCGTCCATCTTTTCCAATAATGCTTGCGCCTGTTCCGCGCTCAAATGACGGAAATGTTTCACGGCCTCGGCCGTGAGGTTGTCGTACATCACCTTGCGCTGAAAGAACGGGTCAGCGGTTCCGTGTTGCAAGTTATGGTCGATTGTGTAAATCAGATCGGACACGTCGGTTCCCAGAATCTCGAGCTTGTCGAGATCGCTGGTGCGGGGAATGTAGGCGCGTGAGAGCAGGCGAATGCGGTCATCTTCCAGGCGCTCCACGGCGCCGACGCGAAGCAGTTCATCCAAAATCGCGCGCGCGGGCACATCGCCGCTGTAACGCTTCACAAGCAGGCCGAAGCCCGCGCTGTCGCCTTCCGGGTTCAATGCCAGCGGTTGGCCGGCGGTATCGGTGAAATCCTTGTCTCTGACCCACCCGGCGATGACCCGGGCGGCGCGGTTGTAGCGTTCCTGGGCTTCAGTTTTCGCGGCCCCGTGTTGTTCCTCTAACAGGCGTTGGACTTCCTTGCGTGACAGGCCAGAAAGAATAGCGACCCTGGAGATCGTCTGTTTTTTGCCGGGGATCTCAAATTCATTCATCCCGACATCGACGTACACACGTCTGGCCAGATCGGAAAAAGCGTTGAAGGACATGCCATTTCGCAGAAGTACGCGAACCAGCGGACGTAGTAATTGAGTCGTGACTAGAGCCAGCGTTTGGGCAAATTTGGTCGACGCATCCATAATTTGGGAATTTATTCCCAAATATAGATCAAGTCAAGCGTTCGTTAGGGGGGTACGCCGATAGCCAGTTTTGGGGGGATAGACGGCCGTGAGGCCTTGTGACGCCTGGAAGATAACTCGATGTGTACAGTTTTGCCATAGGTACCGCTTTAAGCGGAATTTTGACTCAAACCGAAGAAGGCCGTTTGTCGAGCAGTTAACACCCGAGCCAGCAGCCGGAGTGCGAGCATCGCGAGCATCCGATCCGTTTGATCATGGAGTTAACCCATCAGACGGATCAGCGTGAGGCTATCATTCCTTTCAATGCGCCCGCCGGCCATGTCCTGCGCCGGCACCTGCATACCCGCGTAACTCATCGTATTTCTCGATCTGTTCGGACGTGAGGATCTGCTTCATCTCCAGGTGCCTGCGCAAATGTGCGATGCGCAACTCTCCTTGCAAACGGGCGATCTCTCGAACCAGTGTGCGCAGCTTGCCTTCATCAATTTTTGCACTGGCGAATAGCCGATCCAGTTCTTGCTCCTTTTCGACGATGAGCTTTCCCAGCTTTCTTGCCTCATTGAGTATCGCGGCACGTGCTTCCTCTGTTTGCGCCTGTTGCACGGCGGTGAGTTGCAGCGGTCCGGCTAATTCAAGAGCGTGCAATGGCCCGGGGTACTTGTTCAGGTCGGCAGCAAGGGCAAGTTGCATTCCCCGCCCCTCTAAGTAGGCCTGAACTTCATCCGCCGAAAGCGCCTTGATCCCGCGCTCCTGCCGCCCCGCGTAAGGGGAGTGTTGCTCCTGCGCTTGGGCAAGCAGCGGGGCTAGCAACATAAGCAACAGCCATGCAAATCGTTTCATCGCGCATACTCCTCTCAACTGTTCCTGTCTACCGGTAGATTCAATCCGTTTATTACTTTTCATCCTGCAATCTTTTTTCCATTTTTGAATGTTTAACTTTACCGAACAGGGTCGGGCCGGGACCGGTGACGGTGTACCCGAAACGTAGATAGAAACCAACGACGTTATCGCGGGCGTTTAGCACGATTCGTTCGACGCCGCGGGCACGGGCAAGTTCCTCTAATTTTTTGATTATTACTCGGCCGATGCCAAGCCCGCGACAATCTTCTTCGGTCGCCATGTAACGGATCTGTGCTTCTTTTTTATTATTCATGTGGAGCCGACCTACTCCGAGAAGTCGGCCTTCCTGGTCCCGAACGGTGACATGATCGGCGATCTCGTCGAACTCGTCCTTTTCGGACCCACGCGGTTGATCCCACGGGGCGCGCAATATCCGCCAGCGTAGATCGAAGTATTCCCCCCACTGTTCTGGCGTTTCAGGTTTGGAAATTTGCAGCATTTACGTAATGACTATATACCGCTGCTTGAACAAGACAATCACGAATCGTCCGCGTCTTTTTTTCGATCGGCATGACCAAGGTCCCGTCCGGGAGCGATCCGGTCCCGGATCAATTGTTTCAATTCGGTAATTTCGGGAAATCTCCCTTCGGTCTTACGAGACCAAACCAACACGCCGTTGGCGCTGATCTCGAAAATGCCGCCGGTGCCCGGTTTCAAGGTCAGCTCGGATATCTCCTGATCGAAAGTGGTCAACAACTCCTGCGCCATCCAGGCCGCTCTCAATAGCCAGCGGCACTGAGTGCAGTAGATGATTTCAATCCGGTTGTTCAAGTTACCTCAACTTTGACAACGGAGCCTCGCGCACCAGCGCTCCTGCCGATTGGAAACGCCGCGTCATTTCCGTGTATTACGCGCCTGCCGTTTCGATGCTGACGTCAGCAAACCAGATTTTTTTCCAGCGCTGGATTTTTTCCTGGTCATTCAGTTTCTTCGGCGAAACGGCTGTTTCGGCGCCAAAGTCGGCGCCATTTTCGACCACCTTACTGTTCACCGCGGCATACATTTGTCCATGCTCCTGATAACAGACGCCAACCAAGACGCCGCAAATTCTGCAAACCAAAAAATCCGCAATCCCGCTACCCTGGCGATACTCGCCCAAATTGGCTGCGTTCTTAACCTTCAGCACCAGTTTACCGCGCGGGTCCGAGACATACGACGCGGCATGTTTACAACAAAAGTCGCAATCACAGCTTCTGGGGTTGAATGAGCTCGGTTCGCCCGTAAACTCCATATCCAGTGCGATATTTCCGCAATGGCACCGGCCGGCGTATTTCTGAGTGACCACACTCATGCTCTTGGAGTATAACGCTCGCAAAGTCCGGCCGAGAACCAGCATGCGTAGGGCCACTCTTGTAGGGTGTTCATAGTAACTTTGCCCCGCGATCGAGCAGTAATTGCCGAAGAACAGACCTGTGGCAGTGGGACTCGTCTTCGCAGTAGCAGCCCAGCGAGAAATTCGCCTCTTGCGAAAGGGCCGCCAGCAGATCGAGGATCCGGCTGTTGTCTGGGGTCGCCATCTCGACACGATACCGCTTCGCAAAGGCATTCCATTGACGTTGTGTTTTGGCACTTAGCGCCAGTTTGATCGTCTCCGGCGCAGGCGCCAGGTTCGGGAACCAAACGTCGTACCAGTTTCCCGACGAGAACTTGGCCTTCGGAACGCCGCGCGGCGGGCGCCTCACCGTACCGATGCGCAACCCTTCGTTCGGAGCTCTCTCAGTACCTAAACGGACGATACGAATGGCCATGAAACCTCGACTCCCGAGTCTACCTCAGCGTTTTGGATATCCGCCATCCTAACTCCGAGACGGGCGCTTAAGGCGCGTCTTGGTTGGACAAAATGTTAGAACTCGATTTATTACCGGTCCGCGCCCACGCCAGGGCTGCTTCTAGACGGTCGTTTCCCCAAAACATCTCTTCACCGACCAGAAAAGTAGGAGCGCCGAAAATACCGAGGCTCTTGGCGTATTCGGTTTGTGTACGCAGCTTCGCTTTACTTTCCGCAGTCTGTGCTTGCTCAAGTAAGCGGGGGCCGTCGAGACCGAGACCGTTGAGACAGGCATGCACAACTTCGGGATCGGAAATTTCACGGTCCTCCGCGAAATTGGCGCTGAAAACCGCCTTCGTGAACTCGGATATCCACGGTTCAGACGCAAACCAGCAAGCCACCCGCGAAGCAAGCAGGCCGTTGCGCGGAAACTTCGATGGGCGGACAAACGGGATTGAAAGCGCCGTACAAATGCGCTCCAGGTCTCGCCACATATATTTTCCCTTCGCAGGATAAATGTTGAACGGCGAATCGCTCCAGCCTTGCTCGCTGAAAATCGAACCAAGCAAAAACACCTTCCAATCAACCGTGACGCCAGCGGTCTGAGCCAGCTTCTCGATGCGCATGACGGCCGGATAAGTGTATGTACTTCCGAACTCAAACCAGAATTCTAGGCAGGGCATGATTAAGAATTCTAATGTATTTGCTCACCGCCGCGTTGTTTTACACGTACGATGGAGCGCCGAATTACCGTCCCGCACCAGCAACCTCGGATGTCCAGCGCACGATCTCATCGAGCGACGCGGACGGTGCGCCGAAGTGGTCGGAATTGGGCTCGTACAGCCGTGTGTACCGATGCTTAGGGAGGGAGTCGAACAACGGTATATTCGATGATCTAAGACCGGGGTAGTCGCGCTTGGCGACCATCCAGAGAACCGGAACCCGGGGGTTCGCGGCGCGCGCGGCCCGCTTCGTGTCCATGGCGCCATCGGGATCAAACCAATTCAGATACACGGCAGGGGTGGTAACAACCGAATAAGTGCCCTTCTTGCCCTCGTAGTCTTCAAGCTTGATTTTTTCATCCCCCTTGCCTTCCGCCACAAGTCGTTTCGCCAGCGCCACGGAGTCACCCAGTTTTTCATGGAACACCTTGCTGCCGACGTTGCCACCGGGCGCGATACAGATGACGCCATCCACGGCATGCGTCCCGGCCAGATGGAGGGCGAAAGCACCGCCCTGGCTGTGTCCGGCGATGAAAACCTTTTGCGCTCCCTTGCTTCGCAAAGAGGACAATGCGGTCTTGACCTGTTCTTCAGCCGCACTGACGGTTGCGTCGTAATCTCGTTTTCCCGACCAGGGCATTTCAAGATTCGCGACGAGATATCCTTTTCCTTCCAGGGCGCTCGCCAAGTCTGCGACATGCTTGGACGGCGATCCACCCTTGCCATGCATGATGACGATGCCGATCTTCGGCGCATCAGCCATGACTTGGACAGGCAGAAGCGCCCCCAAAATGCACAGGCTTAACGTAAGCACGGACTTTGCTAAAACGCTCATGGAATTACTCCTGTTATTTTTCACGGTATCACCCCGGTTGAGTGGCTAGTTTACCCGAAGTCACACCTAAGTTTTCTTGTCCAGTCGGCAATTAACCGTGGTCAGTCTCCTATTATTCGACTGGGCGGCGATCAGCGAGTCGGCAGCGAAGGACGCCGGTGAATGACTAGTGTGATTAATCTTTAATCCCTCCGTCCCCCTTATTCGCTACCACGGGGTACCCGTCATTTCAGCGAGCTTGTTTGTAAAAACCGTTCTCCGCTCCAGGTGAAAGTAAGACGACAGTAATGACCGGCAGCCCGCCCATGCCTGGACCGTGGACGAGCTCGCGCGCAAGGTGGGCCTGTCGCGCTCGGCGCTGGCGCAACGCTTCACCGACCTGCTGGATCTGCCGCCCATGCAGTACCTGGCGCGCTGGCGCCTGCATGTCGCGGCGCAGGAACTCCGGACCGGAAGCAAATCACTCGCCGCGGTAGCGGAGCAAGTCAGCTACGATTCGGAGGCGGCGTTCAACCGGGCCTTCAAGCGCGAATTCGGAATGCCGCCGGCTGGCTGGCGAAAGAACCGAAGTAAGGCGGATGTTGCCGGCGCTCCCGCGAATGCGACGCAACCCGCGGGCGATGGCGGTAAGTGTTTAAGGCTTGTCTTGTGCAGGGACGAGGATAAAAAATCGACGCGCAACGTGCGGAAACTGGCCGGTTCCTGTTCGTCCGGAAATCGTTCCGGGTCAATCTGCAAACAGGGGGCAGTGTCGGCTCTGGCTGTGAAATCGCTAAATTAAGGTCAGAAATAACTATCACTCAATCGAGTCTGACACTATAAGTGCTCCAAGCCATGCGGACAAGAAAACAAAAACAGACAAAATCGAAAAAGAACGTTTCTGCCCGACGGGCGAAGAAACCCGATCTCAAACAATCACGATTGCTCGCTGGTCTCGTTGTTTTGGATCAACGACTCAAAATATTCTATTTTATTCCACACGCACCACAGAACCTTGAAGAGACGAGTCCGTTCGGTTGGTACACACCCGGATTACATGCGTCGTCTAACATGATCCTGTCTGCCACTATATTACCCGCCGACGTACGTGAGCCGTTTTCAGGTCCTGAGCACGTATTACATTTTCGTCTCCGACGACTTCTATGGCGAAATGTCATCCCTATTGACATAACTGCACTCCAACAAATAGCACAAATCGGTGTTGAATCACTGTTTCGCGTAGTACAAACAAACGACGCTGAGTTGGCTCGCGCAGTGGACAGTCTGAAATTTGCCGATGGGGTTCCTTTCCTGCATGTTTCATCCGTAGAAGGTCAAGGACACCTCTCTGATAGTGAATTTGATCTTGATCGCCTGTTGGAGTTCGTAGAGTCTGTTTTCACACACCTGTCAGGCACGTCTGAATGGCGCCCCTTTGTCAATGCAACGAAAGACGCAATGCAAGCTGCTAACAGGCAATTGCCGAGATCGTTGGATCTTTGCCAGTCGTTCCACAATGTAACAACACCGAATGAGCTGGCTTTGATGTCATTTGGTTGGCGACTTGGAAAAGATGACCCACTCGTACCAATTGCAGTAACGAATGTGCAGGGTGATCCCCAGAAATACATCGATCGCATTTGCTTAACCGCTGACATGGTATCGTCGGAACGAAAAAAGTTGATGGCTAATTTGCCCGCTGAACTGTTAGATAATGTTTACCTAATCAGCGTACCTAGCGTTCATTGGAGTCACTACCGAGAATGGCGAGGTCAAGGCGACGAGCTCACTGCTAACGATCGGAAGGCGTTTATGGCTGCCTATAAAAACGCCGTCCAACAATCCACGTACTTCGACAGTTTTGACGGCGTAACTGACCCACACTTGCTGGAGAACAAGTTATTCCAGATGGTGATGCATATGCGAGCAGCGGACCATCGTTGTTACACAGCAGGACTGTCGTTGTTGTCGTCTGCCACATTGACACCCGTGCTTCGTCTGGAACCAAAGGTCAATCAAGTTCGTGGACAGCTGAAAATACTTGCGCATTGTGCGCGCTCCAATGCGCGCATTCGTTCGCAATACAAGTTGTCTCGCCTGGCAAGGGTAGTTGGACAACGTATGCACGATCTGGTGGATCAAAAATTCTTAATACGAATCGATCAACCCACTACAGAGTCACGCATCCAGGGACTGAAAGTGGTCTCCGACGTGCCGTTGGAGTGGATGCCTTGTGGGGGTTTGCCTTTGGGGCTGCGTTATGATCTGTCGCGTATTCCAGTCTTGCCAGGAAACCTTTTCCTCATACATTGCATGATGCCGCCGGTCATTATTGACGTGGAGACTCTTTTTGACATTCTGGTTATCCGGTCATTCAACGCAGACGATCCGCTGAGCACACTCCTCGAGCAAGCGATAAATCATGCACTAAAGGAATCTGGAAATGCGCGTAATAAAATCCGGTTTGTGGATGTCGAGACTGAGGAAGATCTTGTAAATGCTTTGAGTACATTCTCGGGTGCGATTCTGGTCTTTGACGGGCATGGTTCCTATGAAGACCGGTTCGGTATCGGGACGTTCGTGGTGGGAGGCAAGCCCGTGGACGTGTGGCGCCTAAAGTATAGATGCCAATTTCCCCCGATCGTCATATTCAGTGCTTGTGATACCCATCCACTCGATGGAAGTCACAGCAGTTGTGCAAATGCAGCTTTTACCCTGGGCGCAAGGACTGTACTGGCAACCTCATTACCGATTAATGGAGGATTGGCGGCGATGTTCATTGGTCGCTTGATGCTGCGGATATTTGAGTTTGTGCCTATCGCGTTGAAGCACAGAGAAATACTGACTTGGCGGGAAGTCATCAGCGGGTTACTCAGAATGAGTTATACATCCGAAGTGACTCGTTTGCTGATCAGACATGAACAGCTGTCGATTACGGACGCTGCACGTGACCATGTTCAGTTTGCGGCAAATACGGCCATTAACAATCGTCAAGGAGATTGGTTTGAAACGTACCTTAAGGCACTAGCGCGTGCGAGCAGCACGCACGTCAATGATGTTCGTGAAATGGTATTGCGTTGGGCCCCACTGACAGATGCCCACAAGTACCTTCAGTTGGGTTCGCCAGAGAATGTCGTCATTACATCAGGAAGAGAATAAAGGGATCGGAGTGATTTATATTTAATCACTCCGATCCCTTTTGTACGGATTATTTCTGTTCGTGGTGAGCTAGTCGAAACAGAAACGGGCAAACCACGTTTTCTGGCCCAGCCAGCCGCCCCTACATGTAGCGAGAACCAATAGGGTCAGACTCGATTGAAACCGCACGACGCGGCGCGATGCGTCATCCGAGCCCGGCGGCTCGCGCGATCAGAAACAACCCCGCCCCGACGACGACGGCTCCGATGGCTCGCGCGACGTGCTCGCCGGCCGGTGCGAGACGTTCGACGGTGATGGCGGCCGCCACGACCGCCATCGCGCGCAGGTCCATGACTCCGATGACCAGCAGGGTCGCCATCGGGCCGGCACAGCAGTGGCTGCAATGGAGGCCGAGGCGCAGGCCGTGTCGCCAGGCCGTGCCGGCGTCGGCCGGCAGC
>NZ_JBBDYL010000032.1:0-4424 GCF_040901545.1 Sulfuricaulis sp. | reverse complement strand
TGCGCTTCGGCATCGGCATGAACACCGACCACACGCTGGAAGAAGTCGGCCAGCAATTCTCGGTCACCCGCGAACGCATCCGCCAAATCGAAGCGAAGGCGCTCCGGAAATTGAAGCATCCGAGCCGGTCACGGAAGCTGCGGAGTTTCCTGGACAACTAGGCAAAAGCATTGCGTTGTTCTTGTTTTGTTCCTATGATGTGAACGAATGTACGACGCACGAGCCCTTGCCAATTTCTTCTTGGACCGCGCCGAGCGGGCTGGGATTGGCTTGACGACAATGACCTTGCTTAAGGTCCTATACTTTGCTCATGCGTGGTACTTGGCCAAGCAAGGCGAGCCCCTGGTCGCGCAACCCTTTGAGGCGTGGAAGCACGGACCAGTAAACCGGGTAGTATACGACCAGTTTAAGCATCATAAGAAAAGACCTATTGAAGGAAGGGCTGTCTCTTTCGATCCAAGATCTATGAGATATGCTCAGACTACAGTAATTTTTGATAAAGATACATCATTATTCTTGCAGAACATTTTCGATTACTACTCCTCGTTTCATCCGTTTGCCCTGTCTGACCTGACTCATGAGAGGGGCGGGCCTTGGGATGCTGTGTGGTCAGAGGCCGGGGAAAGAGCGGTCCCCGGCATGATTATCCCCAACGATCTCATCGAGGCTTGGTTCAAAGCCAATCGAGCGCTATACTGGACAGATCGTGAACGGAATCAACCTACATGAGCATTGACCTTCCCACACCCCCCGTCCCGGACTTAGCCCGAGCCAAGGGCGAGACGCTAGACGAAGTCATTGATTGGTTTGTTGATTTTTACAATCAGCACGGTGCGCCGTTTAATTACCGCCGAGCAACACGAGCGACGCGAGCAGGGTATCGGGGCCTCCATGAGATTCGCGCACTTGTGGCTGGCTGCCTGGCGGAAAAGACGGCGATCGGACGGACGGCGAACACAGATGTAGTAAATCTTGCGGCCCCGCTTGCCTTTGGTCGGCGAACCCAAGTTTTTGATCTGTCGCCACGGCGATTCTCTTTTGGTCGAAGCCAAAGGTCAGCCTACCGGGTTCCGTTTTTCTTCGTTGAGAATGAGATAATCAAGCTGTATTTCTTGCAGCCTCGGAAGGCCGCAGGATTGACCTTTGACGAGCTCTGTATGGTGGCTACAATCGTCAAGAGATATTTGCTGGATGTTGAGTTTTACGGCGAACGTTGTGACATTGAGTTCGTGGACGTTGGAGTGCCGCTTGGTGCAGCGAATCGCGCTGTGCGGCGTTACTCGCTCGCGACGATGCCGTTGTGGTCCGAGCGAAGGTTGGCAGATCGGCTAACACTCATTGCTGAGGCTCTGGAGATGGTGGCCCGTGCCGATCGGGTCGAGCGCCGTCCTCGCCTCAGGGCCAGACCCGAGCCTGACATGCCACTGTTTGATTAAGAGAAATGGGGTAGTGAAGGCGGCGCGAGTCAGATAGTTGCGCGGAGCTAGTTCTTCAACAGACGATCTAGGTGGAGCCAATGGATCCCAAAAGACTCGCCTTAAAACTCGTATTGGACACGTTAGGAGTCGATCCGAGCATTGAGACGATCGATGACAGGAAGCGCGTTCAGAAGGCCGTATACTTAGGTCAATTATCTGGAGTGGATCTGGGGTATCGATTCAGTTGGTACGTGATGGGGCCATATTGCCCAGCGCTGACACGCGATTATTATACACTTGCCGAAGAGCTAACTCTGGACGAGGGCGCCGAGGCGGCAACGCTTCGCCCCGCTGTCGTAGAGCGGCTTGAGGACATTCGGCCGCTCCTGAGCCCGGCCGAAGCGTCCAATTTGAGCCAGGAAAATTGGCTCGAACTGTTGGCTTCCTATCACTATCTTCGGTCTGTTAGCGGTCAGTCCGATGTGGCGGCTGCGGAGACGCTTACTGCGAAGAAGCCCCATATTAGCCACGAGGCACCGTTGGCGCGAGCGGCTCTTGAGGCCGCGGGCCTTATCGCCTAAAAGTTGTGAGTGGATCAAAGATTCAGCAGGAAGCGGATCGCTGACGCGGTCCATGGTACGATAGGCTTGAGTGACCTCGAAGCTCAGGTCATTAGTAGTCGTGCATATCAAAGGCTCAGGAACATAAAGCAACTGGGCCTAGCACACCTAGTGTTTCCCGGAGTCGACTACTCGCGATTTTCTCATTCGATTGGAGTATGTCACGTTACTGGGCAAATATTAGGTGCCCTGACCACCAATATATCAAACCTCAGTATTGATGCAGACGAGCTTCAGCTTTATCGGCTTGCAGGCTTGCTGCACGACATCGGGCACTATCCCTTCTCTCATGCAATGGAGGAGGCGATCTCCAATTATTACGCGGAGAAGCTCCTAGCCCCAAAGACAGGTATGCCCGAGGAGCACGTTCCAGGGGGAAAGCAGTATCTTGGGCACGAGGAGGTGGGCAAAGAAATACTGGATTCGGACAACGAGATTCATCAGATACTTCGGAAAGCTGGGGTCGATCCAAGAGATGTCTATTCTATCTTTCTGAGGGAGAAGCCGCCGAGATTTGCAAATTTAGTCAGCTCAGACTTGGACGCTGATCGAATAGACTATTTGCTGAGGACGGCTCATCACACAGGTATACCTTACGGCTCAGTGGACCTGCCCTATCTACTGAGCCAGATGCGCTTGGACGCTGATGATCGGATTTGCCTAACTGAGAAGGCACTGGGTGCGGCAGACCACTTTCTGCTCGGGCGCTATTTTGATTATTCGAGCGTTGCTTTTCATAAGACGGTGGCGGCACTGGAGTTGGTTCTCAAGGATGTCATGGCTGGGCTGCTGAAACATGGCATCCTAGCTTGCTCCGCCTCCGATATTATCCAAAGAATAAAGGCGGCTGAATGGAGCGTGTTTGATGATTATAGTGTTTATCGGTCAATCATTGATTTGAGTGAGAATAAAGCAAGCGACCCTGTTTTAACGGCCAAAGCTCGATCGATCGTGTTGAGGAACCCACCGAGATTAGTGTGGCAACGCGAATATTTGGCACGACGCGAGAAGGATAAACATAAGACTCTTGGGGCGATGCGAAAGCTTATTCTCAGCAGAATAAAGGATTGGTCAGAGCGGTTCAGTATTCCAGCAGAGTACTGGTACGTTTGGGATCGATCAGGCGATACCCTCACAAAGATTGGGTCCCGAGTCCCGGTCTCGGCACTCGTTGGTGGCGATGGGAAGGAACGGGACCGATATGAGCAGGCCATAAGGATCTTGGAGCGAGACGGTTCGACGTCCACAGAGATAATGTCCTGCGACCAGTCATTGATGAGCGTCTTGGCGGACCAAGCCTTGTACTCCCTTCGGGTGTATCTGCTCTTCACTGATGCACCGACGATGGAAAGGCGGAAAGAGATCGAGGCCGTCGTGGCCGCTGACCTTCCTTGAACACGCTTGGAGACTGCCTTTCCTCCACATCCTGCATTGCCCCTGCCGACCTGCGTCACCCGCTATCCCCGCCCCACCCCACCTAACCCATTGAATCTCCTCAGCCCGAAAAGAAGTTATCCCCGGTCCCCATAACCGGGCGCATAATCGTCGCGATCCTGCTCATCCAAGGGGCGCGCTCGCGAGGCGTCGCCGGTTGCGGAGCGGGGTTGTGGCGCCTGCGGTGCTCCCGAAAGGGGGCCGGCGGCGAGGATAAAACCCCTCCGGGGCAAACCTCGCCGGCGGACAGGGACGACGGTCCCGACACACCCCGGGAGGCCTCTGTCGAATCCGCCCCCCGGCAATACGACCGGGTGCCAGGAGCTGGCCATAAGGGCGGGGCCGCGGCCGGTGGGTTAACCGCCGGCAGCCGGCGGGATTTCGGGCGTGATGAGCGCCCGGGCCCGTGGGCGCGGCCTCGTTCCGGAGCGCGGTGACGGAGGCCTGAAAAATCGCCACGGCGGGTGCTCGATCGAGCGCCCCTTACGGACTACCCGGCCCGCGTTCGAACGAGCGCCCGCCATCCCCTTGGAATTTCCAGGGGACGAAACGAGGGGCAGGAAGGAGACGATAGCCCGGAGCGGATTCCGCCCGCGGGAATGAGAACGTGCGCGTGAATGAAGGTGACGGTGGCATCCCCTCGGTCTGAACCTCCCCCTTGAGGGGAGGTCGAAATCGGCAAGCGAAGCGCAGACGATTTCGGGAGGGGGTGAGGGTCGTCGACGCACATACCCCCTCCCGAAAGTGCCTCATTGCCATTCGGCACTTTCGACCTCCCCTCAAGGGGGAGGTTCAAGCGAGGGGATGCGGGCGCCGCAAATGCTCGCGCCGCGAACCGCCTACCCAAGATCGATGTCGGTGACGTCGTCGTCCTTCGAGCCGAGTTTGCGGATCTCTTCCGCCGCGGTGCGGAGCGCGCGGGCGAGGCGGCGCTGGTCGGCTTCC
The DNA here is from genome assembly GCF_040901545.1 of Sulfuricaulis sp. Classification (GTDB taxonomy): domain Bacteria; phylum Pseudomonadota; class Gammaproteobacteria; order Acidiferrobacterales; family Sulfurifustaceae; genus Sulfuricaulis. Next base: position 7 of record NZ_JBBDYL010000032.1, on the reverse strand, counting down.
GAGGCGC
>NZ_JBBDYL010000031.1:0-134525 GCF_040901545.1 Sulfuricaulis sp. | reverse complement strand
AGGCGAAGGTCGTGGTCTACGGCTCGAGCCAGCTGGGCGGCGACAAGGAGCTGCTACAGAAGTTGAAGCTCGGCACCGTGGACATCGCCCTGCCCTCCACCGTGATGTCCTCCGAGGCCGACATCTTCGGTGTCTTCGAGATGCCCTACCTGGTGAAGGACCGCGACCACATGAAGAAGATCGAGAAGGACGTCTTCTGGTCCAGGATCGCGCCGGCCGTCGAGAAGAAGGGCCTCAAGGTGATCGCGGTGTGGGAGAACGGCTACCGCCACATCACCAACAACAAGCGCCCGATCAACACGCCCGAGGACCTCAAGGGCATCAAGCTGCGGGTGCCGGAGGGCGTATGGCGGGTGAAGATGTTCCAGGCCTATGGCGCGAACCCGTCGCCGATGAAGTTCTCGGAGGTGTTCACGGCGCTGCAGACGGGGGTGATGGACGGCCAGGAGAACCCGTACACGCAGATCTACAGCGCCAAGTTCCAGGAGGTGCAGAAGTTCATCTCGCTAACCGGCCACGTGTACACGCCGGCCTACGCCACGGTTGGCGCCAAGAAGTGGGACTCGCTGCCACCGGACGTGAGGAAGATCCTCGAGGACACCGCGAAGGAGACCCAGGCCTACGTGTACGAGGTCGCCGAGAAGGCCGAGACCGAACTGCTGGACAAGATCCTGGCCGCGGGAGTCAAGTCGAACGTGCCCAACAAGGACGCCTTCATCGCCGCCTCCAAGCCGGTGTACGAGGAGTTCGCCAAGGAGGTCGCCGGCTCGAAGGAGGTGATCGACCGCGCCGTCGCCCTCGGCAAGTAGCGGGTGACGCTGCAGGCCTTCCGCCGGGGATACGAGCGCTTCCTCGAGTGGATCTGCATCGCGCTCATGGCCGCGCTCGCCGCCGAGGTGGTGGCGGGCGTGGTCTTCCGCTACTCGGGCCACTCCCTCGTCTGGTATGACGAAGTCGCCACCATCCTGCTCGCCTGGGTGACGTTTTACGGCGCCGCGCTCGCGGTCCTCAAGCACGCGCACATGGGCGTACCCGAGGTCGTGCGGATGCTGCCCCGCGGCCCGCGGGTGGCCGCCGCCGTGGTCGCGCAGCTGTGCACGCTGGCCTTCTTCGTGCTGCTCGCCTGGGTGGGCTATTCGATCCTCGAGATCCTCGCCACCGACCGGCTGGTATCGCTGCCGGATGTTCCGGTGGCGTTGGCGAACTCGGTGATCCCGATCAGCGCCGTCCTGTTCGTGGTGGGCCAGCTGCTGGTGTTGCCCGAGGTGCTGCGCGAAGCGCGCCGCGAGGACGAGGCCGCCGGGGGGCACGCGTGACCGGGTTCCTCGTCCTGCTGTGCGTCGTCGGCCTGGTGCTGATCAACGTCCCGATCGCCGTGGCGCTTTGCATCGCGGCGGTCGCGGCGATGCTCGCGACCCAGGGCGTCGCGAGCCTGCCCAACGTGCCGATCGCGCTCTACCAGGGCGCGACCAGCTTTCCGCTCATCGCGATCCCGCTCTTCATCCTCGCGGCGGCGATCATGAACACCTCGGGGATCTCGCACCGGCTCATCGACTTCTGCCAGGCGCTCGTGGGCTGGGTGAGGGGAGCGCTCGCCCAGGTGAACGTGTTGAGCCACATGTTCTTCGCGGAGATCTCGGGCTCGGCGGTCGCGGGCGTGGCCGCAACCGCCTCCATCATCATGCCGGCCATGAAGGCGCGCGGGTACCCGGGTCCCTTCACGGCCGCGGTGACCTCCTCCACGGCCACGCTCGCGATCATCCTCCCGCCGTCGATCCCCATGATCCTCTACGCGGTCATGGCGGGCACCTCGGTCGTGCAGATGTTCGTCGCGGGCATCGTGCCCGGCCTGCTCACGGGATTCGGCTTCATGGCCCTGTGCTACTGGTATGCAGTCAAGCACAACTGGCCGGTGGAGGAGATCTTCCAGTGGGGCAAGCTCTGGCGCGCCTTCAAGAAGGCGTTCTGGGCGCTCACGCTCCCCATCATCATCCTGGGCGGGATCTTCGGGGGCATCGTCACCGCCACCGAAGGCGCGGCGCTCGCGGTGGTGGCCGCGCTCCTGGTGGGCGGCCTGGTCTACCGCGAGCTCGACTGGCCACGGCTGCGGGAGGCGATCATTGACGGCGCCGTGCAAACCGGCGCCGTGATGCTGCTCGTGGCCGCATCGGCCCTGCTCGGCCTGTATCTGACGGAGGTACAGCTTCCGCAGCGCATCGCGGCGGCGATGCTGTCCGTCACGAGCGAGAAATGGGCCATCCTCGCGATCCTGAACGTCTTCTTCCTCATCATCGGCATGTTCCTGCATTCGGCCGCGGCCATCATCCTGGTGGTTCCGATCGTGATGCCGGTGGTGACCGCAGCGGGGATCGATCCGATCCACTTCGGGGTGATCGTGACGCTCAACCTCGCGATCGGGCAGCAGACGCCGCCCGTGGCGAGCGTCCTACTGCTCACCTGCTCGATCGCGAAGGAGAGCGTCTGGGACGTGACCAAGGCCAACATCCCGTTCATCGGCGTGCTGCTGGTCACGCTGCTGCTGATCACCTACGTGCCCGTCGTCACGCTGGGCCTGGTGAGCGTGTTCTACCGCTAGGGCCTAGCCGATGGGCGACACCATCCTCGTCGGGCGCGACGGCGCCATTGCCACGGTTGTGCTCAACCGCCCGGAGAAGCTGAACGCCCTCACGCGCCCGATGTGGAAGCGCCTGGGCGAGGTGATGCGCGAACTGTCCGTCGATGACAACCTCCGCTGCATCGTGATCCGCGGGGCCGGCGATAAATCCTTTGCCCCGGGCAATGACATTTCCGAATTCGCCCACGCGCGCTCGAATTCGGCGCAGGCTGAGGCCTATGGGGAAATTCATCATGCCGCGCTCGCGGCGCTTTATGAGTGCCGCCATCCGACCGTGGCGTTGATCAAGGGCATCTGCGTGGGCGGCGGACTGGAAATTGCCGTGCTTTGCGACCTGCGCATATGCGGCACTTCCAGCCGTTTCGGAATTCCGATCAATCGCCTCGGGCTCGTCGCCGGCCATGGAGAAATCCAGGCGCTGCTCGACCTCGTGGGACGCTCGGTCACCCTGGAGATTCTGCTCGAAGGTCGCGTTTTCGGCGCCGAGGAGGCGTTTCAGAAAGGCCTCGTCAACCGCGTTGTAGCGGATGACAAGGTCGAAGAAGAGGCCTACGCCACGGCACGGCGCATCGCCGACGGCGCGCCACTGGTGGCGCGCTGGCACAAAAAATTCATCCGCCGCCTGGCGGATCCGACGCCACTTACCGACCAGGAACGGAACGAAGGCTATGCCTGTTATGACACCGAGGATTTCAAGACCGGCTACCAATCGTTCCTCGCCAAGACCAAACCCGATTTCCGGGGTCGTTGACCCATGACGGATGCCGCTACGGGACCGTTGGTCGGGTTAAAGGTTGTCGAGCTGGCCCACATCATGGCGGGACCGGTCTGCGGACTGATGCTCGCGGACATGGGCGCGGATGTGATCAAGGTCGAAAAATATCCCGACGGCGACGACTCACGACGCATGGCGCCGCCGATGGTGAAAAGCGAGTCGGCGGCGTTCATGATCCTGAATCGCAATAAACGAGGCACCGCGATCAATCTCAAATCCGAGGCCGGCAAAGCGGTGCTGCGCAAGATCCTGCGCACCGCCGACGTGGTGATCGAAAATTTCCGTCCCGGCACGATGGAACGACTGGGATTGGGATTCGATTCCTTGCGGCAAGACAATCCCGGGCTCATATACTGCGATATCACCGGATTCGGCGGCACCGGGCCGTATGCCGATCGCGCCGGATTCGATTTGATCGCCCAGGGAATCAGCGGCGTGATGGGCCTTACCGGCGAAGGGCCGGGTCGGCCGCCGATCAAGGCCGGCGTGCCGCTGGGAGACATCACAGCCGGCATACTCGCCGCCATGGGTATCTTGGCCGCCTACATCCATCGCCTTAAGACCGGGGAAGGTCAACGTGTCGATACCTCTCTGCTCGAGGCCAGCATGGTACACACGGCCTGGCCGTCCGCCATTTATTTCGCAACCGGCGTCTCGCCAGGCCCCCTCGGCAGCGCACATCCGATCAGCGCGCCTTACCAGGCCATCCAGACCGCGGATGGCTGGGTCAACATCGGCGCGGCGAACCAGGCGAACTGGCTGCGCCTGACCGAAGTCATCGGCATGCCCGAACTCGCCTCGGATTCCCGCTTCGTTGACAATGCAACGCGCATGAAAAATTTGCCGGCATTGATCGAAATACTCACCAAGGGTTTCCGTGAGCGACCGACTTCCGAATGGCTGGAACGGCTGGAAAAAGCAGGCGTCCCCGCCGGACCGGTGTTGTCACTCGGCGAAGCCCTCAGTAACCCGCAGGTACAAGCTCGCCGGATGGTAGTGGAAGTGAATCACAGCAGCGTAGGCCGCACCCGGGCGCTGGGAACACCGGTGAAGTTCTCCAAGACGCCCACCCAAATTCGCCTCGCCGCCCCCGTGCTTGGCGAACACACCCGTGAGATCCTTGGTGAATTCGGTTATGGCGAGGCGGAAATCAATCAGCTTGTCACCGACGGTGACATCATCGCCATGTAGGGTTCAATCTGGAGATTGGTCTATGACTTTGCCTGTCCCGTCATATCCTGCTTTTCGAAAATAAGCCTCACTTTGAACATTCAGGGCAAGTAGAAATAGGCCACACCTTGTAGCACAAGCCAGGCATAGAGCGCCGCGAGTGCATCGTCGAGCATATTCCCGAAACCGCCCCGGACGCGCCGTTCGATTTGACGGATGGGGAACGGTTTCCAGATATCAAGCGCGCGAAAAAACACAAAGCCCGCCAGCACCCATACCCATCCGCTGGGCGCCATAAACATGGTGATAAGGTACCCCACGATTTCGTCCCACACGATACTCGGGTGGTCATGCGCGCCCAAAGATTGTTCCGTGATTTGACACAGCCATACACCGACAACAAACATGACGCCGACAATCGCGGCATACAGCGGATAGGGAAAGGGATAAATCAGCAGATAGATGGGTATGGCAACAAGCGTGCCGAAGGTTCCCGGTGCCCAGGGTAGCTTGCCGCTTCCGAAACCGTGTGCCAGAAAAAATCCAACTCGAGTAAGATAACTTTTCATCTCCCGTGACGTCATACTTGTGTCTGTTTTACGGCCTTATGGCGCTCCGATCTGCCGGCGTCAAAGAATTGCACCACCTCTGCCACCCGCTGTGTCACCGGCATCTGCGGCAGACTGGAAAGAAAGACACGGCCGTACCCTTTGCTCAACAGACGGGGATCGCAAATCATCAACACGCCACGATCGGATTCATCGCGGATCAAGCGACCGATTCCCTGCTTCAAGGCGATCACCGCCTCGGGCAATTGATACTCCATAAAGGGGCTGCGCCCTGCCGCTTCCATAACCGCCGCGCGCGCCCGCAGCACCGGATCGTCGGGCGCGGCAAACGGCAATTTGTCGATGATGACGCAGGACAACGCCTCGCCACGCACATCCACCCCTTCCCAGAAACTTCCGGTGCCGAGCAGTACCGCATTGCCGGCGGCGCGGAATTGCCGGAGCAATTCCGAACGCGGCGCATCGCCCTGGACCAGCAAGGGATAATCCAACTCCGCGCGTAAACGCGCCGCGGCCAGCTTGAGCGCACGGTGACTGGTGAATAAGAAGAACGCCCGGCCGCGGCTGGCGCGCAGCACCGGCAATGTGGATTCGATCACACGCTGTGTATATTCCGGTCCGGAGGGATCGGGTAAACCCGGAGGGATAAACAACAAAGTCTGCCTGGCATAATCGAACGGGCTGCCCCAGAAACCGGTTTCCGCTTCCTCCAGGCCCAACTGCGTCTGAAAGTAAGCAAAACTCCGGTTGATCGCTAAAGTGGCGGAAGTAAAGATCCAGGTTTTTTTACCGTCACCCCGGTACTGCCGGAATGGTACGGCAATATCGAGCGGCGTGAGATAGAGCGTGAATCCGCGCGCCGTGGTCTCGAACCAGGCAACAGATTCCGTGTGCGATTTTTCACTTATCATCAGGAGCCGATCCAGCAGCACCGCGGCCCGGCGCGCGCAGTTGGCGAGCCCCGGCCCTTTGCCGGCGGCGGCATCAAGCACCGTTGAAAACACCGTCAGTCTTGATTTCAGATCCGCCAGGCCGGCATGTATCGCCTTATCGTTCTCAAGCTGTTCCCAGGCGCCTCGACGCGGCTCGACACCAAAAGCCAGGCGGAAATCGGCAACGGATTTTTCCAGTTGCTGCCCTGAAGATCGCAGCTCGTCGATGCCGCTGTTCTCCTTGATGTCCTCCGTGATCGCATCCCGGCATAGCTGAAACAATTGATGACTTCCCAGGAACAGGCCGAAAAAATTGGATGCCACGTCCGCCAGTTGGTGCGCCTCGTCGAATATCACCGCTTCGACACCGGGTAATAACTGGCCGAATCCTTCTTCACGCAGCGCCAAATCGGCAAAAAACAGATGATGATTCACGACCACCACATCCGCTGCGAGGGCCTCGCGCCGCGCGCGGTTTACAAAACAGGCATCGTAGTGAGGACAATCGCTCCCCAGGCAATTATCCGCGGTGGATGTCACCAGCGGCCAGACCGCGGAATCTTCGGGTATGTCGCTGACTTCGGCGATATCACCCCGTTTTGACCTTCCCGCCCAATGGCGCAGGGTCACGAGGTCCGATTGATTCTTTTTCCCGGTAAAACGCGGTTCTGTTTCCAGCCGTTCGAGATGATGCAAACAGAGATAATTGCTGCGTCCTTTCAGCAGCGCCGTGGCGACGGGAACCGCCAGAATGTCACGGATAAAAGGAAGATCGCGGTGATAGAGCTGATCCTGGAGATGTCGTGTGCCGGTCGAAATCAGAATTTTTTTACCGGATAACAAAGCCGGGACGAGATACGCAAACGTCTTGCCGGTGCCGGTCCCCGATTCGGCGATGAAAACGGACTGATCCGCCAGGGCCTGCTCGATGCGTGCGGCCATTTCCTGTTGTGCGAGGCGTGGAGAAAATCCCGCAAGCCGCTCGGCGAGCGCCCCGTCTGCGTTGAGAATGTCTTTGCTGGAAACCGGCAATTTAGATAGTCTTCCGCTGCTTTAGCCAGGCCTGCCCCGGTGACGCACCGGTCCGAAGCATACAATAAATTCAGTCATGCCCCTACCAATCGATAGAGCCGGATATATCCGGTTCCTTGCGGTACCACGATACCCTACGCAATTCGGTCCGCTAGCTCTGTTATGCAGGAAGAGAATAAGGAACATGATGTTAAGCTGGCAAGGTAACCAGGCCAAAATCCGCGCTTCCGGTCCTGGCGGAGAGCCAAGGAATGCCGGCATCAACCAACCAGTCTTGACAATTTTCGGTGGCAAACCGAATATGACGCTGTATTCTCCCATATAAATAACCACCGCTAGGAGATCAGAACATGCGTAAGTTGACATTGTTGTCTCTGGTAGTCGGCCTCACAGTTGCGTTTTCGAGCCACGTCCTCGCCGCTGAGACTCTCAAGATCGGCGCGCCACAACCGATGACGGGACCCGATGCGCCGTTCGGCGACAAGTTCAAGAAGGCCTATTCGATGGCCATGGAAGAAATCAACGCCGCCGGTGGCGTGAACGGCAAGAAGATCGAGGTCATCATTGAAGACCACCAAGCGAAGAACGCCCTCGCCGCCACGGTCGCCGAGAAATTGATCACCCAGGAGAAGGTTTTAATCCTCACCGGTGGGCGCGCTTCGGGGCAGGCTGTTGAAATTGCCTCGGTTGCACAGCGTCTCAAGACGCCTTATCTCGTGGATCATCCATCGGCCGACATCATCACCGCCAAGGGTTTCGAATGGGTATTCCGCAATAATCCTACCGGATCGATCTATCCGCAGGCGTTCAATAAATTCATCAGCGAAATTCCGGGTGCACTGCCGAAATCCGCCGCGGTAATCTACGACAACACGGTATTCGGCAAGACCATCGCCAACTCCATCATGACGTTCCTCAAATCCAAAAAGGTTTCCATCGTTAATGACGAGGCCTACCCGGTGAACACGCTCGACTTCAAGCCGATCGTGACCAAGGTAAAAGCCAACAACCCGGACTACGTACTGATGGTTGCGGTGAGCACGACCGACGCGATATTGCTTACACGCCATGCCAAAGAGATCGGGTTGAAGCCGCGCGCCTTCGTGGGCTACGGCGGTGGCTTCGGCGTGGAGGACCTTGCCAAGCAGCTCGGCGGCCTGAGCGAATACGTGTTTTCCTCGGCAGCCTGGTCCGGCAACCCGAACGATCCCAAGGCCAAGGCGTTTTACAAGAAATTCAACGACAAGTACGGTATCTACCCCAAGGAGCACGAGGTCGAGGGCTATGCCGCCATTTACATCATTGCGGATGCAATGAAACGCGCCAAGCTGACCGGCAAGCTCGACGCCGATCGCAATGCCATCCGCCAGGCCCTGCTCAAGACCGACATGACCACGGTGTTCGGCAAAGTGAAATTCGGCAACTGGGCCGGCCCGCTCGGCGACCAGTACACCAACCAGAACATCTACTCGCCCGATCACTCGGTGATGGCACAATGGCGCGGTGGCAAGCTGCTTAACGTCTATCCCAAGGCCAACGCCGAAACCGAGTACGTTTTTCCCAATCCAACCACTAAATAACACGACAAACCCCCTGTCCCTCGCCAGGGACAGGGGGTAGATTTTTTCACATTCTTGGAAACGTTTTTCCAGAGTCTGGTCAACGGTATCCTGACGGGTACGCTCTACGCCATGATCGGCGTGGGGCTTACCGTTATCTTCGGCGTCATGCGCATTATCAACCTCGCTCATGGCGACATGGTGATGCTCGGCATGTTCGGTGCCTACTGGTCGTACACGCTGTGGAAGATCGACCCGTTCGTTTCCGCGCTACTTTTGGTGCCCCTGCTCTTTATCGCCGGCATGCTGGCGTACCGCTTTCTTCTCAAAGCCATTATTCCCGGGGGCGAACTCAATACGCTACTTTACACCGCCGGTCTGTCGTTGCTCATCGCCAATCTCGCCCTGTTTGCCTGGACCGGGGACTACCGCACGCTGAACCTGGCGTATGCCGAAGTACCGCTGCGACCGTTCGGGATCGCCGTGCCGGTGCCGCTGGCGATCGCCTTCGGGCTTGCGGTACTCATAACCGTGGCGCTTTATTTCTTTCTCGCGCGCACCGACACCGGGCGCGCGGTGCGCGCCACCAGCCAGAACGCGGAGGCCGCCGCGCTCATGGGCATCAATGTTGAAAATATCTCCATGATCACTTTCGGGCTGGGCGCGGCGCTGGCCGCGGCCGCCGGCGTGCTGCTGGTGCCGTCGCTCTATCTTTACCCCACCGTCGGCGAGATTCTCATCGTCAAGTGCTTCGTGATCGTGGTGCTCGGCGGTCTCGGCTCGGTGCCTGGCGCGATTGCGGGAGGCATCTTGCTCGGAGTCGTCGAATCGTACGGCGCGGTGTACGTGTCAGTGGCATACAAGGACACCATAGGTTTTATTATATTTCTTCTGGTACTGCTGTTCCGTCCACAGGGCTTGTTTGGGGCACGGCAGGCATGAAACGCGCGCTCCTCCCGATCATCGCGGGAATCCTGCTTCTCTGTATCCCGCTCATGGTCTCCAACCAGTTCCTGTTGCACCTCGGAATCATAGTGCTCATGTGGACAGTTCTTGGGGTCTCCTGGAATCTCCTCGGCGGTTACGCCGGGCAGGTGTCGTTCGGGCACGCAAGTTTTTTTGGTGTTGGCGCCTATACCACCATGATCCTGTACCTGAGTTTTGGGCTCGCTCCGTGGTATGGCATGGCCTTGGGTGGCATCATGGGCGCACTGCTTTCCCTGCCGATCGGGTTCATCTGCTTTCGCCTGCGCGGGCCGTACTTTTCACTCGCGACCCTGGCCGTGGCCGAGATCGTGCGCCTTGTGGCGCTCAACTGGGAGCAACTCACCCACGGTCCCATGGGGTTACTGATCACCACGCTGCCAGTCGTGACACTGTTCGGTGAGCCGATCAACTGGGAGCGCAAGGGACCGTTCTTCCTGATTGTCGCGGTGATCGCGCTTAGCGCGATGTTCGCCACCTATCTGCTCGCGCGCGCGCGCCTGGGGAGCTACCTGCTCGCTATTCGTGAGGACGAAGACGCCGCCGAATCCATCGGCATAAACACCACGCGCGCCAAAGTATCGGCGCTGGCCCTTTCCGCCTTCTTTACCGGCCTCGCTGGAGGTTTTTATGGGATGTATTTCCGATATGTAGATCCTGACGCGGTATTTCCGATATCGCTTTCCATCGAAATGGTATTCATTGCGGTGGTCGGTGGTCTGCGTACCATCGCCGGCCCCGTGGTTGGTGCGGTATTTCTCACCACGATTGCGGAGCTGGTACGCGAACGCTTCGAGGTGGGCCACCTCATATTCTACGGGCTTTTCATGATGCTCGTAATCCGCTACCTGCCGGATGGGATCTGGGGCCGTGTGCTCCGGCTGTTCACACCACATCGCTGATATCGCACCATGGCATTGCTCGAGATATCCGGACTTACACGCAATTTTGGCGGCCTGCGCGCCGTGTCGAATTTGTCGTTTACCGTTGCGGCGGGCGAAATCCTCGGCCTCATCGGACCAAACGGTTCGGGCAAAACCACAATATTCAACCTCATCACCGGGTTCCTTTCTCCCACGATGGGAGACATCCGGCTTGATAACGAAAACATCGTGGGGCTGAAGCCCTACGCCGTCACGCGCCGCGGCATCGCGCGCACATTTCAGATCGTGAAGCCGTTCCCGCATCTGACGGTGCGCGAAAACGCGGCACTCGCGGCCCTGGTGCGTCTCGGCGACCGCGCGCAGGCTGATGCCGAGGCCGTACGCGCTCTCAAACAGGTGGGGCTCGCCGACAAGCTCGATATTCCGGCATCGGACCTGACACTCAGCGACCAGAAGCGGATGGAAATAGCACGCGCCCTCGCCACCGGACCGAAACTGCTGTTGCTTGACGAACCCTTGGGAGGCCTGAATCCTCGAGAAATGGAAGACGCCTGCGGACTGATCGAACACATTCACGCAACCGGTATCACTGTTATTCTGGTCGAGCATGTCATGAAGGCGATCATGCGCATCTCGCACCGCGTGGTTGTCATACGCCAAGGTGAAAAAATCGCGGAAGGGCCGCCGGCACAGGTGGTGAGCGATCCCGCCGTAATTTCAGCCTATTTCGGCAAACGGGTGGCGTGACATGCTGCGCGTCGAAAATCTCGAGGTCGCCTACGGGAAGATTCAGGCCCTGTGGGGTGTGAGCTTTGAAGTGGGAGCAGGCGAAATAGTGGCGCTGGTCGGCGCTAACGGTGCCGGCAAGACAACTGTCATCAAGACCCTCTCGGCTCTGCTACGCTCCAAAGCCGGTAACATCACGCTCGATGGCCAACGGCTCAATCAGTGCGCGCCCGCGAAAGTGGTGGAACTCGGCGTGATCCAGGTACCGGAAGGTCGCAAATTGTTTCCTCAAATGAGCGTGCGCGACAACCTGATGCTTGGCGGATACTCCGCGGCCGCACGCGCCCAGCGCCCGCAACGGATTGAGCAGGTATTCGAAATATTTCCACTGTTACGTGAACGCCAGACTCAACTCGCCGGCACGCTGTCGGGAGGCGAACAGCAAATGGTGGCTATCGGCCGCGGCCTTATGGCCGGACCGAAAATCCTGATGCTCGATGAACCGTCGCTGGGTCTCGCGCCAATTCTGGTGGAAGAGATGTTCCGCGTCATCCGTGAGATCAACCGCCGTGGCGTCACCGTGCTGCTGGTGGAACAGAATACCGAGCACGCCCTGGAACTCGCCCATCGCGGCTACGTATTGGAGTCCGGCCGCGTCGCGCTCGCGGGAACCGGCAAGGAACTGCTAGCCAACGAGCGCGTGCGCGAGGCTTATCTTGGCCTGTAACTCGCGAATGTACGACCATACCTTAGCCATGCACGACGATATCGTACGCTGGAACCGGAAATACCGTGAAGGAAATCCCAATCCTGAATTCGAACCCGATTCGATATTAACTAGTCATTCCAATTTACTGGACGGGAAAGGAACTGCCTTGGATCTGGCATGCGGCGTGGGGCACAATGCGATTTACCTTGCCACACGCGGTTATCGTGTCATCGCCGTTGACGGCAGCATTACGGGGCTGCGTTATTGTCGCGAAGCGATCCGCGGGAAAAAACTTCCTATAAGCCTGATTGCCGCGGATCTAGAACATTTTACCCTTCCCAATGCGTATTTCGACTTGGTGCTGGTTGTGCGCTTTCTTTATCGGCCGCTAATTCCTCAGATTAAAAGGTCCATCAAACCCAACGGGCTGGTAATCTACAAGACTTTCAACGTCAACCACCAGCAAAATCACCCAGGCTTTAATAAAGAATATCTCCTGAGGCACGGTGAGTTGCAAAAGAGTTTTTCCGATTTTCATCTGCTCGCGACCAACGATTCAGACCTGCTTGCAGATAGCCTTACGTATTTAATCGCACGCAAGCTACCGCCATCGGCATGTTAATGCCTCTGGAACTCCCTCTTTTTCCTCAGGAAAGTCCGAGATAGTCGGTTACGGTGATAACACGGCGGGCCCCATCTTCCCGCTCGAGGATGAGCGCGCCCTGCTCATCCAGTTCCACAAGCTTGCCAATGATTGTTTCATTTTTCAGGCGGACTTCCTGTACTTTTCCCAGGCCTTCCATCCGGTGCATGAAGGTCTTGCGCGTCTGCGCAAACCCGGCGTCGGCCCAGCGGTTGATCCCGGAAAGAAAATGGCGGCTGAATCCCTGTAGCACCTCGGCGGCGGATACGCGTTCCATCCCTTCCGCCTGGAGGCTGGTGCTGTAGACATCGAGCGCCACGGGGACATGATTCACATTCGCCGTTACTCCGAGTAACAACCATTCCAGATTGCCGGCGTTTTCAGGCCCCGGCACGAATGTAATAACCCCCGTATCGGCATTATTAAGCAGCACGGCATCAGGCCATCGATAGCGCAGCTCGGTCATGGGTGGCGCCGCTTCGGCGATTGTCAGACCCAGACTGATGGTGGAAACAAGAACGAGTTGCTGGGCAACCGCGAGCGCGCTCTCCGGCCGGAGAATCAGGCAAATATAGAGATTGCCGCGAGGTGCAGGCTGCGGTTGGCCAAACCGGTCCCGGGCCGCGGATTGTTCTTGCGCCCATACCAGCGTTCCCTCGTCCGCACCCGCCCGAGCAAGACGCCCGGCCTCCGCCACGACGCTGTCAATGACATCGCACTGGACCAATTCATAAACATGCGGGAGATCCACCGATGCACTCATTTTATTTCCGAAGCACGATTTGATTAGGAAACTGCTTGCAGGCCGTAGTTAATATTAGTCAGTTGTCATCCACCGTCCAAAGCTTCATGGCGGCATGGTCGGATGCGTCCGGAAGACGTACAACCCTGAAGTTTTCAACAATGGATTCGTCTTCCACCTTGCGTTCGAGCGTGAGCAGCGTAAGCACAGCATGTTCACAGAGGCTTGCAGCGAAGCTGGCTTCCTCGCGCGCGGCCTTCAAAGCCGCCGATCTGTCAGGGGCGCCGGTATTTTGCATAAAGTGAGATGCAAGGCGCTCGATAACAGACTGGTATTCGTCATCACTGATTTCAGCGACCGTCACGAGCGTGGCCCAGCCAAAACTTTCGGTACCCAAAAAGCCGTGTAAAAAGGCCTGCTTTGGCTTTCCCGCCAGCGCACCCGGGTCGACATTCATAAATACAAACGATCCCGGGACCGCCCATTCCCCGGGAACGGCCGGATTCTCGTAGATTTGGCTGTCTGAGTCATCCAGGCGGATAACGCGAGGGAAGCGCATGATTGAAATCGTACACCGTCTTGGAAGTCCCCGCGATACCGACCGTGCGCACTACCCAAAATATCCGACGAGGGGGATTTACTTTTGCAATTAAATTCTGCTTGAATGGCGTTTGGCCGACTGGCGCTGCATGTCCCCTATATTACGACGAAAACGGAGATACTTACCATGAGCCGAGAACCAAAGATCAGCCGCAGAAATTTCGTCAAGCTCTGCGCATCGGCGATCGCCACTGTCGGCGCCAACCCGAATTTGCTGGCAAAAACAGACGGCAAGTTTCACCTGTATCAGCGCGCCAGATTGGTTGACTCCGAAGGTCATCCGATCACACCATCCGATTTGAAAATCGGGGAAAATTATCTGTTTCATTACCCTTATATTTCAACACCTTGCTTCCTGTTGAATCTGGGACGGCCGACAGAAAAAAATACTCAACTGGAGACCGAGGATGGAAAACACTATCAATGGCAGGGCGGTGTAGGACCGGAAAATTCCATTGTCGCCTTCTCCGCCATATGCGCGCACAAGATGTCGCATCCGGCCCGTGCCGTGAGCTTCATCAATTATCGCCATGAGTCCGTCAGTTATCGGAACAAGGAGAAGAAGCTCAACCACCGGGGACAGGTCATTTACTGTTGTTCCGAGAAAAGCGTCTATGACCCGCTACGTGGCGCGAAAGTTCTGGGTGGGCCGGCACCCCAGCCGTTGGCCGCTATCGTGCTGGAATACGATAATAACGCCAGATCGCTCCACGCAACAGGCATTTACGGTGGTGAGATGTTCGACCAGTTTTTTGAAAAGTTTTCTTTTCGGCTGGCCTTGGAGCTTAATAAAACAAACATTCGTAAAAAAATTGACAATAAAACCGCCGTCATTCCGTTGGCCAAGTATTGTGAAACCCAGATACTGTGCTAACACCACGCACAGCAAGGCTTCTTATTTACGGGAGAATTTTTCAATAAACTCAGCCAGTTCGGAATGGCCTTCCGCCATCGCAACTTTCGCCGGTGTCCGGCCGGCGGAATCCCTGGAAGCGGCATCGGCGCCACGGTTTAGCAGCAAACGCGAAATTTCCCTGAAGCCCGAGGCAGCCGCGTAGTGTAACGCCGTTTCTCCCTGGTCATCTCTGGCGTTTATCCGAAGTGTTTTTTGATCCAACAGAATGCGCACCACCTCCAGTTTCTGGCCGGAGACGGCCCGCATCAACGGGGTCAATCCATAAATATCCGCGACATTGACATCGGATCCGGCGTTGAGCAAACGCTTGACAATCGTTTCATAACCTTTGGCCGATGCGAGCGTTACCGCCGTCCACCCGTTGGCCGCTTTGACATTCACCGCTGCGCCATGGGACAAAAGCAACTCGACCGAATTCGGATCACCCCCCGTGGCGGCGTACATCAATGCCGTCCCGCCCCGGTCGTTGGTGTAATTGACATCGGCCTTGGCCGCTAGCAGCTTTTGCAGCAGGTCCACATGTCCTGTTCCGGCTGCCAGCATCAAAGCGGTCCTCCCGTCATTCGTCGTCAGATTGACATTGGCGCCCTGAGAGGCGAGGTATTCTATAACCGGGAGATCGCGCGCGATTAAGGCGCGAATCCATTTTTCGTCGGCGCCCGCCCATGCCGCGTTCTGGACAAGCAACATGACCGCCGCGATACAGCGCGCTGCTTTTCCGCTGATCATGAGAAAATATTATTCCTGTCGATCGAGGATGTCACTTAACCTGTCTTGTTGCGGCGAGTCGGGTAACTGAGGTGTTGTGCTCGACCCAATGCGTGGTTGCGTGATGCTGCTCATTCTTCCAGAACGGAGCGCGTGTTTTGAGTTCCTCGATCAGGTATCGGCAAGCCTCGAAGGCCGCGGCCCGGTGCGCCGACCATACCGCCACCAGAACGATAGGTTCGCCCGGACGGATTTCGCCAACCCGGTGAATCACCAGGGCATCCAGAATGTCCCACCGCTGCCCGGCTTCGTCATGGATCAGTTGCAAATGTTTTTCAGTCATGCCGGGATAATGTTCCAGTGTCATGCCCTGCACCGCGCGATCTTCATTGAAATCACGCATCGTGCCCACGAAACTGATGACCGCGCCGAATTTTCCGCTACGGCCGACTACTTTTTCCTGATAAATGGCCAGCTCCTGGGATGGGTTAAAACCGCTTGTGCGTAGCTCGATTCCCATCTCAACCTCCGGTCACGGGCGGGAAAAAGGCCACTTCATCGCCGTCTTTAACTTCCTGGGTCAGATCGGCGTATTGCATATTCACGGCCACGAGCATATTCGCCGGAAACGGCTTGTCTCCCGACACGTAAGACCAGACGTCCGCGACGCGATTCATTTTGGCGGTATTGTCGATGGAATCGCCGTCGCGCCCCATTCGCTCACGCAGTGAGGCGAAATATTTTATCTGCAAGGCCATGCGGAATGATTCTCACCCAATCAAGCGCTTATAACTACTTTAATACTATATATATTTTATTTTATCACACCACAGGCGACCCTTGCACCGCCCCCTCCAAGAGGCTTTGGGTCGTCCGAATAATTGTCTCCGCCGGCGTGAATCATCAGCGACCGTCCCTTCAGGTCCGATACCTTAAGGCGCGGGGCCACCAGTCGTCCCTCGGCCACCCCCTTGTCATTGACTACCAGTGCCGGGAGGTCGCCCAAATGCCCTGTGCCCGTAGGGCCGGCATGCTTGCCTGCTTTTGCGGGGTCATAATGGCCGCCCGCGGCAAGGCCGGCAGTCATTTTCCCATCTTGCTCCTTCGGTTTGCAGCTCGGGTTTTCATGGAAATGAAATCCATGTTCACCCGGTTGCAGACCTTTAAGCTTGGGGATCAATACCAGGCCTTCCTTATGGTCCGCAATACGAACTGTTCCAATAGACTTGCCTATCCCTTTTGAGTCGATGCTGTGTATCGTCAAGGTTACTTGTGCCGCAAAAGACAGTGATGAAAAAACACCAAACACGAATCCCGCCAGCAGGGCATGAATTGCATACATGGCACCATCTCCTTATTTCAGGTGTAATCTGGAAATTGAAAAGCAAAAGGCCCGGTGTGCCGTAGCGCGCCCGAGCCCTTCGCGGTGAACTAAAATATCGCGGTTATTAGCTGGATGAGCCTCGAGGCGACGCGGCGCCGCGTCCGACTTTGGACGCGCCTTCTGTTTCTGCTTTCCCGCGAACTTCCTCATACCACTGATCATGGTGTTGCTTGGCCCATTCCACGCTTACCCTTCCGGTCGCCATGGCTTCGACAGCGCCCTCGGTTCCGATCGTGCCTATATAGATATGTCCGAACGCGACCGATACCCAGATTACGGCGAGGACGGTATGGATCAGATTAGACAATTGCATTGTCTCGCGTGTCTGCCCGAAATTCGGAAAATCCAGGATCAATCCGGTAATGCATACCCCCAAACCAACCGTGGCAATGATCCAAAACCAGATTTTTTCACCACCGTTCATCCGCCCGGCATGCGGATGCGATCCACGGCCGATCATGCCACCACCCTTCTTGAGCCAATCCCAATCTGTTTTATTGGGGATATTGTGTTTAATCCAAGAGATGAGCTCCAGCGCGATGCCCACGACAAAGAACGGGCCGAGATAGTTGTGCAGGGCGATGGCAAAATCCGCATAGACCGAAAATCCTTTGAGCCCGAACACGGGAATTAAAACTGCCCGCCCGAACAGGAGGCTTACGCCCGATATGGTAAGTATGATGAACAGAGTCGCCGTGTACCAGTGCAAGACTCGTTCCTGCAGGCTCCATCGTTCCACCGTCCGCCCCGATGGTCGTTGCTCCAACTTGATTCTGCCGCGAACGATGAAAAAGATGCCAATAATGAGTAAAGCAACGGCCAACCACCAAGTCGAATAATAAGATACCGGTCCGTTGCGCAGGTTGCGCCAGTTCTCGCCGCCGTTCTGAATCAACACCTCGGTCGTATACGGTCCGGAGGCAGAGGTGTAACCCTGATTTCCTTCACGCACGACGCGCCAGAAATTGGCCCGCGGGTTGGTCTCCTGCTTGGCGGCGGCCTGGACTGTTTGCGGAGACATGTAGGCATAGAGGTAGCCAAACAGAGGCAGCGCCATTACTCCCACTAGAATGACGAGAAAACTTTTTATCATGATGCTTTTGTGTCGTGCCGACTTACTGTCGGGGAGATTTTTCCGGAGTAATTGTCCCATAGCCACTGACCTCCTGTTTCACACTTATAGTTAAGCGATTAGTCTTCGTTTCCGCACATCCCGCCAAACAGACTGTACGGCCTTCGCTATCACCACTCCTCATCCAGCACTGGGGTTCGGGCGCGTTACTTTTATAGTCTGTTCCCGATTTATTTTTGATATCGGAAAGTGCTGTCAAATCCTTTATATCTTCTTCGTTTACTACCGGTCCTTTTGCACCAATTCAAAACGTTCCCGTAGCGCAGTCTGCTTCTCGGCACTGCGCTGCTTTTCCAGCAGTGGATCCGTCGAGCCCTTATATACCCCCGGTTTGTATAGCTTCACATTTGGCGATTCGGAACAACCTGCAAGACCGATAGCGACAGCGGCCGTAATGGCGAAATATATAGTTTTTCCGTGCATGTCCAGTTCCTTAGTTAAATAATCCTAATTACCGGGCGTCGAAAAAAAAAGGGAAGGAGTTGAGCCTCCTTCCCTGGTGCTTTGTCAGCCTTTGTAAGCCACTTCCCAGCCCCAAGTCTGGGGCCGGCCGCCGCGCTTCAAGATGCGCTGGCGATAGATATCGGCCACCACGTCGCCGTCACCGGCAATGAGCGCCTTGGTGGCGCACATCTCGGCGCAAGCCGGGAGTTTGCCCTGGGCAATCCGATTGCTTCCATACTTTTCATACTCAGCGTCGGAGTTGTCCGCGGGCGGGCCGCCGGCGCAGAAGGTACATTTATCCATCTTGCCGCGGACGCCAAACGCCGATTTTTGCGGATATTGCGGGGCGCCGAACGGGCAGGCGTAAAAACAGTATCCACAGCCGATGCAGATGTCCTTGTCGTGCAAGACGATTCCATCGTCGGTGGTGTAAAAGCAGTCCACCGGACAGACCGCCGCACAGGGCGCGTCGGTGCAGTGCATGCATGCCACCGAGATTGACTTCTCTCCGGGGACGCCGTCATTTAACGTAATCACGCGTCGTCGGTTAACGCCCCAAGGAACTTCGTTCTCGTTCTTGCAGGCTGTCACACATCCGTTGCACTCAATGCAGCGTTCAGCATCGCTAAGGAATTTCATTCGTGCCATGGTGGTTGTCTCCTAGTTAGCTCAAGCGGCCTTGATCTGGCACAGCGTGGTCTTGGTTTCTTGCATCTGGGTGACGGAGTCATATCCGTAGGTCGTGGCGGTGTTGCAGGCCTCGCCGCGAACATACGGTGCCGTCCCTTCGGGATATTTGTCGATCAGGTCCTTGCCCTGGAACCAACCACCGAAGTGGAATGGCGTCCAGACCACGCCGCGTCCGACCCGTTCCGTGACCATGGCCATTATCTTGATGCGGCCACCTTCGGGCCCTTCCAGCCAGACTGTCTGGCCGTTGCGGATACCGCGGTCGTTGGCATCCGCCGGATTGATTTCCACGAACATGTTCTGTTGCAGTTCCGCAAGCCATGCATTGGAGCGGGTTTCTTCGCCCCCGCCCTCGAATTCCGTCAGGCGGCCGCTGGTGAACACCAGTGGATACTGCTTGGAATAATCCTTGGCCTGCTGAATCGAGGCGTAGCGTGTCGGCAGCCGCCAGAATGCCTTGCGGTCGGCATAGGTCGGGAAATTCTTGACCAGGTCGTAGCGTGGTGAGTAAAGCGGCTCGCGGTGAATAGGTACGGGATCCGGCCACTCCCAGACGATGACGCGGGCCTTGGCGTTGCCGAACGGCGCGCAGCCGTGCTTGATGACCACCCGCTGGATACCACCGGAGAGATCGATTTTCCAGTTCACACCCTCGGGTTTGTCCTTGCCGATTCCCTTGATTACCGCTAATTCCTTCGCGGTCAAGTCCTTGTCCCATCCCAGTTTTTGCAGGATGCCATAGGTAAATTCCGGATAACCATCCTTGAGCTCGGACCCTTTGCTGTAAACACCGTCCGCCAGCAGGCTTGTACCCTCGCGTTCCACGCCAAAATTGGCGCGGAAAGTCAAACCGCCTTTCGCGACCGGTTTGCTTGGATCGTACAGGAGCGGCGTCCCCGGGTGTTTCATCTCGGGAGTTCCCCAGCAAGGCCATGGGAGTCCGTAGTACTCACCGTTGCAGGGGCCGCCTTTTGCTATCAGCGACGTGGTATCGAAGGTGTGCTTGTTTTCCAGATGTTTCTTCAAACGCTCCGGGCTCTGGCCCGTGTAACCGATGGTCCAGACGCCGCGGTTGATCTCGCGCAGCAGGTCTTCCACGACCGGCTCGTTTTTCACGATTTTGATGTTTTTGAACATTTCTTTCTCGAAGCCGAACTTCTTGGCGAACAAGTAGAGCACCTCCGCGTCGGTCTTGGACTCGAACACCGGATCGATGACCTTCTCACGCCATTGCAGCGAGCGGTTCGAGGCGGTCACGGAACCCGCCTGCTCCAACTGCGTGCAGGTGGGCAGCAAGTAGGTATTGTTCTTGCGATCGCTCATCACCGCCATATGGGTCGGGTACGGATCCGAGATGACCACCAACTCGACCTTCTCCAGCGCCTTTTTCATTTCAGTGCCGCGTGTCTGGCTGTTCACCGCATGTCCCTGGAAAAACACGGCGCGAATATTATCCTTCTGCGACATATTGGCTTTGTCTTCAAGAATACCGTCAATCCACCGTGAGACCGGGATGCCGGGGATTTCCATAATCGGCGTTCCCTTGCCTTTGCCTTCGTCATAGGGCTTGGAGTTATCAAAGCGGGCCTTCAGCCAATCGAAGTCTACCTCCCACACTCGCGCCCAATGTTTCCACGAACCTTCCGCCAGGCCGTAATAGCCTGGCAGTGTGTCGCTATTGGGGCCGACGTCCGTCGCCCCTTGGACGTTATCGTGACCGCGGAAAATATTGGCGCCGCCGCCGGATACGCCGATGTTGCCCAGTGCGAGTTGCAAGGCACAGTAGGCGCGCACGTTGTTATTCCCGATGTGATGCTGGGTGCCACCCATGCACCAGACGAAGGTTCCCGGCCGGTTCTCGGCCAACGTCTTGGCCGCCTGATACATCTCTTTCTCCGGGATACCAACGACGTTTTCCACCAGCTTCGGGTTCCAGTTCGCGACTTCTTTGCGTACATTATCCATGCCATACACACGCTGGCGGATATATTCTTTATCCTCCCAGCCGTTCTTGAAGATGTGGTACAGCAGGCCCCAGATGAAGGGGACATCCGTGCCCGGACGAAGGCGCAAGTGCTGATCGGCGTGTGCCGCGGTGCGCGTGAAGCGCGGGTCGCACACAATCATCTTGGAACCTCTTTCCTTGGCGCGCAGGATATGCTGCATGGCGACCGGATGCGCCTCGGCGGCGTTACTGCCGACAAAGATCATCACCTTGCTGTTATGCATGTCGTTGTACGAGTTCGTCATCGCGCCGTAGCCCCAGGTGTTGGCAACTCCCGCAACCGTCGTCGAGTGACAGATGCGCGCCTGATGGTCGCAATTATTCGAGCCCCAGAAGGCGGCGAATTTCCGCTGCAGATAGGCGCCTTCGTTGCTGGCCTTCGACGAACCCGCAAACCAGAACGCATCCGGCCCAGACTCCTTGCGAATCTTGAGGATCTTGTCACCGATTTCATTGACCGCCTCATCCCAACTGAGGCGTTTCCACTTTCCGTCCACCAGTTTCATGGGATACTGGATGCGCCGGTCGCCCATGCCATGCTCGCGGATGGAGGCGCCCTTGGCGCAGTGCGCACCGAGATTAAGCGGTGACGCGAAATCCGGTTCCTGACCGGTCCAGACTCCGTTCTGGATCTCGGCAATGACGCCGCATCCCACCGAGCAGTGCGTACAGACGGACCGGCGGATTTCGGTTTTGATTCCAGCTTTCGGAGCGAATTTGTCGGTGGCGGCGCGCGCCTTTTTCATCATGGCCACGGGCAGCGTGGTGGCGACCACGGCCCCTCCTAAGGCCAGTCCGGAGCGGCGTAAAAAGGTGCGTCGGTCTATGGCTGCGCTAAAAAGACCGCTGGATGACTGACCGGAAGATGCAGTTATCGAAATCTGCTTTTTGATCAATTTCATCGCTCAATCTCCTATTTTGTGTTCACTGACGTCGGTCAGTATCAGTACATTTAGTATTTGTTAGCTCGACTTCCCGTTATTTTTTAGAATCTGGCCCTTTCGTAGTACTCGCGAATGTGCGCCGTTTCCTGGTATCCCTTGGCCGTTTCAGTTGCTGCCGCTGCCGTTGGCTTGGCGTCCGGTTTTCCCACCGCACCGGCACTGCCAACCGCGGAGAGTGTCGCGGCACCGCCGATGGCGACCATGCCTTTCAGCAGAAAATCACGGCGGCTGTGTTTTACGGACTTGGTTTTCTTGCTCATGTTGGTCGTCTCCTTCGAGTTCGCCAGAATATTAAAATTCAAAAATGTTTTAAGCTGAAAAGCATCACCCTCATTCACATGGTCATGCCGAAATATTTTTTCTCGACTTTTATGAACTGCTCACCAAGCAGACCTATGGCGGAGTAGTATCGCGCTGATTTTGCCTTTTGTAAATCAGTAAAAAATTTTCCCATCCATGTTTCAAGATGGTTGAGGAAAAATTTTTGTTGAATCTCCAGTGGTATCTCCTTGCTATTTTCTATTATCAGACTCATCGTCTCGCACAGCGCGCTGACATGGTCTTCCGGCTCGCATACTTCCTGTTGTCGCTCTATGCCCAGTTCAGCCAGATCTCTTCGTAGCAGGGCAAGCGGCCGATCCATCATGAAACCGGTCAGGTACCACGACCCGTACGGCACCAGTTCACCACGCCCGATACCGATAAACAAATCGTGATACTCATCGTCTATAGCTTCAATCGTGGCACGCTCACTGGCGATTTTTAGCGTCTGCCACGCCTGGGCCATCCCGGTCCCGGCATCTGCATCACCAATTCCGGTACCTCCGATCTTCTGCAGAGAATCCAGCAGATCCCCGGTTACCGGTGCGGCCAGTAACCTGGCCAGCAGCCGGTAAGTATTGGCCCTGAGAACATCGATAGAAAAGCCATCCATCCGACCGCTGTTCTGATTCACGCTTTCCGGCGATAGCTGATCGGTTTCCATCACCAATCTCCGCCTTGCCAGATACTTACGTGCTCGGGCACACGTGACTTAGCAAGAAACAGGCCAAGCGCGTTGAGAAAAAGTACGGAAATTACGGATGAATACTGAAGTAACAATCTATTATTTGACAGTGCTGTTGGGGTTCTACCGGACAAAATGTCCCACGGTGCAACATTATGACGTATACACCCGATGATTGGGCTATGGCTTCTTGTAGACATGATCCATCCCTCCCGCTTGCATAAACATATCCTTGACCCGGCAATCGTCGCACATCTGGATCCGTCGCTTCGCGTCATTCGTCTGAAACATCCAGTGTCCGGCGAGCTTTTCGCTCATGCGATCCATCAACCGTTGGGTGGCAAACGGTTTGCCACAGGAGACGCAGCAGAATACCTTGTCCTCATTCAGTATTCGCGATGTCCGCCTGATATCGGGGTCGTAGACAAAACGCGCAGCACGGGTGATGACCTGCTCCGGACAGGCGGTTTCGCACAGTCCGCATTGAACACAATTCCATTCCGTAAAATTGAGCTGGGGCAGTTCTCCGCCATCAGTCAACGCGGATGAGGGGCAGACGGAGACACACGAGAGACAGAGCGTGCAACCTTTGCGGTCGACCATAATCTGTCCGAATGGCGCCCCATCCGGCAACGCCGTATACGGCTTGCGCTTGGGCGCCTGATCATACAGATGGTCCACCGCCATTCGGATCATGGTGCGTTTCTCATTCAACGCGGCAAAATTTGCCGGTTTAATTTCCGCTTGCGGCGGGTCAATAAGCGCCACGGGGGGTGCAAAATCATCATTGGTCTGAATCAGCTGCAGACACTCACTGGCATATCCCATTCCGGAAAGAATGCTGCCGGCATATTTCGCCTGGTTTTCCAATTCCTGCCGGACCGCAGGCGTAATCGCGGTCGTCATCAGAACTCTGACAGCGCTGGCGCCGTAGGCCAGAGTCGTAAGCCAGGTATCCATGCCCAGCGAGCCAACTTCTTCCACCTCGAAGGGAATGATGTATTCGGGCAATTGGGCCGCCATGCGCTCAAAACTTTGGCGGCCGATTCCGGCGTCGTAAAACAATACAACCGGTTGCCGCCCACTCTCGTTTCGATAGTACTTGAGGACCGTTCTAACTCCGTCCAGCAAGTCGCCGGGGCTGGGATAAACATAGGTGATGGCACCGGTCGGACAGGCGCTGGCACAACTGCCACCCCCCTGACAGAGATAAGGATCCACGGAAATTTTGTCGCCTATGGACGTGATTGCCAGGGTCGGGCATGCCTCGAGACACCGCTGACAACCCTTGATACCGCTGGCTCCGTGCGCGCAAATATCAGGGTTGTAATGAAAATATTTGGGTTTCTCGAACTCACCCACCATGTCCGGAATTTCGCGCAATGCCCGTTCCAGCGCCGCCGCATCATTTCCGGGCGCATAGTAGCCGAATGGCGGAATTTCACTCCCGATATGCGCGGGTGAAGTCAAATCCAGGACCAAATCAAAAGCCTTATGCGTTCTGAGTACTAGTTCAGCCAGGTTGACGTCGCCTTCTTCACCTGACACGAGCACGGTAAATTGGCCGAGACTGCCGTGCAGAGCCGTTAGTATTCCCGTGACCACGCTTACACCATCTATTTCACCTACATGAAGCGGACCTTTGCTGCCCGTCTTGGTGTTTTTCGAGGGTGATTTACTGGCATGGAATTTATGGGCATTACTGTAGACAAGCAAAGTGCAGCGTACCTCAGTTGGCAGACGTTTTATCAGTGGGATCGAATCCTTTATTTCCCCGATGACCAGGAGATGGCCTGTTGATTTATAAGACACCAGCGATACCGGCGTGCGCTCGGCTATCAGATTCGCCGATAACGCCGCCGCGCGCGCACGACCGTTCGCTGTTGTCGCTGTCAGCAAATCGGCAGTTCGCGGGATAGATTCAACGGCGGTGGCTGGTTCGCTCATCGTCTTCAACCTTTCTTGGTTTTGTCCATTGTCGACGTCTGGGTCTTTGGCGTCGGCTCATCAACTGATTCTTTCGGAAGTGCTGCAGCATGGTTAGATTCGCTGACGGGTGTTTCGCTCGCCGCCGCATCCGATGTTTTTTCGGTTACACGCTTGTCATCGGTCTCTGACGTCAAACGTTCCTTTAGGGCAATGAGCTCGCGCTCCATATGGTGGCGCATGTCCGCGGTAATAATATCGCCCAGGGGCGTGAAATTCCTAAAATCCCCGTTGCAAAAATCCAACTCGTCGCGAAAGTTATATTGCGGCAAATGAAACAGTTTTCTCATGGCCATCCGACGCAGTTTTTCGCTCACCTTGGGCGATAGAAACGCGGCAAAGTCACTGTCCTCCTTAAGCGAGTCTATTGCTGGCATATCGGCATCGGTCTTTTCGGACAGCGACAACGCGCTCGCCGCGGCGGTGCGTGCCGTATCTGCTTCGATCCGGCGCGGAACCGAGGCAGATTTTTGCCGACCACGGACCATGGCTTTGCGGCGCGACCAGCGCGCCAACCCGCTTTTCGGGAGCGACTCGGTTTGCCGAACAGTGTTTTCACCGGCGTTGGCGTTTCGACGCCGGTCCTTTGCCTTAGCCACTTTCCCCTTCCTTCGTCCAGTTCGCGCGGCGGCGTTTTTTCGGTTCCTGGGGCTGGTAGTTTTCAACCACATAGCGTTCCAGCCATTGATAGATCACCGGCGGAATCGGGGCGGAGAACACCGTTCCACTTACCTCCATAAACGCGTTGGCCTCATCGTAATTCGCGCTCACGATAAATGGCGCCATCCCGTACTCATCATGCTCCCGGCAGAGAACAAAGAGATACGGATTGGCGCCAACCAGGTTGTACCAATAACTCTCGGCGCTGTCTTTATAGAGCCTTACGGTATAACCGGTCCACAAATACTGTTCACGGCCAGCGCTTGAATGGATGACCGTGCAATGGCGATCGTCCCGGACAATATGCTCGCCGGCGACAAACCCGACAACCTTCCATTGCGGGAATGTAATATCCCGGTGTCGCACTTCGCTGCGTTCCATGATAATGGAGACGGGGAAAGAGTCGGTGATCGCATTCTCCGCCATGCTCTTTGATTTAGCCATCGATCGCCCCAGAGCCAACCGGTCCGTTAGGATGCGGATTCGGCTGGAAACCTGTCCAGCTGATTTGCAATATGCATACCACACGATATTAACAGGAAAGGTGCGGGCAATTGTACAATTGAAACTTCAAGCAGGAGACGAACTGGTACAAAATTAACCAGATTCACATGGATTGGATCAATTTGTCCCAGATAGGGGCAGGGTAATAAAAGGCTACTGATTCCAAGCCTGCTAAATAACAGCAAATTCTTCACTTGGCGCCGAAATCACATTCACGTAAATTACTAAGGTATGTTTCTTGCAGTTCAACCATTCGGCGTATAACAACAAACGCGCGACATCAGGGAAAGCAGTTACTCATAGGCTCTAGAAGGAACACAAAACGTGAACGGAGCTCCCATTACCACACCTCAGACTACGCCAATGCTTATCGATCGATTCGGCCGCAGCGTAACGTATGTACGCCTTTCGGTCACGGATCGCTGCGATTTTCGCTGTGTGTACTGCATGAGCGAAAAGATGACTTTTTTGCCTCGCGCCCAGATTCTGACACTGGAAGAAATCGCCTTTATCGCCCGCGCCTTCTCGGAACTGGGCGTGTACAAGATCCGGCTGACGGGTGGTGAGCCGCTGGTGCGGGAAAACGTAATTTGGCTGTTCCGCGAAATCGGCCAGTTACCGCAACTGCGCGAGATGGTGCTTACCACCAACGGCTCCCAGCTGGAAAGAATGGCGACCGGGCTGCGCGCCGCCGGCGTGCGGCGTATCAATATCAGCCTGGACAGCCTCGATCCTGAACGCTTCCGCCAAATCACGCGCGTGGGAGATCTGAACAAGGTTTTACGCGGCATTGCGGCGGCGCAGGCGGCCGGTTTTGAAAAAATCAAGCTCAATTCCGTGATCCTCAAAAATCGTAACCACGACGAGGTGTGCGATCTGGTCAATTTTGCCATCGACCGGGGCATGGACATCAGTTTCATCGAGGAAATGCCGCTGGGGATCATCAACGAACACGATCGCGCCGAGGCCTATTATTCGAGCGATGAAATCAAGCATGATTTGGAGCAGCGCTATACGCTCATCGCAACCACCGAAACGACCGGGGGACCCTCACGTTACTATCGCGTCACCGGAACGAACTCCCGGGTCGGTTTTATTTCCCCCCACAGCCATAATTTCTGCGCTTCGTGTAACCGCGTGCGCGTGACGACCGAAGGCCGCCTGCTGTTGTGTCTCGGTCAGGAACATTCGGTCGATTTACGCCGCGTTGTCCGCGGTTATCCCCGCGATCTCGATCGCCTCAAGCGGACTATCGCCGAGGCCATGGCGATCAAGCCCAAGGGGCACGAATTCAACCTGAAGGAACAGCCCGTTATTCTGCGCCACATGAGCGTGACCGGTGGCTGACATGTCGGATGAAGTAGCGCCCTATCGTCCGCGGCTGTCGAACGCGGGACTCGCCCCGACACACGCGGTCGTGGCGGTCGATGAATCGGGGCATGAACGCGACATGCACATTGCCGGGGAATTCCCCCTGACGCTCAAGGTCGACGGGCGTGAAGTGGTAACGCTGATGACGCTGGGTACCCGCCCCGAGGAACTCTCGCTCGGGTATCTGCGGAACCAGCGCCTGATCGAGGATATCGAACAGATCAAATCGGTTGAGGTGAACTGGGACCGGGAGGTGGTGCTGATCGAAACCACCCATGGTCAGGGCATCATCGATTGGGAACAGAAATTATCGAAACGCACCGTGACCACCGGTTGCGGCCAGGGAACGGTGTTCAGTTGCACCCTGGATAAACTCTACGATGTGAGGCTGCCGCGGGTCACGCTGCGTCAGTCGATGATTTACAAGTTGCTGCACTCCATCAGTCAATACAACGAAATTTACAAGCAGGCCGGTGCGGTACACGGTTGCGCGCTGTGTCGGGCCGATGAAGTCCTGATTTTCGTCGAGGATGTCGGCCGGCACAACGCCGCCGACGCCATCTCGGGGAGGATGTGGCTGGACCGGGTCACGGGCGAAGACAAGATCTTCTACACCACGGGCCGTCTCACCTCGGAAATCGTCATGAAGGCCGCGCACATGGGGATACCGGTGCTGTTGTCACGCTCGGGGATCACCCACATGGGACTGGAGCTGGCGCGCGAGCTGGGAATAATCATGATCGCCCGCACCAAGGGCAGGCATTTCCTGGTCTACCACGGGTCCGACGACATCGTCTTCGATGAACCGCCGGCAAACAAAAATATGCCGCCCCAGTCCAAGGCGGCCGGCTTTTCAGGCGACGCATGACGCAATCGATCGCGGACAAATCGGCCTCCGCCGTTTCGCCGGCGCTCAAGCTCGTTGACGAAACCCCGCGCGCGGCCAAGACGGCGGTCGAAGAACCGCCGCGCTTCATGAGCGTCCGGCAGGTGGCCGACTATTTGCATCTGAACGAGAAAAAAATCTATGCCCTGGCCAGCGAGGGCAATATCCCGGCGACAAAGATAACCGGCAAATGGCTGTTCCCGCGCCACCTCATCGACCAGTGGTTGCTGGAATCGAGTCACGGCGGCGTGCTCACCGACCGGATAGTACTGGTGGGAAGCGACGATCCGTTGATCAATCGCGCCATCATGCTGCTCACCAACCAGATTCAGACGCGCGCGCTGGTCAGCTACACCTGTACCGGGACACAACTCGGTCTGTCGTTGCTGGCGCGGCATCGCGCAGATATCTGCGCCATTCATTGGGGACCGGCCGCGGAAAGCGAAAAGCGGCATCCAGCCCTGATTGCCCAATTCCCGCAGCACCGCGATTGGGTGGTGGTTCGGGCATTTTATCGGGAACAGGGCCTCATTCTGGCGCCCGGATTCAAAAACCCGACCGACGATATCATGTGCCTGTTCGCGCCCGAGGTTCGCTGGGGGATGCGTCAGGAAGGCGCCGGATCGCAGCGATTTCTCGCCGAGACGCTCGCGATGCATAACGTCGATCCCTCCCGGCTCCGGGTTACGGCCCGGGCCAATTCAGAACGCGAGGTATCCTCCCTGATTTCCATGGGACAGGCGGACGTGGCTCCCGGCGCGCGCAGCGCGGCCACCGAGTTCGGGCTCGATTTTATTCCCATCGGGTGGGAAGCGTACGATTTCGCGTTGTACCGGGGTGTTTATTTCCGTGCCCTGTTCCGGAAACTTCTGGAACAATTGCGAGGACCGGAGTGTCAGCGCCTGGCGCAATTACTCGGCGGCTACGATTTCACCGACATGGAACGTCTGGTGTGGAGCGATTAACCACCGGTCAGGTTCGCGTTGCGTTGAAAGTTCAATGTAACTTGTAACGCCAGGGAGACGGATACCCAGCGTTTGAATACCCTTGCCCACTCCAAAACCTGTCACTATCACTTAACCAGTTCAGCGATCGCCTTGCCGAGGTCCACGGTTTTGGCGCGACCCCCCATGTCCGGAGTCAGCAGCCGAGGATCTTGCATCACCTTTTCAATCGCCCGTTCGATGGCGGCGGCCGCTTCCTTGTGGCCCAGATGCTCAAGCATCATGGCGCCCGACCATATCTGGCCAACGGGGTTGGCGATACCCTTGCCGGCGATGTCGGGCGCCGAACCGTGCACGGGCTCGAACATGCTGGGGAAATTTCGCTCCGGATTGATATTGCACGACGGCGCGATGCCGATCGTGCCCACGACCGCAGCGCCGAGATCGGACAATATATCGCCGAACAGGTTACTGGCCACGACAATATCGAACCGGTCGGGATGCAAGACAAAATGGGCCGACAGGATGTCTATATGATATTGATCCGTCCGGATATCGGGGTATTCGCGGGAAATCGCGGCAAATCGTTCGTCCCAGTATGGCATGGTGTGGATGATGCCGTTTGATTTTGTGGCCGACGTGACATGGCGCGCCTTGCGTGTGCGCGCGAGTTCGAACGCATAACGCATGATGCGATCGACTCCGGTGCGGGTAAACACGGATTCCTGCATGGCCATTTCGGCCGCAGTGCCGGCATAGATTCGACCACCGATGTTGGAATACTCGCCTTCGTTGTTTTCGCGCACCACCAGAAAATCAATGTCGCCGACCTGGCGGTCGCGCAACGGGCAAGGCAGGCCTTTCATCAGCCGCAGCGGGCGCAGCGAGACGTATTGCTGAAATTCCCGCCGGATAGGGATCAACAGTCCCCAGAGAGAAATATGATCCGGCACGCCGGGATAGCCGACGGCCCCGAGGTAAATCGCATCGTAATCACGCAAGGTCGCCAGCCCGTCGTCCGGCATCATGCGCCCCGTTTTATGATAGACCTCGCAGCTCCAGGGAAAGTGATCCCAGGAAAAACCAAAACCGAAGCGGCGGCCGGCCGACTCGAGTACCCGTATCCCTTCGGGCACGACTTCCTTGCCAATTCCGTCACCGGGTATCGTCGCGATTTTGTAACGCTTCATCGGCATTCCTCGTAATAAAATCAAATATTTCGGTGAATGGCATTTATCGTGCCGCCGGCGAAAGGATGGAATCTCCGGGGCGACTTGCAGCATTGCCGTCGCCGGTCCCTGCCGCGATTAAATCACGTTTTCCGGCTTCCCTGGCATTTCATATTCTCGTATTGTGCAAAGTACTTTACGCAGCACTGCCGATGAACCGGCACGCGCGGAGGACACTTAGCGTTGCCGGGACGGCGGCATGTAACCACGCAGCCATAGCAACACCAGTGGTCCGAAAACATAGCCCAGCGCGAGACTGGCGAATGCAAATCCCCATGCCAGGGGACTGTTGTTTCCTCCGGCAATATCGAGCACGCCGCCAAACACGACCGGCGCGACAAAGCCCGCTCCGAAACCCAGCATGGAATAGACCGCCATGGTGGCCCCACGCTGAGTCGTGAACGACGTGGCGACGACCCCGGCGGTCAATGCGGCCGAATCTCCCATGATGACAAGAAAGTACACAATGATCGTTGCCAGCACCAGACTCCAGGGTAGCGTGGCGGAAAATCCGACGACGCAAGCCAGTACGATGGAGGCCGTCATTATCGCTAACACCACGCGTCGGCGTCCCCAGTGCACAGCCAGTTCGTTCCCGATAATGCTCGCGCCAGGCCCCAGCAGATTGACGATGGCCGCGAACGTGGCGGCACTCCGGATCGGATGTTCCGTCCCCGATTGCAGGCTCAGCGCAAAGGCGAAAAAAACCACAACCCAGGAACGGAATCCGAACAATTCCCAGCAATGCGCGGCATAGGCCAGGATGTATCGGGTGGCGGATCGATTGCGGAATATGGGGCGAAAATCGAGCAAGTGGCTTGTGTGCGCGTGCGCCTGATCAGGCGATTTCGGTGGGAAAACGCCCATCACCAGCATCCCCGCGATCGCCGGCCCGATCGCAGCCAGGCCGAATGCCCAGCGCCAGTCAACCGCGGTGGCGATGGTTCCGGCGAACCACAGCGACAGGCTTGCACCCACGCCGAACGTTGACGTATAAAACGCCACGGATCGCGATTGTCTTTTTCCGGCGATGTGGTCGGAAAGGATCTTCAATCCCGGCATGTAGGTACCCGCCAATCCGGCTCCGGCAATGGCCTGAAACAGCAATGCCGACCAGAAACCATCCGCCCACAGCGCAAAACCCGAAGCACCGATCAGGGAAAGCGTGGTGGCGAACAGATAGATCCGGCGCGCGTCAATCCGGTCGGTAAGACTCGTAAGCACGGGAACGGCCGCCATGTAACCGGCGAAAAAAATACCGGTGATGAGACCGGCCTGAGAATTTGACAGACTCCAGGTATCGATCAGCAACGACAGCAAGGCCGGAGCCGTGGCAAACGGAATCATGCTCAGCACCTCTGCCGTGCATAGCACAACGACCACCTTCATATCGGGTAATTGAGTGGAGACGGTTCGGGTCACGTCAGCATACCGTCAGTTTAATATCCCGCTGGGAAATATAGACTCTGGCCAAAATACTTCATGACTTACATCGTCAGCCATTTCCACAACACAGCCACACCGACACCGCCGAACAGCGCGACAAGCAGATTTTTCGTTCGATACTGAATGATCAGCGCCGTCATCACGGCAGCCACCTTGATGGCCAATTCCGGCGGCTGCCCGACCGAACCCCCGTCGAACACGATCGAACGCGCCACAATACCGGCGGCGATGGCGAGCGATACGAAGGTCAAAAAGCGTAGATTGTTTTGGCCGACACGGTAAAGCCGGAGGGACATAAACGGGGCGACGCGGAGGGCATAAGTGCCAAATCCCGCTCCGGCGATCACCAGAGTCCATTCGATGGCGTTCATCTTTTTTCCGCAACGGTAATCGCGGCGCCCACACCCAGTGCGCTGACAAACACACCCCAACCGGGAAGTAACATTTCTACCGGCGGGGTAAAAACGAAACCGCACAGCACCGCCATGATTTCGTACCGGCCTTTGACGTCACTGGATAACAACAACGCGAAGTAAACCGGAAGAAACAGGGAGGCGCCGAACATAAACGCCGGTGGGAGATTGGCCCCGAAGGCGACGCCGATCAGCGTTCCAACCACGGCGGCGGGAAATACCACCACCGCCATACTGATAAAAAACTCGTGAAGATTAACGTGCTCGCTTTTTTTGCGCGATTGGAAAAAAGTCAACAGAAACGTCGATGCCGCCACAAATTGCGCCGAGGCCAGCATCCGGAGTCGTGGTACGCCGCTGAAGAGATGCGCCAACGTCAGGCTCATGAGGAAGAATCTCAGGTTTATCAGGACGCCGGCAAAAATCATTTGCACGATTGCCGCCGCACCCTGACCCGTGAGTTCGATTATCGCGAATTGGGCCGGAGCCGCGAATATAGCGATCGTAAGCAATACCGCGGCCGGCGCGGGCACGTCCGCCACACGAGCCGCGACGCCAAAACCGATGAAGATAGCTATAAAACTGGGGATTACTGAAACGCCCGCCCTGAACCCTTGCTTGCGGCTTGCATTCATATATTCATTTAAGGTTAAAACGTGATGCGCTACCTTGTCAGGTAACCATCGCGAAGCAATTCCCGTATCATGGACAAGACGCAAAGCCCGGCAATGGCCCATCTACCGGTGCACCCGGGATAACCGCCAGACAACCGGCCAACCCAACCGGGCATGGGCAATTACGGATAGCACCGGGTCAGAGCCGGACGTAACATCCGGGAAAATGACTGTGTTCGCGGGACGAGTCGCACACCAACGCATGCTTCACTGCAAACACATTCCTTGCTCGTGCGCTGCGGTTTTCAACCGCCAAGAAACAACCGGCCGACGTCGGGGTGCTCCAGCAGTTCACGTCCCTTGCCGGCTATGGCGACTGAACCGGACACCAGAACATATCCGATGTTGGCAAATTCAAGACCTTTCTTGGCATTCTGTTCCACCATCACGATAGCCTTGCCTTCGCTCCGTTGCAGATCGGTTAAAATTTCGAACACCATACCGATGAAGCGCGGCTCGAGTCCGATCGATGGCTCGTCGACCAGCAACACGCGCGGGTTCATTACCAGCGCGCGCGAAATTTCGAGCAAACGGCGCTCGCCGCCGGAAAGCACCCGCGCGGGCTGATTTCGGCGCTTGGCCAAACGATCGTATTTTTCAAACACACGTTCCGCCGATTCTTTGGCTTGGTCGGTTTGTTCCATCAGATATCCGCCCATCCACAGGTTTTCCTCGACGGTCATGTCGGGAAATACCGAGTTATCCTGAAGAATGTAGGCGATCCCCGCCTGCTTGAGTTTCTGGTTGGGGGATAACTTGGTGACGTCCTGGCCATCAAGGGAGATGCCGCCGGAAAAAATGCGCGTGAAGCCGTAAATCGAATGCAAGATCGTGGACTTGCCGGCGCCGTTCGGACCGATGAGACAAAGCGACTGGCCCGATGCCACCTGCAGGTTGATGCCGTGCAGAATTTCCATCATGCCGTAGCCGGCGACCAAATTGTCAATGCGGAGCAGCGGCGCGTGATTCGCAAGTTCGCCGATGCGTTCGATACCCGGACCTTGCTTGGCGAGCTGCGCGGCCTTTTCATCGACATCGTCAACCGACAGGATGTCATCGCCGGTTTTAGCACCCAGCACATAATCGTGCCCCGTGTCTTTGCAGGTGGAAGATTTGCGCTTTTTCGCCATCAGTGCGCGCCCAGATAGGCGTCGATCACGCGCTGGTCGTTTTGTATCTGGTCAGGCTTGCCTTCGGCGAGGAGTTCCCCGTGCGCCAGGCAATAAATGTATTCCGCGAGGTTCATGATCACGCGCATGTTGTGTTCGATGACGAACAGGGTAATGCCGAATTCCGTGTTGACCCGCTTCAAACGGTTCATCAGACCGTTGATCAAGGTAGGATTAATGCCCGCGGTTGGTTCATCGAGCAACAGCATCTTGGGTTTGGTCATCAGCGCCATGGCAAATTCGAGCAGCTTTTGCTGGCCGAAAGAAAGATCGCCGGCGCGCAGGCGGCGCTTGGAGTAAAGTCCCACGAACTCGAGCAGGCTCTCGGCCTTTTCCGTATCTTCGGCGTCCAGCCGGGAAAACATCGAATACCATGTCGCTTCACGCTGCGGGAGGCTGATGAGCATGTTTTGTACGCAGGTCATCTTGCCGTAGATGCGCGTCTGCTGAAACGTGCGTAACATCCCACGCCGCGCGATCTGCGGAACGCGCAGTTTCGAAATTTCATCGCCTTCAAAGCGGATGGTGCCGGCGTCGATGGGATGATAGCCGACGATTGAATTGAAAAGCGTGGTCTTGCCCGATCCGTTGGGACCGATCAGCCCGATGATCCTGCCTTCGTGTACCTTGAGGCTGATGTCATTGTTGGCGACGACTCCGCCAAAGGTCTTGCGCACGCGGCTCACTTCGAGGATCGATTTCACTCCGTCGCCCTCGCGTCGGGTTTTTCCTCAACCACGTGGCCGAAACGCTCCGGCCAGCGCTCGCGCGCCCAGCCCAGGATGCCGAGCGGGAAAAACACGACAATCAACACGATGAGCAGGCCCAGCGCCACGCGTTGCCAGCCCAGCAAATACGTCCAGAAAACCTCCTGGGTAACGTGAAACACCACGGCCCCGAGCACCGGTCCCCAGAGTGTTCCCTTGCCGCCGAGGATCGCCATGAGAACCATCCATACCCCGAAGGTCGGGCCGGCGAACGCCACGTCGCGCGGGTCGATAAATCCGATCATGTTTCCGACCACCGCGCCCGTCAAACCTAGAAAAAATGCCGAGATACACCAGGCCGTGATTTTGTACCGTGTTGTATGGATCCCCATCGCCTCGGCTTTATCCTCATCGTCGCGGATGGCGTTGAGCGCCAAACCAAATCTTCCGGAATACAACCAGCGCAAAACCGGAAACGTGATCACGGCCAAGGCAAACATGACGTAGTAAAAGAATTTCTCGCGGCCCCCCGGTTCTCCGGGGAAGATCGGTGTCACCATGCCGGAGCCGGCCCCGATGTAATCCCACCCGCTGGCGAATTCACCCGCCGCGATGCCGAGCCCAAGCGTGCAAATCGCGAAGTAGTGGCCCCGCAATCCCAGTATGCCTGATCCGAAAATCGCCGCGAAAACGACCGCGACCAGCGCACCCGCACCCATCCCCAGGAAGAGCGCGGGGTAATATCCCAAACCGGAGTCGCGTTGGATGACGGCACAGACATACATGCCGACACCGAAGAACAGAATATTGCCAAACGAGTTATAACCCATTTGGCCGCCGAGGATGTCCCACGTCAGCGCGAAAACAACCATCACCCACAGGAAAGCCATTTGCGTGCGATAATCCGGGGCGACCGAAGGGGCGGCGAGCGCCACGGCCACGATAATTGAATAAAACAATATGCGTTTGACCGTATCCGTCATTTCAAATACCGGCGCTGGCGGTTCAGCCAGAAGCGACGCCACATCAGGATAATCACCAGCAGTCCGAATACGAACGCCGCCTGGTATTCGGCGCCGAAAATAAATCCGGCGAAGTTTTCCGCCGCGCCGAGCCCCAGGCCCGCGGCCAACACCGCGGCCACGTTACCCAACCCCGCCACGATCACGATCATGAAGGAGCGGATGGTATACGGCAGTCCGAGATAAGGATGGATGATCCAGGTCATGGCGACGAGCGCGCCGGCGGCGCCGCAGATCGCGGCGTTGAGGCCGAAGGTGGCGGCGTAAACCCGGTCGGTGTCGATGCCCATGATGCGTGCGGCCCGCGCGTTCTGCGCCGTGGCGCGAATCGCCTGTCCGAGTCGCGATTGCTTGAGAAACAACAGCAGCAGCCCCCCGAGTGCCAGGGCCGCAATGAAGGCGACGAGCTTGATCTCCGCGACCGTTACCTGACCGTCGAATAACACCAGCGTTCCAAATCCGGACTCGGCGGTACGGACGTCGGCGCCGAAAAGTTCGTTGGCGAGCTGTTGCAGCAGGATACTGAGGCCGAATGTCGCCAGGATTGAAATGAACAGATCCTTGTCGACGACGCGAAAGATGATGGTTTTATACAGCGACCACCCGAAAATAAACAACACGACCGCGGCCAATGGAATGCCGAAGAACGGATGGATACCGGCGGCGTAAAGAAAGAAGGCGACATATCCCCCGAGCATCACGAACTCGCCCTGGGCGATATTGATCACGTTCATGACGCCCCAGACCAGCGCCATGCCGAAGGCGGCCAGGGCGAAGATGGCGCCGATCAGCATGCCGTCGAGCAGCAGTTGCACCGACAACACCGGGGCCTGAAAGAGAAGCTGGATACTGTCCATGGCCGTAGAAATCGCCCCGCCCGGACTTTATTGCCGGGACGGGGCGTTTACTTTTTTTTATTGCGGCAACTTGCGTGGGTACTCCAGCTTCGCGGCCGCGTACTTGGACGGCGCCACCACGTTGTACTGTCCCTTCTGGATTTGGTAGAGCACCATCGGCTTCGCGGTGTTCATGCCGGTCTTGTCGAACTTGACGGGCCCATAAAACGTCATGAGGTCCGTGGCGGCAATGGCATCGCGTACCTTTTCTTTGTCGAACGATTGGGCGCGCGTGAAGGCATCGATGTAGACCAGCGCCGCCGCCGTCGACTCGGCCGCCTGGTAAGGAGGAGTATAATTAAACTCCGCCGCGAACCGGTTGGCATAATCGTCTGCCGATCCAAACCATTTGTCACGATAGCTTAACGTCCGGTCCCACTGCGATGCACAAAGAAGGCCTTCCGACTCAGCGGGCATGGTCTGGGCCAGTTTAGCCGAGTCGCAATGGGTCGTGGCAATCATAGGAACGTCCACTTTCATGTCCTTCACTTGGCGCGCGACAAGTACCGCACCCTTGGCATGACCCGAAACAACCAGCAGATCGGGTTTCACCGCCTTGACCTTGGTCAGCGTGGCCGACATGTCGTTGAGTTCGGGCGGCAGCTTGTCGTCGATCACGATCTTCATGCCGTGACGCTTGGCGTCTTCAACGACGCCGTCCCGCACGTCCTGGCTGAAGGGGTCATTCTCAAACGCCATGGCGATCTTCAGCTTGGAGGGGTCTTTACCCTGACTTTTTGCCATTTCAGCCGCCAAGTTTACGGCCTCGCGCAAATAATAGTCCGAGGTCGACAGCACGGCGAACAGATAGCGGTAGCCTTGCGTGAACAGCTCGCGGGCGGCGCCGTTGCCTTCCACATGCGGGATTTTGTACTTCTCGGTTACCGGCGCGATGGCCTTGGTGAGTCCCGAGCTGTACGGCCCAAGGAGGAATTGCACCCCGTCCTGGTTGATCAGCCGTTCGGCGAGCTGCGCGCCGCGGGCGGGCGTGGATTCATCGTCGTAGTAGGTTACCTTGAGCTTGTAGGATTTCCCGCCGACTTTGACACCACCCATTTCATTAATGCGCTTGACGGCAAGATCGTAGCCGTCCTTCGTGTTCTTGCCGTTGGTGGAATACTTGCCGGTCAAGGATACCGCGGCGCCCAGAACTATCGTATCGCCCTCTACTTTGGCGTTGCCGGTACCGGACACCGCGAGAAACAGCGATGCGACACCGAGCGCCAAAAACAATCGTGTGTTCTCAAATTTCACCATTTGCCCCTCCTGTTTCGTTTAAGTTGGTGTAATGGGTTCCGATCCGAATTCCGGCTCGACCCTATCCGCTGTTGTAAAAACCAAGTCAGTCTAACGTACATTATCCGCTCTGGCGAGCCACCCCGGATTCAAATCTTGCCCTACAACATCAAGGAAATTATGTGTCACCGGTATATTTGCAAACATGCGCCAGCACCATGGCATCAGCATACCTGACGAAGCATGTATCGCCAACTGTAGCGAAACATATCCCGTAAACTGTCTCCGGAGCTGTATATATGGATGGAGTATTTAATGTGAGAAAGCGGTTACCTTGCGATTATTTGTGAAAAACAATCGATTAAGTCTATTAATCTTTTCAATTCAAACACAATTTCCATTATTAATCAGTTATCATGATACGGAAAATTATTCCTGACTGAATCGACGGTTTGTTCGTATTGCTTTAAAATCATTCTTAAAATTGACCCCTAAACCGGGCGCATGATATATCACGTCCGGACGAATCCCGGTTTTCCCCGGAGGAAATCACCAGATGCCCGTCCTTAGCCGCCGTACCAGTGAGCTCGGTACCGAAAATGCCTTCGTGGTACTGGCGGAAGTCAGCGATCTGCAACGACAAGGCCAGGACATCATCTCGTTCTGCATCGGCCAACCCGACTTTCCCACTCCGGTCAATATTCAGCAAGCGGCGATCAAGGCGATTCATGACAACAAGCACGGTTACACGCCCTCTGCCGGCATTCTCGAGCTGCGCGAAGCGGTGGCCCGGGACATTGGGCAACGGCGCGGCGTTCCGGTCAGTCCGGACGATGTGGTGGTGGGCGCGGGAGCCAAACCGTTTATCGCCTATACCATTCTTTCGGTTACAGATCACGGCGCGGGCGATGAGGTCATCTACCCGAATCCCGGATTTCCGATATACGAATCGCAGATTCGCGCCCTGGGCGCGGTACCGGTACCGATCCCGCTGCACGAGGCGCGCGGATTTAATTTCGAACCGCGCGAGCTGGAATCCAGAATCACGCCGAAAACCAGGCTGCTGATTCTGAATTCACCGCACAATCCAACCGGCGGAATCATCCCGCGCCCGGCGATGGAGGCCATCGCGAATATTCTGCGCCAACATCCGCAGGTATGGATTTTCGCCGACGAGGTTTATTCCCGCCTGGTGTACGAGGGCGATTTTGTCTCGATCGCGCAATTTCCCAGCCTGCTTGAGCGCACCATCATTTGTGACGGCGCGTCAAAAACCTGGGCCATGACCGGATGGCGTCTGGGCTATGCGGTAAACAAGACGCTGGCGCCCACCTTCGCCCGCTGGGTAACCAATACCGAGTCCTGCGCCTCGCACATCAGCCAGTGGGCCGCGGTCGAAGCCATCAACGGCCCGCAGGACGCGGCCGGACAGATGCGCGATCGTTTTATGGAACGCCGCAATTTGATCGTCAATCTGCTCAACCAGGTGCCGGGAGTCAACTGCCAGAACCCGGGCGGCGCGTTTTACGTGTGGCCGAATGTGACCACAGCGTGCGCGCTGATCGGCGCCAAGGACTCGGAGGAATTTCGCTCGCGGCTACTGAACGATGCCGGTGTCGCGGTGCTTGCCGATATTCATTTCGGTGCGCGCGTGCTGAATGAAGGTCAGCACATTCGTTTCAGTTACGCGGCTTCCCGGCAAGCCATTGAGCAAGGTGTGGCGCGCCTGGCGGATTTCATCCGCGCCAATACCCGGGTCAGGGAAAAAGTCGTTACCTAAAAACTCCCCGGCGACGGGCTATGACTGGGGTCAGTCGATGAGCCGTGTCGGAACAATCACTTCGGAATACAGTGTCCGGTGCACCGGGCATTTGTTGGCAATGTCGAGCAATCGCGCGCGCTGGGAAGCATCGAGAGCGCCCTGCAACTCAATCTCCCGATCGATCCTGTCGATCTTTCCCTCCTTCGTTTCGCATTCGGCGCAGTCCCGGGCATGGATCTTTTCATGCTTGAGACGCACTGTGACATGCTCCAACGGCCAATTTTTCCGATCGGCATACAGACGCAGCGTCATGGACGTGCAGGCGCCGAGACTCGCCAGCAGCAAATCGTAGGGCGAGGGACCGGTATCGGTGCCGCCAAAGCTTTCCGGCTCGTCGGCGCGCAGATGATGACCGCCGACGGCGATCGATTGCGTGAATTTGTTCTCCAGCGTTTCGCTGACGGTCACCACGCCTGCTTCCGCAGGAACAGCCGGGCGGCGGAGCCGGTTTGACATAACGGCTGGCCCACGAGGCCAGAACGGAAGCGACATAAAGCGCGTCTTCCTTTCGCGTCAGGAGATGGTCGGCGTCGTCGAGCGATATAAAACTTTTCGGATGCTTCGCGGCCGCAAAGATCATCCCCGCATTCTCGATACTGACCGTGGTATCGCGGGGAGAGTGAAATATCAATAACGCCTTGCGCAGATGGGCAAGGTACCGGTTGCTGTTCTGACTGGAAATATCGTCCAGAAACTGCTGTTTGATGCGGAATTTTCTTCCGGCAATCGTGACATCGGCCGCCCCCGCCGCCTCGATTTCCGGTGTCACTCCCTCCAGCAAACGGCGCACATGCGCCGGATCGTACGGCGCGCCGATCGTGGACACTGCCGCCGATTCAGGAATTTGTTCCGCCGCAGCCAGGACGGCCGCTCCCCCCAGACTGTGACCGACCAGAATACGGGGAGCCTGATGGTGCTCACGCAGCCACGAAGCCGCCGCGACGAGATCGGCGACATTGGAGGAAAAATTCGTGTTGGCAAAATCTCCTTCG
Organism: Sulfuricaulis sp.; assembly: GCF_040901545.1. GTDB lineage: Bacteria > Pseudomonadota > Gammaproteobacteria > Acidiferrobacterales > Sulfurifustaceae > Sulfuricaulis. Next base: position 93,379 of record NZ_JBBDYL010000031.1, on the reverse strand, counting down.
CTCGCGCCCAGACCGGTAAAATCAAACCGTAAAACACCCAGGCCGTTATCGGTCAGCGCGGCGCTGATGCGGGACGCGGCGAGGCTGTCCTTGGAACAAGTGAAACAATGGGCAAACAGGGCGAACGCCGCGGGCGGCGTTACGGGCAGATCAAGACGGGCCGCGAGCCGGTCTCCCAGGGCGCCGGGAAAATGGATCAGTGCGCGAATCTTGCTCATGAGGTAGTCCTCCAGGATTCAAGTCAGATGCCGGCGATCCGGCTCATGGCGAGGAGTGTGCAGCGATTCAAGTCACCGCTTTTCATTCTTTTTCAGCAAGTGGTTTAACACAAATGACAACACCTCATCACCGTGCTGGTTCATGGCGGAGTAACGCAGCCGCAGAATTCCCCGGTCTGGTTTCGACGAGGATGGCTTGATTTCCAGCACTTCGGTTCTGGTTTTCAGGGTATCGCCGGGTCGCACGGGCGCGCGCCATTTCAGATCGTCGATTCCCGGCGATCCCAGGCTCGATTTCGCCAAAATTCCTTTCTGGATGAACAGGCGGAAACAGACGGCCAATGTCTGGAATCCGCTCGCAATCAATCCTCCGTAAATGGAATCTGCCGCCGCATTAACGTCCAGATGAAAATGTTGCGGATCGTATTTCAGGGCGAAGTCGATGATTTCGCTTTCCGTGATCGTTACGCCGTCAGACAGGAAAGTATCTCCTGCCTTGAAGTCGTCCAAAAACAATTCCGCCATGATAAATTTCCCCAGAATTTAGAAAAAATAGAACTGCGGGTAAACGCTGAGCGCGACAAACCTCATCTATTCTTTCGGGCGAATCGTGCCCTAATCATGCAGGATTTTCGACAGAAATTCCCTTGCCCGCTCGCTGCGCGGCGTTCCGAAAAATTCTTCCCTTCCGGCATCCTCGACGATCCGGCCTTCATCCATGAAAACAACCCGGTGAGCGACCTTCTTGGCGAAACCCATTTCGTGGGTGACCACCATCATGGTCATGCCTTCCTTGGCCAGTTCCACCATCACATCCAGCACTTCATTAATCATTTCCGGATCCAGAGCGGAGGTCGGCTCGTCGAACAACATGCAGATCGGATCCATGGCCAAGGCCCGGGCAATCGCGACGCGCTGTTGCTGGCCGCCGGAAAGCTGGCCGGGGTATTTGTGCGCCTGTTCGGTCAATCCCACCCGCTTCAGGAGTTTTTGACCTCGCTCCTCCGCCTCCTCCCGGGTACGACCGCGCACCTTGGTCTGCGCCAGACAGAGATTATCGATGATGGTCATGTGAGGGAACAGTTCAAAGTGCTGAAACACCATGCCCACCCGCGACCGGAGTTTCGAAAGCTTGGTTGTGGGAGCGCCCACCGAGATCCCGTCAACAGAAATTTCGCCCTGCTGGAACGGCTCGAGCCCGTTGACACACTTGATCAGCGTGCTCTTGCCGGACCCGGAAGGACCGCACACGACGACCACCTCGCCCTTGTGAATTTCGGTCGAACAGTCGTTCAATACCTGGAACTTGCCGTACCACTTGCTTACATGCTTTGCGACAATCATCGGTTCCGGCATGATACGATCCTCAGTGAACGATGGCGATCCGGCTCTGCAACCGCTTCACCATTTGGGACACGGTGAAACAAATCACTGAGTAGACAAGAGCGACGAACAGATACATTTCCACCAGACGACCGTCGCGCTGGGCGACCTTGGCGGCCGCGCCCACGAAGTCCGTCGCCGAAATGACGTAAACCAGCGAGGTGTCCTGGAAGAGAATAATAAGCTGGGTAAGCAATACCGGGATCATGTTGCGAAACGCCTGCGGCAGAATCACCAGGCGCATGGTCTGGGCGTAGGTCAGTCCGAGCGCGTAGGCCGCGTACACCTGGCCTTTTGGAATCGACTGAATACCGGCACGCATGATCTCGCAAAAGTAGGCTGCTTCGAACATAATGAAGGTAATAATCGCCGTCCGTTCGGCGCCCATCTGCGGCGGACGCTCGGCACCGGAAATGCCCTGCACTACCAGAGGAACCAGAAAGAAAAACCAGAAGATAACCAGGATGAGCGGAATGGAGCGCATCAGGTTCACGTAGCCGGCGGCAACATAAGCCAGAAATTTGACCGCGGAAAGCCGGGCAAGCGCCAACAACGTGCCGAAGAAGAGTCCGCCGAGTGCCGCCGTGCCAGTCAACTGGACGGTGTACTGGAACCCTTTCCAGAGATAGGGCAGTGAGCGCTGAATGACGTCGAAATCGAGCGTCATGGGCGGTTTACCTCGATCCACCGGCGATAAAGCCGGGGACGGCGGTTTTTCGTTCGATAGTCGCCATGACCCGGTTGGCGGTCATCGCAATGACGATATAGATCAAGGTCGCGGCCGTGAACGCCTCAAAGAAATTAAACGTGTATTCACCCATCTCGCGCGCACGGAACGTCAACTCCGCAAGGCCGATGGTCAAGGCAATCGAGGAATTCTTGATCAGGTTCATGCTCTCGCTGGTCAGCGGCGGAATGACGATGCGAAACGCCATCGGCAGCAATACATGCCGATAAACCTGCGTTGGCGTAAGCCCGAGCGCCATGCCGGCATAACGCTGACCGGTCGACAACGACTGAATGCCGGCGCGAACCTGTTCGGCAATCCGGGCCGACGTGAACAGCCCCAGGCACACGATCGCCGCCAGAAATTGAGCGGTTCCCGGATCGACTTGAATCACCCAGCGCTTGAGCGGCGGAATAAGTTCCGGCGCCACGAAATACCAGAGAAACATCTGCACCAGCAAGGGTATGTTGCGAAAGACCTCAACCCATGTCTTGGCCAGGAGCACCAACCAGGGATTGGTTGTCGTGCGAATAGTGCCGATCACAGAACCGAGCGCCAGGGCGATAACCCAGGCGCAGGCCGACACGGCCAGCGTCCAGCCGATTCCCGCTACGATCAGCTCCCAGTAATACTCACCGCCGCCAGGAACTTCCTGAAAGAAGACGCCCCAGTTCCAGTGATAATTCATCGAACACCATGCCCTCAAGCTGGCGCCACGGGAAGCGGCGCAACATTTTTCGTTTTACGGCATATATCAGCGGCTAGACAATTTACCAAAAAAAGGGCCGGCAGCGGTTTCTCGCGCTCCGGCCCATGATTATTTCAGCGGGCTGAGGACGGTCCCGATTATTCAACGCCTTTGTCGTTCGGGTTCTTAAATGCTTCCTTGATCTGGGGCGTCTGCGGGAAATTCATGTTGATCCCCTTCGGCGGGATCGGATTGTTAAACCACTTGGCGTAGATCTTGTCGATTTCACCGGATTTCATGACGCCCCCGACGGCTTTATCAACCAAGGCCTTGAATGGCGGATCGTCCCTGCGCAGCATCATGCTGTAAGGTTCCTGCCGCAGCGATTCCTTGAGTATCGTGAAATCACCCGGGTTGCTTGAATTGGCAATCTGCCCGGCGAGCAGGATATCGTCCATAATGAACGCCGCGGAGCGATCCTGCGCCAGAAGGAGAAACGATTCGGCGTGATCCTTGCCGTAAATCTCCTTTACGCTCACATTGGCGGTTTTTTCATATTTCTTGAGCAATGGAACCGAGGTGGTGCCCGATGTGGTTGAAATCGTTTTGCCGTTCAGGTTAGCCAGGCTCCTGATGCCTGAATTCTTCTTGACCGCCGCGGTGACGTTGATCACGAAATACGTCGGGCCAAAAGCCACCTGCTGTTGCCGGGAAACGGAATTGGTGGTCGAACCGCATTCGAGATCGATGGTGCCGTTCTGCATCAGCGGAATCCGGTTGGCCGAGGTAACCGGCTGGAGATTGACTTTCAGATTCGGCATCTTGAGCTCGGTTTTGACCGCGTCAACAATCTTCATGCATAGGTCCATCGCATAGCCCACCGGCTGCTGCTTATCGTCGAGGTATGAAAAAGGGATCGAGGATTCCCGGTGTCCGATGGTGATCGAGCCTGTGTCCTTGATTTTTTTTAGCGTACCGGTCAATTGCTCCGCCATCGCGGGAGCGACCAGCAAACCGAATGACACTACCCAAAGCAGCAAACTTGCCGAACGTTTCATGATACCTCCTACCGCCTGATGTTATTGTGAGGTGCCGACCCTTAAAATAGAACGACACAGCTAAAATCCGTGCAATCTAGACTACCCATTGGACGGGATATTGTCCATATTGTGCCCGCGGCGCAGTAACTTCCCATTAGTGCCGCCCGTGAATTTTTCCGTCGTTGCTGAACCGGCCTCGGGACGGCCTTAAAGATTTATCCCAGAGTTATGTCATCCTCCACGGTATGGCGCAAGCCAATTCCTTTTATTTCAAGCGTCATTTGCGCCTTGAGATTATCGCCCGCTTTTACTTTACCCGCGTGATGACTCTCACGCACGGCGCGCTCAATTTCGCGCTGCGAGGTGATACCGACTTTTTTCAGAAATTTGCGAATTGCCATGTTAAGTTTCTCTTCATCAATGGATGATTTAGTCATACTTTTTCTCCATAACGCACGACCGTTCATAAGCCCGGCGCCGGTTCAAGCTTGCAGCGAATAATCTATCACCTCAAGCTGTGGCGCGAATACCGGTTCTTGAGGGAGCCAGACATGGAATACGCTGCCCTTGCCCGGCTCCGATTCCACCGTTATGTCGCCGCCGTAACGGTGTATGAGACCATAACTGATCGACAGACCAAGACCCGTTCGCCGTTGCGGGTCGGTGGTAAAAAACTGGTCAAAGATACGATGCAGCATTTCCGGCGGAATACCAATACCGTCATCCCGTACACTGATGACCACGCCCCGGTGATCCCAGTCTGCCGTGCTGATCTCAACGATTCCGCCCGGCGACACGGCATGATACGCGTTAATCGTCAGATTGATCAAAACCGCCTCGAGATCATAAGGATTGATCCGAATCAGCCGGGTTGCGGCAAGGCGCTGGCGGAATGTGATGGACCTTTCCTCCACCATATGTCGCACCAGGGGCACGGTATTTTTTATCAGCTGGTTAATCTCGACTTCCACCACCTCGCCGGTTTCCCGAGATGGCCGCGAGAATTGCAGTAACCGGTTGACAATATGGCGTATTCTTTCCACCTGCTGCATGATCAAATCAATTTCGGTCCTGACCGGGTCGATGGCCGAGCCGAGTTCAGTGGCCAGGATGTCCAGATTTCCCAGAATAACCGCCGTGGGATTGTGGATATCGTGTGCCACGCCGGCTGCCAACTCTCCAACGGCCGCAAGTTTTTCCGCCATCACCAGTTGTTGCCGAGTCTTGTGCAACAGATCCACTGTCGCCTCGAGATCGGTGTTCTTCATTTCCAGTTCATGTGTGCGTTCCTCGACCTTGGTTTCGAGCTCAGCCGCGGCCCGCTGAATTTCGCGGTTTCGTTGCTGCAACAAATCCAGCATAGAGTCGAATTGGCGCGCGAGTTCCCGGAGCTCGTCTCTCGAATCAATCTCACCGATACGCCGTTCAAGCCCCGCTTGCGTGGCCCGTACTACCGCCATCATTTGCCCGACCGGTTTGAGAATTCTCTTGGCGCCGCGATAAGCAACCCATGCCGACGCGCTGAACAGGGCCAGTAATATCAGCAAGTGCAACAGTGCCGCCCAATAATAAGCGCGCCGATACGGCGCTTCGAGAAAGCCCGCATGCAGCACTCCAACACCCCGATCATGCACGTCGAAGAGCGGCGCATAACCGGAGATATACCATTGACCTCCATGAAAACTCCGGTTCACCAGCATTTCACCGTTTTCCAGAACTTTTTGCCTAATTTCCTGGGCGGCACGCCCTCCGACCGAATCAGTTCCTTGCTGGTTCGGGATATTGCTGCTGACGGTAACGTCATCCAGCATAAACACCACGACACCTAGCCCGCCTGTCGGCAGCGTACCGGGGCCGTAAATCCGGTCACGCACGGCATTTACCACCTCGGTGTCGTTATTGATCATCACCCCGCCGTCCAATACCGCCATGAGGTTTCCCTGCTTATCGGTTACGGGATAAACCATGCGCAATATCAAGGCACGTTCCTCGAACACGGGTACGCGGGCTGGTTGCGGCGCTCGATAAATTTGCTGCACGGCATTTTCTTTAATGCCCAAACGCGCACGGGACAACAGGCCCGGGTCTTCGCGCCGGAGATTTTCCGCGGTGAAAACTTCCAATGACATGCCCGTCAGGCCGCGAACGGCGCGACTGGTAAGCGGCGTCGGTTTGCTACTGGCGTTTTTCTGTTGATTGCCCTCGAAGAGCCAGTTGCCCAGTTCGCCCGTGACGTGCAAAAAAGCAAAAGTCTGCTCCTTTTGCAATTGTTTCAAGGCACGAGTGATGGATGCTGCATCGCTATTACGGATCATTGCGCGGAATTCATATGAATCCGCCAACCGTTGGAGGGCGGCAAGATAACGTTCTCTCCCGACTTGTTGAATGGACTGCTGCGCGAGCGCCAGGTCTGCCTTGGCCTTGAGGAACAGGTTGTCCCGTGTGATGCCGTTAAACCAGTAAAAGGTGTATCCCAGCGTGGTGATCATCGCGAGGACGGTGGGGAGCAATACCAGGGCAAATAATTTATTGCGGAGTGATGATCCAATCCGTTCGCGGAATTTGACAAACATGACTCGCTACCGTTAACCCGCGGAAAGACAACCGGTGAATATCAGGATAATTCGGGCCAGGAGCGCAGCTTGCGTTCCATGGTTTTTCGCGAGATCCCCAGACGTCGCGCGGCTTCCGATTTATTTCCATCGGCCGCACTAAGGACCTGCAGCATGTGCTGTTTTTCAACCTGTTCCAGTGTCAAATCAGCGGAAAACTCAAGCGTAGTTTGGTTTGGGGTCGCGGATTCCGCCTGGCCGGAATTACCGGATATGGCCTCCCAGGGAAAACTACCGAGCAGCAACGCGCGCTCCACCAGGTTTTTCAATTCACGGACGTTGCCCGGCCAACGGTAGGATTGCAAGCGCGCCATATCATCCTGGCTGAAGGAAAACGGTTTGACACCCAATTCCAGGGCGAGGGATTGTGTAAAGATACCGACCATTTCCGGTATATCTTCAACATGATCTCTCAGCGGCGGGCATTTTATCGTCACCACGTTAAGACGATAATAAAGATCTTCGCGGAAGGTACCCGCTATCACCGCATCTTCAAGACAGCGGTTGCTGGCCGCGATAAGCCGAACATCCACGTTTATCTCCCGGTTGGATCCCACCGGACGGACCCGGTGGTTTTCAAGGACGCGCAGTATTTTAGCCTGCAACGGCGATGGCATTTCCGAAATTTCATCGAGAAACAACGTGCCACCGTTGGCAAAGCTGAACAGCCCGTCACGCGATTGATGAGCGCCGGTAAACGCGCCTTTGGTGTGGCCGAACAGTTCACTTTCAAACAAATCGGGCGAAATGGCCACGCAATTAACCGGCACGAATGCCCCTTCGCGTCCGCTAAGACGATGAATGGCGCTCGCCGCCAGTTCCTTGCCGGTGCCGGTTTCTCCTTCGATCAAAACCGAACTTGGCGTCGAGGCCACTCGCTTGATCATGTCGCTGACGGTTTTCATCGCCGAACTCCGGCCCAGTATTCCCGAATTCCCATAAAGCCGCTCGGAAATGTCATTTACTTGCCGGCGCAGTGTAAGATTTTCCCGAGCCAGCATGCGCCGCTCGAAACTGCGCTCGACTGAAGCCAGTATTTGTTCAAGACGGAAAGGTTTGAGAATAAAATCAGTTGCCCCCGAACGCAGTGCGCTGATTGTCGTGGTGAGATCGGCATAGGCGGTTATGAAAATGACGTCGACGGTATTTCCGCGGCGACGCAGTTCTTCCACCCATTCCAGACCCGAGCGATCGGAAAGCCGGATATCCACGATTAACAGATCAAAATGGCACCGCTGACGAAGCTCTTCCGCCGTCTCCACCGACTCAGCGACTTCGACCAGGCCGTATTCTTTGATGAGGGCGCGATGAAGGAAATTTCTGATCCCTGCCTCGTCATCAACCACCAGGATCGAACCGCTCCGTTTCGAAGGCAGTTCAGTCCGGGAGTATTTCTCGGACGGCAGGGATGACGCTTGTTGAACCGTGCTGATGGACATAATCTTTACGCCTCAATAAACTTTGTGACACAAGCGGTTCACTTACGAACTGTGGGCACACCAACCATCGGAAAATAACTCATGAAAATCAACAGAATCACAAAATCAATGCGACAATCTGACGCAACGCAGGATTAAGGTGCGCCAATTTGACGCGGTTGTCAAACTGTTGTGTTTCATGAAGTAAAAAGGCCCCATGTAATATGCATGAAAATGATCATAAAAAGAAATGGCACCGGAATTGCACTAACTGGAGCTAAAAAAGCACATCGTAAAGGAGATTCTCTTACAATTCACGTCTGCATTATGGCGCTTCCTGCTGCATGGCGATCCGCTATCCAGCATGGATCTTGAATCGCGAGAACGCACCCATTTATCTGATTCAACGATTCATTACGGAAAAAAGTGGCGTCGTCATTACCTGCCGTGAATTACAGCAGGCCGCCGCAATCGGGGATGGTCTTCTGCGATTGCATGACAGAAAATACATCTGGTGGATGATCTTTCCGACATGAATCAAGGATTTCCTGCAGCAGTCAACCGGGGGGTACGAGTGGAATCATGAATCCCTCCATGCCTTCACCTTCAACTTTCAGGCGGGAAATTACCGCGGTCATTCTCGCCGGCGGACGTGCCCAGCGGATGGGGGGAATCGATAAAGGGCTGGTAATTTTGAATGGCAAACCCATGGTCGAACATGTCATCAATGCCCTACGGCGTGAAGTCGATAATATTTTTATTAACGCAAACCGAAATCTTGAGCAGTATCGAGCCTTCGGTTTTCGGGTAATACCGGACATAATGGATGGATTTCAAGGTCCCCTCGCCGGTATGGCGAGCGGAATGCAGGCGGCCCGGACTAAATATATCGTCACCGTGCCATGCGACTCACCGCTCATCAGCGATGGCCTGGTCAGACGCCTGCATGAGGCCATGGAGCGCGAGAACGCGGATATCAGCAGCGTCCATGACGGGGACCGGACGCACCCCGTGTTTGCATTGATCCGATGCGTTCTGTTGCCTGACTTACTTGAGTTTTTAAACGCCGGTGAGCGGAAGATTGACCGCTGGTACGCCCGGCACCGGTTGGCCATCGCCTATTTTGATGACACACCCAATTCGTTTCTCAATGTAAACAGTCCGGAAGAACGTGCCGATCTGGAAAACAAACTGGTCGCGGAGCGAAACCAATAAATGCTGAAAAACACTGCCATTCCTATAGTGGGTTTTGCCGCCTTCAGCGGCGTGGGCAAGACAACGCTATTGGTAAAACTGGTGACCGCGCTCCGCCGCAGCGGATATCGTGTCGGCGTGGTAAAACACGCGCATCACAGCTTCGATATCGATGTACCGGGGAAAGACAGCTATGAGTTACGCAAGGCCGGCGCCATCCAGACTCTGGTGGGGTCGCGACATCGATGGGCGCTGGTCGTCGAAACGGAACCTGCTCAGGAACCGTGTCTGGAAGAACTGCTGCATCACCTCGACCAGTCATCTTTGGACTTCATTCTGGTGGAAGGATTCAAAGCCGAGCAATTTCCGAAGATCGAACTCCATCGTCCGAGCCTGGGGCACCCGTTGCTTTATCCCGATGACAGCTCGATTATCGCCATTGCCTCTGATGCTCCATTGGCGGTAAAAACAAGTCTGCCGAGACTTGATCTCAATCGACCGGAGGAAATATCCGAATTTATCGTGGGATTTCTGGATAAATCGGCAGGAAAGCCGGTTCATGCATCGAACAACCCGAAACGCAACTTATAGTACAGACAAAATCATGAGCGATGGCAAAACTTCTTCCCTCCCTGCTTGCGGCGACAAACAAGCTGCTTCCGCCCTGAGCGTGGATGAAGCACGAAAACGCATCGAGTCCGGTGTAAACCCTGTTTCCGGCGCCGAGAAAATCGCTCTGCGCAGCGCGCTGGGGCGTATCCTGGACGAAGATATCCGCTCTCCCATCAACGTTCCATCACACACCAATTCCGCCGTGGACGGATACGCCTTCGTTCATGCTGATCTGGCCGCTGCCGGAACGGCTGCGTTGCGCGTAATCGGAACGGCTTGGGCCGGAAGGCCGTTCGATGGCCATGTTCACGCCGGTGAATGCATACGCATCATGACAGGCGCGGCGGTCCCGGCGGGTGCCGACACGGTCGTGATGCAAGAAAATGTGCGAATCGAAAATAACATGATCCGGATCGGAACTGCCTTAAAAGAGGGAGAAAACATTCGTGCCGCCGGCGAAGATCTGGCAACAGGCCAAGTGGCGCTTACCAGCGGGAAACAGATTATGCCCCCCGAACTGGGCTTGCTGGCTTCGATCGGACTCGGGGAAGTATCGGTCAGACGGCGGATTCGCGTTGCCTTTTTTTCGACCGGCGATGAATTGCGCTCTATCGGTCAACCCATCACTGAAGGACAGATTTACGACAGCAATCGCTACACACTCTACGGGATGCTCACGCGCCTGGCCGTAGACATACAGGACATGGGTGTCATCCGCGACGATCGCGACGCCATCAAAAAGGCGTTTATCGAGGCATCGGAGAATGCCGACGTCGTCATCACTTCCGGCGGTGTTTCCGTAGGGGAAGCCGATTACGTAAAAGAAACGCTCGAGGCACTCGGTGAAATCGGTTTCTGGCAAATCGCCATGAAGCCGGGTCGTCCACTCGCTTTCGGACGAGTGCGGGGAGCGACATTCTTCGGTCTTCCGGGTAATCCGGTTTCAGTCATGGTGACTTTTTACCAATTTGTCGAACCGGCGCTGCGCCGAATGATGGGCCAAACCGGCACACATGCCGGGATGATGACCTACAAGGTTCGATGTATATCGAGATTTCAGAAAAGGCCGGGGCGAACGGAATTCCAGCGTGCCGTGCTGGAACGCGACGTCAGTGGAGATTTGATTGTCCGGGCCACCGGGAAACAAGGTTCGGGCATTTTACGCTCCATGAGCGAGGCCAACTGTTTTGTGATCCTTCCACAGGATAGCAATGCCGTTGAACCGGGAACAATTGTGGACGTGCAGCCTTTTTACGGCATGCTTTGAAGTTCACGGAGTTTTCAGGATTGACAATCCTAGACGCGAACAGAGAGGAACCATGACCTCACCTCCACGCTTCACTCCCGCACGCTGGCAGCTGGATTACCGGAGGCAACCGTGCAACCTGGTGGAGTTAATGCCGCGTCTACTTGAGTTGTAATTCTTGAAACATGGAACAATGCGTTTTTTCATTCTTCTAGGCCACTGCGTTCTCCAGCCTGCCGATACGATCAACGGTAACGACGACCACATCGCCTTTTTTTAAATATTTTGGCTGCTTGAACCCGGCACCCACTCCGGCCGGCGTTCCCGTGGCGATAATGTCGCCCGTCTCGAGCGTCATCGTGCGCGACAAAACCTCGATCAAAGTTGGAATATCAAAGATCAATTCAGAAATAAGCGCCTGCTGTCGCAATTCACCGTTCACGTGGGTCTGCAAGCGCGATGAACCGATATCCGGCACTTCATCGACGGTAACGAGAGCCGGACCCATGGGGCAGTAACCGTCGAGACTTTTCCCGAGAAACCACTGCGCATGGCGACGCTGCAACCCGCGCGATGTTATGTCGTTGATAATCGTGTAACCGTAAACATGCCGCATGGCTTCGGCGCGGGTAATGCCGCGCCCCCCGGAACCGATAATCACGCCGAGCTCGCCCTCGTAATCGGTGGAGGATTCCGGATCGAGCCATCCCGGAATCGGTTCGTTCGGTCCGATCACGGATGAGGTTGCCTTGGTGAAAAAAATCGGGACTTCGGGAATAATCTCCCCGGAATTGTCGTTCAGCACATTGCTCGATTGCAGTTCCCTGGCATGCTCGCGGTAATTCTTGCCAACACATAAGATATTTCGGCGCGGATTCGGCATCGGTGCGAGCAGACGTACTGCCGAGACCGGGACGCGTCCTGTCCCGCGCTTGATGGCAAGCCTGGCCTCGGTCAGTCCCGCGTTTCCCAGGGCAATGAACGACTGCATCGTATCCGGCAAGTCCGGCGCGGCTTGGGAAAAATCGGTAATTTCAGCGGATGAAGGATCGAGTATCCCGATACGACTCCGGCCAGCACTCTGGAAAGTAACAAGATGCATGCTGTTATATTAATTCAGCCCGGGAATGAAGCTTCGCTGTTATTTTTCCGGAGAGAGGGAACAGGGAGCTGGTCTACAATGTTCCTGGCACCGAAACTCTGCGCATATAACTTGAATAATACGCATCTGGCTTGGCGCGCGATAGAGTTCGAAGCGGGGAATTTAACGCCAATCGTACATGAATATCCCATCATCTCAAAGCACGATTTTCGTACCGGCGCCACGATTGCTGTCGACGCACCGGTTCATACCAGTCTGCGAGGATCGATTGATCAGAACCTAGAAGTAAAAAAACAATATCCCCAAGCCGGAACCAAGCCCACGCGTCACGACCTGTAATGACCTCAAAATCGACAGTCGCGCTGACAGGTGAGACTCTGGAATCTTTATTGTCGTTAACAAACGATTCGAACAAATTTCAACGATGTGAAACCCGGCGAGGCGCGTGCGCGCCCTTAATCCGATGCCCCGCCTGGCGTTGGATTTGTGTCATGACGCTATCGCCGATCACCCCGCAGAATTGCTCCCAGACCGGATGCATTTTCTCAACAAATGCGTCTCGCTCATCCTGAGTCAACTGTACAACCTTTACTCCATGGGCCTGCATAGCAGCCAAAGCCTCGGCTTCGGCCTTTTGCGCCAGTTCTCGCTGCCAGGGAATGGACTGACGAATCGTATTGTCAAGAATTTCACGCATTTCCGGAGACAGGTTATTGATAACCTGCTCTGATCCGAGTATCGCCATGGCACCCTGGGTATGTCCGTCAAGTGTCAAGTAGCGGTGATACCGGTGAATGCCCAACTGATAAATAGTCGGCAAGGGATTTTCTTGTACCTCGACGGCTCCCGTGCGTACGGCTTCGACCAGTTCGTTATAAGGCACTGCCTTCGGCTTGGCGCCCAGCGCATGGCACAGCGCCTTGAAAAGGCTGGATTCCATCACCCGTATTACCAGTCCACGCAAATCTTCGGGACGATGTATCGGCTGCTTGTTATTGGTAAAGTGTCGCGCTCCATAGTGCAAATAACCATAAGGAATCATGCCCAGCTGACGCAACGGATCGAGCAGACTGGTGCCCAGAGGTCCATCCAGAACCCGGAAGGCTTCATCCGCATTACGGAAGGCATAAGGCAGATCCAACGCGTTGAGCGCGGGCGCATAGTTTGCGAGCACGGCCGAGGTGGCGATACCCAGGGCGAACTCGCCGCTGCGCAATCCCCGCAGGATGTCCCGATCGCCAAGACCGGTTTGTTTGCCGGCGACTATTTCTCCCTTTAGACGACCTTTTGAGGCTTGCTCGATTTCTCCGGCTATCCGTATGAGCGTCTGGGCAATCGGATGCGTGGTTTCAAGCATTGTGACCAAAGGCAAAATCGTCCCGCGTCCACGCCGACGCACACGATGTTGGTGTGTCGCCGCAAAGCCGGATTTTATTTCATCGGCCAATACCCAAATGCTCTGGCTGGCCTGTGACACGCGCATCGCTTCAGAGGAAGAGGTGGTTGACGCGGCCGCAACTTGCTCCATGGCTTGGGTCACATCCATGGTGGCATGCGCCTGCTGATCAGCCGCTTCGGCGATTTGCCCGATTCGCCCACGAACTTCACTGACTCGCTGTTCAATTTGGGTAAAACTTTCACCGGCATATTCCACCAACTGCACACCGCTTTCCACATCACCGCTGATTGTTCTCAACACTCCGCCGGCGTCGTTGATTTGCTGCATCAATTGTTCGATCATCTTGCTGATTTCCGTCGTGGCGGCGGCCGTCCGTTGTGCCAGGTTGCGCACCTCACCCGCCACCACCGCGAAACCGGCGCCGTATTTTCCCACGCGCGCGGCTTCGATCGTTGCATTCAGCGCCAGCAGATTTGTCTCGTTGGCGACTTCTTCGATCACACCTACAACCTGACCGATCTGCAATTGCACCTTATCCAGGCTCTCGACCGCCCCGGCTGCCTTATCAACTGCCTTTGCCATGCGCTGGATCGCGGCGACGGCTTCCCGCGCGCGCTCCGATCCCGTGTGCGCCGTCTCGAACGCTTGCTCTGCTTCGTTTGAGACCTGTTGCGTATGGGTCGCTACTTCCTCAATCGAGGCCGACAGTTCTTCCATCGACGCGGCGACTTGTGATGTGCCTAACGCCTGTCCTTGCGAGCCGGCGGCTATTCGATCGGCTAATTCCGCCAGCGTTTGAGAAGTGGTCACCAGTTCGGGAACCATGCGTCCAATGACTTGCGTCCGTCCATCGCTCTGGCGGGTCATCCCGGCCATAAAGCGCAACCCCCAGTAACACAAACCCCCTGCACCCAGAACCGCAGCCGCGAGCAAAGTTATCCACCCGCCCCACAACGCCCAGATAATCGCCAGTACCAGGAATGTTCCGGCGATTCCGATTCCCCAAAACCACTTCCTCGAACTCAGGAACGAGGCTTGATCCATGTTTTCCATGACATTTTCAATTTTCACTCGGTGTGCTCCCCTGCCTGATATCGACAAGATTAATATGCAACTTATATGCCGAAAAATCGTGTAAGTTCATTATCTTGGCCATGTCTGCTCACGAGAAAAATTTGTATGAGTGACGAAATTGCTTCGCGACACTGACGGTCAACGCTGGACATGTGCCCTAGGGAAAGTATAGACACTGGATATTGATGTGAAATGGAACCGCAGGCCGCAAGACGCAGATAAGCAAAAACTGCTTATTACATTGATTTTATATGTTTTTCAGAGCGCGGCTTAAGAGAGCGCGCTCCAACATAAGGGGGAAATGAGCGGATTTCGGCTAAACAGACCTTAACTCCGCGGCCATATTCTCGCAGACCTTCTTGGCATCGCCGAAGATGAGCGCGCAGTTATCCTGGTAGAACAGCAGGTTGTCCACACCGGAATAACCCGGGCTCATGCTGCGCTTGATGAAGAACACCTGCCTGGCCTTATACACATCCAAGATTGGCATTCCGTAGATCGGGCTTGTTTTTTCGCTCTTTGCGGCGGGATTGGTTACATCGTTCGCCCCGACAACGATTACCACATCCGCCGTGGAAAATTCCGGATTGATTTCATCCATTTCAAACACGCGGTCATACGGTACGTCGGCCTCGGCCAGCAAGACATTCATATGTCCCGGCATTCGCCCGGCCACTGGATGAATGGCGAACCGGATGTTGACTCCCTTGCTTTCCAGCAGATCCATGAGTTCCTTCAACGCGTGCTGCGCTTGCGCCACGGCCATTCCGTAGCCCGGCGCGATAATCACCTTGCTGGCATTGGCCATGAGAAATACCGCGTCTTCCACGGAGGCGGTTTTGACTCTTCTGTCGGCCGCAACGGCGACCGCTTGATCACTTCCCCCGCCGCTTCCGAAACCCCCCAAAATGATCGAGACAATCGAGCGGTTCATGGCGCGCGACATGATGTAAGACAAAATAGCTCCGGAAAATCCGACCAGCGCGCCGGTTATAATCAGCAGATTGTTTTCCAGCGTAAAGCCGGTGGCGGTCGCGGCCCAGCCGGAATAGGAATTAAGCATGGACACCACCACCGGCATGTCAGCCCCACCGATGGGAACAATCAGCAGGACACCGAGTAACAACGCCAGCGCGAGCATTATGAAAAGTGCGAGCAGATTGTCGTGCATCACAAATTCGATTCCGCACGCCACCGCCACCAGGGAAACAACAAGATTAACCAGATGTTGTCCCCTGAAAACCAGTGGTTTGCCGGATATCAGCGCCTGCAATTTTCCGAATGCGACAAGCGACCCGGTAAATGTTATGGCACCGATGAATGCACCGATAAACAATTCAGTCATCAGCACCGGGTCCGGAGAACCGAGGACCGCGCGGTCATAATATGTGCCGACCGCCACCAGCACCGCTGTGAGCCCAACAAAGCTATGCAGCAAGGCCACCAGTTGTGGCATGGCGGTCATCTTTATCTTGAGTGCGATGACCGTGCCGATCACCGCCCCGATCACTACACCGGCGATTATGAAGGAATACGACTTCATCGCCGGGTTGAGCAATGTCGCCACCACGGCCAGAATCATTCCCGCCATGGCATAATAGTTACCGCGGCGCGCCGAAGCCGGGTGGGTCAGTCCCTTTAAGCCCAGAATGAACAGGGTCGCGGATACAAGATAGGCCAGTGCCAATAAATCGGTACCGAGTTGCATGGGAAAGTATTTATTTTTTCTTTTTAAACATGGATAGCATGCGTTGTGTCACCACGAAGCCGCCAAAGATATTGATCGAGGCAAATAGCACGGCCAGGAAACCGAGAAAATCGGCGATACCTCCTGTGCCGGCGCCCGCCACCAGAATCGCGCCGACGACAATAATGCCGGAGATGGCATTGGTCAGCGAGATAAGCGGCGTGTGCAGTGACGGCGTGACGCCCCAGATAACCCAGTATCCTACAAAACACGCGAGCACGAAGGCATACAATGCGGCCATGGTTTCTGACATGGTTAGCCGGCTCCTTTCTTTTTAGCCATTTTCGTTGTTTCGAAACGCACTTTAGCCTGATGGGTGATAAGGGTCATGTTGGTGATTTCATCGGCGAAAAAATCCCTGAATCGCAATTCACCGTCTTTGTCCTCGATCATCAGCATAAGAAAATTATAAAGATTGCGTGCGAAAAAATTGCTGGCGTCGCTCGGCATCAGGGCAGGAAAATTCGTGATCCCGCAGATAATCACTCCATGCTTGATCACGACCTGATCGGGAACGGTAAGCGGGCAATTTCCACCTGTCGCCGCGGCCATGTCGACAATGACAGCGCCTTCATGCATGCCGCGAACAGCCTCCTCGGTAATCAGCACGGGGGCCGGCATGCACGGTATCAATGCGGTGGAAATAATGACGTCGGCCTTCTTGAGTTCATCGGTCAGCATCTGCTCCTCTTTCTTGCGCGCTTCGGGAGAAAGCTGCTTGGCATAACCACCTTGGCCCGTTCCGGACTCTCCCAATTCGAACTCAATAAATTTCGCGCCAAGCGACTGTACTTGCTCTTTTACTTCAGGACGCACGTCATAGGCCCAAATTTGCGCACCGAGTCTCCGCGCAGTGGCGATCGCCTGAAGGCCGGCCACTCCGGCACCGATTACTATCACACGTGCCGGTTTGGCCGATCCGGCCGAAGTCATCATCATCGGTAAAAAACGCCCATAGAGCCGCGCCGCTTCCAGGACCGCGCGATATCCGGCAATCCCGGCCTGCGAAGAAAGCGTATCCATGGCCTGGGCGCGCGCAATGCGTGGTATCATTTCGAGCGCGAAGCTGTTTACGCCCTGGTCGGCCAGCGCATCGAAAGTGCCATCGTCATGACACATGTCGAGCATCGAGACCGACACCGAACCGCTTTTCATGTGTCGAATTTCATCAAATGTCGGTTTGTGCACCTTGAACACCACGTCGGCGGAGAGTGCGCTGACATGATCCACGATCTCGGCACCAGCCATACGATACGCGTCATCCGTGAAGTGGGCGCCTTCACCCGCGCGGTTTTCCACGGCAACCGCCAATCCCTTGGCCCGCAGTTTACGGGTCGTTTCCGGAGTCGCCGCCACACGGGTCTCACCCGGCATGATTTCTTTAGGTACGCCGACTTTCATCAATATTGACCTGTCAATTATCACCTGAACATGCTTTCTGCGGCCCAGCGTGAAACGGTGATGAATAAAGCCAAGCCGGGGACAGTCTCGATCTGGAGGAGTCAATTTTACCGGAGGATGCAACGTCGATACTTGGCATAATATCGATGGATACGGCCTTCCACTGGGCCGAATCACTAGAGGTTAACTTCATCGCGACCATAAGCTCCATATTCCTTGACCAATCACATCAAGACTAGAACCTATCTCAAAATACCCTGTTTCTGTTTTCGTAGGGTGCGTCCCACGCACCAATGGCTTCGTTTAAACCGTAGATCGGTGCGCAGGGCGCACCCTACATCGTTTTGAGACAGGTTCTAAATATTAATCACCCCTGGCAGAAACGGGATGGACGCTGGAGGACGCGGGATGGCCTTATTGCGTCCTCGGTAAAGATTTACCGGGTGACAGCGGGGCTACGCCCGCGCCGGGATTGCGGCACACCTGCTCACGCGCATTACCAAGCCAAGGCCCGCCATGAATCCACCGGTGCTGGTTTCTCCTTGCGCGCCTAATCGCGCTATACACCTTCCGGCCTATCCGGTTACAGCAAACCGGCGTTTCTCGCCCAGCGGTATTTGGCGCCGAGCACAGTAACCGGAATTTCCGTGGTGTAGGGGTACGCAACGATTTTACGATCGAATAAATAATCGCATGCCTGCTCCACCTGCACGTCACCGACGAGCGACGCCACGACCGGTTTATTGATTCCTTTTTGACGGCATTCCTCAACCACTTCTGCCAGGAGTTCGGCGAAAACCATCGGTGGGGTCACGATCGTATGCCAGTATCCCAGAATCACCGCATGAATGCGCTCATCTTCCAAGCCGAGCTTGATTGTATTTTTATAAGTGCTGGGCGGTTCGCCACCGGTAATATCGACCGGGTTGCCGGAGGCGCCAAACGGCGGAATAAATTTCTTGAACGCCTCATCCAGATCCTTCGGCATTTTCATCAGTTGCAACCCGTTATCCACACACGCATCCGATAGCAGTACACCGGAACCGCCGGCACCTGTGATGATGATCACGTTCTCGCCCTTCGGAGTCGGCAGGATCGGCAAACACCGGGCGAACTCCAGCATATCGCGCATGTTGTAGGCGCGTATTACGCCACTCTGGCGCAGCACATCATCGTAAATCTTGTCGTTGCCTGCCAGCGCGCCGGTATGTGAACTCGCGGCACGCGCGCCCATGGACGTCCGCCCTGCTTTCAGCATTATCACCGGCTTCTTTTTCGATACTCGACTCGCGATCTCGGCAAACGAACGCCCGTCTTTCAGGTCCTCCGCATGCATGGCAATCGCCTGAGTATTGGGGTCCTGCTCGAAGAAGGTAAGCAGATCATCCTCATCGATATCGGATTTGTTGCCCAAACCCACAATCGCGGATACGCCCATCTTGGCCGAACGACTAAACCCGATTATCGCCATGCCGACGCCGCCGCTCTGAGACGACAGCGCCACTTGTCCTTTGACATCGTAGGGGGTGCAGAATGTGGCGCACAAGTTTTTAGGGGTGTAATAAAACCCGTAAATATTCGGTCCCATGAGGCGTACGTTGTACTTGCGCGCCACCGCCACGACTTCCTTTTGCAGCTCCACTTCCCCGATCTCGGCAAAGCCGGAGGGGATCAGAATCGCGCCCGGAATCTTCTTATCGCCAACCTCAGCAAGGGCCTGTGCGACGAATTTGGCCGGGATGGCGAAAACGGCGATATCCACTTGCCCGGGTATGTCTTTAACGCTCTTGTAGCATTTTTTCCCAAGAATCTCGTCGGCCTTGGGATTGATCGGATAAATTGCACCTTGGTAACCGCCGTTGATCAGGTTCTTCATGACTGCATTACCTATCTTCCCTTCTTCCGAGGAAGCGCCGATCACGGCGACGGAATCCGGCTTCATAATACGATTCATCGCGCTCAGGATCTCTTCCTGGCTCGGACGATAACGCGGTATGGCCGGCGTGAAGTCGACAACAATACGCACGTCTACGGCCGTAACCCCATCCGGGCCGGCAAAAACCGGATTAAGGTCCATTTCGGATATTTCCGGAAAATCGGTCACGAGTTGCGAAACGTTCACTATCAGCGTGGATAAGGATTTGCGGTCTACGCCCCGCGCGCCACGCACACCGCGCAAAATTTGCGATGCGGCGATGCCGTCCAGCATGGACAATGCTTCTTGCTGGGTCGTCGGAGCGAGGCGAAAGGTCACGTCTTTTAACACCTCCACCAGCACGCCGCCCAAACCGAAAGCGACCACCTTGTCAAAACTGGGATCGGTCACGGCACCGATAATGACCTCCTGGGCTTCGCCCTTGGTGAGCATTTGCTGCACCTGAACACCGATAATCTCGGCATTCTTTTTGTAGGCCTTGGCGCTTTTGATGATTTTGGCATAGGCCTTTTCGACTTCGACGGGCTTGCTGAGGCCGACGATAACCCCACCGGCTTCGGTCTTGTGGAGGATGTCGGGCGAAACAATCTTCAGGACAACGGGGAAGCCCACTTTTTTTGCCAGTTTGGCCGCCTCCTTCGACGACGTGGCCAGCCCCTCTTTTGGCACCGGGATACCGTAGGCATTACAGACTTTTTTGCCTTCCGGAGCAGTCAAAGAGGATCGTTTCTCGGCCCGAACCGTATCCAATACTTTTTGAACGACAGTTTTTTTATTGCTCATGGTTATCCTCGCAAAAGAATTCATTCAATCCAGTTTCATCTTGGGCGCGTGTCGGCACAAGAGAGATGCGCTGAGTTTAATTTTCCAAATTACCGTTTTGTTCCTTTTCCAGCTTGCTTCCGGACGCATCTTGTCTGTGTCTAAATTGCGCCTTCGGCGCGCAGCTGTGAAATCGCTTTATCGTCGTACTTGAGTACCTGTTTGAGAATTTCATCGGTGTGCTCTCCCAGCAAGGGGGACGACCACACCTCGACGGGAGAGTCGGAAAGATTAATCGGGCAGCCCACGTTTTTAAACACGCCGCGCTGTGGGTGCTTAACATCAACCATGATTCCGCGTTCCTGCAATGATTTATCTTCAATCAGGTCCTTCATGCTGAGTATCGGCCCGCACGGTACGTCGATCTCGTTCAACATACGCATGACTTCAAATTTGGTGTATTTAAGCGACCAACCCTCGATATTCTTCCACATTTCATCCTGGTGCTTGCGGCGTTCACCGATCTTGGCAAACTTGGGATCGGTGAGCATGTCTTCGCGCCCGATCAGCTTCATAAACGGTTCCCAAATAGCCTCTTGTGCGATGACATAGATATAATCATTCTGGCCGCCCGGCTTGCACCGCAAACCATGCCCAAGCTGGCCTCCGCCGGAGGCGTTTCCCGATCGCGGAACTTCATCGCTGAAAGTTTTGTTCGGGTATTCCGTCAATGGTCCGTGCTTGAGGCGTTGCTGGTCACGCATTTTGACACGGCACAAATTCAGCACCGCGTCCTGCATGGCAACCTCGACCCGTTGGCCCCTGCCGGTGACGGTGCGCTGAAACAGCGCCGCGAGTATTCCCGCCAAGGCATGAACGCCGGTTCCTGAGTCGCCGATTTGCGCGCCGGTGCTGGTCGGCGGTCCGTCCGGCCATCCGGTGGTGCTCATGGCGCCGCCCATGGCCTGCGCGGCGGTTTCGTAGGCCTTACAGTCGGCGTAGGGACCGGGCCCGAATCCTTTGATGGAGGCGTAGATCACCCGCGGATTGATCTGCCGGATTTTTTCCCAGGTAAATCCTTGTCGATCCAGCGCGCCGGGGGCAAAATTTTCCACCAAAATGTCCGATATCTTCAGAAGTTCTTCGATAATCTTCTTACCTTTCTCGGATTTCATATTAACCGTGATGCTGCGTTTGTTGCAGTTCAGCATCGTGAAATAAAGGCTATCCACGTTCGGGATATCGCGTAATTGACCGCGCGTCGCATCGCCCTTCCCGGGCAGCTCAACCTTGATAACGTCGGCGCCAAACCACCCCAAAATTTGAGTACAGGAAGGACCTGCCTGTACATGGCTCATGTCCAGCACTCGAACACCGTCCAATGCTTTTGCCATCGTAGACCTCGTTAACTAGTAGTGTGAAGTATTGTCATAAGCGACAAAACAGAAACGGAGCCAGCGCGGCTCCGTTTCTGCAAAGTTTCGCATTACTTGTACATCGTCTGGTTCTTGGTACCCGGCGCCCAGACGTCGATATCGACCCAGATGTTGACCAGTGCCGGCTTGCCGCCGGCAACCGCCGCGCGCGCGCGATCCAGCGCCGGACGGATCTGCTTTGGATCGCGAACCTCTTCCCCATGACCGCCCAGCATCTTGGCGAATTCACCGTAGGGGACGTCGCCGAGCATATTGCCGACATTGCCGCGCTCCTTGCCGTACTTCATGATTTGGCCGCAGCGTATCTGGTTCATGGCGGAGTTGTTGCCGACAACGCCCAGGAACGGCAGGTTGAACCGCACGCAGGTTTCAAAATCCCATCCGGTGAGCGAGAACGCTCCATCCCCGAAGTAACACAACACTTCCTTTTTCGGGTGCGCGAATTTGGCAGCCATGGCGAACGGCACGCCGACGCCGAGGGTTCCGAGCGGGCCGGGATCCATCCAGTGCCCCGGCGAACGCGGCTGCACGGCTTGCGCGGTAATCGTGACCACGTCGCCGCCGTCGCCGATATAGATGGTGTCTTCGGTCAGAAACTCGTTCAGTTCCCAGGCGACCCGGTAGGGATTGATCGGCGTCGACTCCGATCTGAACTCGGGCTCCAATTTCTCATAGGCCTTCTTCTCCGCGGCATGCAACTCGTCGATCCACGCCTGGCGTTTCTTGGCACCGTTGTCGCTGCGGCCGGTGGCTGCTGCCGTCACTGACTTGAGTATCATCCCGACGTCGCCCACGATTCCGAGGGAAACGTCGCGATTTTTTCCGACGGTACGGTAATCCATGTCGATCTGCACCACGGTCTCGGCACGCAGGCGTTTGCCGTATCCCATGCGGAAGTCGAACGGGGTACCCACGATCACGATAACGTCGGCCTTTTCAAACGCATAACTGCGCGTCCGGTGGAGGTGGTGCGGGTCTCCCGGCGGCAGCGTTCCACGACCGGCGCCGTTCATGTAGGCCGGGATATTCAGCTTGCGCACAAACTCCTTGGCGGCATCGTACGCCTTACACGTGGCGACCTGGGTACCGAGCAGTACGCACGGACGTTGCGATTTCACCAGAATGTCGGCGAGCTTCTGAATATCATCGGGGTCGCCGAGACTGCGTGTCGATGCCCGATAATGTCCCGCCTGCGGAAACCTGACTTTGGTCACATCAACCTTGGTATCGAGCACATCGCGCGGAATCTCGAGGAATGACGGTCCCGGCGCGCCGTGATAGCACTCGCGAAACGCCATGCTGATCATGTCGGGGATGCGCTCGGTCGTTTGCACCTGCGATGCGAACTTGGTGATCGGCCTCATCATGTCAACATGCGGCAGATTTTGCAGCCCACCCATCATGTGCTGGGACAGCGCGCTTTGACCGCCGATCAACAGGAACGGACTTTCGGCGCGCAGCGCGTTGGCCACTCCCGTTACCGCGTCGGTCGTGCCCGGGCCGGCGGTGACCACGGCGCAACCGGGTTTCCCGGTCATGCGCGCATAACCATCGGCCGCATGGGCCGCGACTTGTTCGTGCCTGACATCGATGATCTTGATCCCCTCGTCCAGACAGCCATCGTAGATATCGATGATGTGTCCGCCACATAGGGTGAAGATCACATCGATGCCTTCCGCCTTGAGCGCTTTGGCGACAAGGTGTCCGCCGGATATTTTTTCAACGGAAGCTTCGGTCTTACCCTCATCTTTAGCTGCTTTGGGTTCTATCGCTACTTGTGCCATGTTATCGCTCCTTCTACCAAAAGACTGATAGTTAATCGTTTAGATTGAGTTCGTCGTCATGATTGCCGTCAGTTAACTGATTTCGTCGTACATATTTTTTTCCACATGGGCCGCAAGATCCAGCGTGTGCTGGCGTACCAGTTTCTCCGCCAATCCGGTGTCGCGCTTTTCGAGCGCTTCTATGATATGCATGTGGTCAATAATGGATTTTTCCACGCGGTTGTCTTGCGAAATCGTGCGTTGGCGGATCGAACGCATATGGGTAAACAGATTTTCCGTCATCTCGTTCAGCAAGTCGCAGTGACTCATGTTGATGATGGATTGATGGAATTGAATGTTAGTATCCGAATACTCGTCAATCTTGGCGCGCACTTCGTTGCTGTCAAACGCCGCAAACATCTTGCGCAGACCGGATATCTCCTCGTCGGTAGCATGCAAGGTAATCAACCGTGCGGCCATGCTTTCCAGTGCGGCCCATACCATGATCATCTCCAGAATTTCCCGCTTGGTCTTGCGTACGACAAACGTGCCTCTCCGTTGCTGGATTCGTACAAATCCCTCTTGCTCCAAACGCGCCAAGGCTTCCCGAATCGGAGTCCGGCTTACTCCCAGATCCTTTGATAATTGATGCTCGTCCAGGCGATGCTCTCTGTCATGTCCTTGAATGATCATCGACGTAATGGCCAGTTTTAAGGAGTCGTAGATTTTGTCTTTTAAGCTGAAATTGCTCTCAATGGGCTGAACCACTAGCTTCGGCGTTGACACGGGTTATTACTCCTGATTGCGTACCGCTTGATTTGCAAGTGTTAACTGCTTATTAGTTTGAAAGCAGTTTTTTTGAGGCTATGTTAGTCAGGTTGAAAAAATACAAAATACAATATACCAACCGCTATTGTTGAATACAACTCTACCCTGCATTAACTGAAAAGCATTCCCGACCTTGAATCAGCCATTGGGTAGTATGTTGCAGTAAGTTGCTCAACAATTGCATAACGATTGAGAAGCTCATGTTCTACGGTCTTGAACCCAGCCGGGTGAGTCCCACGGCACAAAACTTGAAGCCTGGAATTTTCCCGATCGGGTCGATGGCCGGGTTGGTCAGCACATTGGCGGCCGCTTCTCGGAAGTGCATGGGTATGAATACCGAGCCTTGGTTGGTGCGGTCATGCACCCGAACTTTCAGTGTAATTTCGCCCCGCCGGGATTTGACCTTTACCCAGTCGCCCTCGCTCAATCCAAGCACCTTGGCATCGAGAGGATGCACCTCAACAAACGCCTCGGGTTCGATGGTGTCAAGGGCTCGTGAACGCCGGGTCATGCTTCCGGTATGCCAGTGTTCCAGGACACGACCGGTGTTGAGCACATACGGGTATTCATTACTGGGCAGCTCATCCGGTTCGGTTACCTGTGCAGGAACCAACTTGGCTTTGCCTGAAGGGAACGTATCTCCGAATACGATCTTTTCTCCCTGCGAGGTCTTGGGATCGGCACACGGATACCATTTGCCGAAGGCGCCGAGGTTCTGGTAATTCAGTGTTTTGTATTCGTTAGTGCAGGCGGCAAACTCGTCGAATACCTGCTCCACCGAGTCGTACTTCATCTGGAAACCCATGCGATTGCTGATTTCGCAGATGAGTTCCCAGTCCTGGCGCGCCTCGCCGGGTGGTTGCAAGGCGGGGCGCCCGATCTGCACGCGCCGATCGGTGTTGGTGTAGGTACCGGTCTTTTCCATGAACGAACTGGCCGGCAGGATCACATCCGCGAACTCCGCCGTTTCCGTGAAGAAGATGTCCTGCACCACGAGGAATTCCAAAGCCGATAAGGCTTTGCGAACCTTGTTGATATCGGGATCGGACAAAAACGGGTTTTCCCCCATCATGTACATACCCTTGACCGATCCTTTCAGCGCCGCATGCATGATCTCGGTGACGGTTAAACCGACCTGGGGAGACAATTTTACCCCCCAGTATTTCTCGAACTTCTCCTGAATCCTGGGATCCTTCACGCTTTGATAATCCGGATACACCATGGGAATCAAACCGGAATCCGACGCGCCCTGCACGTTGTTCTGGCCGCGCAATGGGTGTAAACCGGTGCCAGGTCGTCCGACATTACCGGTGATCATCGCCAAGGCGATCAAACACCGGGCGTTGTCGGTTCCGAATGTTTGCTGACTGATGCCCATGCCCCAGAAAATCATGGCGGCCTTGGCGGAACCGAACAGGCGTCCGGCACGAATGATATCTGCCGCGGATAGCCCGGTAAGCTTGGCCACCTGATCGGGGGTATATTCAGCGACCACTTTTTTGAGCGCGTCAAAACCCTCCACGCGCTTCGCAATAAAATCACGGTCGATCAAGTTCTCGGTGATCATCACGTGCATCATGCCGTTATACAGCGCCACATCGCTGCCCGGTTTCGGCCGCAAATACATTTCGGCGAAATCGGCGATTTGCGGCCGGCGCGGATTGATCACGATCAACTTGGTGCCCTTGGTGGCCGCGTCCTTCATAAACGTCGCCGCCACCGGGTGGTTTTCGGTGGGATTACAGCCAGTAACGATCGCCACCTCGGCATTCTCGATATCACGCACGACATTGGTTACGGCTCCGGACCCGATGCCTTCCAGGAGGGCGGCGACGGACGAGGCATGACAGAGCCGCGTGCAATGATCGACGTTATTTGTGCCAAACACCACGCGCACCAACTTCTGGAAAAGATACGCTTCTTCGTTCGAGCCCTTGGCCGAGCCAAAGCCGGCCAGCGCGCCGCCGCCGTGGGTGTCGCGAATTTGCTTCAACCGGCTGGCCGCGAGATCGAGTGCCTCATCCCAACCGGCTTCGCGAAAGTGTGGCATTAATTCGTTGTAATCCACGCGTCCGCCGGGCTTACGCGCTCCGGTGCTGTCTTTAGCCGCAGACGAAAGCGGGCCCTTGGGGTAACTGCCGGCCTTGCGTATGAGCGGCTGCGTTAATCGCTGCTCGTGCATGGCGTAATCAAATCCATACCGGCCTTTGACGCACAGGCGCTCGGCATTCGGCGCCCCGTCGCGTCCACGGGTATAGAGAATCCGGTTTTTATCCTCGTCGACCACGAACGTGAGGGCGCACCCCACGCCACAATAAGGACACAGTGAATCGACTTCCTTTACCTTCGCCGGCCTGACCGCGGTGGCAGAACCGCTGTCTTGCGCTTTGATGTCATTCAGAAAAAAGGCCTTCATGGTTCACCTCACTTGCATTTCCGCGAAGACGGATTTATTGGTCAGCGCGCCGGTGGGACACACCGCCATGCATTCGCCGCAGGCAACGCAGGTACTTTCGCCCATGGGATTGTTCAAATCAAACGCAATACGCGCGGTATACCCTTTCCCGGTGCGGGTGATCACGTCGTTGTGCTGCAGCTCATCACAACCGCGAATACATTTATCGCACAAAATACAGGCCTGATGGTCGACGGCAATCACGGGCGACGACATATCGGTGCCGCGCGGCATCCCCGTGGCGCCGTCCGCGAAGGGGATATCCTGGATCGCGTATTTTTTTGCGAGCGCGAGTAATTGATCGTTACTCGTACTCATTTCACGCGCGCTGTATTCAGGGTAATCGGACAACAGCAGGCTGGTCAGCATCTTGCGGTGCTGGTCCACTTTGGCGGAGCTTGCCTCGACCTTCATGCCTTCCTCGCACGGGCGCACACACGAGGCCGCCATGGTGCGCTGACCGATATCGACCACGCACATACGGCATACTCCCACCGGACGCATACGCGGGCTGTGGCACAATACCGGAATGTCGATACCGAGCCGGCGCGCCGCGTCCCAGATGGAAGTTCCCTCGGGCACCTGGACCGGCTTGCCGTCAATCGTCAGGTTGATTAATTTTCTGTCGTCATCCGCCATTACTTCCTCCGTCCGGAGCCTTCCAATTTCGGTAAAACGTCATCCGGGAAATAACTGATTACACTCATGAGTGGCGCCATGGCAACCTGGCCCAAGCCGCAGATTGACGTTTGTGCGAGCGTGGCATTCAAATCCTCGAGCAAATGTACCAGTCGGGGCGCCGGTTTGCCCGCCAGCGCGGCCTCCACCAGATCCACGGCCTTGTGGCTACCGACGCGGCACGGCACGCATTTGCCGCACGATTCGTTACGAAAAAATTTGACTTCGCTGATGGCCAGTTCGAGCACGTCGCGTCCTTCGGCCATAAACACCATGGCGCCCGTACCGAGACTGCTCCCCGCCTCCTGCATGGCCTTAAAATCCAGCGCGGTTTGGCGTTTGGACGCCGGTAAAAAGTTGGTCGAGGCGCCGCCCGGCGAAAAGGCGTGCAAGCCCTTGGCTTCCGGAATTCCACCGCAGAGAGTCAGCAATTCATCCACCGTCGTGCCCCACGGGACGCAATACACACCCGGTTTGGCGACATCGCCGGACACGCACATGTATTTCAACCCCTTGTAATTCCCTTTGCCCTGCGCCGCCCACCAGCTGGCGCCACGTTCGAGGATGATGGGGATGGCGGAAAAAGTTTCGACGTTGTTCATCAACGTTGGCTTGCCCCAAAGACCGTGATTAGTGGGAAAAGGCGGCTTATTCCGTGGCTCGCCGCGCTTGTCTTCGAGCGCTTCCAGCAGGGCGGTCTCTTCGCCCATGATGTAACCGCCGGGGGAAACGAATATTTGCAAATCAAAATCGACTTCGGACCCAAAAATTTTCTTGCCCAGCGCGCCGGCGCCACGGGCTTTTTCAATCGCCGCCTGCAGCGCCTGTTTTTCCTTCGCATACTCGTGCCGGATATAGACGATCCCTTCCTCGGCGCCGATCATCCAGCCACCCAGAATCATGGCTTCAATCAGAAGATGCGGCAACTCTTCCAGGATAACCCGGTCCTTGAAGGTACCGGGCTCGCTTTCATCCGCGTTACATATGACGTATTTCGGCGTACCGGGTGCCTGGCGGGTGAATTCCCATTTCATTCCGGTGGGAAATGCGGCTCCGCCCAGTCCACGCAAGTCTGCTGCTTTCAGGATCTTGATCACTTCATCCCGCTGACGGTCATCGCCTGGTCTGAGAAATTTCTTTAATACCCCGTAGTGTTCTTTTTCATTCGTGTAGGGATCGGTCGGCCAGCGGCGCGGAGTGGGTGTGGGTGCATGGGCGGGAAGCGGTTTTTTGCCGGTCGCATACGCGACAATATTTTCCACCGA
Source organism: Sulfuricaulis sp. (assembly GCF_040901545.1). Lineage (GTDB taxonomy): Bacteria > Pseudomonadota > Gammaproteobacteria > Acidiferrobacterales > Sulfurifustaceae > Sulfuricaulis. The sequence goes on along the minus strand of NZ_JBBDYL010000031.1, from coordinate 64,395 downwards.
ACCGGTGACGGGCACTTCATTAATCGTGGCGGCCGGCGCCGTGTCGCATCTGCCTACGCAGGAAACCTCCTCGATTTCCACGCCGGGTTCGCCGGTCAATGCCGATTTTACTTTTCGGCAGAATTGCGGACCGCCCTTCATCAGGCAAACTATGTCGCGGCACACCTGGACATGCGTCTTACTTCCGGGCGTCCGTCGAAACACCGGGTAGAATCCGCGCAAACCTTCCAGCCGGTGGAGCGGAATACCCTCCGATTTCGACAAATCACGCAACATGGAGTCGGTAACGACGCCGTGCTGCTCCTGCAAATGCATCATTTTTGCCAGCAACTTCATGTTCGCTTCCAGAATCAGGGATTAAAGCCGTGATTGATCAATTAATGCATGCGCCTCGGTGATCAGGGCGCTTCCAATTCTCGATTCCAAAACACTAGGGCTCATCGTATGAGGTATACAATATACTTGCAAGATTTCTGTAAGGAACAATGTATGGAGCGTCAGAATTTTATTGTTTAGAAAAGATTGGAAACGCAAGAAAAGCCATGACAAGGTGGCGATTAATGACGACGTACCTTGGGATCGCTTTGCCTGGTAAGCAATCCCTCTGCTTTATGTTGACACTGAAAAAATTACCCGGCGACAGATTTGACTACATTGATTTCCTGCTTCCCGGAGGATCGCGTCACTACCCCATGGTCCGTTGATCGCGACACGTTAGTCACCATGCAACTTGACCAGGGTCCGGCCGCGTATTCGGCCTTTTAATATGGTATCAAATACTCCCGGCAGTTCATCAAGCGATACGGTTTTGGTTACAATTTTGTCCAGATGGCGCGGGCGGAGGTCAGTCGCCAGACGTTCCCAGAGTTTGCGGCGCAAGGGCATGGGGCACCCGGCGGAATTGATACCCAGCAGGCTGATACCCCGAAGGATGAAAGGCATCACGGTGGTGTGCAATTCATGCCCCCCCGCCAAACCGACCGCGGCAATACTCCCCCAAGGCTCGATGGTGCGGGTAAGCCATGCCAGCATATCACCACCCACATTGTCGACCGCGCCACCCCAAAGGGCTTTTTCCAGTGGCCGAGAACCATAATCGATTTTTTTTCGATCCAGGATTTCATGGGCGCCCAGCCCTTTGAGGTAATCGTGCTCCGATTCCTTGCCGGTCACGGCGGTGACCCGGTATCCCAACTTTGAAAGGATATCGATGGCAACGCTCCCGACTCCGCCGGTGGCGCCGGTTACTACGACGGGGCCGTTTTCCGGTTTCAGTCCATTGATCTCCAGGCGATGCACACACAATGCAGCGGTGAATCCCGCGGTACCCAGCGACATGACGTCGCGCAAAGTCAGGCCCTGAGGCAGTGGCACCACCCAATCAGCGGGGAGGCGGGCGTATTCAGCATAACCGCCATCGTGCTCTTCGCCGAAACCGCATCCGGTAACCAATACCGCGTCCCCCGTTTTGTAGCGGGTGTCGCTCGAAGAAACCACTTTCCCGGCCACATCCACGCCCGCGACCATCGGAAACCGCCGCAATATTTTTCCGGCACCGGTTGCGCCAAGCGCATCTTTATAATTCACGCTGGAATAGCCCGTGCGGATCACCACTTCGCCCGGAGACAGCGACTCCAAATCCAGCACTTCTAGACGACCCTGGATTTTGCCGTTTTCATTGTAAACGCGGAATGCCTTAAATTTTTCCATAACAGCGAACCATCCTCATTATTATCCACGGATAGTAAAACCTTTTTAGAATATGCGCATCCTTTCACCGGTCGGTTTAAGAAACATTTTGCATAATCCGAAAATCGGGATATCGCCGAGGCGGTAACGTGTCAAACACGGGACATTATTGACCAAGATCAATGCCAAATACGTGAAATTGAACATAAACATCTAGTGATGTCCGGGCAGAAATGATATTTTTCGTGCCTAAAAATTTAACGATTGCTGCTAAACCGATATGGTGTTCATCGGCACACACGCAGACAGATCCGGGGAAACCGGTCAAATCATGATTACTTTGCTGTTCAAGTTAATTTTCTCACGCACATGTAAAGCATAAAGGATCACACATGCCACATTGGATTCGCTTCGAGCACGCGGGAAAAGCCCGTTTTGGCACATTGCAGAACGGAATGATCAAGGTTCACGAAGGCAACATGTTTGACATGCCAACCGCCACGCGGGAAATACTCCCGCTGGATGCGATAACGGTCTTGACTCCCACGCAAGCAACCAAAATGGTGGCGATGTGGAACAATTTTCATGCCTTGGCCGCGAAATTGGGTTTGTCGGCGCCACCAGAGCCGCTTTACCTCATCAAGACCCCGAATTCCTATCTGGCCAGCGGTCAATTGATTAAATCGTCTCCTTCGTACACGGGTAAAGTCACGTTTGAAGGCGAATTGGGGATAGTAATAGGCAAACACTGCAAAGCCGTGTCAGTGGCCGACGCGGATAAATATATATTCGGCTATACCTGCGTCAATGATGTGACATGCGCAGAGTTGATTTACAAGGATTCGACATTCCAGCAATGGACGCGCGCCAAGAATTTCGACACCTTTGGCGTGTTCGGACCGGTAATCGCCACGGGATTGAACCCCGCCGAGCTGACGGTCAAGTCGATCTTGAACGGACAAGAACGGCAAAACTACCCGATTAGCGACATGATCCGTTCGGCACAAGAACTGGTAAGCATCATTTCACAGGATTTTTCATTTTCCCCGGGCGATGTCATCGCATGCGGTACCTCCGTTGGTGTTGGCTCGATGAAACCGGGCAGCAAAATCGAGATCGTCATTGATGGAATCGGTACCCTGAGCAACGAATTCAAATAGCCGACGTTTTGCGCGATTTCATCACGGATGCTTAAAGTGATGTGCGGACGTTTTCAGAGAAAAAACTGCTTATTGCAGGTAAATGTTACATCAAGACATGATTCGTTTCTGAGGAGCAAGGCTCATGAAAATATGTATTATTGGTGCCGGTGCGATTGGCGGATATTTAGCAGTAAAACTGGCGTTGGCAGGAGAACATGTCACCGTAATTGATCATGGGCCCAAGGTGGATGTAATTCGAAAAAACGGCCTGAAATTAATGATGCATGACGGCCGTGAACATGCCGCAAGGAATGTCAAAGCTACCGGCAATATGAAGGAAGTCGGCGCGCAAGACATCGTCATACTTGCCGTAAAGGCGCATCAAGTCGAGTCGGCGACCAAGGAAATACAGGCATTGTTCGGGCCAGACACAGTCGTTGTAACAACACAGAATGGCATACCATGGTGGTACTTCTACAAACACGGTGGTGAATTCGAGGGACGTCGTGTAGAAATGGTCGATCCGAACGGTGCCACGGCAAATCACCTCGATGTCAATCGCGTTATCGGATGCGTGGTATATCCCGCCGCTGAAGTGGTTCAGCCCGGTGTAATACGACATATTGAGGGTGATCGCTTCCCGGTCGGGGAACTGGACGGCACCGAGACAGCGCGCGTCAAAAAAGTCTCCGAAGCTTTTATTAAGGCCGGTTTCAAGTCACCGATCCTGCCCAATGTTCGTTCGGAGATCTGGCTGAAATTATGGGGGAATCTGACTTTTAACCCCATCAGCGCGCTGACACACGCCACCCTGGTCGATATCTGCCAGTTTCCTCTGACGCGAAATCTCGCGGCGATGATGATGACGGAATCGCAAACGATCGCGAACAAACTCGGTATCGAATTCCGCGTGCCGCTGGAGAAGCGCATCGCCGGTGCGGAAAAAGTCGGTAAACACAAAACCTCGATGTTGCAGGACGTCGAGGCCGGTCGCGGCATTGAAATCGACGCCTTGATCGGATCTGTCGTCGAGTTGGGGAAACTCACCCAAACGCCGACTCCGCACATTGACACGGTGTACGCCGTCGTCAGCCTATTGGCAAAAACCCTCACGGACGAAGGCGCGCGGCTTAAGGCGGAAAAACTCCCCGCTGGGTAAAATTAATATTCACGCTTGCGTGAAACAACGGTTAATCATTCCGGGATAAGGCAGGTTGCTCTCCTGCCACGGGTCATGACTGAGATTTAGTTAGCAGACCAATGAAGAGAGATTGATCTTGTATATGGTATACCGAATACCATAGAATCTCCGATCGGCATGGCCATAAGAGAATGCCGATTTTTAGTGCCAAATCTGCAGCAAACACAAATGAACGTCTGCCGGTTTGTCGCGCATCAATGACTTTATTTTAAAGAAGCTTCGGTTTTTTAGTCCCGGCCAGTTATTAGTAATGGGTATTCCTTATTTTTGTCCTGACGAAAGGATAATCATGAAGATCCATGAGTACCAGGCAAAGGAAATTTTAAGAAAGTACGGCGTGGCGACGCCGCGTGGCGTGCCCTGCTTTTCCGTCGAGGAAGCGGTAACGGCGGCAAAAGAATTAGGCGGGAAAGTCTGGGTCGTCAAGGCACAGATACACGCGGGCGGGCGTGGAAAAGGCGGGGGCGTGAAACTGGCCAAGTCACTTGACGAGGTCAAAAAATTCGCCGGCGCCATTCTCGGCATGAATCTCGTGACACATCAGACAGGGCCGGAAGGCCGTATAGTAAAACGCTTGCTGATCGAGGAAGGGGCGGATATCCAGTCCGAGTTATATGTCGGTATGGTCGTGGACCGTGGCAGCCAGCGTGTTGCCTTGATGGCGAGTTCCGAAGGTGGAACCGAGATCGAGGTAGTGGCCGCTAATACCCCAGAAAAAATCCACAAGATTTTCGTCAATCCAGACACCGGGTTGACCGATTCGGAAGCGAAAGACATCGCGGGAAAGATCGGCATTCCCGCGGCGGCCATGGAAGAGGCAAAGAAATTCCTTCAAGGTTTGTATAATGCCTTTGTTGAAACGGATGCCTCGCTGGCCGAGATCAATCCCCTGATCCTCACACGCGATCAGCGCGTCCTCGCGTTGGACGCCAAGATCAACTTTGACAGCAATGCCTTGTATCGGCATCCGGATATTCAGTCTCTGAGAGACCTTGACGAAGAAGACGAGGCTGAAATTGAAGCATCGAAGCACGATCTCAGTTATATCTCCCTGGATGGAAATATCGCCTGTCTGGTCAATGGCGCCGGATTGGCCATGGCGACCATGGATATCATCAAGCTCTATGGCGGTTCCCCGGCTAACTTTCTCGACGTCGGCGGCGGCGCGAGCACGGAGAAAGTAACGGAAGCGTTCAAGATCATGCTGAAGAATTCAAAAGTAAAGGCCATCCTGGTAAACATATTCGGGGGCATCATGAAATGCGACGTCATTGCACAAGGGGTGGTGACGGCAGCGAAGCAAACCAGTCTCCCGGTTCCGTTGATTGTGCGTCTGGAAGGAACAAACGTGGAAATCGGGAAAAAAATACTTGCCGAATCGGGCCTTCCGATTATCTCGGCTAACAACATGGCCGACGCCGCGGAAAAAGCGGTGAAAGCGGTGAAAGCGGCTGGAAGGTGAGCATGTCGATACTGGTCAATAAAAACACCAAAGTGATCACCCAGGGTATTACCGGCAAAACCGGCATGTTTCACACCCAGAATTGCGTCAACTATGCCTTCGGCAAACAAGCTTTTGTCGCCGGCGTCACTCCCAAGAAAGGCGGTCAGAATTTCGAAGGGATACCCATTTTCAATACCGTCGCTGAAGCCAGGAAGGAAACCGGCGCCACTTGCTCGGTAATCTACGTTCCACCGGGTTTTGCCGCGGCGGCCATCGATGAAGCTGTTGAGGCCGGTATTGAATTCATTGTGTGCATTACCGAAGGAATTCCGGTTCTGGATATGGTCCGCTCCAAGCACAAAATGAAAAAGAAAGAGACATTATTGCTGGGACCGAATTGTCCCGGCATCATCACACCCGACGAGATCAAGATCGGCATCATGCCCGGACACATTCACAAGCAGGGACCTGTTGGCGTGGTGTCCCGTTCCGGCACGCTGACCTATGAAGCAGTCGGACAACTCATGGAGCTGGGCCTGGGTCAAACCACTTGCGTCGGTATCGGCGGAGACCCGGTGAACGGGTTAAAACACATCGATGTGATGAAATTGTTCAATGACGATCCGCAAACCGAGGCAGTGATAATGGTGGGAGAAATCGGTGGCAGCGACGAGGAGGATTGCGCGCACTGGGTTAAGGACAACATGAAAAAACCGGTTGTCGGCTTTATCGCCGGCGTGACGGCACCGCCGGGCAAACGCATGGGTCATGCGGGCGCCATTATCTCGGGCGGCAAGGGCACGGCTACGGAAAAACTTTCGGTGATGGAGGAGTGCGGGATTAAAATCACCCGAAACCCCGCGGAGATGGGAAAACAGCTCAAGTCGGTACTGAAATAAAATAGTTTATCCGGGGATGGGGGACTGCGCGTTTATCCGCGGCAACACTATTGGGGTGTGAATTACATCCTCGCCGAAGGGAAAAATTTCCCATCCCTCATTATTTTCAATTTATTTTCAACTTGCTTGACACCCGCGACCTTTGCGGTTGTTTCCCCCGTCGCGCGCTTTTCTTCTTCGCTGAGAACGATTCCCTGCAGAACAATCTTTCCATCATCCACGTTGATTGTTATTTCGACTTCGGCAGTTGCCGGATTGCTTTGCAGTGCCGAACGAATGTGATATTCGAGAGTGAGAATTTCCAGTTGTGCGCGTGATGCCGCCGTCTCCTGAAATTCCGGCTGCTTTGCGAGCAGCTTAACCTGCTCGATGCAGCTTGCTATCGAGACCCGCTCCGTGTTCAGCACAATATCATAGAGCAGCGGGTCACCCCAGGTAACGCCAAACTGATGCTGCATATTCGCGACATGCGCCGCGTCGCTGCGCCTGATTTCTTCCCGGGCGAATTCCTCGTCCGTATCCAGACGTTCCATCAATAATTTTACCCGTCGTTCGACGGGCGCGCAGACTCGCACACAGACGACATGGGGAATCCGGCGCAACAGATAAGTAGCGCCCCAGCCGCGGATCAGCACATTGCCTTTGGCCGCCAAATCGAGAATTTCCTCGGCTTTATATATTGCCAGACTGCCTTCATCCGTGCTCCAACGCTCCAGCATGCCCGCTTTTCCTTCCAGGAATCGTCGAACCGTGCTTTTTCGCGCGTGCATTTTTTCCGCGACGTAATCAACAACTTCATGATGAACCATGGACAAACCGAGCTGCGCCGCCAGCTCTTCCGCCACGAACATCCCTTGCGAGCCCATCTCATGATTCATTGCGATGACCGGCATAACAGTTCCTCCCGATTACGGATGTCCCCGTGGTTATTCCGCCACTCCTGCACGGCGTTTGACGAAGAGCTTCGCGATGAGCGGCCAGAACAGCATAAACAAAGCGAGGCCGACAATTCCTCCGACCAATCCATTTTCCCAGAAAATGGATAAATCGCCCTGCGACATCAGCATGGACTGACGGAAGGAGCTTTCGGCGAGATCGCCCAGCACGAGCGCTAGCACCAGCGGCGCGAGAGGATAATTCAGTTTCTTGAAGGCATACCCCACGACGCCGAAAACCAGCATGATGGCGACATCGAGTAACGCATTATGTACGGTATAGGCGCCCACAGCGCAGATCACCACAATAATCGGCGCTATGATGCTGAAGGGGACGCGCAGAATGGCGGCCCACCAAGGCACCGTGGTCAGGACCACGATCAGTCCCACGATGTTGCCCAGATACATACTGGCAATCAAACCCCAGACAAAATCCTTTTGCTCGACGAACAAAAGCGGTCCGGGTTGCAACCCCCAAATAAGCAACCCGCCGAGCAGCACGGCTGCCGTGGGTGAACCCGGAATCCCCAGGGTCAGCATGGGCAACAGCGCGCTGGTACCGGCGGCATGCGCGGCGGTTTCCGGGGCCACCACTCCTTCCATTTGACCGGTGCCGAATTTTTCACCATCCTTTGAAAACCGTTTCGCAATGCCGTAGCTCATGAACGAAGCCGGGGTCGCGCCTCCCGGGGTGATCCCCATCCAGCAGCCGATCACCGTGCCGCGGATTGCTGTGAGCCAATATTTCGGTAACTGCGCCCAAGTCTGGAAAACCACCCGGGGATTGATCTTGGCGCGCACTCCCTTGAATTCCAGGCCCTCCTCCATTGTCAGCAGAATTTCTCCGATGCCGAACAATCCGATAACGGCGATCAGGAAATCGAAGCCGCGCAACAATTCACCCGTGCCAAAAGTCATGCGTAGCGTTCCGGTTACCGTATCCAGTCCAACCGCCGCCAGCGCAAATCCGAGCATCATGGCCGCAATGGTCTTGGGCGGTGATCCGCGGCCCAAACCGACGAAACTGCAAAAAGTAAGCAGTTGCACGGCGAAAAATTCCGGTGGTCCGAATTGCAAGGCGAACTTCGCCACCAAGGGTGCCAAGAATGTGATTACGACGACTGCGATCAGCGCGCCGACGAAAGATGAAGTGAACGCGGTTGTCAGCGCCTCGCCTGCCCGGCCCTGCTGGGCCATGGGATGGCCGTCAAAAGTGGTAGCCACCGACCAGGGTTCGCCTGGAATATTAAATAGTATCGACGTAATCGCGCCGCCGAACAGCGCCCCCCAGTAGATGCACGACAACATGATGATGGCGGAAGTGGGAGACATGGAGAAAGTGAGCGGTAACAAAATGGCAACGCCGTTTGCGCCACCCAACCCGGGTAGCACACCGATCAGCACCCCCAATATAATTCCAACAAACATAAACATCACATTCTGCAATGTCAGGGCCACGGCGAAACCGTGCATTAAGTTATTAATCTCTTCCACTGCATTGTTCCCCTCGTGATTGGGATGGCGCTAATATGAAACCCTAATGAAAATTATAATTACGGCACTAAAAAACTATCGCCAAACTGGGAAAAAGTGCGATGCGTTACTTGTTCTATCACGCTCATGTAACCTGTACCTGCGACGATTACCTTATCGACCGCTCACGAACAACTTGACTATTGCAGGCATTACACCGCCCCTCAATGGCTATTCTGATATTTGAAAATCAGCTTCTGCTGTCCAAACAGCCTGATTGTCAGTAACCGAACATGGCTTCAAGCGGTCCTTTGGGTAGCGGTACCAGGAACCAGATCTCGAAGAGTAAAAACATGATTGTCGGCGTCAAGAGGCTCACGGGGAGAATCTTGGATAAGCCGAATTTACCTAGCCAGCGCATGAAGATACCGATGAAGAATGCCGAGGCGACATAGATGCCGACGAAATAAATTGCGATAACAAAAGCCATGGCGGGGAAAAGCACCGACAATACCAGTTTAAATTTTCCCGGGCCGACAAACGCACTGGTATCCGGCTTTTTGCTGAAAAATGTAGTTAAGACGATCCAGGCACTGCACACACAGATGAATAAACCGATGTAGAAGGGGAAATAGCCGGCTCGCGGGCCATCCGGCGCCCAACCGATTCCTACGCGAACACTATCGACAATCACCAACAACCCAAGTAAAAAGATGATGACCCCGACAATGATTTCCGCCCATTTGGTCGAAAGCCCTCCCTTGCCCGAATTGCCGGTACTATCGTTACTGCTATCTTGCATACAAACCCCCATCGGCTCTAATTATTGATAACGCCTCGCAACCGAAGATGATTTGTACGGACGTTAGCACAGTGCAGAGCCGGGTGAGGACAGCTTGGCATCCTCACCCGGCATTACAGCAGTTAGCATTCCTGTATCAGATATTATTTCAGAAAGATCACTCCGCTTATTTTGCGAGGAACCCCGCTGCTTTCATCAGATCCTTGTGAATATCTTCCGCATCCTTCACCCAGTCGGCATATTCTTTACCGGTCATGAATGACTGATTGAACGCGCCTTTCTCCATGAAGCCCTTCCATTCGGGTGTTTCCCTGACCTTCTTGAACAGATTGACATAGTAATCAACCTGCTCCTGGGTGACCCCACCCGGCATAAAGATGCCGCGCAGCATGAGGTATTGCACATCCACGCCGGCTTCCTTACAGGTCGGAATATCATTCCATGACATGGTATCGGTCATTTTATCTTTATAGGGTATGCGTTGGCCGTCAAACACGCACAGCGGACGCAGCTTGCCGGCGCGCCAATGGGCCACCGCCTCGATCGGATTGTTCACGGTAGAATTGACGTGATTGCCGACCAACTGCACCGCCACATCGCCGCCGCCCTTAAAGGGCACATAGGTGAACTTCTTGCCAACAAATTTTTCCAGCGCCACGGTGATGATATTGTCTTCCTGCTTGGAGCCGGTCCCCGCCATTTTGAACTGATTATCCTTGCCGGCCTTGACCGCATCCAGGTAGTCCTTGGCTGTTTTATACGGCGAATCGGCATTGACCCAGAGTACAAATTCATCCAGTGCCAGCATGGCGACAGGGGTTAAATCCCTCCAATTGAAAGGAATTCCGGTTGCCAACGGGGTGGTGAACAGATTAGACAAGGTAATGATGATTTTGTGAGGGTCGCCCTTTGCTGACTTGACGTAGAGGAAACCTTCACCGCCGGCTCCACCCGATTTGTTTATTACCACCATGGATTGATTCATCAGTTTGTGCTTGATGACCACACCTTGGGTCAGCCGCGCCATTTGATCGGCGCCACCGCCGGTACCGGCCGGTATGATAAATTCGACTGTTTTTGTCGGTTCCCAAGCGGCCTGTACGGACAGCGGAAGAGCCGTCAACAACATGGATACGGCTCCAATAAATGCTCCGATCACACCTCTACCGAGTGTTGTAGCTTTATTAATCTGCATTGTGCCTCCTATCGATTGACTTGACGCTCCACTTCTGAAAACAAGCGAAATTGCCAAGGTTATTTGAGGGTCAAACTGTATGCGGTATACAATATATTTTCAAGATTAATCACACGCCCGTCGCGGCCCTCGGTAAACGCGACGGGTCAATCATGACATGTCCCCGTTTTTCGTTCCAGTATTGAAAAAAAAGCATTTTCCCACAGTAATACGCGTTGTTTCCCGTATCGGGCACTTTTATACATTCCCGCAAGGGTTGCTTCTGACTGGCGGCAAATCCCTTTCATCTAAAAGGCTTGGCAGCGGAATATTTGGAAATTAAATTTGAAATCCTTTCGGGGAAAACAGATCAGCTCCTCTGGCAGGCGTGAACATAATTAAGTTCAGGTCAATCACGCTCAAACATATATTCCATCAAGCCGGTCGAAAAAGTGAAGGGTAGCAACCTTGCCTGGCAGCCTGTTTCGTGTCGACGACATGAGTCAGGGGATGTTGGTGTAGGATTGGCCGCGCTCACTAGCTGAAATGGACGTGAATTCAATTGTTACCGTTATACCCCACGAGATTTGTCAGGTTTTTGAGAGGAACTCCACCGTATGTACCAGGCTTCAAATTCCCCGGCGGGCATGGGATGACCAATCAGATAACCCTGCGCCTCATCGCAACCATACTGGCGTAACAAATCCATCTGGGCTGCGTCATCAACGCCTTCTGCAATAACCTTGCGTTTGAGCGAGTGGGCCAAGGAAATAATAACCAGCACAATCGTCAGACTTTCGGAGCTGCCTGCCATATGGGTAATAAATGAACGATCGATTTTAAGGGCATTGACCGGCAACTGGGTAAGGTAGCTGAGAGAAGAATGTCCAGTCCCGAAGTCATCGATTGAAATATTGACACCCATATCACGTATCGCCTTGAGCTTGGAGACGTTTGCGTCAATATCCCGCATGATCAGGCTTTCGGTGATTTCCAGGTCCAGGCCACAATCGCTTTTGTCTCCATGACTTTTGACAATCGCTTCCACGATGGCGGTGAAATTTTTCTGCGCCAGTTGTAGCTGGGAAATATTGACCGCAATCCGGGGAGGTTGCGGCATCCGTGAGCGCCACTCCACGTATTGCGAGGCGGCGCGCTTCATGATCCACTTCCCCACGTCGATAATCAGCCCTGAAGTTTCAAGGGTGGGGATAAATTCAACCGGCGGAACCATTCCGCGGTCCGGGCTGTTCCATCGGAGCAGCGCCTCGACGCCTGATATCCTTCCGTCCGCCAGATTGACCTTGGGTTGGTAATACAACTCAAATTCTTCCCGTTCCAGGGCGCGGCGCATCATGGATTGAAGCGACAACCGGTCGCTCATCCGTGCGTTCAATTCGGCGGTAAAGAACTGGACATTGTTGCGCCCCAGATCCTTGGCGCGGCGGACGGCGGCATCGGCATTCCTCAGTAAAACCGTTGTATCTTTCGCATCATGAGGAAACAGGCTTACGCCGATACTGCAGGTAATGTCAATTTCCCGGTTTTCCAGTACCATGGGTTGGGAGACGGTACTGAGCACTTTTTCGAGTTCTTCCAGAACTTGGGGATGGAACGAGACGGCATCCATGACCCTTTGGAGCACCTTCGGAATGTAATCTTCATTGAGCAGGCCGGTCAGGATCAGCACAAATTGATCGCCGGCCAGCCGCGCCACGGTATCGGTGCTACGGACACAATTGCGGATACGCGTCGCGATGACTTTCAGCACTTCATCCCCGACCTTGTGCCCGACGCTTTCATTGACGAATTTGAAATTATCCACGTCAATCAAGGCGACTATCACAAGGTGATTCTGCCGCTGCGCCAAGGCCACCGCCTGGCACAAGCGGTCCTGTAATAAGTTGCGGTTGGGGAGCTCGGTTAACGGATCGTAATTGACCTGTTTTTCCAGCTGTTCCTCGTAGTTTTTCGTCGCAGTAATGTCATTAAAAACCGCAACCAGGTGTGTCACGTTACCATTATCATCCGGTACCGGGGAAATATTGATGGCCATCCAGAACCAGCTGTTGTCTTTTCGATACCCACGAAGCACGGCATGCCCCTCGGACTGGTCATGGAAGGCCGTCCGCACGCTGTCCAATCCGGGTTGTGTCGAATCATTTCCCCACAAAAGATCAAGACTACGATCAAGCACTTCTCCGGCGGTATAACCTGTTATCTGTTCAAAGGCGGGGTTGGCGTATTCAATCGGATACCCGGGCTTGTTGACTCCCATGATCACAATCGCGTTCACGCTGGCTTCAATGGCACGATGGTGCAATCGCAATTCCGTTCTGGCACGAACCGTTCTTTGTGAAACCAGAAATAACGCCAAAAGCCCGATTCCCGTCGCGATCAGGCTCGCGATTATGATGGACCAACTGTTGATATTTTCCATGCCGTTATCGTCAACGATTACAGCAATAATACGGGTTGACAAAGTGATATCACGGGTAATCTCTGGTTTATCTGGTTCAATCTTGATTCCGCCGAATTAACCCCGTAAGTTTTTGTAAACCGCTGATATCTTCAGTATATACAACCGGATCAGAGATCGACCTCGTTATCAACTAACGGCTGCGTTGGTTCCATGCCGCGCTCGTTTGACCGGCGCACCATTGATTCGGCGCTCCCGGCATTACAATATAGCGATAATTAACACGCCCTCTTTAATTAAGAGTCTGGGGATGACATGACTCATCCGATACGCGTGATGCTGGCCAAAGTTGGCCTCGACGGTCACGATCGAGGAGTGAAGGTCGTGGCGCGGACGTTACGTGACCACGGCATGGATGTCATTTACACCGGCCTGCACCGCACGCCCGAGGAAGTCGTAACCGCCGCGATCCAGGAGGACGTCGACATCCTGGGCGTGAGTGTTTTATCCGGCGTACAACTCACCGTGTTTCCGAAAATATTCAAACTGCTCAATGAAAATGCGGCTGATGACATCATCGTGGTCGCCGGCGGGGTCATGCCGGATGAAGATGTCGTCGCACTCAAGAACATGGGCGTGCGCGAGGTCTTGTTGCAGGATACCCCGCCACGCGCGATTGTCGAAACCCTGTCCCAATTGGTCGCCGAGCGCGGCCCGCGCTAGAGAACGAAAAGCATTCAATGGAATCCTGGAGCTTCCCGCCGAAGTACGACGACGCCTATTTTCCATCCGCGCACAGCCGCTTCTGGTTTCCCAGACGCGAGACCATGCCCGTGGCGGAACGCGAGACTCTGATTCTCGAACGTCTTAAGCAGGTGTGCGCCCATGCTTACCGCCATGCCCCTTTTTACCGGCGCAAATGGGATGATGCCGGGTTTCATCCCGACCAATTGAAATCGCTCGAGGATTTCGAGGAAAAAGTCCCCGTCATCCAGAAAAAGGATTTGCGTGAAGCGCAGACGCGCGCCCCGCACTTCGGCGATTACCTGTGTGTGCCCGAGAGCGATATTTTCCACATCCACGGTACCAGCGGCACTACCGGCCGGCCGACGGTGTTCGCCATCAGCCGCGACGACTGGCGCGCCATCGCCAACGCCCATGCCCGGATCATGTGGGCCATGGGAATGCGCCCCGGAGATACCCTCTGCATCGCCGCGATTTTCAGCCTGTACATGGGCAGTTGGGGTGCACTTGCCGGTGCCGAGCGGCTCGGCGCGAAATGTTTCCCGTTTGGTGCCGGCGTCCCCGGCATGAGTGCCCGCGCGGCACAATGGCTCGCGCTGCTCAAGCCGACCGCTTTCTACGGCACGCCCACCTATGCGCTGCATCTCGCACAAACCGCCGCGGACGAAGGCTTGCATCCACGCGACTTTGGCCTGCAACGCATGTTTTTCTCGGGTGAACCCGGGGCTTCGATTCCGTCCGTGCGCGACAAGATCGAAGAGCTGTACGGCGCAAAAGTGTTCGACTCCGGTTCGATGGCCGAAATGACGCCGTGGATGAATGTGGCCGGAACCGCCGAGACTTCGGGTATGCTGTGCTGGCAGGATGTGGTCTACACCGAGGTATGCGATCCCCAATCCTTTCGGCGAGTACCCTATGGCCAGCGCGGAACGCCGGTTTATACGCATCTCGAAAGAATATCGCAACCGATGATCCGCCTGGTTTCGGGCGATCTCAGCCTGTGGGTGAACGAACCGAATCCCTGCGGCCGTACCTACCCGCGCTTGCCCCACGGCATCTTCGGGCGCATCGACGACATGTTCACCGTCCGCGGCGAAAATGTTTATCCGAGTGAAATTGACGCCGCGCTCAATGAACTTTCCGGATACGGCGGTGAACATCGCATCGTGATCACGCGCGAGGCAGCCATGGACGAGCTGTTGTTGCGTGTCGAAGCCAATCCGAACACGTACTCGCAAGGCGCGGAATCTATTTCACGTTACCGCGCTCAGGTCGCCGCCAAAATTCAGAAGGTGCTGGGGTTGCGCGCCGTGATCGAGGTGGCGGAACCCGGATCGATTCCGCGCACCGATTTCAAGGCCAGGCGCGTGATCGACGATCGCGAAGTGTTTCGCGACCTCCACAAAAAACTTGGAGATACCGGCCGCTGATGACGACTTATACACCCTCCCGGACACTTGTCGAACGCGTGCGCGCTGGGGATACCCGCGCCGTCAGCCGCCTGATTTCGCGCGCCGAGGCCGGTGTGGCGGAAGCCCGCGATGCCTTGGCGGAAATCTACCGCGCCACCGGACGCGCGCATGTGGTGGGCATCACCGGCGTGCCCGGCAGCGGCAAATCAACTCTGGTGGGAAAGATCACACAACGGCTGCGGGCTGACGGAAGCAAAGTCGGCATCGTCGCCGTCGACCCTTCGAGCCCCTATTCCGGGGGCGCCATACTCGGCGATCGCATCCGTATGTCGGAACTCGGCACCGACCCCGGCGTGTATATCCGCAGCATGGCCACCCACGGCGCCACCGGC
This sequence comes from Sulfuricaulis sp., assembly GCF_040901545.1. GTDB lineage: Bacteria > Pseudomonadota > Gammaproteobacteria > Acidiferrobacterales > Sulfurifustaceae > Sulfuricaulis. Next base: position 48,669 of record NZ_JBBDYL010000031.1, on the reverse strand, counting down.
GGGTTGGCCCGCGCCGCCATGGACGTCGTCGACATACTCGATGTGGCGGGATTCGACACCGTTATCATGGAAACCGTGGGCGTCGGACAGGATGAAGTGGAAATTGCGCGCGCCTCGCATACCACCATCGTGGTATCGGCACCGGGCCTGGGCGATGAGATTCAGGCGATCAAAGCCGGCATGCTGGAGATCGCCGACATTCATGTCGTCTCCAAGTGCGACCGCAGCGATGCCATCCGCACGCTCACGGATCTCAAATCCATGCTGGTTCTCGGTGCCCGGGGCTCCGGGGCCGACTGGCGGGTACCGGTCATTGGTACCAGCGTGGTTTCCGGTGAAGGATTGGATGAACTCGTCGACGCGATCCGGCGACACAAACGCATCGCGTTCGATACCGAAATGGGGCGACTGCGCCAGCGCCAAGTGGCTGAATTTCGCCTGCTTAAAACCGCCGAGGCCATTTTGACCGAACGATTCGTGCAGCAACGGGCGCAAAAAACCGCCGAGTATACGGAACGGTTGCTCACCCGCCGTGACGATCCCTATGCGCTCGCGAGCGCCCTGATTGAAGATTCGCTAAAGACAAATTAGGGGGAATGCAACCATGACCAAGACACTTGATCCCTCGATTCTCGAGCAACTCGAACGCGACATCCGGGACTGGGAACAGCACGAACTGGCCGCCTTCTTGAAGAAACAGGCCGAACGCAAACCGCAATTCTTTACCAACAGCGATATTCCGGTAAATCGTGTTTACACGGCCGCTGATATTGTGGAGGTGCCGGTCGAAGACATCGGTCTCCCGGGACGTTACCCGTTTACCCGCGGCCCTTATCCCACGATGTATCGCAGCCGTTTCTGGACGATGCGCCAGATCGCCGGCTTCGGCACCGGCGAGGACACCAACAAACGTTTCAGGTTTTTAATTGAGCAAGGCCAGACGGGGCTCTCGACGGATTTCGACATGCCCACGCTGATGGGTTATGACTCCGATCATCCCATGAGCGAGGGCGAGGTCGGCCGCGAGGGCGTGGCCGTCGATACGCTGGCCGACATGGAGGCGCTGTTCGACGGCATCGATCTCGAAAACGTGTCAGTGTCCATGACCATCAATCCGACGGCCTGGATTCTGCTGGCGATGTATGTCGTGCTGGCCGAAAAGCGCGGTTACGACCTGAACAAATTGTCCGGGACCGTACAGGCGGACATTCTCAAGGAGTACATGGCGCAGAAGGAATATATTTTCCCGATTGCGCCCTCGGTGCGCATCGTGCGGGACTGCATCACCTACTGCGCCAGGAATATGAAGCGCTACAATCCGATCAACATTTCCGGCTATCACATCTCCGAGGCCGGCGCCTCGCCGGTTCAGGAAGCCGCTTTCACGCTGGCCAACCTCATCGTCTATGTCGAGGAAGTCATCAAGACCGGCATGACCGTGGACGAATTCGCGCCGCGCCTCGCGTTTTATTTCGTGTCGCAGTCGGACTTTTTCGAAGAGATCGCCAAATTCCGCGCCGCCAGGCGCTGTTATGCCAAAATCATGAAACAGCGGTTCAACGCCAAAAATCCGGAATCGATGCGCCTGCGCTTCCACTGCCAGACAGCCGCCGCCACGCTCACGAAACCGCAATTCCAGATCAACATCGTGCGCACCGCGATTCAGGCGCTTGCCGCCGTCCTCGGCGGCTGCCAGTCGCTGCACACCAACGGGTATGACGAGGCATTTGCGATTCCCACCGAGGACGCGATGCGAATGGCGCTGCGCACCCAGCAGATCATCGCCGAGGAAACCAACGTCACTCACGTGATCGATCCGCTGGGCGGATCCTATTACCTGGAATGGCTGACCGCGGAATATGAGAAGCGAATATTTGAAATTTTACGTGAGGTCGATGAGCGCGGCGGTACGATCAAGCTGATCGAGGAAGGCTGGTTCCAGAAGCAACTGGCCGACTTCGCCTACGCGACGGCGCTGCGCAAGGAATCCGGCGACAAACCGGTAGTGGGCGTCAACAAGTTTGTCGAACGCGAGGACAGACTCAACATCGAGATGCACCCGTATGATCCGACCACCGCGACACGCCAGGTCGCCCGTACTCAGCGGGTACGCCGTGAACGCGATAATAAAAAATTGCAAAGTTTGCTGGACAAACTCGTTCACATTGCGCGAGACGAAACGCAGAATATCATGCCGGTCACCATTGAACTCGTCCGCGAAGGCGCGACCATGGGTGACATCGTCGAGCAGCTTAAGACCGTGTGGGGCACCTATCGCGAAACACCGGTATTCTGATAAGCCCAGTCGATAACGGTGATTTATCGCCGCCTGACCTGAGCGGTAAAACCGGCTCCTCGACAGCGCTTCGATTCCCTGGATCATCGTATGAGTGCATGCCGTGGGTGTTCCGGGAACTAGCTGGATGGATCACCTCAGGGTCCGCTCAAGCACTCGAGGTACGGCCGATTCTCGAAATGCGCGATGCCACCGCCAGCAGCGCGCTCATGAACAGCAGGGATTTCTGTGTGAGACGTTGAGGGGTCTTGCTGCGACCCACGAGGTGAAAAACCGTGAATGAAGCGAATATCGCCGTAATTACCGACAGCCCGACAAGCCATGGAATGTATGTCCCAATCATGTGGTGCTAGCGGTCTTGCATATAATCAGTGCAATCGGACGGGTCGATAACAAGATAGAATGTTGACCATTCAATATGCGTTGTTCACCAACCGATAAACGTTAGTGACGGTTTCAATCGGTTAATGTAACTCGGCGCCTCCAAAATATGCTAATAACGTTCCCACCGATAGGCAATGTTCGCCAGCGACGCAAGCATTAAAATCGCTCCCCCGGCCAGCCAATGCACGGTTTAATGGCAATACGGGCGATTATGCCCAGCGCAAGAACGTGATTTAGCACATTCTGTGCCTCTAAAGATACGCTCGCTTTTCCCCCAATGTCGGCAGGAACCGGAAATTCTCACCCGGCTATCCTAGTTGAAAGACCGGATGTTCCATATCTACTTTGACAGCGCCTGTCAGACGCGGGTCTGGACCGTGATATTGTGTCAACTATCCGATAGTAAGGACCCGCCACGTAGCATTCCATGTGACTCGATCACGTGGATTCCGTTGGACAGAAGCGAAACACTCGCGCTGACCCCCAGCCACACACCGTTTCGCTGCGCGACATGCGTGGAGATGGTTAAGGTCAGAGGTTGTTCGGGAGCGTGCAGCGGCGACAAGGCCAATAAGGTGTTATCGCCCATCACGACATGCCGCACGACCCGGCACGCTACGGGGTTTTCCCATTCCCCCTTTGACGGTCGGTCTTTGCGGTGCAATACGATCGAGCCCGAGGGAATAACCCACGATACGTCTGCATCGGCGGCATGGGCCTGTTGCAGGCGCGCCTCCAGCCGCAGTCCATTCCAGTCCAGGATGGTGACAAGCCGCGCCGGCTCGTGCGCTGCGACGCGCGCGGTGAATATGTTTTTCATGGATATAAGTCGCGCCACATCAATCGATGCGGGACGGTTCATGACGTCTTCTGGCGTACCGGTTTGCAGCGTGCGTCCGTGGTACAACACGCACATCCGGTCGGCGAGGAGCGTCGCCTCTGGCAGCGAATGGGTGACGAGTACCACGGGCATCTTCAGGTCCCGCCGCAGGTTGGCGAGTTCCTCGTATAACTTTTCCCGGGTGGCCTGGTCTACCGCTGAAAATGGCTCGTCGAGGAGCAACACATCGGGTTCTCGGGCAAGCGCCCGCGCCAGGGCGACTCGCTGCTGCTGACCGCCTGAAAGCGCATGCGGCAACCTGTTATCGAGACCCGCGAGGTTCACGGCGGATAGCAGCTCATTCGCTTTCGAGAGGCGCGCCGCCGCCGAAACACCCGCGGCCAGCGCCTCCATAATATTCTCAAGCGCGGTTAGGTGCGGGAACAGCGCGTAGCTCTGAAATACGAAACCGTTCTTACGCGCGCGCGCGGGCAAGTCCACGCCGCCTTGGGAATCGAACCAGCATTCGTCCCCAACCCGCACGCGCCCGTTGGCCACACGATAAAGTCCCGCGATGGCTTTCAGTATGGTCGTTTTGCCGCTTCCAGACGGGCCGACCAGGGCCAGCGTTTCACCCGGCGCACAAGTGAAGCGCGCATCCAGTGGGATGGGACCGGGTTGGCGCAGGTCTATTTCCAGCATCGTTGAAGCCTCAGACCCGCGCGCTTCTGCGCGACAGCCGGTTGGTGATGGCCAGCGCCGTGAGCGATAGCATCAACAATATTGCGGACATCAGCGCCGCCGCGTTCATGTCAAAAGCCTGTACTTCGTCATATATGGAGATCGCGATTGTCTTCGTCTCCCCGGGTATGCTTCCGCCGACCATCAGTACGACGCCGAATTCCCCAATGGTGTGCGCGACGGTCATGATTATCCCGGCAAGCAGGCCGGGCCAGGCCAAGGGCAGCTCAATGCGCCACAAAGTCCGCCAGCGCGACAAACCGCAACACGCCGCCGCTTGCCTGACTTCCAACGGAATAGCCTCGAACGACCGCTGCATGGGAATCAGAAAGAAGGGAACGTTGAAGATAACCGCGGCCACCACGAGTCCTGCGAACGAGAACGCCAAGGGGTGTCCGCTAATATTCTCGTACAGCGACCCTATCGGCGACGCGCCACCCATTGCCACGAGGAGATAGAAGCCCAACACGGTTGGGGGAAGCACGAGGGGCAACGCCAGGGTTGCCTCAAGCGCGGACTTGCCGCAGAACTCACGGTAGGCCAACACCCGCGCGAGCGACACGCCTATCGGCAACAGGATGACCGACGTGGTGAGCGCCAGGACAAGCGAGAGCCGGAGCGCAATCCAGTCCATGGCTTAAATTATTCGTCCGGCCGTACGAAGCCGTAACGCTTGAATACCGCCCGGGTCGATGGCTGCTGAACGAAGGTGTAGAACTCCTTCGCCGTATTGCCGGCGCGCTTGAGGAGGACCATCCGCTGTCGCAGGGGCTGGTGCCAATCTTCCGGTATCAGAACGTGCGTGCCCGCCTGGGCAAAGTTGGGCGCCAACGCGAAAGACAGCGCGAAAATACCCGCCTGCACGGAGCCTGACATAGCGAATTGCGCCGCCTGCGAGACGTTTTCACCCAAGACCAGTCGCGGTTCCACCGCGTCCCACAATCCTTGATGCTGCAAGGCCTCGCGCGCCGCGCGGCCGTAAGGCGCGTGCTCCGGATTGGCGATGGAAAACTTTTTGACGCGGCCATCTTGAATCGCCGCACGCAAGTCCGTAAACCGCGCGTCTACTCGGACTGGCGAGCCACGCGGCGCGAACAGAACGATACGTCCATTGGCGTATAGCGCGCCGTCATCCACCGTCAATCCCGCCTTGGCCAAATTGAACACGAAGCCCTCATCAGCGGACAAAAACATTTCAACAGGGGCGCCTTGCCGAATCTGCCGGTAGAAATTTCCCGACGATCCATAAGAGACACGCACCGCTTTTCCCGTCTTGGTCCGGAAGTCCTTTGCCGCCTCGTCAAGGGCGAACTTCAAGTCGGATGCCGCGGCGATAAATGGTCCCTCCTGCGCATGGGCGGTAAGGCACATCGTCAACAACACCGCCAGCCAAGACCGCATCATCGAATCCTCCTGATCAAAATTAGTGGAGTCGGGTGCATGCCCGCTTGCGGGCGAGAAGCTTCTCGAACCGCGTCACATCCGAGGTGATGGCTCTAAGGGCCTTTTGTTCCATGCACCGATACCGCTGCAACACTTGCTTACCGAGAAGGGTCAGCACGGCGCCGCCACCTCGCTTCCCCCCTTTAGCCGCTTTAACCAGTGGGGCACGAAAGTGGGTATTCATGCCGTCCACCAGGAGCCATGCGCGTTTATAGCTCATGCCGAGTTCACGACCGGCCGAACTGATCGAGCCTTTTTGTGCAATCTGTTCGAGAAGCGCGGCTTTCCCCGGTCCGATGGCGATGCCATGCTTGAGTTGCAGACGAAGTCTCGGAGCGATCGGAGTTTTGCGGCGCGGCATTACTAGTTAGGTGTTCGTTAAGAGCGACGATGACAAAAGAGAATGCCATGCGAAGCGATATAGTCAATTAACTATAACGAATGAATCTGCGATCGTCCACAAGTCAGAAAAGCGCGTGCCAGCGCACGGGTTCCTTCGCCATTACCATGGACTAAAAAAGGGCAGGCTTGAGAAAATGTGGTCCCGGTCAGTAAGTTGATTATTACCGTACTACTCCACGTAAAATGTGATGCAGTCGTATGATCGCTCCACCGCCGACCGACAGATTGCGCGTGAACGGAGTGTGCGCCGCAAATGCGGGAATAAATAACCGTTATGTCCGCTGGATAAATTCTTTCACGCCGCCAAGACAACACACAGAACATCATGCACGCCAACATGGATCTTGGCAGCGAAGGTGCCGCCATGGGCGATATCGTCGAAAGACCCCAAACAGTATGGGGTACCTATCGCGAGACACCGGTATTTAAGGAGGCAGTCTTTGGTGGTCTATTCAAATTTCTCGCTTAGCCAGAGTATAATCTGGCTAGACTTACAGAACATTGAGGATTGACAGGTTTTTTCGATCACTCGATCAGGGGTGGGAAAATGGATCTCGAACGGCGAATGAGCGCGCGCAAGCCTGTGAACCAGGAAGTAATGATTATTCACAGCGAAGGCCACCGGCTTTGCCAGATCCATAATCTCAGTCTAAATGGCGCCATGCTCAAAGTAGGTTGGGGCGCGCTCTATCGAGACGTACCGGTTCAAATGACGATCTCGTTACCGGCATCCAAGGAGCGACTGCCCTACCGTCTTTCCGCAAGCGTCGCACGAGTCACCAAGGATGGTACCGCGATAAAATTCCACGATTTAGATCCCAACGCCAAAAGTGCGCTGCAGTTGTATTTACAAGCAGCGCAGTAATCGATTTACTTAATCCTAAGTATTCCCGGTGTTAACTACGACGGTGTGAATCGTGTTATCAAGAAAATGGATAATTCTGCATCCTGAAAGGGAAGGCGTTCTCAACTCGATAGTTACCCGATGAAAAAGAAAATTGATGTCATGGACCTGCGGTGGGGGATGTATATCTCCGAATTGGATCGCCCCTGGCTTGAAACGCCATTCCTGTTCCAGGGTTTTGAGCTTCAGACTCCGCAGGAAATGGACTTGCTCAAGAAGGAATGCAAATACGTCTATATCGATCTCGAAAAGGGTCCCGACGCGCTGCCGACACGCAATCGTGCCGAGTTTGAGTCGCGGATGCGCGCCATTCAGCAGGAGGACGACAACCTGACCCTCAAGGTAAGGCAACTTGCCGATTCAGCCTCGACCATGATTACCCGCCCCGCCTACGAGGATCAGAGCCCGATTGAAAAGGAAATTGTGCGCGCCAAGGAAATCGAGGTCGAAGCCAGGGATACCATGCAGGAGGTTATTGAAAATATCAGAAAAGACAAGGAATTCGGAATCCCGATCGTCACCAAGGTCGTCACCAACATGGTGAATAGCATGCTGAGGAATCCGGACGCCATGGTGTGCCTGACTTACATGCGGAAGATCAGTGACTACACCGCGTTACACAGTATTCGATCTTGCATCCTGGGTATCGCAATAGGACGACATTTGGTCTACACCAAGGAAGAATTGATAGACTTGGGCGTCGGCCTCATGTTGCACGATCTCGGCATGCTGAAGATTCCCAAGCATATCCTCGATAAACCCGCCGGGCTGGAGACGCAGGAATTCGAGGAAATGAAACGGCATGTAGGATGGAGCGTGGTCCTGGTAAACAAAAATGGCGGTCTGCCTCCGCTCGCCATGCAAGCTGTTCAACAACACCATGAACGTCGTGATGGAGCCGGTTATCCGGTGCGTCTGGAGGGGGACAAGATAAGCCAGGCAGGGTTTATCGGTTCGATTGTCGACGTATACGATGCGGTGACAAGCGATCGCAGCTATTCCGGCGGGATATCAGCGGAAGATACGCTCAAGCGCATGTACGAGTGGCGCGAGAAGGATTTTCATCCCCAATTGGTAGAGGAATTCATCCGTTGCATGGGGATTTTTCCCATTGGCTCGCTGGTCGAACTCAGCACGGGGAGCATCGGGGTCGTCATTTCAATCAACCGTGCGCGCCGCCTCAAACCCAAGGTGGCGCTGGTGCTGACCGCCGACAAAACTCCCTACAGCCATAAGATCACCGTTGACCTGATGGACCAGATTGATGCCCATGGCCAGGAGGTCAAAATCGCGCGCGTCCTGCCCGTGGGAACGTATGATATCCACCCCATGGACCACATCATCCAATTATAAAAATATTGATTGTTACCTTGTTTCGAGAGTAAAAATCATCCTCTCGTAAAGAATTAAAAATATCCGCCCCGCGAGCTGGCGGAGAAATTACAATCTCCGGATAATCCTAAGAGCCGCGATTTCTCTCGTCTCCCACACTTAGTCATGACGTATTCGCGCCTGGCTGCCAAAGACCATCCATCCGCGAAAAGCTACCGTTGAGAGTGAAATAGACGTGTTAATGATTGTAAACCGGAAGATATTGGAGGATACCTACTATATACAGATGGGCATACCCGCAAAGGAGTAAGTTAATGAATACGGAAGTGATCCTCGCGGTTCTTCTAGTTTGGTCGGTAGCCGGATTCATGGCCGCCTTGGCATTCGGGAAAGCGATCCGGGCAATCGAATTGACCGATGAACAGCTGCTCCGCGGTACCGGTGGCAACGTGACCTATCTTCGGAAAAAACACCGTCATCCAGCGAATCAACGGTCACATACCGCACGTACGCGTGACGGCTCCGCAAAACGGGTAACCGGATAAATTTCTATTCACCGACTCAGTAAAAAAAGGAAGATTACTTCTTCCAAAAAACACCCGTTCGTCACAAGTACTTCAATCTCCCCTGCTACACTGCCCAAGCCGCGGGTCATTCCAACCAAGCGTGAGTCATTGCTTGGTAACGCTTATATGTCTTTGGCCAAAAACAGCGTCAGTCTGATCGCCATATTCGTGGAGCGTGATCGCACGAGATTCCAGGTCCCGAACGGGATGACCTATGCCGCGAATTTGTCGCGCTGAATGCAATCGAACAGATACTCGGCAAACGGCAGCGCACACGTAAAGGCGGGAGAGACGGCGTTCAGTACGTGCAGTGACCGACAGTCTCCCTCGAATCGAAAGTCCATCTCGAGCTTGCGCTTCGTGATATTGACGAGCTGCGCGCGAATTCCAGGCGGTCCCCAGGTTCGGTAATGCTCCGGCGTCACGCCGGTAACCAGTTCGGACGCCAGCTTGGCCATTTCCGCCTTCGAGGATTTGCGCAGCTCATTGATGGCGAGCGAGCGAAACCCAAAGTCGTTGTGGAACAGCATTCCCAGTTCGCGGCCGACGACTTCGAACAGCTCGGTGAAGGAAAAATTTCCGAGACCGCGATAATGCTCGCGCCAAAAGGCCGGCACCGCTGTCGGCCCGATCTTGATCTTGCCATCGACCGTCACCGTGAAGTGGACGCCGAGGAACGGTTTCTCCACATCGGGAACGGGGTAGATATTCGTTCGTAATGCCCCGGCTGGCTCATCGGAATACAAATAAAGTCCCTTGAACGGCAGAATTCGATAATCCTCCGAGAAGCCGAAGTCACGGGCGATTTTGTCGGCGTACAGGCCGGCAGCGTTGATGACAAAACCGGCGGCAATCGGTCCCCTCGAGGTCAGGATAGCACCAGCGGTTTTTTGCAGATAAGCGGTCTCGGTAAACATAATCACGCCGGCGGCGCGCGCATCGCCGATCAATGTTCGCACCACCTCGGTCGGATCGACCGAGGACGTTGACGGCGAAAACAGCGCTTTCTCGTGGGTTCGGGCACGCGGTTCGATTTCCCTGGCCTCTTTTTCGGTGATCTCATGCACCTCGACGCCGTTTCGCTTGCCGCGTTGCAGCAGCTCGGACAGGCCCGGCAGTTCCGAAGCATTCCGCGCCACCACCAGCTTGCCGCAGCGGTTAATCCGCAACCCGCGTTCGACACAATACTGGGTCAGACGGCGGTTGCCTTCACGCGTGAACCGCGCTTTCAGGCTGTCGGCGCTGTAATAGAAGCCAGCATGCAATACGCCGCTATTGCGCCCGCTCGCGTGACTGCCGCAAACTTTTTCCTTATCGAGCAGGGTTACGGATGATTTTGGAAAGCGCCGTCTTGCCTCCAGCGCCAGCGTGAGGCCGATGATACCGCCACCGATAATCAGAAAATCCGTGGTTTGTTGCATTGGTTAGGACTCCGACTCTTCAACGCGCTTCGGACATGGACATGCACGCGCCATACAGGAGCGACGCGCACGGGCAAGCGCTCAATAGAGACTCTAGCATCTAAAGGACATTCTGACTTGCTCCCATTTCTCAGACCATCGCACGGAACGGATAGCCACGACGGTTGATCAGCCTGGAAGCATTGGAAAATATCAGAACAATTCAGCAACCACGGGAATGAGTTTTTATGTCGCCATCACTTTTAATGGGCGTACTTGTCTTTCTATATCGTCTGACCTGCTAATTTGCGCCGAACCCTGATGATCCGATTCTCGTCACACTCACGACCCAAATAACAAGGCCTCACCTATACTGCCGGGGCCTTATTGATTGTGTTGGCGTTCCCAAGGGGAGTACTCGCGCCATCCATGGCGCTCACCCTTCGGGCCAGCGTCGCTGCGCTCCGCTGTTCCGCACGCGCTCCAAGCGCGTGCTGGTCGAACCCATCGGGTTCAAATCCCGTCGCGTGCGCGACGCAAACAACAAGGCCCCACCTTTCGGGCGGGGCCTTGTTGTTTGCCTTGGCGTCCCCAAGGGGAGTCGAACCCCTGTTACCGCCGTGAAAGGGCGATGTCCTAGGCCTCTAGACGATGGGGACAAAACTGCCGTGAGCAGTGATTCGTGAGTCGTGACCCACGAAACGCTGTTAGTACCCGGCAACTCGCGTCCTTTTCGGATTACCGATCACGAATCACCGTTCACGAAAAATTGGTGGAGCTAGCCGGGATCGAACCGGCGACCTCATGCATGCCATGCATGCGCTCTCCCAGCTGAGCTATAGCCCCTAAATATTTCCCGGGGCAAAAAAACGTTCCTTCCCTGGAGTTTGCCCTGTCGGAGCATGCCTCTGGCTTGGCAAAATCGCTCTCGATATGAATGATGACGTGCCAGCGTGCAAAAGCCATCGTTGGTCGTGTCACAAGGCGCGCTACTTTACTGCCCGTCCACCGACGGGTCAAGCCGTAACCGGTTGTTTCCTTATGTGTTCTAATGCCCTGTCTATCCGCTTCAGTGTTTTCTCGCGTCCAACCAGCATCAGCGTCACATCGATCGGCGGCGACATCGCCCGTCCGGCCACGGCCACGCGCAACGGTTGCGCGATCTTGCCAAGCTTGAGTCCCAGCGATTCGGCAAGCTTCGTCACAACCTCATGAATCGTCGCCGCTTCCCAGCGCGATAACTCGGTTAATTGGTCGCGCAGTTGGCTCAGCGGCTGTTTTGCTTCAGGCTTCAAATGCGAGGCGGCATCCATGGGATCGTACGCGTCAAAATCCTTGTAAAAGAACGCGCTGTTTTGCGCCATCTCCACCAGCGTCCGGGCCCGTTCCCGCTGCGCCTTCACAACCTCCATCATTTCAGGCCCTCCCGCGGCGGGATCAATACCGAGTTTGCCCAAGTGATAGCTCAGATGATGCGCCACGTGTTTCAGCTCGCTATTCTTAATATAGTGCTGGTTAAGCCACATGAGTTTTTCGGGATTGAATGCCGCCGTCGAGCTGTGAACCTTCGCTATGTCAAATAATTTGATCATCTCATCAACGGAAAAGACTTCCTGGTCGCCATGCGACCAGCCGAGCCGCACGAGATAATTGAGCAACGCATCAGGTAAATAACCCGCTTCGCGGTATTGCATCACGCTCACGGCGCCGTGGCGCTTGGACAGGCGCGCGCCGTCCGGGCCCAGGATCATCGGCACGTGGGCGTAAACCGGCGGTTTGCAGCCAAGCGCCTGCAGCATATTCATCTGGCGCGGCGTGTTGTTGAGGTGATCGTCGCCGCGAATGACATGCGAGATATGCATGTCCATGTCATCCACCACTACGGTGAAATTGTAGGTCGGCGAACCGTCAGCCCGCGCGATAATCAGATCGTCGAGTTCGCTGTTTTGAAAAACCACCTGCCCGCGAATCAGATCTTCCACCACCACCGCGCCATCCGGCGGATTCTTGAAGCGCACCACGGGTGGAATGTCCCGCGGGGGCTGGGCCACCCCCGGGCGGCACTTGCCGTCATAACGCGGTTTTTCCTTGCGTGCCATCTGCTCGGCGCGCAGCTTTTCCAGGCGTTCCTTGCTGCAATAGCAGTGGTAGGCCGTGCCCTCCTTCAGCATCCGCGCGATGACTTCCTGGTAACGCGGAAAGCGATGTGTCTGGAAAAACGGTCCCTCGTCGTATTCCAGCCCCAGCCAGGTCATGCCCTGCAGGATCGCGTCCACCGACTCAGCGGTCGATCGCTCGAGATCGGTATCCTCGATGCGCAGGATAAAAGTTCCCCCGTGCTGGCGCGCGTACAGCCAGCAAAAAAGCGCGGTACGCGCGCCACCCACGTGCAGATAACCGGTGGGGCTCGGGGCGAATCGGGTACGGGCGGTCACGGAGCTGGCTCAGGGTTAGGGCGGAAACACAATGGTAAAGAAAAACGATGACAAAATCAGCTCGATTGACGCTCGTTCGCTGCCGGCATTAAACTGGCGCACCTTACCTGAGGATAAAGAACAGAAGACGGAAGATTGAGCCTGTAATCAGAGGACGGAAAACAGAAGACTGTAAAGCTAAGGTCTTTTCAGTCTTCTGTCCCTATCAGTCTTCTGATTCAGTCCTGTGTCTTCTGTCGTCAGTCGTCTGAATAGGGCGATTAGCTCAGCGGTAGAGCACTGCCTTCACACGGCAGGGGTCGCAGGTTCGAACCCTGCATCGCCCACCATCTTTTCAAGCACTTACTTCTATTCAAGCCTGCTGCCGGCCACGGCAGTGCTCGCTACTTCGACCCCGGTATCGTCACCATGTATTCAAGTGGTTAGCAGATCCGAATCCGTCTTCTCACTTTCCACCGTGACCGACACCGCGTTCGCGCGCCATGGTGCCGGGCAGCGCGGCGCGCAGACAGGCGAATTCCCGAATCACACCGCCACATGAGGCGCTGGGTTCAACTTCAATATCGGTAAACACCCGAGTTTGCGGTTAGAATGGGGGGCGTTTCAAGATTAAAGATCAGGGCACGGATTTAGTCTCCGCGAATCTTGCGCATCATTTCCGCTGGTCACCTGTATTTACCTCCTGCAAGCCTGGACTTCAGGCGTCGCTCTGAAAATACGTGAGCGCTTTTGCTTAACAACAAAGCGGTGATTCATGTGTTTAAGATCGCCTATGCCACCGACTTGAAAGCTTCACGGAGACCTCTACTTTGACGGCGAGTAACAGGACTGTCTCCAGGAATTTGCTCTACTTACGAGCCCACTTCCTCGGAAATCGCTCGGTATCTGATTACGCCCGCGACGAGCCGCCGCTGCGATCGGAATTGTTCAGCGCCGACCAGATGGAGCAGCATGGTAAGAATCTCGCTTCCTCGCACACTCTGACTCCGCGGCGAGCCAGGGAACGGCTGTTAACGCGGCTGGCGGAGAACGAACGCATTCTGATTGAAGCCGGTCAGCTGCTTACGGCGGCGGTGACGGCAAACCGCCGGATTACACCGGCCGGGGAATGGCTGCTCGACAACTTCTACCTGATCGAAGAACAGATTCGCACGGCCAAGAGACACCTGCCGAAGGGTTACAGCCGGGAATTGCCACGCCTGGCTCACGGCCCTTCGGCCGGACTCCCGCGCGTGTATGACATCGCGCTGGAGACGATCGCGCACGGCGATGGACGGGTGGACACGGAAAGCCTCCGCCGTTTCGTCGCATCCTACCAATCGGTCACCGCCCTCAAGCTGGGCGAATTGTGGGCCATCCCCATCATGCTGCGCCTGGCCTTGATCGAGAATCTCCGGCGCGTTGCCGCCCGCAGCGCCGCCGGCCGGATCGACCGGAACCTGGCCGATTCCTGGGCCGACCAGATGATCAAGATGGCCGAGAAGGATCCGAAGAGTCTGGTTCTGGTGATCGCGGACATGGCGCGGTCGAGCCCGCCGATGACGACCCCGTTCGTTTCGGAATTTACGCGCCGGCTGCAGGGGCAGAGCCCGGCTTTGGCATTGCCGCTGACCTGGATTGAACAGCTGCTGTCCGAGTCCGGCCTGACGATCGAGCAGTTGGTGCAGTCGGGAAACCAGCAACAGGCCGCCGACCACGTCTCCATCAGCAACAGCATCGGCAGTCTCCGATTCCTGGGCGCGATGGACTGGCGCGACTTCGTCGAGACACTGAGCGTCGCCGAACAAAAACTACGGGAAGACCCCGGCGCCATCTACGGCATGATGGATTTTGCCACCCGCGACCGCTATCGCCATGTCGTGGAGAAGATCGCGAAACAAAGCCGCCTGTCCGAAGCCGAGGTGGCGGAGCGGGCGGTCAAACTGGCGCACGCAGGCGCGGCCCGCCAAGGCGGCGATGATCGAACGGCGCACGTGGGCTTCTACCTGGTCGACAAGGGATTGCGCGAGCTCGAGCGGACGGTGGAGGCGCGCCTTTCCGCCGTCGTGGCGTTCACCAGAGCGGCCGGCCGGTTTCCGTTGCTCCTGTATCTGAGCTCGATCGCGCTGATCACGCTGATCCTCGCCGGGGGTTTGTTGATGCAGGCGCAGGCCAGCGGCGGGCCGGACTGGATGCTCGTGTTGCTGGGTGTCCTTGCGCTGCTGTCCACCAGCCAGCTGGCGGTGGCGCTGGTGAACTGGCTGGCGACGTTGCTGGCAGCGCCGCATCCGCTGCCGCGCATGGACTTTTCCCGGGGGATCCCGCCGGAATCGCGCACGCTGGTCGTGGTTCCGGCGATGCTCGGCGGCGCTCACAACATCGAGGATCTGGTCGAGGCGCTGGAAGTCCGGTTCCTGGCCAATCGGGACGACAATCTGCGCTTCGGCCTGTTGACCGATTTTCAGGACGCGCGCGCTGAAACGCTGCCGGAGGACGCAGCGCTGTTACGGCTGGCGGCGGCGCGCATCGGGGAACTGAATGAAAAGTACCGCGATGCAAACGGCGACACGTTCTTTCTGCTTCATCGACCGCGCCTGTGGAATCCGCAAGAGCGGATCTGGATGGGCTACGAGCGCAAGCGCGGAAAACTGGCGGACTTGAATGCACTGCTGCGCGGGGGCGCAACCGATCGCTTCTCGCGGATTGTCGGTGACACCGGCGCTTTATCGAACGTGAAGTATGTCATTACCCTGGACACGGACACGCAACTCCCGCGCGACTCGGCGCGGGAGTTCGTGGGAAACCTGTCGCACCCGTTGAATCGCGCGCGCTACGATGAAGACCAACAACGTGTCGTTGCGGGTTACGGCATCCTGCAACCACGCATGGGCGTGAGCCTGCCCGGCACGAACCGCTCGCGCTATGCCCGCTTGTACGGGGATGAGCCGGGTATCGACCCCTATACGCGCGCCGTCTCCGACGTCTACCAGGACCTGTGCGGTGAAGGCTCGTTCATTGGCAAGGGGATCTACGATATCGATGCGTTCGAGCGG
This sequence comes from Sulfuricaulis sp., assembly GCF_040901545.1. Taxonomy (GTDB): domain Bacteria; phylum Pseudomonadota; class Gammaproteobacteria; order Acidiferrobacterales; family Sulfurifustaceae; genus Sulfuricaulis. The sequence continues at coordinate 32,914 of NZ_JBBDYL010000031.1, read as the reverse complement.
TCGCTCAAGGATCGCTTTCCCGAGAACCGCATCCTCAGCCACGATCTTCTGGAAGGCTGTTACGCGCGCGCCGGGCTGGTGAGCGATGTGTTGTTGTACGAGGAATACCCGTCTCGCTACAACGCGGACGTGAGCCGCCGGCAGCGCTGGATTCGCGGCGATTGGCAGCTTGCCGGCTGGCTGTTGCCGCGCGTTCCCGGTCCCGGTGCGCGCCGGCAGAAGAACCCGCTGTCGTGGCTGTCGCAATGGAAACTCTTCGACAACCTGCGGCGCAGTCTCGTGCCGGCGGCGTTGACGCTGCTGTTGCTGCTGGGCTGGACGGACTTGTCATCGGCCTGGTTCTGGACCTTGGCGGTGATTGGAATCATCCTGATCCCGTCCTTGATTGCCTCTGCTCTGGAGATGTTTCAGAAGCCGGTCGACGTGCTGCTGGCTCAGCATCTCGCCGCCGTCGTACGCGCCGTCGGCCGGCGCCTCGCCCAGGCGGCTTTTGCGCTCGCGTGCCTTCCCTATGAAGCGGTCTTCAGCTTGGATGCGGTCGTGCGCACGGCGGGACGGATGCTGATCACGCACCAGCGGCTTCTCGAATGGAATCCATCGAGCGAATGGGATCGCGACAGCCATGCGGGCCTCGCCGCCTCTTTCCGATCGATGTGGACCGCCCCGGCGATCGCCATTGGCGCGGCGCTGGTTTTGGTGCTGTCGAACCCGGCCGCGCTGGTCGTGGCGGGACCGATACTGGTCTTATGGCTGGTCTCGCCCGCCATCGCCTGGTGGATCAGCCGGCCACTTCCCCGCCGTGAAGCCAGGCTGACGGCCGACCAGACCTTCTTCCTGCGCAAGCTGGCGCGCAAGACCTGGGCGTTCTTCGAGACCTTCGTCGGCCCGGAAGATCATTGGCTGCCACCGGATAACTATCAGGAGTATCGCGGTCCCGTGGTGGCGCACCGCACGTCGCCGACCAACATGGGGCTAGCGCTGCTCGCGAATCTGTCCGCGTACGACTTCGGTTACATTCCGGCCGGACAACTCATCGAGCGCACGGCACGTGCATTGCGCACGATGCAATCCATGGAACGGCACCGCGGCCACTTCTACAACTGGTACGACACGCTGTCGCTGAAACCGCTGCACCCGGCCTACATTTCGACGGTGGACAGCGGGAACCTCGCGGGTCATCTGCTGACCTTGCGCCCGGGTCTGTTGTCACTACCCGATCGCCCGATCCTGGAGGCGCGATGGTTTGACGGACTGCGCGACACGCTGGGGATCCTGGCGGATGCCGTGGGGGGTGCCACGCCGGCTGCGCTCGCTCCATTTCAGAAAGATCTGGAGTCCGCCGGCGATTCCCGGCCAACCACGCTTTCGGCGGCGCGGCTCACGCTTGACCGGCTGGCGACACGCGCGGAGGAGTTTGCCGGCAGTCTCGATGCTGTTTCTGAAAAGTTGTCTCAGAAAGATAGCGAGCGGGTATCAGCCGAGGAAAGACGGCACGCGGAACCCGAAGTATACAGAGAAGCGCATGACGATTCCGTGCACCACCCGACCCTGGATCACGCCAGCACGGTAATTTCCGAAACGGCTTCTGAGGCCGATGCGAATTGGTGGGCACGGACGCTGGCCCGGCAATGCCGCGCCGCTCTCGATGAGTTGACGTTTCTCGCCCCGTGGACATTACTGCCGGCGGCGCCGAACGGACTTAATGACTTGCTCGGCATCAGCGAAATACCCACGCTGCGCGAAATGGCCAGACTCGCGGAAGAACCGCCATCGACCATCGCGCTACGCATGGGCGACGCGATAACACCCGAACAACGCGGATGGCTGAATGAATCGCGGCCGCTCATTCTCGAAGCCGGCCGCCGCGCCCAGGAGCGGATCGCGGCTGTCGAACATCTGGCATCGCAGTCCGCCGAACTCGCGCACATGCAGTACGACTTCCTGTACGACAAGGCATCGCGTCTGCTGACGATCGGATACAACGTGGATGAGCGGCGACGCGACTCGAGCTCCTACGACCTGCTGGCCTCGGAAGCGAGATTGATAAAATTTGTCGCGATTGCGCAGGGGCAAGTGCCGCAGGAGAGCTGGTTCGCCCTCGGGCGTCTGCTCACGTCCGCCGGTGGCGAGCCGATTCTCCTGTCGTGGAGCGGTTCGATGTTCGAGTACCTCATGCCGCTCCTGGTGATGCCCACCTACGAGAACACGCTGCTCGATCAGACCTGTCAGGCGGCAGTGCAGCGACAGATCGAGTATGGGGGACTGCGCGGCGTGCCGTGGGGCATGTCGGAATCCGGTTACAACACGGTCGACGTTCATCTCAATTACCAGTACCGCGCGTTCGGCGTGCCCGGCCTGGGGCTCAAACGCGGACTGGCGGAGGACCTGGTCGTGGCCCCCTATGCCTCGGCGCTGGCATTGATGGTGGCGCCGGAAGCGGCGTGCCTGAACTTGCAGCGGCTCGCCGATACGGGACTGCTTGGTAAATTCGGTTTCTACGAAGCCATCGATTACACCCCGTCACGTCAACGACGCGGGGAATCGGGCACGGTGGTTCGCTCCTTCATGACCCATCACCAGGGGATGAGCCTGCTCGCCCTGGCCTATCTGCTGCTGGACCGTCCGATGCAGAAGCGTTTCGCGTCGGACCCGTTGTTGCAGGCGACCCTGTTGTTGCTCCAGGAGCGGATACCCAGGGCCACGGCGCTGTTCCCGCACACCGCCCAGCTCTCCGACATTCGACCCACATCCGGCGCTGCGGAGACGCCGATTCGCGTTTTCGACAGCCCCGATACGCCGACACCGCAGGTGCAGTTGTTGTCGAACGGCCGATACCACGTGATGGTCACGAACGCGGGAGGCGGCTACAGTCAGTGGAAGAATCTCGCCGTGACCCGCTGGCGCGAAGACGCCACCCGCGACAACGGGGGCATCTTCTGTTACCTGCGCGACGTGGCGAGCGGTGAACTCTGGTCAACCGCACACCAGCCGACGCTCAAGCGTGCGGACAGCTACGCCGCGATTTTCTCGGAGGGGCGAGCGGAGTTTCGCCGCCACGACCACGACATCGATTGCCATACCGAGATCGTGGTTTCGCCGGAAGATGATATCGAGCTGCGTCGCATCCATATCTCCAACCGCTCCCAATCGCGCAGAACGATTGACGTGACGAGTTACGCGGAAGTGGTTCTTGCGCCCGCGGCCGCGGAAGCATTGCATCCGGCGTTCAGTAATCTCTTTGTTCAGACCGAGATCATCGAACCGCGGCGGGCGATCCTCTGCACGCGCCGGCCCCGCTCCCTCGATGAGTCGGCACCCTGGATGTTTCACCTGATGGCCGTGCACGAGGCGGACATCGGAGAGATCTCCTACGAGACGGACCGCCTGCAGTTTATCGGCCGCGGCAACACCGCCGCCGCGCCCCAGGCCCTGAACGGAACCACCGCGCTCTCGGGCAGTCAGGGTTCGGTACTCGATCCGATCGTCGCGATTCGTTGCCGTATCACGCTCGATCCGGACGAAGCGGCAACGATCGATATCGTTTCCGGCATCGGCGAAACCCGTGACGCCGCCTTGGGCCTGGTCGACAAATACCAGGATCGGCGGATCGCGGATCGCGTCCTGGAACTGGCATGGACCCACGCCCAGGTGGTGCTGCGGCAGATCAATGCCACCGAGGCCGACGCGCAACTCTATGGACGCCTTGCCAGCTCCGTCATCTACGCCAATTCCTCGTTGCGCGCCGACGCCGCCATCCTCGTCAAAAACCGCCGTGGCCAATCCGGCCTGTGGGGCTATGCCATTTCCGGCGACTTGCCCATCGTGCTGCTGCAGATCGGCGACCCGGCCCATATCGATCTGGTGCGCCAACTGGTACAGGCCCACGCGTACTGGCGCCTGAAGGGACTGGCGGTGGACCTGGTGATCTGGAACGAAGACCGTGCCGGTTACCGGCAACTGCTCCAGGACCAGATCATGGGGCTGATTGCCGCGGGCGTCGAACCGCACGCCATGGACCGGCCGGGTGGAATCTTCGTGCGGCCAGCGGAGCAGATATCGGACGAGGATCGCATCCTGATCCAATCGGTCGCGCGCGCCATCATCAGCGACCGTAGCGGAACGCTGGTAGAGCAGATCAACCGCCGTGGCCCGGTGGAAGTGCGCGTTCCGCGCCTCAAACCAACCCGCAGCCACCGCGCCGAACTCCCGGCCGCCACCGGGTTGCCGCGCCGCGATCTGATCCTCTTCAATGGACTGGGAGGATTTACCCGTGATGGGCATGAATACGTTATCATGACCGCGCCGGACCAGGTGACGCCGGCGCCGTGGGTGAACGTGCTGGCGAATCCGCACTTTGGAAGCGTCATCTCGGAGAACGGCCTGGCCTATACCTGGAGCGAGAACGCCCACGAATTCCGTCTCACGCCCTGGCACAACGACCCGGTGAGCGATGCCAGCGGAGAAGTTTTTTACCTGCGCGACGAAGACAGCGGCCATTTCTGGTCGCCCACGCCGTTGCCCAGCCGCGGAGCCGGTTATTACGTGACTCGCCACGGCTTTGGCTACAGCGTCTTCGAGCACGTGGAGGATGGCATTCGCTCGGAGCTCACGGTTTACGTGGACGTGGACACCGCGATCAAGTTCGCGGTGCTGAAAGTGCACAACGAGTCGGGCCAGCCGCGCAAGCTCTCCGCGACCGGTTACGTGGAGTGGGTGCTGGGAGATTTGCGGCCGAAATCGGCCATGCACGTGACCACCGAAATCGACCCCCACAGCGGCGCGCTGTTCGCGCGTAACCCGTACAACACGGAGTTCACCGGTCTGATTGCGTTCTTCGATGTGGACGACACAACCCGGACCGTAAGCGGCGACCGCACTGAATTCATCGGGCGCAACGGCACGCTCGGGAATCCGGCGGCGATGCACCGTTCGCGCCTTTCCGGCAAGGTGGGAGTCGCACTGGATCCCTGCGCCGCGATCCAGGTCGGCTTTGAGCTGGCCGACGGGCAAGAGCGCGAGATCATCTTCAGGCTCGGCCTGGCGGGAAGACGCGGGACGGACGACGCCAGCAAGCTGGTACATCGCTTCCGGGGCTCGGCCGCCGCGCGCGGCGCGCTCGATGCCGTGTACCACTACTGGAACCGCACGCTCGGCGCGGTGCAGGTGGAAACACCCGACCCGTCGCTCAACGTGCTGACCAATGGCTGGCTTTTGTACCAAACGCTGGCATGCCGTCTTTGGGCGCGCAGCGGATACTACCAATCGGGGGGTGCCTTCGGCTTTCGCGACCAATTGCAGGATGCGATGGCGCTGGTGCATGCGGAGCCGCAGCGGCTGCGCGCGCAACTGCTGCTGTGCGCCAGCCGCCAGTTCCTGGAGGGCGATGTCCAGCATTGGTGGCACCCGCCGGCGGGCCGTGGCGTGCGTACGCATTGTTCGGATGATTACCTGTGGCTGCCCCTGGCGACGTGCCGCTATGTGCTGACCACCGGCGACACCGGGGTGCTGGAGGAATCCGTTCACTTCCTCGAAGGCCGCCCGGTCAATGCCGAGGACGACTCTTATTATGATCTTCCCGGCCGCTCCGGCGAGGCGGCCAGCCTGTACCAGCACTGTGTGCGCGCCATTCAGCGGGGACTGCGGTTTGGCGAGCACGGCCTGCCGCTCATGGGCACCGGTGACTGGAACGACGGCATGAATCTGGTGGGCCATCACGGCAAAGGCGAAAGCGTGTGGCTGGGATTCTTCCTGCACACCGTGCTCACGCAGTTCACGGCGGTAGCACGCCTGCAGGATGATCCCTCCTTCGCCGAGCGTTGCGAAGAGGCTGGAGTTCAGCTGCGCCGGAATATCGAGCAGCATGGCTGGGACGGCGCGTGGTACCGCCGCGCCTACTTCGACGACGGCACGCCGCTGGGGTCGGCCGCCAACCCCGAGTGCCAGATTGATTCGATTTCGCAGAGCTGGGCGGTGCTGTCCGGGGCGGGCGATGCGCAGCGCGCACGCCTGGCCATGGAGGCGGTGGATCAGCGCCTGGTGCGCCGCGATCATGCGCTGATTCAGCTTCTGGATCCGCCGTTCGACAAGTCGCCGTTGAATCCCGGCTATATAAAAGGATACGTCCCGGGCGTGCGCGAAAATGGCGGGCAGTACACGCATGCGGCGATCTGGGCGGCCATGGCGTTTGCCCGACTGGGCGACCGCCGGCGCGCGTGGGAACTGTTGGCCATGATCAACCCGGTGAATCATGCCAGCTCTCCGGCGGGGGTGGCGACCTACAAAGTTGAACCGTATGTCATCGCGGCCGATGTCTATGCGGTTACACCCCACACCGGCCGCGGAGGTTGGACCTGGTACACCGGCTCGGCCGGCTGGATGTACCGGCTGATCGTGGAGTCGCTCCTGGGCTTGAGGCTGGAAGTGGACAAACTGCATTTCACGCCGTGCCTCCCGGCGGACTGGAAGGACTTCACGCTGCACTACCGGTATCGGGAGACGGTCTACCACATCGTCGTATCGCAAACGCGCGCCGCCGATGATGCGAAGATCGGCGAGACGAGTATAACGGTGGATGGCGTTGAACGACTCGACAAGACTATTCCCTTGATTGACGACCGTCAGGAACACTCGGTCGAAGTGAAAATTCCGATCACACACGGTTAAACCCCGAGTAACCTGACCACTCCAGCATGCCCGAGCGCCGAAGCTGAAATGCAAAACACGGGTTGCACCCATGGGACGTTGATCGACGACACAAACCTGGTGCTTATTTTCAGGATGAGCCAGTCCACGTGTCAGCGTAGCCTGTCCCCGGCGAATTACAGAAATACGCCACAAGCTCCGTCGATGAGGTTTCCCTCGCCGCCTCGGCTCACGCGGCACAGATGCCGCCCGGCCCGCCGATTCGTCACCATGGGCAACCGGGGCAAGCACCAGGACCATCTCGTCCCCCTTCTCACGCGGGTAGGGAGGCGTCACGCCTGTCACCACCACCGTGACCAAAACGTGACGCGCGCCGGTCCCACCCTGTTCATTTCTGACCATCCGAGTCACGGACGCGCGGAGCCCGGGCGCGTAACGGGTTGATTTTCGTGACTGTGGTTTGAAAAAGTGAGTTTCACACGGCAGGGGTCGCAGGTTCGAACCCTGCATCGCCCACCAGATAATCAATATTTTAGCCTCTTCACTTTTCACCGAATTTCCAATGAGGGGCTACTACAACACGCACAAGACCCCTAATCATGTCATCGACCACCCAGTCATTCATTTAAGGTCTTTACCGCAAGGCGGAATGGGATGAGCTGATGTTCCAGATGGCCTAGAAACAGTTTTTAAAGGCCGCCGAGATCATGGGCCCCGACGTAAATATCCGCGACCGTCTGCTGTATCCTCAGCGGTTGTTGACCGTCAGTTTTCCTTGCCGTCGCGATGAATACTTGGGAGTCGAGACGGTTTTCGGCTATTGCGTGCAGCGCGTACTGACGATGGGACCGACCAATGGCGGTATCCGCTATCACCAAGACGTGAATCTGGGGAAGTGTCGACGCTGGCGATGTGGGAAGTATGTCTGAAGGAGTTGCCGTTGGCGGCTAAGGGTGGTGCGCGAATCGATCCGCAGTCATGTCGCGCCCGGAACTGCAGCGACTCACGCTCCGCTACACGATGGATATCATAGACATGTTCGGGCCCGATCACGACATTCCCGCCGCCGATATGTCCCTGGAAATCGATTTTGCTCCCACTCAGCTCCATACCGCACTGATCGTAGGCGCCCCACCCGGAATGACCAATGGCGATGGCCCCTCGCTAAATGCCCGAAGGGACTAGGTTATTCCACACTGGCTTTACCCGTGGTCGTCACTGGCACGCGTTTTGCTGCTACTTTGTAGATATTGGCCTTAACGACGGTTACGGGCCGTCAAGTCACGGCTTTCAAACGACTGGCCAGCTGTAACCACACCGGGGTGGGACGTCCGAATTCCACGGATTGTGTGTCCTATGATTAAGGTACGGAGGTAAACACATATGAAATTATTCAGCCTTTCAATCTTCCAAAAGATATTGATTGCGATGCTGTTCGTCGCGGTCGTGCCACTATCCGTTATCTGGTATATCAACTACCAGAACACGATCGAGCAGACCACCGACGGCGTAAATCAACAACTTGCCAACGTCTCGGACAAGCTTTCGAGCTTCGTGAACAGCTGGGTCACGATGAACCTTAAAGTCCTGAACCAGAATGCCGCACTCAAGGACATGGTTTCGATGGATAGTGCGCTACAGAATCCGATATTACGGTCGGTGCTCAATGAATATAAGTGGAGTTATCTGGTCTTTACCATGGGGCCTGACGGCATGAACGTCGGAAGAAGCGATGATCTCAAGCCGATCGATTACAGCGACCGGGTTTATTTCAAGGACGTCATAAAAGGCGCCCCCATGGGTAAGCAGGTTATAGTCAGCAGGACCACCGGAAAGCCGGCGGTGATTCTTTCCGCCCCGATTTTTGCCGGGGACGAAACCACCGGCGGGAAAAGAATCGCCGGCGTGATTGCGATAGGCATGTCGATCGCGGAGATGTCGGAAAGAATCACCAACCTGCGGATTGGTCAAACCGGATACGCGTTTCTGCTCGACGAAAACGGCAAGGTGGTCGCGCACCAAAAGGAGGAATACGCGGACAAGAGCACCGACTTCAGCAAGCACGCCGCGTTTGTGCAACGCCCGCAAACCGGTAAAAAGCTGATCTCCTACCGGGATGGCGATAAAGATGTCATCGCGTACGTACAGAAGACTGACCAGGGTTGGACAATGGTAGCCCAGCAGGATTATGACGAGGCGTTTCGCCCGGTTCGAGACGCCAACTGGAACGCGTCCATTCTTTTAATCGCTACTTTGGCAGTGGTAACAATGATTGCGTATATGTTCTCGCAACAGCTCGCCAACCCGATCCGGCGCTTGACACGCATCGCCGACGAAATGAGCCGCGGTCGGACCTTCGCCAAGGTCGCCGAGGCCAGCCGCGGAGATGAAATCGGCGCGCTGGCGGCGGCCATCGATCGTATGGGAACGAGCATCAGGCTGGCGATTGAACGGCTGCGTGCAATACATAAGCAGCCCGCAAACGAACCGCGTCTCAGGGCGGAGAGATAATTGGCAGGAAGAATATGTTGGTTTGCGACGCCGCGAAACCGCATCATAGAACGTGACTGCACAGAATATGGATTGTTTCACGCGCGAAAAACATCACTGCGGATACGCGAGAAGCCAGGCTTTCCTGTCGGATTGCAAACAAGGTAACGGTATGTAGATCCGCGGCAATCTTCGCGACGCGGAGGTGAACATGACAGAACCGGATAAAACCTCGCTGGTTACACATGAAGGTTTCATGCATGAGTTGCAACGCAGTTGTAACGAGAAACGGACAGGTACGTTACTGATCGCCACGAAAGACAACCACCTGGCACGTATCTATCTCGAGAACGGCGTGATCACTTTCGTGTCGTACGGCCTGAAAAAAGGCGTTGAGGCGATCATTCCCATCAAGGAAATCACACAGGCCCGCGTCAAGTTCTCGCAAAAGCAAATCGGTGGTCATCACGGTGAGAAACTTCCGTCAACGGCGGAAATTTTGCACCTGCTTGCCGGCGAACAACGGGCGACGACGACGGCGCGCCTCACTCCGAATTCAATTACCGGCGATCAGATGCCCGGTGTGCTCAAAGTGATTGAATCCGAATTGGTCGAGTTCCTGGGACCGTTGGCGGTAATCGTATGGTCCGAACAACTCGAGCGGTACGGCAAACCAACCAATCCAAGTCAGTTGCAGGCACTCATCGACAATCTCGCCATGGAAATCGGCGATCCGTCAAAAGTTAAACGCTTCCGGCAACAAATCTGGCAGAAAATCGGAGCGGGACAACACTAGGGAAACTTTCTTATAAGAATTTATAACACTTGACCCTAGCGTACTTTTTCCAGCGTCAACCCCCACACACCCACGCCTTTATGTCTGGCGATCTTTTCGAGCGCAGTATATTCGAAGGGTGCATCCGGCAGCGCCAGCGCCCAACCTCGTTCAAGCAGATAGGCGCTTAAATCTTCGCCACTGACCCGGCAGCGCGCCACGATACTGCCGTCCACGTTTTTCATCATTGGCTCGCAGTGAACGAAATCAGCCCCAATCTTGAAATCGAGCGCCAGTGCGGCCCGTGGCGCGCACGTCACGGGCCGCTCGAACAGGCGGCAGGACTGGGCTGTTTGGGGGATGTAAATGCCAAACAGCCGGATGGCACGGCCGTCCACTCTCAACGAGCCATCGTCCTGCACGAACGCGTAACTCGAAATGTCAGTAGCCGAAGCCTTTGTCGCCACTGACAGCGCCAATAAAATGCTCAACGCCGATGCGCACAAAAAAGGAAAAATACCCATGGTTTCCCCGACAAATAACGGTTATAGCCACTAACTAAAGATTTCCCTCTTCCTTCGATAATGATGGACAGCTTATTCCTGAAAAAATTCCGGAGATGGGTGAGTTAGGTCGCTCACGTAACAGCCCTGGGCTCTTTTGCACGAAAAAGTTGGTGCGGAGACTTGATCAGCAATCGTCCTGGTCGGTGTGATCCCGTGCATACGGCGATCCGGGCGGCCATGGTGTTTTCCCTATTTAGATGACTGTCGGGCAGTCAGTCGCCGGCCGGCGGCGATAGCTTTCTCGGGGCGTTGGTGTTCATCTTCATCGTGCTGCTGATCACCGATATACTCGGCTTAACCAATATCTTCCAGTTCGTCAAACATAACCGCTAAACGCGGCGCTTTGCATTTGCCGAACGACTGACGCGCAGACCTCCCGGAGTAATCTGGGCGGTGTTCTGGTTCCGCTCCTGCGGGTTGAGGCCGCGTGGTTCGTCTTGGTGTGGTGAATAGTGGTAGCATTCTTCTCCATACCGAGGAAGTTATCGCACACCGAAGACGGAATTCGAACAACAGGGATCGAGTCACCATGCCGAGTTCACTCCAGGGCCGTCCCATGCGGTTGCTGCTGATCAATCCGAGGTTTCCGGAGAGCTTCTGGAGCTTTCGCTGGGCGCTGGAAAACATCCTGCCCGACAAACGCGCGCTCAACCCGCCGCTCGGGCTGGCCACGCTGGCGGCGCTGTGTCCGCCCGGCTGGCAGGTGGAAATCATCGACGAGAACATCGAAACGGTACCGTTGCATCCGCAGGCGGACATCGTCGGGATCTGCGGCATGGCCGTGCAGTTCCGGCGCCAACTGGAGCTGATCGAATACTACCGCCGTCAGGGCCATTACGTAGTGGCCGGCGGCAGTTTCGCCTCGCTGTGCCCGGAACGCTTCGCGGACCTGGCCGATACCGTCGTGGCCGGCGAGGCCGAATACATCTGGCGTGAATTCTGCCGTGACTTCGAACACAACGCGCCCAAGCCCCGCTACCGGGAGACCGGCGTGGTCAAACTGGAAGACTCGCCGACACCGCGCTTCGACCTGCTCAAGCTGGATCGCTATGTCACCGCGAGCATGCAGTTCTCGCGCGGCTGCCCTTACCGCTGCGAATTCTGCGACATCATCGTCATGTTCGGGCGCCGGCCGCGCACCAAAAGCCTGGAACAAATCGGCCGCGAGCTCGATCGACTGCGCGCCCAGGACATCCACAACGTATTCTTCGTGGACGACAACCTGATCGGCAACCAAAAACTGGCGAAGGCGCTGCTGCGCTATCTCGCGGATTATCAGCGGCGCCACCACTACACCTTCCAGTTCGGCACCGAAGCGTCGATCAACCTGGCGGATGACGCCGGGCTATTGCAGCTGTTTCAGGACGCGAATTTTGCCTGGGTGTTCATCGGCATCGAGTCGCCGGATGAAGCCAGCCTGAAGGAAACGCTCAAGACCCAGAACACCGGGCGCGACATGCTGACCGCCGTACGCGCGCTTTACACCCACGGCGTGGACGTGCTGGCGGGGTTTATCATCGGTTTCGACAACGATACGCTCGACAGCTTCGACAAACAGTACCACTTCATCACCGGCGCCGGCATCCAGGTTTCCATGGTGGGCCTGCTCACGGCGCTGCCGCGCACGCCGCTCTACGAACGCCTCCAGCTGGAAGGGCGGCTGATCGCCGGGGCCGGACACGGCGACAACACCAAGCCGGGCACCAATATCATCCCGAAGCGCATGGGCTACGAGGCCATGGTGCAGAATTATCAGGTGTTGTACCGGCGCCTGTTCAGCGACCACGGCATCGCCCGACGCATCGGCAACAAAATCCGTTATCTCCGGAATCCCGTCTACCGGGGGAATTATTCGCCGCGCCAGCGCCTGGCGATCGTGCGCCGACTGTTCACGCGCGCCCTGCTCGCCGGCGGGCTGATACGGTTGCTCCACATTTTGCGCACGCTGACCGCCGCGCCGCCGCGCGCCTGGCCGCAGGTGCTCGCGGACTGGATCGCGGGGCTGGCCATGCGCGACTATATCGAGCGCCATTTCATGACCGACCGCCACCGGGAGCAGCGTCTGGCTCAGCGCACCGCCGCCATGCTGCACAAACTGTGTGCGGCCGAGGTACATCGCGGTGTGGTCGAAATCGCCAGCCGCGTCGGCGAGGGCGGCGCGCATTTGCAGATCCTGCTGCGCGGATATGTCGGTCGCGCGTTTTTCACGCGCGCCGCGAAACGCCTGGAGAAAATGCTGCACCGCTCCGCCGCCACCGTGTCGCTGCACATCGAAGCACTGCGCGCGGATCAGCAGCGGCAACTCGAGCGCCTGCTGAAGCGTCTCGCCCCCTATGGCGATCGCGTCTCAGTCTGGATCGATGAGCGCGTGCGGCCGCTGGTGCCGATCGACTCCTCGGTATTTCATCTGCTGCTGACGCGCGACGCGCGCACCGGCATCCCCTCGGCTTGAGCGCCGGCCGTGGCGCCGGTTGCGTCGCCATCCATTGATTTCGGCGGCGCCACCGAGCCGGCGTAGAATACCTCGCACTCCCCGCCCGGAAAGAGGTCCCTCCCCTTCTTGAGCAGCTGGCGCGCCGGCCCGGTGAGCGACATGAGGATGTTCGGTTTCTCCACCACCGGTTTCTGGAAGCTGCCAGTTATTTTTTGCCGCACCGTGACGCAACCCTTGGCGTCGATCAGCGCCATGGTTACGTCATCGAATCGCTCGTTGACGAAATCGAGTCTCCCATGGAGGGCGATCCGGTTCCGGTTCGTCGCCATGGCCACATCTCGCGCTTGCGCCACGCCGCGCTCGACCTTCCAGTCGGAGACGAGCGTCCGGATCTCGCTGCGGCCCTCCGATCCTTGAAAGAGGCTGGCGAAGTCGTACCCCTTGGTGACCGCCAGTCCGAAGGGTCCGGCGAAGAAGAAGGCGCCCACGTCCACGAGGTTGAAGTTCTGACTGGACTCAAACCGGGACAGCACCCGGTCGAGGTCGATGCCGTCGAGCGTGAGGTTCTCGCCCCGAAGGGAGGCCTCTCCGTCCGCGGTCTGCTTCATCTCGTTCACTGTCTTTCCCTGCAGTGACAGGTTCGCGGTGAAATCCATCGGACCTTCCGCAACCTTCCGCGGCGACAGGGTCTTGAGGAACTCCTCGCTGCGGAACTGCGGCAAAGCGTAGCGGACCTGGTAACGGGGCACGCTGCCCGAAAAGTCCGCCTGGATACCTCCCGACCCCTGCGCGCCAAAAATACGCATCGTGACCGGTTTGAGTTCGAAGGTGCCATGCTTCCCGTTAGCCGTGAATTTCAAATCGGATACCGTGAAGTCATTTTTCCGGATCTCGCCGCAGGCGAGTTGTGCGGCGAAAGAAAGCTGCTTCATAAGATCCGGTCTTTCCCCACCCGAGAGTCGCAGGCGGCGCAGGTCCAGGTTGCAGTCTCCGGCCTCGAATCCTTGCCCGGATTGTTTGTCCGTGTAGACGAGAATCGCGTCCGAAAGAATAAGCTTTGCCAGATCCAGAGCAGGTAACACGGCTCCGGCCACCACCACCGGTTGCTCGAAGTTGAACTTGCCGTCGTGGTCCCGCTCGATAGAAATTCTGGGCTGTTTCAGTGCGATCTTCCCGATCCGGATTTTCTTTTGGAGCAGAGGAAGTAGATCGATGCTAAGGCTGGCTTGCTTCGCGGAGACGAGGTTCGTTCCCCGATTGCGGATGTTCACGTCCTGCAGCGTGACGTGCAGATCCGGGGGGAAACCGATTCCCATCCGACCACCGACACTGACATCCATCCCCAAAGCCCCCGAGGCGGCGGCTACCAATCGGGGCTTGTAGGCATTGGCGTCGACAAAAAGCAGCAGGGCCAGCGCGATCAAGACGAGCAGACCAACGAACCCGCCGACGGCGAACAGGATGACTTTAAGTGCTCTAGACATTGACCTGATCCAGCCTCATGGAAATTCTATCAGTACCTGGCTCAAACGGCACAACCGCCGGCACCACCTCGTGAACCGTGATGAGCTTGGCAAACGGATAACCCGCATGAGCCCCACCAAACGCTCAATATCTTCTTCCCTAATGTGTTCTAGCATGTAAATTGGATTGGCGAGCTCTGGTTCGACTCCGTCCCAGGGTCATCCGGCCGGTAACTACAACCGTGACCAAAAAGTGACGCACTTCAGTCCACTCCTGTCCACCTCAGTCACGGACGCGTGGAGCCGGCACGCGTAAGTGGTCGATTCTCGTGACTCTGGATTTGGGAAAGGGGATTTACACGGCAGGGGTCACAGGTTCGAACCCTGCATCGCCCACCATTTACGACATCAGAAAACCACGCGACCCACCCGAGCGGCGGAGTGGGCATTACTCACCCACGTGCAGTAATTGACCACGTACCCGCGCGATGTTGAAGAAAGCCAGGAAAGAAAAAAATCCGGCAGCAAGATAAATCACATTCAACCCTGCTGCTTTCAGCAGCAAGTCGGCACGAAATGTGTGGTCTACCACCACGGCGCGCATCCCTTCGAAAACGTGGCTCGACGGCAGTATCGCCGCAACATATTGCAGCCAGTCAGGCAAGGTGTCGATCGGATAATACACCCCGCTGACGGGCTGCACGGCAAAGATGGCGATCCAGGCCATGCTCTCCGCTCCCAGGCCGTAGCGCAGCACGATACCCGACACGAGCAGGCCGATCGACCAGCCCATGATGATAAGGTTCACAAAAAAAGCGAGCAGCGGAAGACCCAGGCTGAAGACAGAGAAATGAAACATCGGGATGGCGATCAACGCCGCGCCGCCCACGCCGATGAGCGTACGAATCAGGCTCATGCTCAGCAGCGCGCAAGCCAGCTCCGTCGGACGCAACGGGCTCACGAAAAGATGCCCGAGATTGCGCGACCACATCTCTTCCATGAACACCAGCGACACGCCGAGCTGGCTGCGAAACAGCACGTCCCACAGCAACACTCCCGAGAGCAATACCCCGGAGGCCTGCGCAATCCACGAACTGTGATTGACCAGAAACAGCGTGATGAAGCCCCACAGGATCATCTGCACCGTCGGCCAGTACATGAGTTCTAGAATGCGCGGGCCGGAACTGCGTAATAGATACGTGTGTCGCAGTATCAGCGCGTAAATGCGCCGCAACGAGGGCAGGAAGCCAGTGTGCTGGCGCATGCCTACGTTCATTTGTCCGCCGTTTGATTTTGATCGAGGGCGATTTCCAGGTGGCGCTCGCGGGCGATGTCGATGAACACCTCTTCCATGTTGCGCCGGCCGTAGCGCGTGAGCAGCTGTGCCGGCGGACCGCGGTCAACCAGCTTGCCGGCCCGCAGCATGATCACGTCATCGCACAACCGTTCCACCTCCGACATATTATGCGAGGCAAGCAGAATCGTTGTGCCGGTGCGTTTACGAAACGACTCCAGCAAGCCGCGTACGTAATCGGCCGTGTCCGGATCAAGCGAGGCGGTCGGTTCATCGAGCAACAACAACTCCGGCTCGTTCAACAGCGCCTTGGCCAACACCACGCGCGTCTTTTCGCCGGCTGACAGTTGCCCGTAAGGCCGCCCCAGGAAACGCCCAATCTGGAGTTCTTCGGTCAGGGCATGAATGCGCGCGCTGAAATTGATAATTCCGTAGAGGCGAGCATAAATCGTGAGATTTTCACGGACCGTCAACCGTCGCGGAAGATCGACATAGGGCGATGAAAAATTCACGCGCGGCAAAACCCGATAGCGGTCGCGCAGCATATCCACGCCAAAAATGGAAACGCTGCCCGAGGTGGGCAACAGCAGGCCGAGCAGCATGGACAGGGTCGTGGTCTTCCCCGCGCCATTACCGCCCAGCAGCGCGGTGGTCGAATGCGATGCCACTTCAAAACTGATGTCGTCAACGGCCATGACTTGACCGAAATACTTGCAAAGCCGGGAAACGGAAACAACGGATGAGGACATGAAAGTGCAGATTAACTCAGCGCGAATGACTTGTCAGCTTGCGTTTGTCCCCTTCCCTTTTTGAAACAGAAAAGGTCGCCATGCAGAAACGATAAAGGGACTTATTTCACAGGCGGACTTGTCTCGAATTTCTTCCACACGCACTGCCCGCCGCTTTTCTTGTCGAGCTCGTCGAGCCAGTCTTGATGTGCGGCAAGCTCTTCGGCGCTAGGCGTGATCACCGGCAACTTCGGGCGTCTGGAATCGAGACGGCGGATGTCCGTCGCCGTCACCGTGGAAGTTGCCGATTTGAGCGGGCTGTGCGTGTCCTCGAACAGCCCGGTCTGCCCTCCGGTCATGGCGAGATAAACGTCTGCCAGAATCTCGGCGTCGAGCAGCGCGCCGTGCAGCGTGCGGTGAGAGTTGTCCACTTTGTAGCGCTTGCACAGCGAATCCAGGTCGTTCTTCTGGCCCGGGTGCATGTTGCGCGCGAGTTTCAAGGTATCCAGCACCGAGCAGAAATCCTCGATGCGCTGCGGACTAGCGCCGTTCGCCATCTGAAACAGTTCGTTATTCAAAAAACCGATGTCGAACGGCGCGTTGTGAATAATCAGCTCCGCGCCTTTGATGAATTCGAGGAAATCCCGGGCGATATCGGAAAATTTCGGCTTGCTCGCCAGCTGCTCGTTGGTGATGCCGTGCACTTCCATCGCCCCCGCATCAATCTCCCGTTCCGGATTGATGAATTGCTGGTAACGATTATTGCTCGCCCGCCGATTGATCAGCTCGACACAGCCGATTTCAATGATCCGGTGGCCTTCGGCAGGCTCCAGACCGGTGGTTTCCGTATCGAGAATTATCTGGCGCATGTTCCTTTATCCAGCATCAATCCGTCGATGGAAGGAGTTGCGACAAGGCTGAAATCAGTTTCGGAATATCTTCCCGAATAGTCTTATACAACAGTTCATGATCGATCTGCCCGTATTCATGGGCCAGGATATTTCTTTGACCAATCATGTCGCGCCATGGAATTTCGGGATGCTGGGCCTGATATTTCGGAGATACCCGGCGCGCGGCTTCCCCGATTATTTCGAGTGTACGTTCCACGGCGCGGCAGCGGATTTTGTCCTGTTTGAACGTTTTTACGTCCATTGCTCCCAGAATTTCAACAGCCTCCTTGGCCGCCTCCAGCATATCCCACAAATAAGCGGCGTCCTGGCCTTCAAGCGCCATAGATAGGCTGCAAATCTTTCAGGATGGATTTTCTGCGGTACGGGTTACGCAAAATGCTGGGCGTGGCCACATCAACCGGCCGCTGATTAAATAAGACCGACAGCTCGCCTTGCAGTTTAAGCAACCCGGAAAACGACGGTTCTTTCCCCGGTTCGAACTCGACAAGCACATCCACATCGCTGTCCGGCCTGAAATCCTCGCGCAAAACAGAACCAAACAGAGACATGCGGAGCACGTAGAACCGCCGGCAAATCTCGGCAAGCTTCTCGCGAGGAAAATTGATGTGAATCTGGCCCATGGTATGCAATTTCCGTTCTTCGCCCGTGATTATAGCCGCACGGGTTGTTAAATCCTCAACACATTCTCGCCCTGCTCATTTGATACACTCTCCGCAGCCGATTTCAATAATCCGGTGCCCTTCCACGGGCTCCAGCCCGGTGGTTTCCGTATCAAGTATTATCTGGCGCATTTAACATACTCATAGGTCAATGAATCTTGTCGTTCAAAAGAGCTTCGATTGAGTAGACAACGTTATCAACTGTTAACAGTACTACTCTTTTTATTTCTGTTTCTCCATCTCTCTTGAAATACCCGTTCTCACGAACAAGGAATTCTCGATTATCCACAGATCCTTTCATTTCAACTATGACAATTTTGTTGTTTTTATGTCTCTCTATACCTTTTATCACCCACCTTGCTAGCAAATTTGACACTGGGTCAATACCGACCCCTGCTCGTGATGATTCGTAAGCAGCTTCATCTATCTTTGGTTCTCTCTCGTGTATCTCAATCAGAAGATATGACAATGTTACTTTTCTTGAGGCAAGCTTAGATCCGAGTTTTTCTTGTAATCTCGCTTTTAGAATCGCTGGAACGGGCGGTGTAAAATTTTTATCTCCAAGAACAGTTACTGATTTATTTTCTTCAGGTAACTTTGCGGTCTCCAAACCGCCTTGGCGGGCATCAATAAATGCAAAATTCGTCACACCGGAATCACTAATTCCAAAATTAATAGTACCTACAGAGGCACAAGAATAAAGGACCAGAATTATGCAGCCTAAGAGAATGCGAGCCATGTTATCCTAATGATATCACTCTGTTGTTTATTTAATTTATTCGGGAATTCCATGTTATTTATTTTGTAACATTAATCATAATATTTCTTCAATCGCTCTGTTTGCTAATTGATCTGCCCTCTCGTTTTCCTCATGTCCGCTGTGCCCCTTGATCCACTTCCAGTGAATGCGGTGCTTGTGCGTCGCTTCTTCGAGGCGCTGCCACAGGTCCTGGTTTTTCACTGGCTTCTTGTCCGCGGTCTTCCAGCCGCGGCGCTTCCAGCTATCCAGCCATTCGGTGATGCCTTTTTTCACATACTGCGAGTCGGTCGTGATGGTGACATCGCACGGGCGCTTCAGGGCTTCGAGCGCCTGGATCGCCGCCATGAGTTCCATGCGGTTGTTGGTGGTTTCGCGCTCGGCGCCGTAGAGTTCCTTCTCGTGATCGTCCTTGCGCAGAATCGCGCCCCAACCCCCGGGGCCGGGGTTGCCGCGGCAGGCCCCGTCGGTGAAGACCGTAACTTTATCCAAGTCGTTTCACACGCCGGGGATTAAAGGGCAGCACGATTCCACGAACCGTGGGTTGTGTCGCGACCCGGCCGGCGATGCGCTTTGTTTTCCAGCTTACCGGCAATGGCGTCACGCCCAGAACACGCTTTTTTGCGACGACGAGATACACCGCCGCCATCATCGGCCACCAGCGGTCACCCATTTTGTCGAGGAAGTGCAGCCGGTGCATGACGCCCTCATTTTGCACCGGCGGACGATAATAGAGCATCATTCCGTGCGTGGTGTCGAAGTCGAGCAGCTCGAGCCAGTCCTTGATGCGCGACAGGCGGAAAAATTTACCGCACCAGGGCGCCATTCGTGGACGGCGCGCGATGAAACGGCGAAATCCCCAAAAACTAAGCGGGTTGAAACCCAGAATCACCACGTTCCCCTCGGGGCGCAGCACCCGGCTTACCTCGCGCAGGACTTGATGTGGATCCTGGCAGAAATCGAGGGTGTGCGGGAGCATCACCACATCGGCACTTTTTGTATCGAGCGGGAGGGCCTCGGGTAAACTGCGTATCGTGCAGCGGTTGGCTATTCCGTTGTAATCGAGCAGGATGCGCGTCGGGGCACTGCAGGCATCCATCAGGTCGAGTTTGCCGATATGCCCAAGTTGCGCCACCACCGTGCCATAGAGTCCCGAGAGCACAGCCCGCAAGTGATGCGCCTCCAGCGCCTGCAATGACCGCCCGAGCGGAGATTCGAACCACTCGCACAGTTGCCGACGCTGCATGCTACAGGTATCGTTCTCCTTCATTGACCTTCTCCCGGCCTCACTTCAAACTGTGGTGATGACATCAGTTTTACATGCCTGCGCATTCAAGGACAACTATATCTGGTTAATCCGCGGGCAATCACCCGACAAGGTCGCCGTCGTTGATCCCGGCGATGCCGAGCCTGTTTTGGCTGAAATACACAAGCGGCATTTGACTCCCGTGGCCATTCTCTGCACCCACCATCATGCCGATCACGTGGGGGGCGTGGAAAATATTCTTAAACATTACTCCTTTCTTCCGGTATACGGCCCGGCGCGCGAACGCATTCCGGCCGTCACCTATCGGCTCAAACACGGTGATCACGTTAAACTGCCCAAGCTCGGACTCGAATTCGACGTGCTCGACGTCCCCGGACACACCGCCGGACACATCGCTTTTTTCGGCGCCGGTATGGTGTTTTGCGGAGATACGCTGTTCTCCGCCGGATGCGGAAGACTCTTTGAAGGCACCCCGGAACAAATGCACGTCTCGCTCGCTAAATTTTCCGCCCTGCCGGAATCCACGGAAATGTATTGCGGTCATGAATATACCGAAGCCAATCTGCGTTTTGCGCTCGCCGTCGAGCCGGACAACGCAGACATGCACGCGCACCTCCAGGAGGTGCAGCAACGACGCGCCGAAAATCTGCCTACCCTCCCCTCGACGATCGGCCTGGAGCGGCGCATTAACCCGTTTCTTCGTTCAGGCCAGGCTGCCGTACGCCTTGCCGCTGAAAAACACTGTGGACACCCGCTCAATTCCGAGGTTGAGGTGTTTGCCGCGATCCGCCGATGCAAGGATGGTTTCAAGGGATGAATGGTCATCCATGGCATCTTCCGACGAAATAACCCTGACATGGGGTAATGCGGTATGGACAAACGCCATGATATTGAATTTACTTAAAATATCCCTTGCAAGCGGTTGACGTTGCTATTCTAGCCACATACTATTTGACGCGCATGGAACAAGAAAAAAGCAAAAAACAGATCCTGTCCGTTGTCCTTTATCTGGCGCTCGCCGGGTGTGCGACAACTTCCAGCGAAGCTCCCAAAAAGGCGCAGGAAACTGCGCCTTTCATGGCTACGTCCCAAGACAACCCGGTTGTTGAGGTCGCCAAAGTCGTGGATCCGACGCCCGCGCCGGAGGCCGCTCCGATACTTCCAGCACATGTGCTTCCCGCAGACGAATCGCCCGCAGCAACTGTGGCGCCGTCAGAAACGCCGGTTGCGGAGGCAATACCGGAGTATCCCAACATTTGGGCCAAGATTCGTGAGGGTTTTTCCATGGCAACGCTCGACAGCCCACTGGTCGAGCGCGAGCGACAGTGGTTTATCAACAATCCCGAATACATGCAGCGCATGATGGAGCGTGCGCGGCTCTATCTTTACTACATCGTCGATGAAGTGGAAAAACGCGGCATGCCGATGGAAATTGCGTTATTGCCCGCGATTGAAAGCGCCTATAAGCCCTACGCCTATTCCCGTGCCCGCGCGGCCGGCCTATGGCAATTCATCCCGTCAACCGGACGGCTCTACGGCTTGAAGGCCAATTGGTGGTACGACGGCCGGCGTGATGTGCAGGCCTCGACACAGGCGGCACTCGATTATCTCGAGAAGCTTTATAACGATTTTGACGGTGACTGGCACCTCGCGTTGGCGGCGTACAATGCCGGCGAAGGCAAGGTCATGCGCATGATCAAATACAACGAGCGCAAGGGGAAACCCACGGATTTTCAGGACTTGAAACTAAAACGCGAAACCATGCACTACGTGCCCAAGCTCATGGCCATGGTCAGCATTGTCGCGAACCCGGACAAATACGGAGTGCAGCTGGCCGATATTCCCAACGAACCCTATTTCGCGCGTGTCGAAACCGACTCGCAAGTCGATCTCGGTGTTGTGGCCAAGCTCGTGGATATGCCGGTGGACGACTTGCATAAGATCAATCCCGGGTACACGCGTTGGGCTACCCATCCCAATGGGCCGCACCATTTGCTGGTGCCGGCCGATAAAAAAGACGCGCTGGTCGAAGGCCTGAACAACCTGCCGGATGATGAAAGAGTTCAATGGCGTCACCATATCGTCAAACGCGGCGACACCTTGCACGACATCGGACGGCGGTATGGTGTAAGCGTCCAGGCGCTCCGGGTTGCCAATAATCTGCGCAGTAATTTGCTCCGCCGGGGACAGGATCTGCTCATCCCGATCCCGGCCAATGGCAATGCAAAAGTTATTCGCACGGCCTATCTCAATTCCGGCGTACGCGACGTCCCGCCTGGAGAACCCGTCATCCACCGCGTGCGCCGCGGTGAGACATTGTGGAGTATCTCCCGCCGTTACAACGTCCTGGTCCAGCAGCTCACGAAATGGAACCTGATACACGCCAATGATATTCTGCGTCTCGGGCAAAAGCTGAAAATCTGGACCAGCGGCGGCCCAACCGCCTTGATCGAATTTTCCACGCCCAACAGCTAACCAAACAAGCAACGCCACGGAACACGCCGCTGAAACGTGGCTAGTCGCATTATTTCCCCTTGCGGGGTTTTTCCTCCGAATACAAGTGACAGTGCGTTTCGTGGACGCCATCCGTTCCACGGCCTCTGTTACTCCCTGCGCGGACAACCCGTTTTACCGTCCCGAAGCGCGTGACTTCAGGATAAGTCTCGCGGCAAATCGGCATGACATGCGGGCAACGCGGATGAAAGTGACAACCGGCGGGCGGATTACTCGGTGACGGCATGTCGCCCTGCAACCGGATAATCGCGCGGCGGTTTTTCGGATCGATCTCAGGTACAGCCGATAACAACGCCTCGGTGTAGGGATGTTTCGGGTTTTGCAATACCTCGTCCACGGGCCCGCGTTCCACGATTCGACCCAGATACATGACGGCCACTTCATGCGCGAGGTATTCCACGACGGAGAGATTGTGCGTGATGAACAAATAACTCAATCCCAGATCGTCCTGCAATCGCTTCAGTAAATTCAACACTTGGGCCTGCACCGACACATCCAGTGCGCTGGTGGGTTCATCGCAAATAATCAAGTCCGGCTCCACCGCCAAAGCCCGCGCGATGCTGATGCGCTGGCGCTGACCGCCTGAAAACTCATGCGGATAACGTTGTCCCGCATCCCGCGGCAATCCAACTTGTTCGAGCAGCTCAGCCACTTTTAACTGGCGATCCTCACAATTCGTCCCTATTCCCTGGGCGCGCATCCCTTCCTCCAGAATCTCGCACACCAGCATGCGCGGGTTGAGAGAAGCGTAAGGATCCTGAAATATTATTTGAAAATGCCGGCGCAACGCGCGCAATTCATTGTCTGCCATCCGTGTCAGCTCCCGGCCGTTGTACTCAACCTGCCCCGCCGTGGGTCGCACCAATTGCAGGATTCCCTTGCCGACTGTGGTTTTGCCGCACCCGGACTCACCCACCAGTGCCAGCGTGCGGCCGCGCGCGATCTCAAGCGATACCCCATCGACTGCCTTTACATGACCCACCACTCTCTGGAACACACCACGGTATATCGGGAAATGCACCTTCAGGTCTTTCACTGACAGCAAGGTTTCACCGGTCTGTTTCGCCGCCGTGCGCCTTTTATTGATTGTTTTACGCGGGGTCGTGGCACCCGGTGGATGCGCTACGGATTCATCGTAAAGATGGCAGAGCACGCCCCGGCCGCTTTTGAATATCCACGCAGGGACTTCCTCGCGGCAGAGATCCCAGGCATGATCGCACCGATCGGCAAACCGGCATCCGTGGAATGACTGCCGCAGCGACGGGACACTGCCGGTAATGACATCCAGTGCCGCGCCACGCTGCATTCGCCCGGGGATGGAGCGAAACAGCTTGCGCGTATAGGGGTGCTGCGGTTCCGCGAAGAACTGTTTGCGCGGGGCAGATTCCACGATCTGGCCCGCATACATCACGGCAATTCTGTCGGCCATCTCGGCTACCACGCCCAAATCGTGGGTGATGAGCAGGATCGCCATGCCGGTTTTCTTCTGAATCTCCTTGAGCAAGGACAGAATCTGCGCCTGAATCGTGACATCCAGGGCTGTGGTGGGTTCATCGGCAATCAACAGGTCGGGCTCGGTCGCCAGTGCCATCGCAATCATCACGCGCTGTTTCATGCCGCCGGAAAGCTGAAACGGATATTCATCGTAACGCCGCGCGGCATCCGAGATACCGACGGCCCTGAGCAGTTCGGCGACTTGATTTCGTTTTTGCCTGCGCGTGAGTCGTTCCACGCCCGGAATGGCTTCGCTGATCTGTTCGCCCACCGTCAACACCGGGTTAAGCGAGGTTTGCGGTTCCTGGAAAATCATAGCCAGTTGCTTTCCGCGGATGGCGCGCATGTCACGCTCGGGGAGGGCCAGCACATCCTGATCACCCAACCACACGCTCCCGTTTACGATACGTCCCGCCGGCTGCGGAACGAGCTGCAGCAGCGACAGCGCGGAAATGGATTTTCCGCAGCCGGACTCGCCGAGCAAGGCCAGCGTCTCGCCGGGTTTAATAACGAAGTCGATGCCGTCCACCGCGCGCACCGTGCCCTCGGGGGTGTTGAACCAGGTTTTGAGATTTTCGACCTCG
Organism: Sulfuricaulis sp.; assembly: GCF_040901545.1. Taxonomy (GTDB): domain Bacteria; phylum Pseudomonadota; class Gammaproteobacteria; order Acidiferrobacterales; family Sulfurifustaceae; genus Sulfuricaulis. The sequence continues at coordinate 8,336 of NZ_JBBDYL010000031.1, read as the reverse complement.
AGCAATTTTTCTTTGCTCATGGTGTCACCTCAAGCCTTCGCAGGTCGAGCGGGCTTCGCCCGCGCATACTTGTGGGTGGTTGACCCACGGAAATCTTATGTGTGCGCTCCGCGCACGATTCAAAAGCGTAATTGCGGGTGGCTCCGCCCCTGCACCCTGGGTGACTTTCTTTGCTCGTGCAAAGAAAGTCACCAAAGAAAACACGTCCCACGAATGGCGCGACACCTTCCCTGCGCTTCTCGCCGGTCCCGGCGCGAGGCTCGGGCGCGCCATACGGGGTGGAAAAAACACCCATGCCAAGGATTGAGGTGGGTGACTCCCCTCCCCGTAGCGCGCGCCAAGTACCGCAGCCCCAGCGGGAGCAGTTAAGCGAGACCGTGTTCGAGCCCGAGGCGCGTTTCCTAGCGCCCGGCGAGTTGGTCGAGCGCCCGGTGGGGCGAGGAACGGAGGAGGATGTCGCGCGCTCCGGGGTGTGTTTCTTTTGGTTACTTTTGGCCGGCGCGTTCCCTGGCGGGGGCCCTGCGGGCGCGCTGTGCGCGCCCAATTTTGCTCCCGGCAAAATTGTCTTTGCACAAGCAAAGACAAATTCGACAGGATCGAATTTGGACAGGCGAAGCCTGCCCGAAGGGCGAGGACCAGGGATGGTCCGAGTCCAAAGTAACCTGCCGTGGGTCAGCCACCCACAAGTAATATGCGGCCGCAGGCCGCTCGACCCAAAAATATCAATAAAACACCTCACTTCCGTAACCTAGGGTCAAAGGCATCGCGCACCGCATCGGAGAACAGGTTCGCCGACAGTACCAACCCGAACATGAACACGAACGCCGAAACCAGGCTCCACCATACCAGCGGGTCGCGCGCCATTTCGAGCCGCGCGCTGACAATCATGTTGCCCCAGCTGTTCATGGTCGGGTCCACACCGACACCAACGTACGACAACACTGCTTCGGCCAGCACCAGTCCACTGAAATCCAGAACCACGGTAATGAGAATGATGTGCATGACGTTGGGCAGCACATGTCGCGCCATGACGGAAATATGGCTAGAGCCCAGTGCCAGAGCGGCCTGAATGTAATCCACTTCACGCAGCTTGAGCGTCTCGCCGCGCAACAGGCGGCACAGGCTGGTCCAGCTGGTGACACCGAGTATCAGGCACAGAAACAGCAATCGGATGTCCGCGCGCTCGGTGGTGCTGGTGAACGAATCGGGATGGGTTTCGATATACAGCTGCAAACTCAGAATGGCAGCGGCGATCAGGAGCACGCCGGGAATCGAACTCAACGTGGTGTAAACGTATTGGATGACATCATCCACCCAGCCGCGGAAATAACCGGCCATGATGCCGAACACCGCGGCAAACGGGAGCATGACGAGCGTGGTGAGCGTGCCGATTACCAGGCCGGTGCGGATGCTTTTCAGGGATTTGTAAAACACATCTTGCCCAACCTGATCCGTACCGAAAATATGATAGTAAAGCGACAAATAACCGGCATTCCCCGCCAGGACAATCAAAACACCCAGGGTGACAAGTACGGTCCGCCACGGGAAATAACCATCACCGTGCACCAATCTTCGTGCAATCTGCGTTAACGGCTCTCGCGGTTTACGCCAAAAGAACATGAAGCACGTCACCAGCAGCAGCCACGCTCCCACCGCCACCAGTGTCGCCGTCGCGGCACGCCGGGTGATATCTACGGTGCGCTCGCGGGGCCCCTCCAGATGCGCGCCGCCATGAAGCAAGCGCGGGTATTCCCGGGCATGCCGTCCGTCAGGATACTCTACTGTTTCCTTGGAGTAGGCCTGGATCGCAAACGGCGCGGAATAAGTTTTTTCCGTGCGTGCCCGCAATGGCATTGCAACTTTGTCCAGCAGGCTCAGCACCTCATTGGAAAATATCGCTTCACCCGAATTCTGCCTGTCCAGCAATGGCCGGAAATGGATGGAATCCATCAGACCGATGACCACATATGCCATCAGGATGACCAGCGACGCCATGGCCATGGGGCGGCGCCCCACCTGCCGCCAGGGCACGCGCAGGTGCTCATGCCGCAAAGTAAAAACAATGAACGCCAGGATGGTTCCGATCAATACAAATATCAGTAAATCGGTCCACAGAATTTCGGGCTGAAATGGCATAAACGTTATTCCAGTCGCACGCGCGGGTCTACCAGCGTGTAGGTGATGTCGGTCAGAATCAGGCCCGCGATGTACAGCACCGACCCGAGAAACACCATGGCACGCACGATGGCGAAGTCCTGTGAATTGATGGCGTCGATGGTGTAACTGCCCAAGCCGGGTATGGCGAAGAAGGATTCGAGAATCAGGCTGCCGGTGAACAGCAGCGGGATGACCACGACCACGCCGGTGAGAATCGGGATCATCGCGTTCTTGAGCACATGGCGGAACAGCACGCGCAGTTCCGACAGGCCCTTGGCACGCGCGGTGCGAACATAATCCTTGTTGATTTCCTCAAGAAAAAACGTGCGGTACAGCCGCGTGCTGGCGCCGATACCGCCCACCACGCCGACAATAACCGGAAGAATCAGAAATTTGACGGCCTCGAGCCCCACGTCATATCCCGATATGGGTACCAGCTGCAGCAACATGCTGATGAGAAACTGTCCGCCGATGACGTAGAAAAGTGACGAAATGGACATCATGACCACGCACAAGACCACACCGCTCGTGTCGAGATAGGTGCCGCGGAAAAATGCCAGCAACATGGCAAAGGTGACGTGTACCAGGATACCGACGAGGAAAATCGGCAAGGCGATAGCCAGGCTCGGCCACATGCGCTGGTAGATGTCGTAACCGATATCCCGGCCCTGGTCGGAGCGGCCGAAATCAAACACGAATAATTTCAGCGAGTGCTGGAAAAATATCGTGTCAGTGAATTTCTCCGCGCCGGCGGCGCCGGCGTTATAGAATCGCGGCTTGTCGTAGCCGTGATCCTCTTTCCATTTGACGATGGCCTCGGGAGTCACACGCTTAACGCCCAAATGCAGAAGCGCCATGTCATCCGGACTGTTGACGAAGAAGAACAGCGCAAAAGTGAGCAGGTTCACCCCGATCAGGATCGGGATGGCATAGAACAGACGGCGGATGATATAGGCGATCATCGGCCTTGCGCTTGGCGCTCGCGCCGGCGGTAAGTGAGCACCGCCGGCACGGCACCTGCCACCAGCACCCCCAGCACCAGGGCCATGGGCCAGATCACCGGGCGGTTCCAGGCCGCGCGCAGTTCGGCTCGCTTGTCCGGATCGAGACGGCTGTATTTCAGCGTATTATTCGCCATGTTGTGGGGCTTGGCGTTGGACATCCAGGCATGCTCGAGCAAAAACTGCTTGGGGTGCATGCCCCACATCCACGGTGCATCGCGACGCGCGATGTCAATCATCTGATCGATGATCGCCTGCCGCTCGGGCGAGTTCTCCATATTCTTCATCCGCTCGAACAAACGGTTGAATTCCGAGTTGTCGTAGTTCGCGGCGTTCTCGCCGCCGTTCCCGACCTTCTTATTCGGCCCATAGAGCAGGAACAAGAAATTCTCCGGGTCCGGATAGTCCGCGTTCCAGCCCCAGTCGAATATTTGCGCATCGCCTTTGCGCATCTTTTCCTGGAAACGGTTGTAATCCGTGGCGCGCACCACCAGCTGAATGCCCAGTTTCTTGAATTGTTTGAGCATCCAGTCGAGCTGAGCCTTGCGTTCCGGGCCCGTGGCGGGTGTTTCGTAATTGATCGAGAGCGGTTTGCCGGTCGCGGTGTCCACGCCGTTCGGATATCCCGCTTCGGCAAGCAGCGTACGTGCGAATTCGATCGGCTTGCGCCGCGGTTTGTCGTCCACCCAGTCGTAGACGTAAGGATTAATGCCAGCGCGGCCTTCACGATAACCGAAAATGCCCGGCGCCAGCGGCCCCTGGGCGGCAATGCCGCGACCGTTTTCGAAGATGGAAATCTGTTCCTCGAAATCGACCGCGATCGTAATGGCCCGACGCAGCTTGCGCGCACGCTCGGTATAGCCGCCGACAACCGGGTCGAGTATGTTGAAGCCGAGGTAATAGGTCGAGGCGGCGACACTGGTCAGAAGCCGAATACCCTTTTGCTTCATCGCGTCGCTTATCTCGGCGTCACCCTCGCCGGTGAATCGGATGGCCTGGTCGAAGCCTTCCGGTTGAACGCCGGACCGGTCGTAATATCCCTGCAGGAATTTGTTCCAGCGCGGAATGCTTTCCTTGTCGAGACTGAACACGATCTTGTCGATGAAGGGCAAACGCCGGCCGGCATCCCGCAACAAACCGGCCGGTCCGTCCCCCGGCTCGCCTTCGGTTGGATAAGGTTCCTCGTGGTAATTCGGATTGCGCTCCATCACCATCTGGCGGTTGGGATTATTGACAGTGAGCATGTAGGCGCCGCTGCCGACCGGGTACCAGTCGAGCGTGAGATTCTTCTCCGCCATGCCTGGCTGCGAGAAAAACCGGTCCACTTCCGGCGCCATCGGGGCGAAAAACGGCATTGCCATCCAGTACAGCAGTTGCGGATACTTGCCATGTATTTTTACGCGATAAGTATAGCGGTCTACGACTTCCGCGCCGGTCAGCGGGTATTTTCCAAGATCGAGATAAATGCCTGAATCGCGCCCGGCGGCGATTTTGTCGTAAGCCTGCTTCAGGGTCACGGCGTAATCTTTCATTCCCACGATGTAATCATTCATGACGCTCAGGATTGGGGAATGCAGCTTGGGATGTGCGAGGCGCTTGATCTGGTACACGTAGTCGGCGGCGACCAGCTCGCGCGTTCCGGTCTGGGGGAAATCGCCTATCGCGCGCGTTTGATCAAAATCTTGCGGGTTGAGTTCATGGTAAAGATACCGGCCGTCGGCATCATGCGCGAATGCCGGATGCGGTTGATAGAGAATGCCGGGGCGAATCCGGATTTCATAAACACTGTAGGCAATCTTTGCGACCGGGGCGTTGCGGGGGAGTTGCCGCCCCTTTTTATCGAGATAAACCGGAGTGGGAACGGAGGTCGCTGTGAGTGGAACGAGCGTATAGGGACGTTTGAGATAGTGATATTGAAACGGCGGTTCGTAGATTTGCGCGATAAAAAGATACTCGTTTGAGCTGTAGGCACGCGCAGGATCGAATGTTTTCGGCCGTTCTCGGAAAGCGGAGTAAAGAATGTTCTTCCTTTCATCTTCCTCCGGATACGGGTTGTTCCAAGAAGCAATCGCCGTAGTGGAGAAAAGGATCAACACCGTTATCAAGACCTGTCGCAAAGCGCCGGGCCGTTTCATATAATTTCTATCCAAGCTCCTCACTGTCCTCGCGCCGGTGAAGATACCGGTGTGGTCGTCAATATATCAAATTCTTTGCGCTCACCCCTCTTCCCGCGAACACGAATTTTCGCTACTGTAACGGCTGATTACGCTGGATGCCTGCGTTATAACAGGTTTCTCCAGTTCCAGGCTTTTGACAATAAGGGTGGAGAACATCATATGGGATTTCTCGCAGGCAAGCGGGCATTGATCGTGGGCGTCGCCGGAGACAGGTCCATCGCCTGGGGCATCGCCAAGGCCATGCATCGTGAAGGCGCCGAGATCGCGTATACCTACCAAAATGACAAATTAAGGGAACGTGTCGCCAAGCTGGCGACACAGACCAATTCCGATATCTTGATACCCTGCGATGTATCAAGCGATGAGCAGATCGAAGCGGTGTTTTCACACCTTGATGATTATTGGGACGGTCTCGATATCATCGTTCATTCGGTCGCATTTGCGCAGCGCGAACAACTCACCGGGAATTTCGTGGATGTCACCACGCGCGATGGATTCCGCATCGCGCATGAGATCAGTTCGTACAGCCTGACGGCGCTCGCCAAGGCCGGCCGCGCCATGATGCAGGGACGACAGGGGGCTTTGTTGACGCTGTCGTATATCGGCGCGCTGCGTTCAGTGCCAAACTACAACATCATGGGGCTCGCCAAGGCAAGCCTGGAAGCGAATGTGCGTTATCTCGCCCAGGCTCTCGGTCTTGAAGGAATTCGCATCAACGCCATTTCCGCCGGCCCCATCCGAACGCTGGCCGCCGCCGGTATTTCTGATTTCAGAAAACTTCTCGACTACAACGACAAGATGGCGCCGCTGGGACGCGGCGTGACCATTGACGAGGTGGGAAATGTTGCGGCGTTTTTGTGTTCCGACCTGGCTTCCGGCGTCACCGGAGAGATTACCTATGTCGACGCCGGTTTCAATACCGTTGCAATCGGACTCAATTACGGCAAGCTCCTCGAATAATTCATCTTCTAGAGCTGATCGGAATAAATCTTTATCTTCGCTTTTTGCCTTAACCCGGCACGATAATTCGAATAATATTCGTCGCCACGAAGCACAGTAAGCAATGATTTTGCCTGCTCGTACAGTGCGCTGGGCGGCTTGCCTGATGGTGCGCGCACTTGCAGGATCGCCATCACGGCATAGCCTTGGTCTCCCAAATCAACGAAATCGTAAACGGGTTTTCCGTTTTCAGTCCGTGGTGCGCGAAAGGCGGCGGTCGCAACACGTGTCTCGGTGCCGGCGCTTTGTTGTCGGGTGATAATTCTCGGCGCCTGATATTTAAATCCATGTTTTTTTGCCAACGCCCCAAGCGATCCATTCGCACGCAATGCCTGCAACCATTCATCAGCCAGTTGGCGTGCGGCTTGATGGCCACGTTCTTGCTTCAGGTTTCGTTCGATTTGCGCGCGTACATCCGCTAACGGCTTGCGGCCCGCCGGCTGCCGTTCAAGGACCCGGACAGCCGCTATCGTATCGGTGCTGACTTCAATGGCATCGCTGTTGCGAACCTGGCTCAACACATCCGGATCGAAGGCGGCCTGCACCACTTTGGGATTAGCCGCAATACCCGGACCACCGGATCGCGTGAACCAGTCGCTCTTCTGGATTTCCAGTCCCAGCGCCTTGGCGGCCGGTGCCAGGCTATCGGGCTGTTCGTAAACAAGGTTGCGGAATTTCTCCGAAAATTCGAAAAATTTTTCCTCACCCTTCCGTTTTCGCGCAAACTCGATCAGCTCCTGGCGAACCTCGGAGAGAGATTTGCGCTTTTCCGGAGTCAGGGACGTAAGTTTTACCAAATGGTAACCGTACGAGGTGCGCACGGGTTTGCTGATTTCACCGGGTTTTAGTGCATAGATAACGTCTTCGAGTTCTTTCGGCAGCACGCCGCGCCGAATTTCGCCCAGATCGCCTTCCTGCGCGGCCGTAGCGCTATCCGTAGAATACTTTTTCGCCAGCGATGCAAAGTTATCTTTGGCGCGGGCCTGGCTGGCAATACCCTCGATTTTCGCGAGCGCTTGCCTAGCCATGTCTTCCGCCGCCTCGGAAGGCAGAGAAATCAGGATATGGCTGGCACGACGCCTTTCAGGTGTAACGTATCGGGCAGCCTCTTCGGTATAAATCCTTTTGATGTCTTCATCGCTGGGTCGATATTCCTTATTCAGATTGCTTGCCGATAACAGCAGATACTCAATGCGGACCTTTTCGGGAATCTGGAACAGATCGGTACGACTGGAATAATACTGCTCGATCTCCCGCGCACTGACCGGTGCGGCAGGCATCAGTGAATCAGGATTGATCACGGCATAGGCCACCTCCCGCTCCTGCATCAGCAGACGGACGATCTCCCCCAAATCGGCATCGGTAACGATGGCGCTCTGGCTCAGGCCGGCCTGGATTTGACCGGCAAGTCCTTCGTCGCGCAAGCGCGCCTCGAAATCGCGAATGTTCAGGCCTTCACGCCGCAGGGTGGCCTCATACAGCACCGTGTCAAACCTTCCATCACGCTGGAAAGTCGGCAAAGTATGAATCAGATCAGCCAGTCGCGCGTCACCAAGCCGGTATCCCTGATCCTGAGCTTGTTTCGCCAGCAAGGCCTGATCAATCAGGCTGTCGACAATCAGCCGCTTGAATTGCGGGCTGTCAAGCGTCTTGGGATCCACGCGATCACGCAGACGATCCAGCGCACGGCGGTAGGTCGTCTGGCTTATCTCGATGCCATCGACTTTTGCCACGTTAATCGTTACGCCGGTGTCAAAATAAGAGTTGACCCCCCACAGCGCGAACGGGATCACAATCAATATCACGATGAACGAGGCGATGATGCCCTGGGTTTTTTCACGGATCGCGGTTAGCATCGAGTGGCTGTTTAGCGGCGCATCAAATATTTCGGGAATCGGGTATTGTAATTAGCAACGGGCGAGATTTTTATCCTCGCCCGGCACATGTGTGTGGCGGAGCGGACGGGACTCGAACCCGCGACCCCCGGCGTGACAGGCCGGTA
>NZ_JBBDYL010000030.1:0-4745 GCF_040901545.1 Sulfuricaulis sp. | reverse complement strand
AAATGGGGAGCATGCGCTCCCCATTTTTGTACACACCTTTGCGGAACGGCTAGGCGCGGGGTGGACTTTTTCATTATGGATAAAGGAGTTCGGATTGCATGAGCGCCCTGTCGGTCAGCTCGGAGAAGAAGACCTGGAAAGGCGAATCGAAGGAAGTGACGGAGACGGGCTTCGTCATTGGTTGCCCGCCGCAATTATCTATGTCTGTCGGACGCTTGTTTCCTTATGCGCAAGGCGTACTGCGGACTCATGGAGACCTGCGAGAATGGTCTCGGCCAGGTGCGGCGGAAAGCCTGCGGGCAATTCTTGGCGAACCTGCTCGATCACGTGCGGCGTCTGTTGCAGCACCTCGTCCACGAGTTCGCGGGCAGTAGCGGCAAAACCGCACTTGAGCGCGGTAGTGTTGATGTACCGCCTGCGCACCTGGTCAGCAACGTAGTGACGATTCTTGCCTAGCCACGCCATGGCCATGCGAACTTTCCGCGCGGGAATGAGATTTTGGCCGTTGCCGATGACCGGCCAGGCCGACAGCACGTCGTACATGGGGGTGAGGTGGAAACGGTCTCCGGCTTCAAGGACGACGCTAAAATTCTTTGCGTGACCGTCGGTGGCGCGTAGCATCCAGAACACGAGCTGCGTTTTCAGAAAGGTACGGATATCGTCGTTACGTCGGGTTGACTGTGCCAGTAATCTGCAAATGCGTACCATCCCGGGGCCCCCATCCGCTTCGTATTTATTGTCGGCCGCTGTAGCCGTGGCTTGGCAGAAGTCTTCTTGGGGCAGGCGCAGCCAATGCGTTTTTGATCTGGCGAGTCTGCGGTCAAGGCGCTCGACCACCAGGCACTTGGTGTGACCGAACGTGCGGATGCTGCACGACGCCGCGGGAATGCCGTAGGCGTGCAGTATGCGCGAGCACATCCACTCGTTTTCTACCGAGGTGCTCATGTCAGCCTGTCGGGCTCCCACCAGCCCCAAAGGCAGCTTCAGGATGTGGGTTGTGGGTGTCGAACCCCGGGGCTTGCACCAGCCGCCGTTATGCCATAGCAGCGCGGTTTTTTCCTGGGCGCCGGCGATGGATATACGAAGGTCATCCTCGTCACGCGGAGACAGAGGACCTGGAGCGTGGACGGCGTTTTTCAGGACGGCCTGTACCCCCAGCTCGTCCAGCGGTTCAGCGTAGATGCCGGCGATGTCTTCCGGGGGCTGTCCGGGCTCCAGCAACTGAACCGCCCCCGCGCAATCGCGACCCACTGCCGCCAGCAGTGAAAAAGCATCGCGACCGGGTGTTTGAAACTTGGCCTGTAACCGCTTACGGATGGGCTCGCTATCGGGCAACAGGTTGTCAAAAAAATCGCTGACAAACTGCCCCCGAATGACAGGATTGGCCGGCGTGGCAGGCAGCGATAAGGACAGCGAGCGAAAAGCCGGGGAACCGAACCAGGCTTCGTCGTAGGCGAACTCCGGCTCGCCGCGGTTCGCCAGTTTCCAGGTGCCGACGAATTCGCCGTTCATCCACACGGCCAAGACAAGGGTTTTCGAAGGCCGCCCCATTACCACTCCGTTTCGCGAGTGGAGTCACCGGGGGACGCCTGTTCGCGATCCTGGACAACCAGTTCAAGCCCAAGGGCTGCAAGTAACCCGAGCAGCCTGTCGACGGTGATTCGACCCGGCCGCAGTTCAAGGCTCGACTGGCGTTTCTGGCTGATGCCAACCTTGGCACCCAGTTCCTGCTGGTTCAGGCCCAATGCCTTGCGTCGGCCCGCAAGCAGCTGCCCGAGTTGCTGGTTGGTGCGAATGGACTGTTTCATGGCATATACTCATTTTATGAGTATATGCAAAATACCCGCTAACCAAGTAAATGTCAATTACTCTTCAGACGAGTATGATCAGACAACGATCAATGCCGTGCTCCGCAAGCACATGCAAGCCCGGAAGCAGCGGACCGGTTAGCGTATCCGGTCGCAATCCCGCCGGGGGCGAAGACGATTGGCAGGAGCCCTTGCCGAGATCGACCTTGCCAGCTTCGATGTCGAAGTCACGGCGGTGCGCCGGCGCAACGTGCGCACGATGACGCCGGCTGCCGACATGCGGGTGGAAGTGGGCGACGTGCTGGTGCTGCTCGGCGCGGAGGACGACTTCGCCGCCGCGGAAATGAAGCTGGTGCAGGGATGAAAAAGCCCGCGCGGGGCGGACTTTTTCATAAAGGTGCGCGACTCACCACGCCGTGCGCACCGGGTACTGCGTGATGAGCGGGTCAGGTGTCAGGATGGTCAGGCCGTGCTCGATCGCTTGGCATACCAGCACTCGGTCAAACGGGTCTTTATGAATATCCGGGAGACGCGGTAACTGCAGGACCGATGGTTCATCGAGCGCAAGCTCGGAAACGCCGTGCATTGCCCGGAATTTCGGCACGAACTGCTGCGGCGCCTCGCTCAAGGTCAAACCCCCCAGCTTGTGCTTGATGCAAATTTCCCATGCCGACACCGAGCTGAGGAGCACCTCGTTCGCCGGGTCAACGAGGTTATTCCGGCAGGCTTCTGAAAGTCGCGCCTGGTCGCTCACCATCCACAGAAAGGTGCAGGTATCGAGCAGGAACCTCACTCGCGGCGTCCTTCGAACGTGGCGATGATGTCATCCGGAAGTGGATCAAAGAACCGCGGATGGATTTGCACCTTGCCTTTCGCGAGGCCCAGCGGCCGGGGCTTCCTGGGAACCGACGGCAGCGCGCGCACCTCCGCAATCGGGGTGTTACGCTTGCAGATGACCAGGGTTTCACCCGGCTTCAGCCGTGCGAGGTAGCGCGAGAGATGAGTCTTGGCCTCATGAATGTTCAGCTTGATCATAAGTCGATTGTGAACCATGAAGTGAACTAAGTCAATCAAGTCGCGGTCACGGGGGCCGGGGCAACAAAAAAGCCCGCGCGAGGCGGGCTTTTCTGGAGGTCTGGCGGAGCTTAGAACAGGCTCGAGGCACCACAGTTGGTTACTGGAGCCGCGGCATTCCACGGACCGTTGGCGGCAACATAGCACGTACCAACCGCACCTCCAGTGGGTGCTGTCCCGCCACCTGTGGTCTGTCCTGGATACGCGGAGAAGCGAAATGTGCCGCCATCTGCCACGCCATCGTCGATCTTACGATCCACCTCGGCGAGAATATCCGACGGAACCTGGTTTCCGGTTTTCAGGTTATGGCGGTTTGTCGCGGTGCCGGCATACACAGAGTCGTAAATCAACTGGAGAAACCGCGCATACGGATTTGTGGGGGCCGAGGCAGTTGTCTCTGCACCGCCAAGATAGGTATAACTGCCGTTGATGAAACCCGCCCGAGACAGGTGTTCCCACGCCGCGATTTGCTCGTCGACGGCATCGCCCGCGGCGATCGTCCGAATTTGTCCGTTGTTGTTGCCGTTCGTGGTTGCGCCCGCAATGTTGGCCACGGCCCCGTTGTAGTCGCCGGGCAGCGCACGGAAACGGTCGAGGAACCCGAAGTAGGCCGCCTTGATGCCGTCCTGCTGCGAGATCAGGTTACGCACGCGCGCGCTGGTGATCAGTTCCTGGCCCTTGAGCACGCCGCCCAGCAGCAGGCCGATAATGACCAGCACGATCGCGATTTCGATCAGGGTGAAACCCTTTTGTTTTTTCATGACGTCCATCCTTGGTGTGCAACGCATGTTGCGGTCAAAAAATTCCGCAAGAAACGTGCCATTTTGAGCGAATCGCTGAGTTCGCCTAGCCGGTACCGTGCAAGATCGCTGCCAAATCGCGACCCTACCCGGACATGATTTATAACACACTGTTAATCAACACGTTTTTTCAGCTTCTTCCGTTCGCACCTTTTGAAGCGGCTTATCAGATTGCAGAAGTTACCCCATGAAAACATTGAAAGTCTTGAAAATCATCCCTGCCGGGCGTCAATTTTTCGACGGTGGTGACGATTTTCCGGCGTTTTTCAGTTCGTCCAGGCGCTGGGTCAGGAAGTGGATTTCCTTGTCATCGGTGACCTCGCCACTTGCGAGCAGGCCGCCGAGCAGCACCGTGGCACTCTCGCGCTCGCCCAGGTCCTCGAGAATGAAAATCCGCATCTGGCGGGCCCAGTTCGAAGCGTCCCGCGCGTGCCGGGTAATGTCCTCGGCATAACGGAGCGCCAGCGGCATGTCCTTCAGCCGGTGCTTGGCCATGATGGCGGAATGGGCGAGCCAGCGCCAGCGCCGGTCCGGGTCGCGCAGGAATTCGCGGTGGACGAAGTCCATCATGAGCCTCTGTTTGCGCTCGTCGGGCACCTGTCCGTAAAGCTGCGACGCCATCATCAGCGGATACTGTCCCACCGGGTCCAGCGCGAGAATCGATTCCAGCCAGCGAATCACCCGCGGATAGTCGAGCTCCAGGAAGGGGATGCTGACCCCGGGCTGGTTGTCGAACGCCTGCAGATAGAGCGTAAGCCATTGGGCCAGCGCGATCGGTTCCCCGAGACTTACCACCCGCAGCACGGCGCCTGGCGGCGGTTCCTGCAGCGTATCCGCCCGCGCGCCGGGCTTGGGCTGCAGCGCCTGCCAGGCAATCTGCAGCGCGAGCGCCATCGCCAGGAGGGCGAGGACCGGCCGCGGCACCACGCTGATCGCGCGTTCCTCGCTCCGTCTCATATTCGTGGCTCGTGGCTCGTGGTTCGTGGTTCGTGGCTCGTGGTTCGTGGCTCGTGGTTCGTGGCTCGTGACGCAACGTTCAACGATCAACGAACAACGAACAACG
>NZ_JBBDYL010000029.1:0-4756 GCF_040901545.1 Sulfuricaulis sp. | reverse complement strand
GGCGGTCAAACAGAGCGAGGGGAATGTATGATTGCAAGACCTGACCCCAAGCCCGCGCGCCAATTTTTGCCCAACAGATCTACCAAGAACATCAGCACTCCCGGAAGTAGCTGCTGGAATAATGAATCGAATCGGCTTGTTCGAAAACGCTCAAAACACAAACATGTCTCTCATTGCGAAAGACTGATTCCGCTTTCTTTCAGAATTCGAGCGTAACGATCGGACTCGCTTTGAATAAACTTTGCAAACTCACTCGGTGTGCTGCCAACGATTTCAGCGCCAGCACCACTAAGTCGCTCGCGAAGCTCTGGCGATCGTATCGCTGATGCAGCCGCCGCTCCAATGCGCTCGACCGCTATCATTGGTGAGCCAGTCGGTAGCAAGATACCAAACCAAGAACCAGTGTCTACGCCGGGGACTGTTTCTGCAATTGTTGGCAAATCAGCTAAGGCAGGCACCCGTTTAGCCGTCGTCACAGCTAAAGCGCGAAGACGGCCGCTTTTCAAGTGAGGCATTGCCGATACCAGTCCAGTCGCCATCAGTGCAATATGACCCGACAATAGATCGGATTCCGCAGGGGCGGCACCCTTGTACGGGACGTGAATCATTTGTGCTCCCGTCACCGCTCGAATCTGTTCAACGACGATGTGGCCAATGCTTGCGACTCCCGAAGATCCAAAACTAATTTGATTTGGTTTCGATTTCGCGAGTGCAATCAGTTCTTTAACATTTTTGACTGGGATCGAAGGGTGAGCAACTAAGACGTTTGGGGTAATGACGGCAAGGGACGCCGGAGAAAAATCACGAACAGAGTAGCCAAGATCTTTACGGAGGTGAGGCGTTATTGCAAGAATTGACGCCGACGTCATAAATGCGGTGTACCCGTCGGCTGGTGAGCGTGCAGCGATCTCTGCTCCAATAGCTCCATTCGCACCAGGGCGGTTGTCGATTATGATTTGCTGACCAAGACTTTTACTCATGGCCTGGCCAAGTGTTCTTGCAACAATGTCTGTTGTGCCTCCGGGAGGAAACGGAACAATCAAACGCACAGTCTTAACTGGGTAATCGGACTGCGCCAGACCGTGGGGCGAAATTAAGGCAATCGAAGACATCAGTAAGATGTGTTTCGCTAAAACTTTCATCACGTCACTCCCTCCTCACTTACTTTAGGCACGCCCATTCCCAAACCTTTCCCATATCGGTCTGCAAACTCAGGCGCAAGTGGGCGAGCATTATTGTTTAACCAGAGTCTCAGCATATGCCGCTTGCGATCTGGTTCCTCAAAGTCCTCGTAACTAGTTCTCGAGTGCAGGCAGACATGATTATTAAGAAATTGCATATCACCTGGTTGAAGCATCATTTCCAAGCGAATATCCTCGCGTGCCGCTGTTTCATTGAGGAGTTTCATCGAAGCTTCCTCTTGCTCCGTGAATACCAAACCAGCCTTACGAGCGGCTTGCATTATTGCCGTGAATACATATCTACAAGAAAGCCTTCCTTCATAGAAGCTAAAAATAGGAATGCGATGTGGTGTAATGGGTGCGTAGCCTGGCAATTCCTCACCACGCAGATCGTAATGAAATCCTTCATATAAAACTTCTAGAAATTCTGGATGCTGCCTAAGCACTTCGTTATAAATTGTTGTTGAACTTGCGATTTTGCTTATACCCCCCGTCTTTGCCGTACGAAAGCATAGCAATCCAACAATGTCACAATTGTCGTTGTGAAAATAAAGTTCAGCGGTAGTTTGATAACCACGCACGTCCTTTTCCATATACTTCTTTCCCTCTATAGCCCGAACATGGCCTAGAAGGTGCCCTTCAGCATTTTGTGAGATTGGGTTTCCGAAATACGTTCCAATTCCCCAGAAAATACGGGCGATATCGTCATCGTTATATTTTCCAAATGGAAGTCCTCGAATAACAGTAAATCCGCGACCGTTATTCAACTCCATCAAAACGTTGGAGAGTTCAGATGCTATGGATGGGAGCGGAAAGTCTTGCTTGCGAATCGATGTGAGTTCCAGGTCCTTGACCCGTGAAAGTACCGCATCAATGTCCTTAATTGCGGCCTCAGAAAGGGTGTAAATCCATGATGCGTTACCCTGCAATTCGCTGCCACGCCACGCACTACGATCTGATACGGGACGACGCAAAACCTCACGTTCTGAAGATGGCATTTTCTCCTCCTGAGAATAACCACAACAGGGATTTATATTTTTTTCAGGCTAGGGTCTGTACACAATCAAGTGATTTCGGTACATTCTGGTCTTTCCTTGGAGGCCAGAATCGATGCGAAAACTGCTGCGTAATGACCAGTGGGAACGCGTTGAGCATTTGTTGCCGGGCAAGGCGAGCGACCCGGGCGCCACTGCGAAGGATAACCGGCTATTTCTCGAAGCGGTGCTGTGGATCGCGCGCACCGGTGCGCCGTGGCGCGATCTGCCCCCGGTGCTGGGCAACTGGCACGCGACGTATACGCGCTTCTCACGCTGGGGCAAGAAAGGCGTGTGGCAACGGATCATCAAGGCGATCAGCGATGACGCGGATTTGGAAGCCCTTCTCATCGACAGCACCATCGTGCGCGCCCACCAGCACGCTGCTGGTGCCCAAAAAAAAAGCAGGCCCCCAAGCGCTCGGGCGCTCGCGTGGGGGGCTGAGCACCAAGATTCACGCGACCGTGGATGCCTTGGGCAACCCGCTGCGTTGGATACTGACGGGAGGGGAAGTCGCCGATATCGTCCAGGCACCCGCCTTGATCGACGGCTTTGATGCGCAGACGGTCATTGCCGATAAGGGCTACGACGCCGATGCGCTGGTCGCACGCATTAACGCCACCGGCGCTGCGGCCGTGATCCCGCCGCGCAGCAACCGCACCGAGCAAAGAGCCTATGATCGTCATCTGTATAAAGACCGCAATCTGGTGGAACGCTTTTTTAATCGTCTCAAGCAGTTTCGCCGTATCGCCACACGTTATGAGAAACTCGCATGCAACTTCACTTCCATGCTCAATCTCGTGTGTGCCTACATCTGGCTGGCGTGATTGTTAACAGACCCTAGCTCTTTTGAACAAATCGGTCAATTGCTGATTCGGCAATCTGAATCAAAGCTTCTCGATACTTGGTCCACATTTTGGAGGTATAACCGAATCTGGTGTATAGAAATGAGTTGAAGAAGGCGGCGTGACCTGCTGGAATGCGATTATCGAGATCGTTTTCAGCAAACTGCAAAGGAGTCACGCCACCATGAATAAGGATACGGTAGTTCGGTTTCGGAAGAAAGACGAAGTTGTTGACCCGCTCGTGGAGCTGTTGCGCGACGGCGCACACGAGTTGATTAGCCGGGCGGTCGAGGAGGAATTGCACGTGTTTCTGGAGCAACAGGCTGGGCGGCGTGAAGCCGATGGCCGGCTTGCGGTGGTGCGTAACGGCTATCAGCCCGAGCGCGCGCTGCTCACCGGCATGGGTCCGGTGCGGGTGCAGGTGCCCAAGGTACGCGACCGCTCGGGCGCGGGGGCGGTGTTTCGCTCCACGCTGGTGCCGCCGTATGTGCGCCGCGCAAGAAGCGTCGAGGCGGCGCTGCCCTGGCTGTACCTGAAAGGCATCTCCACCGGCAACATGAGCGAGGCGCTCAAAGCCCTGGTTGGTAAAGAGGCTGTCGGCCTGTCGGCAGCGGTGGTTTCGCGGCTGAAGGCGCGCTGGGGCCAGGAGTACAGCGCTGGCAGCGGCTATTACACCAATTCGAGCCGATCGTTCTGCGAGAACGGATCGATGTTGATCCGGAGCGAATGAATGGTCGTCGTCGGTACCTTGCGACGATCGACATTCTTCAGCCGAACGAAACCAATGGCTACAAGCTTGCCCAGGGTGCGTGTAAGGTTCGGTTGTGCGCGGCCCGTCAACTCCGCGAGTTCGGCAATGGACTGCGGTTTTTTATCCCGAATAATGGCCAGGAGCTCACGGTTCTGGGGTGTCAGCAACCGTAACAGCGCCTCGACAGAGTCGAATGTCGTGCCTCCGGCGTTCTTCGGCGCCAACCTCTCCCCACGTGCAACAGCCTTCATTTCTTCGCGCAGGGACGCATGGCTTTGAATCTTGATATGTTTCATGGGCGATCTCCTTCCGTTACTTCAACGACCTCGAACGGGATGCCGTGCTCGGTGAGCACGCGTTCGACCTCGTCGAAAAAATCAATAATCAATGTTTCAGCGTCCTTAAACGCATAAGGACGGCCCTCGTCTGTTTCCGTTCGATGCCAGTGATCCATCGCTTTGGGGCGCTTCTTGAACCGCGCCCCCTTGGCCGGAACACTGTGTGCATTGTCAAAACCGATCAGCCGCCGGTTGTCCGGGCCATGCAAGGTAAACGAGTAGTCCAGTCCATGCGGTTTTCCATCGTTCGCGTCCACCTTCGTGATCTCAAACTTCAGCCAATAACCGCCAGCGTAACGGTGCACATGTCCGTTGAAACCCAGCAAGAATTCAAGCGTATGTACGCCGCCCTTTTTTGGCATCTATTACCATATCCTCACGTGATAAGTATAAAAGCGATGAAAACGTGGAGTCAAGATCCGGCTCGACGGTGACGAGTTGCACATCCGGGGCAGTTATCGTGCCTTGGCCCGTGCCGTCACGTTATCGAAAGAAGCGAAGCTGGGGGAGGTGCCCAGCTTCGTACCAGATTGGCGCCCCGGAGACGAATCGAACGTCCGACCTGCCCCTTAGGAGGGGGCTGCTCTATCCACTGAGCTACCGGGGC
>NZ_JBBDYL010000028.1:0-5328 GCF_040901545.1 Sulfuricaulis sp. | reverse complement strand
TGACGACAACCCCATTAACCTGGTTGTCTGCAAAGATGCTGTCGGTGTCCGTTGTGGTTTCCTCGAACTCGAACTTGCGGCCCGCGTGCAGGCCGCTGACCCCGCCGTTCGAGGCGACGGTCTTTAGGCGCGCGCCGGCTTCCTTAAATGCGGGAATCAGGATTCCGGTGGCGTAGTTTCCGGCGCCGATGAAACCGAAGACGCCCTTGCCCGCGGCGGCAACAGGCTCCGAAAGCTTTATCGTTGTGCGGCGTACTTCCGCATCCAATCTGTCTATGCTCGTGGGGTATTCGAGCAGTATCCCGAGGGATGGCTCGTCGCTTGTAAGAAGGTCGTACGCCTTCTCTGCCTCGTCGATCTTGAATCGATGGGTGATCAGCGGCTTCACGTCCAGGCGGCCGTCCGCCATCATGTCCAGTACAGCTTCGAAATTACGTTGCTCGGTCCAGCGCACGAAGCCGATCGGGTAGTCCTGGCCTTTCTCCTCGTAGTCGGGGTCATAACGCCCCGGGCCGTAGGAGCAAGACACCTGGAACGAAAGCTCCTTCTCGTAAAAGTCTGCCCGCGAGAGATCGAGCCCGCAGATGCCGACGAGTACGATCCGCCCGCGCTTTCGGCACATCTGGGCCGCCTGATGCACTGGTTCGCTACTTTCGGTGGACGCGGCGATGATCACTGCATCTACTCCACGACCGCGGGAGAACGCCCGGGCTGCCTCAATAGGATCGGTTCCGGCAGAAAGATCAACAACTTCCATACCGAAGCGCCGAGCGAGGACAAGTCTGTCAGCGTCGAAGTCAAGTCCGAGCACGCGGCACCCATGCGCACGTAGCAACTGGACGGCCAGAAGCCCGATAAGTCCGAGGCCGCACACGACCACCGTCTCTCCGAGCGCTGGCTGCGCGAGCCGAATTCCCTGCAAGGCTACCGCGCCGAGTACCGCGAAGGCGGCCTCATCGTTACTCACGCCGTCCGGAATCTTTGCACAAAGATTTCTGGGTACGCTGACGATCTCCGCATGTTTTGCGTTCGACGCGACCCGATCGCCAGCCGAAAAGCCCGTAACACCTGCGCCAACCTCAATGACAACTCCGGCATTGCAGTAACCCATGGCAATCGGCTGATCGAGCTTATTGCGGATCGCGTCCATGGTGAGCGCAAGACCATCGGTTTTAAGCTTGTCGAAGACCATCTTGACCTTGTCCGGCTGCTGGCGTGCCCTCTCGAACCAGTTGGCACTTCCAAATTCCACCAGCATCCTCTCAGTGCCTGCTGACACTAGGGACGCTCGGCTGCGTACGAGGAGATACCCTCTCCGCGGGATCGGGCAAGGCACCTCAACGACCGCAGTGAAACCGCCCTTTAGTGATTGGACGATCTGTCTCAAGCTTGGCTTGCAGTTGGTTTAAGAACAGCCAGGATCTTATTCTTGGCGATTGAGCGTCCAACGGCGTACAAGAGCTTGCCGCTCACTCGGACGGCGCGATTCGATATTTTCATGTTGTCCAGATAGAACTCCGGCGGTTGCGTAAATTCCGATGTCTCGACGTACTTCTGAATACCAAACCCTGCAGCCCTTACGACATGCAAGAACGACCGCCGCGACCAGATCTGCTGATGATCGAAATCTACGGTCCCTCGCAAAAGCTTTTCGTGCAGGCGATTCCAAAGGAGCTCGGTGGCCGGATATATCCAGAACTGGCGTGGCGTATCGATAAAAACCCGGCCATCTCCGCATGTCAGTTTGGTTCGCAGAAGCCGCAAGACGCCCAGTGGGTTGCTGACGTGCTCAAAGACGTCATTCATAAAGATGACATCGAACTTAGTCGCGTCCTCCTCAAAATCCGCGAAACGGATTTGCGTGTTCAGTGGTCGGAATTCATCAAGAAGTTTTGCGTCGTTGATGTCGACAATGTAGGGTGTTGCAAGTGGATAGAGTGATTTCAGCACGAGCGCGAACTGACCGCCGCCCCCCCCGTAGTCGAGTACATTCAACCGACGCTGCCGATCTGCATCGGTCAAAACGAACTCCGCCATACTCGTGAAATTGTGATGATTGCGGGCGCCGCTTCGGAGGTGCCACGCGAGTTTGCCGCGATGGATGTTCGCCGAATTACTGACATCGGCTCTTCCGGTGCCGCTTGCGAACTGCTCCTCATCAGTAGATGGATATGGATAACAGAGCAAGACCCCGCAGTATCTACAAGTGGCCGTGTGGGCGAACAATCGGAGATTGGTGGAGCCACATATCTTGCAGGGCACCGAGGATTGCCCCATAGCGTCTAGTCCGAGATGCATCGGAGTGCTTTCGCAATTAGCGCATCCTTTTCGGTGCGGCTCGGATACGTGATCAAGACCGCTCGGTACGCTCCCTTGAATACGAAAATGCTTCCGGCTGCGGCACCGATTGTGCCGACACAGCGGATTAGCTCTGCAATGTGTTGCAGCGAGCCAGCCCCGCCAAGCAGAGTGAGCGGCAAGCTGATGGCTTGGCGTACTTGAGCTGCTAGAGTCAGGTCATACCCCTTCATAACGCCATCCTGATCAATCGCATTGAGAACGATCTCGCCAGCTCCGAACTGCTCCATTGTTCTGGCGAAAGCCAAAGGATCAAGCCCCGTAGCCTTAAGACCATTGTGCGTATAGACCTCGTAACCCTCGGAGCTGTTCTTCTTGACATCCATCACCACGACGATGCTCTGGCTTCCAACCTTTGTGGCGGCTTCCGCGACTAGTTCAGGCCTAAGCACCGAAGCGGCGCTGATGGCGACCTTTTCTACGCCGAGGCTGATGATCCTCTGAATCTGCTCCGCCGTCTTGACTCCACCACCGTAGCACAGCGGCATGCGACATTCGGCAGCGAGATTCTTGATCAAACTGTAATCGGGCTCTCGGTCCTGTGTTGTGGCATCGATATCGACCACCAGTAACTCGTCGACCTCTTTCTCATTGAAGATTCGGACCGCGTTGAGTGGGTCACCTACGTACTTCGGTTTGTCGAACTGCATGGTTTTTACTAGGCCACCGTTCTTCACCAACAGGCAGGGAATTATGCGAGGCCGAAGCATATTCAAAGTTCAGCAAAATTCTTCAGTAGTTGGATGCCCCATTGGTGGCTTTTTTCAGGATGAAATTGCACGCCGAAGACATTTCCCGAACGCACTGCAGATGCGAATAAGCCGTTGTAATCAGTGACTGCCAGTACTTGCTCCGTGTGCCGGGGCAGGAAGTAATAGGAGTGTAGGAAATAGTAGCGAGGTAAGGCCTCCAGCTCTTGGAACAGGCAGTCCCTCCTTTGTGGCAATACGTCGTTCCAGCCCATGTGCGGCAAGTGGGTCGGCTGCGTAAAAGCGTTGTGGTTGAACTTCTTGACCTCAGCATCCATCCATCCGAGACCGGCCAGCGTGCCCTCGTCGCTAGAGCGCGCCAGCATCTGCATGCCAACGCAAACACCCAGTACAGGGCATTCCTGCTCCATTACCAGATCGTCGAGATAAGGCCGCATGCCCGACTCGGTCAGTCGGGTCATGGCCCAGTCAAAAGCCCCTACGCCAGGTAGAACTAGCTTCCTCACCCCCGCGAGTTCGTGAGGCGTTTTGGCGATGGTAACTGGAACATTCATTCGCCTGTATACATTGGCAAAGGCTTGAATATTGCCAAGTCCGTAGTCGACCAGCGTAATCACCGTTTACCACCTACCTCCAGCCCAAGCGCTCTCATTGCGAAGGCGCCAAGCGAGTACAGTAGTTCCTGTGACTTGTAGTCCCTATACGTCTTATTTGGGGCATCCATATAGCTCTGTAGCTCCGCCACCGAAATCCCGAGCTTGGTCGCGATGTACTCGAAATCCTGAGTGATAGTGCTTTCGCAGTAGGGCAGCTGTGTGAGCCTTTCCAAAGCTTCATCTCGCGTCATCTGTTCAGTAAGAATCAAGCTGGAAAACTGAACCCGTCTTGTGTCGTAGCCAAACTTCTGTGGCAGCCAATAGCTCTCATAAAACCGAGTGAACCGCGACTCGAAGTGCTTCTGCGGGTAGGGTTGCCATCCGAATCTTTCGACTAGCAACTTAATTGCATCCTGCTTGTTGTAGGTAATGTAATTTAGCGGTCGAATTACTCTAATCCCCCTTACATAGGGCAGGAAAACCTTGTGGCGCAGGATCGAGGTCGTGGGAAAACTAGTCAACGGGCGAGAACCAAACTGACGATGAATGTCGCGCAACTGTATGGAGTCAGACTGGTAGTACATCCACTCTATTGGGTTGCGGATACACTCTGTGGATAGGTTGGCTCCCGTCAGTATGTATTTGACATCGTACTGCTCAGCGAACCTATACATGGTCGCAAAGAATGCGTGATCTTGCGGCGTATCGATATGCGGGACCCCCGCCTTGAAGAATGACAACTGTATGTCACGCATTTCCTCCCAGTTGATCACTTCCGTGTATAGGTCCAGGCCCAGTTTGTCCACCAGCTGCTCAATGTTGTTAACCGCCTCCTGTGAATTCCATCCTGCATCCACATGGAACACCAGTGGGCGCAATCCCAATCGCTCTTTTGCATAGTAGGTGAGATAGGAACTGTCGATCCCGCCGCTCATGCCAATGATGCAATCAAAGTCCTTGTCCTGGCCACGAGCCTTAATCTGATCTACCAACTTTAGAAACTCTGGGCCCGGCTCCGGCTTTGGATTCCAGGATGGCTTGATCTTGGCGTCAAAAGTGCGGCAATGATCGCAAACACCCTCCGCATCAAATACGATCTTTGAGTCTGAGGTATCCATGACACAACGGACACAGATCTGATAATCCCTGGGTACACGTGGAGCATTGAAAGGTCGCTCGACTGCAGATACAACGGCCGCTGCCATAGTCTTAGTATTGAATGTCTCGAGAATAAGGCGCTGCGCATTCTTGCCCATTTCACGAACGCTGTCCGGTGATTCGCTTAAGCGCAGCAATTCTCCTGCAAAGTCTTCGATACTCCCCGAACTCAAGATTGTGCCCGTTACGCCTTGACGTACCAAGTCATGCTCTACGCCGTCCGCTTGATGGACGACGACCGGAAGACCGAAACACATCGCTTCCGAAATAACGATGCCGCCTCTCCCGGGAATTACTACTACATCTGAAGCCCGATAATAGTGAGCAAGGCTTTCGGTTACGCGGCCGGTTACCGTTATATTCGACAAACACTTCTCGGCAGCTTGGTTTCTAATCGCCTGCTCGAGGGGGCCCGACCCGACGATGTAAAAGTGAATGTTTTTGCCGTGGAATCAGAAGTGGCTCCGTTTGTTTGAACAACTTTCCCCGATTTATAAGTGGACTCC
>NZ_JBBDYL010000027.1:0-34781 GCF_040901545.1 Sulfuricaulis sp. | reverse complement strand
TTATTTGAATCTGGGATGCTCCGCCCCCGACCCAGGGTCACTTTCTTTGCACAAGCAAAGACAAATTCGACAGGATCGAATTTGGACCGCCGCAGGCGGCCCGCAGGGCGAGGACCAGGGATGGTCCGAGTCCAAAGTAACCTGCCGTGGGTCAGCCACCCACAAATATGCGTCACCGAAGGCGATACAAAACCAAATGGATATATCACTTTTCAGCCGTCACACCGATTACGAATGGGAGATCGCGCCTCACGGCGCCATGCGCGTGCCCGCGGTGCTCTACGCCGACGAAGCGCTGATCCGTGCCATGGACAACAAGGTATACGAACAGGTGTGCAACGTCGCGACGCTGCCCGGCATCGTCAAGGCGTCCTACGCCATGCCCGATGCGCACTGGGGCTACGGCTTTCCCATCGGCGGCGTGGCCGCCTTCGATCCGGATGAAGGCGGTGTGGTCTCGGCGGGCGGCGTCGGCTTCGACATCTCGTGCGGCGTGCGCTGCCTCCATACCGGACTAAACACCGAGGACGTCATGGCGGTCCAGAAAACCCTGGCCGACACCTTATATAACGAGATTCCGGCGGGTCTGGGCAGCACCGGCGACATCCGCCTGAATCCATCCGAAATGGACGCGATGCTTGCGGGCGGCGCACGTTGGGCGGTGGCACAAGGCTATGGGAGCAAACCGGATCTCGATCGCATTGAAGAGCAGGGCCAGATGCGCGGCGCGCGTCCGGATTGCGTGTCCGAGCACGCAAAGAAGCGCCAGCGCGACGAGATGGGCACGCTGGGTTCGGGCAACCATTATCTCGAAGTACAGAAAGTCGCGGAGGTGTTCGACACGAAAACAGCGAACGTGTTCGGCATTCGCGAAAACGACGTCGTCGTCAGCATCCATTGCGGCTCGCGCGGTCTCGGGCATCAGATCGGCACCGAGTTCCTGAAAGAAATGGTCGTCGCCGCGTCGCGCTATGGCATCACCCTGCCCGACCGCGAACTTGCCTGCGCCCCGATCAACTCCCCGCTGGGCGAGGATTACCTTGGCGCCATGCGTGCCGCCATCAACTGCGCGCTCGCCAACCGGCAGATTCTCACCCATCTCGTGCGCGATGCCTTCGCCCGAGTACTGCCCAAGGCGCGTCTGCCGTTGCTTTACGACGTCTCCCATAACACCTGCAAGGTGGAGGATCATGTCGTGGACGGAAGACCGCGCAAGCTTTACGTGCACCGCAAGGGCGCGACGCGCGCCTTCGGTCCGGGCCATCCTGATATTCCCGACATCTTGCGCGCCGTCGGCCAACCGGTACTGATCGGTGGTTCCATGGGTACCGGATCTTACATACTGGTGGGCGCCGCAGCAGGTGAAGCGCTGTCATTCAGTTCCGCCTGCCACGGCGCCGGCCGCGCCATGAGCCGGCACCAGGCGTACAAAACCTGGAAAGGCCGGCAGGTGATCGACGAGCTGGCGGCGCGCGGGATTCTGATTCGCAGCCCCTCCGGTCGCGGCGTGGCCGAAGAGGCGCCGGGCGCCTACAAGGACGTATCCGCCGTGGTGGACGCCGCCGATGCCGCCGGACTGGCACGAAAAGTGGCGCGCCTTGAGCCTTTGGTTTGCATAAAAGGATAAAAAATCAAATGGACAAGATTCACAGGATTAACAGGATTACTTCTCAAAAATCGAAAGCATCTTGGTTGTTGTCGATTTAATCCTGTTAATCCTGTCTATTCATTCTTTATGTCAGGTCAGGTTTACATCGGGACCAGCGGCTGGAATTACGATTCCTGGCGCGACGACTTCTACCACGGGATTCCACGCAAAAACTGGCTGAGATTCTGCGCCGAGCATTTCAACAGCATTGAAGTCAATGCCAGCTTTTACCGTCTGCAAAGCAAGGAAACATTTCGTCGCTGGCATGACGCGACGCCGGCCGATTTCCGCTTCGCCATCAAGGGCAACCGCTTCCTGACGCACAACAAGAAACTCGCCGATCCGCTGCCCGCCATTCGCCTCGAACGCGATCACGCCAGGGGCCTGGGTGAAAAACTCGCGGCCGTCATATGGCAACTGCCGCGACCGTTTCGCAAAAACATGGAGCGCTTGCAGCTGTTCGCCAGGGCGCTGGAATCCTGGCCCCGGGCGCGACACGCGATCGAATTCCGCCATGACTCCTGGTTCGACGATGAAGTCGCCGCGTGCCTGCGCACGCATCACATTGCCGTCTGCCAGTCGGACGCCGCCGACTGGCCGCTGTGGGACGCCGTGACCACCGACATGGTGTATGTCCGGCTGCACGGACACGCAGTCACTTACGCCTCGGCCTACGGCACGAGAGAACTGGGACAGTGGGCCAAACGCATCCATCGCTGGCTCAAGCAGGGTCGCAACGTCCACGTCTACTTCGACAACGATGCCCTGGGCGCGGCCCCGCGAAATGCCCAAGCGCTGGCCGCGCTGGCGGGATGCAACTGATCATGCCTGTGCACAACGCCGACATCGCCGCCATCTTCGAGGAAATCGCCGACCTCCTTGAAATTGAAAACGCGAACCCGTTCCGCGTGCGCGCCTACCGTAATGCCGCGCGCCAATTGCAAGGCATGGGCGTGCCGGTCGCGGAGATGCTATCCCAGGGCGAGGACCTGACCGAATTGCCCGGTATCGGCGATGATCTCGCGGCCAAGATCGGGGAAATCGTCGCGACCGGCATGTGCCGGTCTCTGGAAAAGCTGCGCAAAAAAACTCCGCCCAGCATCACGGAACTGCTCAAGATCCCCGGCCTCGGACCCAAGCGTGTGCGCGCGCTCTACCATGAGCTCGATGTGCATACCGTGGAGCAGCTCGCCCGCGCCGCGCAGGATGGACGCATTCGCGAACTGCCGGGCTTCGGCGCTAAAACCGAGCAGACCATTCTGCAAGCCATTTCGGCGCACGTGACCGAGCAGAAGCGCTTCAAGCTGGCCGTGGCGGCCCAGTATGCCAAGCCGCTGAAAAAATATCTGGAAAAAATCCCGGGTGTCGGTCGGGTGATGCTGGCGGGCTCCTACCGTCGCTTCAAGGAGACCGTGGGCGATATCGACATTCTGGTGACGGCGACGAACACTGAAAATGTGATGGACCGGTTCGTCGCCTATGACGAGGTCAGGGACATACACGCCAAGGGCAGCACGCGCGCCACCGTGATCCTCAAATCCGGCCTGCAAGTGGACGTGCGCGCGGTGGACAAAGACTGCTTTGGCGCCGCGTTGCAGTACTTCACCGGCTCCAAGGCGCACAACATCGAGATCCGCCGGCTGGCGCAGGAACACGGGCTCAAGGTAAGCGAGTACGGCGTCTTCAAAGGCGAAAAACGCCTTGCCGGCGATACGGAGGAATCCGTATACCGGGCGGTCGGTCTGCCATGGATAGCGCCCGAACTGCGTGAGAATCGCGGCGAAATCGAGGCCGCGCGCGCCGGCAAGCTGCCCAAACTCGTGGAACTCGCCGACCTCAAGGGCGATCTGCACGCCCATACCAAGGCCACCGACGGCCACAACACCCTGCGCGAGATGGCCGCGGCCGCGCGCGATCAGGGCCTGGAGTATCTCGCGATCACCGAGCACTCGCGCCGGCTCACGGTGGCGCACGGGCTTGATCCGCAGCAACTGCGCAAGCAGATGAACGAAATAGACAAATTGAATAGCCAGTCCAAGAACATCATCATATTAAAAGGCATCGAGGTGGACATCCTCGAGGACGGGCATCTCGATCTGCCGGATGACGTGCTTTCCGAGCTGGATCTCGTGGTCGGCGCGGTGCACAGCCAGTTCCACCTCTCGCGCGCGAAACAGACCGAGCGCATCCTGCGTGCGATGGATCGCCCTCATTTCTCCATCCTGGCTCACCCGTCGGGGCGTTTACTCGACAGTCGCGAGCCGTATGACGTAAACATGCTCAAGATCATTCGCAAGGCACGCGAACGTGGTTGTTTCCTGGAGCTCAACGCCCACCCGAAGCGGTTGGACCTGCTGGACATCTACTGCCAGATGGCGCGCGACGAAGGTGTGCTGGTCGCCATCAGTTCCGACGCCCACGGTATCCGGGATTTCGACAATCTCCTGTATGGCGTGGGCCAGGCTCGGCGCGGCTGGCTGGAAAAAAAGGATGTGCTCAATACCCGATCGCTCAAGCTGCTGCGAACGCTGCTTAAGCGTACAATTTCCTCCTAGCCGGATTGAGCCGCGCGCAGCGCTGCGCGCGGCTCAATCCGGCGGCAACCCGAACCGCACAAGCACATGGACAAGATCGTGCTTCAAAAGGGTGACACCCTGATCGTCGTGGACGTGCAGAACGATTTCCTTCCCGGCGGCAGCCTGGCAGTTACGCAGGGCGACGAGGTCGTGCCGATATTGAACCGCTACATCGCCGCCTTCGCGGCGCGCGGATTGCCCGTTTACGCCACGCGCGACTGGCATCCGCCCGACCATTGCTCCTTCAAGGCGCAGGAAGGGCCCTGGCCGCCGCATTGCGTGGCCGAGACAAACGGCGCGCGCTTTGCCCGGGATCTGGAATTACCGGCGGGCGCGACAATTGTCTCGAAGGCGACCGAGCCGGGGAGGGACGCCTATTCCGGTTTTGAAGGAACCCGACTCGATCAATCTCTGCGTGAAAAAAATATCAAACGCGTATTCGTCGGCGGTCTCGCCACCGATTATTGCGTTCTGAATACCGTTCGGGACGCCTGTAAACTCGGCTACGATGTTTTCCTGCTGTCCGATGCCATCCGCGCCGTCAACGTCAATCATGATGACGGCCTGAAGGCCGAAGCGGAGATGGTACGACTCGGGGCGCAGCCGATCGCCTTGGCTTCGCTCGGCACATGATTGAACTTCCGAAAAGCCCCCTGCTCACCGATCTCTACCAGCTGACCATGCTGCAGGGATACTTCGAGCAGGGAATGAACGACATCGCCGTTTTCGAATTCTTCGTGCGGCGGCTGCCGCCGAATCGCGGCTTTCTGCTCGCGGCCGGTCTGGAACAGGTGCTGGCATTTCTCGAAATCCTGCATTTCAGCGGGGCGGAACTCGAGTGGGTGCGCGATTCCGGACGCTTCAGTCGTGATTTTCCCGAGTCACTGGCCAAGCTGCGCTTCACGGGTGACGTGCATGCCATGCCGGAGGGAACCGTATTCTTCGCCGATGAGCCGATCCTGCGCGTGACCGCCCCCCTTCCCCAGGCGCAGCTTGTCGAAAGCCGGATTATCAACCTGCTGCATTTCCAGACACTCATCGCATCCAAGGCCGCGCGCGTGGTATTGGCGGCTCCCGGCAAGCTGCTTGTTGATTTCGGTTTGCGCCGCGCGCACGGAGCCGAGGCGGCGTTGCTCGCCGCGCGGGCCAGCTACCTCGCCGGATTTCAGAGTACCTCGAATGTGCTGGCGGGTGCTGAATTCAACATACCGGTGGCCGGCACCATGGCGCATTCCTTCATCCAGGCGCACGACAGCGAAACGCTGGCCTTCGAGCATTTTGCCCGCGCGCAACCGGAAAACGTGATATTGCTCATTGACACTTATGACACCGAGGCAGCGGCGCGTGAGGTGGTGCATCTGGCGCCACGGCTTGAAAAAATGGGCATCGCCATCAAGGCAGTGCGGCTGGACAGCGGTGATCTCGCCGAACACTCCAGAAACGTACGCCGGATTCTGGACAATGCCGGGTTGAAGGAGATTCGCATTTTCTCCAGCGGCAGTCTCGACGAATATGCGGTGCAAAACCTGCTTGCCCGCGGCGCGCCGATCGACGGATTTGGAATCGGTACTCACATGGCTACCTCATCCGACGCCCCGTTTCTGGACTGCGCGTACAAGCTGGAGGAGTACGCCGGACGCCCGCGGCGCAAGCGTTCCGAAGGCAAGGCCACCTGGCCCGGACGCAAGCAGGTGTATCGAACATACGGTGCCGGTGGCGCTATGTCCGGTGATGTGCTCACCCTGGATGATGACCCGACGACGGGAACGGCGCTGATCGTGCCCGTGATGCGAGACGGCAGGCGTATCCGCGGTCCGGAAACCCTCGAGGATATCCGCCGGCGATCCACGCAGGAACTCGCTCGCCTGCCGGCCGGCTTGCGTGCCCGTCAGGATGGACCGCCGTATCCCGTGATCGTGGCCAAGGCGGTACGTGAACTGGCAGCGAAACTTGACCGGCAGTCCATGCAGAATTGACGCATCATGACCGACGATCCCTTCGTCACCGAAATTTCACGCCATATCTGGGACAGCAAGTACCGGTACCGGGACGGCGACACCGTGCATGACCGGACTGTCGACGATACCTGGCGACGCGTCGCGCGCGCCCTGGCCGGCGTGGAACGGGAACATTCCTCCCGGTGGGAAACGATTTTCTACGAAACGCTGAAAAATTTTAAATTTCTTCCGGGCGGCCGGATCCAGGCCGGAGCCGGCACAACGCGGCGCGTCACGCTGTTTAACTGTTTCGTCATGAACGTCATTGAAGATTCAATGGACGGGATATTCGACGGACTGAAGGAAGGCGCGCTCACCATGCAGCAAGGCGGCGGTGTGGGCTATGATTTTTCAACCCTGCGACCGAAAGGCGCGCCGGCCCGTGGCGTCGGCACCGTCGCCTCCGGTCCGGTTTCCTTCATGAAGATCTGGGACGCGATGTGCGCGACATTGCTCTCCACCGGCGCGCGGCGCGGCGCGATGATGGCCACGCTTCGCAGCGATCATCCCGATATTGAGGAGTTTATCGACGCCAAGCGGGACAGCCAGGTACTGCGCCATTTCAATCTATCCGTGCTGGTCACCCAGGCGTTCATGGACGCCGTCCGTCAGGATGGAGCATGGGCGCTCGTTTTCCCTGTTGACAGTGGCGACTCGGCGGAGGGAGAGACCGTGATGCGCGCCTGGTCGGGAAATAACGAACCGGTGCGCTGCCGCATTCACGGAAAAATCCGCGCCCGGTCACTCTGGGACAGGCTCATGCGCGCGACCTATGACTATGCCGAGCCCGGCGTGCTGTTCATCGACCGGATCAACGAATTCAATAATCTTTGGTATCGCGAGCAGATCAGCGCCACCAACCCTTGCGGCGAAATTCCGTTGCCTCCCTACGGCGCCTGCGATCTCGGCTCAATTAACCTGACGGCATTCGTGCGCGATCCCTTCAGCGACAAGGCGCAACTGGATCTGGACGGCATACATCAAACCGCCGAAATCGCCACGCGAATGATGGACAATGTGATTGATGCCTCGCTGTTTCCGCTTGCGACACAAGCTGCCCAGGCACGCGGCTCGCGCCGAATCGGTCTCGGTGTCACGGGCCTGGCGGACACGCTTGTCATGCTGGGCCTGCACTACGGTGAAAAACCGGCGCAGGAGCTGGCCGCGCGCGCGATGCAACGGATCTGTCATGCGGCTTACCGCGCTTCGATCGCGTTGGCGAAAGAGAAAGGGGTGTTCCCTTATTTTGAAAAAGAGAAGTATCTGCAGGGAAAATTCATCCGGACACTTCCGCCTGACATCCGGGAAGACATTGCGCAACATGGACTGCGCAACAGCCATTTGACTGCAATCGCCCCGACCGGCACGATCAGCCTGCTCGCGAACAACATTTCCAGCGGCTTGGAGCCGGTGTATGAATTCAGCCATAAGCGCCGGGTGCTCGAACTCGATGGAAATTATTCCGAACACGATCTGACCGATTTCGCCCTGCGCCTATGGCGCCAGCAGCGTGGGTCTGAAAAACCCACCCGGGCTTTTGTGGACATATCCGCCCTCTCGCCTTCGGCGCATCTCGGGATGCAGGCGGCGTTACAACCCTTCGTGGATAATTCCATCTCCAAAACCATCAATGTCCCGCGCCATTATCGTTTCGACGACTTCAAGGAAATTTACCGGCAGGCCGACCACATGGGCCTGAAAGGCTGCACCACATTCCGTCCCAATCCCGTCACCGGCGAAGTATTACGCGGCGAGAAAAACGGCGATCTGGCTCCGCACTGCTGTCACGTCGAGCGCGAGGCGGATTGACGGCGATCCCTGTTAACCGGGCACGCATCCCGATACAATCCGGCGATCGGCTGCGGAAAACCACCATGAAAAAAGCGGTAGTGGATAACCCGGTTTCCGACGTGAAAATTCAGGCCACCGGCGGCAAGACTTCCAGCCTGCGTTCGCTTAAGGGAAAGTTTACCGTGCTGTATTTCTACCCCAAGGACAACACGCCGGGCTGTACCCTGGAAGGCCGTGATTTCCGCGATCATTACAGCCGGTTCGAGAAACTCAACACCGTCGTCTACGGCGTATCGCGAGACAACCTGGCGTCACACGAAAAATTCAAGGCCAAATTCAAGTTCCCCTTCGAGTTGATCTCCGATGAAGACGAAACGCTCTGCAAACTCTTCGATGTTATGCGGGAAAAGAGCCTATACGGCAGGAAATACCTCGGCGTGGACCGCAGCACATTCATCCTCGACGACCACGGCGTGCTGCGCAAGGAGTTCCGCGGCGTCAAGGTAAAGGGTCACGTTGAGGCGGTCATCGAGGAAATCGAGAAACTGCGAAAATCCGGTACCAAGCGTCAATGACCAACAAGCGCAAGATTTTCGTCGTCGACACCAACGTCCTCATCCACGATCCCACTTCGATTCTGCGCTTCCAGGAACACGATGTGTACATCCCCATCGTGGTGCTGGAAGAACTCGATAACAGCAAGGTGGGGATGTCCGAAATCGCGCGTAACGTGCGCCAGGTCAGCCGCTTGCTCGATGAGCTGGTGGAAAAGGCCAATGGCGACATCAGCCACGGGATAAAGCTTCCCTCGGTCTCAAAAGACATCGAGACCGGACATCTTTATTTTCACATGGAACAGGCGCGGAGCCCTTTGCCCTTCGGCCTTTCCGGGCGCAGTTCCGACAATGCCTTGCTGGGCATCACGCTCGACCTCGGGAAAGGCCATCCTGACCGTCAATCCATCCTCGTCACGAAAGATATCAACTTGCGTCTCAAGGCGCGCGCCCTCGGCATTCTCGCGGAGGATTACACCAACGATCAGGTATTGGACGACGCCAACCTGCTCTACACCGGCATGGAGAAACTGGACGGGGATTTCTGGGAAACTCACAGCAAAAAGATGGAATCATGGAAGGAAGAGGGCCGCACGTTTTACCGCCTGCGCGGACCGAAGGCACGCGCGTGGATTCCGAATCTGTTTATCTTCACCAACGACCAACGTCCGTTCGAGGCCGTGGTGCGCCGGATCGAGAATGATGCGGCGGTCATCGAGGTCGTTCAGGACTATGCCGCGGAGCGCAATAAAGTCTGGGGCATCAGCGCGCGAAATCGCGAGCAGAATTTTGCCTTGAATCTGCTCATGAATCCGGAGATTGATTTCGTTACCCTGCTTGGACAGGCCGGCACGGGAAAAACCTTGCTCACGCTCGCATCCGCGTTGATGCAAACTCTGGAAATCAAGCGCTACACGGAAATCATCATGACGCGCATGACCGTCCCGGTAGGCGAGGACATCGGCTTTCTACCCGGCACGGAAGAGGAAAAAATGGGTCCGTGGATGGGGGCGCTTGAAGACAATCTCGACGTGCTGCAGGAAACCGCGACCCATGAGCACGGGGCCTGGGGTCGCGCCGCCACGCACGATCTGCTCCGGAACCGCATCCGCATCAAGTCGCTCAACTTCATGCGTGGGCGCACGTTTCTGAAAAAATTTCTCATTATTGACGAAGCGCAGAACCTGAGCCCGCACCAGATCAAAACCCTCGTCACCCGCGCCGGTCCCGGCAGCAAGATCGTGTGCCTCGGTAATATCGCCCAGATCGACACGCCGTATTTGACGGAAACGACATCCGGCCTGACGTACGTCGTAGACCGGTTCAAGACATGGGAACACAGCGGACATGTAACACTGCAACGTGGCGAACGCTCGCGCCTGGCGGATCACGCTACAGAAATCTTGTAACACAATCGACACGCCATCGCGGTAATGAGTGCCGATCGAAACAGACGTAAAAACGCCTCAGAATCCTTGCAGTTTCAGCTTGAGGTCGGTGGCGCTGGTTGCATAGAACAAAGCGGTTTCTTCATCGATGTATCCCTGCTTGACCAGCTGGAGCAACGCTGCATCGAAACTGAGCATGCCCTCGGCCGCTGTTCCTTTGCGGATCAAATCGCCCAGTTCCTTGACCTTGAGCGGATCCAGAATATATTCACGCGCCAGCGCCGAAACGGTCATGACCTCGCAGGCGACAATGCGGCCCTGGTTGTTCTTGCGCGGCAGCAGACGCTGGCTGACCACGCCACGGAGATTTTGCGCCAGTTTAGCCCGGATGCCGACCTGTGCCTCCGGCGGAAAACTGGTGACGATGCGTGAAATGGTTTCCGCCGCCGCCGGTGAATGCACGGTCGAGAAAACGAGATGGCCGGTTTCCGCCGCCGTCATGGCGGTCTCGATGGTCTCCGGATCGCGCATTTCGCCCAAGAGAATTACATCCGGGTCTTCACGGAGAGCGGCGCGCATCGCTTCGGCGAAGGTATTGGTATCAATACCAACCTCGCGTTGTGTGATAATGGAGCGCTTTTCAGAAAAGAGAAATTCGACGGGGTCCTCGATGGTGATGATGTGCTCGCTGCGCGAGAGATTGATGCTGTTGATGAGCGAGGCGAGTGTCGTGGATTTACCGCATCCGGTGGCGCCGGTCAGCAATATCAAACCCCGTTCCAGTTTAGTAAAATCTCTCACTATTTCCGGCAGCAATAATTCCTCGGGGGTCGGTATGTTGGTGCTGATAACGCGCAGCACCATGCCAATCGAGCCACGCTGGTAAAATATATTGGCACGAACGCGCCCGATATCCTTGAATCCAATCGAAAGGTCAACCTGGTGTGCCTTTTCGAACTGCGTCTGAAGCCGGGCGGACATCATCGTACGTGACAATTGTTCCATGAATTCCGGCGGGAACGGAGGAATTTCGCGCAAGCCGCGCAGGTTGCCGTCAACCCGCAGAATCGGATGATTGCGCGTGCGTAAATGAATATCCGATGCATTGACGCGCACCGCGTGGGCCAGAATCTGGCTGAGAAGCTTGAGTGGGTCGGTTGATCCGGTTATCGCCCCGGTTACCGGCTCGTTCTCGCCGACGGATCCCGGAACGGATTTGGTATTTCGATTACTGGTGGTTTCGGTCATTGTTCGTTGCTATTCAAATGCTCGATGGATGATCAGGATGCTACTAGTTTAGACCATATTGCCCGGTGCGCGATCAGGGTTAAATCCGCATTCAACAAGATAATCGCCGGGAAAAGCTGAAACTGACCGGCCAGGGGAATTCGGCTGTTACGATCAGCGGCCGGTACATATATTAAAACCTGAAAATCGCCGACTTTAAGAAAGGGTGGTTATTGCCAACCGAGGAAATTCAGAATTATA
Organism: Sulfuricaulis sp.; assembly: GCF_040901545.1. Lineage (GTDB taxonomy): Bacteria > Pseudomonadota > Gammaproteobacteria > Acidiferrobacterales > Sulfurifustaceae > Sulfuricaulis. The sequence continues at coordinate 23,339 of NZ_JBBDYL010000027.1, read as the reverse complement.
AAAGCGAAAAGCGTCACGGAAAGCCGAACCCGTTTAAACACGCGACGAGCCTCGTTCAGCTCTTTTTCAGCAAAAAGGTGTACTCGCCATTTAATGCCTTTGACTCCAGGAGTTGATTGCCGGTTTGCTTCGCGAACACCTCAAAATCTTTTGCCGAACCCGGATCGGTGGCCAATATCAGTAGTGTCTGACCGGTAGTCAGCATATTCAGCGCTTTCTTGGCACGCAAGATAGGCAGAGGGCAATTCAGTCCGCGAGCATCAAGTTCCTGATCAGCCATTTTTCGTCCTCGAACAGAAACGAACTCAGAAATGATAGGTTCAACTATAGCGCAATCATATCGAGTTCACATATTGAATGAAACGTCGTCAATGCAGCAGGCCGCCATTTCCCTTTTTGTTAGTATCTCTAATTTGCAACTGTCAGCGACATTCACACCACAAATGGGGGGACTGGCGCAGGCATTTCACGGTTTTTTCTGTTAACCTATTGAAAGTTATAATTTAAGCCCCCATGATTTTTTGACGTTGCTTTTGCTGGAATCTATCTCGACGGTTTCCTCAACCAACGTAAAGTTTCTCGGTCGAAAATTTGACTAATCACTCTTAGAATAATGCCCATGTCATATAAGTTATTTCCTGCAGTACTCGCGGCAAGTCTTCTGCTCCAGAGTGGATTATCCTCCGTGTTCGCCGCCAACACCGCGCTCCCCGACCTCGGCGACGAATCGATCGCGGTGATATCCCCGACGCAGGAACGCAAGCTGGGCGAAAATCTCATGCGGCAGTCGCGGCGCACGCTGGCATTCATGGAAGATCCGGAAACCAACGAGTACATCCAGATGCTCGGACAAAAGCTGGTGTCAAACAGCGACGGGGCGCGCCAGGATTTCCGGTTTTTCGTGATCAATAATCCTACCGTCAACGCGTTCGCGCTACCGGGCGGATTTATCGGTGTACACACGGGTCTCATATTGACCACAAAAAGCGAGGCCGAGCTCGCTTCTGTTCTCGCCCATGAAACGGCACACATCACCCAACGCCACATCCCGCGTTTAATCACGGAATCGCAGCGGACCAGCCTTCCCGCCATGGCGGCCATTTTGGCCGGTATACTGCTGGCGAGTTCCGGGCATCAAAGCGGCGAGGCCGCGATCGCATTAACCAGCGCGGCGGTTACCCAGAAAGGAATCAACTACACGCGCACATTTGAAGAGGAAGCCGACCGCATCGGCATGCAGATTCTGGCTCAATCGGGTTTTGACCCGCGTGCCATGCCGGCATTCTTCGAGCAGATGCAGAATCTCAATCGATTGAATGAGACCAGTCTCCCCGAATATCTTCGTACGCACCCGGTGACCACCAATCGCATTGCCGATTCGCGCAACCGCGCCGAGAAATTCCAGGTTCGTCAAGTTCCTGACAGTCTGGAATTCGAGCATGTCCGCGCGAAGATACGCGCGCTCTCCCCGGGCAATCCGGATGAAATCACCCGCGGATTCAGAGAAAACCTGGCTCAGGGAAAATACCGTAACGCCGACGCGGAGCATTACGGGTATGCGGTGGCGTTGCTGCGGGCGCGGCAACTAGCGAATGCGCGGGTGGAAGCAAAGAAATTGACTGAGCGTCAACCGAACAAATTAACCTATCGTATCCTGCAGGCGGAAATCGAGATGGCGGCGCAGAATTACCAGCAGGCACTTGCCCTTTATGCCGATGCCACCGCCAAATATCCCATGAATGCAACCCTGATGCGGTACCACGCCGGCGCGGTGCTCAAGACCGAACGGCACGCGCCGGCCAAGGAACTGCTGGCGCTCGCGCTGAAACAGCGTCCGGATGACCCGGCGCTTTACAAAATGCTGGCTCAGGCTGCCGGCGGCACCGGCTCGAACCACGAGGCACACAAGGCGCTCGCCGAATACTATTATCTGAATGGAAATCCCCATGCGGCGATCGAGCAGTTGCAGCTTGCGGCCCGTTTTGCCGGAGACAATTTCTATCTGCAATCAAGCCTTGAGGCCCGAATTGCCGCCATCCGGGAAGAGATCAAAGCCTATCAGGAAAAATAGCTGTTGGCGCTGGGCCCGGTCCGCCAGCCGTCGATTCCACGCGTGTTCTTAATACCGTAAGGGTTATCGGCATATTGGCTTACTCTCTCGGAAGTAGTTTTTTCCTCAGACAAGTTCCGCTGCGGCACCCGTGGCTTAGCCGGCGCAGTATATTAACCAATGCTTATATTCGGTGCTGCTTCCCGTGCAATCAGGGGGTTGTCATTCCCGATGAGGAAGGTATGCTACTTCGCGGACGTCAAATTGTTTAGCCGTCGAGACGGTTATCCCGCTCACAGACGCGCCGGCCGGTCGAGATGACATGTGGGTTGACTGAACTGAACTGCAGGAGGAGCAATGCGTATTACCGCTCATTTAGTAGTAGTAGCAGCAGCCGCTACCGGCGTGGCCGCGGCTTTGCTGGGCATCGGGCTGCTCCTGACCGCGCCCGCGGTCAATGCGGATGCCGACGATTCGCACAGCGCCGTCTGCAAGGACAAAGCCAATCCCCCGAAGGATATGGTGACGCAGGGATTTTGCATCGCCATCGACCGCAAAAAGGGCAACTGCATGGCGTGTCATGCCATGCCCAACATCACTTCAGGCAACATCGCGCCACCCCTGGTTTCCATGAAACAACGGTACCCGGACAAGGCGAAGCTGCGTGACCAGATTTGGGATGCGGCCAAGGCCAACCCGCATACGGTCATGCCCCCGTTCGGACGCCATCAGATCCTGACACCGGAAGAAATAGACAAAGTTGTGGAATTTGTTTTGACCTTGTGATGTCAAAACATAATGCTCAATATCGCGAGCAATACTCACTTTAAAGACATTTTTCATATTGCCGGAGGACCCGTGACCTATTTTCCCCGTCGTAATTTCCTGAAGCGCACCGCACTCACTGCGGCGCTCACCGCCGCCGGCGGATTCGGCGCGTTCATATCGCTCCCGGGACGCGCTGCCGAATGGCCCAAGGAAGCGTTTGCCTCCCGCAAGCTCGCGGAGGCCATTGCCGCGCTCTTCGGAACCGCCCAAATGACGTCCTCGGCCGCGGTGACCCTGAAGGCCCCGGCCCAGGCGGAAAACAGCGCCCAAGTACAGTTCCAGGTCTCCACCGATCTGTCCAATGTCGAGGCCATCGCAATCTTCGTCGAAAAAAACCCGGGTCCGCTGATTGCCCACGCAAGCTTCACCGGCAGCGCCGCTTATTTTTCCGCCCGCATGAAGATGGCCGAGACATCGGACGTCTACGCCGTGGTCAAATCCGGCGGAAAGCTCTACATGACCAAACAGAACATCAAGGTCACGGTAGGCGGGTGCGGGGGCTAAGCCCGAGCCGATCCCGAAGCGTTAACGATTATTATTTGCCGAGGTAACGATATGGCGTCTGACAAGCAAACCCAAATTCGGACGAGAACCCGGGACGGCGTGACCGATGTCCTTGTCCTGGTAAACCACCCGATGGAAACAGGACTGCGCACCGATCCAAAAACCAAGGAAAAAGTGCCGCCACACTTCATTCAGAAAATGACATTCTATCTGAATGGCAAGGAAGTCTCGTCAGCCAGTCTCGGACCCGGCGTCTCGAAAGACCCGCTGGTCGGCATCAAGCTCAAACGCGCGAAATCCGGAGATAAAATCAAGGTCATTTGGAGCGACAACAAGGGGGAAAGTGGAAGTGAGGAAGCCACCATTAATTGAAGCAACCTCAGGCCTGATCCAGCCTGGGTACCGACGAAAGGAGAATCCACAATGAAAAAAATACTGCTTCCTCTGGCAATGCTGGGCGCGGTCGCATTCATCACACCGACGGTATCGGCCGATCCGGCCTCGGATCTCAAGCAATTCCAGGAATTCTTCAAGAAAAAATTCCCTACCGTCCCGTTCGATGATTTTGCCAACGGGCTTTATGCCCTTCCGGGCCTGGAGCCTTACCGGGATCAATGGATGATGTACAACGACTTCCCGCCGCTCGAACTGGGGCTTACCCGGGGAAAAAAAATGTGGGAGACCCCATTCAAGAATGGCAGCAACTTCGCCAGCTGTTTCAAAAACGGAGGCAGGAACATCGCTCAGGGCTACCCCTACTGGGACGAGACGACACTGAAAATCCGAACGGCGGAAATGGATTTGAATGACTGCCTGAAAAAAAACGGCGAACCGCCATTTACCGGCCTCGACCAGGACACCAAGACCCGCGTCCGGCTGGCCGAACTGACGGCCTACTTCTACTCCCTGTCAAAAGGCCAGCGCGTCAATATCGACATATCCAGCCCCGGTGCCGTCAAGGCATATGAAGCAGGAAAAAAATTCTGGTGGCAGCGTCGCGGTCAGCTCAACTTTTCCTGCGCCAATTGTCACATGGATCTCGCCGGCAGGAATTTCGGCGGCAACCAACCGTTGAGCGCGGCGCTGGGCCATCCCGTGGGCTGGCCGGCCCAGCGTCTTGATTGGGCTCGCCTGGAAACCATACATCAGCGTTATGCAACCTGTAATTTCCAAGTGCGCGCCAAACCCGACAAGCACGGCAGCGAAACCTATAACAATTTGCAATTCTACGAAACTTACATGAGCACCGGCCTGCCCCTGACGGCGCCGGCCATGCGTAATTAGGTTAAATGGAGCGAACAATCTTAACCCGGCACTACCGCCGGGTTTTTTGTTTGCGTTTCACCGGACAGAGTTACCCCTATGTCGCATCGCAACAATACCGACCCGAATACAAGCATATGAGTGGACTCTCGCGACGTGAATTCCTGCAAATGCTGGCCGTGGGCGCAGCCGCCGGCCTGGTTGGCGGAAGCAAAACCGGACCCAGCCTCGATGCCGAGGCCGGTGAAGTCAATCCGGAAAGTTTGTACAGCATTCCGCCGTTTGGCAATGTCACGCTGCTGCATTTGACCGACAGTCATGCCCAGCTGATGCCAACTTATTTCCGCGAACCGCACATCAATATCGGCGTCGGGACCGCCCGCGGGAAACCGCCGCATCTGGTGGGCGAAGCCCTGTTAAAGCATTTTGGGATCGCGCCCGGGTCCATCGACGCCCACGCCTTGACATATCTCGATTTCGAGATGGCGGCGCGCCGTTACGGAAAGATTGGAGGTTATGCACATCTCGCCACTCTGGTCAAAAAACTGCGCGCGAGCCGTCCGCAACGCACCCTGTTGCTCGACGGCGGCGACAGTTGGCAGGGTTCGGCGACATCGCTGTGGACCAGAGGACAGGACATGGTGGATGCCCAGAAGCGGCTCGGTGTTGAAGTAATGACTGCTCATTGGGAATTCACCTATGGCGCTGAGCGCGTGCAACAGATTATTGAAAACGACCTGAAAGGCCATATCGAATTTCTGGCGCAGAATATCAGCGATATGACCTGGGGGGAGTTGATCTTCAAACCTTATGTCATCCGCGAAATCAACCAGGTGCCGGTGGCAATCATCGGTCAGGCCTTCCCGTATACCCCCATCGCCAATCCGCGGTATCTCATCCCGGACTGGACCTTCGGAATCAACGACGATCACATGCAGAAAATGGTAAATGAAGCGCGCGGTAAAGGTGCGCAGTTGGTTGCGGTGTTGTCGCACAATGGCATGGACGTGGATCTCAAGATGGCGCGCCGTGTGCGTGGGATAGACGTCATTCTGGGTGGACACACGCACGATGCCATGCCGTCGCCCTCGATCGTAAAAAACGCCGGAGGCAAGACGCTTGTCATCAATTCCGGTTGCAACAGCAAGTTCTTGTCAGTGCTGGATCTGAAAGTGAAGCAAGGCAGACTGCTGGATTTTCGCTACCGGCTGCTGCCCGTGTTCGCGAATCTTCTTACTCCCGATAAAGAGATGTCTACCTATATTGATCAGGTACGCAAGCCGTTCCTGCACAAGCTGGGCGAAAAGCTCGCGGTAACGGAAGGGTTGCTCTACCGACGCGGTAATTTCAACGGTACGTTTGATCAGCTGATTGCCGAAGCGCTGCTCGCGGTGCAGGACGCGGAGATCGCCTTCTCGCCGGGATTCCGTTGGGGCACCACACTGCTGCCGGGCGATACCATCACGATGGAACATCTGATGGACCAAACCGCCATCACCTATCCCACGGCCACCGTCAATGAACTGAGCGGCGAACAAATCAAGATCATCATGGAAGATATTGCCGATAACCTCTTCCACCCCGATCCCTACTATCAACAAGGCGGTGACATGGTGCGTGTCGGTGGTTTGCGCTACACGCTCGATCTCACCCAATCACACGGCAAACGTATTCAGAGCATGACGGTAAAAGACAAGCCGCTTGATCCGCGAAAAATTTACAAAGTCGCGGGTTGGGCCAGCGTCCAGCCGATCGAACCCGGGAAACCCGTCTGGGATATCGTGGCCGAATACCTGCGCGACAAAAAAATCATCCGGATCGATCATCCCTACAAGCCTGCTCTCAAAGGCGCCGCCAACAATCCCGGCATGGCTACCTGATACGCCCGGCGCCGGCTGGACTCGCCGGTCAACGGTATCCAGCTATCCCCCGGATGTAGTAATGTTCAGAACTTGCCACCCAGGGATTCGACTCGATGTCCATCAATCATCCGATCATCGCCATCACCGGCTCAAGCGGCTCAGGCACGTCCACCGTAAAAAACGCCTTTGAACATATTTTCCGGAGAGCCCAGATCAACCCGGTTGTTGTGGAAGGCGACAGCTTCCACCGTTACAACCGCATCGAGATGCGCACCGCGATGAAAAAAGCCGAGGCGGGAGGAGATCGGACATTCAGCCATTTTGGCCCAAAATCCAATCTGTTCGAAGAGCTTGAAAATCAGTTCAAGACTTACGGTGAAACCGGGAACGGCAGGATGCGCTACTACCTGCACAACGCCGAGGAGACCGCCCTGCATAATAAGCGGTTAAACCTCAATCTCAAGACCGGCGAGTTTACGCCGTGGGAAAATATCCCACCCGGCACCGATCTGCTGTTCTATGAAGGCCTGCACGGCGCCATCGTGGATGCCAAATCCGGGGTAGATGTCGCGAAATGGGTGGATTTGCTGGTCGGTGTCGTGCCCATCGTCAATCTGGAGTGGATTCAGAAGATACAGCGAGACACGGCCGAGCGCGGCTACTCCGCCGAAGCCGTGGTCGACACGATCTTGCGCCGAATGTATGACTATGTGCATTACATCACCCCGCAATTCTCCCGCACCCATGTGAATTTTCAGCGCGTGCCGGTGGTGGATACGTCCAACCCGTTCATCGCCCGCGATATTCCTACCTTGGATGAGAGTCTGGTGGTGATTCGATTCAGCAGACCAAAGAAAATTAATTTCCCCTACCTGTTAAACATGATTCACGGTTCTTTCATGTCCCGTCCCAATACCATCGTGGTTCCGGGTGGAAAGATGGGTTTTGCCATGGAAATTATCCTGACACCGATAATTGATGAACTGCTTGAAAATAAAAAGAAAATTTAGCTAGGTATTAAGGCTAACTGCAATCGACAGGCCGTCCCGGCCTGAATATTGCTGCTATCTTTAAGTTGTATGAAGAAGAAGATTTCAGTACATGACCTGCAGCAGGGCATGTACGTCTCCGAGATGGTGGGCCGTGAATGGCGCGAGACGCCGTTCCTGTTTCAAGGCTTTGAAATTCATTCGGATGACCAAATCCAGGAACTCCAGCAATATTGTCAGGAAGTTTACATCGATACCGAACAGGGCTACGACATCAGAAGTAAAGTCAGGCCGATGGCGGCAACAATTATCACGAAATCTTCGCTTCAGACGAAACCGCGTTCTCCGGCAATCGCCACTGCAAAAGTTATTGACATCAAGGAGATAGTAAAAAAATTCTCGCCAGGCCATCGTCACGTTCCGCGCTACCAGGATTTGACCGTCCTCGAAGAGGAAATCGGATACGCCAAAGAGGCGGTTGCCCACACCCGGGAAACGGTATACGACATCATGAGCGACGTGCGTCTCGGACGGAGCGTCAATACCAGCGTGGCGAAAAAAGTCGTCGCCGACATGGTTGACAGCGTGATCCGCAATCCGGATGCGCTCATGTGCCTCAATCAGCTCAAAAACAAGGATGAATACACCGCGCTTCACAGTTTGCGCGTTTGCGTTCTGGCGCTGGCTTTCGGGCGCCACCTGGATTTAACGCCCGAAGAATTGAATGTTCTCGGCATCGGCGCGCTATTGCACGATATCGGCAAAATGAAAGTCCCCAACGAGATCATAAACAAGCCTGAAAAGCTCACGGATAAGGAATTTGAACTAATGAAGTCGCACGTACCCTGCGGGGTAGCCATACTCGAGAACACCCATGGAATTCCCGATACCGCCATCGATGTCGCCCGTTTTCATCATGAACGGTATGCCGGCAGCGGATACGCAATGGGCATGAAAGGGGAAGACATCGGGCTTTTCGGCTCCATCGGCGCCATCGTGGACTGCTACGACGCTATTACCTCCGACCGTTCGTATCACACCGCCATGTCGGCACATGAAGCATTGAATAAAATGTATTCATGGCGCGGCAAGGATTTCCAACCGGTCATGATCGAGCAATTCATCCAGTGCATGGGGATCTATCCCATTGGGAGCGTCGTGGAGCTCAATAACGGAAGCGTGGGCGTCGTCATCTCGATTAACCGCAAACGCCGCCTGAAACCCAAGGTGGCCCTGGTACTCAAACCCGACAAAACCCCCTTGCCAGCCGCCAAGGTGATCGACCTGATGACCCATCCCGACATTCGCGACCGGGATATGGAAATCCGGAGAGTCCTTTCTCCGGCCGATTTCAAGATAAATCCGACCGATTACATTCCTCTGGGCGCCTGAGCCGCCATCCAGACGTTATTATCTCCCCGCTGGCGTTACAGCCATTATGTCGCGGGTCGACATCTGGCGCATCGCGTCGTCGCTGCGCATAATACCGGCATACCCACGTTTATAGCTTGCGAGCTGGATATAAATATCAGGAGAGTTTTTGATGAGCGACGCGCTGGATTATCTGGTCAAAACCCGGCCGGAAGCGATGAAGTCCTATTTCAAGTTCCTCAAGGAATCAGGTAAATCGCTCGATCCGAAAACCCGGTTGTTGATCACGGTCATTACAAAAATAGCGACGCAAACCGAAAAAGGGGTACGCCAGTACCTGCCTCAGGCGCTCAATGCCGGGGCCACGCCGAATGAAATCCTCGATGCGATCTTGCATGCGTTTCCGGCTCTGGGCCTGGCTAAAATCGTGTGGGCCATTGACATCCTGTTGGACATGGATATCCCCGAGTTTCGTGCCGAAAATCTCGGCGCCGAGAAACGCTGGCATCAAGTCAGCGCTGTGGACCAGATACCCGAAGGAAAAACCAGATACATCGATTGCGACGGCCGCAGTCTCTTTATTTACCGGAACAACGGCGAATTCAACATTTACGACAGCCGCTGCCCGCATCAGGTTACCGATATTCCGCATCTGGCATTGGAGGGTTTCCGGCTGACCTGTCCCAAACATCACTGGGCCTTCGATATCAGAACCGGAGAATGCATCGACATCGGCGACCGTCCACTGCGGCGCTTCGAAACCAAAGTGGAGCAAGACAAACTCTACGCGCGCTGGTAGGAAAATTGAAAGTCAATTCAACGTAACTCCCACTGGCGCAAAATTTCGTAGCGGACGCCCTCCCGATGCGTCATGGACTGCACCAGAAAAAATTCCCGGACTTGCCATACAAGCGGCTCGATCGAGCGTTTTTCTCCAAACTTCCTTACGTCGCGTGCCAATGTCAAGTGCGCCGCATACGGTCGCATTTCGGCTTCATAGCCACACGGGGCAAGCCCGGCATTGAGTTCCCGGACCAGCTCGAGCAACGCCCCAGGCGGCTGCATCGGTCCCGCCCACAGGATACCGGACTTCTTCCAGTGACCGATTTCCTCCAGCGTCATCGTGAAACGACCGGTGCGAATGGCGCCGGCCGCCTGCTCGGCGCATTTTTTGAAGTCTGCCTTTCTCGAACCGAGAAACGCCAGGGTCAAATGAATATTTTCAGGAACCACGCAGCGGCTGGCGGCTGGCAGCAACTCGCACGCCGCTTCGTGCAATTTCCGGCTGATCGTCGACCCCGGCCAGAGCGCAAAAAACAACCGTTGCGTTTCCGGTTTCGATGAGAGAGGGAGATCTAGCGCCATCTGCAGTCCGCGTGAACCGGGGACAGTTTACCGGAAATAGCAGGTAAAGCAGAAATGTATCAGCTGCTTTTCAAAAACGAATTATTGAATGATGCCCGCAGCGACGGTATTGTTGGTCGCTTCGTCGATGAGGATAAAACTTCCCGTTGAACGGTTCCGGGCATAGCTGTCGTATATCAACGGTTGTTGCGCTTTTATCGATAAATGTCCGATTTCATTCATCTCTAGCGTTGACACCTTGTCCTGGCAAAGGGTATTGACGTCGACGCGGTAATCCAGCCGGATCACCGAGACACGCACGCTCTTGGTTGTCTGTTTGACGATATACCGGCGCTTCAGGTCCAAGGGTTGTTCCGCAAACCAGCAGACTTCGGCATCGAACTCCTGGGCGACGCACGGCGCGTCCGTGGCTTTAACCAGCAAGTCGCCGCGCGAGATATCCAGATGATCCTCAATCGTCAGCGTCACCGACTGCGGCGCGAGTGCCCGCTCGAGATTGCCGTCGAGGGTTACGATCGCTTTGACTTTCGAGGTGCGCCCGGACGGAAGCACTTTGACTTCATCGCCAACCGCAATTTCCCCCGATTCGATGCGTCCCATGTAACCGCGAAAATCAGGTAAATCGGGCGTTTGCGGGCGGCTGACCAGTTGTACCGGGAAACGGAAATCCGACCGATTGAGATCGTGGTCGATTTCAATTGTCTCCAGTCGCTCCAGCAGGGGACTGCCGTGGTACCAACCGAGGTTTTCGCCCCGGTCCACCACCATGTCCCCTTGCAAGGCGGAAATCGGGATATAGTCGATGGTGCGAAACTTGAGCCCGACAACAAAACGGTCGAATTCCTCGCGGATGGCGTCAAACACATCCTCGGAATATCCCACCAGATCCATTTTATTGATGGCGACAATCAAATGCGGAATGCCGATCAAACCCGTGAGATAGGCATGTCGCCGGGATTGAACCAGCACGCCGTGACGCGCATCGATCAGAATGATTGCAAGATTCGCGGTGCTCGCGCCCGTCACCATGTTGCGGGTGTATTGCTCATGCCCGGGGGTATCGGCAACGATGAACTTGCGCCTGGGAGTTGAAAAATAGCGGTAGGCGACGTCGATGGTTATGCCCTGTTCACGCTCCGCCAGCAGGCCGTCTGTGAGCAAGGATAAATCCACGCGATCCGCGCCACGTCGCCGGGTAGTGGTTTCGATGGCCGAGAGCTGATCTTCGAAGATGGATTTCGAGTCGTACAACAGGCGGCCGATCAACGTGCTTTTGCCGTCATCCACGCTGCCCGCGGTGATAAATCGCAGCAGCTTCACATCCGGCATTGGCATCTGGCTGCTCGCAGTCATTTAGAAATAGCCTTCCTTTTTGCGCAGCTCCATGGACGCTTCGGAGGTCTGGTCGTCCATGCGCGTCGCACCCCGCTCGGTAATCCGCGTCGCAGCGATTTCACTGATGATTTCCGGGACGGTCGTGGCCGTCGATTCCACCGGACAGGTGCATGTCATGTCACCGACCGTGCGGAAACGCACCGACAGAAAATTTACTTTCTCTCCCGGCCGTGGCTGGATCAGATGTGATACGGGCAACCAGCCGTTGCCGCGACGGATGACTTCACGCCGATGGGCAAAATAGATAGCCGGAATTTCCAGCCGCTCGCGCGCGATGTATAGCCAGACGTCGAGTTCGGTCCAATTGCTGAGCGGAAACACCCGCATGTTCTCGCCGGGATGGACCCGGGTGTTGTACAGGTCCCAGAGTTCGGGACGCTGGTTTTTCGGGTCCCACTGGCTGAATTCATCGCGGAAGGAAAAAATGCGTTCCTTGGCGCGCGCCTTTTCTTCATCGCGGCGGGCGCCGCCGATACAAGCGTTGAACCCGAACTCCGTGATGGCGTCCACCAGCGTTACCGACTGTAACGCATTCCGGCTCTGCATTTCGCTCTTTACCACCACCCGGCCGAGCCGAATGGAATCCTCAACATGGCGCACGATGAGTCGCTCGTTGAGACGCCGGACGGTAGCGTCGCGAAACGCGATCACTTCCGGAAAGTTGTGCCCGGTGTCGATATGCATCAATGGAAACGGGAATCGTCCCGGCCGGAAAGCCTTCTCGGCCAGGCGCAACAGGACTATGGAATCTTTTCCCCCCGAAAACAGCAATGCCGGGTTGTTACACTCGGCTGCCACCTCGCGCATGATGTGGATCGCCTCGCTTTCCAGCACATCCAAGTGCGTGAGCGGTACGTCCCGCTTATCTACGGTCAACCGGCCCACACCGGACTGCACTCGATTCGGGTTCGGTTCAGGAGCGTGTTCCCACTCCAGTTTTGTATTCAATAATTCCATCGCATGACTCCGTTACCGGCTTTGAATGCCATTTAATTTCTTTTTCACCATTCTGTTCAGAGTATGCAATTCCCCCCGCCCGTGGTAGAACGCCTGAAACAGGTGATCGGGAAAATTCATTGCCATCCTCGAATCCCCGGCCGTAATTCCGTTCATCCATTCAGCCTGATGCTTTTTTGGGATGCAATCCGCATTCCTTGTGCGTCGGGTTTTCCCACCACCAGCGCCCGGCACGGATATCCTCGCCGGGGACGGTGGCACGCGTGCACGGGGCGCAACCGATGCTGGGATAACCTTTATCGTGAAGTTCGTTGTACGGTACCTCAAATTTCCGAATGTATGCCCATACGTCTTCCAAATTCCATTCCAGCAAAGGGCTGAACTTGTGCAAACCGTAGGCGTTGTCGAACTCGGATTCAGAAAGACCAGTGCGGGTCGTGGCCTGCTCGCGTCGCACCCCGGTTATCCAGGCCGCCTTGCCCTGCACGGCGCGTTTGAACGGTTCTACCTTGCGGATTCGGCAGCATTCCTTGCGCCGTTCCACGCTTTCATAAAAGGCGTTCGGCCCATGTTGGGCTACGTAATTTTCGACATCGCTGCTGGCCGGGAAATATACCTTGATCGGAAGGGAATAACGGTTCGCAACTTGCTCCATCAGTAAAAAGGTCTCTTGCGGCAACCGTCCCGTGTCGAGCGTGAAAACTTCAATTCTCCGGAAAAATTTAGCGATCAGATCGGTAAGTACCATGTCTTCCGCGCCGAAGCTGTTGGCAAACACGGCGGGCGTGAAGTTTTTCTCAACTTCACTCAGCAGCGATTTTGCTTTACCGATTTTATGCTCAAGACTCATCTGTAATATCTTTCAGTTGAAAAAACGTCTCGACGTCACACAACACCGGCCGCACTGACACGACGGGTCTCGCGGACGTGACCGTCGTTCTTTTGTTCGTGGCGGGCTGGCAAAGCGGCGCGGAGATCCAGCTGGCTGTTTTTACGCATGCAAAACTCGGCGGCGTCGACCGTCCAGTTGTCCTGCGCCTTGAACAAGGCCGTTAACGCCTCCGCGGTTAATGCCGCTTCGGGTTGTGCCAGACCGTTCGCCAGTTCCGCCAATTTCTCGGCCAGCACCGGCTCATCCGGAGCCAGCCGCTGTAATTCCCGGGTTAATTCGGCGAGATGGTCCGTTTTCTTACCGCCCAACAATTGGGTCATGGCCTGGGATATCAGGCGGGCGATGGCCTCGCTGCATTTTGCGGCATCGCCATACTTTCGCTGAAACCACAAGGCATCCCGGTAACCGCGTTCGTGGGCCGCCTCGAAGAAAGTCGATTCCGCCATGCTCTGGGTCACGCCGGCGCACTCTCCGCCGCCCAGTTGCAGTACGCGGAAATCCGATTCGGTACCGTGATCGCGCAACACCTTCGGCACATCATCCGGATTAACGGCGACCAGATCCGCCAGCAATTCCTGGAAGTATTCCTTGCCCACGCGACGGGTCCAGGCGAAAAATGTTTCGCCGTCTTGGCGCTTCTCGGCATACGCTGACTGCACTCGCTGGACGGCTGTTTCAATCCGCGCCGCCGGCACCGACGGCCCCTTGATCGCCAACCCACCGCCGGCGAGACCATTCCCGCCGAAGTACGTTTGGTAGTGCGGAATGAGTTTTCCGTGCAGCCGCTTGCCTTCACCGTAAACACCGATATCACCGGTTTCCGGCTGGGCGCAGCCGTTGTGGCAGCCGCTCACGCGGATACGAAGATTCAGCGGTCCGCCGCTCAGTTTCGGCCCAAGAATCGTGCTTGAAGTAATGCCCAAGCGGCACGTCGAGGTCCCGGGGCACGCGACCACGTTATCTCCCGTCTTAGGCACGCCAAGGCCCAGCGCGGCAAACGCGTTTGTCAGCGAATCGAGGTCAGCCTGCGGCACGTTTAACACCATTAAATTCTGATCCTGAGTGGTTCGAATTTCGCTGAGACCATGACGATCAAGTGCCGCGGCGATGCCGCGCAGTTGCGCCGCGTTCAAATTTCCGATCGGGAGGCTGATGGGTAAAACAAAATAGCCAGGCTGCTTTTGGGGGAACACTTGCCGCGGGGCGCCCGCCCCGGGGATTTCCGAATCTTGCCCACGGGCCCACGGGCCCTGGGGATAGTCCTGTTTGGCCAGCGCCGTTTTGGTACGCGCCAGTTCCTCGCGATATTTTTCTACAAAACCATCGGGCCCGAAACGGTCGACGAGGAATTTTATTCGCGACTTGGCGCGCTTGGCGCGATCCGAATAACGGTTATGCAGACTGACAATCGCTTCCATCACCAGGAGCAAATCTTTTTCCTCGATGAACGGTTCCACCACAATGGCCTCATGCGGTTTGTGTCCCAGACCGCCGCCGGCCAGCACCTTGAAGCCGAAACGACCGTCCTGATGCACTGCGACCACGCCAAGGTCATGCATCATGCCCTGAGCGCAATCCGCCTCGCAGCCGGAGAAGCTGATCTTGAATTTACGCGGCAACTGCTGATTCAGCGGGTTACGCAGAAAATGCATCACGGCTCCATCGAGATGCCGGGTTACATCCACGTGTTCCCGCGGACACACGCTGGCCAGCGGGCAGGAGGTGATGTTCCGGATGGTGTTGCCACAGGCCTCGCGGGTCGTGAGACCGGCGCTGGCCAGATGATGTAACACCGTCGGTACCTTCGGAAGCGGGACGTAGTGCATCTGGATATCCTGACGGGTAGTAACGTGCACCACGTCATGCTGGACATGGCGTTCCAGCATGTCCGCCATCGCGACCAATTGCGGACCGGTAACCCGGCCACCGGGCAGCTTGATCCGCACCATGTTCACGCCTTCCTGGCGCTGGCCGTACACGCCCTGTTGCAAACGCATGGCGGTGAAGCGATCGGCATCGATCTCTCCGTCCAAAAACCCCTGCAACGTCCGCTCGAAATGGACGAGCTCCGGCTCGTTCACCAATTTATGTACCTTACCCATGTCACCCGTCTCCAAGATATTTTCACTTTTTTCTATTTTGCTCATCGTCCCGCATCCGGTCTGTTGCTAAACAAACTGAAACACCAGCTTGCCGCCGATTAGGAGCAGCAAACTCGCCAGCACTGTCCGTAACGCCCGCTCCGGCACCCATCCGGCGGCGTGACTGCCCAGATAGATCCCCGGCAAGGAACCCAGAAGCAGGTTTCCGAGCAGGCTGAAATCCACCGCGCCCAAATAGAGATAACCAAGCCCGGCCAAGGCCGTAAGCGGTACCGCATGGGCGATATCACTGCCGACCAATTTAATTGTCGGTAAACGCGGGTACAGCATAAACAACACCATCACACCCAACGCCCCGGCCCCTACCGAAGAAACGGTTACCAACGCACCCAGGAACGCTCCCGATACGACGGTGGAATAAATCAATCCGCGTCCACCCGCCTGCGATAACGCGACGCTGATTCTTCGACCGGCCTGCTGCAGCGGTTCTCTGAAAATCAGCGCGCCCGCGGTCAAGATCAAGGCAAATCCGAGCGCGAACGTAATCAGGCGGGAGAACTGCTCGCTCTCCGTGCTTATGGCGCTCATGCCCCATAACACCAAGAGCGCAACCGGTAAGCTGCCCAGGGCCAGTCGTCCGACCACCTTCCATTCAACGTTTCCGCGCCGTCCATGCACCCATACACCCGTCGCTTTGGTGATGGCGGCATACAGCAGATCGGTGCCGACCGCGGTAACCGGGGCGACGCCAAACACCAGGACCAGCAACGGGGTCATCAAGGCGCCGCCGCCAACGCCTGAAAGTCCGACAATAAAACCCACGACGAAGCCTGATAATGTGTACATCCACTCCATAACGCGGCGCTCACCAGTTCCGGATGGTCGTGAGGGACATTGGAAGACTAATGCTAGAGGTGGACTTATATATTAATAAAGAATATTATATTATGATTTTATAATATTTAGTTATTAGCAGAAAAATCATGAAATTGCAGCAATTACGCTATCTTTGCGAGGTCGCGCGTCAGGGGCTAAACGTGTCCGACGCCGCGGCAGCGCTTTTCACCTCGCAACCGGGAATAAGCAAGCAGATTCAATTACTTGAAAATGAGCTCGGGATGGATATTTTTGTGCGCCAGGGCAAACGCATTACCGAAGTCACCGCGGCGGGCCAGGCCATACTGACCATCGCGCAACGAATGCTGTGGGACACGGAAAATCTCAAGCGGGTCGCGGAAGAATTTAAAGACGAAGCGACTGGCAACCTGGTCATTGCAACCACTCACACTCAGGCTCGATACAAGTTACCCCCGATCATCAAGCGCTTCATCGCGCAGTACCCCAAAGTAAAATTGAATTTGCGCCAGGGAAATCCGACACAGATTGCGCAACTCGTGGTGAATGGCGAAGCCGATATCGCCATCGCTACCGAAGCCATAGAACACTTTCCCGATCTCATCATGTTGCCGTGCTACCAGTGGAATCGCAGCATCATTACGCCACCCAGACACCCGCTCCTCAAGGAAAAGCGATTGACCCTTGAGGCCATCGCCAAATACCCGATTATTACCTACGATTTTGCCTTTACCGGTCGGTCGCAAATCAACCGCGCCTTCGAGGCCAAGGGGATTATGCCTAACGTGGTGTTAACGGCAATCGATGCCGACGTGATCAAAACCTACGTGGAAATCGGTCTGGGCATCGGTATTCTGGCGAAAATGGCATTTGACCCGCACCGCGACGTCAATCTTCGTTCCATCGATGCGAGCTATCTGTTCGAGGCCAGCACCACGCGAATCGGCATCCGGCGCAACGCCTTTCTGCGCGGCTATATTTACACCTTCATCGAGTTATTCGCGCCGCATCTCAATCGCGAGGCCGTCAATGCCGTCATGGCTTTGTCTGCCTAGTTTCGGCCATTCGTTTATCTACCCAAACTGCCTAATTATTAGGCAATCATTACCCCGATTTTACCTGATAATCCTAAAAAATGACGTTTTTTCCGCCGTTGTTGTGCGATTGACTAAAGAATATCGAGCCGCTATCGTCCCCCAACGGACCGGGATACTTCGCCTGGACCTGAATTTTATCTAAAATGCATATCGACGAGGAGGATTACATGAAAAAACTGCTAATAGCGCTGCTGGCGGGTGGGGTATTTGCATTGTTGGGATGTGCGACACCACAGGTCTCCCTGGAGGCAAAAACCTCGCTGCTGCAAGCCGAAGCCGATCTCAAACAGGCGGAAGGCAAGAAAGCAGACACCTCGGCCGCCAAGAAAGCCTATCAGATGGCAAAAGATGCGGCGGCCAAGGGCGACAGTGATGCGGTTATGAAATATGCTAATCAGTCAATCAAAGAGTCCCTGGCTGCTATCAAAAAAGCAAAATAAAAAAAGCCGATCGCCGCGCCGGCCGGGTACGGCCGGCGCGTTCACATTACGCCAGTGTGAGCCGTCACGCACATTATGCGTGCGACCCCCTGACGAATGAGATGCGGACCATTTACTCCTGTCCGAACTTCATTCATTCAGCCATTTAGAAGGCACATCCTTCCGGTTGCCGAGGGTTATTCACGATGGTGCGATAAACTCGCACAGAGATGACGTAGCTGCCAGCGCTCTATTCATTGATGTCCGGCCTTGCCGTAAGAGACAATCAGCTCCCGCAGATCGCCTACAATTGCGTACCGGCCTCGATCGCCGCGCCCGAGGCGAGCGCTTCGCGCACACAGGCGTCCAGGCTATCCTCGCGCGACCTCATGCTGCAGCCCTTACACCACGCCGGCCGATCAACGGATGATTCGGCAACGTCTCCACTGCTCCGACACCCCAATCTCACCCACTCAAATGAGCGGGCAATACTTTCGCCGAAGCCAACATCGAGCGCATCTCGAAGGTCGGTTCATCCCCCACGCGCCTGGGAAACACGTGTTTTGTGCGGCGCGCGTTCGTTATTTCTTTTTGCGGTCTCAGCTGCGGCGCGCGGCGAACAGCGCCGCTTCCACGCGGCTCCGCACCTGCAGCTTCTGCAGGATGTTGGAGATGTAGTGCTTGATGGTTTTTTCGGCCAAATGAATGCGTTCGCCGATTTCGCGGTTGGTAAGCCCCTGTCCCACGAGCTTGAGAATTTCGAGCTCACGTTCGGTCAGTTCTTCGAGCGGGTCGGCGGGACGGCCGCGCGTGAGCGCGACCAGGATGCCCGCCGCGAGCGACGGGGACACATAGACTTCCCCGTGCGCGGTGGCGCGAACCACGCTCGCCAGCTCGCGCGCGGATACCCCTTTCAGCACGTAGCCGCGCGCACCGGCCTTGAACGCCGCCAGCAATTTATCTTCATCCTCGACGACAGTCAGCATTACAATCTTCGTTGCGGGACAGGCGGTGGTGATTTTTTCGGCGGTGATAAGTCCGCCCCAGCCGGGCATGCCGATGTCGAGCAGCACGACGTCCGGGAGAAGGTCGCGCGCCAGACTCAGCGCCTCTTCCCCGCTGGCGGCCTGGCCGACGATGGCGAGGTCCGGTTCCGAGGCGAGCGAGTGGACGACCCCCTCCCGGAACAGAGGATGGTCATCAGCAACCAGGATGCGGACCGGTTCACTCAAGCTCCGTCTCCAGCGGCGCCACGGGCAAAGATGCCCGGATTACGGTCCCCTGGCCAGGGGTGCTCTGCACGCTGAACGATCCACCGAGGATTTCCACACGCTCGCGCATGCCTGCGAGCCCCAGGTGACCATCAGCGACCGCGATTCGCGGATCAAATCCTTTCCCGCCATCGGCGACTTCGACCAGCAGTTGGCCGTCACGCGTAATCAGGGTAACTCGCTGATCCGTTCCTCCGCCATGGCGGAAGCCGTTGGCCAATGACTCCTGGAGCAGGCGGAACAAGGTGATCTTGACCGGCAGCGGCACCTCGTGCGGCATCTCCTCCGCACTTAGCGTGACCGCCAGACCCGCCGTGCGCTCGTAATCGCGCACCGCGCGCCGCGCGGTTTCTGCGAGCGACAGTGTTTCGACTTCCGGCAGATGCAGCCCACCGGAGATGGCACGCAGGTCGTCGAGCGACGCCTGGAGCGCGGAATGCAGAGTGCGGAATTCGTCGCCGACGGTGCGTCCCTTGGTGAGAGTGGCAGGGCAGGTGCTGCAGGTATTGGCGAGCGGTTCCATGCGCATCAGAGCCAGCGCAAGGCCCTGACCCGGGCCGTCGTGCAGATCGGCGGCGATGCGGTGCAGGAACCGTTCGTTCAGTGCCGTGGTGCGAGCCGCGGCGCGCCGCACCCGGTCGTGGAGTTGCTCGTTCTGGGCGAGCAAAGCGGTGAGCTGCGTCACCTTCTCGCTCAGTTCACTCTGCTGCGCGGCGATGGTGTTGCTCGCGTGCCTCACGAGCCAGGCGAGCAGCAGAAACATCACCACCGTCGCCGTGCTCACCATGAGCCAGCTGCGCAGGCGCGCGGTGCGTACTTCATGCGCCAAGTCGTCGATCGTCTGGTAGAACTCCGAGACTGCCACGATCATCCCCGTGTTCGCGACGCGCACCGGTGCGTAGGTCTCGATCAGCCTCGACCACTGCTGGCGCTCGAACTCATTTTCCGGCTCGGTGAGGTCCGCAATCTGGGAGTGCACTTGGCCGGAGAACGCGGAGGCGAGCCCCGGCTTCACCTCGAACCGCCGTCCGATGAGGGCCGGATTGGTGCTGTAGAGGATGCGGCCATCGAGCGACCAGATCTTGAATGCCACGATGTGCTGTCCGAGCGGCGTGCCGGAAAGCAATCGGTCCAGCGCCGCGCGGTCGGCGGCGCGCAACTGCCCTTCGCCCGCCAGGGTTTGCAGGTGGGGAGCGACGATGCTGTCCACATAGAGGCTGGTGACCAGACCCGCGCGATTGATGACTCCGATTTCAATCTCGCTTCCCACCCAGGTTCCGACTACCAGCATCCCGGCCAGCAAAATGACGGCCCCGCCCGCGAGCAGCAGACGCACCAGACTGAACCTGGAAAATAGTTTCATAGCGGCGGATTCATTGTAGCAGGCAGAATCCGACACACCCATGGACCAATAGGCCACGTCGGAGAGACCAAGGTCCCTGTGCTTTGCCGCCCATCAGCCGTTGTTTTCCCGACTAGTCTTTTGCACGATTGATCGACGTCAGGAAACTGACTTTTCTGAAAGGAGAAAAGCATGCACAAGCAAACGTTGTTGTTAGCTGTACTGGGAGCCGCCATCGCGGCGTTACCCGGCACGGCTGCGGCCCAGTCTACACCGAAGCAGGGCGGCGCGGGGCTGTTGCCGAGCTGCGCGGCCAAAGCGCCGATCAAGGAGTTCCTCATCGCCACTGGCGAATGGGACACGGTGCCGAAAGATCGGGACAAAAAACCTGTTGCTTACAACGACCGCGGGCAGGCACGAGACGCCAACTCAAAGCTGGAGCGCTACACGTTCGATCCCGGCGTGATCATCGTCAAGCGCGGCGATTGCGTGGTGCTGCACATCCATTCGGTCAAGGGCAGCCACCACAACGTGACCATCGAGGGCACCGAGGTCGGCACCGAAGGCGTTGCGATCATCAACGATGCGGGCGCTTCCACGGGGAAGGCTGTAGCGCGGGCAAATCCTAACGCGTATGAAGATCCTGCCAAACTCAAAGCCGGCGAGTTCGCGCGCGGCGAGCAAGTGACGCTCAGATTCCAGGCGAATAAAGCGGGCACCTATCGCATGATTTGCGAGGTGCACACTTTCATCGGGCCGAAGGGAGATCTGAGAGGCTACGACGACAAGGGCAAGCCCGTGCAGGGGCCGATGGTCGCCTACATCACCGTGCTGCCGTAACGGGCGGCGCAGTGTGGCGGACGCTTTAGCCGCTCATGGGGAACGGGAGACAACGCACCTGAAGAGGGCCGCGGTAACCGCATCTGCGGCAGCGGTGCTCCTGCTTACATTGATGCTGATGGGCTGGATGCTCGCCCGCGTGGCCGAGCATCCGGGGGTACCGCGCGAGGTTAGCGAGTTGCCCTCCTGGTTCACCGGTGCACCGGTGAAGCCGGGTGTACGAGAGCAGACTCCCGTAGCAGTGGCAGCGCCGGGAGAGGCAATTGCCGCGCACGGGCATGAGGCGGCCCCTGCGGTCGCATCGATCAGGCCTAGCGCGCCGCCGGCGCGGACGCTGGAGAAAACCAACGCCGCTGATGGCGACTATGCCGAGTTCAAGAGCGGACAGGTCGAGATCGCGCTCAAAGAATATGAAATGGTCCCCAACAAGATTCGTACCAAGCCCGGCACCGTGACATTCGTATTGCGCAACGAGGGCCGTTTTGCGCATGACTTCCATGTCGAAGGCCCGGGGATCGAGGCCCACGCGGCGAAATTCAGTCCCGGCCGCACCGTCCGCCTGGTGGTCACACTGCAGGAGGCCGAATACAAGATAAGCTGCCCGCTTTCCAATCACGACCAGCGCGGCATGCACGGCACGCTGGTCGTGACCTCGAAGCTCGCCGGGAAGTGACATGCCGCTCGATTTCCCGCTGATCGGCGCGCGCACGGCAATATGGCTGGTGGCGCAGTTGCATCTGTTCTTTGCCGCGTTCGTCCTCGGCGCGCCGATCTTCATTGTAGTGAGTGAATGGCTTGGGCTGCGCACCGGGGATCATAGGTACGAACGCCTGGCGAAGGAGACGATGAAAGTGGTGGCGATCGCCTACTCGCTCACCGCGTTCTTTGGAGTGATGTTCACTTTCGTGCTGATGGGTCCCTATCAGCCGATTACGAATTACCTTTTCAAGGCGCTTTACCCGGTATGGGTCGCGTATGGGGCGTTCATCCTGCTCGAGACGGTGTGTATGTACGTTTACTGGTACACCTGGAAGCCGCTCAGCCGCACGGTGACCGGAAAGTGGGCGCATATCGGCATCGGGGTGCTGCTCAACGTGCTCGGCACCGCCGTCATGCTGCTCATGAACGCGGTGACCGGATTCATGAACACGCCCCCTAAGGGGATAGAGAGCGCCACCCTGTGGGCGATGATCGATAACGCCACATGGTGGCCGCTCAACCTGCACCGTTTCCTCGGCAACGTCACGTTCGGCGGCTTCGTGGTCGCGCTGTTCGCCGCGTTCATGTTCCTGACCTCCAGGAAAAACGAGGATCGGGCATTCTACGACTGGATGGGCTACATTGGCAACCTGATCGGCGTGGGCGCGCTGATCACGATGCCGCTCGCGGGTTACATCCTCTCCAGGGAGTTTTTCGTCTACGACGCGCAGCTCGCCACCTTCATGATGGCGGACAAGCTCTCCGGCTACTTCGTGATGCAGGGGCTGCTGGTGGTGCTGCTCTTCCTCGGCGCGAACTTCTACATCTGGCTCTCCATGCAGCGCATCGAGGGCGGCGCACGCTTCGCGCCGCACATGAAGGCGATCTTCGGCGTGCTGCTCGCGGGCGGCATCGTCTGGGTCGTGCCGCAGAATTTCTTCCCCGATCTGCTGGCGAAGGCTCCCGCGGGGGTGAGCGAACAGGCGCTGATCCTTCCCGAGCGCTTCACGTTCCTCGGCCTGATGGTGGCCAAGGCGCTCGCGGTGACCGCGATCATCATCATGACCTTCGTCACCTACCTGCTGTACCGGCGGGCGCGCTCGACCGGGGCAATCCGGTGGGGCCGCATCGATCCGATGGCGCAATACGTACTCATCTTCATTCCCGCTATCGCGATCTACCTCATGGGGCTGATGGGGGCGATCCGCTCGTTCACGCGCATGGACTACCACATCTAC
>NZ_JBBDYL010000026.1:0-36640 GCF_040901545.1 Sulfuricaulis sp. | reverse complement strand
ATGATCCTCAGGTGGCTTAGATTAAGGTTTTCAACAAAGCAAACCTATCTCAAAAACGGTAGGGTGTGCCCTGCGCACCGATCTACGATTTAAACGAAGCCACTTGGTGCGTGGGACGTACCCTACGAAAACAGAAACAGGGTATTTTGAGTTAGGTTCTAACAAGTTAATTTGATTCGGCATCCAGTTTGGATGTTTACTAACAGGATCTCATGTGGCAATCCTGGCTATGAAAACTAATAATCAATTCCGGGTGCTCATCCTCGGCCACGGGGAAATGGGTCGGGCGATGGAATATCTTCTCCTTCGCCGACACCAGCTCACCATCTGGGAACGTCATCCCAAGGCGGGTACCACGCCGGTAGAATTGGAATCCGCCGCCGAGGAACAGGATTTCATCCTCTTCTGCCTGCCGGCCATTCCCCATTTTGATCTGGCCAGCCGGTTGCGGCCGCAGCTGCATCGTGAATGTCTCTGTCTCAATTTTGCCAAGGGCCTGGACGAACGTGGCCGGACGGCGGCCCAGGCCATGAGTGCCGCATTGGGGCGCAACCCGGCCTTTGGCGTGCTCTACGGGCCAATGATCTCGGAAGAGATCCGCGCCGGTCGCCCGGCCTTTGCCCAGGCGGGGACCGCGAACGCCGAGTGTTACGGGCGCATCCGCGCACTGTACGCGGGCACACCCCTGTATCTTGAGCATTCTGCCGATATCACCGGCATTTCCTGGGCGGCGGTGTTAAAGAATGTCTATGCCATGCTTTTTGGCGTCGCGGATGAGCTGAATCTGGGTGACAACATGCGGGGCTACCTTGCCGCCTCGGTCCTCGAAGAGTTGGAGCAAATCATTGCCAGCCTCGGCGGCTCACCGGAAGCCGTGCGGCGGCTCGCCGGATTGGGCGACCTGATCACGACGGCAACCAGTGCCGGCTCGCATCACCACGATCTGGGGCGGCGGCTCGTCCGAGGCCAAGCCGAGGTCATCGAGGGCGAAGGTGTGCACACGCTGAAGATGATTCGGGACCACGGGCTGTTCGACTCCCGCCGCTATCCCCTGTTCGATCTCATCGGAAGTCTGCTCGCCGAACCCACGGCGGCAGGATCGCAAATGAAGAAGTATCTCGAACAGTTGCTCCGGTGACGCTCAGGAGGATGTGCACAGATTAATCTGAAAATCAAATTTCACACCGCGAGGAAATATAGTTTAGAATGCTCGCCCAGTTATGACATTTCCTATCGTGATCATTCGGAATTGCCTGAACTGAACCCGCAACAGAAAGCGGCTGTACAGTACATCAATGGCCCCCTGCTGGTTGTGGCCGGCGCGGGCACCGGCAAGACCACTGTCATCACCCGCAAAATCGCCTGGCTGGTACGTGATTACGGGATATCCCCACGCCATATCGTCACCGTTACCGGCACAAACAAGGCCGCACGTGATATGAAATCGCGCGTGGCCGATTTGCTTAACAACCCTAATAGCAATGAACTCGTTATCTCGACCTTCCAGATGCTGGGACTTAAGATTTTGCGCGATCATCTCGACATCATCGGCTATCGTCCCGGCTTTTCGATATACGATTCCGAGGATAGCCAGTCTCTGCTCGCCAAACTGCTGCGCGGCCATTCTTCGAGCAAGAGCCCCCTGGCTGGCGCTGTGCAACGGCAAATTTCCCTTTGGAAAATCAATCTCGTTACCCCCGCGGATGCCCCGCTGTCAGCCGGAGGGGAAACCATCCAGGATGCGGCCGCTCGGGTTTACGGTGAATACGAACGTTACCTCCAGGCTTACCACGCGATGGATGTCGACGATTTGACTCTTAAGCCAGTCCGGATGTTCCAGAACCATCCGGAAATCCTGGAAGAATGGATGAAACGCCAGCGTTATCTGCTCATCGACGATTACCAGAACACCAATCCCTGCCAGCATGAACTCGTCAGGCTACTCGCCGGCGGCGGAGCCGTGACAGTGGCGGGCGACGATGATCAGTCTATCAACGCCCGGTTCGGGGCGTGTCTTGATAACATGAAGCAACTGCAACATGAATTCCCGGCATTGAAAGTAATCAAACTTGAGCAGAATTACCGTTCGTGCGGACGAATTCTCAAGGCAGCCAACGCCCTGATTGGGAACAACGCCCACATTTACGACAAGACCCTCTGGTGTGATGGAGATTACGGTGAACCGCTGCGAGTGCTCAAGGCGCGCGGAGATGACCACGAGGCTGAGCGTGTAGTAACCGAATTGTTGTATCACAAGTTTAAACACAACACGGACTTTCGGGATTATGCCATCCTCTTCAGGGATAATTCTCAGTCATCCGTGTTCGAACGTGTACTGCGAGAACGCCGTATTCCCTATTATCTCAGCGGCGGGACTTCGTTCTTCGATAAAACAGAAATCAGGGACGTCATGGCCTACCTGCGCTTGTTGTGCAATCCGGGTGATGACAATGCATTCATGCGCGTCATCAATACACCACGTCGTGAAATCGACACCGCCACGCTCCAGCAGCTCTCCGCATACGCTGCCGAGCTTGGCACCGGACTGATGCAGGCATCGCTGGATGCTGGAATTGAGCGGCGGCTGACCGTGCGACAACTGGAATGTCTGCGCGCCTTCACGAACTGGCTGAAGAGCGTGATCGAACGTTCCTCCTTGGAAGATCCTGCCAGATTGGTGTGCGACATGCTGGGCGAACTCCATTATGAAGCGTGGCTCATGGATACCAGCAACGATTTGAAAATTGCCCAACGACGGATGGAGAATGTGCTGGAACTGGTGTCATGGATTCAACGTCTCGCAAACCAGGAGGAGGACGACACATCCTTTAACGGCTTGGTCGCGCGATTGATCCTCACGGGCATCCTGGACAAAGGGAATGAAGAGAATCCCGGCGATTTTGTGTCACTGATGTCACTGCATGCCGCCAGGGGACTCGAATTTCCGCATGTATTTTTCGTTGGCTTGGAAGAAGGCTTGCTGCCGCATCAGGATAGTCTGACGGATAACTCCCTTGAGGAGGAACGGCGCCTCGCTTACGTGGGTATGACGCGCGCGAAAAAAACGCTTACCTTCTCTTTTGTCGAAAGACGAAAGCGAAGCGGTGAAGTCATAACCTGCGAGTACAGCCGTTTCCTTAAGGAAATTCCAGCCGAAGACTTGTGCTGGGAAGATCTGGAAAGAGAACAAGATTCACAAGCCATGTTGAGCCGAGGTGAGATCAATCTCTCCAGCTTGCGGAACATGTTGAACGGTAATTGATTCTCGCCACAATTTCCAAATCCCCTGGTGTTACGTAGAAAAATCCGGGTTGATTGGCTATGATTTGCCTATTCGGGAAGCGCCACACATTAAGGGGCGTTAATCTAAGCAATTCGTATCTACAGTTACTAAAATTATTGCAATGGACACGCTGCAAAAAGAGAAATTCCGCTCCTGGGAAATTGCGCAGGACTTTTCAAATCTGGCGCTCACGCCGGATTCGTTTCACGCTTTCTATGTGAAGTTCGTTAATCTTCGTTTTCCGATGATGGTCGCGCACTTGCTCGAACTCCGCTACCTCATCAACCACGCTGCCGACGGATACAAGGAACTACCGCTTACACCGGATTATCGCCAGTTTCGCGAGAGTCTGCGGAATGCGCTGGATTCATTTTCGATCGACAATTCGCGTCATTGCGAGCGCATGCTGAAGATACTCAGCCTGTTGCGTGACATCCACTATAAGCACTCCATCCTCTCCCGCGATGCCGAGCAGCGACTGCGCAGCGCCATGGCTGATAACCGGTCGAAGCGCCAAAAAGCGGTTCATTATGGACTTTTCTTTGTCCTTGCCGGCGTCTGCAGCGGCGTGCTCTGGCTGGCGATCCCTGAACCCATGGTGCTGATCAAGCTTTTACCTGCCATATACGGTTATCTTTCCTGGTATTACTTTCACAAGCTGCCGGGGCTGGAACAGGAACAGGAAAAGCTGACATCCGAATTGAATGACGTTCTCCGCCGGCGCGTCAATTCGCTCAACTGGAAGACACTGATCCATAAACTCGCTCTCGTGCTGGGTTACAAGCGCGTAGCGGGGGTCGAGGTGTTTCACAGCGAGCAAGACCACGATCACAGGGATCGGTCGGTTTATCACTGAACAGTCGAGCCGCCTTCGGCGGCGTATTACTTGTGGGTGGCTGACCCACGAGATTCCCGTCATTCCGGCGAAAGCCGGAATCCAGGTCTTAAATGGTTCGCGCGCTCCGCGCGCGACTCAAAAGCATAATCGCGGTTTCCGCACCGCGGGCAGGCCCCTTTTCTTTGCGCGGCCAAAGAAAAGGGGCGAAAAGAAAGGCCGCCCGGAGCGCGTGAAGACTCCTTCGTGCCCGGGGTGCGCCGATCCGCCGCGCGCCCGTTCGGCGGCATGGAAGTCCACCGGACTTCCATGAACACTCCGCCTCACCCTCGGGCTCAAACACGGGGCTCGCTTAATTACTCCCGGTGGGGCGGCGGTACTCGGCGCGCGCTCCGGGGCCTGAAAACACCCTTCTTTTTCACGCCCTGCTTGACTGATATAACAGAAAACACAAACATGGCATGATCCGATTTATCCCCAGTCACATTGGAGGAGTATTACGGTGTCGGATGTAATCTCCATTTTCCAGAGACACCTCTCAGTGGAATTAATAAAACGAGGGCTTCAAGTTCGTTTGTGGCCTGGAGCTAATCGCACGTCTCGTAATCTGCTTAAGATTTTCGCCGTTCCCAAACCAACAGTGCTTTATGTAAAAGCAAGCAACACCACACCAGGGTTCTGGGGATTAACCAAAAACCAAATTGACCGTCTTCAGAAATTGTCGGTTCGTTGGTTCACAGTATTTCTTCACGGAGGATCAAATTCCGGTTATCTGTTATCGGGTAATGAGGTCGGTACACAAATCAAGAGAGGGATGTTGACTTTGAGTGATGACGGGGATTACAAGCTTAATGAAAAGCAGGAATTACAATCTGCTGTAAAATTTGACGATCTCGGTGATTTAGTTTCCCAAGTATTATGATCGGACTCCTTGGAATATTTGCTATCCAAGCCATTGGCGTCTTACTGTGGGCCCTTTTCATTAATGCGCCTATTCTTCAATGGCGAGCCCAGAAACATAGAGACTGGCGCATCAAATACAAAGATGCGTATTTCGTTTCAATCAAAGCCAGTGTAATTGCTTTGATTGTCGTAGATGTGGGCATATTCGCTGGCGCTTTATCAGGTAACCCTACCGTTGCAACGGTAGGAATTCTTTTCGGATTCCCCCTTGGTTTGGTATCGTGGTGGTTAGCTCACTCAAACGCGCTTCTAAAGCTGGCTGATTCGTCAAGTGTGCTCTCTGTGAAGGATGCCCGTTCTATCTCATCACAGGTTTTTGTATACCTATTTGGCGTGGCGATTGCGATCGCTTTGGTCGCGGAGTTGATCAGAGGTTTAGTATCCAAATAAGCCATAGCTAGACACAACGCGCCGCGTTATTCTGCGTGGGGAAGAGATCACAGCGTGGCCGAGGAGCATCTGAACCACTCTTAGATCCGCGCCGTGGTTGAGCAGGTGTGTGGCGAAGACGTGGCGCAGATCGTCGGTTAACACGAGCGCGAGGCATACCGAGCCCAGATTAACAGCCTGTTTAGACAGACCCGGAAATGCTAGACTGCATCTGTGGCATACCGGATTCAGTTTGCGGAATCGGCGAAGGACCAATTTGCGCGGCTCACCGCGAGGCAACAGGCGACGATACTCGATGCGGTAAAAGTACAGCTGAAGTCCGAACCCTTCCGGGAAACCAGACACAGAAAACAGCTACGGCCGAACCCTTTGGCGCCGTGGGAATTGCGAGTAGGCATGCTTCGGGTATTTTACGAGCGAGACGCAGAGGAATCGGCTCTCGTCAACATCCTCGCCATCGGGATCAAAAAAGGAAATCGAATCTTCGTTGCTGACCAGGAGATACACCTATGAAGGCCATGAAGCTGCCTAAAGAGCTCCAGTCATTCCTGAAGGTTGCAGAAACCGCGGCAGAGGAGACCCTGGTCTTCACTAAAAAAAAGCGGCCGGTCGCTGCGCTGGTTTCCCTCAGAAAAGTTGATCGGGAATCCTTGGGATTAAGCACGAACCCGGCGTTCCTAAAGATTATCGAAACAGCGCGCAAGGAAATTCGCGCGGGAAAAACGACGTCGTTGGAAGAGTTGGAGAAAAAGGCAATGCCACCCAATAAATCAGCGCGGCGAATACGGAAATCGCGACGCTAACTGCCGCACTGTCTTCGGTGTCTAAAAAATAGACTCGCCCTTCGACAAGCTCAGGGCGAACGGCTGAATAATTCTCTCCTCTCTCTCATCCTCTCCCGTCAGGGGAGAGGGAATCATCCCCTCGGATGATGCTGTTGATGCAGTGTCTTCAACCTCGCCTGGGCGACATGCGTGTAAATCTGCGTGGTGGAAAGATCGGCGTGGCCGAGGAGCATCTGGACGACGCGCAAATCGGCGCCGTGGTTGAGCAGATGCGTGGCGAAGGCATGGCGCAGGGTGTGCGGCGACAGCACGGTCTGGATTCCGCCAATGCGCGCGTGGCGCTTGAGGTTATGCCAGAAGGCCTGGCGCGTCATGGGTCCGCCACGCGCGGTAATGAATACCGCATCGGTGGAGTGGCGCCGCAGCAACCTGGAACGGCCTTCGGCGAGATAACGGCTGATCCACGACATCGCCTCTTCACCCATCGGCACCAGTCGTTCTTTGCCGCCCTTGCCGATAACGCGGACCACGCCCTGCGTGAGGCTTATCTGCGACAGTGTCAGCCCCACCAGTTCCGATACGCGCAGGCCGGTGGCGTACAGGGCTTCGAGCATCGCGCGGTCGCGCAGGCCATGGGTTGTCGTTTCATCCGGAGACTGGAGCAGTTTCTCCACCTGCTCTTCCGTGAGAGATTTGGGCAGAGGCCGGCCGATTTTAGGCGAATCGATGAGCGCCGTGGGATCGCTCTTGATTTCCTCCTCGCGCACCCAATAGCCGTAAAACCGCCGCAGACTTGAAAGTAATCGTGCTGTTGAACGCGGACGTGCGCCTTGCCCCACCAAACCCGATAGATATTCCAGCAGATCCGCGCGCGTGGCGGATATCAGGGCCGTGCCTCGCAGCGAAAGCCAGCGGCTCAGGCCTTCCACGTCGCGACGGTAGGCATCGAGCGTATTGGTGCTCAAACCTTCCTGCAACCAAAGGGCATCGCAGAAACGCTCGATAATTTCCCTATCGGGTGAGCTCATGTTGCAGCAACCGTCGTTTCAGGCGCAGCGCGCTCCCCGATCGCTTTCCCATGAAACCGCCGGCGCCATTGGAAGCCACAACACGATGACAGGGAATGACGATCGGGACTGGATTGGCGCGGCAGGCATTGCCCACGGCGCGCGCGGAAGTCGAGAGTTTCCGGGCGAGTGCGCCATAACTCAGCGTCCGGCCGGTGGGAATCCGCCGCAGCGCGCGCCACACGCGCAGCTGAAACGCCGTGCCAGATAGCACCAGCGGGATGCGAAAGGAAAGATGGGGGTTATTGAAATACGAACGAAGCTGGTGGCAGATCAATTGCGCCGAAACTGTGCGCGGGGCGCGCAGGGGTGCTTTTATGCCCAGAAAACTAACATCCACCAACGCGCCGTCCTGCATGACGATCCCCACCCGGCCGACGGGTGTAGCTATGACCGCGTCGTATTTTTTTGTCTTGCCGATATTTTTCCTGTTCCGCATGCTTTCATTATCCACGGACAGGACAGACGGCGCCACCATGAATTTATTTATTTGAGCCCGCTTCGCGGGCATTTAAAAACTATTTGGAAGAGTCACCAGAAGAAAAGACCCCCGGTCGCTTCGCCGCCCCAACAACGGGCGGTCCCCTGTTCGCACCCAGGGCGCGCCGATCCACGGCGCGCCCGTTCAGCGGCATGGAAGTCCACCGGACTTCCATGAATACTCCGCTTCACCCTCGGGCTCAAACACGAGGCTCGCTGCTCCCGATTCCGGCTGCGATGCTCGGCGGCGGCTACGGGGACCCGAAAACTTCCATCGCATGGCATCCCGGTGCATGAAAGATGCTCAGCTTGCCCCGATGGGGTTTTTAGAAAAACCCGTATGGCGCACCCGAGCCCCGTAAGGCTTTGGGCGGGCGCCCCGAAGGGGGCGCAGACAGGGATGTCTGCGCCTGCCCCGCCGCGACAGGATGTCGCGTCGGGGCAGCGCGTGACCCAAAGCTGCGGAGGCGAGGGAGTCTTTGCGCCATCCGGGGCGTGCTTTCTTTGGTTTCTTTCTTTGCACGAGCAAAGAAAGAAACCCGCCCGCGGTGCGGGGAACCGCAAGTAAAAATGCCGCCGCAGGCGGCTCGACAAAATAATTATGCAAAAAAAACGGCCGGCATGGGAACATGCCGGCCGTCCTGCGACAGCAAAAAAATTAAACCTTTTCGCGAATACGCGCCGCTTTGCCGGCCAGATCGCGCAGATAGTAGAGCTTCGCGCTGCGCACATCGCCCTTGCGTCTCACCTCGATCTTGGCGATGGCCGAGCTGTAAAGCGGAAATACCCGCTCGACGCCCTCACCATAGGAGGTCTTGCGCACCGTAAAGGAGGAATTGTAGCCGCGATTACTACGCGCAATGACCATGCCTTCAAAAGCCTGCAAGCGTTCGCGTTCTCCTTCCTTTACCTTGACGTGAACGGCAACCGTATCGCCCGGGGAGAACGTCGGGATTTTTTTCCCCGTCATCAGCCGCGTTTCCAATTCCTGCATTATCTTGCTCATGACTTATCTCCGTGATTCGTGAATCGTCATTCGTAAGTCGCGAAGCGTGAACCGTTAAAATAGACATCTCTCCGCCCAAGACGGTTTACGTCTCACGACTCACGACTTAGGTATTCCTGCCGGTATTCTTCCAGCAATTGTTTTTGTTCGTCGTTCAATGGCAGCCGTTCCAGTAAATCCGGACGCCTCAACCAGGTCCGCCCCAGAGACTGCTTCAGCCGCCAGCGGCGAATTTTTTCGTGATCGCCGGATAGCAGTATTTCCGGCACTTTTCTGCCGGCATGGACTTCCGGCCGGGTGTAGTGCGCGTAATCGAGCAACCCACCCGCAAAAGAATCCTCCAGCGCCGAGTCGGCGTCTCCCAACGCGCCGGGAAGTTGACGCGTGATGGCATCGATCACGACCATGGCGGCGAGCTCACCGCCGGAGAGGACGTAATCGCCTATTGACCACTCCTCGTCCACTTCGCTCTCGAACAGCCGCTCATCGATGCCTTCGTAGCGGCCGGCGAGCAGAATCAGTCCCTCGCGTTTAGCCAGCGACACAACACCGGCATGATCCAGTCGCCGCCCCTGGGGCGACAGATAAAGCACTTTGGCGCCCGGCGTCTGTCCGTGGCGCGCAGCCCTGATGGCATGCTCGATAGGCTCCGCCATCATCACCATTCCCGGGCCACCGCCATAGGGGCGGTCGTCGACACTGCGATGTCGGTCATCGGTGTAATCGCGCGGATTCCACACCCGCAACGTCAACAGGCCGTTCTTGATCGCCCGTCCGCTGATACCGTGTGCGGTAACGGCGTCGAACATGGGCGGAAACAGGCTGATGACATCGATTTTCATCGGTTAGAAATCCGCGTCCCAATCCACCCGGATCAGTCCCGATTCGAAGTCCACTTCGCGAATGACTTTCCCGGTCGCCGGCAGCCATCGTTCATTACCGTTGCGTACCACCATCACGTCGTTCGCGCCGGTATCGAAGAGGTGGCTTACTTTTCCAAACTTTTCCCCCGCGAGATTGATTACCTCAAGTCCCACGAGCTGCGCCCAATAATACTCGCCTTGTTTCAGTGGCGGCAGTTGTGACAGCTTCAGGGCGATTTCCGCGCCGATGAGTCCGCCGGCCTGATCGCGGTTATCGTAACCGGTCAATTTGGCAACGACGCCTTTTGCCTGTGCACGGCCGTCCTCGACCTTAACCTCGCGCCAGTCACCGCCGATTTTTACCAGCCAGGGCGAGTAACCGATGATGGCTTCGCGCGGACGGGTATGTGAGAAAACCTTCACCCAGCCCTGCACCCCGAAGGGACCGCTGATCCGGCCGATAAACACCAAGCCGTCAGGAATTGACGGATTGGGCATGTGGGCTCAGGACGTGGCGGCTTTTTTCAGTAACTGCGCCACACGTTCGGTGGGTTTTGCCCCCTGGCCCAACCAGTACTGCACACGATCAAGGTCCACCTGGAATTTCTTTTCATTCTTGGTCGCCAGTGGATTGTAAAAACCGATGCGTTCGATATTGTTGCCATTCAGCGCGCGGCGCCGGTCGGCGACGATGATGCGGTAATAGGGCCGCTTGTTCGCGCCGCCTCGAGCCAGACGTATCGTTACCATTGGTTCATCCTCATTCCGTTTATCCCCCTGTCCGAACGGTTAAGCCAAGGCAGGGTTTGCGAAAGCGCGCGATTCTACCCTTGATCATAAGGGAAATGAAGGGTTTTAACCGGAAATAGTGTTTAATTTCCAAACTCAAGGTTAAAAATTGTTAAAACCTGCCGGAATCATCCACCAATCCCTCTACCCGCCCGGATATTCCGGACAAATGTCACGGGGACGACGCGGGAGCATTCTCCGGACGTTGCTTCGGCGCAGCAGGCGCGGGATTGTCGTCCTCGAACAAGAAAGCGGGAGGCGCTGCTTGAGGAGGATTGCCGTCATAAACCTGATTACGGCGAAGCTGGCGGAAAGTTTCACGCACGAAGACATAAGGATCCTGCCCGGCGGCCTGGTCAAGGATATCGCTGGCATCCAGCAGCTGCGCCCGCTTGTCGACGGTTTCCACCAGCAGAAGCTTGGCGCGGGTGCTGCGCTCTTCCATGTGATTGGGCGGGTAAGTTTCCCAATCAACCACCAATGCCGGACCGTCGCGCAAATTGCTCGGCCCAAAAAATGGCAAAACGAGATAGGCCCCGTCACTCACACCCCACACGGCCAGTGTCTGGCCAAAATCCTCATTATGTTTCGGCAGGTCCATTTTGGATGCGACATCGAACAAGCCAAAAATCCCGAACGTGGAATTGAAAACAAAACGACTGAGATCTGAAACGGCATCCGCGGGCTTTCCCTGCAGCAAATTATTCAGCATCACGATCGGTTCGCGCAGATTGCTGAAAAAATTGGAGATGCCTCTTCGCACCGGTTTGGGCGTCACCGCCCGATATCCCTTGGCAACCGGTTTAAGAATATACCTGTCCATTTTGTCATTGAACGTGTACATGGCGCGATTGAAACCCTCCAGCGGGTCGCCTGGTTTATTCCGCGCTTCCGCCGTGGAGTTGCCTTCAGCCGTGACTTTGGCTTCGCCGACTGCCGTCGCCGCATCGCTATCGACTGACCGGGGCGGCACGGTCCCACACGCGTTCAACAGCAGGAGACACAGGCCGCCTGACAGCAACCGTTGCAGCAACACAGGAATTGGCATCAAGGCAGGCTCTTGGTTAGTGGCATCCAGGACGTGCGCCTAGGCTAACGGACGATCTGTACCTGTGTAAAGACCGGAAATATCCCGAGCACGAAGAAATCTGCACCAAAATCATCCCGCTGTTTTGTGTTTCAACAGGCCGGTGGATCCATTGCGTGTGGCAGTCAAACTCCCGATGCAGACGGATCGGAAAGGAGCAGCCTTCAGCGTGCGCGAAGGTAGGTACCCATCAATTCCGTCTGCGCCAGAATGTGACCTTTCATCGCCTTTTCAAGGATTGCCTTGGCCGGCCGATTCAAATCGGGCAGTACCGTGTCCAACGCATACAGTTTGTGATAATAGCGGTGCCGGCCGATCGGCGGACAGGGACCGCGGTATCCCGTTTGTTTCCAGTCATTAATTCCTTCAAGGGTTCCTGTTGGCAGATTTTTTACGGTTATCGCTTCCGTAAATCCTGCCGTGCCCGGTGGGATGTTATAAAGCACCCAGTGGACCCAAATCATTTTGGGTGCTTGCGGATCGGGTGCATCGGGATCGTCCACAATCAGGGCAAGGCTTTTGGTCCCGGCAGGGACACCGGTCCAGGACAGCGGCGGCGAAAGATCTTCACTGTCGCAGGTGTGGCGTTTGGGAATTTCCGCGCTGTGCTTAAAGGCTGAAGAAGTGATGGTCATTGTCATGGCTTGCGCCTCCATTTCGTTTGCATTGAGGATCAAGGCAGAACCAACGCCGAAACAGACAATAATTCCTGCTGCCTGTAAATGCGTCCCGCGTATCACCGTTATCCTGCCGGTTTGTTTCGCTATTTGTAATGCTTTGCGGGGTCACGCACAAGACAGGTGCATACTCAATCATTGTCTGAGCCTGTTTCAGCGTGGGCAAGAACGCGATCATCGACGCGATACGCCAGAAACGTCCCGGCACGATAGAAGAACATTGCCTCAAAGCCGGCACGAATTGTGGTTCCTGCATCCCGGAGATTAAAGCTTGACTACGTCAGGCGCAGTCGGAAGCTTGATGTAACTAAACGTAGAGCGCGTGATACGCCCCCTACGCTTGCTAAAATTCGACACTCGCCAGCTTAGCCAGCTTCCATCGCCTAAACAACAGACATAAAAAAAGGGAGCCGATGCTCCCTTTTTTAACTGCTTAAACACGGAACGCTCAGGAAATTCGTTCTTCCTCCAGCGCCTTGATGGACAGACGGATGCGACCCTGCTTGTCCACTTCCAGCACCTTGACGCGGACCACTTCACCCTCGCGCAACTTGTCACCGACGTTCTCGACGCGCTCGCGCGAGATCTGCGAGATATGCACCAGGCCGTCCTTGCCGGGCAGGATGGTGACGAACGCGCCGAAGTCCATGAGCTTGGCGACCTTGCCTTCGTAGATCATGCCAACCTCGACGTCGGCGGTGAGCTGCTTGACGCGACGCACGGCTTCCTGCGCCGCGTTGTTGTCGGCCGAGGCGATCTTGACCGTGCCGTCGTCCTCGATGTCGATGGTGCAGCCGGTCTCCTCGGTGAGCGCGCGGATGGTGGCGCCGCCCTTGCCGATCACGTCGCGGATGCGCTCCGGATTGATCTTGATGGCGATGATCCGCGGGGCGTATTCCGAAAGCTCGGCGCGCGGCGCGGAAATCGCCTGATTCATGATGCCGAGAATATGCAGTCGGCCTTCTTTGGCCTGCTTGAGGGCGGAATCCATAATTTCGCGGTTGATGCCTTCGATCTTGATATCCATCTGCAACGCGGTTACACCGCTGGCGGAGCCGGCGACCTTGAAATCCATGTCGCCGAGGTGATCCTCGTCGCCGATGATGTCGGTAAGGACCGCAAAGCGATTTTCTTCCTTGATGAGGCCCATGGCGACTCCGGCCACCGGGGCCTTGATCGGCACACCGGCATCCATCAGCGATAGCGAAGTGCCGCAGACCGTGGCCATGGAGCTTGAACCGTTGGATTCGGTGATCTCGGAAACAACGCGCAATACGTACGGGTAAGTTTCCATGTCCGGCAACACCGCGATCATTGCGCGCTTGGCCAGCCGTCCGTGACCCACTTCGCGGCGTTTGGGGCTGCCGACACGTCCGGTTTCGCCCACGCAGTACGGGGGGAAGTTGTAATGCAGCATGAAGGGGTCCTTGCGCTCGCCTTCCAGCGCATCGATGATTTGCGCATCGCGGCTGGTGCCCAGCGTGGTCACAACCAGCGCCTGGGTCTCGCCGCGGGTGAACAGCGCGGAACCGTGGGTACGCGGCAGCAAGCCGGTGCGAATGGTGATCGGGCGCACCGTCCGGGTGTCGCGTCCGTCGATGCGCGGATCGCCGGAGAGGATCTTTTCGCGCACGGTCCGATATTCAATGTTGCCGATGATATTGAGAACTCTTTCCTTCGTGCCCTCGGGCGCGCCTTCGGCGGCATGCTTGCCGACCGCCATTTCGCGAATCTCGGTCATGCGGTCCTGACGGGCGACCTTTTCCTTTATGCGATAGGCATCGGCGATGAGCGGACCGAACTCAGATATCAACGCATCGTTCATCGCCGTGTCTTCCTGGGGCGACTGCCATGCCCAAGGCTGCACACCGGCTTCTTGCACTAGTTCGTTGATGGCCTTGATCGCGACTTGCATCTGCTCGTGACCGAACATGACGGCGCCCAGCATGGCTTCTTCCGATAGTTCCTTCGCCTCGGATTCTACCATCAACACCGCTTTCGCGGTGCCGGCGACGACCAGGTTGAGCTGGGACTCGGCAAGCTCCTTGTTGCCCGGATTGAGCAGATACCGGCCGTCCTGGTAACCCACGCGCGCGGCACCGATCGGACCGTTAAAGGGAACGCCCGAGAGTTTAAGCGCGGCCGAGGCGCCGATCATGGAGACGATATCCGGATCAATGTCCGGATCCATGGATATCACGGTGGCGATAATCTGGACTTCGTTGGTGAATCCTTCGGGAAACAGCGGGCGGACGGGGCGATCAATGAGACGGCAGGTGAGAATTTCTTTTTCCGAGGGACGGCCTTCGCGTTTGAAGAATCCGCCCGGGATGCGGCCGGCGGCGAAGGTTTTCTCCTGATAATCCACCGTCATGGGAAAGAAATCCTTTCCCGGCGTGGCTTCCTTCATCGCCACCACGGCCGCGAGAACGATGGTATCGCCCATACTGGCGATACAGGCGCCGCTGGCCTGGCGCGCGATTTCGCCGGTTTCCAGGGTTACGGTATGTTTGCCGTACTGAAATGATTTCGTAATTTTTGCCAAGACGTTGTCCTCGATTTACTTCGTTACTGATTTAGAGTTTGCTGGATTGCGAATCCATGGCTCCAGCCACGGAGATGACGGAACGCAAAGCGATAGCGATAATAATTTTTTTCCTGTGATAACGGTGTACGCTGCGGTCCCTTTTTTTCATATTGTCAGGGTATTCGATTGCCTACTTGCGCAGACCAAGTCGCTCAATGAGGCCGCGGTAGCGGTCGCTGTCGGTTTTCTTCAGATATTCGAGCAGCTGACGGCGTTTATTCACCATTTTCAGCAGACCGATGCGGGAATGGTGGTCTTTGGGATGTGTCTGGAAATGAGCGGATAATTCGTCGATTTGCGTGGACAGCAGGGCAATCTGGACTTCCGGCGAACCGGTGTCGCCTGCGTGAGTCTGGTATTCCTGCATAACCTTAGCTTTCGTCTCGCGGGGGACAGCCATTACATTTTCCTCTGATTTCTACTCAGTTGCGCTTTGAAGGGCGCGTATTCTACCTGCGGGTGAACCCATCCTCAACCGCCAATATCAGGCCCGCGCGCGGCAATCGCCCAGGTTAATCTTTCTGGTCATTCTCAGGGATTTTCACCAAGGCCCAGCAACCGACGCGGTGCCACGCGTCCGTCATCCAGCACCTGCCCCATGCCGAGAAAGCGATCATTGCCCTCATACAGCCTCACCCACCCCGAGGCGACGCGATGACGCGCCGACACCGCCTGTCCCTGTTTCAGATAATGGACCGCGAGCGAGGTGAGATGCACTTCCGGCACCGTATGCAGCACTGCGTCCACCGGTTGCAGCAGTTGCACGCGTTCCAGCGAGGTATTCATGACCTCCAGCCGGTCGAGGGTGATAGCCTGATCGACGGACAGACTCCCGATGATCAGACGACGCAAATTGACCACGTGCGCCCCACAGCCCAGAATTTCACCCAGATCGTGCGCCAGGCTGCGAACATACATGCCTTTGGAACAGCTTATTTCCAGCACCAGTCGGTTATCCTGAAGACCGAGCACCTTGATTTCATGCACCGTGACGCGCCGCGGCTCCCGCGTGACTTCCATGCCTTTCCGCGCCAGCTTGTACAGGGCCTGACCGTTGTGCTTGATCGCCGAAAACATGGGCGGAACCTGATCGATCTCGCCGAGAAATCCCTGCACCGCTTGCTCGATATCTTTCAGGGCGGCATCGACAGGGCGGATGGCGGTCACCTTTCCTTCACTGTCAAAAGTTGTCGTGCTCACGCCCAGTTGAAT
This sequence comes from Sulfuricaulis sp., assembly GCF_040901545.1. Taxonomy (GTDB): domain Bacteria; phylum Pseudomonadota; class Gammaproteobacteria; order Acidiferrobacterales; family Sulfurifustaceae; genus Sulfuricaulis. The sequence continues at coordinate 20,616 of NZ_JBBDYL010000026.1, read as the reverse complement.
TTCTGACCAGTAGCGCTTGTCCGCATTGAGGAGAAACTGCGTCAGCTTGGTGGCCTCGCCGAAGAATAGCGGCAACAGTCCCGTCGCGATCGGATCGAGGCTGCCGCTATGTCCGGCCTTGACGGCGTTCAGCAGACGTTTGGCAATTTGCAGCGATTCATTCGAGGTCAAACCCGCGGGCTTGTCGAGCAGAAGCACCCCGTTTACATGAGAACGGAGACGGCGTGTGTTCGCGGCTAGCACTTACGATCCTTGTCTTCTGAGATGGCCATCTCGATCAGGGCGTCAATTTTCGCACCTCGCTCGATCGATTCATCGAAATAAAATCGTAGCGCGGGTACCGTGCGAAGCGTCACGCGCCCCATCAGGGCGTGGCGCAGAAATCCGGCGGCGCGATTAAGCGACTTCACCACATGTTTCGCCTCGGACGCGCCGCTGAGCAGCGAGAAATATATCCGCGCCGACGAAAGGTCGCGCGACACATCGGCTCCCGTCAAAGTAATCTGGTGCGCGTGGGGGTCGTCAAGTTCACGCGGGATCAATACGGCGAGTTCACGCCTGATTAGTTCCGCGACACGGCGCGGCCGATTGGAATCTTTTTGCATGCTCAATACCTCGCCGGAGCGAAACCTGGAGCGAGGGCCGGTCACAATGTCCGGGCAACTTCAACCTTTTCGTACACCTCGATCTGATCGCCCACTTTCACGTCGTTATAATTTTTCACGGCTATACCGCATTCAAGACCCGCCTTTACTTCACCGGCATCGTCCTTGAAACGGCGCAGGGATTCCAGCTCGCCTTCGAAAATGACGACGTTGTCGCGCAATACGCGTATCGGCCGGTTGCGCCGCACCACGCCTTCAACCACGTAACAGCCGGCGACGGACCCCATTTTGGGCGAACGGAAGACATCCCTTACTTCCGCCAGTCCCAATAGCTGTTCCTTGAACTGCGGGCTCAGCATTCCGCCCATCGCGGCCTTTACCTCATCCACGGCATCGTAGATGACGTTGTAGTAGTGAACGTCAGTACCCTGGTGTTCGATCAATTTGCGCGCGGTGCTGTCGGCGCGCACGTTGAATCCGATGATGATGGCGCGAGAGGCAACCGCCAGATTCACATCCGATTCGGTTATGCCGCCGACCATGCCATGGATTACCTTCACCTTGACCTCGGGCGTGGAAAGTTTCTCCAGCGCAACGGTAAGCGCCTCGATCGAGCCCTGCACATCCGCCTTGACAATGAGATTGAGAGATTTCGATTCTTCGTCTTCTTTAAGTTGCTCGAAAACGTTTGAAAGTTTTGCCGCCTGCTGACGCGCGATCTGGACATCCTTGAATTTTCCCTGCCGGTACAGTGCAATTTCCCGCGCCTTGCGTTCGGATTCAACGACCATGACTTCTTCGCCGGCGCTCGGTACTCCCGAGAGACCCTGGATTTCGACCGGAATGGACGGGCCCGCCTCTTTAACCGGACGACCTTTTTCATCGAGCATGGCGCGCACACGCCCGTACTCGCGCCCGGCCAGCAACACATCGCCTTTTCGCAAGGTGCCACGATGCACCAATACCGTGGCGACCGGACCACGGCCCTTGTCCAGCCGCGCCTCCACCACCAGCCCCGTCGCCGGGCAGGTTTTAGGCGCTTTTAATTCCAATACCTCGGCTTGCAACAGCACCGCTTCGAGCAACTTATCGATGCCCTCGCCGCTTTTCGCAGATACGTTAACGAAAATTTCATTGCCACCCCATTCTTCTGGCACCAATTCATGTTTGGTGAGTTCTTGGCGCACGCGATCCGGTTGCGCTTCGGGTTTGTCAATCTTGTTTACCGCTACCACCAGCGGCACCTTGGCGTTTCGGGCATGGTGAATTGCTTCGATCGTCTGCGGCATTACCCCGTCATCGGCCGCTACGACCAAGATCACGATGTCGGTGGCCTTGGCACCGCGCGCGCGCATGGCCGTAAAAGCTTCGTGGCCCGGTGTATCCAGAAAAGTGACAACTCCCTTGGGTGTTTCCACGTGATAGGCGCCGATGTGCTGAGTAATGCCACCGGCTTCCCCTGAGGCCACTTTGGATTTTCGAATTTGGTCAAGCAGTGAGGTTTTCCCATGGTCAACATGGCCCATAACCGTTACCACGGGCGGGCGCGATACCGCTTCGCTGGGCGCTTTCGAGTCCGGAACGGCGAGCAAGGTCTCAAGGTCGCTCGGTTTTGCTTCCTTGACGACATGGCCCAATTCCTCAACGACGAGCGAGGCCGTGTCGCGGTCGAGCACCTGGTTTATCGTGACCATCGTGCCCATCTGCATCAGCGACTTGATGACTTCGGCAGCTTTAATCGACATTTTCTGGGCCAGTTCCGCTACCGTGATGGTTTCCGCTAACGCCACTTCGTGCACGATCGGCGCCGTGGGTCTTTCGAAACCGTGCTGGCCCGTAACGCTGGTAACAACCGGCTTGTTCGCGGAGAGTTTTACCTTGCGCCTGACTTTCTTGCCGGCCGCCAGATGCAACTCGTCGCGTTCGCGTTCGGCAAGCTTTTCCAGCCGGCCTTTTTTCGACTTCTCGTGTTTTTCCTTGTGTGGTTTTTTGGCCTCTTTCGAAGGTTCAGGTTTCGGCGTCGGCGCCGGCTTTACCGGGGCAACAACGCCAGGCACGGCTTGCTCCTGAACCGAATCCAGGACAGTCGCCGGTTCCGTCTGGGCTTCATGCATCGTCGGGATGGTTTCCGATTCGAGATCGTCTACCTGCCCGGTCTCCGGATCGGGAGCCTGCTCAGCGGGAGGGATTTCTTCAATGGCGCCGCGTTTAACGAAAGTACGCTTCTTCCGGACTTCCACCTGAACCGTGCGCGAAGCACCGGTACGCGAACTCTGTACAACCTGGCTGGTGGATTTTCGTTTGAGCGTGATTTTTTTCTTCGCCGTACCATCGTCGACCGCGCCGTGACTGGCACGCAGATAATGAAACAGTTTTTCCTTTTCCTCATCGGTCAGAGCATCGTCCATCTTCTTGGTGGAGATACCGGCCTCAGTAAGCTGGCGCAGCAAGGTATCCGGCGGGATGCCGATCTGGTTCGCAAAACCTTTAATGGTGATTTGTGTCATAAAATCCTGAAATCGGGCTGTCAGCCGGCCTGTTTGTCCTCGAACCATGGTGCCCGCGCCGTCATGATAAGTTCGCGCGCGCGCGCATCCGTCATGCCCTCGACTTCAAGCAGATCATCCACCGCCAGTTCGGCGAGCTCTTCCATCGTTTTAATACCTCGGGCCGCGAGCAGATGTGCCGTGTTTTCGTCCATGCCCGGCATTTCCAGCAGGTCTTTGGCCGGTTCCGACAGACTTATCTTCTCTTCCTGGGCGATGGCACGTGTCAGCAACAAATCGCGTGCCCGGTTTCGCAGTTCATCCACGAGCTCATCATCGAACTCTTCAATCGCCAGCAGCTCCTGCTTCGGGACATAGGCGATTTCTTCAAGATTGGTAAAACCTTCCTGGACCAACACCGTGGCGACGTTTTCATCCACCGCGAGCTGTTGCATAAACAACGCGATGGCATTCGCCGCTTCCTTGGTCCCTTTTTCCTGGGCCGTTTGTTCCGTCATAATGTTAAGTTCCCAGCCAGTCAGTTCGGAGGCCAATCGGACATTCTGTCCGCTGCGGCCAATCGACTGCGAAAGTTGTTTCTCGTCCACGATGACATCCATGCCGTGCATTTCCTCGTCGACTACGATGGATTGCACTTCCGCGGGCGCGAGTGAATTGATTACGTACTGCGCCGGGTTATCCGACCACAGGATGATATCAACGCGTTCTCCGGCGAGCTCGTTCGAGACACTCTGCACCCGCGAGCCGCGCATCCCGACGCAGGCGCCGATGGGATCGATGCGGGAATCAGAGGAGCTCACGGCGATTTTCGCGCGCAGACCCGGGTCGCGGGCCGCGCTATGGATCGTGATCAATCCTTCTCCCGCTTCTGGAACCTCAAGCTTGAACAGTTCAATCAGCAATTTTGGATCGACGCGGGAAAGGAACAGCTGCGGACCCCGCGGAACAGACTTGACATCCTCCAGCAGCGCGCGGATTCTGTCTCCTGGACGCAATCCTTCACGCGGAATCATGGAGTTTTTGGAGAGCAGCGCTTCCGCGTTGCCCAGGTCCACGATGACATCGCCGCGCTCCAGGCGCTTGACCACACCGGTCACCATCTCGCCTTTGCGATCCTTATAGAGATTGACGATCTGTTCACGTTCCGCCTCGCGCACCTTTTGCATGATGACCTGCTTGGCGGCCTGCGCGGCGATGCGGCCAAACTCTACGGGTTCCAACGGCGCTTCAATGAACTCGCCCGCCTGGATATCCGGTTTTTGCGCACGTGCTTCGGAAACCTTGACCTGGCGATCGGGAAATTCGACCAATTCCGTTTCGTCCGGAATTACCTCCCAGCGGCGGAAAGTATCGTAGGAACCGGTATCACGATTTATCGCCACGCGCGCGTCTATATCGCCCTTGTGACGCTTGCGTGTGGCTGTCGCGAGTGCGGCTTCCAGAGCCTGGAATATGATTTCCTTGTCGACGCCCTTTTCACGCGACACGGCATCAACAATCAACAGCACTTCATTTCCAATCATCTCAATCTCCCATGACAGCCGGCTCTCAAAGCCGGGGAACCAATCGGGCCCGTTCCATGCCTTCAAACGTTAAGTCAAAACGCTCCTTGTCCACTTCAATGACAACGTGATCCGCCGTTACATCCACCAGCCGGCCGGAGAAGTTTCTGCGCCCCAGCATCGGCTGCTGCATCTTTATCTTGATCGTTTCGCCGACATATCGCATAAAGTCTTCCGGTTTCACCAGCGGTCGGTCAAGTCCGGGTGAGGACACCTCCAGGGTATAATGGCCCGGGAGCGGATCCTCGACATCGAGCAAAGCCGAAAGCTGGCGGCTGACGCGGGCGCAGTCGTCCACGTTCACCCCCGCGGGACTGTCTATGTACACCCGTAGGGTGGGGTGATGGTGGCTTCCCGCGAGCTCCACCTCCACGAGGTCAAACCCCGTGGCCGCGACACCCGGTTCGAGCAACTTTCTCAATTCCGCCCGTGTACGCATAACTTCGTGCCCCATAAAACAAAAGTGGGCGCGCGGCCCACTTCTTCTCACTCTGGCTTCTGGTCGGTACTGGGCTGAATTATAAGCATTCCCCCCGAAATCGGAAAGTACCGCGATACTTGCTGATCGAGCTTTATCAGCAAAAATAACCAAAAAGGCCCCGGCGGGGCCTTTTGGAATTGGTAGCGGGGGTAGGATTTGAACCTACGACCTTCGGGTTATGAGCCCGACGAGCTGCCAGACTGCTCCACCCCGCAGCAGGACCGCGAAGTCTACCGTTCGAGGAAGAATAATTCAAGAAAAATAGGAACTTAACCCAATCAGTCAAGACAAGTCGGTGCTCCGACGACTTTGGTGAGTTTTATTCTGCTATCAGACGGAACCGAGGCGGACAGGATTTTTCGTCTGTTCCTGAAGCCGTTCGACACAGTAAATATACGCGATCCATCCCATGAGTCCACCGATCACACTCAACATCAAATCCACCCACCACGGGCTTTTCGTGGGCAGGAGATGTGAAATTATTGTGGGCAGGAACACCAGCAGCGCCAAGAAAGCGGACGAGGCAAGACGTAACCAGGCGATTTTCAATGCCGCACGGAGGCCCGGAAGCAACCGAAATTCCCGCTGCACAAATACGAATGGGAGCCAATATACAAGCATGAAAGACAATACGGATATCATCAGGCTGAAAAACTGGGACAACATGTCGATCAAGACTTTGAGGTCTTTCCCCGAGACGATCAGCGCCAGGTACAACAACACGTTCATAATCAAAAAGAACAGCAAGCACGCTTTAAGACTCAACCAAACAAAATCAGCAAACACGGATTTGCCCGCACGAAGTACGTCAATCACCGACACTGAATTTCTACCACGGGCCAAAGCGTGAAAGGCCCCTGCCTGCAAGTACAAAAAAACCGTCAAGACCGCCGCAATCGGCAATATCTCCCATACAGATACTCCGGGGGAGGCATCGGCCCGTACCCTCCAATTCAGGGAAAAAACCAGCGTAATCTGAGCGGCGAGCACCATCCAGATACCGAGACTTAACGCCGCCCGAACAATGGCGTGCAGGCGGCGTCCGTTTTCGGTTTGGCCAGCTTGATTATAAGAAATCTCTGACATCAGGAATTATTGATTTTATCCGAATTCAGCAATGGCTTTTTATTCAAAAACCATAATGCAATCAGGCAATCTCGTCGTTTTGATTGGAATATTCCAGGTTGCAGCCAGTATATCGCTAAAACTCGACAGCGAGGCACGCCAATGGAGTTGTCGCGATAGATATTAAAATAGGCCGATGCATATTATTTGGAAAGGGACGTCAGCGATGCTAAACCTTATATATCAATGTCGGTCCGTGTCAAAGTTATTAGCGCGGCTCAACTCCCGAGGCACGGGGACACCACCTTGGAAAGGATTTAACCGCCGGTCAGGAATTCACTCGCATTCGTCATTTGATCCTGACTCGGGTGGTGGGCGTAGTTTACTTTTATACATATCAGATTCAATGATCGGTCAGGCAGTGGGTAACGGAGAAAAGGAATGATGAGCAAGAAATGGATTCAATCCGTCGGCGCCGTGACGGCAGCCATCATGGCTGCCGGTTACATCCAGGCCATGGCAGCGCAAGACGAGACTGTCACCGCAAAGGACGACAGTCCCGCCAGCATTACCAGCGATCAAAAACTTCGGGTGGAAGTCTCGGCTCAGGCCGCGATCGCACCCGAGCAGACGTTGCCACAGCCTGCGGATATGCCGGTCAGAGAGATTAAAGTATTTCCTGTTTTCTGATCATTAGTCAGGTTTTTCAAAAAGGCCCCTATGGGGCTTTTTTGATTTATCCCTGCCTGAGTCAGGAGAGCGATCGTATCGCCATGCGGCAAAGTTCCATGAGCGCCCCGATCCACGGCAAGATGCCGACGAGCAGCAAGGCATTGAAACCGATCATTACCTGCATGTCCCAGTTGGCGCGAATCGGGCTGTGTTCGGTTGCGTCATCGAAATACATCAGCTTGATCACGCGCAGATAATAATAGGCACCGATCACCGCAAGCAGGACCGCGGCGACCGCGAGAGGAATCATGTCGGCCTGAATAACAGACTGGATCACGAGCAATTTGGCGTAAAATCCGGCGGTCGGCGGCACCCCGGCCATGGAAAGCATGAGCACCATCATAAGGAGCGCATGCCACGGGCTGCGTTGGTTCAACCCCTTGAAATCCTCAAGACGTTCCGCTTCGAATCCCGCGCGCGACAGCAGGATAATCATGCCGAATGAACCGGCGCTCATAATCGCATATATCAAAATGTAAAACAGCGATGAACCATAGCCGTTCGGGCCGGCGCTGAGGATGCCGAGCAGGAAGAATCCCATGTGCGAGATCGATGAATAGGCGAGCATGCGTTTGATATTGTCCTGCGCGATGGCGACGATGTTCCCGATCGCCATGGACAGAACAGCGATGATAATCAGCATGCTCTGCCAGGAGCCGTTGAGCGGTTCAAGCCCGCCCACCAGCAGCCGGATGAATAATGCAAAGGCGGCAAGCTTGGGCGCGGTGCCGATATAGAGCGTGACGGATGTCGGCGCACCGTGATACACATCCGGTACCCACATATGAAACGGCACTGCTCCCACCTTGAACGCCAGTCCGGCAATGACAAAAACCAAGCCAAAAATCAGGATGATGTTATCCGCCGGCATTTTAGCGATGCTGCGTGCGACCGCGGCAATTTCGAGGTTTCCGGTCACGCCATAGAGCATGGACATGCCGTAGAGCAACATCCCGGAAGCGATCGCCCCCAAGACAAAATATTTCATCGCTGCTTCCGTCGCCACGGCCGAATCACGCTGAAATGCGACCATGGCATAGAGTGACAGCGACAACAGTTCGAGTCCGAGATACAAAGTAAGGAAGTGGCTCGCGGACGCCATGATCATCATTCCCACCACGCCTAGCAAACCCAGAACGTAATATTCACCGCGGAACATGCCGCGGTCGCGCAGGTAATCCCGCGAATAAGCAAAAACGAAGAAAGTAATGACATAGGTACCGAGCTTCAGCAGGTCTGCAAGTCTGTCGGCTACAAACATATTGCTGAAGGTATGAACCGGGGCATCGGACATGATCTTGAAAGTCAATAGCGCCGCACCGAGCAGAGTCAGTTGCGTAAACCAGTAAGAAATCACACGCAGACGGTCCGACAGGAACAGGTCGAGCACCAGAATCGCGCATGCCATGGAGAAGACAAAGATCTCCGGCAACGCGGGTGCAATTTCAGGGATGACAAATTTCATACTTTCAGCCCTAGAGTTTTGACGTCATTGCCTGCTGCAACAGATGATCCACAGATGCATGCATGACATCCAGAAACGGAAATGGCCACAATCCCATCAACAGCACGACAAAAGCCAACAATGAAAGAAATACGATTTCACGCGGTGTGGCGTCAGTCAGTTTGTCGACCTGTTCATTCGCTACTTCGCCGAACAAGACGCGTTTGTACATCCACAGCGTATAGGCCGCGCCAAAGACCAACGTCGTTGCTGCCGCAACGGCGTACCAGACATTTACCTGGAACGCCCCCAGGATAACCAGAAATTCACCCACGAAGCCGGAGGTCCCGGGCAAACCGGCGTTCGCCATGGCGAACAGCATCATGAAGGAGGCGAAGATCGGCATGCGATTGGCCACGCCGCCGTAGTCCTTGATCATGCGTGAATGCAGTCGGTCGTACATCACGCCGACGCACAGGAACAGCGCCCCGGAGACGAAACCGTGCGAAATCATTTGCACAATGCCGCCCTCGATGCCCTGTGTATTGAATATGAAAAAACCGAGTGTCACAAACCCCATGTGGGCGATCGAGGAATACGCAATCAGTTTTTTCATGTCGTCCTGGACCAGTGCCACGAGGCCGATATAGATCACGGCGATCAACGACAAGGAAATCATGAGCCAGGCAAGCTCATGCGAGGCGTCGGGCAATATGGGGAGTGAAAACCGCAGGTAACCGTAGGCGCCCATTTTCAGCATGATCGCCGCCAGGATCACCGACCCGCCTGTGGGCGCCTCAACGTGCGCATCGGGCAACCAGGTGTGCACCGGCCACATCGGCACCTTCACGGCGAAGGCCGCAAAAAAAGCGAAAAATATCAGAATTTGTTCATTCAGCCCCAGCTTGAGGTCATGCCAGGCCAGAATATCGAAACTGCCGGCCTTGAAATAAAGATATATAAACGCCACCAGCATCAACACCGAACCGAGAAAGGTATACAGAAAAAACTTGACGGTGGCATAGACGCGGTTCGGCCCGCCCCACAGACCGATAATCAGGAACATCGGCACCAGCATGGCCTCCCAGAAAACGTAGAACAGAATGCCGTCGAGCGCGCTGAACACGCCGATCATGAGTCCTTCCATGATCAGGAAGGCGGCATGGTATTGGGCCACCTTGGTGTCGATCACCCGCCAGGCGGATATGATGACAAGCACCGTGCTGAAACTCGTTAGCAGAATCAACAACAGCGAAATGCCGTCTATGCCAAGCCGATAGCGGATATGAAACGCCTCGATCCAGGCATAATCTTCCATGAACTGCATCGAATGTGTCCCGGTGTTATAACCGGAATAAAGCGGCAGCGTGGCAAGAAAGGTAAGCGCGGCGACGGCCAGGCTGATTTGACGCGCATAATCGGCCTGGCGGTTACCACCCGTGGCCAGTACGGCGACGCCCCCGAGAATCGGGAGAAAGATGACCAAACTCAATAAGTGGTCAAGCATGAGTTAACGGTGCAAAAAGAAGGTGATAAGCAGAAACAGGCCCAGGATCATTGCAAAGGCGTAGTGATACACGTAACCCGACTGGACACGGCGGATCATCAGGGAAACCCAGCCGATCACGCGCGCGGTGCCGTTGACCGCCAGACCGTCGATCAATTTAATATCGCCGATTTTCCACAACAATCCCCCGAAGGCGCGAGCGCCGCCGGCGAAAACGTAATCATTGAATTCATCGACGAAATACTTCCGCAGCAGCAGCGTATAAATTGCTCCGAATTTTTCGCGTAGTTGTCCCGGCAGGAACGGATAACGAATATACATGAACCACGCAAGCCCGATTCCGGCCACGGCGAACATAAAAGGAACGGATTGCAAGCCATGGGCAATGAACGGGCCCACGCCGCGATAGTGCTCGCCGATGAATCTCACCACGTCGTGCGTGGGAGATACCTTGATGGAGCCGCCGAAATATCCTCCAAACAACAGCGGCTCAATGGTCATAAAACCGATCACGAGCGAGGGTATGGCGAGCAGGACCAAAGGCACCGTCACCACCCACGGCGATTCCCGGACGTGTTTCAACGTATGCTCATCCATCCGCGGCTTCCCATAGAACGTCATGAACAGCATGCGAAAGATATAAAAAGCGGTCACGAACACGCCGCACAGTACCGCGGCGTAGGCGATGCCGCTGCCGGGCAATTGGGATTGATGCACCGCCTCGATAATCATGTCCTTGGAGAAAAAACCGGCGAAGGGCGGGATGCCGGCGAGCGCAAGAGCGCCGACCCAGGCGGTTATAAACGTGATCGGCATGTATTGGCGCAAGCCGCCCATCTTGCGCATGTCCTGCTCGTGATGCAATGCGATGATGACCGATCCCGCCGCGAGGAACAGCAGCGCCTTGAAGAAAGCGTGCGTCATAAGATGGAAAATACCGACGCTGTACGCCGAGGCCCCCAGGGCCACCATCATGTAACCGAGCTGGGACAGCGTCGAGTAGGCCACCACGCGCTTGATGTCGTTTTGCACGATGCCGACCAGCGCCATGAGAAACGCCGTCAGCGCGCCGATCACCAGCACCACCGACAACGCCGTCTCGGACAATTCATAAAGGGGCGACATGCGCGCCACCATGAAAATGCCGGCGGTCACCATCGTGGCGGCGTGTATCAACGCCGATATGGGGGTCGGGCCTTCCATCGAGTCGGGCAGCCACACGTGCAACGGGACCTGTGCCGATTTTCCCATTGCCCCGACAAACAGCAGGATGCAGATGAGCGTCATGACGTTCCAGTCCACGCCCGGAATGACCTGGATGGACTTGTCCGCAACCTGCGGGGCGATCGCGAACACCGCGCCATAATCCAGGGTGCTGAATGTCAGGTAAATCGCCGCGACGCCGAGAAGAAAACCGAAATCACCGACGCGGTTGACGAGGAACGCCTTGAGCTGGGCATGGGTGGCCGAATCGCGGGTAAACCAGAAACCGATCAGCAGGTAGGACATCAGGCCCACTGCTTCCCAGCCGAAGAAGAGCAGCAGGAAATTGTTCGACATCACTAGCATCAGCATTGAGAACGTGAACAGCGCGATATAACTGAAGAACCGCTGGTAACCGGGATCATCGTGCATGTAGCCAATGGTGTAGATATGCACCATGAGCGAAACGAAGGTCACCACCGTCATCATCAAGGCGCTCAATGGGTCGATCAGGAAACCGACTTCCATCGGAATTCCGCCCGAGACACCCCACGTATATACCGGTCCGTTAAAGATGTTGCCGGCCAGCACGTCCGGAAGCACCACGAACGCGGACAACACGAAGGCCACCGCCACCCCGAGTATCGTCACGGAATGGGCCCCGACACGCCCGATTTTCCAACCGAGCAGGCCGGCAAGGACCGACCCGAGTAAACAGGACAGCGGGATGGCGAGATAGACGAGTTTGAAATCGACTTCGAATCCGCTCATGGGCTATCCCTTGAGGCTGCTCAAATCATCAACGTTGATGGTCTGACGATTCCGGAACACCACCACCAGGATTGCCAACCCGATGGCCGATTCGGCGGCCGCCACCGTGAGGATGAAGAAAACGAACACCTGACCGGCCATGTCTCCGAGGTAATGCGAGAAGGCGATGAAATTCAAATTGACAGCGAGCAGCATGAGCTCGATCGCCATGAGCAGGATCACAAGATTTTTCCGGTTGAGAAAAATACCGACCACGCTCAGCGAGAACAGGATGGCTCCGAGAATCAGATAATGCGACAGCGGTATCATCTTGTTTTCCTTTTTATTATTCGCATGCTGGAATTAGACCTTCTTTTCCGACGGCATTTTTACCATGCGCACTCGCTCGCGAGGATTAATATGTATTTGCTGTGCCGGGTTCTGGTACTTGCTGTCCTTGCGGCGCCGCTGCGTTAACGCGATCGCCGCCACGATGGCGACCAACAGAATCGCCGCCGCGATTTCAAACGGGAAGGCATAGAACGTATATAGCAATCGCCCAAGTTCCCGCGTGTTGCTGTGACCCGCGGGGAGTGCCCCGGGATCGGGCATCTTCGCCGGCCCGAATTGATCCGACCCCAGAATAATCACCATTTCCGCCACCAGCAGCACGGCCACCAGCCCCCCGATGGGAAGATACTCGCCGAAGCCTTCGCGCAATCGGACGAGATTGATGTCAAGCATCATGACGACGAACAGGAACAAAACCATTACCGCCCCGACATATACCAGCACCAGCACGATGGCGAGAAATTCGGCCTCCAACAGCAGCCAAATCCCGGCGGCACTGACGAACGCCAGCACCAGAAACAAGGCCGCCTTGACCGGGTTACGAACGGTAATGACCATCGATGAGGCAAATATCAGGACCGTCGCGAAGAAGTAGAATACCCCGAGCTGAAAAGTCATTTTTCTGAATTATTCCTTGTCGAACGAATTCAGCGGTATTTCGCGTCCGCGGCACGGTCCGCAGCGAGCTGCTTTTCATACTTGTCGCCGACGGCAAGCAGTTGTTCTTTCGTAATGATGTGTTCTCCGCGATTCTCGAAATGGAACTCGAAAATTCGCGTTTCTACAATTGCATCCACGGGACAGGACTCCTCGCAAAATCCGCAGTAGATGCATTTGAAAAGATCGATGTCATAGCGCGTGGTGCGCCGCGTTCCGTCCGCACGCTGCTCGGATTCGATGGTGATGGCGCCTGCCGGGCACACGGCCTCGCACAGTTTGCAGGCGATACACCGCTCCTCGCCGTTGGGATAGCGGCGTAATGCATGAAGACCCCGAAACCTCGGGCTCATCGGCGTATATTCTTCGGGATATTGGATCGTGAATTTGCGCATGAACAAATGCCGTCCGGTCACCATGAGCCCTCTCACGAGCTCCAGGAGCAGAAAAGTATTCAGATACCGTTTGAATGTCTTGAACATGATCGATTTCCCTCCCCTCAGTGGAAGATGAATCCCCAAGGTGTGAGGAACATGAAAACTCCCATCACGCCTATCCACACCAGCGTCACCGGTATGAAAACTTTCCAGCCGAGCCGCATGATCTGGTCATATCGGTAACGCGGGAACGTCGCACGAAACCACAGGAAACAGAACAAAATAAGACATATTTTGATCAGCAGCCAACCCAGCGGCGGGACCCAGGTGAACGGCGCGACCTCAATGGGTGGCAGCCACCCTCCGAGGAACATGATCGAGCAGAGGGCTGATATGAGAATCATGTTGGCGTATTCCGCGAGAAAAAAGAGCGCGAAAGTCATGCCGGAGTATTCCACATGGAAGCCGGCCACGATTTCGGATTCGCCTTCGGCCACGTCGAACGGCGCGCGGTTGGTTTCGGCCACTCCGGAAATGAAATAGACCAGGAACAACGGAAAGAGCGGCAGAAAATACCATTGGTGTAACCCGCCGCTCTGATGCAGCACGATCTCGCGCAGGTTGAGGCTGCCCGCTGCCATCAGCACGCCCACCAGCGCGAACCCCATGGCGATTTCATACGCCACGATCTGCGCCGCCGAACGCAGGCTCCCCAGAAAGGCGTACTTCGAGTTTGACGCCCAGCCGGCGATGATCACTCCGTACACGCCCATGGACGTCAGCGCGAGGATAAACAGCAGGCCCGCGTCAATATTCGCGAGCCACAATTTGTCGGTGAACGGAATCACCGCCCAGGCAGCGATCGCCGGCGCGAGCGTGAGGATCGGTGCGAACACGAAAAGGAAACGGCTCGCATTGGTCGGCACGATGATTTCCTTGAGCAGCAGTTTCACCACATCGGCAATGGGCTGCAACCAGCCTTTGGGCCCGACACGATTCGGACCGATGCGGATTTGCATGTAACCGATGATTTTGCGCTCGGCGTAGGTTAGATACGCTACCGACAACAGTAACGGCACGAGAATCAGGACGATTTTACCCAGTGTCAGCAGCGCCACCTGCGACCAGTCGGGAAACCAATTCCAGACACTCAGAAAATAATTGGTCATGACGTTGCCTTCACCCTGACCGGCCCGTCGGCACCGAGTATGCTCGTCTCCTTGTAACCAGCCGGTATCAGCACACAGCCTTCCGGGACGCGGTTATCCGGCAACAGATTTAGTCGCGCCACGCCGTATGGCGCCGCCACCTCGATGGTGCTTCCTGCTTTCAGGCCCAGCTTATCGATTTGCCCCGCATTCATGCGCGCCGCGGGTTTTGGATTATCGGCCGTTTTCTGGAGCGCGGGTGCCCGCCGCACGATCGCATCGACGGCATAGATCGGCACGTCGGTCAGACGCATGAGTTGTCCGGGTGAAGGCGAAAGCTCGGAATCCTCCGGTTCGATGGCGTGCGGAAACTGAGCGGGCGCCGTCATGTTGTCCGGCAGGTTCATCTCGCGGCGAATATCGGTGACGCTCGCCTGCTCGAAACCGCTCAACCCGTAAAGATGTCCGATCATGCGCAGGATTTTCCATCCCGGTCTCGCCTCGCCCAATGGAGAAACAGCCTGGGCAAACTCCTGGCGGCGTCCCTCGACGTTGACGAAAGTCCCGTCGGTTTCGGTGAACGGTGCCAGCGGCAACCACACATGGGCATATTCCACGGCGTGGGTAAAATCCGTCGTGGGCCTGAATGTTGTCATCATGACGACAAATTCCGCTACGCGCATCGCCGCGGCCGCGGTTGCATCCAGGCAGTCAAGCTCCGGTTCGACCCCCAACAGCAGATAAGACTTGAGCGGGCGGCGCAACATATCGAGCGCATTCCTTCCTGATTTTGTTTTTCCCCCGAACACGCCGCGATGCGGGACACAACCGGCCAGCCAGGCGCCGGTGGAATTGGCTTCCGGCAACTGCCCCAACTTCGCCCCGCACAAATCGGCGATGTACTGAGCCTGGGCACGCAGGGCGGACGCCTGCAGGTGACGCAGGGCGTAGCTGCCCAGTAACACGGAGGTGTTGGTGGCTCGATGCAGCGATTCGGCGATTTCCTGTTCCGCCGCGCTCGGCGTGACGTCACCGAAATAGTTGGCGAAAGCAGACGGGAATTTCGATTTTTTGAGTGTGTTCAGTGCCTGCGCAATGCCGGCGAGTGCACGCGTCATGCCGAGGGGATCGGTAATGACGCCGCCGGAGAGCTTGTAACTGAAATCGTAATCGACCGGGTTAACCGCATAAAAACGCGCCCCTTTCAGCACGGCCTTGCGCAGGCGCAGATTAATGAGCGGCTGATCCTTGCGCGGATTGGCGCCAACAAACAACGCGCCGTCGATATTTTCAAGGTCGGCGATAGACCGACCAAGAGACGGAAAAACCGGTGCGGCGCTGTCATCGCTGAAGTCCATCTGGCGCAGGCGGTGATCCACGTTGCCGCTGCCCAGACTGCGTATCAGTTTTTGCAACAAATAAAACTCTTCGAGCGTGGAACCAGGAGCAGCCAGCGCGCCCAGGTTATCCGGGCCGTGCATGGCAAATATTTTCTTGATGCCGGCTACGGTGTACTCAAGCGCCGTGGGCCAGTCCGTCTCCTCCCACTTGGTCCCACGGCGAATCATGGGTATCCGCAAACGATCTTCGCCGTTCAGGGCTTCGTAACTGAACCGATCGCGGTCAGCCAGCCAGCATTCGTTGATCGCCTCGTTGTGACGCGGCAGCACCCGCATTACCCGCCCGCGCCGCGCCTGGACGATGATATTTGCTCCGACGCAGTCGTGCGGGCTGACGGAGGGATGATCATCGAGTTCCCAGGGGCGCGCGGTATAGCGAAACGGCTTGGAGGTAAGCGCGCCGACAGGGCACAGGTCGATCACGTTGCCGGACACTTCCGAATCCACGCTTTTGTCGAGAAAAGTGCGGATCTCCATGTGTTCCCCGCGGCCGAGACCGCCGAATTCCATGACACCGGCTATTTCCTGCCCAAACCGGACGCACCGGGTGCAATGAATGCAGCGCGTCATGTCGGTGGCAATCAACGGTCCGATGTTCTTGTCATTGATAATGCGTTTGGCCTCGGTGAAGCGCGATACGTCCTTGCCGTATCCCATGGCGAGATCCTGCAACTCGCATTCGCCGCCCTGATCGCAGACCGGGCAATCGAGCGGATGATTGATCAGCAGGAACTCCATGGTGCCTTTCTGGGCGACATGCGCCCGCTCCGAGCGGGTAAAGACTTTCATTCCCTCGGTGACAGGCATGGCGCAGGCTGGCAACGGTTTGGGTGCTTTCTCCACATCCACCAGGCACATGCGGCAGTTCGCCGCTATCGACAACTTGTCGTGATAGCAGAATCGGGGAATGTAAATACCGGCGGCGTCGGTGACCTCGATCAGCATCGCGCCTTTGCGCGCCTGGATTTTCCGGCCATCGACTTCAATCGCCACCGTGTCGGGGGCGGTCGGTGCTTTCATGGATGCCGGCTTGGCGCTCATGCGTGGCTCCCGAGCGTCCCCGGCAAACATCGCCGGTTTTCGATGTGGTATTCGAATTCACTGCGGAAATATTTAATGAAGCTTTTAACCGGCCAGGCGGCGGCGTCGCCCAGTGCGCAGATGGTCCGACCTTCTATGTTCGAGGCCACATCGGTCAGCATGTCAAGGTCTTCGCGTCTCCCCTGACCATGCTCGATGCGGTGAATCACGCGCGACATCCACCCGGTACCTTCCCGGCAGGGTGTGCACTGGCCGCAGGATTCCTCATAATAGAAATGCGCAATGCGCCCCAGCGCATGCACCATGCACGTCGTTCCATCCATGACAATGACGCCGCCCGAACCCAGCATCGAGCCGGATTTCGCGAGCGCGTCAAAGTCCATCATTGCTTCCATCATGATGTGAGCCGGCAGTACATTCGCGGAGGATCCTCCCGGGATCACCGCCTTGAGCTTGTGGCCGTGGCGCACCCCGCCGGCCAGGTCGAGCAACACGGCGAACGGGGTGCCGAGCGGCAATTCGTAGTTTCCGGGCTTATTGACATGACCCGACACGGAAAAGATCTTTGGTCCGCCATTGTTTGGTTTGCCTAGCTTGAGAAACCAGTCGGCACCGTTCTTGATGATGTCCGGCACGGAGGCCAAGGTCTCGGTATTATTGATGGTGGTCGGACGGCCGAATAGACCGTAGCTCGCCGGAAAGGGTGGTTTGAAACGCGGCAGCCCTTTTTTACCCTCGATGGACTCCAGCAGCGCGGTTTCTTCACCGCAGATATAGGCGCCGGCGCCAAGATGGGTATACAAGTCAAAATCCACGCCCGAACGCTGGATATTCTTGCCAAGGAACCCGGCGGCGTAGGCTTCTTCGAGCGCCGCTTCAAACCGCTCATACGGCTCCCAGAACTCGCCACGGATATAGTTATAGCCGACCGTCGCCCCGATGGCGTACCCGGCGATCGCCATGCCCTCGATGAGCGCATGGGGATTAAAGCGCAGGATGTCGCGATCCTTGAAAGTACCCGGCTCGCCCTCATCGGAGTTGCACACGATGTACTTCTGTCCCGGCGCATTCCTTGGCATGAAACTCCATTTGAGACCGGCGGAGAATCCGGCCCCGCCTCTGCCGCGCAACGCGGATTGCTTCAGCTCATCAATGATTTTTTCCGGCGGTGTTTTTTCCTTCAGGATCTTTTTCCACGTCTCGTAGCCGGCGCTGCCTTGATAAACCGAGAGACGCCACGGCTGATCGAGATGCAGATTCTTGAAACAGAGTTCATTCGCCATGGTGTTAACCCAACTTGTCCAGAATCTCATCCACCTTTTCCGGAGTGAGATTCTCGTGATACGTCTTGCCGATCATCATCATGGGGGCCCCGCCGCATGCCCCCAGGCACTCGACTTCCTTGAGCGTGAACTTGCCTCCGGCCGTGGTTTCGCCGGGCTTGACGCCCAACCGTTGCTGCAGATGTTTCATGATGCGCGCGGAACCGTTCAGCTGGCAGGCAATGTTGGTGCAGACACACACTTTATGCCGGCCTACGGGCTTCAAGTCATACATCGTGTAAAAGGTCGCCACTTCGTGCACCGCGATCGGGGGCATTTCCAGGTATTCCGCCACGGCCTCGATCAAGTCAACCGCGAGCCATCCCCCGTTCTGGTCCTGCGCGAGGCGGAGTGCGGCCATGACGGCCGCCTGCTTTTGATCCGGCGGATACTTGGCGATCCATCGGTCGATCTCGGTGCGAGTAGACAACGACAGCAAATTGACCTTCGACGCGGATTTGGAGAGCGGCATCATCGGTCAACATCCCCGAACACGATATCCAGCGTACCGATGACCGTCACCACGTCCGCAATCATGTGACCGCGCGTCATTTCATCCAACGCCGACAGATGCGGGATTCCCGTAGTCCGGATTTTCACGCGATAGGGTTTATTGGCGCCGTCGGAAATCAGATACACGCCAAACTCCCCCTTGGGATGCTCCAGGGCGGCATAGACTTCCCCTTCCGGTACGCAGTAACCCTCGGTAAACAGCTTGAAATGATGAATGAGCGCTTCCATGTCGTCTTTCATTACTTCACGCGGCGGAGGGACGATCTTGTGGTCGTCGATCATCACCGGACCCGGGTTCCGGCGGAGCCATTCGACACACTGACGGACAATGCGGTTGGACTGGCGCATCTCTTCAACGCGCACGAGATAGCGATCGTAGGTATCACCGTTGACGCCCACCGGAATGTCGAAATCCAGACGGTCATATACTTCATAAGGCTGCTTCTTGCGCAGATCCCATTCGATACCGGAGCCGCGCAGCATCGGACCGGAAAATCCCAGCTGCAAGGCCCGTTCGGGCGACACCACGCCGATTCCCACCGTGCGCTGCTTCCAGATCCGGTTGTCGGTCAGCAGTGTTTCATAGTCATCGATATTTTTTGGAAATCGCTCGGTGAAATCCCAGATAAAATCAAGCAGCGAGCCCTCGCGGTTGGCATTCAAGCTGGCAATCTCTTCGGCATCGCGCAGTCTGGACGGCTGATGCTTCGGCATACTGTCCGGTAAATCGCGGTAAACACCGCCAGGACGGTAATACGTCGCGTGCATGCGCGCACCCGATACCGCTTCGTAGCAGTCTAAAAGATCTTCGCGCTCGCGAAAACAATATAGAAAAACGGTCATGGCGCCGATGTCGAGTGCATGCGTACCCAGCCACATCAGGTGATTGAGGATTCGCGTGAGCTCATCGAACAAAACGCGGATATACTGCGCGCGGACCGGCGGCTCGATGCCGAGGAGTTTTTCGATGGCCAGCACATAACCATGTTCATTGCACATCATGGAAAGATAATCGAGCCGGTCCATGTAACCGATGGTCTGATTGTAGGGCTTGGACTCAGCCAGTTTCTCCGTCGCGCGGTGCAATAGCCCAATGTGGGGATCGGCGCGCTGGATCACCTCGCCGTCGAGTTCCAGCACGAGCCGCAGCACGCCGTGCGCGGCGGGATGCTGCGGCCCAAAGTTCATTGTGTAATTACGAATCTCAGCCACGGCCCTGACCTCTTGCTCTGAAGCCGATTAACAATGGATCACAATGAACTTCAGTGGAGGCTAACATTCGCGCAGCGAATGTTAAGCGCGCAGCGCGGCCGACACTAAAATTCTTCGTGTAATTCCGAGTCTCAGCCACGATGTTCAGCCTCCCGTATGTCGAGCCGCCTGCGGCGGCGTTGTGTGAATGCGGGATGCTCCCGCCCCGCACCCAGGGTTACTTTCTTTGCTCGTGCAAAGAAAGTAACCAAAGAAACACGCCCCCGGATGGCGCACTGTCCTGCGCTCCGCGGCTTTGGAGCCCGGCGCAGGTCCAACGAGACTTCCTGTCTCATGGACCTGTCGCGCACATCCCTGTGCACTACCCCTTCGGGGCGCACGCCCAAAGCCTTGCGGTGCTCGGGTGCGCCATACGGGGTGTTGAAAACACCTTCGCGTACCGGTCTGAGGTGGTTGCTCAAATCCCCGTAGCCGCCGCCGAGCATCGCAGCCAAAATCGGGAACAGCGAGCCTCGTGTTTGAGCCCGTGGCGCGTTGTTTAGCGCCCGGCGAGTTGGGGCGAGCGCCGATTTTGGCGAGAAGCGCAGGGTGAGCGCTGCCGGTGGCAGCGCGAACGGGCGCACAGGGAAGTGCGCCCTGGACTTTCCTGCGGAGCCGGAAGCGTAGCGGGAAAGGTCGGCGGCTCCGGGGCGGATTTCTTTTGGTGACTTGTATAACAGTGTGCATTCACTATTTGATA
>NZ_JBBDYL010000025.1:0-37757 GCF_040901545.1 Sulfuricaulis sp. | reverse complement strand
TGAGTTGCCCCAGATTTTTTGTTGCTGGAGAGGAATGTGCTAATGCAAGACCTGATCCCGTCACCGAAGCGCCAGGACTTACTGGGTTTAATTGCAGATCGAAAGCAGTCGTCTTGACGGCTTTCTGCTCGTCGCCCGTCAGCCTCGTGAGGCTATCGGTGAAGGTATCGGCGATACGAAACTCAGTCACGTGTTAGCGGGTGGGAGCTACGGCATCAAGGAAAGGGTGCTTTTCACCGAGCCGTGCGAAAAATTGTGGCGGATGAAATCCATCAGCAAGTTCTCGGAGGGCGTCAAGCGACAGAGAACTGCGAAGGCGCTGCGCGTTTTCGAGGACAAGCGCCACTCCGGCAGCGACACCCTCGAAGTAGTCGAAAAATTCCTTTCGAGATAAACCTGAAATCGAACCGAATCGCCGCCACAGTGTGGCTGGCGACGATGCATGTACTGCGCCAACCTTTGCCCGCCCCACAACGGACCCGACGGGAAGCTTTACATATACCCATACGGTAGTACCGGGGAGGACATTCATCGACCGGCGCCGCAGTTCAACCTGCTTACGTCCGGAGAAGATGTTATCTGCGTGACGCCGCGAGAGTGAGATGAGTATATGTTCGCCCTTAGCCATTGTTAAAAGCCTCCTTAAGGATTTGTTGTAGCTGAGCATCGGTAACGACGCGCGTAGTAATTAGATCGTTTGGGCGCCCGCACCCGATCCGCTTCAACGATTCAAGCGGAACATGCTGTGGCAAACGAAAAATGTTGTCGAACACCGTGACCGTCCTCATGTCCGATTTACCGATGCTGCCAAGACTCGTAGTGGTAAGCACCGATTGCTTCAAGTCCGATTCGTCGAGGGCGTCCGCGGGCTTTAGATACGCCTCTCGGACACGGGCAATGGCAACTACTTCACCGCTCCCGCCTTGCTTAGTCGACTCGTAAAATAGAATCAATGTGCCGCGTTTAAAGTGTTGCAGGGTACGAGGGCTGCTTAGGTAGTGGCGGTCGTGAAACAGCGACGCGGTTCCTCGCGCCAACAGCGAATACTGCGGCGAATGACCAAGGAGAGGCTCCGAAAAACTCTTCTGCACCGGAGTGATAACGGCTGGCCGACCTCGCAGGCAAAGGAGCGCTGGGGAAAGAAGTGTTTCCAGTACGTCCAACGCTACATGGGTTTGATTTCCGTCAGGTGTTAGCACCTGAATTTGCTGGCCCGAGCTTCGGTACGCTGGGATACCGCCGGGCAATTTAAGCCCCCACCTGGTTGACAGCTCTGTCTGGCTCGCGGCCCAAGTCTCCGCCGTCAACACTCTGCCGAGAACGAACTTACCGAGACAGTGTTGGTCGGGAGTGCCACAAAAGCCGAAACCAATAGCTAGATCGCGAAGAACCGATTGACGAGACGCTAACTCAAGTTGGATTTGCCGTGGCCCTAAGGGCGCCAGTTGCTCGAGCAGATAGATCAGTAACACCCGCGCTGCACTAGCCGCGTGACCGCTCGTCTCATCTACGGCGACGCGCGCAACCACCGTGTCACCCGAATCCTTTGCTGACCACATCAGGTAACCAAGTAGTGTAGCGCCGTCCCACACAGCCCGGCGATTCGCAACTCGTGCTTGTGCGCCCGTAGGCAACCATGTGGCGGCTATTGCGGACCCTGTTACACCAAGCTTGGACAGCAAGGAATGAACGGCTGATTCATTCTGGCTTGAGACATCCAGCAAAGCGAGCGTCGCATCTTCGGAAGCCTGGAATGAGTTCGTCGCGGACGATTGAGAGCTATCCAAGATGAAGGTGGCAGGCGATATGATCTCCACTCCATACTTCGATGCAATCTTGGGGGCCGCTGCCAGAATACTGCCGTCATTGGTAATGAGACCTGCTAAGTCATGCTGTATGACGGTCGCCACATGATGCAAATCGGAGTGTTCATTCGCTGTCAAACGCTCACTGCGCTTATCCGAAAATATTAGAGTAGTCAGTTCTGTCAGCAAAGCCGATGCATTGTCGCCCTTGGATAACGGAAATGATGGAAAAATCCTCAGATACGCTTCCATCGGATCAGTCTTTCCTTGATACGCTGTCCGGCGAAGTTCTTCTCGAATCTCGTTGCTGATCGCAAGCCGACAGAAACTCATGCGCTCCGCCTGGAAAAGGCTCAATGCGTCGTCGTGGCGCAGGCGTCGAGGCGCCAGATCAAACAGGACATTCAAGTCCAACAGGAACATCGGGACGACATCGGCTGATGAGACTCGCAGCCCAAGAGGGTTGTGCGCGGTTATGCCACTTGTCGGAAAGAGCTGCGGCGACTCAAGCTCGTGGCAACGCACCAGGATTTGTCTGTTGCGCGTAGTACCGCCTTGCTCAACGCGCTGAACGTAGAAATGCTGCTGATCCCAAAAGACGTTTGCCTCATCGAGGTCCTCTGCTACGCGGGCGTAAATCGAAGTGAAGCCATCTCCCGTGAGCGCGGCCTTCAGCCTATCAATTAGCTTCGTCGCCAATCCATGCCGGCGATGCTGCTCAAGCACGAATATCTGCACAACCTGTGCCCGTGGAAATCGCCGCTCAAACAGCAAATGACCGGCGTATAACTGGTCGTTAGATCGCTCCTCGATGAGAATGTATAGATGATCACGCCCGGCGAATTCCTCAAATACACTTGCAGGAAAAAAGCCAAGAGCATCGCGATGCGAGTCCGCTGCAGTACGCACCTCCTCCAAAAAGCGGGACGTATTGGCTAATCCAGTGACGACCTTAAATTGGTCAGATTCCTTTTGGGTCACGCGCATCCTGTCGCCATGCTGTTGCAGTAGCCATCGTCATCCCGTCACGCATTCGCCGTTGCCGGGTACAGTGGACTGCGGTTCATATTGTGCTTGAGCCAGTTTGTATATCCGTCGATCTCTGGACCCCCGAGATTGATCGCGTATTCGAGACCAAAGATTGCGATGACGGCAAAGCACTCAGATTCCGGCGTCATTAGGATTGTCCATTCATGCATTACTTCGTGCCGGCCAGCAGTGTCGTCGGCAAAAAGAAAATCTGCTGCATAAAGGTGACGGACATGGATCGGCCACAAGATCCTCAGACTTCCCCTTCGTGCGTAGGTGCGCAGCGCGTCGAGCTCTTGTTTGTCGACTATTTCATCGTTCCCTCCCGGAACTTCCAGACACCGCTGGGCCAGAACCTCCAACCCGACCTTGCCAATGAAGCGCGCTGTCGTCATATCGGCTGTCGGTTCCGTTGCGGCGGGCACGTACAGCGTTCCCCGTGATTCCCTACTTAGCGACGCGACCCAAGCGGCTTCGTCTTCGCCATCTGCGACAGCAATGGAAAGACTGCCGTCCTCCTTTGAATGAAATACATCAACCTTCGTTTGTGACTGCGCATGAAATCCTACTACGGACGGAATACGACCTTCCTTGTTCGGAACCCTCATCTCGAAGCGTGAACATCGGCCATAGAGCGACTCTAGAAATGGCTTCTCAACTTCGCGCGCAAAATAGTTGTTGCACTTGTCGCACACCCAACCTTTTGGCAGAACGTGCTTGGTGTTCCCTAAGGACTCCGAAAGGATGTGCTCTCGCGAAACGGAAGTTTCCGAAGGCGATTTGCAGAATATGCAGCGCATTTATCGTTTCAGCCAGCCGCAGTTCTTAGGGGTCAACTAATTAACCTTGAAGACCTTCATAACTTCATCGCCCAGGTGATTAATCACCTTAACCGCGATCCGGCCCGACTTTGGCTTATCGAAAGCGCGAGAAGTGTCGCTGTTCAGAGTCGTCCAAGCTTCTGCGTTTATCTCAGCCTTGAGCGTCGTCTTCAGTGCGCTGTACGGATCGTTGGCGCCGAGGAAGTACGCGTGGCGGACGAAGAAGCTTTCTTCGTTGTAGTCGGTGTCGATAAACCAACAAGCGATGCCTTCGGGACCATCACTGCGGACTTCGCCGGTTTGCGGATGAAATACATCGACGCCTTTTATCTTTACTCGTATCTTGCCGTCCTTTTCGGGAAGGATGGCAATGTCCGGCTCGCCAAAGATGACGAACAAATTCCCTTTGCCGGTATTCTTTAGATCGTCAGCCATGTGAAGGTCAGCGTTCATACGCGCCTTGAGTACGGGGATGCGGCCGAGCTTGCTGAACTCGGTCGCATGAGCCTCGTAATTGAAGGCGCAGGCAATGAGCACATCGAAATCTGCGTCACCGGCTTCACGCGCGGCTTCCACCAAGTCGGGCCGGGTGACTGTACCGAACTCCGGTCCGATGAATATTGCGGCGCGCTTCTCCGTCCCCGCTTCAGTATTGTCCTCGATGTAGCGGCCTTCAGCGCAGACTAGCTTTCCCGGCCAGGGCTTGAGCGCGATGAAGGAGATCCGGTCTTCCTTGTGCGCCTGTTGAACCCCGGCGGTCTTTAGATTCTCCAGGATCATCTGCGGGAAGGTCTGTTTTTCGATGTAGTCCCCACCGGGTTCGGCAGCGTGGTCGATCAATTCATCGTTCTCGTCCACCCCAAGCATGCGGTGCGGCGAGAGGCTCTCGACGGTGAACGGTCCAGCCACGCGGACAATTTGCTTGTCCTCGTAGGGCTTGTCGTAAAGATATTTAGGATCTGACTCGGCCTTAGCCGCTATGGAGGCGTCAATTTCATCCTGCCGATCTAATCGTTTACGCCACCATATGCGATGAAGTTCCTTGGCCTTTTCTGGCCAGTCTTTTTGTGCGCTAAGTGCAATTTCCCATTCTTCCCAGACCTTCTCGAGCGACTCGTTGAGCTTCTTCCGCAAAGGATCGAGCGTCACCTGATACCTTTCCCAGATCACGTCGATTTCCGCATTGCTTGCGATATCGCTTAACTGAATATGGGGCACTCGCTGATAAACAAAACCATGACGGATATCATTTAAAACAGGCATAGCTGATGGTTCTTTGCGCATAATTTCTGCTTCCTTCAACTGACCGCTCCGACTGTCAGCAAGAAGATAGTAAGGGTACCGTGCTCCCATGACCCGCGCTCTAGCTAAGGTCAGAGCAACTCGCGAAGTGTCAATCGTAATCCACCTCCTACCCCACTGCTCAGCAACCCGTGCTGTGGTACCAGCCCCACAGGTAGGATCAAGAACAAGGTCGCCAGGATCCGTCGTCATCAAAATTGCTCTTGAGATAACCTCGGTTGCGGTTTGAACAACATACACTTTCGGATCAGATCTGCTTTGAACTCCACCAATATCCGTCCAAACGTTCGAAATAACGGTGTTCCCTGAATCTGTCATCTTGCGCAAATAACGCGGAGTGTTACCTTGAATAAAAACTCGATGGGCACGCCATAATCTGACCCTACCAACACGATGAGTTTTCCAGTGTAGGCCCTTGGGACAGGGATAATTTATGCCATCGACAAAAAAATCATTGTCATCAGAGGCGCTCTCGTCCTGCGAAGTAATCTGATCTAGATCGACAAATTGTTCTCGGTTAATTACTGAATTGGCTAGGGCACCGAAAGTTGACACTTGACGGTATTTCGTAGCACCAGATTCGCCGGGAATTTTTTCCCGATATAGTCCATGGAATTTGGCTGCTAGTTTGCTTTTGGCGTACCACAACAGCGAATCATAGATAGAGGAAAGATAATTTGTTTCAAAACCAGTGGTAGTAGCAAAGGCAATTTCTGTTACAAAGTTCTTTTCGCCAAATACTTCATCCAAGAGTCCTCTTACCCGGTGCTTATTTTCGTCACCAATTTGAACAAATATTGAACCTCTGTCCGAGAGTAAGTCGCGCGCGACCGTGAGACGATCTCGCAAGTAGGTTAAGTAGGAGTGTATTCCATCACGCCAAGTGTCTCGAAACGCTTTAACTTGCTCTGGTTCTCTTGTGATGTGCTCGCTCTTACCGTCTGTAATGTCATTACTCGTAGTTGACCACTGAAAATTTGAGTTAAACTTTATGCCGTAGGGTGGGTCTAGATAGATGCACTGCACCCTTCCACGCAGTCCCTCGCGCTCAGCTAGACTGGCCATGACATGAAGGGAGTCACCGAGGATCATGCGGTTGGACCAATTTTGGTCGTGCTGGTAGAACTCGGTCTTGTCCACGCCTTTCGGGATTCCGTTGAAGTCAGCGAAGAGATCGGGCGTGATCTGTCCCGCCTCGTGCTGCCGCTCACGACTTTCGCGCATCAAGTCGTCAATCAGCGCCTTGGGGTGAACTTTCTCCTGAATGTACATCGGTGGAGCATGAACAACGAGGTCACTCCAGTCCTTGTCGTCCTTTCCACGCCAGACAAGTTGTGGATCGAGGTCGCGGTTGCGTCTTTCGTAGGCGACTCGAACCGGGTCTTGTTCCGTCTTCTGCAAAACGGATTGATATTCCGCGGTAGGAATATTTTTTCGCTTCGCCTCGTCGTGCTTCAGCGCTTCGACGGTCTTGGTGGAAGATTTTTTAGCCATGATTAGCGCTCATTGTTCCAGTCAGGGCTTCAGCCGATGCAGTATCGATCATTTTGTCGAACTCCGCTTTTATCTTGGCTTTGAAGTCTGACTCGATCTGGTAGATCTCGGTGAATTCGGCAAACGCCCAGCGACCATAGGTGTCGAGATTGTTCACACCGGGCACCCAGTAGGTTTCCATCGTGGATTTCTTTTCTTTCGCATCTTCGCGACGAAAACCTTTGATCTCTACAACTAGATGCAAAAGGTCGTTGTCGCCGTGGCCGTCATCTACGAGCACGATAAAATCAGGCAGGTACGTGCGCATTTCCGAACCGTAGCGGTAAGGCACTTCCAGCCCGAGATTGTGGTTCTTTACGTACGCGCGTACGCGTGGATGCGATTCGGCGACGCGACAGAATTCCGCTTCCCAGTCGCTATCGAGCACTACCCAGTTGATTTGGCAACGACGCGAGTCTGTTTCCCAGCGATCGGTTCTAGAGGTGTTGAAGCGGACATGTGCGGTAGATCCGACGGGGTTATAGGAATCGAGCACGGCCTTGATCGGTCGTTTACCAATCAACTCGCGCGTGATGCCTGCCATGATCCGCTCACAGGCCATGTCCGCCAGCGTCTTGTACTTAAGCTGCGCTGGATATGTGCCGCCTTTGCAGACCAGACATTTCTGATCGAGCCACTGCTTGACGATGCGCTTGAGCTGCCCGAATAGGTGCAGTTGTGGTTCTCTGTTGGTGTCGCGCCAGCGCGTCATCAGCAGATGCGAGGTCAGCTCGTATATGACCTGTGACGGTCGCACATCCCCAGTATGAACGAGGTTGAGGTCCACTGCTTCACCGATGATTCCGGAGTTCCGCGTCTCGGTGGCACCGACAAGATCGGGCGTGAGTTCAATCACGGAGTCTTCGTTGAACTTCGCTGTCAGTCGCTCCTCCGGTAACTCGGCACGATATCCCTCCACGCGCGGAAAGCGAATTTCGAGCGTGTCGCGGTCGGGACGCATAGCCTTGACTTGGACGGTTTCGCGCGGTGGCTGCGGCGGCGCTACCACCGGCTTGGCGGTAAAGTCGAACGGAATGCCGAGCACATCGGCGTATTCCACATCGAATAGGCTCTCTTCGTTCAGCTGATAGGACTGACGACGAAGAGCGCGGCCGATGACCTGTTCGCAAAGAAGCTGGGTGCCGAATGCACGCACGCCGAGAACGTGGGTAACGGTGTTGGCGTCCCAACCTTCGGTCAGCATGGAAACTGAAACTACGCAGCGAATATCGGCTCCGAGCCGCTTCGGCTTACCAACAGTGTTCATTGCCTCGCGCAGCAGGTCCTGGTCGGTGAGGTTATCCGCCTGGCGCAAGTCGCCCGTGCGCTCAACGATCTCGCGCCGGAACCGCTCGATTTCATCGGCGGCCATAGCGCGGAACTTGTCGTCCAACGCTTCTCCGGATTCCAATTGCTCACTGTCGATCAGCAGCGTTCTGGGTCGAGCAAGCGGGTTGCCGTGTTCGTCGTGGTTCTGAAACAGCGGCAAGCGGCCGAACACCAACTGACTGGAGCCGTCGTCGTTCTCCCGCTGGAAACCAGATATGTAGTCGTAGACCAGCTTGGAGGTGGAAGTGTTGTTGCAGACGACGATGAAGCACGGCGGCACCGACACCTTCTTTTCCACCCATAGCGCAAATGTCTTCTCGTAGTGTCCATACAGCGCGTCGAGGGCCGTCTGCAGTTGCGGCGGGAGATCAAGCGGATCGAGTACGTCCGCCTTTCCGCGACCTTTCTTGGGCATCTTCTTGCCGATGTGTTCCCACAGATTGCGGAACATTGGCATCTCGTTCCCCGGGATATTGTCCGCGATAGGAACGCGCGGCAGTTTGACGATGCCGGATTCAATTGCGTCCATAAGCGAGAAATCGCTCATGGTCCAAGGGAACAGCGTGCCTTCGGCATAGCCAGAACCACGCAAGAAGAACGGTGTGGCAGAGAGATCGACGACACGCGAAATTCCGAGCTTACGGTTAACGGTTTCTAGGCCGGAAATCCAAACGCGGGCTGCTTCGTTATTCTTCTGTGCTTCCTTTTTCTCGTCGCCCTTTAGGTCTTTATCCTCTTCGGCGCCCGGTTTCTCGCGGTAGCAGTGGTGAGCTTCGTCGTTGAGGACGAGAATGTTCTTCAGGCCCATAAGATCGGGCATCACACGCTGCAACATCTGCCCTTCGGTTTCCAACGTATTCAGTTCTTCACCTCGCCCTTGAAGCAGCGAACGGCCACCCTTTGAAAGCTCGATGCGCTCTCGAAGTTTAAAGGCGTGAAAGTTGGTTATGACGATCTTTGCCCGGTTTAAGTCCTCCAACATGTCGCCAGGAACCAGCTCAAGGTTTCCGTAGTAGCTGTCCGGGTCGTTGGGCTGCAGAACTCTCAGCCTATCCTTAATAGTGAGACCCGGCGTTACGACAAGAAAGCCGCGCGCGAAGCGCTTGCTCTGTGGCCGCCTTACCGCGTTAATGGTTTGCCAGGCGATGAGCATCGCCATGACGGTGGTCTTGCCAGCGCCCGTTGCAAGTTTTAGCGCCAGGCGCATCAGCTCCGGATTCGCGTCGTTATTGGCGTTTGCGAGGTGAGCGATTAGGCCCTTTCCCGCCTTACCCACCTGAGGGGCAACCTCTGTTAGCCAGATAGCAGTTTCGGCCGCTTCTATCTGACAAAAGAAAGGACGGAAATCATTGAATCCGTGATGTCGCCAATGTTGAAGGAGCCGCGCTGTTTCTGGTGTTACACGCCAGTCGTTTGAAGGCAATTGCCGCCAGCGATCCACCTGCTCCCGCACAGTCTGAATGATGGCCGTGTGGTCATACCGTTGTTCTTCGGTCGAGAGTCCTTTACCTTCGTCGAATTGCAATGCCGCCTGTTCAACCGATCCTTTGCGCTTTTTCGGTTTCGGAATCGGCGTAATGAAATCAGCACGGCGGCGCTTCTCAATAATCTGCTGAGTTGGCTGACCTTCTTCATCCAGTTCCCAATGGCGCAAAGGATATGCATAAGGAGTATTGAGGACGGGTTTTTCGAAAAATGGATTTTCCATTATTAGGTTTTTTGGAGAAGTAGTACCAAAGCCTCCTTCAATCCTTTTTTATTTCTTGGGAATCCTACACCTGGGTCTCGGCTTATACCATGATGAGAATAAGGCGCGCGGAATCTGTGCTTGAAAAGCCGGGGGGCGACTTGTATTCAACCTTCGCGTTTCTTCGTCGCGCGGCCGCGGCTGGGCAGCAGTTCGAACAACCACTCGGCGACGATGTTGGCGCGGATGACGCGGATGGCGAGCGCCGTCGGCGAGATCGGCCGCACCAGCCGGGTTTCGCGCAGGCGCGGCAGGAAGACCGACACCACCACCGCGCGCGCACGCGTTTTTACCTGACCTAGGCGGGCGGGGGCGATAAACCGGATCAGCAAGCCTTATGCGGCGCGTTTGATTGACTTCACCGCCAGCCGAATATGTTCAGACACCTGAAGCGCTTTGATGATGCCAAACAGGCTTGCGGCGGTGGGGTTGCCGCGCGGCCCGAGCATGCGTTGCAAGCTCGCGGCGCGCGGCTATGCCGTCACGCGCTACGTCTACCCGCCGCTGGCCGGATTTCAATGCCTTGCTGGGCTTCACGCCGTTATGTTTTTTTGCATTGCTTGCCATGCGCAATATTCGGAGAGTCGCAACCGGTAACGACTGACGTTGCCTTCGTGAAGATGTGCGAGGTCTTCGATAGCCAAGTCAACCACGTGATCCAGGTCTTTATTCGGCACCAGCGATTGCGCCACTTCGCGCACAGCGGCTGCACTCGGGCGTTGCTGCCCGCGAACAATCTCGCCGATGATGCTGATCAGGGCTTCGCGATAGCGCAGGCGCACGGGATTGGGTTCGGCAACGGTTTCCCGGATGGCGAGATAGCGTTGTGACGAGCGCTCGTAGGCCCACACAAATACGTCGCGCAATAGGGATACCTGCTTCAGCTCATAGACGCCGAGCGTACCTTCTACATAAGCCTTTTCGGGGACATCGATGAATGACAGCGGACAGAGATTGTGTCGGATGAGTGATATGTTGGCACCAAGCCGCGATACCCGCTTGTTCACGTCCAAAAAAGGTTGCAGATAGGGGATATGTACCATGATGAAAAATGCCTGCTCGAATGGGTCCTTGATCGCGTCGGCTTTTTCCAGAATCAGATGAAAGTACTGTTCGATCTGTTGCGGGATGCCGAGCGGATGAAACACCGTTCCACTGACCTCAACGATGCGATTGCGCAGACGCCCACTCTCGCCTGGATCGGCCAACAAGTTTGCTGACAACAGGGCGTGCAGATTAAGAAAAGTGAAGGAATTGAAACCAATCTCTTCGACCTGCTCTACCAGTAACTCGATGGCATCCTTGTGGTTCAGGATCATCTGCGCTTCACGCCGATCCTTGCCCTCGGCCGCCTGGCCGTGCTCGATCAGGTTCTGGGTGTCGAGGCGGGTGTAGGTGTTTCCCTCCAGCCGACTAGACGCCCACGATAAATCGATCAGCAGGCGATTCAGGATGTCGCGGGCATAAGTACCGGCCGGCCGTGGGCCATCGGGCGAGCGACCGATCCGGTGCAGGTGATCGCGGATCGCCGATGACAGGTAATGGGTCTCGTTCGGCTGATATGATTCCAGGAAAACGCGGTCGTAACCGACGGGCTGTCGCTGCTGGATAGACTGCCGCACGTAGTTAATAACATCCTGGCTTTCGGCTGAGATCGGTACATAGGCCTCAATTTCCTTTGCAGCTCCGGCGCCGGTGGCATAGATATCAATGCTTCCGAGCGCCCGGTACACGCGGGCCCTGCCTTCTCCCTTTGCTGAGATGTGGCGTTTTTTGATCAGCTTATTCAGGCGACGTTGCAGTGTGCGGCGACTAACGATCTTGGCCAAGGTCTTGGACAGATCGACGATGCCAACACCCTCCCGATGGCGGGCAATCTCTGCCTCTATGCGGGCGTCCAAGTCTTCACGCAGTCTTTTTGGCATGATTTAGTATTTCTTTTGGCGCAATTTATATTTAAAAATAGTCTTAATTTATGTCTAAATTATAAATAACACGCCAAAATATTAGTTTTATTGGCGCGATTTGTCAATTTACGCGCCAAATAAGTGGCCCGAGGCAGACGGCACACTCACCGCGCGGTGTTTGAGCCTAACGACAAACCGCCGAGTAGCCTTATCCTTAATTTTGTACCCGCCGTTCCAACCAACGTGTTCATCACCAGGTGTCAGTCATCTCGTTTCTTCGTCGCGCGGCCGCGGCTGGGAAGCAGTTCGAACAGCCACTCGGCGACGATGTTGGCGCGGATGACGCGGATGGCGAGCGCCGTGGGCGAGATCGGCCGCACCAGCAAGCAGAACACGGGGTCCACAGAACACGGGGTCAGGTCTTGCATTGCAACTTGCAGGCACACCGCACTGCGGTGGACCTGCTGGTAAGAACCTGTTTGCAACCCCCAAAATATTCTTCCGGTTGCAGAACCAAGGCTCCTCCTGGAATCCCCCGCTCTTATGGGAAATCCTAACACAAAGCCAGCCGCAAAATCGTCTGGCAGCGCAACGGATAGCTCGGAAAAACCGCCACCCGGACCGGCGGGCGTGGCCAGTCGGCGCAGGCCTGCCTCGTCTACGTCGGTAGGCGCGCCCGACGTCAGTTGCTGACGAAACTCAGCGGCGAGCTGCTTCTTGAACTTGAGCGCAGACTGGGTTTCGATACCTTCATCCCGCGACGCCAAACCGAGCCATTGACGAAGGTCTTGCTCGACGGCTCGTTGCATGCCCACAAGAAGCCGGCAGCAATTTCCATCCTCCCCT
The DNA here is from genome assembly GCF_040901545.1 of Sulfuricaulis sp. Taxonomy (GTDB): domain Bacteria; phylum Pseudomonadota; class Gammaproteobacteria; order Acidiferrobacterales; family Sulfurifustaceae; genus Sulfuricaulis. The sequence continues at coordinate 25,438 of NZ_JBBDYL010000025.1, read as the reverse complement.
GACCAGCCTTTGATAAAGGAATCAATCTGACGCCAGCCACGCAGGTTGAAGTAGCCTACACAGAAATCAGCACGGTCTGATAACTTGATAGTCTCCTGAAGTGCTGGAAGGAGTTCTTTTTCAATGTTGTAGAAGATTCGGGGCATGGCCGTGATCAATCGCTGTAAAAATTCATTTCTTGTGAGCCTTTCACTATTCTTTTGGGGCCTTACGTTTTCACAAGTTTCATGCCAAATCTTAATACTGTCTGCCCGACAACTTCCTCTTATCGGATAGTGCTTTTGCCCATCTGTTTCTTATTTCGCTGCCAATTCCATGTTCCCTAACCACTGCACGTCATACGGACCTTTTGCAACCTGTTTTGCCAGCCTCTCGTCAGTAGTGATCAAAGGAAACCGAAGCGGAGAACTACTTCCGGCACGAATATTTTGACCGCCACGCTGGCGTCCAGTATCTCCCGAAGCGGTGCCGGATTCACCGGGACCGGTCCTCACGGATTAGATCGGCTGAGTTCACCCAATTGGGGGGCAGATGAGCCTTCCGTGCCCGATCCCGGATGCGCTCGATGACGGCCGCAGCACCCCTGCGCGTCTTCTGCACCTGAAGTCCTTGACCGAGGAGCCGGATCACTTCCGCAGTGAGCGAGCAGTTTTCTTCCTGGGCAAGCTTCTGGATGCGCTTGTAGAGCTTGCTGGGGACATTGCGCACGTGCAGAGTAGCCATAGTGGTTTCCTCTTCGCTGTTTGGCCAGTCTAGCCGAGCATAGTTGCAACATACAACCAAACTGGTGGGCTACTCCACTGCCGGCGATTGGCGCAGCAGAATCCTCGGCGCCGACTTGGGACGCTGAGGTAATGGTGGGTGCGTTGGACCGGATACGCGATACGGAGGCGATAACCGATGAGAAAAGTGTTTGAAAAAATGGTGGCTAAGGGCGGAGTCGAACCGCCGACCTCAGCATTATGAGTGCCGCGCTCTAACCATCTGAGCTACTTAGCCGGATTGAATTGAAGACTTTTACCAATTCCCCCTCTCCCCGAGTGAAAGAAAGCGCGCATAGCGCGCCTCGGCTCGCCCCCTTCTCCCCTTGAGGGAGAAGGGATGGGGATGAGGGGCAGATCCCCCTCACCCTTTGCCCTCTCCCGGAGGGAGAGGGGAAGTCGGTAAACATTCCCATTTCGATCGGGCAAGGGGAGAGGGGAACCTTGCCAAATTTGTTGCCGCACTTACCCTTCACGCCCCCTCACCCTCATTCCCTCTCCCCCCGGGGGGAGAGGGAAGCGAGCCGTGGCGCGCTTCGCGCGCGGTTGGCTTTGATTGGGGCCGCAAACGATACCGATATCCGCTTGGCCTGACAAGGGAAAATGCTGACGACAGTTTAGCATGGGTGAGAACGCTACACGTTAAAGCGGAAGTGCATCACATCGCCGTCGTGTAGCACGTAGTCCTTGCCTTCAAGACGCAGTTTGCCGGCCTCACGCGCGCCGTGTTCGCCGTGATATCGGACATAATCCTCATAGGAAATGGTTTCGGCGCGGATAAAGCCGCGCTCAAAATCCGTATGGATCACGCCCGCCGCCTGGGGCGCGTGCGCTCCCTGGCGCACCGTCCAGGCGCGCACTTCCTTGGGGCCGGCGGTGAAAAATGTATGCAGGCCCAGCAAGGTATAGCCGGCGCGGATGACGCGGTTCAGTCCCGGCTCGGTAAGCCCCATGTCGGCGAGAAACACTTGCTTTTCCTCGGCATTCATATCGGCCAATTCCGCTTCGATTCTGGCACAGATTGGCACCATGACAGAATTTTCCGAGCGCGCAGGCTTATCCAGCTGCTCAAGGTACGGATTTTGGGTAAAGCCTTTCTCATTCACATTGGCGATGTACATGAGCGGCTTGTCAGTCAGGAGACACAGCGGCCTCAATAGTTTGTGCGCCTCCTCGCTCAAGCCGAGGCTGCGCACCGGCTTGCCCTTGTCGAGATGCGCACACACGCGTACCAGCAGTTCGCGCAGTTTGATGTCATCCTTGCTGCCGCTTTTGGCGCCCTTGTCCGCACGCTGCATGCCTTTCTCGACTGTCTCGAGATCGGCGAGCGCAAGTTCTGTGTTGATAATCTCAACATCCGCGAGCGGATCGATCCGGCCTGAAACGTGCACAATGTTCTCGTCTTCGAAACAGCGAACCACATGGGCGATCGCATCCACCTCGCGGATGTAGGCGAGAAATTTGTTACCCAGCCCTTCACCTTTCGAGGCGCCCGCCACGAGGCCCGCAATGTCAACGAATTCGATGGTGGTGGGGATAATTTTTTCCGGTTTGGCGATCTCCGCCAGCTTTTGCAGGCGCGGGTCCGGCACCTCGACGATACCGATGTTCGGGTCGATGGTGCAAAAAGGATAATTTTCCGCGGCGATACCCGCCTTGGTGAGCGCGTTGAAGAGCGTGGACTTGCCCACGTTCGGCAGACCGACAATGCCGCATTTGAAACCCATACATAAGACCTCATTTTTCCAACTCCCCCTCTCCCCGAGTGAAAGAAAGCGCGCGTAGCGCGCCTCGGCTCGCTCCCTTCTCCCCTTGAGGGAGAAGGGATGGGGATGAGGGAGCGGTCCCCTCACCCTTTGCCCTCTCCCGGAGGGAGAGGGGAAGTGGGTGAGTGTCTTTATTTCGATTGGGGTGAGGGTGTTAAACCCCGGTTCACTCCCCCTCACCCTAACCCTCTCCCGGAGGGAGAGGGAACCTTAGGATTTATGCGTGTGCAGGACGTTCATGACCTTCTGGAACTGGCCGTGCACGATATCCGCGACATGCACCTTGGCGATCATAATCGCCGTATCAATCAATGCCTGCTCCGCCGAAGGTGCCTTCTTTAATACATAAGAAACGACCTGCGCGGCGATGCCCGGATGGCCGATGCCGATACGCAAACGCACGTAGTCGGAAGTTCCCAGCTTCTCGGTAACGTCGGATAGACCGTTGTGACCGCCGTCGCCGCCACCTACTTTCAGCCGTACCGCCCCGGGCGGCAGATCCAGATCGTCGTGAACCACGAGAATTTCCGCGGCCGGGATTTTGTAATAATGGGCGAACTTTGAAACCGAATCGCCGCTGTGGTTCATGAAAGTTTGCGGCGCGAGCAGCCAGATGTCCTTGCCGCTGATGGTGATTTTTCCCACGTTGGCAGAAAAGCGCGATTCGGCGCGCAGGATCTCGCCGGTGGCGTCCAGCAGAACATCCAGAAAACGGAACCCAACATTGTGTCGGGTTTCCGCATATTCCGCGCCCGGATTCCCCAGGCCAACGATGAGGGAGATGCCTTGGGTCATGGCCTGCTTCCCTCACCCCAATCGAAATAAAGACGCTCACCTACTTCCCCTCTCACTCCGGGAGAGGGCAAAGGGTGAGGGAGATCACCCCTCACCCCCATCCCCTCTCCCGCACGCGGGAGAGGGGGAGTTGGAAAAGGGCACATACGACTGGGCTACTTGCCTCCCTTCTTGGGCGCTTCCTTCTTCGGCGGCTCGGCCTTCTTGGCATCCGCCTTGGGAGCTTCGCCTTTCTTCGCTTCCACCTTGGGGGTTTCGCCCTTCTTCGCTTCCATCTTGGGAGCTTCGCCTTTCTTCGGCTCGCCTGCCTTGGCTTCGCCCGCTTTGGCTTCGCCTTCCGCGGGCGGCGCCGCGGCGGCGGTTTCGCCCTCGGCCGGCACCGCGACAACCGGGATTTCCTCTTCCACCACGCGGATAGTGGTAATCACCGCCACGGCCAGGTCATCGCCGCCGTGCGCGAGACTCGTGATGGTCACACCTTCCGGCAGCTTGAGGGCGGAAAGATGGACCGATTCATTGATGTGCAGGGCCGACATGTCGACCGTGAGGAATTCCGGCAGATCCTTGGGGAGACAGGTGATGTCCACTTCGGTCATGAGGTGCGACACGATACCGCCATCCACCTTCACTCCCGGAGCGATGTCATGACCCACGAAGTGCAGCGGCACCGCCATGTGAATTTTCTCGGTGGCGCTGATGCGCTGCAGGTCCACGTGCATCACGACCGGCTTGAACGGATGCATGTGATAGTCGCGCAGAATGGCCTGGTCTTTCTCCGTGCCAACGTTCACGGTCAGGATCGAGGTATGAAACTTTTCATTTTCGAGGTGACGTACCATCACGTTATGATCCAGCGAAACCATCGTCGCCTCTTTGCCTGCGCCATAAAGGATGGCGGGTACTTTGCCGCTGCGGCGCAGGCGGCGGCTCGCACCCGTACCTTTCGCAGCGCGCGGTTCAGCAGTTAATTCATATTTTGCACTCATTGTCAGTCTCCAACAAAGGTTGATAAACACCGCTTCTTCCGCGACCAGGAAAAGCGATAATTACGAGTAGCAAGTAGCAAGATACAAGTAGCAAGTAATACGATTTTTTACCTTGCTACTTGCCACTTGAAACTTGCTACTGAATTTATTCCATAAACAATTCGCTGACCGAATCCTCTTCCGCAATGCGGCGCATGGACTCGGCGAGCAGCTCCGCCACGCTCAATTGGCGTATCCGCCGGCAGGCCTTGGCCTCCGGCTTGAGCGGGATGGTGTCGGTCACCACCAGCTCGTCGAGATCGGATTTCTCGATCCGTTCCACGGCATTGCCGGACAGCACCGGGTGCGTGCAGTACGCCAGCACTTTGCGCGCGCCGTCGCTCTTCAATGCCGAAGCAGCTTCGCACAGCGTGCTCGCGGTATCGACCAGGTCATCCATCAACACGCAGGTCCGGCCCGCCACCTCGCCGATGATATGCATCACTTTTGCCTCATTCGGCTTGGGACGGCGCTTGTCGATGATGGCCAAGTCCGCTTCCAGGTGCTTCGCCATCGCGCGGGCCCGCACCACGCCCCCCACGTCCGGCGACACCACGAGCAAATCCTTGATTTCCTGCCGCCAGAGGTCGCCGAGCAATACCAGCGAGGAGTAAATATTGTCCGTCGGAATATTGAAAAATCCCTGAATCTGATCGGCATGCAGATCCATCGTCAACACCCGGTGTGCGCCCGAGACGGTGATCATGTCCGCCACCAGTTTCGCCGTGATGGCCACCCGCGCCGTGCGCGGACGGCGGTCCTGTCGAGCATAACCATAATATGGTATCACCGCGGTAATGCGCCGCGCCGAGGATCGTTTCACGGCGTCGATCATTACCAGCAATTCCATCAGATTGTCGTTGCTGGGCGCGCATGTGGGCTGGACGATGAAAACATCCCGGCCGCGCACATGCTCCATTATCTCGACCTGAACTTCACCATCCGAGAAGCGGCCGATCACCGCCTTTCCAAGCGGCAACCCCAGTTGTCGCACCACGAGTTCCGCGAGCGCCGGATTGGCGTTCCCGGTAAACACCATCATGTTGTCCAAGGACACGCGATCTTCCCTCAGGGCTTGTCTGACAATCCGGTGACTGGGTCAATCATATACGTCAACAGACGTTAACAATGGATCAGGGCCTTCGCTCCTTGCCATTCCCTGATCATTCTGGTTGGGGCGCCAGGATTACTCCGCACATCCCTGTGCTCCGCCCCTCCGGGGCCAGCGTCGCTACGCTCCGCTGTTCGCGCTCAGTTCTAAGCTCGGCTCCTGCCTCGCTAAGAACTCCGGGTTTCGCCATCCCTGGCGAAACCGCTCAGCGGGCCGCCGATCCACAGGATCGTCGGCTTATTCCGCTTCGCCCCGGCGAGCGCGTCGAATCTTCCAGGTTCTCATCCTGGCAACCAATTCAAAAATGCCCGGTGGACATTTTTGAATTGGTTGGGGCGCCAGGATTCGAACCTGGGAATGCCGGAATCAAAATCCGGTGCCTTACCGCTTGGCTACGCCCCAGAAATCTGCGCCCCATGACTAGAACCAATCTCAAAATACCATGTTTCGGTTTTTGTAGGGTGCGTCCCACGCACCAAGTGGCTTCGTTTAAACCGTAGATCGGTGCGCAGGGCGCACCCTACCGTTTTTGAGATAGGTTCTAGACCTGTCGCGGAGCCAGGATTGCTCGCCCCGTCCTTGGGGCTCGCCCTCGCCACTATAAATGGCTCGGGCCAGCGTCGCTACGTTCAGCTGTCCAAATTCAGTTCTAAGCTCGATCTTCCTATCTCGCTAAGAACTCCAGGGCTTGCCATCCATGGCAAGCCTGCTCGATGGAGCGCGATTCAGTGAATCGCAAACGCTCCACCTCGCCCCGGCGAATTTGTCGAACCTGGGCCGCTCTCGGCATCCTGCCTCTCGCGGCATTAGTACGTCCCTGTACGTCAGAATGCCGGTCAAAATCCGGTGCCTTACCGCTTGGCTACGCCCCAGAAATACGAGACAGTTCGAACCTGTCGGCAACAATTCCGGATATCCGGTGAATTTTAGTTTCCGGCGAGGCCCGGCTGCATGCCGTGACTCATCCTATATAAGGGATGACGGTTCATCCCTCGCGCCACAAAACCGGTAAACTGTTTCGGAATGATTTTCAATATCCGCTGGCCTTGCCCTGCCTCATCCAATTTCAGGAAAACACATCCACCGGAGCCCGACAGCCGCGGTTCACCGAATTCCTCCAACAGGGACATCGCGCGATTTACCTCGGGATAGCTTCGGCGAACGATCGGTTCCAGGTCATTTCGCCGCCCGCGCCCTTCTTGAAAGTCGCGTATTGTGATGGTCCGGCTATAACGTGTCAATTCAGAATTGGAAAAAACCTTCGCCGTGGAAACGTGCACCGGCGGTACCACCACGAGATACCACGCTTCTTCCGGCTCAAGTGGAGTAAGAATTTCACCGATTCCTTCCGCCCAGGCCGCGTGTCCATGGACGAAAACCGGCACGTCCGCACCCAGCTCGAGCCCCAAGGCGGCAAGCTCCGTCACCGAGAGGTTGGCGCCCCATAGCACATTCAAGGCCAACAATGTCGTGGCGGCATCCGAACTGCCTCCCCCAAGGCCGCCGCCGAGCGGTAAGCGCTTCTTGATTTGAATTTCCGTGCCTTGGCGAATGCCGGTGGCTTTTTTCAACAACTCCGCGGCACGAATCGCCAGGTTATTATTTTCCGGTACCCCGGACAACGGCGTGAGGAGCGCAATACGACCGTTATTTGTGACGGAGAATTCCAGGTCATCGCCATAATCGAGAAACTGAAAAACCGTCTGCAACGTATGATAACCATCCGGGCGCCGGCCGGTTATTTGCAGGAACAGGTTCAGCTTCGCCGGTGCCGGCCAGGATTGCATCCGCCGTTAACCTCGGGCCATCAGTTCAATGCCCAGTGTTCGATGACCAGGCGCACTTCAAGCGTGGTATCACCGGTAAGATGATTATCCATACCCGGGTCCTTGCGTTTGAGAAATAATTTCTTCGGAAGATCGAGCGTTCCGTATCGCATGTACTCAAGAAATTGAATGTCCCAGCCTGATTGAATCAGCGTCTTCAAACGTCCGTAGTCGTCCAGAATTTCGCTCGCCGCCTCGAGGGGAGAAGGAAGCCCGAGCATCCAGTAATTCAACCCCTCGAGCGGTACCCGCCAGCCGGTCGTGCGATATAAAAGCTGTTCCGCATTTTCTGCGCGCCAGGTGCGCTTGTCGGCATCGAGCAATTCGGCCACGTGACGGTCATGTACCAGCCGCAGATGGCCACGACCCAGCGGGCCGGTGATGTCAATGCGATGCAGTTCACCCTCGCGCGCCCAGTTAACCGAGGCCTGCCAACCTTCGTCCGCGGTGCGCATCGCAAGCCGGCCACGAATTTTCCAGGTTGTGACCGGCATCAATTCGGTCTGGCGCTTCTGCCACGCAGCCGCGGGATTATCGACCGGTGGCGGAGCAGGCACGGTGGCGCAGCCGGCAGCGAGCATCGCCAGCCCGAAAAATCCGGTTATCCACCTCATGGTTTGAATTTTTTTATAACGCCGTTGAGTGCTTCGCTGTCGGGCGTTTCGCGCAGCGCCCGGTTCCAGATGTTTTCCGCCTCTTGGCGGTTGCCCATCACCCACAGCACTTCGCCAAGGTGTGCGGCAATTTCCGCGTCATTTCTGATTTCCAGCGCGCGTTTGAGATATTTTACCGCTTCCACATTGTTCCCCAGCCGATATTGCAGCCAGCCCATGCTATCCAGGATAAAGGCATCGTCGGGCTTGAGTGCGATGGCTTGCCGCAGCAGGTCGAGCGCTTCCTGAAAGCGCGTGGTGCGATCGGTGAGCGTGTAGCCGAGCGCATTGAGCGCATTGGCGTTCTTCGGGTCCGTTTTGAGTATTTCACGCAAATCACGCTCAGTCATATCGAACATGTCGAGTTTTTCCGCGAGGAGCGCGCGGGCATAGAGTAAATCCTTGTCCCCGGGCACGTGTTGTATCGCGACATTCATTTTCTCCAACGCCTCGCGGTACAGTTTGGCTTCGCGCAAGATCTGTTCGAAGGCAAGCGCCACTTGGACACGCTGCGGATCGTTTTGGGCATCTATGCCATCCAGTTGGCGACGTGCGCCGTCGAGATCGCCCTGTTTCGCGATCACCACTCCCAGGCGGGTCTGCGCTTCAAAAAAGTATTCGCCTTCTTCGATTTCACGATACCAGGCGATTGCTTCCGCATATTGCTTTGCTTGCTCCGCGACCTGTCCGAGATAGAGCCTCGCCTGGTCGTTCTCCGGTCGAAGTTTCAGGGCCTGGATGAGATAATTCTTGGCTTCATCAAGATGATTGTTTTGTAATGCGAGCAGGCCGACGGCATAGATGGTATCCGCGTCATTCGGGGCGTCGGCCGCGACGCGTTTGAATTCCGCATAGGCCTTCTCCCATTCCTTCTGGTCAATAAGGAATCGCGCATAGTTGACTCGGAGTGTGGTGGCGCCGCGATTGTCACTCAAAAAAGATTCATAAAATGCTCGGGCTTTCTGAACTTCTTTCTTCGAGAGCAGGATTCGCGCCTTGAGCAGTGCCGCCTCCTCCCAGTTCGAACGCCGCTTCAGCGCATCGTCCGCCGCGTCGAGCGCGCCGTCGAGATCGCCCCCCCGAACCAAGAGATGGGACAGCGAATAATGGGCCGAGGCTTCCCGAGGATTGAGGGCGACAAGCGCACGCATTACGTCGATGGCGGCGCCCCGGTTGCTTGCCCGCCCGAGCACCGCCGCGGCGCGCAAATAGGCGTGGTTGAGGTTCCGACGCGTAGCTTCCAGTGCAAACAGTTTTTCGTACAGGCTCCTGGCTTCCTCCGTCTCGTCCAGTTCAAGCAAGGCCGTGATGAGTGCCTCATTTGCTTCGGTATCGCGCGGCCGGAGTTCCACCCAGAGCCGCGCGGAAGCAAGCGCCTCTGCATAACGCTTGGCATAAAGCGAGGAGAGCGTGGCACGTTCGGCAACGCGTGGATCGCGGGTTTTTTTCGCGACGTTTCCGAGCGTACCCGAGGCAATCCCGATCTGACCGCGCTGTCCAGCGATTTCCCCCACCAGCAGGTCGTAGAGCAGTTCCGAATCCAGCTCGATTCGGGGCAATGCCTCTTCGGTCGGTTTATCCTGAGCGTCGGCTTTCGCGGACACCACTTCGATCTTTCCGGGGCTGGCGCACGCGACCAGCATGGAAAAGATCAGCGAGGACGGGAGTAAACGCAATAATTGTGTATGCATACTGGAATTGATTTTGCTATGGGCCATTTCCGGGTAAAGCCTGTATTGACCTGCGCCCCGGGCAAAGATTCACCCAACAATCTAATATAATCACTGCAGTCTCCGATATTCGGGAAAGGCGCGCAACTGCGAAACTAAAGGCGATATGAAAATAACCATTTACAAAGCGTACCTGGACGCGGGCATGCCATGAATTCATTGGTATTACTCATCATAACCGCCGTGGCGTTTGTATTCGGCTACCGCTTTTATTCCAAGTTGCTGGGTACGGGCATCTTTCGTCTCGGGGATCATTATAGTACACCGGCAACCGACCGCTTCGATTCGGAGCAAGGTACCGCGCCCAACCGACATCTGATTTTCGGTCACCATCTGGCCGCGCTAGCCGCGGGCGCCGCCATCACGGGCAGCGTCATCTCGGTAATATGGGGTTGGATTCCCGCCTTTCTCTGGGCCGTGGTTGCCACCGTCACGGCGGCCGGAACCTACGGTCTTGGAGCGATTTGGTTATCGCTGCGCTTCCCCGGGCTCGATCCGGCGGAAATCGCCGCGCGCGTTTTGGGTCCCTCGGCATACGGGCCATTCACGCTGATTGCATTGCTTCTGTTGCTTTTGATGAATGCCGCCTGCGCCACCATCGCCGCGCAATTGTTCTCCGCATTCCCCTCGGCTGTCTTGCCGTTCTGGGGCATCCTGACGATCGCCCTATTCCTCGGATACTATCTGCGCGGGCGGGAAGCTTACGAGGTCGTCGCTGCGTCGTTGATCGCGCTGACCCTGAGCCTGATGGCCGTGTGGTTGTTGGGTAAATTTCCACTGAATTTGACCGGTGCATTGAATTTGGAATCCAGCGACTACACTATTGCGCTGGATGCGACCGTGGTCTGGGTTGCCATCCTGTTTACTTATGGATATCACGCCACGCGCCTGCCAATATGGAAACTGATCCGCCCCCGCGGATTTCTCACCGCGCTGCTGCTCGGCACCACACTGCTTATTTTTTACACCGCCGTGGTAATCGATCACCCGAACCTTGTCGCTCCGGAATTCCACAAGGATCCAAGTATCCCGCAAACGATACCCTGGCTGTTCATCACCCTGACCACCGGCGCCGTGGCGGGTTTTCATTTTTTGATTGCCAATGGAATAACGGCGCGCCAGATCAGGCGGGAATCCGATGCCCGCTACGTCGGCTATGGCGGCGCTTTGGCGCTGGGTCTGCTGGCGCTCAGCGCCATTCTCATCGGCGGTACCGGTTTCCCCAGTGAGCAGGACTGGACCCAGCGGTATGCGTCATGGGATGCATTCAAGGATTTGCACCAGGCCGCGGTGATTTACGTCAACGGATTTGCCCGGTTTGCAGCCATCCTCGGGCTGGATCCGGCTACGGCACGAACGCTTGCGGCCGTGGTTGTCCTCGGACTCCTCGTGGCCACGCTTGAAGCCGGTTTGCGTGTACAAAAACAACTGCTCGCCGGCCTCGCGGAACGCCATCCCTCCGTCATGCCGGGAAAAGAAAAATTACTGATCGGATTGGCCGCCTTCCTGTCCGCGGCATTGACCCTGCACGACGGGCATGGTCTGGGAGGATTGCTGCTATGGCCGATCTTCGGCGCGACCGACCTGATCTTCGCCGTCTTCGGATTCGTGCTGCTTACGCTGTCACTGCGCCAGCTGGAGCGGCCGGTCGCGACCGTGCTGCTACCCTTGATTTTCCTGCTGGCCGCTGCGAATTGGGCATTAACCATCCAAATGATACAGTGGTGGTCGATGAATGACTGGATATTGCTCGCGCTCGGCATCATATTAATTATCATTGAACTCGGCGTAACATTACTGGTCTTTAACTTTTTGAAATCCTCGCCACGCCCCCAGCTTGACAGCGTACCCTGATGGGTCAAAATCGCGGGCTCCAGCGGCGATTTCCCGGTTTTCTGCATGCACCTGCTTGCCTTCGGTATTAATCATCACACCGCGCCGGTCGATATCCGCGAAAAAGCGGCTTTCGACTCCGACAAGCTCGTCTACGCGCTGCGCGAGATCACCGGGAAAGGCGGGGCCAGCGAGGCGGCGATCGTATCGACGTGCAATCGCACCGAGCTCTATTGCGGGCTCGAACCGATCCACGATGAGCGCGTCATTGAATGGTTTTGCCACTATCACCGCCTGAACCAATTCGATATTCATCCCTACCTGTATCGCCACCCTGACCAGGCCGCCGTCAGGCATGTCTTCCGGGTGGCGGCCGGACTCGACTCGATGATCCTGGGTGAAACACAAATTCTTGGACAGATGAAAGAGGCTTTCACCACGGCCCACAAGGCCGGTGTAACGGGAAAAATCCTGAACCATCTCTTTCAGCAGACTTTCTCCGTGGCCAAGCAGGTGCGAACCGACACCGCCATCGGCGCCAGCGCCGTCTCCGTGGCGTCCGCCGCCGTGCGTCTCGCCAAGCAGATCTTCAACAAACTATCGGAACAAACCGTCCTGATGATCGGCGCGGGAGACATGATTGAACTCTGCGCCCGCCACTTCAGGGATCAGGGTGCGGGCCACATGATTGTCGCCAATCGCACTGTCGAGCGCGCGCAACTGGTGGCCAGGCCGTTCGGCGCCGAGGCCATTTCGCTCATGGAAATGCCGGCGCGGCTTGCGGACGCCGACATCGTCATTTCCTCCACGGCCAGCCAATTGCCCATTCTCGGCAAGGGCGCGGTGGAGCGGGCGCTCAAGGTACGCAAGCATCGGCCGATATTCATGGTGGATATCGCGGTGCCACGAGACATCGAATCCGAGGTGGCTGAACTCGACGACGTCTACCTGTACTCCATCGACGATCTCAAGGACGTGGTTCAGGAAAACATGGAATCCCGTCAAAAGGCCGCTTCGGAAGCGGAAAAAATCATCGACACCCAGGTAATGGATTTCATGCGCTGGGTGAAATCGCTGGATGCGGTGCCCACCATACGTGCCCTGCGCGAGTCGGCCGATGCCTTGCGCGAGGCGGAAGTGGAACGCGCGCGCAGGCGCCTTGCCCGCGGCGAAGATCCGGGAAAAGTGATTGAGCAACTCGCGCGCGCGCTGACGAACAAGTTTACCCATGCCCCCACCGATGTGCTGCGCAAGGCGAACATCGACGGCAACAGCGCGCTGCTCGATGCCGCGCGTCGGTTGTTCGGCCTCAACGAAGAATAACCATGAACCCTTCTATTGAAACAAGGCTCACCAGCCTTGCCCAGCGCTTTGAGGAGATCGAGCATTTACTGGCCGACCCCAAAGTCATCGGCAAACAGGATAAATTCCGCAAGCTTTCGCAGGAATACGCCGAGATCAACCCGCTGGTCAAACTCTATGCCGACTATCGCCATGCCTGCGATCAGCTGGAATCCGCGCGCGCCATGCTCGCGGACGAAGATCCGTCCATCCGCGAGCTGGCCCAGGAGGAAATCGGCGATGCGCGGTATCTGATTGAAAAGCTCGAAGCGGAAATCCAAACCCTGTTGTTGCCGAAAGATCCGAACGACAATCGCAATGTATTTCTTGAAATTCGCGCCGCGGCCGGCGGCGATGAATCGGCCATTTTCGCCGGCGATCTTTTCCGCATGTACAACTATTACGCCAATGCCCATGGATGGAATGTCGAGGTCGTTAATCATAATTCCGGAGAACATGGCGGCTACAAGGAAATCATCGCGCGCATAACGGGACAGGATGTTTATTCGCGTCTTAAATTCGAATCCGGCGCGCATCGCGTTCAGCGCGTCCCCGAAACCGAAGCCCAGGGGCGCATCCACACCTCGACCTGCACGGTCGCGGTGTTACCGGAAGCGGACGAGATCGACGCCATCGATATCAACCCGGCGGACCTCAAAATCGACACGTTTCGCGCTTCGGGCGCCGGCGGCCAGCACGTGAACAAAACCGATTCCGCCATTCGCGTCACCCACCTGCCTACCGGCATCGTGGTCGAGTGCCAGGACGAGCGTTCGCAACACAAGAACCGCGCCCGCGCGATGTCAATCCTTTCCGCGCGCCTGCTCGAAGCCGAACGGCGGAAACAGAGCGAGGCGGAAGCCGCCACGCGAAAAAGTCTGGTCGGCACCGGTGACCGATCGGAACGTATTCGCACTTACAACTTCCCGCAGGGACGACTGACCGATCACCGCATCAATCTGACGCTTTACAAACTCGATCAGGCCATGGAAGGCAAACTCGATGAACTCATCGATGTGTTGCGGACCACCGATCAGGCCAACCAGCTGTCGGCTTTGGGAGGCGGATCATGATGCACGCTGCTCGTGAAGCTGTCACGGTAAGTATCGGCGCAACACTGGCGGATATGACGCGCGCGCTCCGATCGAAAAGCCGGACCCCGCGGCTCGACGCGGAGGCACTGGTCATGCACGTCACCGGTCGGGGGCGCAACGATTTCATCGCGAGGCCTCACATAGCCTTGACCGCCAACGAACGCCATGGTCTGGAAAACCTGCTGGCGCGCCGCCAACGCGGCGAACCGGTCGCCTATCTCACCGGTGTCAAGGAATTCTGGTCGCTAACTCTCAATGTCTCGCCGGCGACGTTGATTCCCCGCCCGGAAACCGAATTGCTGGTCGAACAGGCACTGCGAAGAATTCCCCTGGATGCCGAATGGAACATCGCCGATCTCGGCACGGGTTGTGGCGCGATCGCGCTGGCGTTGTCGAAGGAACGCCCTCGATGCCGGTTGACCGCGTCCGATCTCTCCCGTCCGGCACTCGATGTCGCCAGGTCAAACGCGCGGAAATTCGGCATGTCCCGAATCGAGTTCCTTGAAGGAGACTGGTTCGCCCCGTTGGCTTGCCGGAAATTCGACCTGATCGTCAGCAACCCGCCTTACGTGGCGGCCGGCGATCCGCATCTGTCACAGGGAGACTTGCGATTCGAACCGGCGCCGGCCCTTGTCGGCGGACCGGACGGTCTCGCGGCGATCCGTCACATTGCGGGACGCGCATCCTCACATCTTAAAACCGGAGGATGGCTGATCGTTGAACATGGCTGGGATCAGGCCAAGGCGGTCAATGGCATTTTGACCGGGCACGGCTATTACAATATCGCCTGCCGTCATGATCTGTCCGGTATCGATCGAATATCGGAATGTCGAAAATGATCCGCATGCAAGCGAATGATTACGCTTCACCATGAATGACAAACAACTCCTGCGCTACAGCCGCCACATCATGCTGCCGCAGATCGATATCGGCGGCCAGGAGAAATTGCTCGGTTCGCGTGTATTGATTATCGGCCTTGGGGGACTCGGCTCACCGGTCGCCATGTATCTCGCGGCCAGCGGCGTGGGGCATCTGGTCCTGGTTGACCATGATCGCGTCGATCTCACCAATCTCCAGCGCCAGATCGTTCACGCCACGGATCGCGTGGGCCAGGAAAAGGTGGCGTCGGCGGTCGCGGGACTTGCCGCCCTTAATCCCGATGTCCAGGTCACCACATACAATCACAGGCTTGAAGGCACGATGCTCGATGAGCAGGTACGCCTGGCGGATGTGGTCGTGGATACGACCGATAACTTCGCCAGCCGTTATGCCGTCAACGAGGCCTGCGTGCGTGCCGGCAAACCGCTGGTCTCGGGCGCCGTGGTCCGGTTTGAAGGACAGGTAGCCGTTTTTTCACCCACGGGTCCCTGCTACCGCTGCCTGTACACCGACACGGGGGGAGCCGATGAGCCATGCGCCACGCTCGGGGTACTCGCCCCGGCGGCCGGGATCATCGGTTCGATACAAGCGGTCGAAACCATCAAGGTCCTGCTCGGCATCGGCCAGACGCTCTCGGGCCGTCTGCTTTTGTTCGATGCGCTCGCCATGGAATGGCGCGAAATGAGGCTGCAAAGGGATCCGGATTGCCCGGTTTGCAAAATAAAATGAATTCCGTGCGAATGCCACGTTCCATTTTCAACCGGCTGCTGCAACTGGCGAAAAATTCTCCTGCAGAGGAAATTTGCGGTCTCATCTCTCGTGACCGCCACGGATTCAAAAAATGCTATCCCGTCGCCAATACCGCCGGCGATAAAAAACGATTCTTCATGCTCGATCCCCATGGTCAGATCGCGGCCATGCGTCTAATGCGAGAAAATGACGAAGAACTCGCCGCGATCTACCATTCCCACCCCGCCACCCCGCCGCTGCCGTCGCCGGCCGACATTGAACAACATGAGTATCCCGACTCGCTTTACCTCATCATCTCCCTGAAAACAAAAGGTGAGCCTGAAATGCGCGGTTTTTATATTCGCGGCCGCGATATCGATGAAGTCTCTATCGGGCTGGAGGGAGAGTCTCCCTAGCCGGCTCCACGGCCGGGTCTATACTCCTTTACTGAGGCCGTCGTCAGGCTGACAAAGGAGCAACCATGTCTATCGCCACCTATGTTTTTCTTGGCATTTTCGCCGCGCTGTTTCTGTATGCCGTAACCATGTTCAACAATTTCGTGCGTCTCAAGAACAATGTCGCCCAGGCCTGGTCGAATATCGACGTGTTGCTCAAGCAGCGACACGATGAGTTGCCGAAGCTGGTCGAGGCCTGCAAACAATACATGAAGCATGAGCGTGGCGTGCTGGAAGCGGTGACCCAGGCGCGCGCGGCCGTCGGCCAGGCGCGCGCGGCCGGTGACGTGGCTGCGGTCGGAGCGGCCGAGACCCAATTACGGGCCGGGTTGATGAACCTCTTTGCCGTGGCCGAGAACTACCCCGAATTGCGCGCCAATGAGAACTTCCAACATCTGCAAAATCGCATCTCCCAGCTCGAAGCGCAGATCAGCGACCGCCGCGAGTTCTACAACGATTCGGTCAACGCGAATAATATCCGTATCGAAACGTTTCCGGACAACGTGATCGCCACGCTTTTCCGCTTCGGTCTGAGACCGTTGCTTAAATTCAAGGAAAGCGAAATCAAGGACGTTAACGTCAAGGCATTGTTCAATACTTAAAAACCTTCTCAAAAATAACGTAGGGTGAGACGGAGTTATCGTGAATGTCCAGTGGACATTCACACCGCCGAACGGGTGCAACGTGTTTTGTTGCACCCCGGGCTGCAAGCCCTGCGCACCACGCCGAAGGTTAAGCTTAATGGTGCGTGGGACGCACCCTACAAAAAAATATCGACAAAATGTTTTTGAGATAACTGCGTACCCTGTGGTGAAAATTTATATTTCAGAGGTTTCCTAGCCATGGCGTCCCCCGGTCCATTGGCCCAGTGGTTCGCAGAACTGGCGAGCTCGATCAAGCATAGCGATCCGGTCGCCGTTGCCATCGCTGTCGTCGTATTAGCCGCCGGCTGCGTCTATACCTCGTGGCGCACCTGGCGGTATGCCAGCCACATCCGTCTCATCGAGGATACGCCAACCGCTAAAATCCGCTCAGCGCCCCAGGGTTACGTGGAACTTGAAGGTCGAGGCAAGCTCATGGACGGACCACCGATTATCGCCAAGCTATCCGGCCTGCCCTGTGTCTGGTTTCGCTATAAAATCGAGGAACTGGTCACGACCACCACCAACCGCGGCCGCCATCGTCGCTGGGAAACCATCGACAAAGGCGAATGCACCGAGACTTTTTGGTTGCAAGATGAGACCGGGCGTGTCGTAGTCGATCCAGAGGGTGCGGTTGTCACGCCGAAACACAAGGATAAGTGGCGTTCGCATTCTTCCTTCAGCGGGATCACCCGGCCGGCGTTTGTCACGAACTTTGTCGCTTCGCACCGTGCCGGGGGAAATTATCGCTTTACCGAGGAGCGTATCAACTCAGGCGATCGTCTGTACGCCCTTGGATTGCTGAAAAACGTCAGCAGTTTCACCGGGAACACGACGGTGGACGAGGATGTGAGGGGGTTGCTTGGCGATTGGAAAAGAAACCAGCCGGCCCTGGTGGAGCGTTTCGATCTCGATAAAGACGGGAAAATAGATGAGAAGGAATGGATGCTTGCCCGTGCGCAGGCGCGTCGCGAAACCCTGAAAAATCGCCAGGAACAAGTTCATACCATCATCGACGGTCTTAATGTCCTGGGCCCAACCCGCGATGGATCCCGCCCTTATATCCTTTCTGCTTATACGCAAAAAGAAATCACCAGTCGTTACCGGATATGGATGATGGTATTTGCGGGAGCCTGCTTCCTGCTCGGGTTCGCCGCGGTATGGGCATTTAACGCAAAGTTTGTATAGTCATGGCGACATGGCCAATTTTGTAAGGTGAGACGGAGTTTTGATGCGCGCCTTTCTCGCTTTGCGTCCCGCGGCGCTCAAAAGTCCAGGGCCGCCATCCCTGGCGGCCCGCTCGGTGGGAAGACGGTCCACCGGACCGTCTTCTTATCCGCCTCGCCCCTGGCGCGCACCCCTGCGGGGCGCGCTGAAGCGCGTCCAATTCAGTTCTAAGCTCGATCTTCCTATCTCGCTAAGAACTCCAGGACTTGCCATCCATGGCAAGCCTGCTCGATGGAGCGCGATTCAGTGAATCGCAAACGCTCCACCTCGCCCTGGCGAAATTGTCGCCAATGTCCAGTGGGCATTGGCGCCCGCCGAACAAGTGCAACGTGTTTTGTTACACCTTGGGCTGCAAGCCCCGCGCACTGGAATTTCAGGCGTTTGGTTCATCGGCCTTGCATGAAAACCGGCTTAATCGGAGCTTCCCTAAAGCTAATTCCCGTTGCGAACAGGGAAAAAGTAGTTTAGCGTAACCATCACGACGCATGTATCACGGTGTTCCATTAAAGTTTCCCACGGAGGGATTCCGATGACACCCGCGAATTGTCATGAGTTGATCGAGTCGCTGTCGAAGGCTAGCACCGTCGAGGAGATTCATTCGGCCTGCTCCGCGCTTTGCAATCAATTCAACTTCGATCAATTCCAATACGTCGCGAGATTTCCTGCTGCCGCATCTATTATTAAACCCCGTTACATATTTATCGGTAGTTATCAAGATGAATGGCGCACGCGTTATTTCGCCAGGGGGTATATGTCGATTGATCCAGTGGTAAACCATTGTGTCAGTCACCTGACGCCATACTCCTGGGAACAAATCACATCATTGGAGCGGGAAGACAAAATCGTTCGCGACTTCATGGGCGAAGCCCGTGATTTCAGCTTGAACAGTGGCGTGAGTTTTCCTGTTCACGGCCCTCAGGGAGAATTTGCCATTTTCAGCGCGGCGTCGAATCTTGATCGCGAGCAGGTTAAAGCCCAAATTCTTGAGGCTATCCCGTTTACTCATATGTTCACAGCCTGCTTGCACGAAAACGTGCGTAAGATTTTCCAGCAGCGGGAAATCCCCCTAAAGGTAGTTACACTTGCTGAACAAGAGCGAGAGTCTCTGCTTTGGGTAACAAATGGCAAGACAACATGGGATACCTCGGAAATCCTCGGTGTGTCGGAAAATACGGTGATTTCCCACTTGCAAAACACGTGTGAGAAACTCGGTGTATTTAGCCCAGAGCAAGCCATGGCCCGTGCGGTCTCGCTCGGCCTGATTACGCCTTAGTGCTAGTGAAGTTTTAACCCAATGGAGTAGAACGTACATATGACACCTGGAAAAAACTGTCATGAATTGGTCGATTTACTCATAAAAGCAAAGACCGTAGAGGAAATCCACTCGCTCTGTGCTGACTTCTGCGAATATTCCGGGTTTGATCGTTTTCTTTACGGAGCACGTATCCCAACCTCTTTTGTCAAGCCCTACTTTATCTTCATCAGTGGTTATCCTAACGAATGGAGGACACGATACACCGTGAAAGGTTATATGGCCGTCGATCCTACCGTGTCGCATTGTGCGACTCATTTGACGCCGATATCCTGGGACCAAGTTGGGCCACAAGAGAATAGTGACGAACAGATTCGCATGTTCATGGGAGAAGCTCGTGAATTCGGTCTAAACAGCGGTGTCAGTTTCCCGATCCACTCGGCCCAAGGAGAGTTTGCGATGCTCAATTTGGCTTCCACCAAAAGTCACGCTCAGGCAAAACCCACGATCCAGGAAGCGTTGCCTTATGCCTCTTTATTTTCAGCATACCTGCATGAAGCTGTGCGTAGGGTGTTCGAACATCAAGTGCTCTCTCTGTCCCGGGTGCATCTCACCGACCGTGAAAAACAATGCCTGCTCTGGTCCGCTGAAGGAAAGACCACTTGGGAAACCTCGCATATCCTTGGCGTTTCCGAGCGAACTGTTGTCTTCCACCTGCAGAATGCGGCGGGCAAACTCAAGGTCGTCAAACGCCAACAAGCGGTGGCACGTGCGGTTTCCCTCGGCCTGATTTCTCCCCAGCTAGAGTAGCTTCATCTCCTTCCCGGAACACGCGGCGGTATTGTCACCCGCGCTGGTTTGTTTTATAGCTGCCCGCAAACAAGCGCTTTTACCTCACCCTGTAAGATTTTACAGCTACCTGAACTTCTAAAGTCCTGTTTACTGTACCTCCTCACTTTTAAGGAGGGTACGGAAAATGCACCAGATACTGGTGGGACACGCGCATGACCCCATTCTCGACAGCAACACCCTGAACAAGATGTATTGCTTCCGCCACAAGGTGTTTTACGAACGCCTGGGTTGGGACGTCGGAAATGAAAACGGCATGGAACGGGATTATTACGACGAATTAGATCCCATCTACATGCTTGCCCGGAATTACCAGAATGAAATCGAAGCTTGTTGGCGATTACTTCCTACAACTGGGCCTTACATGCTGAAAGACACCTTTCCCCAGTTGCTTTGCGGCGATGAAGCTCCACATGACCCTGTTATCTGGGAATTGAGCCGGTTTGCTGTTCTTCCGAGCGACAGCACGGAACAAACTCAGGCAACCTTGAATTTGTTGACTTTTGACATGATTCGATCCGTCTACGATTTTGCACAACAACATGGCATCCAGCGTTATATCACCGTTACCAGCGTGGCGTTAGAGCGGCTTTTGAAACGAACCGGCCTGCCAATCTCTCGTTTCGGAAACCACAAGGCGCAGCGTGTCGGCAAAGTCCTCACCGTCGCCTGTTGGGTGGATATTAATGAACAATTCCGAAATGTCGTCTATAGCAATCACGCTGCATCGGGCATATCACGCATCGCCGCATGAAAATCCTTCTGGCCGGCGGCGAGGTCGAAGCCACGGCCCTGCTTCAGGCCCTGGCACATTCCAGCGATCACGAGATCATCCTTTGCGCGGATGGTGCCCGTGCGATCGTGGATTTACTCAAAAACGGATACGACTGGGCGATCATCGACGGCCGTGCTGTAAACAGGGGCGACAAGGATATTGCACGCTTCATTCGCGCAATGGGTCCTGAAGCTTGCCGAAACCGTGTTACGCCGGTGCAGGCAAACACTTTCGATCCCGGATCCGCAAATCACGCAAGATGCGGTGTGAAATGGTCCAAAAACGGGATACTGCAGCTTCATTGCGGTCTGCATGATTTAATAAAACACCGCACCTTGCCTGATCCGTCTGCACTGTACGACGCGGGTGCGATTATTTTTGAATACCACGCGCCGTGCAAAAAAGAGCGGTGGCGCAATGGCTGAGGAGGAAATTCTTAACCTGCCGTTCAGGTATTTTTTTAACAATGCAGCGTTTGGCATCGCATTGGCCGACCAGGAAGGAGTTATTCTCACTGCCAACCCGGCATTCGCGCGTCTGGTCGGCGAACACCCGCAGGATATTTCCGGTAGGAATTTTTTGAGATTCATTTCCACAGAAAAAAAAGGGGATGTACGAGATATCCTTGTGGGACTCGTTGACAGTCCATTTCAAAAATTTCATGCGGAATTCCCGTTAATTCACAAAAACGGTCAGATCCGGCTGGTATTGCTCGCGGGCACCACCATTCCGGACACCACGGGCAAACCACGAAATATCATGCTTTCGGTTGCGGAAATTCCCACCGGGATGATTTCCCAGGACAACCAAATGCGCGCTGCGGTGGCAGAAGAATACTCGGAATTGCAATACCGCAAGGTGTTGGATAGCGTGCCCTACCCGGTGTTATTCGTCAACGATCAGCAGCGTATCACCTGGATCAATAAACATGCCGAGTTGTCGTTTGGTTACGTCATGCTCGAACTGTTAGGCCGGCCGCTTGCGGTACTGTTTCCCGAGTTGTCCTGGGAACCGGATGCCGTGAAGGACGACCGGGAATTTACCAGTCCCGTCTCGGAGAAACCGCCGTACGCTGTCTACGCGATGCACAAAAATGGAGTCAGACACCCGGTCATGCTTGATTTCATGAATATCGACAACGCCAATCGGCGCGACTGGGTTATTAACGTCCAGATTCTTTCCGAAACTAATGCGCGGGAGGATGCCTCCTCGTATATTTCCTGGTACGACCCTGTAACTCGTCTTTACAATCGCGTGTTGTTTCAGGAGCGATTGGGTCACGCGATAACAAGAGCTGAGCGCGAAGAAAAGAAGCTGGGGGTATTGGTTCTGGATATCGACCGGTTCAAGCAATTAAACGACTCTTATGGATACGAAGCGGGTAATCAATCGCTGAAGGAAATCGGAGATCGCATTATTTCCTGCATGCGCAAGAGCGACACCATCGCCCGGCTGGGTTCCGATCAGTTCGCTATATTGCTCGAAGGTGTCGATCAGGCTGAACGTATTTCGACCGTTGTTCAGAAACTCATTGACGGCTTTTCCAACCCCTTCTCAGTGCAGAATGAAGATGTCTATCTGACCGCGAGTATCGGACTAAGCGTTTATCCGGTCGACGGCCTTGACGTTGAAAATTTAATGAAAAACGCGGAAAGCGCCATGCTGCTTTCAAAAAAAGAAGGAGGGAACGGCTTTCATTTCTATACCCGGGAAATGAGCGCCAGGGCCAAAGAACGAATGCAGATTGACCGGGAATTGCACCACGCACTCAATCGCGAGGAGTTCGTGCTTCATTACCAGCCCATGCTTGACGCGTCCGGGAAAAAGACGATCGCTCTGGAGGCTTTATTGCGTTGGAATCATCCGGATAAAGGCCTGATCCCACCGCTGACTTTCATCCCGTTGCTGGAAGAATTGGGTTTAATCGTCCAGGTTGGAAATTGGATCTTGCGCACCGCCTGCCGGCATATCAAATCATTGCAGGGAAACGGTTATGGACAATTGCGGCTCGCGGTAAACGTTTCCGCACGGCAGATTTCGCAGCACGATTTCTCGGATAACTTGAAAAAAATTTTACAGGAAACCGGCTTGGATCCTAAAGCCTTGGAACTGGAGATCACCGAAAGTGTGCTCATTCAGAACGCGGACAAAAGCGAAAAAATACTTGAGAGCGTCGCGGAACTCGGAGTGAGCATCGCCCTGGATGATTTCGGAACGGGATATTCCTCCCTGGCTTATCTCAAGCGCTTTCCGATACATACGTTGAAGATCGACCGCAATTTCGTCAAAGGATTGCCGGACAAACGCGATGACGTGGCGATTACGGACGCCATCCTGGCGCTGGCCCGAAGCCTTGGGATCAAGGTGGTCGCGGAGGGGGTTGAGACGGAAGAACAACATGCTTTTCTGCGTAACCATCATTGTCATCAAATGCAGGGCTTTCTGTTTGCCCGCCCCATGCCCTCCGAGGAGCTCGATCGATGGCTGGTGGCAAACCGTAGCGGGCGCACCCCGCATGTCCATTTGCCGAGACACAAGCCTTAATCCGCGGGCAGGGGGACGGTGATATCGATCAGGCGCGAAACACACCCGACTCGCTCAACGGGGGAATCAAAACAAACGCCTCGGACTCCGGCATTCAAGCGATAATCCGAACTGGGACTGGCGTTTCTTATCCTTGTTGTTACGATTCCCCGACCATCGGGACGGGATATTCGGAGAGCAGCCTTGGTTCCGCAGCTTGAACAAGATGTACGGAAAACGATTAATAATTTGCTGGTACAGACGGGCTGGCAGGTTCAGGACATCGAGCGTGTCAATTTTACCGCTGCGCGCGGCGGTGCAATCCTTAGAAAATTGGTAGTCTGTTCATCTTCAATCGAGTGTGACCCCGTTGGTTGGGCTAGAATCGAAGAGGCGGAAGGTCGCTATCTCCGGGTGGTCTTGCTGCCGGATGGAGAAACCGTACACAATGCATTTTTCGACAGAGGGCATAAGCCGTGAAAGTCAGCTACTTCGAAGACACTGACACCCTATACATAGAGTTCCGCGACAGCGATATAGCGGAATCCAAAGATCTGGATGAAAACACTATCCTTGATGTCGACGCAAAGGGCCATGTCTGCGCAATTACGTTCGAGCATGCAAGCCGGCGCACTGACGTACGGCATCTGATTGTTGAAGGCATTGCGGCATAACGATTACAACTGACGTTGGGGTCAATTCGTTGAACCGGTGGTGTGGGTGTTCAACGCGAAGTTTATTTGATTTCGCTTTTTACATCGAGTTGTCATTCCGACGAAAGTCGGAATCCAGTGTCTTAATATAAGTATTGTGTTTTTAGTCTAGTGCCGCCCCTTTTTCAAAATACATAAGAAGTTTCCAAGCAGTCTCGACTGGTAAATCCCCTTTAGATTGATGTTTTAAAAGAAATCGTAGTGTTTGGGGATATGCTATTGCAGATGCCGCCACATAGTGACCACCACGCCACTGTCCTGCGCCCGCCATGGTTAGTTGAGAATAGAGTTTTTCAAGTGTTGCTCGTGATGCATTAAATTCTTTCAATATTTCTTGAATCTCAGTACGTTCCTCGCAATAGTTAAGCAAATCTTCTCTGGCTCTTTGATATTTATCACTACGCGAGACAACCATCCCCAACCATCTCCTCGGAGAGGTTAGACGGCCTTATTTCTTGCGAGATACGCTCAAGAGCAGCTGGGGGAAGACCAATAAAATTGGGCGGGGGTTCGCCCGGAAGTGTGTGTATTCTAGCAGCAAGGCGAACAGCGAAAGAACGTGACACAGCTCCATATAGAAAGGTAAGAGTTAGAGCGACAATTCCTGCTTTCCATCCAAAAAATACAAAACATGTAATTAGTAGAGTAATAAACAACAGACTTAAGACTATATTGATATTTTCTTTCCATGCTCCCCTGAGAAAGGTATTGAGGACCAACAAAAATGTGGTCAAAGCAAGAGACGAATGTAAAAGATAAATCATGTATTCGTTATTAATACATTTGGCTAATATCCATCATTTACTCATTACGAATTGCTGAACATCCCATAACGGTTCACCATTCTAAACTTGCAGACCCTCCAGATTTTTTTCCCTTGATATCGCAACGTGCGGTTGACTTTTCGCAGTTCGGGCATTTCCGAACACCATGATGAACCCCGCTTCCACTAACAATATAAACTTTACTGCAATGAGGACAACGGAAGGCGGCGTTGTTCCCTTCCCAGTCCTCGTCCATTCCGAGGTTATTTGGATCAAGAACTTTCGTCGGCATGTTTGCTCCCCTCCCTAAAATATGGTTTCAATATCATTGAGCTTTCTGGCGCTTACGGCATATAACTTTGTCATGGTTCTGCTAATCACCCCCTGAGTCAAGCCGAACCCCGAGGGAAGCCGAAGAGCCGGCCCGAAGGGGCGAGCGAGGGATCGCGAGCGTGCGCATCCGGCGCAGGGATGCGCCGTATGCGCACCCGCTGAAGCGACCGACGGGGTGAGGGAATCCGCGTAGTGTGCGGGCGCAGACTCGGGGGCGTGCTTTCTTTCGGTTACCTTTCTTTGCACGAGCAAAGAAAGGTAACCCAGGGTGCAGGGGCGGAGCCACCCGCAATTATGCTTTTGAGTCGCGCGCAAAGCGCGCGAACCATTCAAAACCTGGATTCCGGCTTTAGCCGGAATGAC
>NZ_JBBDYL010000024.1:87364-171870 GCF_040901545.1 Sulfuricaulis sp. | reverse complement strand
AGCAATACACCATGGCAACTCCAAAACATCGTGGGATAAACACAGTTGCTCACCCTCGGGCACAATCAAAAGTCTCGCGAATACCCCGATTCCGGCTGCGATGCTCGGCGCGTGCTACGGGGTTTGAGCAACACCCGGCCCTGCAAAGCCGGTATAAGTGTGCCTATCGGATGTTGCGGTATATCCCCTATAAGGAAATGCGCATATATCAAATTATTTCCCTTACATTTCAACCAACTCAATTCCAATATACCGGACAGTGCGGCAGAATATTGCCGCATGATCCGTATACTCAACTGTTATGCGTCAATAAACACAGCGCACGAGGCCCGATAATTTGAGCGAGACGCTGGCGGTTGTAAAGAAGCTCGTTGCTGCCGGAGACGTGCGGATATCCGAGCATGGTTACGATGAGATCGCGGCGGACGGGATATACGTTCGGGATATCCTGGCGGGTGTAAACAAGGCCGCCCTTGTTGAGGATTACCCCACATTTCCCAAGGGCCGCGCCGTGCTGGTGCTACAATTTGACAGAGACGCCAGGCCCATTCATGTTGTATGGGGAATTCCGAAAGGACTCACTTCCCCGGCGGTGGTTGTAACCGCCTATCGCCCCGAACCCAACCGCTGGGACAGCACCTTTACCAAGCGAAGAGGCAAAGATGAGTAAGCGCCATAGAGTCAAATATGTGCACGAAGGCAAGTACGTTGCCGAGGTGGATGTCGAGCTTCTTGAAGATGAAACAGAATGGTCGCCGTATTTGTCAGTAGCAGACGCGTACAAACTTGATGATGTGCGTGACGCACTAAGGCGTGGCGATATCGCCGCTGCCACCAAGCTCGCACGCGTATTTGCGCTCCAGCCAGTAGCGAATCGCGGTAACACATAACATGGCAGTGGTGCCGGACGCGCCGGAAGCGGCAGTGCATTTACAGGCGGCGGTACTCGGCGCGCGCTACGGGGTTTGAGCAACACCTGGCCCTGCCAAGCCGGTATGGTATTAAGTGTGCCTATCGGATGTTGCGGTATATCCCCTATAAGAAATTGCTTATATACCTGGAAAATCTCCTTACATTTCAAGAAACTTCTTCTCAATATACCGGACAGTGCGGCAGAATATTGCCGCATGATCCGTATACTCAACTGTTAGACCTTTACTGTTAACAGATGAGCCATGCCAACCTTCGCAAACTTGACCGGATGGGAGTGCTTTCGTTTCAAAATGCACTTCGACTGCATGAAGACGCGATTCTTCTGTTCAAAAACCAGTCTCATGCGTCTGCTTATGGCTTGTCTGTTCTGTCCCTGGAAGAACTCGGCAAGTATCTGGTGTTAGAAGACTTAGTTTGGCGAAGTCGAACAGAGGGAAGGTATCCGCCGGATCAGGAGGAAGCGATAGTCCGCTTAACATATGACCACCGATACAAGCAAAACAAGTTCGCGGTGTATGTCGAGCTACCGATGTTCGCAAGAAAGGCAATACAGCGAATTTTTGACGGCTCCGTAGAAAAAGCAAAACAGAATGCATTCTATGTGGGGCTACCGCGAAAGGGACGGAAAGTAGATCTGAAAGCGCGAATTGCTTCACCATTTAAGACAACGAAGAAACAGACAGAAACACAGATCACAGTCGTAAATGACTTCCTTTTAGTCTTGACCGCCGGTAGCGTGAAGGGGACCCACATTGTGGACATCGAAGAACTAGAAGGGTTGTTGACACACAGACTGATTGATCGTTTGCAAGGCCTGTGGCCAAAAATGGGTCGAGACGCACGCAGAGATTTTAGAAAAATTATGCGCTTCGCGGATAGAACGGAAGATGAATAACGGTCTAACTCGCAGCTGGAAACGGACGCGGCAAACAGCGCCGCGCCGCTCAGCCGCACGTTCGGCATCACAAGGTGAACATCGAGATCCATGAAGGAAATCAGACTGCTAAAGCACGCACGCATCGTTGTCGGGAGCAGCCCCGTAAGCCTTGACGAAGCAATCGCTACGCATAGGCAGGTGCTACGGAATTCGCAGGAAGTCATGAGTTCTGCCTTAACGGTCGAGAAGCATATGGAGCATGTGATCTCGTTCTTTTTATTTGGGCCTGATATCTCGAAACGAGAGTTCTTCGAGTCAGTAATTCTCACGTCTGATTGGTGCGGATTCTCTGCAAAACGAAAAGTAGTGATGTCGATCCTAAACGAATCAAAGATTCTCGAAGGCAAGGAGAGGGCGAACTTCGATCTTTCCATGTCAAAGATCATGAAGTATCGAAATGCCTTTGCGCACGGGGAAATCACACAGTCACAGGGCACTATATTCTTGAAGTACTTTGAAGGTCAGGCGCGTCAACAAGAATTAACTGATGACTACTGGATGCAGCTAGAAGCTGACTTCAAGGATGCCCATGAAAGAGCAGCCGGGCTACTAATCAAGCTGGGTGCGCTAAATGCGGCCGAACAAGGCGCTCCACCAGACTCCGGGGACGCTACGCACCCCCTCCGCGGGTGAGTGCTGTCGTTCTTATTCCTGTCGTCGCGAGTCGAGCACTGTCTTGCCGCTTTTATCCCCTCCGTAGCCGCCGTCGAGCATCGCAGGGAAAATCGGGAGCAGCGAGCCTCGTGTTTGAGCCCAAGGCGTGTTGTCGGCGCCTGGCGAGTTAGGCGAGCGCCGATTTTCCCGAGAAGCGCAAGGGGAAGTCGGCGGCTCCGGGGTGTCGTTCTCTTTGGCGACTTTTGACCCGCGCCATCCCTGGCGCGGGCCCTCTGGGCGAACTGAAGTTCGTCCAATTTTGCTCCCGGCAAAATTGTCTTTGGACAAGCAGAGACAAATTCGATGGGATCGAATTTGGACAGCCGAAGGCTGCCCGCAGGGCGAAGACCAGGGACGGTCTGAGTCCAAAGTCGCCTAGGGTGGTCGCTCCTGCGCATCCATGTGCTCGCGACATTCGCACATCCATGTGCATCACAGGGTAGCAGGAGCTACCCGCAATTATGTTTGAGTCGCGCGCAAAGCGCGCGAACCATTTAAAGCCTGGATGCCGGCTTCCGCCGGCATGACGACTACGTTACGCGGCCGCAGGCCGCACAAATAAAAAACCGCCCGAAAGGGCGGTTTTGTGTAAAGAAAACCTAAGAAAAATTCAATGCGTCACGCGCGTGACGCCACTCCCGGACAATATCCGCACGCGTTCACCGACCTTGAATAGTTCATCCGCCGCCTGAGTGACGGCGATCGTCCGGCCGCTGTCGAGCCGGACGGTGACTTCGATGCCCGGCTGGCGGGTGGTGCCTTCTTCCACCGCGGCGCCGGCGACGCCGCCGACGACGGCGCCCAGGACGCCACCTATGATCTGACCTTTGCCGCCGCCCACTTCGCTGCCGGCCACGCCGCCGACCACGGCTCCGGCGGTGCTGCCGATGCCGGTCTTGGTGCCTTCGATCTTGACTTCACGCACCGATTCCACCACGCCCATCTGTACCTCCTGAACCCCGCGCGTCTGACCGCGTTCGTAGTCGCCGCTGCCGAGACCGCCGGCACAGCCGGCAAGTAGAGCGGTGGCGGCAAGAATGATTACCGTGAAATTACGCATGCGATACTCCCTTTCGAAGGCCATGTGAGCGGAATACAACGTTAGAGGCGTAAACCGGTTGACAAGTTCCGGTCTTAGCCGGTCATACCCTTTCTATATTATGTCGTGTAAGCAGAAAATCCAGCCAGCGACTGGTCAGGTGTTCCTGCACCCGGTTCTGGGACAGGCGCTCGTCGAGATTGTCCAGGTCCACGATATCGAGGGGCTGATCCTGCCACGAGCAGCCGAATACGGCTTTGGTGCGGCGGCCCGTGTGCGGGTCAATCTGCCATTGCAGGCATTGCGAGCAAACGCCCTTCAGGCAGCATTGCATGGGGGTATTGATCGAGGCGACGGTCACCGGTTTTTTGATCAAGTAGGGCACCAGTTCCTGGCCGCGCGCGTCACGCACCAGGCGCACCAGACGATTGCCGCCGACGATGAGCAAACGCGTGACGTCTTCAAGCTTGATCGGATTCTCACCCAGCCGGCCCATGGCATAGCGCACCAGCGCATCGATCACGGGCGCCGTCACGGCGCGATCCTGGGGGCGACGCGGTTTGACCGGCGCGCCGCCGGCGGTGATCCATAATATCGCATCGGCCGCGGCCTCGATTTCATCCTGGGAAAATACTTCTTCGGCGGTCGTAAAACATCCCGCGAACAGCACCCGGTTGCCTTTGGCGCGCAGCGCCTTTCCGGTGGATTGCACGTGCGCCGCGCCATGACGGCCGCCCACGAATAAAACGGTTTCGCCGCCGTCCGGGATCGACGCCCGCACCCCCGTGGGGCCCATGAGCGCCACCGGTTCGCCCGGCTTGAGCAGCGCGATCAGGCGCGAACTCACGCCGTGTTCGATGACCATGAGCGTCACGATACCCTTGGCAGGGTCCACGCGCGCCCCGGTCATGGCGAGGGCCTCGGTTTGCAGGCGCGTTCCGTCCAACAGGGGGGAATGCGTTTCAAAATTCTGAATCCGGAAGAACTGGCCGGCCTTGAACCGCCTTGCCGCCATCGGGGCATACACGTTCAGCTCCACCACCGTGGGCGTGAGACGTTTGACCGATTCCACGCGCGCGTTCAGCACTTCATCCATGTGCGTACGGAATTCCCGGTATTCCTTGAGGTCGCCTTTCTGGTTCACTTTGGGACCGAGCGCCTCCATGATCCTGGGGTAGGTGCGCAGCGCGGAGGCGATGGCCTTGACCACGCTGCCATGGAACACCGGATGGGTGTCACCGAGAAAGCTCACGCGGTGCCCGTGGACTCCATATGAAGTGAACGGACCGAAGTCGTCCTGCTTGCAATGGGCCGCGACCGGAACCGGTTCCAGTTTGCCGTCCCGGTCGTGATGCGTTTGATAATGGCCGTGTTCCTTGTGGAAATGTCCCCGGTGCTCGAATTCGTAGGCTACGTTCGGGCGCGCGCCGGTGGCCACCAGGATCGAGCGCGCCGGGATTTCCACTTCCTCGCCGGTCGCGACCCATTTGCCGTCCGGCGTGGGAGCGAGGCGCCGGGTCATCAACGCCCGCACCTGGCCGTGTCGGTCGACCAACGCCTCTTTCGGATCGAGGCCCTCGGCGTAATAGATGCCTTCTTCCAGGGCCTTGATGATCTCCTCGTGGTTGCGCAGATACGCGGGCGACTGATTCATGCCCTTGCGGTAGGCGATCGTGACCCCGCCCCACCGGCGCATCAGCGGCACAAAATCCGGCGCGCTGTTGGCTTGTTGCGCGCGTTCGCGCTCCGCCCGCACGGCGCGTCCGTGTGCCAGAAATTCATCGAGAATTTCCTGCGAGCCTGGGTCGAGCCCAGCGCGCACCGCCGCATCGCCGTGCTGTTCGGCGATCGCCTCGTAGCGCCCAAGCATTTTTTCCACCTGCAGGATGTAGTAAGCCTGGATTTCGGTCGCGGTGTCCACGCCCGTGAGACCGCCGCCGATCACCACCGCCGGCAGGCGCACCTGCAGGTTGGCCAGGCTGGAATGCTTGGCGGCCCCCGTCAATTGCAGCGCCATGAGAAAATCATTCGCCTGGCGCATGCCGGGGGCGAGACTTCCCGGAACGGGCAACGCCTGGGGCAGCCCCGCCCCGATGCAGATGGCAACGTGATCGAAGCCCAGTCCCCAGGCATCCTCGACGTTCAACGTGCCGCCGAAGCGGATGCCGCCGAATACCTGGAAAAACTGCCGGCGCAGCAGCGAGAGATAAATGAGCTTAAGAAAATTCTTGTCCCACCGGTTGGTGATGCCGTATTCGGCCACGCCGCCAAAACCCGTCATGGTCCGGGTATCGAGCGATTCGATCAGATCGCTGTAATCGCGGATCGGTTCCCGCGCGAGTTTCTCCGACAGCGGTTCGATTTTCAAACCATCGGCGCCGACCACGGCGCAGCCCTCCATCAACATGTGATGCGCCAGCGTGAAGCCCGCGGGACCCATGCCGAACACCAGGATTTTCAGGCCGTTATACGGTTTGGGCTGCCACTGACGCGGCCGCAGCGGGTTCCAGCGAATCAGCAAATCGTAGATTTCGACGCCCCAGGGAAGATCGAGCACGTCGGTCAGGATGCGCGTTTCCGTTTGCGGGATGTTAACCGGGTCCTGTTTCTGGTAAATGCAGGCCTTCATGCAATCGTTGCAGATACGGTGACCGGTGGCGGCGCACATCGGATTATCCACCGTGATCATCGCCAGCGCGCCGATGGCGTGGCCCGATTTCTTGAGGGCGTGCATCTCGGAGATCTTTTCATCCAGCGGACAGCCGGTAAGCGTATCGCCGAGGGGATTGACCTTCAGTCCCTTTTCCGGAACTCCTTTTTTCTCCGGGAAACCCTTGGAGCAGAAATCTCCGTCGTGGTCGTGACAGTAAATGCAGTAGTGGATCTCGCTCTGGATTTCGCGCGCGTGCATGCGCGGATCGGTGAGCCTGAACCCGTCGCGCGCCCGCAGACGCTCCGGTGGCCCGGCCAAGCGTCCCAGATCGTCATTGAGAGGAATGATCGGCACCAGTTTCTGATGATCGATGCCTTCCGGGAGCCGGAAGCTAACCCAGCCTTTGACCGCGGTCTTGCCCTCGGGCGCGGTCAGCGCGCGAATGCACCAACGCGTGAGTTTTTCGATCCGCTCGGCGGTCGCCCCCGACATCCTGTCTCCCGCGACACTTGTACTTCCCTGTACATCGTTGGCCTTATCGTCTTTGAGTAATTGCTCGCCGTATCGGGAAACAGCCAGCTCGCGGTCAGTGGTATCGAGCCCCGCCTGTAGGAGGGCTTGTGTCAGCCAGCGGTCCAGTTCGGCAAATTCCTCGATTTCCTCTTTTTTCGCCAGCCGCCGGCGCGCGCGCCGCTGCACGAAGAATTTCTTGAATTCGAATATCGGATCGTGGGACCGCGTCCGGCGGGATAGTTCTTCCAATTCCTTTTCAATGCCGAACAGACCGGCGATGAATTTCTCCAGCACCGGACCGCAGGCGAGCAGCAATTCGCTGACCTGTAACGGGGTAAGTTTCGCTTCGCCGGTTCGCCAGGCCAGCAGGGTGGCCTGCGCCTTGGCATCCCGGTCGCGAAGGTGTTCCAGGAACAGCGCGTCGATTTTGTGCAGCCCTTCGAGAGCAAACAGTTCGGCGAAGGTCAGTCCGTAGTTGAGCACCAGAATCGGTGACGACGGTTGGGGTAGGGACATTAAAAAACCCGGTATCTGAGTATTAATAAACTATTGAAAACTGAGCGCGGTTAATTTTTCTCGGGCGGTTTCCCGGCGAGGGGTATTGTATGTTCTGGCGCGCTGGAATGCATGGTCAAAATCGGCCAATGACCACAAAAGCACAGGTTGAATTCACCGCCGGAAACAGCATCGGAACGCGCTTCGCCAAGCCCTGGTTTGGAAAATGGATTCAGTGATCCAGCATCCCGATCCCGCAGCTCGGCTTTTTCTGCTTTTTCTTCCCGAGATTAAATCCCCGCGACCGGGAGGTTATCCGCCGCCCTCGGTTTGATGCCGCTGGCGCGACCGGCGATATCAGCGGCGCCAGTCGCCGGATTTCCCGCCGGATTTGGACACCAGACCGATGTCAGAAATGACCATCCCGCGATCCACGGCCTTGCACATGTCATATATGGTCAGGAGCGCCAGCTCCACGGCCATCAGCGCCTCCATTTCAACCCCCGTCTGGGCTTGGGTGCGCGCAACCGCGCGGCAACGGACCGCGGAGCGCGCTTCATCCGGCGTCAGCTCGATATCAATGGCACTGAGAGCAATGGCGTGGCACAGCGGAATCAGATCCGCGGTCTTTTTGGCCGCCAGAATGCCCGCGACCCGGGCCACCGCCAGCACATCGCCTTTTTTATGCCCGCCCTCGATGATCAGTTTGAGCGTCTGCGGCTGCATGCGGATTAATCCCTCGGCGCAGGCCTCCCGTGCGGTGACGTCTTTCCCGCCGACATCCACCATGCGGGCAGCTCCGGATTCGGTGAGATGGGTGAGCTTGCTCATGCTGTCATCGACTCCGGTTGACGAGACCGCGCGCGTCGGGCGGATCCGGCACGGCGTTGCCAGGGGAAACGGCCAAATCGGTATTGTCAGATTCCATTATTTATGCGCGCATTCTATCAATTACGGAGGCAAGTGCACCATGTCGCGCAATGCCTGCACATCACGCACGGTAATATGGTTGCCGTGCACCTCGATCAGTCCTGCTTGCCGCAGCTTGGCCAGGATACGCGAAAGCGTTTCGGGCTGAATGGCGAGTCGCGAGGCAATCACGGCCTTGGGCGTGGTGAGCTGCACCTCCGGGGAAGTCTTGACGTTACGCGGGATCAGTTCGAGCAGGTACGCGACCAGACGGTAAGTGGCGTTCTGCAAGGTGAGGCTTTCGATCTGGTTAACCAGCATGTGCAGTCGCCGGCTCATGGAGGCGAGCAGTCCGAAGCTGGCATCGCTCGACTCGCGCAGCAGGTTCAGAAAGGTCTTTTGTTCAAAAGCGAAGATGCGCGATTCGCCCACCGATTCCGCGTTGACGGGGTAATGCCCCTTCGTCCCCATGAACATGACCGCCTCCGCGAAAGTCTCGCCCGGCCGCATGACTTCGATGATTTTTTCGTCCCCCTCGGGTGACAGCCGGAACAGCTTCACCAAACCCTCGCGCAGGAAGAAGAAACGTTCCGCGGGCTGGCCCTGGTGGAACAGCGTATTACCGGACTCAAGGCGAATTTCCTGCATGTGGTCGATAAGCGTCCGCAGGTGCGGCTCGGACAATTCGGCAAACAGGTAGGCGCGGCGCAATTCGCTCGCCGCATCCGGGGATCGGTTCATCCGCGTAATGATAACCTCGAAGCAGACCACTTGACCAAGGTCAATGCCATTCCCGGTATGCCGGGCCAGAGTGACGCCAAATCCGGCAATGGATTATCGATATATTTCAGTGGCCGGTCAGCGCCGGTCCTTCCGGACGAGATAGAGGTATAAGCGTGAAAATCCAGTTAGTGGTGTCCGAAGCGTGCGTACCGTGCGATCAGGCCGAGGCCATCTGGCGCGAAGTCGCCGCCGATCTTGATCTGGATTTTTCAGTCGTGGATCTGGCCGCCCCCGAGGGACAACGGCTTGCCGCCCGCCTGGAAATCAACACCATCCCGGCGCTGGTTATGGACGGCACGTTGGTGGCGATCGGCGTACAAAGCCCGCTCGAGGCACGCGCGCTCGTGGCGCGTCCGCCGTCGCCAATACGTCCTTGAACCGGAAGAAATAGTTTCTCAGCCAAGGCGCACACAGGTCTTGCAGCAAAGATAATGGAGTAGATCGCTGTTCTCTCTGGATACCGCGTTTTCTCAGTCTATTCTCCGGCCGAATTATACGTTACCGTTTCACATAATCGCACGTGAATTCTGCGTTATTACAGGGAGATAGGCGGGTAGGTGTGGTAACGCGATCGTCTCGACATCCGCGGGATGCAATACAAGCCTGTCAGGGATCGTAATTGCAGGAAGGCAAGGGATATACTACGGCAAGCCGTTAACGCGACAGCCTTGTTCCATCTCGTACAGGGGTATTACCATGCCGGCGATTCCTGAAAAACAACTGCAGCATTTCCTCGAGCGTCTGAAGAAACGCCGCGAGGAACTGCGCGACATCATCCACGCGGAACTGGCCATATCCAAGCAGGAGGATTTTACCGAACTCGCCGGCATGGTGCATGACGCCGGTGACGAATCCTTCGCTGAGCTGCTGCGCGGAATCAACCTCACGACGCGCGCGCGGGAACTTGACGAGCTGCGGGATGTTGAGGCCGCGCTGGAGCGTATCAAAAACGGGACTTACAGTACCTGTGTCGAATGCGGCGAGGAAATCACCTCCGAACGCCTGGACGCCTATCCCACGGCGAAACGTTGTATCACCTGCCAAAGCCGGCGTGAGAACCGCCGTGGCGGGCGCGACGCCACGCCCAGCCTGTAGCGGTCCGGCTTATTTTATAAGCCGTTCACAGTAATGTACCCCGGCGAGCGGTTTAACAGCATCAGCCATCTCATTGGCGCCGTCATGGCGTTGAGCGGCGCGACGGTTCTCGTCGTCGTGGCGTCGCGTCTGGGGGATCCATGGAAGATCGTGAGTTTCACTCTCTATGGTGTCAGCCTGGTTACGCTCTACACGTTTTCCACGCTTTATCACAGCCTGCGTCACCGCGCCAAGGCCGTGTTTCGCCGGCTGGATCATTTGGCCATTTATCTGTTGATTGCCGGAACGTATACGCCCTTTGCTCTGGTGACGTTACGTGGGGGTTGGGGCTGGTCACTATTGGGAGTGATATGGGGACTCGCGGCTATCGGAATGGCGCTGGAATTTTTGCCGCGTCACGGGACACGGATCCTTCCAGTCGTGATTTACCTGGCCATGGGCTGGCTGGCGCTGATCGCTTCGGGCCCGCTATGGCGGTCAATGCCTTGGGAAGGCTTTTCTTTATTGCTGGGGGGCGGCGCACTCTATTCCTTCGGTGTTGCTTTTTACGTCCGCGGTGCAACCCGGCGCTGGGCGCATGGCATCTGGCATCTGTTCGTATTGGCCGGCAGCGTCAGCCATTTTCTTGCCATTTATTTTTACGTGGCCTGAGGAATTAAAATAAAGGAGTCGTTAACCGGCAAAGGGCAACACCTGCCGGGTCAGGGCCACCAATACGATATAGCCAAAAATAATCAATGCGCCGACCCAAGCCGTCACGCGGATGTTTTTGGTTCTTCCGTATTTAAGCCCGATGGCCCCAATCACGATATAGGCCACGAGCGCCACCACCTTGGCCGCGAGCCAGCCGTGAGCCAGTGGGTTCAAGCGGAGTTGCATCACAAGCAGAACGGCCGATGCGAGCAGGGTTGTGTCAACGATATGCGGTGACACCTTTACCCACGGTTTCAGCAATAACGGCGAATCGTACATCATCCACAACCCCCGCACGAAATAACCGGTACCGGACAGGATCACGCAGGCCACATGCGCGTATTTAATCCATAACATGGTTTTACGCCCGTGATTATCCGGGTTTCCTGTCCAAGCGCGGACGCAGATAAATCGGCGCATATTGCCAGCCCCACACCAGGAAGGCCACCAGCCAGATTGTCGCGGCCAGTATGTTTAGCGCGCTGCCGACAATACCCGGAATATATTCCGCCGCGAGGCGCATGACGGCGGCGATATTTACACCCAGGAGCACGCCCCAAGTTAAGTCGTTGGCCTCGAGTGTATGCCCGGAATGTCCGAGCGTGACGCGCGAGGCCATCGCCACCACCATGCCGGTGAAAAAGCCGATGCCCAGCGCGTGCAGCGGAACGCGTCCGAAGTAATCGACACCGGTAACGAGCAGGGCGATGCTTTGCACGGCGTAGAGCGTCATGCCGAGACCGAGCCACAGAAAGGCGATATGCAGCATGGCCAGCAGGCGCGCGTGGAAGCTGCGGCGGAACTGCCAGATCCAGAAGTGATGCAGCGCGGCAATCGCGAGCGGGGCATCCGCGAGAAAGCGCCACGCCGCCAGATTGTTGAGTTCGAACAACACGTGACCCACGACGCAAACGACCAACACCGGCGGACCCCAGGTGGGACGCACCATGATGTAGTGAATGAGCGCGCTCTGACTGAAAAACGGAATCATCCGATGCGCCACGAGGAATACCACCGGGACCAGAAACAGCCACAAACCGGTCTCGCGCGCGAGCAAATATGCCCACGGCGCTGGATGGAGTACGCCCACCAGAAAACAGGCGATGCCGATAAAGCCGGCGGTAAGCGCGATATTCAGCAGGCGTTCATGCAACCCGGGATTGGGGGCCTTCCGGTAGACCGCCAACAGCGAATGCAGCGCCACTCCCCAACCGGTCAGGAGCAGTGTCAGTGCCGCCGCCACGGCGACCCGGGAGGTGAACAGTCCGGCGTAAAACACAATCACTCCGGCGACGAGGAGAACAAAAACGGCGCTATAGCGCGCGGCCGGTACGATCGGACCGCGCAACCAGCGCGGGTATACGGTAAACAGGAATCCAAAAATAAAAAACGGAAAAAGTCCGTACAGCATAAGAAAGACATGCGCCCAGACGGGAGGTATCACGGAAAGCGGGATGGACCACCATCCCGAGCGCCCAAGCAATTCCGCAAGCCAGAACAACATGATCAGCACGGTCTGGACCGCGCCGGTGAAAAACATCATGCGATGCGGGGCCGAGGTGAAGATTCGCCAGCGGCCTCGTTTCGCGGTCGGGAGTGTGATCGTCGCGGGCATGACTAGTATAGATATCAAGCACCAAGCCTTTTATCAGTCTTTGGGTCCGAAGAGCATTGATAAGAGTCAAGGAATTGCCTAATCAATGACCGCCAGGGATATGTCATAGAGGGTTGTTCTTTTGGTCTATATTTTAACAAAGCGTCTCGGCAAATTTAAACCCTCAAGGGGATAAAGACCATGGATCAGCTTCAGTTTGACCTGTAGGGCGACAAGCTAAAAAACTGCATCATGGTGCATGACCCATTACCAGTGGCGTAGGAAGCGAGGCGCATGGCGACTAAACCCGTGATCAAATCAAAACGCACCCGGCATCGGCGTTTGTTGGCTAGCGAAGGCATGCCCGCCACCAATATTCTGCGCAGTATCGCCATGGGAGCGTCGATTTCCTTTGGGGGAAACTTTTTCCGCTCCTTGGTGCAGTATCTCACCAAAATCCTGGGCGTGGATTACGCGCTTGTCGGCGAGCTGGCGCACGATAATAACGAGGTTGTTAATGTCATCAGCGCTCATTTCACCGGCCGGTTTATCGATAACTTCAGCTATCTGCTTCACAACTCGCCTTGCAAGAATGTGGTAAACCAGGATATCTGCATTTATCCTCGCGGCGTACAGAAATTATTTCCGAAAGATACCGATCTTGCCGCACTCAAAGCGGAGTGTTATGCCGGCGTCCCCTTGTTCGGATCGGCCGGTCAACCGCTGGGCCTGCTGGTGGTTATGGATCGCAAACCGCTGCGTAATGCCGAAGAGGTGGAATTAGTGCTGCAGATTCTCGCGGCTCGTGCCTCAGCTGAGATCGAGCGCCGGCACGTCAATGAGGAACTGGCGGAAAGCCACCGGGTCCTGGTGACGCTGATGGGGAATCTTCCCGGGATGGTTTACCGCTGTCGCAACGACAAGGACTGGACACTGGAGTTTGCGAGCGACGGCTGTCTGGAGTTAACCGGTTACTTGCCCGAGGATTTCATCGGTACGCGCCGGATTTCCTACGGGCAACTGATCCACGCCGGGGATCAGGAGCTCGTTTGGAACCAAGTGCAGGCCGGAGTGCGCGAGCAACGCCCGTTTCAACTGACCTATCGCATCACAACAGCAAAGGGCGAGCAGAAATGGGTCTGGGAACAGGGCCGCGGGATCTTCTCCCCGGCCGGTGAACTATTGGCGCTCGAAGGCTTCATCATCGACATCAGCGAGCGTATCCGCGCGGAGCAAGCCGTGCGCGAGAACAACACGCTGCTCGAGAACGTATTCTCGCACCCACACATGATGATCGCCTACCTCGACCCGCAGTTCAATTTCATCCGCGTCAATCAGGCCTACGCCGCCGCCGAGGGACACAGCCCGGACTTCTTCGCCGGCAAGAATCACTTCGATCTGTTTCCGAACGCTGAAAATCAGGCGATCTTCCGCCGGGTCGTGGAAACCGGCGAGCCGTTCGTCACTTACGCCCGGCCCTTCGAGTACACCGAGCAGACCGAGCACCCCGAGCGCGGCGTAACCTACTGGGACTGGAGCCTCACGCCGATCAAGGGGGATGGGCGTGTGCTCGGCTTGGTGCTGCTGCTGGTGAACGTCACCGATCGTTTCAAGGTCGAGGCTGAAATGCGTAAGCTGTCCAGGACTGTGCAGCAAACGGCCGATATCATCCTCATTACCGATCGCGAGGGCATGATCGAGTATGTCAACCCGGCGTTTGAGGACGCCACCGGTTACGCCCGGAGCGAGGCCATCGGAAAAAAACCCAGCCTCGTCAAATCCGGCGCGCACCCACCTGAATTTTACCGGAAGTTGTGGAATACGATCCTCGGCGGCGAGATTTATCGCGCTGTCCTGGTTAACCGCAAAAAGGACGGCTCGCTCTACTACGAAGACATATGCATCACGCCGCTAAAGGACGATGCCGGGCGGACCACTCATTTCATTTCCACCGGAAAGGACATCACCGAGCGCAAGCAAGCCGAGGAAGCGCTGCAAGAGAGCGAAACACGTTTCCGCCGGTTTTCGGAGATCGCGCTCGAGGGCATTGCCATGCTTGAAAATGGCAAGATTTTTGACGCCAACCCGCGGTTCGCGGAAATGTTTGGCTATGAATTATCGGAAATCGTCGGTAAAACCGCGCTTGAACTGACGGCGCCGGAATCACGCGCTATCGTGGACCGCCATATTGGCACGTCGGATGAGACCCCCTATGAGGCCATGGGGCTGCACAAGGACGGAACGGCCTTTCCCGTAGAAATTTTCGCCAGGATGGTTCCTTACCAGGGGCGCATCGTCAGGGTATCGCTGTTACGCGACATCACCGAGCGCAAGCAGGCCGAGGATGCGTTGCGGGAGAGCGAAAGGAAATTCCGAACCCTGTTCGAATCCGCCAAGGACGCCATTTTCCTTTATAAGAACGATCGATTCGTAGATTGCAATGCGCGCACGCTGGAAATGTTCGGCTGCCAACGGCAGGAGATCATCGGCCATACACCCGTTGAATTTTCACCGAAGTATCAGGCCGATGGTCGTCTTTCCGCGGAAAAGGCACATGAGAAAATTAATGCGGCTTTCAAGGGCGACCCCCAGTTTTTCGAGTGGAGGCATGCCCGTCTGGACGGCACGCCGTTCGACACGGAAGTGAGCTTGAATGTCATTAAGTTCGGCGGTGAACGCTACCTCCAGGCGATTGTCCGCGACGTCACCGAGCGCATGCAGGCGCAGCAACGCCTGCAATTTTTGGCGCATCACGATGCGTTGACGAGTCTGCCGAATCGCGCGCTGTTTATCGAGCGCTTGAATCATGCGCTCACGCGCGCGCATTGGACGAAAAGATCGCTGGCCGTGCTGTTCCTCGACATGGACCGGTTCAAAAATATCAACGACACTCTGGGGCATAATATCGGCGACAGTGCGCTGAATGTGATCGCACAGCGGCTGCTCAGTTGCGTGCGCGAGGGAGACACCGTGGCGCGTCTGGGCGGCGATGAATTTACGGTGCTCCTGGAGGACATAGCCACCGCGGATGACGTTCCGGCCGTTGCGGAAAAAATCCTCGACGTCCTTTCCCGGCCGTTCGTGGCGGAGGGGCGGGAGTTTGTCATCACCGCCAGTGTTGGAATCAGCCTGTATCCCAACGACGGGGAAGATTCCGTAAGGTTGCTGCGCCATGCGGATACCGCGATGTACCGCGCGAAGGAACAGGGACGCAACAAGTATCAATTCTATTCCGCCGAAATGGGCGCCAAGGCGCTTGAAAAATTTACGCTGGAGACGAACCTGCGGCATGCGCTGGAGCACGGAGAATTTATGCTTCACTACCAGCCACAAGTGAGTCTTTCGACGGGCCGTGTCATGGGAGTCGAGGCCCTGTTGCGCTGGCGGCATCCGAAGCTGGGGATGGTTTTTCCTTCGCAGTTTCTCGCCGTGGCCGAAGAAACCGGCCTGATGAAATCCATTGACGAGTGGGTGCTTCGGACAGCCTGCACCCAGGCGCAGGTCTGGCAGTCAGTCGGGCACTCACCCTTAACCATCATCGTGAATTTATCCGGCCGGACCTTCAGTGAACCCAGGCTGGTGGAGATGGTTGCGCGTACCTTGGAAACCACTGGACTGGCGCCGGGGCTACTTGAGTTGGAAATCACCGAGAATGTGGTCATGCAAAACGCACCGGCGACGGTGGAAACGCTCGAAGCCTTGAGCCGGATGGGGGTCAAGCTGGCCATTGACGATTTCGGCACCGGCTACTCCTCGCTCAGCTACCTCAAGCGTTTCCCGCTTGACACCCTTAAAATCGACAAATCTTTCGTCAATGACATCACTACGGATGAAGACGATGCTGCCATCGTCACTGCCATCATCGCCATGGGGAAAAGTCTTCAGTTGCGGGTGATCGCCGAGGGCGTGGAAACAAAAGGCCAGCTGACCTTTCTGCGCAAACACGAGTGTGACGGCATGCAGGGTTATCTTTTCAACCGGCCGGTGGCGGCCGACGAAACAACCTTAATACTCAAATCCGGTAAAAAATTGTTCTAGACAAACCTCGCTTCTCGCTGCCTCAAGCACGAGTCCGCAGCAGGTGCAGGGACAGCAGCGCAAGACTGAATAAAACCAGCGCGCCGGCCTGATGCGCAGCGGCGAGCGGAATCGGAACCAAGTTGAGCAAGGTGGTTATTCCAAGCGCCACCTGGATAGCCAAACCGGCGAGCAGCCCGTGCAAGGTCAATCGAACCGCCGTCGGCAGCGCCTGACGCATCGCCATCCACCAGAACACGGGGATGACGAGGCACAACCCGTAAGCCAACAATCGGTGAGTAAACTGCACGGTGGCGATATTTTCGAATAAATTGATCCAGACCGGACGCAACGAGAACAGACCCTCGGGGATAAACCCCCCATTCATCAATGGGAACGTATTGAAGGCGAAGCCCGCCTTGCTGCCGGCGACGAATCCACCGGAAAGTATCATGAGAAAAATCACCGCGGTGACGAAAATACCAAAGCGCTGTAAACCGCCGGAAGGCGTCGTGGATTTCCTCGGATGCAGCAGTTGCAGCGCGATCCATAAAATATAGCCGTAAATAATCACCGCCAGCGCGAGATGCGCCGTCAGACGGTAGGGGCTGACACGCGGAATATCCACCAGACCGCTTTTGACCATGTACCAGCCCAGTGCGCCCTGCAATCCGCCAAGCACGAACATCGTGACTAGTTTTGGCGTCAACGCATGCGCGATGCGTCGTCGAATCAGGAAATAAAGGAATGGAACAAGGAACACCACGCCGATGAGCCGGCCGAGCAGGCGATGTCCCCACTCCATGAAATAAATGCC
The DNA here is from genome assembly GCF_040901545.1 of Sulfuricaulis sp. Classification (GTDB taxonomy): domain Bacteria; phylum Pseudomonadota; class Gammaproteobacteria; order Acidiferrobacterales; family Sulfurifustaceae; genus Sulfuricaulis. Next base: position 154,738 of record NZ_JBBDYL010000024.1, on the reverse strand, counting down.
CTTGAATTCCGCCAGCGACATCCCGAAATTGACCTTCCGGTATTCCGGGGTTTGTTTGTATTTATCGAAGGCGGAATCCCACTGGGCTTGAGTGAAAGGCGGGACAACCCCCAGGATCGGATCCCACTCGACAATGGAAAGGCCGGAACGCGTCAGGCGCGTGACGCCACCCAGCACCACCATCAGAAATATGAGCGCGCAGCAGATCAACAGCCAGGCGGCGACCGTTTTGTCTTGAGGCAAGTTTGCAGCCTTCTTCATTTGCCGGTCGGAGCGAGATGGTGAAAGAGGTTGACCGCGCTCAACAATAACAAGGCCGCGATCGCATTGTGGGCCGTAACCGCGATAATGGGCAGGTTCATGGCGATGGTTGTCACGCCCAGCAGCGGTTGCAGCAGGACCAATACGAATAACGTGACCGCTGTTCGGCGCATGAGCCGATCCCCGCGGGCGGCGCGCCAGCACAACCATACTATATAAATCAATACCACCAGTGCGCCCCCCCGGTGAAACATGTGGATGACTTTTTCAGCAGTTCCAGTAACTACCTTGCCGTTCGGCATCACAGCAAGTGTACGGGTCAGGTCAAAACTTTCGCGCAAGGAAACCGCTGTCCACGGTTCACCGCCGCAACCGGGAATATCGGTGCAAGCGGTGGCGGCGAAATTGGCGCTTACCCATGCACCCAGGCTTATCTGAATAAATATGATGACGATCCCGATCAGCGCCCCGAGTCGCAACCCGCGCGGATGAGCTTTATTGACCATAACGGGCGACGCCGATCGTTGGCGCAACCACCAGAGCAGCGCCAACATCGCCATTCCTCCCGCCAGATTGCAGAGCGTAACCCATGGCAGCAGCGGTGAGGGTGTTTTATATCCGAGGAGGGATAACAGAATCGTCAGTACCAGGATCATGATCGGCAATAACACCGGTTGTTCGGGATGCTTGCGCCGTTGGATCGACATCAACGTGATACCTATTACCGCAATACCCAGAGCCGAGGCCGTCAGGCGGTGTACCACGGTGGCCCATGCCGGGACGAGGTGCATGGCGGCGAGCGAGCCGGAACCCCCGGCTTTGGTTTTGATCACTGCATAACATTCCGGCCAATCCATGCAGCCCAGACCGCTCCCCGCGAGACGCAGATACGCGCTCAGGATTACCACCATGAACACCAGCGCCAGGGCGAGATGAATCAGCAGGGGATATAGCCCGCCGGTCCGCGCCAGGGGCGAATGGGTATTCGGCGAGATAAGGGTCATGGCGTTCGCAAAGAATAGGTAAGTGGGGGCACGGTGACAAGCCTTGGCTTGATTCGTTCTGCCGAAACCCGGCGGGATTGTGCGATCGATCGTCGTGGCAGTTGGGTTATTCACGCTCCAAGCCTGATGATGATGGGAAAGGAAGGTTGGTGCATGGGCAAAACAATTTTGTCGTGAATTGACCTAAGTCAAGTCTCGCCGCGCCTAAATGGGTTTTAAATTCGCATCAGTTTCCGAAGTTCCGGCGCAGATCTGGCGGTTGCTGTTCTGGATGTACGAATGAACAACAACCGCCGGATATTTCTGGTTAATAAAAGGAGATGACAAATATGGTTCCCACAAAAACCCCGGCTGCAAATCGAGACGAAGATATTCCCGCCATGCAACGCGTGCTCGACAACCCGTTCCTGCTGCTGTTCTTGGGGATCGTGGTTCCGACCGTGTTCTACATCCTGTGGGGCGTCATGGAAATCGTCACCATTCCCATATCGAACTAATTTGCGGGAGACACCGACATGAGCCTTAGCCCTCCTGCTGAACGACTCTGGTGGAAAGAGCCGATTGAAGGTGTAGAACTCTTTTGGGTGGCCATTGCCCTGGTGTGGGCGATTGTGATGTTCCTGATGATGCCGTATTGGCACATTTACGGAAACCAAAATCTCTCCAGCGAAGCCTACCGTACCACGCCGGAACGATACACCCGGAAGGTGCAGGCGATGGTGGACCAATACACGATACGCCAGGAAACCGAACGCAACATTCCTGTGGTGCGACCGCCCGCGGGTTCCGATGTATATCTGCTGGCGCGTTTGTGGGAATGGTATCCGGTGCTTGAACTTGAAAAAAATCAAACCTACCGGTTGCATCTGTCGTTGGTGGATTGGCAGCACGGATTTTCCCTGCAGCCGGAGAATATCAATGTCCAGGTCATTCCCGGCTATGAAATGGTGCTGAAAATCACACCCAATAAATCGGGCGCGTTCTCGGTGGTGTGCAATGAATACTGCGGTCTCGGTCATCACCTGATGATCGGGAAAATCTACGTCAAGTAACGAGGAGGAAGGGATCATGGCGAATTCCGCGGAATTCCGGACCTGCCCCGACACCGGCCTGTTGTTTCACAAGCCGGCCGAGACGCTGATGAAACTCAATGCCGTTGCGGGAATCGTGTTCCTGCTGATCGGCGGGGTGCTGGGTTTGTTGATGGGTCTGACACGCTGGCCCGAGGTGCATCTGTTGTCGGCGAATTCGTTTTACATGCTGCTGACGGCGCACGGCGTCGGGGTGCTGATTTTCTGGGTCATCTTTTTCGAAATTGCCGTGCTTTATTTTACTTCCAGCACGTTGTTGAGGTCGCGCCTGGCAACCCCGCGCTGGGCGTACCTGGGTTTTGTCCTCATGGTGGCGGGTTCGATCATGACCATGACGGCGATCTTTCAGGGACGCTCGAGCGTGATGATGACGTCCTACGTGCCCATGTCAGCCGAGGCGCACTTCTACCTCGGGCTGATTCTGTTCGCGGTGGGCGCGTTGATCGGTTGCTTCGTGTTTCTCGGAACGCTGGTGATAGCGCGCGCTGAACGCACCTACGGCGAGGGTTCGATACCGCTGGTCACGTTTGGCGCGCTGACGGCATGCATCATCGCGATTTTCACCGTAGCTTCGGGGGCGATCATTCTTATCCCCACCTTCCTATGGAAGGTGGGTTACATCAGTTACATCGATCCGCTCATGTATCGCATCGTCTGGTGGGGCATGGGCCACTCCTCGCAGCAGATCAATGTTTCGGCGCATATCGCCGTATGGTACGCGGTCATGGGCGTGGTATTCGGCGCGCGGCCGCTGTCCGAAAAGGTCTCGCGCATGGCATTCCTGCTTTACATCCTGTTCCTGCAACTCGCCAGCGCCCATCATCTCCTGGTCGATCCGGGCATCGGCAGTGAATGGAAAATATTCAACACCAGCTATGCCATGTACCTGGCGGTGCTGGCCAGCATGATTCACGGACTGACGGTGCCGGGTTCGATGGAGGCGGCGCAGCGCAAGCGCGGATTCAACAAAGGCCTGTTTGAATGGTTGCGCAAGGCCCCGTGGGGCAATCCAACGTTCGCGGGCGTGTTTCTCTCGATTCTCATCTTCGGATTTCTCGGCGGCATATCCGGCGTGGTGATGGGCACCGAGCAGATCAACCTGATCATCCACAATACCCTGTATGTGCCGGGACACTTCCATGCCACGGTCGTCGGCGGTACCACGCTCGCCTTCATGGCCCTGACCTACTGGCTGGTGCCGGTTTTATTCCGTCGCGAAGTCATATTGCCTTCGCTCGCCAAGTTTCAGCCATACCTGTTCGGTATCGGCACTATCGGTTTATCCCTGTTCATGATGGGTGCCGGCACTCTGGGCGTGCCGCGGCGTCACTGGGATATCGCCTTCAGCGGCGCGTTATTCAACCATCAGTATCCGGAAACGGCTTACTTCCTGTTAGGCCTCGCCGGCTTGAGCGCCATCCTGGCGGTGATCGGCGGCGGTCTGTTCATCCTGCAAATTGTCGGCTCGGTGTTATTCGGTCGCCGCAGAGGTGAAACGAAGAGCGCGATACCGCTCATCGCCCAGCCGGTGGGACCGGGATTTCAGGGGATCGGTATCGGCGGGATTTCGGTGCCCGGGACGCTGGTGTTGGCGCTGGTATTCCTGACGGCGTTTGTTCTCTACTACTTCGTCAACTGGAAATATCTGTCCCAGACGTGGGGATTGAGCTGACAGCGAGGCCTTGACCGGCGGCTGACTTCCATTTCATTCCGCTGGCTTCCGGAACCGAGGCAAGTAAAGGCGGGGGCGGGAGTGTTACTTGCACCGGGAGATTGGACTGGCCGTTTCGGTGCAAGTCGGCTTCTGTCCCGGTCCCCGGCCGGTCCTCATCGACTGAATCCGGGATGAAAATGTGAAAAAGTTTATTTTGTTTGTCGGCTTGATCAGCGCATGGGCGTCCGCCCCGGCGGGAAATTCCGCGCCACGCGAAGCGCGCTTCGGCGTTTCCGAGCCCGCCGCGTTGATGCAAAGCCCGCCCCCGGTTTTTGACCGACAAACCGCGCTCGCCCTGAGTCAGGGTGCCATCGGCAATAATATCGGCGACTTCGCGTTTACAGCCGGTGACGGACGCCGTGTGCGGCTGTCTGATTTTCGCGGTAAACCGCTGGTCATCAGCCTAATCTATACCAGTTGTTATCATATATGCCCTACGACCACGCAGCATTTGGCCAAGGGCGTGCGCATCGCGCGCGCGGTATTGGGACCGGACAGTTTCAGCGTCCTGACGATCGGTTTCGATAGCGCGAACGATACCCCGGCCGCCATGCAGCGTTTTGCCCGGGAGCAGGGTGTCAATTTGCCTCAATGGGACTTTCTGAGCGCCGACCCCACGACCATGGAATCGGTATCGAGGGATTTTGGTTTTATTTCGTATCGAGCCCCACACGGGTTCGATCATCTTATTCAGGCCACGATTATCGACGCGCAGGGGAAAATCTACCGTCAGGTTTATGGAATGAAATTTGAAATACCGTTGCTGGTGGAGCCGCTCAAGGAACTGATCTTCGGCATGCCGGCGGGGCCTTCGCTGCTTTCAAGTGTCAGCAACCGAATCAAGTTGTTTTGCACGGTCTACGACCCTGCTTCCGGCGAATATCGCATCGATTATTCGCTTTTCTTGGAAATTATTATCGGCCTCAGTTCCATCGGGGTCGTGAGCTTCTTCCTGATCCGCGAATGGCGCCGCAACCGCCGAAACCTGGCCGGTTGACCTGCATCAATTTTTTGTCCCCGCAAAATGCTAGGGTTCTCCGATGGATTTATCGGTGATGCGCTTATGCTGAAATTCCTCGCGGTCGAAACCTGGCAACGCGGCGGACGGCGCGTTTTCTGGTACATAGAAAAGGCTTTCGACGCCGCTTTTGGGCCCGCGATCAATCCCTTTTACCACCTTGGGGCGCTGTTGTTCTACCTGTTCTGGATCGTGACCGCGAGCGGAATCTATGTATACATTTTTTTCGAAACCGGTATCGACGGCGCCTATCGATCCGTTGAATATCTGACGAACACGCAATGGTATCTCGGCGGCGTGGCGCGCAGCCTGCATCGTTACGCCTCGGACGGCATGGTGGCGCTCGTGTTGCTGCATATCGCGCGCGAGTTCACGCTGGATCGCTATCGCGGAGTGCGCTGGTATTCATGGGTAATCGGCGCGTTCCTGCTGTGGCTGCTGTATGCTTCGGGAATAACCGGGTACTGGCTGGTGTGGGATCGCCTGGCTCAGTATGTCGCTATAACGACATCGGAGTGGTTCGACTGGCTCGGTATTTTCGGCGAGCCGATCGCGCGCAATTTTCTGAGCAACGCCTCGGTGAATGACCGTTTCTTCTCGCTGATGTCATTCATGCATATCGCCATTCCGCTGTTTTTATTGCTGGGTATGTGGATTCATTTGCAGCGTATCACGAGCCCGAGAACCAATCCGCCGCGCGCCATTATGGCCGGCACCCTGTTTTCGCTGTTGCTGCTTGCGCTCGTGTATCCGGCGCTGAGCCAGGGTCCGGCCAATCTTGATACCGTTTACGGCACGGTGCGACCTGATTGGTTTTACCTCTCCATTTATCCGTTGATCGAAAAATGGTCGCCCGGAACGGTTTGGGCGCTGGTGGGGGGCGGTACTTTAATATTATTGTTGTTTCCGTGGTTGCCGCGACGGAAGCAGCAACCAGCGGCCATCGTGAACCTCGAGAATTGCAATGGTTGCGGCCGTTGCTTCGCCGACTGCCCCTTCAGTGCCGTGGTTTTGCAGCCGCGTACCGATGGATTGCCGTTTGAAACCGAGGCCGTGGTTGATCCGGATCTTTGCACCCGTTGCGGCATCTGCGCCGGCGCCTGCCCCACCTCGACCCCGTTCCGGCGGACTATCGAGTTAAATCCGGGAATCGATCTGCCCGGATTTCCCGTGCGCGCGCTCCGCGAGCAAACCCTGGCGGCGACGGCAAAACTGTCCGGAACGGAACGGGTAATGGTTTACGGTTGCAGTTTTGGGGCTTCTATCAAATCCCTTGACGGTCACGGCGTGGCAACGCTGGTGGTGCCTTGCATCGGCGCGATACCCCCCTCGTTCATCGATTTCGTCATCCGCCGGCGTCATGCGGACGGGGTGATCCTCGCCGGGTGTACAGAAGGCGACTGTTACCAGCGTCTTGGCATCGAATGGACGAAACAACGCATGGAGGGCCGGCGCGATCCTGTCTTGCGACGGCACGTGCCACGCCGGCGTGTGGCCGCCATTTGGGCCGGCAAGACGGGAGGCGCTATGCTCCTGCGCGAGTTGGAAGAATTCCGCGCGCGGCTTCGCGCGCTGGGCCCTTATCATCGCGGCGGAACAACCCCGCCCGCCGCGCCCACGCCGCATCCATTAGAGGCTCGAGATGGCGCTTATCGATTGGGATGACAAATTTTCAGTCGGCGTTGCGTCCGTGGATCACGAACACCGGCAACTCCTCGAGCTGATCAACGAGACGTACAACCGGATGATCCGGCCCGGCGCCGAAGACGCGGTAAAGGATTTTCTCGGAGAAATCTTTGCGCGGATATCCATGCATTTCGCCCTGGAGGAAAAAATCATGCGCCAACACCACTATGATCACTATGCCGAACACAAGGCCGATCATGAGCGTCTGCTCGATGAAATCCGTGACATCATGGACGATTATGAAGAACGGAAATACTTCAGCGAGGAACAATGCGCACACAGCCTGCAGCAGTGGTTTATCGAACATTTTCGCACCCATGATGCCCGACTGCATCGCCGTCTGGACTGAGGCGACGGCATGGTAAAACTATATATCTATATGAAGATAACTCGATGCTGAAAAAGATATTACGCTATGCCTGGCAGGGAGTGTTTTACGGCCTGTTTGCGGCCGCAATCGGCTATTTTTCATCCGCACCGGCATACGTCTCTTTTCCTCCGGACTCGGCCCTCATCAAGGCGAGCTTCAGCCATGCCGGGCAACCGATCGAGGGATGCCGTGTGCGCAGCGCGGAAGAATTGGCGAGCCTGCCACCCAATATGCGTGTCGCGATCCATTGCGGGCGGGAGCGATCATCCGTTAAATTCGAACTCGAACTGGACGGGAAAATAATGTACCGCGCCGACCTGCCACCGTCCGGATTGTCGCGCGACGGCGTTTCCACGGTTTATCAGAAATTTCCCGTAACCGCCGGACGACATCATCTGCGCGTGCGCTTGAAAGACAGTGCGCGCGCGCCGGATTTCAATTTCACCCGGGAAACGTATATCGACCTTCAGCCGGGGCAGATACGGGTCGTGGAGTTCAATGCCAGGAACGGAGGTTTTGTAATCAAATAATCCATGAATTCCGCCGAATACACCCTCCCTGTCACGGAAAACGGCCGCCGTGTGCTGGCCACGGGATGGCTGGTGTTGGGGCTCATTTCGTTGCTGGGATCCGGAATCTTCTCGGTAATGCTGGTGTCGGCGCGCAGTCCCTATGTACAAGAGCTGCTCCCGTGGGAGGATTTTTTTCACACCGCGCTGGTGGCGCACGTCGACCTGTCGGTGCTGGTGTGGTTTCTTGCCTTCGGCGGCGCGCTGTGGAGTCTTAATTCGACGACGCAATATCTCTTGATCGGGCGTCTTGCCTTGCTGCTGGCTAGCTCGGGTGCGCTGGTGATGGCGGCATCTCCCTTTTTCGGCGCCGGCTCGGCGCTTATGAGCAATTACATCCCGGTGTTGCAGCACCCGCTCTTTTATGCCGGTCTGTTGCTGTTCGCCGCCGGCTTCGGATTGCTGACGCTGCGCGCCATGAGTTCAATCCCGCCGGTGGGTCCGTGGATGGAAGGTCCGGCCGCGTTGCGCTTCGGCTTGAATACGTCCGCGGTCTCATCCATGTTGGCGCTGATCGCGTTTGCCTGGTCATACTTCACCGTCCCCGGGTCGCTTCCCGGCCGGCCCTATTTCGAATTGCTGTTCTGGGGCGGTGGACATGTACTGCAATTTACGTATACCTTGCTCATGCTGGTGGCGTGGTTATGGCTCGCATCGACCTCCGGCATCCGCCTGTCGATCAGTCCGCGCGTGACGTTGATATTCTTCGCCTTCGGACTTGTCGTCATTTTTTGTGTTCCGATTATTTATTACGCCTATCCCGTCACCTCGGTTGAGCACATCCGATTGTTCACCTGGTTGATGCAGTACGGGGGGAGCCTTGCCGCCATGCCATTAAGCCTGGCGCTGCTCCATGGCCTGTTCCGAGCGAATAAAGCCACCGGTCACGCTCAGCCCTTGCGGGCAGCGCTAATAACATCAATGGTTTTATTCGGTGCTGGCGGTGTAATCGGTTTTCTGATCAGCGGAACCGACGTCACCATTCCCGCGCATTATCACGGCTGTATCGTCGGTGTGACGCTGGCCTTCATGGGCCTGACCTATCATCTGCTGCCGCGACTGGGTTTTCGAGCCCCGGATTTGAGGTTGTCAAAGTGGCAACCTTATCTTTACGGCGCCGGCCAATTTCTGCACGTGATGGGTCTCGTGATATCGGGCGGTTACGGCGTCCAGCGCAAGGTCGCCGGTACTGCCCAGGCGCTCGATACCATGGGCCGTGTCTTTGGCATGGGCCTGACGGGGCTGGGTGGACTGGTTGCCATTGTCGGCGGTTTTTTGTTTCTGTATATCTGCTACGGTTCCATGCGTCCGCTGAAACAGCGAGTGATCCGATGATAATTTTCACCGGCGGAAAAAAATGGCGTGCCGTGATATCCGGGGTTGCCCCGCTTGGCAGTGATCTTTAGTAAGTTTCACGCGCGGTTCAGGAAGGTTTCAGTTGGGAGATAATCTGGAAAGTGATCAATGCCAATGCCAGGATGATGCAAAAAAAGATCACCGAGCGGTATTCGAACCGAACGCCGCGCGCGGTTTCGATGCGCTCGAGAATCCAGTCGGCGGCGAAGTAAAGCGCAATCCCCGCGACGGTAAAATAGATCAGTTCCATTCGTTCCCGCCTGCTGATCGGATGTTTGTGACTGACATGGTCAATTGACGCCCTGAATGTGATGTGTTTCCATTTAATCAATTTTATGCCGGCATATATCGCCTTAAACCTTGCCATCGGGCCGGGTCGCATGCGCCGGGGAAGCGAAAATGCTAACGAATTAGACGGTTAAACATGATTTGCGGCCCAATCATGACACAGGGCGGTGTGTCACGCCCTTGACCCACGTCAAGGCTGCAAAACCAATAGATCCGTAGATTCCTGTTTCGAAGGATTGTCAACTCTCACATGTGAGGATACCGAGATGAATTCAAATAATTCAACAATCACTGTCGGCCTGGTCGCGGCTTGCATGGTGGCACTGACCGGGGCGGTCGGGGCCGCCGATAAACCCTCCGGTCATCCCGGCACGCCGGAAACCGAGATGCGCTACCAGGGCGCTCCGGTGACGATCAAACCGGAGGAGGCGAAAGAAGCGGTCGCCCCGGAAGCACCGGGACTCAGCAAAGCGGAATTCACGCGCGCCAAGCAGATTTATTTCGAGCGCTGCGCCGGTTGTCACGGCGTGCTGCGCAAGGGCGCAACCGGGAAACCCCTGACACCGGACATCACCCTGAAGAAGGGAAGCGTCTACCTTGAAACGTTCATTATCTACGGATCCCCCGCGGGCATGCCGAACTGGGGCACCTCGGGAGAGTTGACCCACGAAGATGTCGATATCATGGCGCGGTTCCTGCAACACGAGCCGCCCATGCCGCCCGAATTCGGCATGGAGCAAATGAAGGCGTCATGGAAGGTATTGGTCAAGCCGCAGGATCGCCCGAAGAAGAAGATGAACAACCTGAATCTCGACAATCTGTTTTCGGTCACATTGCGCGATTCGGGTGAAGTGGCGCTGATCGATGGCGATTCCAAAAAGATCATCAACATCGTCAAGACCGGTTACGCCGTGCATATCTCGCGACTCTCGGCTTCCGGGCGCTATCTCTACGTGATTGGCCGCGACGCCAAGGTAAATCTCATCGACCTCTGGTTGGAGCAACCGGACAACGTGGCCGAAATCAAGATCGGTCTCGAGGCGCGGTCGGTCGAAACCTCCAAGTACCAGGGCTATGAGGACAAGTATGCGATCGCCGGGGCTTACTGGCCGCCGCAGTACACCATCATGAAGGGCGACACGCTCGAGCCGCTCAAGATCGTCGCAACGCGCGGCATGACCGTGGACACGCAGGATTATCATCCCGAGCCGCGCGTGGCCGCGATCGTGGCGTCGCACTACCACCCGGAATTCGTGGTGAACGTCAAGGAAACCGGCAAGATTCTGATGGTCAACTACAAAGACATTAACAATCTCACGACCACGGAAATCGGTGCCGCGCGCTTCTTGCACGACGGCGGGTTCGATTCCACCAAGCGTTATTTTCTGGTCGCAGCCAACCAGTCAAACAAGATCGCCGTGGTCGACACCAAGGACGACAAGCTCGTGAAACTAATCGATGTTGGCAAGATCCCGCATCCGGGCCGTGGCGCGAACTTCAACGATCCGAAGTACGGCCCGGTATGGGCCACCGGCCATCTGGGCGATGACACCATCTCCCTGATCGGCACCGATCCGGTGAAGCATAAAGGCAACGCCTGGAAAGTCGTACGTAACCTCAAAGGCCAGGGCGGCGGGTCGCTGTTCATCAAGACCCATCCGAAGTCTCGTAACCTGTGGGTGGATACGGTGCTGAATCCGAGCGCGGAGATAAGCCAGTCAGTCGCCGTGTTCGATATCGGGGATCTCGACAAGCCATATCAGGTGGTGAAGATCGCCGAGCTGGCTGGCCTGGGTGAGGGCCCGAAGCGCGTGGTCCAGCCGGAGTACAACCAAAAAGGCGATGAAGTCTGGTTCTCCGTGTGGAACGGAAAGGAACAGGAATCGGCGATTGTCATACTCGACGACAAGACCCGCAAACTGAAGCACGTGATTAAGGACAAACGCCTGATCACGCCGACGGGCAAGTTCAATGTCTATAACACCCAAAAAGACGTTTACTGACGGTTAGCACACTGTAATTTTTTGGGGCAGGAATGACACTGCCCCGGCGATGACGGGAGAATAGTTTCCTATGCGCTGCGTCAAGCATCAGGCTGGTGTCATCCTCGCCACGCTCGGTGTCCTGTGGATGATTCCGGTTTTTGCCGGCATTCCCCTGGCCAGACAGTCGGAACTTTTGTATCTCCTTGAGCAGGATTGCGGATCCTGTCACGGTCTCACGCGCCGGGGTGGGCTCGGTCCACCGCTTACCGCGCAAGCACTGACCGGCAAACCGGCGGCAATGCTGCGAGAAATAATATTGAACGGCCGGCCGGGTACACCGATGCCTCCCTGGAAAGGATTTCTGAACGAGCAGGAAGTTGATTGGCTGATACACGTGTTGATCACCGGCAAAACTCATGCGCGTTGAGCATTTATTAAATTACTGTCGGGTTTATCCCTGCCTTGCCGGCATGCTGCTGCTGTCTGCCTGCGCCACCCCGCGTGGCACGGGCGATCTGGGCATCATCATCGAGCGCGCCAGCGGCAGCGTGCAGGTGATTGAAACCAGCCAGCGCACGCGTCTCGCCCGAATATCCGGCCTCGGTGATCTCTCGCATGCCTCGGCGGTCTATTCGCGCGATGCACGATTCGCCTATGTCTTCGGCCGCGACGGTGGACTGACCAAGATCGACCTGCTGCGCGGGCGCGTGGCGAAACGCATCGTGCAGGCGGGGAACAGCATCGGCGGCGCCATTTCTCAGGATGGCCGGTTGATCGCCGTCTCCAATTACGAACCGGGCGGCGTGAAGGTGTTCGCCGCCGACACGCTTGCGCTGCTTGCCGACATCCCGGCGGGTTCGGGCGATGATCAGCGCCGCTCCAAGGTGGTGGGGTTGGTGGACGCGCCGGGCAATCGTTTTGTGTATTCGCTCTACGATGCCGGCGAGATCTGGATCGTGGACATGCGCAATCCGCGCGCGCCACGGGTGCAGAAATTTGCCGATGTCGGCAGGCAGCCGTACGACGGCACCGTCACTCCCGACGGCCACTACTACATTGCCGGACTGTTCGGCGAAGACGGGCTGGCGTTGCTCGATTTGTGGCAGCCTTCGCTGGGCGTGCGCCGTGTCCTGGACGGTTACGGGCGCGGCCGGCAACCGCTTCCGGTTTTCAAGATGCCGCACATGGACTACTGGGCGCTATCGAACGATACCGCCTTTGTGCCTGCGGTGGGGCGCCACGAAGTATTAATGATTGATCAAAAAAACTGGAAAGAAGCGGGGCGTATCGACGTCGTGGGACAGGCGGTATTCGTGATCGCGCGGCCGGATGGACGTCAGGTATGGGTAAACTTCGCTCCGCCCGAGAACGACAAGGTCCAGGTGATCGATACCCTGTCACACAAGGTGATTCAGACGCTGAAGCCCGGCAAGGCGGTACTGCACATGGAGTTCACGCCGCGCGGGGAGCAGGTATGGATTTCCGTGCGCGATGAAAATCGCGTGGACGTATACGACACCGCTACGTTTGAACGGTTGGCGTCGCTGCCGGCGGACAAACCAAGCGGAATTTTCTTCACGGCGCGCGCCCATCGGATCGGCCAATGAAACCGGAACTGACCGATTTGGATCAACGCCTGCTGAACGATTTCCAGCGGGATTTCCCGTTGTCGCCCGCGCCCTATGCCGAGATCGCCCGTCGTCTCGGTGTGACGGAAAATGACGTGCTGGCACGACTGGAAGCGCTCACGCGCGCCGGCGCCGTCAGCCGCGTCGGCGCCGTGGTGCGCCCCAACACCGTGGGCGTGAGCACGCTCGCCGCCATGGCGGTGCCGGCGGAAACGCTTGAATCCGTGGCCGCGCTCGTAAACGGATACCCGGAGGTCAACCACAATTACGAGCGTGAGAATCACTTGAATCTGTGGTTCGTGGCTACTTCCACGGATGTCGCGCGGCTTCAGGATGTGCTCGATGAGATTGTCGTGCGCACCGGCTATGAGGTGTTGTCGTTACCGCTCGAACAGGACTATCACATCGACCTGGGATTTGAGCTCCAATGGAACTGACGCTGGTCCGGCATCCCGAAGCGAAAACGCGCCATCAGCGTGTGGGTGAAACGGAACGGCGTGTTCTCGCCGCGCTACAACCGGGTTTGCCGCTGGTACCGCGTCCTTATGCCGAAATCGCCGCGCGCCTCGGGCTGGAAGAAGCGGAAGTGATGGCATGCCTGACCCGGCTCAAGGAAGCCGGCGTCATCAGCCGTTTCGGCGTGGTGGTGCGCCATCGTGAGTTGGGTTATTCGGCCAATGCCATGGTGGTGTGGGACGTGCCGGATGACCGGGTGATGGAACTTGGACGCTGCCTGGCCGAATTCGAATTCATCACGTTATGTTATCGGCGCCCGCGGCGCCTGCCGCGGTGGCGTTACAATCTTTATTGCATGATTCACGGGAAAAGCCGGGAGGAAGTGCTGTCGCAACTCGAGTGGATGGTCAATCATTGCGGTCTGCAAAGTCTGCCGCATGAGGTTCTCTTCAGCCGCCGCCGATTCAAACAGCGCGGGGCGGTATACTCATACGCCGCAGGGGAACGTTGATGGATGCGATCGATCGCGACATCGTCAATGATCTGCAGGGGGGATTCCCGATCTGCGAGCGTCCTTATGCCGAAATATCGGCGCGGCTGGGCCTGAGCGAGGTTGACCTTATCCGGCGCCTGGATGCGCTGCTGGATCGGGGCACGCTGACCCGGTTTGGACCGATGTATCACGCCGAGCGCCTGGGCGGGGCGCTGACGCTCGCGGCCATGAAAATTCCCGCCGGCGATTTCGAGCGCGTGGCGGAGATCGTGAACGGTTTTCCCGAAGTGGCGCACAACTATGCGCGCGAGCACGCATTCAACCTGTGGTTCGTGCTCGCGACCGAAACACCGGAGCGTATCGCCGAGGTGCTGGCTCAAATCGGAACGGTTACTGGTTATCCCGTCTACAACATGCCCAAGCTGGAGGAATACTTCGTCGGGCTGAGGTTCGAGGCATGAGCACGGCGCCCGCCTTGCGCGAACAACGGACCGGGGCCGCGCCCGTACTCGATGCGCTTGACCGCCGTATCATTGTGGCGACCCAGGAAGGCCTGCCGCGCGTGAGCCGTCCGTATCATGTCATCGCCGGGCAACTGCAGATCGGCGCCGAGGAGGTGATGGCGCGCCTGCAACGCATGCTCGATGCCGGAATCATCCGCCGTATCGGCGCGGTCCCGAATCATTACGCGCTGGGTTACCGGGCCAACGGCATGTCGGTGTGGGACGTGCCGGACGGGCGCGTGCGCGAGCTGGGAAATAGGATCGGTGAACTTGATTTCGTCAGTCACTGCTATCATCGTCCGCGGCACTTGCCGGAATGGCCGTATAACCTGTTCGCCATGGTACACGGGCGCGATCGCCCGGAAGTGGAAGCCAAAGTGGCGCAGATCGCCGCGTTGCTGGGTACCGCCGACCGCGGCCATGCGCTGCTGTACAGCACCCGTATACTCAAAAAAACCGGCTTGAGGATTAGTTAAAATTTTTAATTAACAGGATTCACAGGATTAAAACAGGATTAACAAGATTAAACCCAAAATATTTTTGAATTAATCCTGTAAATCCTGAAAAATCCTGTTAATCCTGTGAATTGATTTTTTTGATGGTAAGGTGAAATGTTCCGGATATCGCAATACATGCAGGAAATCCACCACCCGACGCCGCTCGGGCCTAGACGCCAGCCGCCCGGCCCGGTGGTGATCTGGAATCTGATCCGCCGCTGCAACCTGACCTGCAAGCACTGCTACTCGATCTCGGCCGACACCGATTTCCCGGGCGAGCTTTCGACCGCGGAGGTTTACCGGGTCATGGACGACCTCAAGCGTTTCCATGTACCGGTGCTGATCCTGTCGGGCGGCGAGCCGCTCATGCGGCGCGACATCTTCGACGTATCGCGCCGCGCCAAGGAAATGGGTTTCTATGTTGGACTGTCCACCAACGGCACGCTGATCGACGAATCCAGCATCGGGCGCATCGCCGAAGTCGGTTACGACTACGTCGGCATCAGCATTGACGGGATCAAACAAACCCACGACCGTTTCCGCCGCCGCGAAGGAGCCTACGACGCCTCGATGAACGCCATCCGCCTGTGTCGTGATCGGAGAATAAAGGTCGGCATGCGTTTTACCATGACCCAGGACAACGCCCGCGAGCTTCCCGAATTGCTCGATCTCATGGAGCAAGAACGCGTCGACAAGTTTTATTTGTCGCATCTCAACTATGCCGGTCGCGGCAACATCAACCGCAAGGACGACGTGATTTTGAAAACCACGCGCTGGGCCATGGACCTGCTGTTCGACCGCTGCTGGGATTACACCCAGCGCGGCCTGCACAAGGAATTCGTCACCGGCAATAATGACGCCGACGGGGTATACCTGCTGTTCTGGGTGCGCCGGCATTTCCCGCAACTCGAGGATCACCTGCGCGCCAAGCTCGCACAGTGGGGCGGCAACTCCTCGGGCGTGAACATCGCGAATATCGATAATCTCGGCAACGTCCATCCCGACACCTTCTGGTGGCATTACAGCCTGGGCAATGTAAAGGAACGACCGTTCTCGCAAATCTGGCAGGATACCTCCGATCCGCTCATGGCCGGGCTCAAGGCCAGTCCGCGCAGCATCAAAGGCCGCTGCGGCGCCTGCAGGTATTTCGATATCTGCGGCGGCAACACGCGCGTACGCGCGCACCAGCTCACCAACGATCCCTGGGCCGAGGACCCGGCGTGCTATCTCACCGATGAAGAAATCGGCGTGCAAGGCCTTGGAGAGCGTCTGCAGAACCGGCCCTACACGCGTATTCCCATCGTCAGCGCCAGCAAATAGACTTGCCACATGATGCATGCTTGCCGGCGTTCCGCTTTTTTTCTCTGCTTGGCTTTTGCATTTTCCGCGGCTGATGTCCTGGCCGCTGAATCGCCCTCCGTGGAAAAACTTTACGCGGAGCACTGTGTTTCCTGCCACGGTGCCGACCGTTTCGGCAAGATGGGTCCGGCGCTGCTGCCGGAGAACCTGGGAAGGCTGAAGCGCGAGGAGGCGCTATCCGTCATCCGGGATGGGCGCGCGCTGACGCAAATGCCGCCATTCCGCGAAAAACTTTCGGATGCGCAGATCAAGGCACTGGCGGATTTCATCTACACGCCACCGGCGCAGGCGCCGCGCTGGGAACTGGCGGACATGCGCGCCTCGCAGGTCATCCATAACAAACCCGGGAGCCTGCCGGACAAGCCGGTTTTCAAGGCCGATCTGCTCAATCTTTTCATCGTGGTCGAGCTAGGTGACCATCACGCAACCCTGCTCGACGGCGACCGCTTCGAGCCGATCCTGCGTTTCCCGACACGTTTCGCCCTGCACGGCGGGCCGAAGTTCTCGCCCGACGGGCGCTTCGTCTATTTCGGCTCGCGCGACGGCTGGGTGAGCAAGTTCGATATTTATAATTTGAAATATGTTGCCGAGATCCGCGCCGGCATCAACATGCGCAACATCGCGGTCTCAAGTGACGGGCGTTTTGTGATCGCGGGTAATTACCTGCCGCATACCCTGGTGCTGCTGGATGCCGTGGACCTGACGCCGCTCAAGATCATTCCGGTGCGGGACGACGCCGGCAAAAGCTCGCGCGTGAGTGCGGTTTACGATGCCGCGCCGCGCAAGAGTTTCATTGCTGCGCTCAAGGACATCCCCGAGGTGTGGGAAATTCCCTACGACGACAAGGCCGAGCCGGTTTATCCGGGGTTGGTGCACGACTACCGCATGGGCGAGGCGCTCATTGCGGATGAGCCGTTTGACTCGGGCCATCCTGGCCCTCGCCCTACGGGCGCGCTAAAGCGCGTCCAATCTTGTTCCCTACAAGATTGTCCGGTGCGCCGCATCC
This sequence comes from Sulfuricaulis sp., assembly GCF_040901545.1. GTDB lineage: Bacteria > Pseudomonadota > Gammaproteobacteria > Acidiferrobacterales > Sulfurifustaceae > Sulfuricaulis. The sequence goes on along the minus strand of NZ_JBBDYL010000024.1, from coordinate 137,454 downwards.
GCCTTGATGATTATCTCGATGACTTTTTCTTCGACCAGCCGTATGAGCATCTGATCGGCGCCGCGCGCAACGGCAAGAATGGCCAGGTGGTGAGCCTGATCGTGGGCCGCAAGATCGCCGACGTGGATTTGCCCGGCCTGCCGCACCTGGGATCGGGCATTACCTGGGACTGGCGCGGCACGCCGGTGCTGGCCACGCCCAACCTCAAGGAAGGCACCATCACCGTCATCGACATAAAGACCTGGAAGACCATCAGGAACATCAAGACCCTCGGTCCGGGATTTTTCATGCGCTCCCACGAAAACACGCCCTATGCCTGGACCGATTCCATGTTCAGCCCGAACAAGGAGGCGCTCGAGATCATCGACAAAAACAAACTCGAAGTCGTCAAGACGCTCAGGCCTGCACCCGGCAAGACCGCGGCGCACACCGAGTTCACGCGCGACGGCAAATACGCGCTGGTAAGTATCTGGGAAATGGACGGCGCGCTGGTGGTCTATGACGCCGCGACCTTCAAGGAAGTGAAACGCCTGCCGATGAAAAAACCCTCTGGCAAGTACAACGTCTACAACAAGATCACCCGCTCAGCGGGTACCAGCCATTGATCCGGATCTGCTTCGCTATGGAATCGGATAACATGGCGGTCTCAACCCTGCTTTATCGCCTTGAATTATCGGTGCGCGAAACCGGCCTCACCAAGTTTCAGACCGGTACGGCCGCGGGTGCGGCGCCGTAACGTCACCAAGGTTATGCCCACTTTTTAAAAGCAGGGTATACTCAGGCGGCTCGTTAACCTGCCAAAAACGTACATGCGGCATTGGGTGTGGGTGGTGATCGCGGCGTTGTTACCGGTGCCCGTGTGGGCCAATCCGTTTGTATCCTTGCCGGTAATGCCGTCGGGTGAAGTGTCCGTCGCCGGGAAATCCATTATCGTTCTGGATGACGGCGATTATGTGCTGCCGCTTTTCTCCCCGGATTCGCGCCATCTGGCTTTTTCCCGTGTTATTCACGAAGGCACGGTCGAGCTGAACGAAATTCTGGTGCTCGACCTGAAAACCCTCAAGGTCAAGACACTGCTCGATTCGCGGTCATCACGCGAATTTGCCGTGTACAAAAGTTTTGTATCCGGCTTTGTCTGGACAAGCGCCACGACGTTGAAGGCGAGCATTTCAGACGGTGATGTCAACGGCGTTGATCTGGTGTTTGACGCGGTGGCCGGAAGCCTGATCGAGAAAAAACCCATTTCCTTCGACGACGAGACCGCTCGAAAAAAAGCGGCATCCGCTCCCGACTTGGCGGCGGCATTTCCCGCTATCCCGCCTCTCGTGTTGGAAAACGCGCTATTTAACGGATACAAAATCGGCGAGATGAAATTCATCGTGCAGAAAAATTACTGGCAACAGGACAACCATGTCTGGTATCTCGATGCCGGGCGTAAGGCAACGGTCAAACTGGTTGAAATCCCGGACACGTGGATTTACAGCCTGCGCGGGGCATTTGCCCTGGACAAGGACTTTGTCCTGTTCATGGCCTACCAGCGTGAAGCCTATCTTGTGCGCTACCGTGACGGTCGTCTCGACCTGCTTTACCGTTTCCCCGTGAAATATTATCAGCAGACGGCGATGCGGGTGGAGTACGCGACTGGCAATCAGGTGGCCTTCCAGATCAGCACCGGCCCAAGTTATGAAAGACGGGAGAATTATTTTTTTGTTTACGACCGGAAGGGGCTGAAGAAGGTCTGGGACATTGTCCCGTTTTACGATCTCGACGCTAATAATTCCGGAAAACTGTTAGGCGTCTCGTCCTGGAATGGCGACAAGCGTAATCTCGTGGTCAAGGAACTTAAACTTTCCCGCTGACCGGAATAGAATCGCCGATCTTCGCTGGTCGACGGCAATATAAGGCGATAAACTTTCCGCTTCCTGCGCGCCGATCCGAAATCCGATAATTCCTTCATGAAGAAATATTTTGTCATTTCCGCTTTGGGAAAAGATCGCCCCGGTATCGTCAACGAGCTGTCCAAGTCGATTCTCGACTGCGGTTGCAACATCGAAAACAGCCGGATGATGGTATTAGGCGGCGAGTTTTCCCTGATTCTGATGGTTTCAGGACACTGGGGCGCGATTACGCGGCTCGAGCGCCAACTCCCGGTGGTGGAAAAAAATCTGGAATTGACCGTTCATGCCCGGCACACGGAACCACGGGCCGGCACGCAGGACATGATGCCGTATACGGTCGATGTCGTGGCCATGGACCATCCGGGCATTGTTCACGACGTCGCTGAATTTTTCGCCAGCCGTGGAATCAACATCGAGGAGATGAGCACCTGGACATATCCCGCGGCGCATACCGGGACACCGATGTTTTCACTTAACTTGATTGTGAGCATACCGTCCGCGGTTCACATCGGGCGGTTGCGCGACGAATTCACCGGTTTTTGCGATAACCGCAATCTCGATGCGCTGATGGAACCGGCACGGAACTGAAGGACCGGAAACCAGAAAGCGGTTCACGCCAGGGAAGCGGACGGTCTTAGATATGGCAGGTCGCGAGGCCGCGTTTCTCCAGGTAGCGCTGGTGATATTCCTCGGCCTTGTAAAACGGCGGAGCCGGCGCAATTTCGGTCACGATTGGGCGGCGGAACTTGCCGGATTTATCCAGTTTTTCTTTCGCGGCGCGCGCGGCCGCTTCCTGCGCCGGTGAGTGATAGAAAATCACCGAGCGGTATTGCGACCCGACATCCGGACCCTGCCGGTTGCGCGTGGTGGGATCGTGATTCTGCCAAAATACTTCCAGCAGCTGCTCATAGGACACCTTGGCGGGGTCGAAGGTTACCTCTACCAGTTCCGCATGGCCGGTGGTGTCGGTGCACACTTCTTGATACGTCGGATTTTCTTTTTTGCCGCCGCCGTAACCGACCGTCGTGGAGATAACGCCGGGAATGTTACGGAACGCCGCTTCCACCCCCCAGAAACAACCGGCGCCGAATGTGGCTGTATCCATATGGGTCACCTCTGTCTGCCGTGATGTATCCTACTGACCGACTAAACCCGGTAATGTTCACGCGGGAGCATTGAAGAGCGCAACCAGTTTCTCAACCAGCCGCGGTTTTCCGAAAACCGAGCCATAAACCTTACCGAGTTTGGGGACATCCATTTCCCGCACGGTTACAAACTTTCCCCCGGCTTCCTCGATCAGAATTCGGGTGGCGGCAAAATCCCACACCGGATTACCGTAGTCGATGGTGGCGTCCGCGGCACCGATCGCCGCGCAGGCGTGAGTAAAGCAGGTACGGTAAATCCGGTGGTTGGGGTGCGCCCGGGTTACGGCGTCGAACAGGCGCCCCTCGTCGGCGTGCTTGATGAAATTCGCGCGCGCCGGAATCATCACGCGCTCGCTTCCATCCATGGCGGCAGGCTCGATGTCAACAAGACGAATGCGCTCGTTGTTCTTGTAAGTACCCAAACCGAACGCAGCGCTCACGCGCAGATCGAGCACCGGATGATCGATGACGCCCACGACCGGCGCGCCGCGGTAGTACAGACCGAGCATGGTGCCGAAGGTGGGCAGGCGGTGCACGAAATCCTCCGTGCCATCGATCGGATCCATAATCCATTGAAACGGCGCCTGCGGTTTCGTCGGCGGGTATTCCTCGCCGATGATTCCGTGATCCGGGAAATGTTGCTGTATCAGGGCGCGCAATTGTTCCTCCACCCGCAGGTCCACGCTGGTGACGAAACTCTTGTCCGGTTTGCGCCTGACTTCGAATCCGGAAACCAGCGCCACCTGAATGGCGGCGCGCGACGCCGATGTGCATTCCAGCGCCCGGGAATAAAACTGCTCGATGTCCTGCGCGCGGATTTTGTTGCGGATGTCCACGGGGTTATTTCTTCACCCAGTCTTTTCCGGCTTTCCGGTATTGTTGCTTCACCGCCGCCCACGCAACCCTGTGCGCGAGGGCTTCCCGATCCTCGCGCCGGGCGTATTCTTCCCAGGCGTTATTGAACGCCGCCAGATAAATTTCCTGGGCGTGGGCCGGCAGGTGACTACGCACCGGGTCCGGCAGATCGGCTGTGGCCGCATAGGGCATGCAAACTTCCCCGGGTTTCTCTGGGTCGAGGATTCATTGTCGCCGTAGGAACGCCGATGGTCCAGTTCGAACCCGGAGCTGTGCTGCACACTCGAGGCTTAGACCAGCAATCGCCGGCGCGTCAGGCGCACGGCAATGAAATAACCCGCGGCGCCATAACCCACGAGCACCGCCAAATGCAGCGGAACGTTGCCCAGCGGCAATCCCGCCACCAGCGGCCGGATCAGCTCCACGGCGTGCGCCAGGGGGAGGATCTGCACGATGATTTGCAGCGCTTCGGGCAGGGAGGTGACCGGATAAAAAACCCCGGAGAGGATGAACATCGGCGTCAGCACCAGCGTGACGTAATAGTTGAAGAAATCATATCCCGGCGCGAGCGAGGTCATGATGAGCCCCATCCCCGAGAAACACAGTCCGACCAGGAACAGCACTAGCGGCACCCACAGCGCGTGCCAGGTGTGCACCGCGCCCAGCAGCGCGGCGACAATCAGGATCGCCGTGCCGCTGACGACGCACTTGGTCGCGCACCACAGCATCTCGCCCGCGAGGATGTCCTGCACCTCGAGCGGCGTGGTGAGGATCGCCTCATAGGTCTTTTGCGGGATCATGCGCGTGTACACCGAGAACATCGCCTCGAAGCTCGCCGTGTTCATCGCCGACGAGGCCAGGATGCCCGAGGCGAGGAACGTGAGATAGGGCATGTGCATCATCTCGCCGATGAACAATCCGAGACCGTAGCCGAGCCCGAGCAGGTACAGGAACGGCTCGCCGAAATTGATGAAGATACTGGGCAGCATGAGCTTGCGCCACACCAGCGTGTTGCGCCGCCACACGGCCAGCGCGGCGCCCTGAAAGCGTGGAAGAAAAAGATTCCCCATGATCAGTCCCGCAATTCCCGCCCGGTGAGTTTCAGGAATACGTCTTCCAGATTCGACGGCCGGTGTAAAAAAGTGAGCCCCACCATGTCTTCGAGACGCTTGACCACCGCGCGGGCGTCGCGCGTGTAGTAATAATAAGTATCCCCTACAACCTCGAAGCGCCCTTCGCCGGAGGAGGCGAGCACCTGGCGCGCGAGCTGCTCCTCACCGCGCACCTCGATCACCTCGGGTTCCGCGTGTTTTTTAATCAGCGCCGCCGGCGTGCCCTGTTCCAGTATCCGTCCCTGGTCCATGATCACGAGCTCATCGCACAGCCGCTCGGCCTCTTCCATATAGTGCGTGGTGAGCAACAGCGTTTTGCCGGCCTGGCGCAGGTCACGCAGCCGCCCCCAGATCATGTGGCGCACCTGCGGATCGAGCCCGGTGGTCGGCTCGTCCAGCACCACCAGCTCGGGATCGTTGATGAGCGCCCGCGCGATCGTCAGCCGCCGTTTCATGCCGCCCGAAAGCGTCGCAATGCGCGCATCCGCCCGTTCCGTGAGGCCGACGAATGCGAGCAGCTCGGCGATGCGGGTTGCGAGCGTGGCCAACCGGATGCCGAAATAACGGCCGTAGACGCGCAGGTTTTCCGCGACGGTGAAATCGGGGTCGAGGTTGTCGGCCTGCGGCACCACCCCGGTGCGCGCGCGCACCGCGCGCCCCGCCTGCGGGATCGGCAATCCGAAGACGCGGATCTCGCCGCCGCTCACCGGCGACTGGCCGAGCAGCAGCCGCAGTGTCGTGGTCTTGCCCGCGCCGTTCGGACCGAGCAGGCCGAAGCAGCGCCCGGCCGACACGTTCAGATCGATCCCGCGCACGACCTCCCGGCCATTGTATTGTTTGCGCAGACCAGTGATTTGCACGACGGAAGACATGGGGCGTACTTTACCGGCTCACCCGGTGGCGCGGCTAGCACGCCTTGTGCGCTGCAGCTGCGTTAGTCACTCCCGGGAAGGCCGCGCCACTGGATCCGGGCGTCCGTTCCACTGGTCCGTGCCGCCTTGGCAAGCCGACCCCTGGATCCTAGCCTTGGATGATGAGACTGGGGGTGGACGCCATCCGGCCCCGCGGGCAGAGACGCCGGAGACATGTCTAAGAAACGAATTTCCAAGATCCGCTCCCATCGCCGCACCTCGATGCTGTCACGCAAGTGGCGAAACCTGCGTTTTCACTGGTACGCGACTCGCAAGGCCCCACTAATCTTCGTCATCGTGATTGGCCTGGTCATGGCCACGTTCGGTTTTCTCATGTACTCGGTTTTCACCACGCAAGCCGACATGCGGAACCTGACCTGTCTTGCGCTCAACGTGTACTTCGAGGCGCGCGGCGAACCGCCAGCCGGTCAATTCGCGGTGGCCGAGGTCACCATGAACCGTGTGGCTTCGGGCCGCTACCCCGACACGGTCTGCGGGGTGGTGCATCAGAAGAACTGGGACTCACTGCGCCGACGCTACGTCAGCGCCTTTTCCTGGAACGAGCTGGACGAACGACCGTCGCTCGAAGACGAGACCTACCTAAATGCCTGGAAAGTCGCGGAAGCGGTTTACCACGGGCGACATGCGCCAACGGTTGCGGGCGCGCTGCATTACCATTCCGTGTACATCAAGCCTAGCTGGGCCCGTGGCCGCAAGCCCGTCGCGCGGATCGGAAAACACGTTTTTTACAGATAGCACCCCGCGCGCCTCCCTAGCGCAATCGAAACCCGAAAACGCGGATCTCGCCGCCGCTCACCGGCGATTGCCCGAGCAGCCGCCGCAGCTCGGAGACCCAATGAAACGACATCATCTGCTTAAAGGCTTGGCGGCCGCGCCGTGGCCGGGCGTGTCCAGGCGCAGGGCGGCAGAACAGTTCTGGTTGACCGGTCGAGTTACTGCCGTAAGGTTGGCTGCGCACGACGCTCGGTAGGCGAGGTCTGCGCCCTCAGAGATCGAGCGCCGACTTCAGCGCCCGGCCTGCTGCCTTCCGGTCTTTTTCCGAAAGTTTGCCGCGTTTGGCGATGATGAAACGATGATCGAGAGTGAAGAGCTTCATGCGCACGACCGAAGGTGCCGGCAGACCGGCGGTATTGAGGTCGGAAATGGGCACGTCGTGTGGCCACGGTGGATTTTGTGCACTCGTGATCATGGCCATGACGCTGTGCCCGGCCTTGCGGCCGAAGGCGGCATGACTCGACAGCACCAGGGCCGGCCGGCGTTTTACCTGTGCTTTGTCCGTAAAGGGAAACGGGACAGTGACCACTTCGAAGCGGTCATAGTCCACGGTAGGCCTCTTCGTCTTCCTTGGAGAGCCACTCGGTCAGCGTGCCCTCGAGGGATTTGACGTAGTCTTTGTCGATCGCTGTGGCGCGCCGCACTATGACTACGTCGTTCTCGATCTCGAACACCACTGCATCGCCGGGTTTGAGGCCCAGCTTACGGCGGATCGCGAGCGGAATCGTCGTTTGGAACTTGCTGGTGAGCTTGGAAAGCTGCTGCATGGGGTAACACTCTCATTACGGTAATGAAGTAATACCGTAATACTATCAGACTCTATCGAGGAGGCAAGGGGAATTACCAAAAATGAAAAATTGGTGGCAAATTGGTAGTTCAAAAACTCAGCCACTTGGCTGACGCAGGCGGTAGGAGCAATCGGGTGAACACCGTCTCGGTAATCCGGTCATAAGGCGTACCAGAAACCCGCGGGGTCATTGGCAGGCCCTGCAATCGGAGGTCCAATGAAACGACGAAATCTTCTGAAAGGCTTGGCGGCAGTGCCCCTGTTGGTCGCGCCGGTATGGCGCGCATGGGCGGGCGCCCCGTCGCGCGGTTCGGCCGGCGTGGAGGCCCTGCAGAAAAGCTGGAAGGATTTTCTCGCGCAGGGCGCCGACGTGGCGTTGACGACGGAGCCGCTCAAACGCTCGAAAGATGAGTGGAAGAAGATTCTCACGCCGGCGCAATACCGCGTGCTGCGTGAAGAAGATACCGAGCGCGCTGGCAGCAGCCCCTTGAACGGTGAAAAACGGCCGGGCGTTTACGTGTGCGCCGGCTGCAGCCTGCCGCTGTTTACATCGGCGATGAAATACGACAGCGGGACCGGCTGGCCGAGCTTTTTTACCTTCATCCCCGGCCACCTCGCCACGAAGAAGGATTACTACCTGGTATTTCCGCGGACCGAGTACCACTGCGTGCGCTGTGGCGGTCATCACGGGCATGTGTTCGATGACGGACCGCCACCCACGGGTCAGCGCTGGTGCAATAACGGGTTAGCGCTGCGGTTCATCCCGAAGGCCGGCAAAGCCTGAACTTTCCTGAATGACTGGGAGCTGAGCGCGGCATAAGCATCGATTCCCTTCCGCGATAGAAATCGGTTTAGTTCATCGTACTGAAGCGTATGCGACGGCTTCAAGCAGCCGCTGGCACGAGTGATTTCCATGACTGAGGTAGCGCGGAGCAATATGTCCCGATTACAAGACAGGGTCGTGATCATCACCGGGGCGGTCGGCAATCTTGGCCGCGCCGTCGCGGAGCGCGTCCAGGCGCAGGGCGGCAGGACGATCCTAGTTGACCGGTCGAGTGATTGGTATGCGTGCCATGCAGCGCGCTGGTGCAGGCGGCAGAGTATGCGACAGGCCAGGCGTGCGAACCTGCTCTTGGTTACCGCATGATCACAGCTTGCGGTAAACTTTTTCGTCTTTCTTCGACAACCACTCGGTTAGCGTCCCCTCAAGGGCTTTAGTGTACTTCTTGTCGAGCGCCGTGGTGCGGCGCTCGCTGCGGAAAATATCGCCAGCTGTTCTCGCGCCCTCAACTGATTTTTCAAACAACTTCTTATTCACGACAAAATTCCTCAAGTCATGCAGCGTGCCGCTGTACGCGTTTTTCCACCTCGGCGCCGATGGCGCGTTGCGCCACGCGCAGGTCGTAGTCGGCTTGAAGCCCCATCCAGACTTCGGGAGACACGCCAAAATATTTGCCGAGACGGAGAGCGGTGTCGGCAGTGATGGCACGTTTGCCATTGACGATGGCGCTGATACGGCCCGGAGGCACGACGATGTCACGCGCAAGCCGGTTGATGCTGATATCCATCGGCCTCATGAACTCTTCGAGCAGAATCTCGCCCGGATGAATCGGCTTAAGGAGCTTTTGTTTCGCGGCCATGGCGCACCTCAGTGGTAATCGACAATCTCAACGTCATGAGCATCCCCGTCCTTCCAGCGAAAGCAGATCCGCCACTGGTCGTTGATGCGGATGCTGTATTCCCCCTTGCGGTCGCCCCGTAGTGCTTCGAGCCGATTGCCGGGCGGGACCCGGAGATCGTCCAGGCGTTTTGCCTGATGCAGATACAAGAGCCTGCGGCGGGCGACCCGTTCGATGGCCCGGAACCGCGGCACGTCCTCATCGTTGAACAGTGCCTTGGTCGTGGCATCGCGGAAAGAACGGATCATCTTCGATAAGCCTATTACGCATGGCGTAATATGTCAAACGAGATTGTATCCACTGTCCACCGGACGAGGGAATTACCAATAGTTAATAAATTGGTAGCTCGCAGTGAATGGTCATTCTGCTTGAGGGGGAGGGGTATATGCTTCAATATGGCGAATTCCTTGATTGACGGGAATGAATGAGCATGTCGAGCTTGAAAGACAGGGTCGTGATCATCACCGGGGCGGTTGGCAATCTTGGCCGCGCCGTCGCGGAGCGCGTCCAGGCGCAGGGCGGCAGGATGGTGCTGGTTGACCGGTCGGGCGATCGATTGGCTGAAACATATCGCGACCTGAAGAAAACCCCACGGCATTGGCTGGCGCCGGGTATCGATCTGACCGATGCCAGCGCGGTGAACGCCGTGGTGGCCGAGGCGTACCAGCGCTTCGGAAGGATCGACGGCCTGGTGAACACCGTGGGCGGGTTTCGCGGCGGCAAACCGGTGCACGAGACCGATCTCGCGGACTGGGATTTCCTGTACGACATCAACGTCCGCACGGCCCTGAACGCCTGCCGCGCCGTGATTCCGTACATGCTCAAAGCCCAACGCGGGCGCATCGTCAACGTCGCCAGCCGCAATGCCTATCAGGGCAGCCCGCATTACGCCGCCTACGGCGCCGCCAAGACGGCGGTGTTGCGGCTCACCGAAAGCCTGGCGGGAGAGCTCAAGACGCGCGGCGTCAACGTCAATTGCATCGTGCCGGGCACCATCGACACGCCGCAGAACCGCGCGGCCATGCCCCAGGCGGATTTCTCCACCTGGGTCGCGCCCGATGATCTCGCGCACGTGGTCGTGTTTCTGTTGTCGGACGAGGCGCGTTCGGTCACCGGCGCGGCCGTGCCGGTGTATGGCCGCAGTTGAACCGTCCCGGTAAGGACGGTTCAACCGGCGGGGTAAACCGGCGCGTGACAGACAATTTTATGATAATTGCAAACCTATCGCCGCCGACAGCATTCCGATGGAACCGTGCTCGATCCCGTCGACGGGGAATGAAATTGTTTCGTTTGGTCGTTGCATGGCAATAATATACAGCAGCGGAAGATAATGATCGGGTGTGGGCACGCTCAGGCGGGCATCTTCGCCCAGCCTGTCATACTCGATCAGCGGTTCGTGGCGGCTCGCAGCGAGATGGCCACGTACAATGTCATTGAAGCGAATCGCCCAATCGTAAGGCTTTGAACCCTCCGTCCATTGAATCAGGCCCAGGTTGTGCACCACATTGCCGCTGCCGATGATCAGCACGCCTTCATCGCGCAGCGGCGCCAGCCTTTTTGCCAGTTCGTAATGGAATCGCGGCGGCTTGGTGCCGTCAATGCTCAGTTGCACGACGGGAACGTCCGCAGCGGGAAAGGCATGCACCAGCACCGACCAGGTCCCATGATCCAGCCCCCACGATTCATCCAGCGACACGCCGACCGGCGCGAGCCGGTCGCGCACGCGCGCGGCCAATGCCGGGTCACCGGGGGTCGGGTACTCGACCTCGAAGAGCGCCCGCGGGAATCCGCCGAAATCATGAATGGTGCGCGGCTTTTCCATCGCCGTCACAGACGTGCCACGCGTGTACCAGTGCGCCGATACCGCCAGGATCGCCTTGGGTCGCGGTATTTCCGCACCAAGACGGCGCCAGGCGTCGGAAAAGGAGTTTCGCCCGAGCGCATTCATCGGATTGCCGTGCCCGAAAAAAACAACCGGTGTCCGGTTCGCATCAGCCGTCATTTTTCATTTCTTGGAATTGAAGCGGCCGATTTATTGCCAGACCTTTCAGGGTGCGCCGGATCATCTGAAAACGAGGCGTCCTGTTCGAATAACCGTTCCAGTTCTTCCGCGCCCTGTTTGGCGCTGGCGATAAGTTTTGCTTCGTCGTGGTGGATTTTGTGCTGCCGCGCCAGCAACGCCTCATCGTGCTCGCGAAAACGGCGCACGGCTTCATCCGCCTCTTTTTTTGTGTGACCCAATGCGATCAGCACTGCACGCGCGAGCTCAACGCTCGACATGAAGGTCTCGCGAATAAGCTTGTCCACGCCGATATCCATCAAGCGGTAGGCGTGAAGCCGGTTGCGGGCGCGCGCAAAGATCTTGAGGCGCGGGTAATGTTTCTTGACCATTTCCGCCGTCTTGATCGAGGCCTCGACGTCGTCGATGGCGAGCACGAAGATTTCCGCTTGATCGGCATGCGCGGCGCGCAGCAGGTCAAGGCGCGAGGCATCGCCGAAATAAATCTTGTTGCCGAATTTGCGCACGAAGTCCACCTGCTCGAAGCTGGCCTCGAGCGCGGTGAACGGGATTTTTTTCATGCGTAGCGTGCGCGCGATCATCTGGCCGAAGCGCCCGAAACCGGCAATGATCACGCGATGCTCGCGCGCCTCGATCTTGTCGAATTCCTCCGGTTTATCGGCGACAAACCCGATTTTCAGGAATTTCTCGTTAACGGCCACTAACAGGGGTGTAACTGCCATCGAGACGGAGACGACGACGATTAACAGGTCCGCCAGCGCTTTATCCAGAATCTGTACCCCCACGGCGGTGCCGAACAAGACGAACGCGAATTCACCGCCCTGGGAGATGAACAGCGCCAAGTTAACGGCGGCGCCGTGGTTCTGTTTCGCCGCGCGCCCGAGCCCGTACAGCAGCAGAGATTTTATCGTCATGAGTCCGACGACCAGACCCAGGATGGCGAGCGGCCGGTGCGCCACGAGGCCAAGATTCATGGACATCCCGACGGCGATGAAAAACAGACCCAGCAGCAGTCCTTTGAACGGCTCAATGTCGGCCTCGAGTTCGTGGCGGTATTCAGAATCCGCCAGCAACACGCCCGCGAGAAACGCGCCCAGGGCCATCGACAGGCCGGCCAGTTGCACCAGTAACGCCGTGCCCAGTACTACGAGTAATGCCGCGGCGATAAATACTTCGTGTATTGCGGCCGAGGCCGCCAGACGCAGAAACGGACGCAACAGCCAGCGTCCGCCGGCGACCACGACCACCACGATTGCCACGGCCTTGACAGCGGCGAGCCAGCTCCAGGCCTGTCCCGCCCCGCTAATCCCCAGCAGCGGAATGAGGGCGAGCAAGGGGATCGCTGCGAGATCCTGGAACAGCAGGATCGCGAACGACGCACGCCCGTAATGGGTGGTGAGCTGTTTTTTCTCCGCCAGCATCTGCAGCGCGAAGGCGGTGGAAGAGAGCGCCAGCACGAGGCCGACCACCAGCGCGGTGATTGGCGGCAATCCCAACGCGATGCCGGCGGCGGCCAGAGCGAGCCCGGTCGCCGCGACTTGTGCCCCGCCGAGGCCGAATATCGGCCGGCGCAGTTCCCACAAGCGCGACGGCCGCAGTTCCAGTCCGATCACGAACAGCAGCAGGACCACGCCGAACTCGGAGAAATGCAGGATGTTTTCGACGTCGCTGACAAAACCGAACAGCCACGGACCGATCAACACGCCCGCGGTCAGATAGCCCAGCACCGCGCCCATGCCCAGCCGTTTGAACAGCGGCACGGCGATGACTGTCGCTATCAAAAACACGACCGCTTCGTTCACCAATGACAGGCCCATCGGGGTCTTCCTTGTGATTGACCGGCAGGCGCTTTGACATGCTGCCCCAGCGGGGTGCGGCCGGCAAGCGGGTAAGGACCCGGACGGCGTTCACCGTCAGCGGATGTCTTGATCGTCGCGGATCGACTGGATAATTTCGTCTTCGGAGGTCAGGCAAGCTCCGCTACTTGAGTAATCCCTCCGCCTTCATTGCTTCCTGGACCGCCGGGCGGGCGGCGATGCGGGCCGCGTAGCTTTGAAGCGCCGGCCACTTACCCATGTCGAGCTTGAACAGGTTCGCCCAACCGAGAATCGTGAACAGATAGGCGTCGGCAATCGTGAATTTATCTCCCATCAGGTGCGGCTTGCCGCCGAGCTGCTGCACCAGAAAATCGCAGCGCCGGCCGAACAGGGCGATCTGGTTGTCCTTCCACTCCGGCGTGATCTTGGGGTTGAACAGGGCGCTGAGCGTTTTGTGCACCTCAGAAGAGATGAAGTTCAGCCATTCCATGAGGCGGTAACGCTCGATCGTCCCGGCCTTGGGCGCGAGGCCGGAGGCGGGTTTCAGGTCGGCCACGTATTGCAGCAGGACCGCAACCTCGGTCAGGATCTGACCATCGTCGAGCCGGAGCGCGGGGACATAGCCCTTCGGATTGACCTCGGCGTAATCCTCACTGCTCGCGGCGCGCTTCTTGGCGAGGTCCACCTTGTCCAGATCGAACGGAATGCCAGCTTCACGCAGAGCGATATGCACCGCCATGGAACAGGCGCCCGGGTAATAATAGAGTTTCATGTATATCTCCTGTGTCAGATTTAGCTGAAAAACCCGCGCCGTGTTTGCCGGCGGCGGGCCTGATGTAAATCAAAAATTCACCGCGTCTTTCGTCTGACCGGTAGTTCGAACCGGTCGCGGTCATGCGCGCGGCTGAAATCGAGCATCGGTCCCAGCGGCACGATACCCGAGGGGTTCAAGTGCCGGTGGCTCAGAAAATAATGGCGCTTGATGTGATCCAGGCTCACGGTCTCGGCCACTTTGGGCTGCTGGTACAGGTCGCGCGCGTAGTTGGACAGATTCGGGTAGTCCGCGATCCGCTTCAGGTTGCACTTGAAGTGCGTCACGTACACCGCGTCGAAACGCAGCAGCGTGGGCAGTAGCCGCCAGTCCGCCTCGGTGACGGCATCGCCGAGCAGATACCGCGTCCGCTCCAGCCGCGCCTCGACTTCATCCAGCGCGTCGAACAGGCGCTTGACCGCGCGCTCATAGACCCGCTGACTGCCCGCGAAGCCGGCCTGGTACACACCGTTGTTGATGCGCTCGTATACAAAGGCATTGATTGCGTCGATATCCTGGCGCCGCGCCGCGGGATAGTAGTTGGTTTTCACGCCGGTGAAGGCGTGGAACTCGCTGTTGAACATGCGGATGATTTCGGACGACTCGTTGTTCACGATGGTTTGCGTCTGTTTGTCCCAGAGCACCGGTACGGTGACTCGACCGCTGTAGTCCGGTTGCGCGCGCGTATACACTTGATGCAAATAAGTCGAACCATTGACGCTGTCGGGCGCGCAGCCCGCGCTATCCGTGAACGTCCAACCTTGGTCGGACATCACCGGCTCGACGACCGACATCGATATCACGTCTTCGAGTTGCTTCAGCCTGCGGAAGATGATCGTGCGGTGCGCCCACGGGCAGGCGAGCGAGACATATAAATGGTACCGCCCCGGTTCGGCGCGAAAGCCGCTCGAACCATCGGCCGTGACAAAGCGACGGAATTGACTTTCCTGACGTACGAATTCGCCCGCGGTTTTGCTGGTGTCGTACCAGCCTTCGTGCCAGACGCCTTTTTGCAAATATCCCATGGCGATGTTCCCGTGTGTGATTCGACAGCTTGAAATCAGGCCGGTTGCCGACGTGCAACTCCGGCGGAAGCAGCGCGCAGCGCCAAAGCGCCGTCACCGAGCAGGGCCTGCACCAAAGCCGCCAGCGCGAGGAACACCGGATACTCCCAGCCACCGTTCGGTGCGCTGAACACCCAGCCGTTGGGTGCGTGCACCAGGGCGGCGCCGAGCAGAATCGGGATCAGTGCCAACGCGACCCAGCGTGTGTAAGCACCAAGCACCAACAGTGTGCCTCCCATTAGCTCAGCTGCGATAACGATGTAGGCGAGAAATCCGGGGTAACCTACCGATTGGAAAAACTGTACGGTGCCGGGCAGAGTAAAAACAAGCAGTTTAAGCATTGCGTGCGCAATAAACATGACGCCCAGACTCATGCGCAGTATGAATGCGGCGTAGGGAGCAGTGCGATTGTCAATCATGGTTGTTTCTCCATTTATTTAGGGGTTGTGGATTAGGTTAAAATCCGAGCAGTCTGGTATTTATCGAGGAAGCATCAGGGCGCCATGCGATGACGGCGAATGCCGGGCGGTGGAGCGTGGATCCAGGAATGGCCGGAGGTACCAGGCTCGTTCATCCCCATGGCCGCCCGCGCTTGCGATAACGACACCGATTCACAGAGGTTATACCGCGTGCCGGCGACGCAAGTGGGCCGGGAAAGTGAATCCCTGCCGCCGCAATAATCGGCGAAGGAAAAGCTGTGATACGAGTCGAGCCAGCCATAGTTAACGTGGCCCCGGTCCTTGCACCTGCGTACGTTCAACATACCGTAGCTCCTAAACAGTCCATTTATTCATGTCATTTGAATATATTCGAAAGCCTATTCTAGTAATTCCCCGCATGATAGCGAATAATTCTGGCCGAGTTATTCAAAATCACTGAATGATTATGCGCCTGACCCTGGACGCCCTGGCTGTACTGGAAGCCATCGACCGCAAAGGCAGCTTCGCGGCCGCGGCCGAGGAACTGCATCGTGTGCCGTCCGCCGTTACCTATACGGTGCAAAAGCTGGAAGCAGACTTGGATGTGTTGCTCTTCGACCGTCGCGGCCACCGCGCCCAACTCACCGAGGCGGGAAGAGAATTATTACGCGAGGGCCGTCATCTCCTGCAGGCAGCGGCCGAACTGGAGTCGCGCGTCAAACGCGTGGCCACGGGCTACGAGGTCGAGCTGCGTATCGCGGTGGACGACGTCATCCCCATGGAGCGGCTTCATCCGCTGTTCCGCAAATTCTATGACGAGAAATTTGGAACACGGCTGCGCCTTCTGATGGAAGTCTATGGCGGGGCATGGGACGTGCTGGCGTCGGGGCGCGCCGATCTCGTGATCGGGGCTCCCGGCGAGGGACCGGCCGGCGGCGGCTATTCCACGCGACCGCTGGGCACGGTGAATTGGCTGTTTGCGGTGGCACCGACGCATCCGCTGGCGAGCGCGCCGGAGCCGATACCGCCCGAGGAAATACTCAAATACCGTTCGGTCGCGGCCGCCGACAGCTCGCGCAACCTGCCGCCGCGCACCTCGGGACTGCTCTCCGGTCAGGATGTGCTGACGGTGCCGGACATGCGCCACAAGATCGCGTTTCAGTGCGCCGGTCTCGGCGTGGGTTACCTGCCCGCGCACCGGGTGCGGGCGGAACTCGCTTCCAGCCAATTGGTAGTGAAACAGGTGCTTGAGTCCAAACCCCGTGTGCCGTTACTGATCGCCTGGCGCACGGCGGACAAGGGTAAGGCGCTGCGCTGGTTTCTCAAGGAACTCGAGGACGGGAAACTTCTCGAAAGCCTCTTGGCCTGAGTTCCCAGGTTGGCGCGCCGTGTCCGCGTCATCTACACTCGGATATACGCGTCACGTGCATCATAACAACGGTCATCCTACCAGTGATAGACAACAGACCGTATCAAACACACAGATCGCAGGGCGGTATAATCGCATTGACCGCGATGATTTTGGTCGCGCATCTGACGGGCTGCGTCAGTCCCACTCCGCCGCTGGCTGTGGAAAAAAACGACACGACTACGGCGACTCCCCAAAGATCGTCCCGAGGATCCGGCATGGCATACCGGGACGGTTCTGTGCCAGTCATCGGGATGGCCGCTATCCGAGTGAGCCTTGAAGGCGAACCACGGTTGGGTGACCCGCAGGCAAAAATCGGCATCGTCGAATATTCGGATTATCAGTGTCCCTATTGCAGCCAATTTCACAACCATATATTTCCCAGGCTGGTAAAAGAATACGTGGACACCGGGGTGGTGCAATTTATATATAAGGATTTGCCGTTGCAGTCGATTCATCCCCAGGCGATGAACGCCGCGCTGGCGGCAAACTGCGCCGGCGAGCAAAACAAATTTTGGCCGATGCACGAAGCCTTGTTCACGAATCATGGCCTATTGGCGCCCGCACTCTATTACCGCCTGGCACGCGAATTCGGCATGGATGAGAATAAATTCTCGGCCTGTCTCCGGGACCCAGCACGCGCGCGGGCCATCATGCGAGATGTCTCTGAGGCGAGAAGGTTGGGCATCACCGGCACCCCATCCTTTGTGATCGGCAAAATCGAAGGCAACGAAGTCAAGGATATGCGGATCGCCAGAGGTCTTACGGCTTTCGAAGCGTTCGCGCAGGTAATTGAAAATTTGCGCGCACACGCCGATCCGGACGCTACATCAAAAACAGAATAACCGCATAGCGTGCCGCCTTGCCGGCGCCGATAAATAGCGCCGAAAGCCATGGATTCATCCGCAGCCATCCGGCGGCAAAGCACAAGGGATCACCCACGATCGGGAGCCACGATAGCAGTAGCAGAGAACTGCCATATTTTTTCAGGTGTCTGATTGCCCGCTCACGGCCAGCCTTGTGCGGCTGATCCAGTGGATAGCGTACCGCCAGCAACCATCCGAGCAGCTAGTGCCCAGTGCCCGAGGCGAACGGGCGACTCCCTTCCGAGGCGAAGCCCCATCGAAGGGAGGACGCCGGGCCGCCACACGAGACAATGTTCATTGAGTCGCCTGGCCGCCACCGCCGAAAGAGCTTGCGCCTCGGGCGGTGGCGGCCCCTTCGGCAATGGGCACAGATAGCCGCAATGAGCGTGTATCCATGAGCGCTACTGCCGCCGTCTCCGAAAGAGCTGCGCCTCGGGATCCGGCGGCTAGGTACTCATGCCGCCGAGCGTGTTACCCAGCGTCGCCACACCCAACAGAGTCCAAAAGCCATAGTGTTGAATATTTGCCAGCGCTGCCAGAACCACCTCGGATCCGCCTGGAAATAAGGTAGCTGAAACAAAAGAACTTATGAAAAGGCCCCACAGGCTCAGTTCATCCACGACAATTCAGCAGCCAAGTGCTCATATCCCCATCATCCCATGCTTTATATAATGATAGAACGAACTTCAGGTGAGATATCCATGGCCGGGAAAAATTCAGGTCCGCGCAAACCAACCGCGCCGCTCGATAATCAAAAGCTTGATGACATCGTCGCAAAAGCTCACAAAGGCCGCGACGCTCGCATAGCGGGTTATCGCGAGCAATCGCTGAAACTCCACCCCTGGGTTTGCGGGCGTTGCGGCCGTACCTTCACGCGCGAGAACCTGCACGAACTCACGGTGCACCATAAGGACCACAATCACGACAATAATCCGCCCGATGGCAGCAACTGGGAGAATCTCTGCCTTTATTGCCATGACAACGAGCATCAGCGTTTCGCCTATCTGGTGCGGGGAGAGGGTTATGCGGTTACCGGTGAGTCGAAAAAATCCTCAACCTACAATCCTTTCGCCAACCTCAAGGACATTCTGAAACACAAATAATTTCGCAGTCGAACCATAGCGAATTACGGATTCAATAAATTATCGTGAAACAAAACCAAACCATCTTGATTTACTGGGCAATCATCGGGTTGTTGTTGCTCACCATTGCCGGCTTGGTGCTGAAATTTATTGTGCTAGGGACGACGGCAACGGGAGAGGACGGCAGGCAGGCGATCATACTCGAGCCCTCTGAACGTGCCATGGTGCTTGGAGAGATGCGTCAGTTTCTCGCCGGGATTCAGGGCATGCTCGAGGCCGCCGAGCGCAATGACGCGGCGGCCATCGCGCGGATCGCGCGCCCGCTCGGCTTGTCCGCGACGCGACACGTGCCCGCCAGCCTGGCGGCGAAACTGCCGCTGGAATTCAAAACGCTGGGACACGGCGTGCACGATGATTTCGACCGTATTGCCATGGATGCCGAGGCACTGAACGATGTCCGTCTTTCCTTGAGCCAGTTGGCCGCGACGATGAAGAAGTGCGTGGCCTGCCACGCCGCCTACCAGATCGCGGTCATATCCCGACCAAACCGCTAGGCTTTCCGTAAACCGACACTTTGTTGCGGATCATTTCATTCCCCACGTTAATCCCGGTGGGGGAAAGGCTTTTTTTGATTTGGGTCAAGGCGCGCGCGCGGGTAATGGTTATGATTCCGTTTTTTCCGTCGAGGGACAGGGCATGTCTCATCAGTTCTTTATCGCAAAAAATGCCGCTCCGGAACAAACTGTCGGTTACACCCTGCGGGAAAGCCGGTACCTTAATATAACCAATCGTTGCACGCTGCGTTGCGCATTCTGTCCGAAGTTCAACGGATTATGGACGGTGCAGGATTATTCGCTGCGTCTGGCCCATGAACCGACCCCGGCGGAAATTATCGCCGCCGTGGGCAACCCTGAAGATTACCGCGAAATCGTCTTTTGCGGCCTGGGCGAACCGACATTACGCTTGTACACGCTGCTGGATGTTGTGTCACAAATCCGGTCGCGCGCCAGGCGCATTCGTATCAATACCGATGGCCTGGCCAATCTCGTGTATGAGCGCGACGTGGCGCCGGACATGGAAGGATTGATTGACGCGCTATCCGTATCGCTCAATGCCCAGGACGCCGCGATATATGAGTTTCATTGCCGCCCGCCGGTTCCGGGGACATACGAAGCCATGCTGGATTTTGTGAAATGCGCGCGCGATTTTGTCCCGGATATCACCTTGACGGCGATTGATGGATTACCGGGTGTCGATATCAACGCGTGTGAAAAAATCGCCCGGCAACTCGGTGTTGGTTTCCGTCAGCGCGTACTGGATGAGGTGGGCTGACGTCGTGATTCGTGAGACGTAAGCCGTGAGTTGCGGGGAATAAAAAACCGTTTTCACGAGTCACTCTATACGACCAGCGATTCACGAATATATGGAACTCGTATGCCCCGCGGGCAGCTTGCCGGCGCTGAAAGCCGCCGTGGATAACGGCGCGGACGCCGTATACATCGGTTTTCGCGATGGAACCAACGCGCGGAATTTTCCCGGTCTGAATTTCGATTTCAATGAAGCGCGAACGGCGGTGAGTTATGCGCACAAGGGACGCGCGCGCGCGTTTCTTGCGATCAACACCTACCCTCGTCCGCGCCAGTGGGGGAAATGGTGCGACGCCGTCAACCGGGCGGCGCAACTCGATGTTGATGCGCTGATTCTCTCCGATCCCGGTCTCATGGATTACTGCCGCGAGAAATATCCCGATCTGCGGCTGCATTTATCGGTGCAGGGATCGGCCACCAATCACGAAGCGATAAATTATTACGTGCGGCATTTCGGAGTGCAGCGGGTCGTGCTGCCGCGCGTCCTGTCGCTCACCCAGGTGCGGAATGTCCTGAAGCGCGTCAACGTGGAGATCGAGGTATTCGGTTTTGGCAGTCTGTGCGTCATGGTCGAAGGGCGGTGCACGTTATCTTCCTATGTTACCGGTGACTCGCCAAATTCCAGCGGCGTGTGTTCTCCCGCAAGGGCCGTTAAGTGGGAGGAAACATCTTCCGGACGGAGTTCGCGTCTCAATGGGGTGCTGATAGATGTTTATGCGCCCGGGGAGCCCGCGGGATACCCCACGCTCTGCAAAGGGCGGTTTGAAGTCGGCGGCCATGTGTATTACGCCATGGAAGAGCCGACCAGTCTCAACGTGCTCGATATACTGCCTGACCTGTATCAAGCCGGCGTGGCCGCCATCAAGGTCGAAGGCCGCCAGCGCAGTCCGGCCTACGTCGCGCAGATCACCCGTGTGCTGCGCGAGGCCATCGACGCTTGTATTTCCAGCCCGGAAAAATTCTCGCCGCGCGCTTCTTGGGTGGAGCAGCT
Organism: Sulfuricaulis sp.; assembly: GCF_040901545.1. GTDB lineage: Bacteria > Pseudomonadota > Gammaproteobacteria > Acidiferrobacterales > Sulfurifustaceae > Sulfuricaulis. The sequence goes on along the minus strand of NZ_JBBDYL010000024.1, from coordinate 116,427 downwards.
CGACAAAATCGCGGAAGGCCGCTGCCACACGCTCGGCGCCTATTCCCGGCCATGGCAATGAAACTTTCCCTTGGGCCGATTCCGTATCTTTGGAACCGCGAATACGTGTTTGATTTTTATGCGCGCGTGGCCGAAGCGCCGGTGGCTATTGTCTGCCTCGGCGAAACGATCTGCTCAAAACGACGCGCCCTGCGGTTACCGGACTGGCTGGATATCGCCGGACGCCTCACGGCGGCGGGCAAGGAGGTGGTGCTCTCGACGCTGACGCTGATCGAAGCCGAGTCGGAAGTCGCCTATTTAAGGACCATCGCGGAAAACGGAAGCCATGCGGTCGAGGCCAATGATTACGCCGCGGTCAACATGCTGGAAGGCGCGATGCCATTTGTCATCGGGCCGCATATCAATGTCTACAACGCGCGAACCCTGGCCGTGTTGGCGCAGGCGGGGGCAAAACGTTGGGTGATGCCCGTGGAACTGGATCGCGACACGCTGGCGGCTATTCAGGAACAACGACCCACCGGACTGGAAACAGAGGTGATCGTTTTCGGTCGTCTGCCACTGTCATTCTCGGCACGCTGTTTTACCGCGCGCGCGCATAATCTTTCGAAAGACGAGTGCAACATCCGCTGCGCGGACTATCCCGACGGCATGCGGCTGCACACACGCGAAGGCGCGTCGTTCCTTGATCTCAATGGAATTCAGGTGCTTTCGGCCAGGACGTACAACCTGCTGAATGAAATCAAAACCCTGGCGGAGCTCAAAGTGGACATCCTCCGCCTGATACCCCAGAGACAAGGCATGTTCGAAATCATCGATGCCTTTGATTCGGTATTGCAGGGAGTGATGCCGCCCCCCGTCGCGGCGGACATCCTTGCCGGTTGTCAACCGGCGGGTTCGTGCAACGGTTATTGGCATGGCGCGCCCGGGATGGACCAGGTGAATCACGCATGAGGGCGGACGTCGCCGCGGCCCGCGAAAAATCGACCGGCCGTGCGGTGTAGAACCAGCACTGCGACGGAGCCGAGTGTCTGCCCGAGAACCTCCTGGAAATGCAATTCCCAATCATAATCCAGCGCATCCAGGAGATTCTTGATATGCACGCCGGTTTCGGTGTCGCCTTCCATGCACAATCGGCGACTGAAGAAAAGCGTATCGGGGTCCTCGCGCCGGGCGGCGAGACGCCAGAAATCCTCCACGTTTCCGGTGATCCGGACGTCCGCCATTCCCGGTGTCGCCGCCCGCAGTTTCGCGTTTTCGATCCGCAACCAGATCGTACTCGAGGCATCCTTGATTTGGAGGCACACGGATTTTCCGTTGATTTCCGCCAGGCGACCGGTAATCGGCTGACCCCGCATGAGGTGATTGAACGCGCGCGCGAGGAATTCCGCGTGCACGGCATCGGGAATCAGCGTGAGCGGCAAGAACAATGGATAAGGGATCATGTCGGAAAAGTATACCGGATAACAGGTAACGCGAATATCAGACCCAAATCTCCATGATTGTTGATCTGCGTCAAATAAGACAGGCGTATTCAACCCTATGGTTATGTCCGTGAGTTTCCAAAATCTGAGAGATTTTATCGCGCATCTGGAAGCACTCGGCGAGCTCAAGCGCGTGCGGATTCCTCTGGATCCCCGCTTCGAGATTACCGAGGTCTCTCAGCGCACCTTGCGCGCAGGCGGACCGGCGTTGCTGATTGAGAATCCGAAAGGGTTCAGCATGCCGCTGTTGTGCAATCTGTTCGGAACCACGCGCCGCGTGGCGCTGGCCATGGGGCATGAATCCATCGAGGAACTGTATGAGGTTGGACGGTTGCTTGCTTTTCTCAAGGAACCGCAAGTCCCGCGAGGCATCGGCGAGGCGCTGGATAACCTCCCGGGCTTCAAGCAGTTGCTGTATGTGCTGCCGCGACAGGTGAGCGCCGCCCCCTGTCGCCAGAACATCATTGACGGCGCGGACGTGGACCTGTCCCGGCTGCCCGTCCAGACATGCTGGCCGGAAGACGCCGGTCCGCTGATCACCTTTGGACTGGTCATCACCAAGGGTCCGTACAAGGAGCGTCAGAATATCGGCATCTACCGCCAGCAGGTGATCGCGCGAAACAAGGTCATCATGCGCTGGTTGCCGCATCGCGGCGGGGCGCAGGATTTTCGCGAATGGCGGGAGGCGCATCCGGGCAAACGCTTTCCCGTGGCGGTGGTGATTGGCGCCGACCCGGCGACCATGCTGGCGGCCGTTACGCCGATTCCCGATACCTTGTCCGAATTCCAGTTCGCCGGTCTGCTCCGCGGCGCGCGCAGTGAAGTGGTCCCGTGCCAGCACGGGACGTTGCACGTGCCGGCCTCGGCCGAAATGGTGCTGGAAGGCCACATCGAACCGGGCGAGGAAGCGCTCGAGGGGCCATTCGGCGATCACACTGGTTATTACAATTCCCAGGAAAAATTCCCTGTGATGACCATCAACCGCATCACGACTCGTGACAATCCTATTTATCACAGCGCCTACATGGGCCGCTCTCCGTACGATGAACCTTCGGTGCTGGCGATGGCGTTGAATGAGGTATTTGTCCCCCTGCTGCAAAAGCAGTTTCCGGAGATCGTGGATTTTTATCTCCCGCCCGAGGGTTGTTCTTATCGCGTGGCCTGCGTGAGCATCAGGAAATCCTATCCCGGCCACGCCAGACGCATCATGTTCGGCGTGTGGTCGTCTCTGCGGCAGTTTACCTACACTAAACTTGTCATCGTGACCGACGATGACATCAACGTGCGCGACTGGAAGGAAGTGATCTGGGCCATGGCCACGCGCATGGACCCGGTACGCGATACATTGCTGGTGGACAACACCCCGATCGATTATCTGGATTTTGCGAGCCCCGTGTCAGGTCTCGGGGGAAAGATGGGATTCGATGCCACCAACAAATGGCCGGGAGAAACGCATCGCCAGTGGGGAAAGCCGATTGTCATGAATGACGAGGTAAAACAGCGAATCAGCGATATATGGGACCAGCTCGGCATTGACTGACCGGCGTCGGTCGTTGTACTTCGTTGCATCGCATGTGCAAACCAACGGCGCGGATTCGATCGCTATCGGCGCGCAGTGTGCTTGCACTTATGAGGCTGGTAAAAGGATTTTTTCGGGAAGGCGGAATCAACCCGCCGTCACCCACTGCTGAATTCCGTTATCCGCTTCGCTCATGAATTTCGCTCGTGCCTGCAGGCGCGGCAGATTCAAGATGCGCATCGAGCGGCGCGAAACATCAATCAATCCTTCACGGCGGAATGACGAAATCAACCGGCTGACAGTTTCGATTGTAAGCCCGAGCATTTCCGCCATCTCCCGGCGCGACAACCATATCGAGATCATATCGGCGGTATTCCGCGTGTCCGCATGGGCCAAGGTGAGCAGGAACCAGGCAACCCGTTCCTCGGCGGTTTTCTGGCCGAGCACGCGGATTAATACCTGGGCTTCGGTCAATTCCTGATTGAGCATGTCGATCAGCTTGAGGGACACGGCGGGATTCTGCTCGAGCACCTGCAGCATGTCGCTGTTCCGGAGCTTGCAGACGGAGGCGGGTGACAGCGTCACGGCCGTGAAACCGTAAGTATTGCCGTGCTTGGTTTGAAGGCCGAGCAGTCTACCCGGTGTTGCCAAGCCGATTATTTGCTCACGACCGCCTACCCCCACGGACGTTAACTTCAGCAGGCCTTGGCGCAATACATAGAGATAGGTGCTGGGTTCGCCTTCACGAAAAATTATTTCATGGGCGTCAAATTCATGATTGATGAACATGCCTCGGATGGCACAGGCCTGCCTCATCGTCAGTCCCGAATAAAGCCGGGCCTCGTAGAGAATGCAATGTCCGGGTTGGCAATGAATCAAAGCGCCGTTAGCGGTATTCGACATGTTCACACAAAGAAAAATTTCGCTTGAGAGCACGTAGTATAAACAATTCATGCTGAGATTGCGTTAGATCAAAAATGTCGGCAGCGCACGCCGGTTAAGTTGATAAATTAATGCGCCTTCGTATGACGGGCATGAACGCGCGATTCAACAGGTTACGCGCGACATCCGAGCCAGTCGTAGTTTGGCGTTTTACGCTTTTATGAGCAAAAAAGGCACAGACCAATCTCGGGAAAGTGGGGCGTCAGCGAAAGCCAGAGTGTTGCAGTCAGGTAAAGGCAACGCGGCATGTCAGCCGCGGAAAAAATCACAGCCCGACCACGTCTGCGCACGAAAGTTGATCTCGATTGCCGATATCTTGTCACCGGTTATCAGGCTTGAATATTCGCCGCTCAAAAAAAAGCCACATATTGATCTTGGTCAATGTGCGCTGTCCTTTAGTGGCTATCCTTTAACATTACCGGGATATGGAAAAACTTGTGGACGTGCGGCTCGGACAGTCGCGAACCTATGCCAAAACATATCGTCCGTTTGCTGCTCCTTATGGCGATCGCTGGCGTCGTGATGCTTGGCGCCAGGTTTTACTTCCTCGACAAGTCCTTCGGCGTCTACGGTCACTATCGTGCCGACGCCGTGGCCGAGATTGCGGCAGATACTCCGATCTACCAAGGCGCGGCCTATTGTCAAAGCTGTCACCACGAGCGTTTTGACCAATGGTCCACGGGCATCCATAAAGTCGTCAATTGTGAGACCTGCCACGGCGCGGCCGGGAAACATCCCAAGATCAAACCACCCGTTGTCTCCGATATGCGTGCGCACAATCTCATTGCGAGCTCGCGCTATGACAAGTTCAACTTGTCTGTTCCCGCGGACGCCGTAAAACTCTGTACCTTGTGCCACGAAAAAATGCCGGGACGGCCCGCGATACAGCGACAGATCGAAGTCAATGCCCATGCCGGAGGACAGGCGTGCACCGTCTGCCATAACGCCCATTCCCCCGAGATCGCCGTCGCCGCCGTCTCGAAAAAAGCGCAGCCCGGCGCCGTCGCTGCCGGCAAGCAGCAGGCCGGTCGTTGTGCCGCCTGCCATGGCGCCGACGGCGTGAGCGGCAATCCCGCATGGCCGAGCCTCGCCGGCCAGCAGCGCGGGTATCTGGTCAGCGCGTTGCAGGCCTACAAGGCCGGGGCGCGCCGCGATCCCATGATGACCAATCTGGCAAAGGAATTGACTGAGCCGGATATTAATGAGCTCGCTGACTATTACGCGAGCCTGGGTTGCAAATCCGCCGGGACAAATGCGGCGGCGACGATTATATCCGCCGGCAAGGCGAAGGCCGCGGGTTGTGCCGCCTGCCATGGCGCCGGCGGCGTGAGCGGCAATTCCGCATGGCCGAGCCTGGCCGGGCTGCAGGAGACTTATCTGGTTACCGCACTCAAGGCCTATCAATCGGGCGTCCGCCAGGATCCCATGATGGCCGGACTGGTGAAGGGTTTGAGCGATGCCGAGATCGGGCAGCTGGCGGCTTACTACGCCGGCTTGAAATGCAAATGAACCCCGTTCCCAGGCCGCTGACATTTTCTGCTGCTGAAGGAGCCGCGCCATGAAGTGGAGCATCAGCGAGCACCAACCCGGCCGACGCCGATTCATGCGGCTCCTTGGCAGGGCCATTGTTTTCGCCGGCGCCGCGCTCGTCTCCGTAGGGCTCATGGGCCGGCGCGGCCTGGCGGCCGCCATACCGCCATTATCGGAAACCGGTTACGACTGGACCAAGCATCGTTGGGGCTTCGGGGTGGATGCGACCCGCTGCATCGGCTGTCTGCGCTGTGTCGAGGCCTGCAAGATCGAAAACGGCGTGGCTCAGGACGCAAGCCACTTCCGCACCTGGGTGGAGCGTTATGTCTATCTCAAGGGCGAGCGGAAACCGCTCGTAGACAGCCAACATGATCCGGCCAATATCGCCGCTTCCGGTTCGGAAAAAACCTATCGGTTCGACAACCGTTATCAGGACGCGAACATCGACAAGGCGTTCTTCGTCCCGAAACTCTGCAACCAGTGCGAGCATCCGCCGTGCGTCCAGGTGTGCCCGGTAGGCGCCACCTTCCGTACCCCGGACGGCGTGGTGCTTATCGACCACGACTACTGCATCGGTTGCCAGTACTGCGTCCAAGCCTGCCCGTACGGCGTGCGGCTGTTCAACCATGAGTTCGGGGTGACGGACAAATGCACTTGGTGTTATCACCGCATCGTCAGGGGGCTCCAGCCCGCGTGCGTGGTGGCCTGTCCGGTCGATGCGCGTATTTTCGGAGATCAGAACGACCCCGAGAGTCCGATCAGCAAGTTTATCCGCGAAAACCGGACACGCGTGCTGAAACCAGAGATGGGTACCTCGCCAAACGTCTTTTACATCGGGCTGGACAAGGAGGTGATGTGATGGAGCGCTTCGCCACATTCACCGGGTACGTTTTCCCCAACGAGACCGATATCCCCTGGAGCCTGATGATCGTCATTTACCCGTACATCACCGGTCTCGTCGCGGGTTCTTTTACGGTTGCCACGTTTTACCACGTGTTCGGCGTGACGCGGTTCAAACCCGTGGCCCGCTTTGCCCTGTTGACCTCGTTGTCCTTCATGATCTTCGTGCCCGTGCCGTTGCTCCTGCACCTGGGGCATCCCGAGCGGGCATTGAATGTAATGTTGACGCCACACCTGACGTCGGCCTTTGCGGCTTTCGGATTTTTCGCGGCGTTCTACGTGATCCTGGTAACGCTCGAAATCTGGTTTTCCTACCGCGAGGATATTGTCGTCTGGGCACGGGAAGGCAAGGGCCTGCGGGGACAGTTCTACCGGGCGCTGACATTAGGGTCGTATGAAATCTCCGCCACGACGCGGGCCTATGACGCCAAGTGGATCAAGGCACTCGCCATTGTCGGCATCGCCGGCGCCCACGGGCTCCACGGCTACGTCGGATTTGTGTTCGGCTCGCTGAAGTCGCGGGAGTGGTGGGGATCGGACTTGATGCCGGCGATCTTTCTGGTATCCGCGATCGTCTCGGGTATCTCCATCCTGATTGTTCTCTATCTGCTGATATCGCGATTCCGCCAGACACCCATCGACAAAACCTGTCTGAAAGGCCTGGCGTACATGCTGTGGGGCTTCCTGATCTTTGCCATGGTTCTGGAGTTTCTCGAGTTCGCCAACATCGTCTACAAGGGCCGGGAAGGCGTCGAGACCATCATGGCTCTGGTCGCGGGGCCGATATGGTTCAGCGTCTGGGTGTTGCAAGTGGGAGGCTCGGTGGCGGCATTTATTATTCTGACGTACGTCATCTGGCGCGGCACGCAAGACCGGCGACTGATCGTCGGGGTATTGGTTTCGGCGGTGCTGATGCTGATCGCCGTGCTGGCGATGCGCTGGAATGTGGTGATCGGCGGGCAAGAACTCTCGAAGACCATGCACGGCCTGTTGTACTTTTATCCGCCCGTGCTGGGACGGGAGGGTCTCCTGGCTACCGTCATCGTGTTTGCGCTCCCGTTCGGCATGCTTTGGGTGCTGACGAAGTTGTTGCCGCCGTGGTTACCGGACCCGCGCCACGCTTGAGGAAAATCGTTTAGGCAATTCGGTTTTGGTTTGGGTCGGATTTGATTCGTGCTTTTCGCCGCGCGCCTGCCCCGCAGGCGCGGGTATATTGGAAAAGGTTGATTTGGATCAAACTCATCAGCCGCCGCGGTCGATACAATTCAATTAATTCGTGCATCTTCGAAAAGCCACAAAAAATCAGTTCAATGATCATAAACCTAACTTGAGCAAGGAGTCACCCATGAAAAGGACAATTTTATTTATTGTTGTCGCGCTTACGGCCGGGCCAGCCATGGCCGCCGATCCAGCCAAGATTGACTGGTCCAAGGTTCCCGTAAGCACCGTAACGCTGTTTTATCCCGGCCAGTCGTCGTACGAGTGGATACGCGGCGGCACTCATCCGGGAGCCGCCGTGGTAACAACAAACCAAGCCTGCATTATGTGCCATGCGGGGAAGGAAAAGGCCATGGGCGACAAACTGGTCAAGGGTGGTCCGCTGGAGCCGACGCCGGTCAAGGGCAAGAACGGCTCGGTCGATCTCAAGGTCCAGGTGGCCTACGACGCCAAGAATGCCTACTTCCGTTACCAGTGGAAGACCCACGGCAAGGCCGGCATCGAATATCCCTATTATCGTTTCGACGGCAAGGAGTGGAAGGTCTACGGCGGGCCGCGCCTCGACAAGGCGGTCCAGGAAGGCAAGCAGCCCGCTATCTACGAGGACCGTCTGACCATGATGCTGGACGACGGCAAGGTGCCGGGTTTCGCGCAACAGGGTTGCTGGCTGACCTGCCACGATGGTTCCCGCGACATGCCGGGTGTCAAAGCAAAAGGCGAAGTGGCGGCCAACCCGCTCATGGCGGCCATCAAGAAAGACGATGTGCGCAAATACCTGCCGGCCACGCGCACCAACCCCTCGGACTGGACGACCGGCAAGTCGCTCGAAGAGATCGCCAAGCTCAAGGCCGCCGGCGGCCTTGTCGACCTCATGCAGTGGCGTGCCCACCGCAGCAACCCGGTCGGCATGGCCGACGACGGCTATGTGCTCGAATATCGCAACTTCGATTCGGGCAAGAAGATGTTCGACTCCAACCTGGACAAAGGAACCAAGCAGCCCAAGTTCATGTTCGATGCCAAGAAGTTCGGCGCCAGGGCCGTGATCGCGGATCAGGTCGGCAAGAAGAACCACTTTCTGACAAAGGGCGTCAACGCCGTTCCCTTTGACCCCAAGGCCGGGTGGAAAGAAGGCGATATGCTGCCGCGCTACGTCACGACCAGCGAGGTCAGCGGTTCCGCGGGCGACAACAAGGCCACAGGCAACTGGAAGAACGGCGTATGGACCGTCGTGATGATCCGTCCGCTCGGCCTCGCGAACGATGACGACAAGGCCCTCAAGGCGGGCGGCGTCTACCACATCGGCTTCGCGGTGCATGACGACAACATCACCACGCGCGGTCACCATGTTTCGTTCGTTAAGACGCTCGGGATCGGTGCCAAGGCTGACATTCAAGCCACCAAGCTAAAATAACCGTCGGATTTATTTATGGGGTCATCGTAGTTAGGACAGGACAGGGACTATCTCATCATGGCGCAGAGGGCGTATCGCGATGACCGACACGAAAGTACTACAATGTACATGATGAGTTTACCTAACTAGCGAATACTAGCGGTTCCATCATATATAAATGAGTGTCGTGTTTTGCTATGCCAATCAGCCGTCGAAATAAGTAAGGCCGCCATTTCGAGCGAACATCGGTGAAACGACGCGCGCGGAAATTTTACTGGATTGCTTCCGTGGCCGTGGTTGCCGCGGGTGTGGTAATCGCGGCCATGGTGCGTTATTCCACGAGCGAGGAAACGCAACCCGTGAGCGTGACGCCCGGCAAAAGCGACGATCTCCGGGCCGTATACGCCTCGGCCCTGGAGGTTGCGGAGGGCAAGCACGTCGCCGAAGCCTCATGCGCCCGTTGTCACGGCTTGGACGGCGTCAGTAAAACCAAGGGTATTCCACATATTGCCGGCCAGCGCCCGGCTTACCTCCATCTTGAGCTGCGGGCGTACCAGACGGGGGTCCGCGGTGAAAAGGCCATGGACGGCGCCGTCAAGTACTTGAGCGATGACGCTTTGGTCCAGGTGGCGGCCTACTATGCCAGCCTCGATCCCCCGCAGCCGATTCCAGCAAGCGCGGTAAAATCCGGACCGGCCAAGCCCGATCCGGTGCAGGCGGGCAAGGACGCCGCGGCGGGATGTGCGGGGTGTCATGGCGAGGGCGGCGTCAGTAAAATTCCCGGGATGCCGAGTCTCGTGGGGCTGCACCCGAAATACCTCGTTGCGGCCATGAAGGCCTACAAGAGCGGTGACCGCAAGCATGATTTGATGAAAACTTTTCTCATGCCCAAGAGCGATAGTGAGCTGGAGAACATCGCGCTCTACTATGCGCTCCAGAAACCCGAACGCGCGAAGACGCCGCCCATCAGCGGAAAACCGGAGTCGGGTGAGGCCGCCGCCGCAGCCTGTGCCGGCTGCCACGGCAACCAGGGTGTCAGCGGGAATCCCGTTACCCCGAGCCTCGCCGGTCAGGATGCGCAATACCTCGTGACCGCGATCAAGGCCTACAAGGACGGGTCGCGTAAAGATGAAACGATGACAGGCCCGGTGGCCGCGCTCGATGACAATACGATTAATGACCTGGCGGCGTTCTACGCGGCGCAAACGCCGAAGCCGCCGAACGTACGCATGCCCCTTACTACCGCCGAATGGGCGCAGAAATGCGATCGCTGTCACGGCATCAACGGCAACAGCACCGACCCGCTGACACCGGCCCTCGCCGGGCAGCGGGTGGATTATCTCGAAAAGGTATTGCATGACTACCGGACTCGCGCCAGGAAAAGCCCGCCGATGGCGGCGATGTCCGACGTGCTGGACGAAGCGGATATCGAAAACCTCGCGGCCCACTACGCACGCCAGAAGGCGCGGGCCGTCGTGTTCGTGATTCCACTGGGCAAGTGAACGAGCTATAAAACACAGAGGAACGGACCATGAGCGACATCCCGCTGCACAGGCTTTATCACCACTATTCGGAATTGCCTTTAAGCCTGCGCGTGCTGTATACGGCGTCGCTCATCATTCTCGGCTTCGGCTACATCTTCGCCTTGATCTATTTGTTTCACGCGCACGCCGGGCGGGACGGGAATCCGAATACGCTTTCCTACCGGGATATCGTGCTCACCTACCGCGGCAGCGGTCAGGGCTCGCGTCTGGAATCGGCCCTGCGCGGACCGATGTCCACCATGTTGCCGCGCGACGAGATTATTCCACTCATCAAGTGGGTGCAGGAAGGCGCCAGTCGCGACGGTTACGAGAAGGAATTCAAGCAGGTGCTGGATAAGCGCTGCATGGCCTGCCACGACGGCAGCAATCCGCACCTCGTCAATCTTACCGGATACGATAATCTCAAAAAGGTGACCGAAAAGGACACCGGCACCAATATTTTCACGCTGGTTCGCGTGTCGCACATTCACCTGTTCGGGTTCACCTTCATCTTTTTCGTCATGGGCACGATCTTCAGTCATGCCTATATGCGGCCGGTGTGGTTAAAAGCCGCCATTGTCGCCACACCCTTTATTTGCGTCGTGCTGGACGTCAGCGCCTGGTACATCACCAAGCTTTATGCCTGGTTCGCATGGGTCGTGATGATTTCTGGCGGGATCATGGGCATGTGTTTTGCCTTTATGTGGGTGGTGTCCATGTATCAGATGTGGTTCTCTAGGCCGCCTTCGCAGGTCATCGAGAGAGAGGGTGGGCATATTCGCATCATAGAATGACCGGAAGCCGGACAGACGGAGATTCGAGTTTGATCGGCGTCAATGCGCTGACTCACTACGGTGATAGCATTGTTCGAGCGAACCCGGAATCCACCAAGCCCTGTATTGGCAAACTGGATTCCGCTGGGCGCGCCGCTTGCGGCGGGCTTGTACTGATCAACGATTTACTCAGAGGTTATGTAAGCGATTGGTTGCACTCAACTTGAAAGGAGATTGACATGAAACTCGCGATTATCACGATTACAAGTTTTGCGGCGCTGCTCATCGTCGGTCAGGCTTCCGCCGCCGACGGCAAGGCGGTGTACGACAAGTCCTGCGCCGGTTGCCACAGTATGATGTCCCCGAAATTGACGGGCGACAAGGCGAAATGGGAGCCGTTGCTCAAGCAGGGCAAGGACGCGCTGGTCGCCACGGTCATCAAGGGCAAGGGAATAATGCCGCCCAAGGGTGGCGCGAAAACCGACGCCGAAGTCAAGGCCGCTGTCGATTACCTGGTGGCGAATATCAAGTAGCGCGGCTTTCCGGGCCGATTTACGTTTTTTCCGGGGGAGATATGCGGCGGCCGGCCGATGCCTTGGCGCAAACGGGTATGTTCACCCTATCAAGTTTTTAACTGCACCTGTCTAATCCCGAACCGGGGGATAAGTGATGCACAAGCTCGTTGTTGACCCGGATCTGATTCGTCGCTACGACAAGAGCGGGCCGCGCTATACCTCTTATCCCACGGCCGTCGAATTCCGCGGCGGATTCACCGAGGCCGAGTATCGAACGCGGGCCGAACGCGGCAACGATATTACCCCGCCGCGTCCGCTGTCGCTCTATTTTCATATACCGTTCTGCGACACCGTCTGTTTCTATTGTGCCTGCAACAAGGTTGTCACCAAGAACCGCCGGCGCGCCGCGCCCTACCTCGACCATCTGCACCGCGAGATCGCCCGGCAGTCGGAACTCTTCGATCGAAAGCGTGTTGTGGAGCAGTTGCATTGGGGCGGCGGTACGCCGACATTCATCAGTCACGAAGAGATGCAGCAGTTGATGGACGTCACGCGTCGGCATTTTCACCTGCGCGATGACGACCAGGGCGAGTACGGCATCGAGATTGACCCGCGCGAGGTTCGCACGGAAACCTTGGCATTATTACGCCGGCTCGGGTTCAACCGGTTGAGCATGGGCGTGCAGGATTTCGATCCCGTGGTGCAGAAAGCGGTGAATCGCCTTCAGAGCGAAGCCGAGACATTTGCCGTGCTGACCCAGGCACGCGCGCTTGGCTTCCGCTCCATCAGCATGGACCTCATCTACGGCCTGCCACACCAGTCGGTGGCGAGCTTCGGGCGCACCCTGGACAAGATCATCAATGCGGGACCGGACCGGCTTTCGGTATTCAATTACGCCCACTTGCCGGAAATGTTCAAGCCGCAACGCCGGATCCGCGCCGAAGACCTGCCAAGTCCGCAGGAGAAGCTCAATATTCTTCAGCTCACGATCGAGCGCCTGACACAGGCGGGTTATGTGTATATCGGCATGGATCATTTCGCCCGGCCCGACGATGAACTGGCGGTGGCCCAGCGCAACGGCACCCTGTACCGGAATTTCCAGGGGTATTCGACGCATGCGGAGTGCGATCTGGTCGGCCTGGGAGTAACCTCAATCGGGATGGTCGGCGACAGTTACTGCCAGAATCAGCGGACACTGGAGGAATATTACGCCGCGATCGACGGCGGCCACCTGCCGGTCATGCGTGGGATCACGCTGAACGCCGACGACAAACTGCGGCGGGAGATCATTACGCAACTCATTTGTCACTTCATGCTTGATGTCCGCACCGTCGAAAAATCGCATGCCATCCGTTTTTCGGAATATTTTTCGACCGAGTTGGCGGACCTCAGGGTGATGCAGCAGGACGGTTTGCTGGATATGGATGCTGGCGCCATCCGGGTCCGTCCGGCGGGAAAATTGCTGATCCGCAACATTTGCATGGTATTCGACCGGTACCTGCGGGAAAAACAGCAACGACGCTTTTCAAAGGTGATCTGACACTAATCTGCATGCTTAATTTATGGGATTGGCAAAGCGGTCATAAACATGATGAAGTAATAATCTAACATCACGTTTCGGCAACAATAACAATTAAGGAGATTTGTCATGTTGGAAGAATTCAAAAAATTCGCCATGCGTGGCAACGTGGTGGACATGGCGGTCGGTATCGTGATCGGCGCGGCATTCGGCAAGATCGTCAGTTCATTTGTCGGCGATGTGTTGATGCCGCCAATCGGCCTGGCCATGGGCGGGATGGACTTCAGCGGCCTGTTCGTCAATCTCGGCAGTGGAACCTTTCCCTCCCTGGCAGCCGCCAAGGCCGCGGGGGCCCCGACGCTGAATTACGGGGCTTTCATCAATACCCTGATCGACTTCATCATCATTGCCTTGGCGTTGTTCATGGTGATCAAGGCGATGAACCGGATGAAGCAGCCCGAAGCGGCCAAGGCGGCTGACACCAAGAAATGTCCGGAATGCCTTTCGGAGATACCGCTCGCGGCCAAGCGCTGCATGCATTGCACTTCCGCGATTAAATAATATTCTGGCGGTTCCGCGTCCGATTATCTGACGCGGTTGACGGTGCGCTGTTCGGACATCAACCCGCACAACCTGGTTTCATCCGTGGTGCCGGGCCGCGTACCGTGCACGGCCGGCGATGTTGGTCAACGTGGAGGCCCCTATTTCGTCCGTTGCCGAGGCTATCCCGCCTCCCGAAATAAGCGCCGGAAATACCCTGAATTATGGTTCTGTCTTGCTCATGGCCGGGAACGGCACATTATCATTCACCATTGTTGGCAAATCGATAGCCGGATTTGATGTCATGTTGGCGACCTCAAGCCATTGGATCTGAATTAAGCAGCGGCGAGTTCCTGTCGCGGGATGGTTCAGAATCCACTGTAAATTCATGGATCCCATAGACGCAATTGGTGCATCACGGATATATTACTTGAATGACTATCTGGGTCAAAAAATAGCGCCGATGGAAAATGAGGGAACGGCCAAGGTAATCAGCATCAGCAGCATCAAGGCAGCCTGCCAAAGCTGCACGTTGCGTGAATTGTGCCTGCCGTTTGGACTCAACGCCGCCGATATTTCCGCGCTCGACCGAATTATCAAGCGCCGGCGAAAGTTGAAGAAGGGAGAGACGCTTTACCGCTCGGGAGATCACCTGCGCTCGCTTTACGCGGTTCGAGTAGGAGCACTCAAGTCCGTCGGCCTTATCGAAGACGGCCGGGCCCAGGTGACCGGTTTTCACCTGCCCGGAGAATTGCTCGGAATTGACGCGATCAGCGCGGACGTGCATCCCACCACCGCTGAGGCGCTCGAAAACTCTGAAGTTTGTGAAATTCCCTACGTGGCGCTCGAAAACCTGGCACAACAGATTCCCGGTTTGCAGCACCAGATGATCCGGCTCATGAGCCGGGAGATCGTGCGCGACGATGAAATGCTTATGCTGCTGGGGCGCATGACCGCGGAGGAACGGCTGGCTGCCTGTTTGCTGAGTTTTTCCCGCCGTCTTGCAAATCTTGGCACCACTGTCACGTCCTTCAAGCTCAACATGTCACGCAAGGATCTCGGCGATTATCTTGGATTGGCTCTCGAAACCGTCAGCCGTCTGCTTTCACGGTTCCAGGAGGAGGGCATGATCACGGTTCAGGGACGCCACATCGGTTTGCGGAATCTAGAACGGCTGCGCAGACTGGCGACCGGCGCGTCGCGTGAAACCAGCTCGCGCGCGTAAATTCTATCAGTCAACCAGGTTCATGGTGGCGAGTTGACAACGGCGGCCGCTTCCCCTAGCGTGGCGTAACTTACCCGGATCATTATCAATGCGACACGACACGGACCGGATTGCCGCGCTGTTCGATTTGCCGTTCAGCGATTTGATCTACCGCGCGCAGACTACGCACCGGCAACACTTCGACCCGAATGCGGTGCAGCTCTCCACGCTGCTGTCCATCAAGACCGGCGGTTGTTCGGAAGATTGCGGTTATTGTTCCCAGTCCGCCCGATTTCACACCGATGTGTTGAACCAGCCGTTGTTGTCCTGCGACGAAGTCATTGCCGCCGCGCGTACGGCCCAGGCACGCGGCGCCACGCGTTTCTGCATGGGCGCCGCCTGGCGCGGTCCGAAAGATAAAGATTTGGTACGGGTCGCGGACATGATCCGCGCGGTGAAAAACCTCGGGATGGAAACCTGCGCGACGCTCGGTTTATTGCACGAGGGACAGGCCGAAGCGCTCGCGCAGGCGGGCCTGGATTACTACAATCACAATCTGGATACCTCGCGCGCCCATTACGACAATATCGTGCATACCCACAGTTTCGACAACCGGCTGGATACGCTGAAAAAAGTCCGCGCCGCCGGCCTCAAGGTCTGCTGCGGCGGCATCATGGGCATGGGCGAGTCGCGCGCGGATCGGGTGCAGTTCATCGCCGAACTGGCCGCGTTCGACCCGCCGCCGGAGTCGGTGCCGATCAACCTGCTGGTGCATATCCCCGGCACGCCGCTTGGAGGAGGAGCGCCTGCGAGCAGGGAGCAGGGGCCCCATCACGATAACGATGGGGATGCGACCGTCGCGAGTCGGGCGCGGACGTCGGAAAGTATGGACTCAGACGAAAATACAAAGTCTCAGATCAGTATAAAACCGCTTACTGACGCGACGACGGCCGCAAGACTTGATCCGATCGAGTTCGTGCGCACCATCGCGGTCGCGCGCATCGCCATGCCGACCTCGTTCGTGCGCCTGTCCGCCGGCCGCAGCCTGATGCCGGATTACCTTCAGGCGCTGTGCTTTCTCGCCGGCGCCAATTCCATTTTCTACGGCGATAAACTGCTCACGACCCCAAATCCGAATGCCGACACCGACCAAAAGTTGTTCGAGAAACTGGGGATCCACCCTCTGGCAATTGAATCACCGCAGCCGGAACGCAAAACCGCCGAGGCCTGATATTCAGTTGTGCGATAGTCTTTCTGATTCACGTCATTAATAAAAGGGCCGGTAAACCGGCCCTTTGTGTTGAAGCTGCCCCCACCCTTTGCCCTCTCCCGGAGGGAACGGGGAAGTTGGTGGGAATCTCTTATAAGAGCGGCACGATCAGCAGCGCCACGATGTTGATGATCTTGATCATCGGGTTGATGGCCGGACCCGCGGTGTCCTTGTAAGGATCGCCGACAGTGTCGCCGGTGACGGCGGCTTTATGGGCCTCCGAGCCCTTGCCGCCGTGCTTGCCGTCCTCGATGTATTTCTTGGCGTTGTCCCAGGCGCCGCCGCCGGTGGTCATGGAGATGGCGACGAAAATGCCGGTGACGATGGCGCCGAGCAGCACCGCGCCGAAGGTCTTGGTTCCATCACGTTAATAATGATAATGAATTCGGTTTCGCTCATTTTCGGATACTTCCACCAGGGCACATCTACGGTTTGGCCGCCTCCGAGAGCTCTTCCCAGGCCCGCGCGTGGACAGGCGCTAGCAGTCGGTGCGCCGCTTCGATCGCGGGGGCAAGGTATTTCTTCGCCCGGCGCGGAATCTGCGCTACCGCGGATTCAATGGCGCCAGGATGGCTCTCCGCGAGCGCCGCACACAGCACGCAGGCCTGGAAGACGTCCTTGTCCGATTTCGCCTCGCGCCCGCTACGAAGGCGCGACACGATGAGTTTGTGGACGGCGAAGCGCTCGGGCAACGGCACCCGCACTGGGCAACAGCCTTCGCGCGCCATCAGCATTGCCGTTTGGGATTCGGCCAGGAGACAATCGAGATACGGCAAGCCGGTGGCGTAGGCTCTGAGTTCCGGAACCGGGACAACGGGAAAATCTTCATTGGCCGAGGGCACCAGCAGATCAACGTGAAACCGCGACCGGCCGCGTTGTTTGAAAGAGGTCGGCGGCTTTTTGCGGTTAAGCGAGGGGACTTCGACAAAGGGGATTCCGGTGTCCTTCAACATCTCAAGCAGGCCCTGTTCGGGCTGCTTTTCAAAGGCGAGCGCCTCGCGCCGCCGGGCGATGTCAATGTCTTCGGTGGCGTACGGGGTGGCACGGACGCCCAAGCGGTTCAGCAGTACCCCGTAGGCGTGCGAGCCGATGAGCATCCCTCCGGCCGCAAACACCCCATGGTTGTGCAGACTGGCCAGGGTGGCATAGGTCTTGGCATCGGCCAGATTGAACCCTTCCCGCCCTAGCAGGCGCAGCGAGGGCACGATCTCCTTGAGTTCCCGGATACGCTCGCGCAGGTCAGCCGCCGCGGCATCGGCCTTCGGGTCTCCCACGGGCCCGGCTAGGTAGCGCTCGCGCTTGCGGCCCTCGCCGTCGTAGAACTGGTGGGTGTAGAAGCGAAAGCCGGAGGCATTCGTGCGTTCGATCACCGAGCCGGCCGTGCCGACGAAGACCTCGCGCTGGTTGAGCGCGTGGCTCTCCAGATCGGCGTACAACACCGTCAGCGCACGGCGGTGCGGGATGAACAAGGGATGCTGCCGATCAGTATCCGTCATGATAAAATTTTAGTGGATACCATAGTATCCGTCAACAACAGAAAATGACGGATACTGGCCAGCCAAGTTCAAGGCGCCGTTGAAACAGGGAATGAGAAAATTGCCGCCCGCGACGAGGTTGGAGTTGGAGAAAATCGTTCGCTGAAACGACAGGAATCCACAGTACAGGGACGTACTGTCTGTGGAGCCGAGGGACGCCAAAACAAAAGGCCGGCAAAGCCGGCCCCGTTTGATAGATTTCCCCCTTACCCCTCATCCCCATCCCTTCTCCCGCAAGGGGAGAAGGGAGCGAGCCGAAGCGCGTAGGGCGCGCACTCTATAAGAGTGGGACGATTAACAGCGCCACGATGTTGATGATCTTGATCATCGGGTTGATCGCCGGCCCCGCCGTGTCTTTGTAGGGATCGCCCACGGTGTCGCCGGTGACCGCGGCCTTGTGCGCGTCCGAACCCTTGCCGCCGTGCTTGCCGTCCTCGATGTATTTCTTGGCGTTGTCCCAGGCGCCGCCGCCGGTGGTCATGGAGATGGCGACGAAGATGCCCGTGACGATGGAACCGAGCAGCACGCCGCCCAAGGCCTCGCGCCCGAGGGTGAAGCCGACAATAATCGGAATCAGCACCGGCAGCATCGAGGGAATGATCATTTCCTTGATCGCGGCTTTGGTCAGCATGTCCACGGCCCGTGAATAATCCGGTCTGGCCTTGCCGGTCATGATGCCTTTGATGGATTTGAATTGGCGGCGTACTTCCACCACGACGCTGCCCGCGGCGCGGCCCACCGCCTCGAGAGCCATGGCGCCGAACAAATAGGGCACCAGCCCGCCGATGAAGAGCCCGATGATCACATTGGGATTGGACAGGCTGAATTCGACCGCCTTGCCGGCATGCTTGAGCGCGTCGGTGTAATCCGCGAACAGCACCAGCGCGGCGAGCCCCGCCGAGCCGATGGCGTAGCCTTTGGTCACGGCCTTGGTGGTGTTGCCCACGGCATCGAGCGGGTCGGTAATATCGCGCACCGACTTCGGAAGCCCCGCCATCTGGGCGATGCCGCCGGCGTTATCGGTGACCGGGCCGTAGGCGTCGAGTGCCACGATGATGCCGGTCATCGAGAGCATCGCGGTCGCGGCGATCGCGATGCCGTACAGGCCGGCGAGTTCATAGGCGCCCCAGATGCTGGCACAGACCGCGATGACCGGCAGCGCCGTGGCTTTCATGGAGAGCCCCAGGCCGGCAATGATGTTGGTTGCATGACCCGTGACGGAGGCGGCGGCGATGTTGCGCACCGGGCGGTACTGGGTCGCGGTATAGTACTCGGTGATGACCACCATGACGGTGGACAGCGCAAGCCCGATCAACGCTGCACCGAAAATCCGGGTAGCGCCGTAGAGGCCGTTGCCGGTCATCATGATGTCCGTCACAAAATAAAAGGCGCTGGCCGCCAGCACGCCGGAGACGATTACGGCCCGGTACAGGCCGTTCATGATTTTGGCTTTCTTTTTGACCGTGACGAAAAAGGTGCCGATGATGGAGGCGATGATGGACACGCCGCCGAGAACCAGCGGATAGAGCACGGCGTTGCTGAAGTCCGGCAGCAGCAGGCTGCCCAGGAGCATGGTCGCGATCAGCGTCACGGCATAGGTCTCGAACAGGTCGGCGGCCATGCCGGCGCAGTCGCCGACGTTGTCGCCGACGTTGTCCGCGATCACCGCCGGGTTGCGCGGATCGTCCTCGGGAATGCCGGCCTCGACTTTGCCCACGAGGTCCGCGCCCACGTCCGCGCCCTTGGTGAAAATGCCGCCGCCCAGCCGCGCAAAGATGGAAATCAACGATCCGCCAAAAGCCAGCCCCACCAGCGGAGCAATCAGATCGGTTTGACTGGCATAGGGTGAAAGATACTCGAGAATCGCATAGTACCCGGCGACCCCCAGCAGGCCGAGTCCCACCACCAGCATTCCGGTGATGGCGCCCGACCGGAACGCCACTTGCAGGGCCGGGTTCAGACCGCTTTTGGCCGCTTCGGCGGTGCGGATGTTGGCGCGCACCGAGATGTTCATGCCGATGTAGCCGGTGGCGGCAGAGAGGACAGCGCCGATGGCAAACCCGATGGCGGTTTTGGCGTTGAGCCCGAAATAGATGACGATAAAGAGCCCGACTCCTACGAAGGCGATGGTGCTGTACTGGCGGTTGAGATAGGCCGTGGCGCCCTCCTGAATCGCGGCCGCGATTTCGCGCATCCGATCGCTCCCCGTCGGTTTGTCGAGCACCCATTTGATGGACAAAACTCCGTACACGATGGCGGCGATGGCGCAGAAAAGCGCGATGAGCAGACTGTCAGACATGTTTTCCTCCCGCAGGTTGGACGAAACGCGCCGTACGACGCGCAGTGCGCGATAACCGGAACAGAATGTACCCTATCGCTGAGCCAAATCAAGACCAACCGAGCATAAATTTATTACTGCCGAATCGGCTTTGTCGCCGGAACCAGGCGTGCGGTCCGCATTTCTTAAATCGATCCAGACATTATTTTCTCCACGGTTTGGCGGACCTTGAACCGTTTTATCCTGTTACCGATCCCGAGTGTAATCGACGATCCCCGTCTGGCATTATTTAATTACGGATTCAAATTTTGAATTCGACGCTGAGCTTCCGTTTCACCGGCACGTTTTTCAACCGGACATATTGCGGCATGCCGTTCTTATACGGCGGATAATCCTCGCCCTGTATGAGCGGTTCCAGGTAGGCGCGGCACTTGGCCGTGATGCCAAAGCCGTCGTCGGAAATGAAATCCTTGGGCATCATCTTTTCGACGTTGGCCACCTGATCGAGCGGCACGCTGCCGATTTTCCATTTGTAGGGCTTGTCGGCGAGACGGACGATCGTGGGCATCACCGAGTTACAGCCTTTCACGGCCAGTTCCACGGCGGCCTTGCCCATGGCGTAGGCCTGCTGGACATCGGTCTTCGAGGCGATGTGGCGTGCGCTGCGCTGGAGATAATCGGCCACGGCCCAATGGTACTTGAGGCCGAGACCCTCCTTGACGATACCTGCCACCACCGGCGCGACGCCGCCGAGTTGCGCATGCCCAAAGGCATCGCGCAGACCCTGGTCGGAGAGGAATTTTCCGTCCGCGCCTTTTACTCCTTCCGATACCACCACCGAGCAGTAACCGTAGCGACCGGCCATCTCGTCGACTTTGGCGAGGAACCTGGATTTATCGAACGCCACCTCGGGGAACAGGATCACGATCGGAATCTCGGTATCCTTGCTGGAGGCGATCCCGCCGGCCGCGGCGATCCATCCCGCGTGACGGCCCATTACCTCGAGGATGAATACCTTGGTCGAGGTTTTCGACATGGAAGCCACGTCAAAACTGGCCTCGCGCGTGGATACGGCGATGTACTTGGCAACGCTGCCGAATCCGGGGCAGTTATCGGTGACCGGCAAATCGTTGTCCACGGTTTTGGGGACATGGATGGCCTGGATGGGGTATCCCATGGTATCGGACAATTGTGAAATCTTGAGACAGGTGTCGGCCGAGTCGCCACCGCCGTTATAAAAGAAAAAACCGATGTCATGCGCCTGGAATACCTCAATCAGTCGTTCATACTCGCGCCGGTTTTGTTCAAGGCTTTTCAGCTTGTAGCGGCAGGAGCCGAAGGCGCCCGAGGGCGTGTGACGCAGCGCCTTGATGGCGGCGGCGGATTCCTTGCTGGTGTCGATCAGGTCTTCGGTCAGCGCGCCGATGATGCCGTCGCGCCCGGCGTAGACCTTGGCAATCTTGTTCCGGTATTTCCGAGCCGTTTCAATGATCCCGGCGGCCGAGGCATTGATCACGGCGGTCACGCCCCCCGATTGGGCGTAGAAGGCGTTTTTGGCATGTTGTTGCGGCATGGATTTTCAGTTGCCTCAAGGAATAATGCTGTCAGTATCTATAATATTCGATATTCGCAAGCTTCTCCGGCATGGATGGGGGCAGACTTGCCACGGGATGCATGGGGGCCATTCGGCGCGGATATGCCAAATTTATCAATTTTTCTGCCCCGGGACACGCCGATCTTCGTTGTTATATGGCGGGACCGGGTCCAGACCATTGACGCCGGGGTGGGCAAAATTGTAGTTTACGCGCCCCTGCGAATGAACCAGGGAAAATCCGAAGCAACCGCACGTCCAAGAACTTAAAAAGCGAGAGCGCCATGAGAATTGTCCTTTTGGGAGCCCCGGGTTCCGGCAAGGGAACGCAAGCTAAGTTATTGGTAGAAAAATACAAGATACCGCAGATGTCTACCGGCGACTTGCTCCGGTCGGAGGTCGCGGCCGGAACGGAGTTGGGCAAGCGGGCCAAGGCCGCCATGGACGCGGGTCAACTCGTCTCGGACGAGGTGGTACTCGGCATGATCCAGGCGCGCTTGTCCAAACCCGACGCCAAAAGCGGCTTCATCCTTGACGGGTTTCCACGCAATATTCCGCAGGCGCAATCGCTGGATGCCATGCTGGCGCGCCTGGGATTGCCGCTGCAACTCGCGCTGCTGGTGGACGTGGATACCGATGTATTGCTGAAGCGCCTCACCGGACGGCGCAACTGCGGCTCCTGCGGCGCGATATACAACATCTACTTTTCCGCGCCGAAGACGGCCAACAAATGCGACAAATGCGGCAGCACGCTGATGCATCGTTCCGATGACAACGAACAAACGGTCGGCAACCGTCTCAAGGTTTACCAACAGCAGACCGCGCCGCTGGTGAATTACTACAAGGCCCAGGGCAAGCTCCGCACCGTACGCGGCGTGGGCGCCGTGAGCGTGATATTCAAGAATGTCACCGACATCATCGAATCCCAGATCCGGCCGTTGGCGGACGTGATGGGTAAAATTGAATCGGCAGCGGCCAGGCAAGCGGCCAAGGAAAAGGCGGCCGCGGTGGCGAAGGCGGCGGCGGCAAAAGCCGAAGCCAAGGCGGCGGCGAAGGAGAAAGCGGCAGCGGCCAAGGCGGCGGCGAAGGAGAAAGTCAAAGCGGCCGCCGCGTTGAAAATCAAGCCCGTCGCGAAAAAAGCGCTGGCCAGGAAAGCGGCACCGAAAGCCAAAGCCAGGAAAGTTTCCAAACCGGCGGCCAAGGTCAAATCAAAAGCCAAATCCAAGATCAAGACCAAAGCCAAAGCCAAAAAGGTCAAGTAACGCCGGTCGTTCTTTCTTTTAAGAAGATTGATCTCCTTGAATAACGACAACCGCGTCATGGCGACTGACACAAGAAAATTTTCGCGAGTCCGCATGCGCCGCATGCGCCGCAATGACTTTTCGCGCCGGCTCATGCGCGAGACGCGACTTCATGCGGATGACTTGATTCAGCCGGTGTTCGTCATCGAAGGCAAGAACTGCACGGAGCCGGTCCCGAGCATGCCTGGCATCAGCCGCGTTTCAGTGGATCTGTTACTCAAGCAGGCGGAGAAATTGCTGAGTGTGGGGGTGCCGGCGATGGCGTTGTTCCCGGTTATACCGGCCACGAAGAAGAATAACAATGCCAGTGAGGCCTACAATCCCCAGGGCCTGGTGCCGCACGCCGTGCGCACGCTCAAAAAAAATTTTCCCGAACTTGGCGTGATCACGGATATCGCACTCGATCCTTATACGTCGCATAGTCAGGACGGTCTTATCGATAGTTCAGGATATGTGCTGAACGATGAAACCGTTGCGGTGCTGGTGAAACAGGCCCTGACGCATGCCGAGGCCGGCGCGGATATTGTGGCGCCCTCGGACATGATGGACGGGCGTATCGGCGCGATTCGGGACGCACTGGAAAAGGCCGGCCAGATCCACACCTGTATTCTGGCCTATTCCGCCAAGTACGCCTCGAATTTCTACGGACCGTTTCGCGATGCCGTGGGATCGGCGGCCAGCCTCGGCGCCGGCAATAAATACAGCTACCAGATGGATCCGGGCAATTCGGATGAGGCGCTGCGCGAAGTAGCGCTCGACATCGAAGAGGGCGCGGACATGGTGATGGTGAAACCCGGGTTGCCGTACCTCGATATTGTCCGCCGGGTGAAAGACAAGTTCGGCGTTCCGACCTTCGTGTATCAGGTTAGCGGCGAATACGCCATGCTCATGGCGGCCGTGAAAAACGGCTGGCTCGATGAACGCGCCTGCGTTATGGAATCCCTGCTCTCCATCAAACGCGCCGGCGCGGACGGCATTCTCACCTATTTTGCCGAACGCGCCGCTGGGTGGTTGAAAGACAGTAGCAAGTAGCAAGGTTCAAGTAGCAAGAGAAGATTTTACTTGCCACTTGCCACTTTTCACTTGCTACTGCCGTTATGAATTACCGCCACATCTTCCACGCCGGCAATTTCGCCGACGTCACCAAGCACGTCGTGCTGGCTTTGCTCCTCAAGTCGTTGCACAACAAAACCACTCCGTTTTGCTATCTCGACACCCATGCCGGGGCGGGTCGTTACGATTTGGCTAGCGAAGCGGCGCAGAAAACCGGCGAATGTCTCGACGGCATTCAACGTCTGTGGGACACGCAGACTCCGCCGGAACTCGCCGAATACCTCGCAGTGGTTCGCGCGCAAAATTCAGCTGGAGCATTACGTTACTATCCCGGATCACCCGTGATCGCGCGGTACTTCCTGCGGCCGCAGGATCGCATGGTGCTGCTCGAGCGCCAAGCGGATGAGTGTGCAAAACTGCAGTCAACCTTTGCGGGAAACCGGCAGGTTACCGTTCGGGTGCAAGACGGTTATGCCGGCCTCAAGGCGTATCTGCCGCCGAAGGAAAAACGCGGCCTGGTGCTCATCGATCCTCCATACGAATCGGATAGGGAATATGAACAGGTGGTGGAAGGTCTGAAAGTAGCTCATGACCGCTGGTCCTCTGGCATCTACGCACTGTGGTATCCCATCAAAACCCGTCCCCCGGTCGAACGCTTCCACCGAGCCCTCGTGGCCACGGGAATTCGCAAGATGCTACTGGCGGAATTCGCCCCTTATCCCGAAGATACCAGTTTCCGCTTGAACGGTTGCGGAATGATCGTGATCAATCCGCCCTGGATGCTGGAGGAGACGCTGCAAACTCTTTTGCCGCAGTTGTTGAAGCTGCTGCAGTCGCAAAGTACCGGTCGGTCACGCCTGGCGTGGCTGGTTCCGGAATGACATCGTGGCCATGCCATGGCGCTGACCAGCGGAAAAATAGTATTGGTAACGACCTGTTATCGGCCATCTTCAAGAAATCCGGTTAAATGGAGCAATATTATCCGCTGGTGGAGTTACGCTTTTAATAATAAAATCGCGCACTGTTCTATCGGTGGAAAACTCAGGTCGGGTAATTCGGGTCCGCTGGTTAGGGATTGGGGGAATAATGAACGAGAGGCGCGACAGCCAACGCATCCCGGTTGAGATGAATGCTGTGTTGAATTATCAGGCACAGATCATGGCCTGCACGATTCGGGATATCAGCCTGAACGGAGCGCTAATCGGGGATTTGCCGATGGAAGTACCGTTTTTCAACGCGCCCGTGGAACTCGGGCTTACCCTGAACGCCGGTGGCGAATCCAAACAAATCCGCATCCCGGCGAAAATCCGGCGGGTAACGGAAAAAGGCGCCGGCCTGAGTTTCGGCGATGTCGCAATGGAGACATATTTCAGCCTGGTGAATCTGGTCTACAACGCCTGAATGCCCCGGCAGGGGATCCCCCCACATCACGGATTAATTTAAAGTTTTTATCCTGTTTTCACCGGCGCGTGCGATCAGCCAGCGTGGCGAAAGCGCTGACCAATGCCACCGCCGCGGTTTCTATTCTTAGAATTGCGGTTCCCAGCGACAACAATCTGGCGCCGCCACGGATGGCCAGAGTTATTTCTTTATCCGTAAAACCACCCTCCGGCCCGAGCAGAATTGTAGTAAATCCCGAGTTTCCCGGTTGCACGGCAGCGGCCAGGGATATTGCCTGGTCGGAGGGATGGGCGATCCAAACGGCATCTCCTCGTGCCGCGGCACCGGTTATTACTTCCTGGGTTGTAGCGGGTGGATGGATTAAGGGTAAATGTAACCGGCGGCTTTGTTTGCATGCCTCGATGCAGATACGTCGCCAGCGATCGGTGTTGTTCTTGCCTGGTTTTACAATTCCCCGTTCGCATTCCAGCGGAGTGAATTCGTCCATGCCTAGCTGAGTCGCCATGTCCAGCATAACAGTCTGGCGGTCCCCCTTGGGCAGGGCGCTGGCGAGGTGAATGACCTGTTTCGGCGGCGGTTCGGTATAGCGTTCTTCGATCCGCAGATCGAGTGTCCGGCCGCGCCCGGTCACGCGCAGGACAGTGGCGCGCGCCCCGCCGCCGCGCCCGTCAAAAAGCCACAGTGTATCGCCAGGGTGCCGCCGGCGGGAGGCCACCGCGTGGTGCGCTTCGTCGCCTGACAGGCTGAGCAGCGCACCGGGTTCGGCCAGATGCTCGCAATAAAATAACGGATCAGTCATGTCTCGGTCAGCGGCGGGTGAGATAAATGTCATAGCGCACCAGTTTGCCCGACAATGACAAGTTCGGGCCGGGAGCGAGCGGCGGGGCGTCATCCGCGCGTTTCACTACCACGCGATCGATCGCCACGCGGCGGCTGATGTCGAGCAGTTCCAAGGCATCCGGATCCTCACCGACAATCGCACGCAGCAAGCGCATCTCTTTTTTTACCGCCGCCGATTTCTTGCGTTTGGATGGAAACATGGGATCAAGATAAATCGTCTCCGGGCGGGGCACAGTCGAAGCAAGCAGGTCGCGGGCATCCCCCGTGACAAGTTGGAGACGCTGGGTGAGAGCGACGCCGGTGCGCGCGGTGAAACGCCGGAGGCCGTCTTGCGCCAGGGCCGCGATGACCGGTGATCGTTCGAGCGCCGTCACGCGAAAGCCCATGAGGGCGAGCAGTAATGCATCCCGGCAAAAACCCGCGGTGGCATCTACCACCAGGCGCGATTTCTTGCCAATCGCGCGCGCCAACGGCTGGCGCCGGGAAAGGTTCAGACCGTATCGCCGCAGGTCCATATCCGTGAAATCCACGCTCACCGGTTTCATGCGCGGGCTGAGGTTGTCACGCAACTCGAGATGTTCCCCGGTGGCCGCCAGAATCAGATCATAGTTTTCTGCCAGATCGGCAGTTACCAGGGGAAATTCCAGCGATTGCGCCAGATTCGCCGCCGCCATCAGCGCGGTGACGGAATCCGGTTTTAACACGGCAATTGAAGCCTTGCCGCCGGGAGCCGGCGCGCGAGGCAAGCGGGCAGGTTTCATCTAAATAAACATATCATCCGCAGCATCGAGGTGTGGAAGGCTGAATAGTTTTCAGCACTGCCAGGTTTGATTGTCGGACGCCGTATACCGGGGGATGGATCTGTCTTGCAACATACGTCTGGGCAGGGCAGGTGCCGGAAGTTGACGTTATACGATTAAGGAAACGCCGGTATCGTGGGATCGCGGCCGCGCATGTCAGCTTCGGGGTGAAGTTTCTTCACCTTGCGCGTGACCGTCTGGACTTGTTCCTTGGGCACATCCACGATCAGCAGAATTTTCCCGTTTTCAATTTCTTTGGTGAATTCCTTCAGATGCGTGTTGGGCACATCCGAGGCAATCATCCCGGATATCCAGAGACCCATAATGGCGCCGATAACACTCATCGCCAGAATGACACTTAAGTTCATGGCCAGACCGGATGGCGGGAACATGAGCGCGACGACGCCGGCCAGCGCACCGGTTAGCCCGCCCACGATCAAGCCGAGCCCTAGACCATGGCGTGCGTCGCTTTTTTCCATGACGGTGGCCTCGGGCAGATCACCGAGCGTAATTCCCTCGCGGGCGAGCGCGTGGATATAGCGCTCTTCGATATGTGACAGCAACAGCTGGTGGTAAACCTGTTTGGCATGCTTGACATTCGGTAGCAGGAAATAAAGCCGCCTTCTCATGACACCCTCCTACTTCAAACGGAGTCAGCTATGGCAGGAACTTACTTTACTCCTGTTTCAAAAGGGTGAATACCATTCCCTTGACTTAAGCAGATATATAACACTTCCCTGTGTACGGCCTGATAACACTTATTTGCATTCGCTGTAGCGGTAACCCCGGGAATCGAGCATATGCCTGATTTCCGCGAGACCGTCGCGCACGGTTGTTTCGTTGCCCGCGATCCCCAGTTCGATCTCGGCACCGCCGTTCTCGGTAAAACGCGGCAGGCTGAAAAGCTTGAGGTCCGGATGGCGCGCGATGAAGCTGTTCATCCAGGGGATGAGCACGCTCTCCGGAACCTCATGGACGACTACGCTGGCCTCGGCCGGTTTGTCACGGTGCAGTTGCGCATAATAGGTATCCAGGACCCATTCCATCATCGGCCAGGCCATGTTGGGAAACCCCGGCAGGCAATGAATCTGCCCGATACGGAAGCCCGGAATGCGATTGACCGGATTCGGGATGATCTCTGCGCCTTGAGGGAAATCGGCCATCAGGATTCGGTTTGGGTAGGCCTCGGCACCGAAGCGCTCTTCGATGATTGCCTGTGCCTCCGGGTGCCGTCGCAAGGGGATTTCGAATGCCTCGGCGATGCATGGTCGGGTAAGGTCGTCCGGTGTCGCGCCAATCCCGCCGAAGCTGAAGCAGATATCTCCGCGGTCGCGAATCGCGCGGAATTCGCGGATGAGCGCGGCGGTCTCGTCGCCGACGAATCGGGCCCAACGCAATCGCAACTGGCGGTGACCGAGCACCTCGATGACGTGGCTAAGGTGTTTATCCTGGCGTCGGCCGCTCAGGATTTCATCGCCGATGACTAGGATGCCGATGGACATGGAGCGTGGCAGCGATAAAAGGGTGTATGAACGTTACCCCGGGTCAGGAGCACACTCAAGAGGCGCCATGGATTGCCGCGGTCTTCAGAAGCCAATCCGTCTTACAAGTCATTCCGCCCCGCACCGAACTGTCAGCTTCGGAAACATCATGGCCGGCGACGATAGGTCTTTTATCCGCAGGCGCGTTCAGCGCGCTTGCGGTATGGCACTTTGTATTTCCGCCGACTCAAGCATGATGCATGCCATCCTTGGCGCGACGTTATTGCTTCGTTAATCCCCAGCCAGGCCCGGCTGCGCTACGCATCCCGCTTCGCTTGCCGGTCCGGGGCAGGCCGTCCGTGGCCTGCCCGTTCGGCGGCGCAAAAGCCCAGTGGGCTTTTGCGAAATCCCCGCCTCGCCCGTGGCCTGGCGTTCAGCGGCGCGTACACACGTTAAGTG
>NZ_JBBDYL010000024.1:23144-87354 GCF_040901545.1 Sulfuricaulis sp. | reverse complement strand
CCCCCCCCCCAATTCCGCCGGGAGCGAGAAGCGGCGCAGGGATGCGCCGTTTGCGGAGCCAAGGATGCAAATTGAACGCGGTTTAGCGCGCCCTGCAAGGGTACGCGCCATGGATGGCGCGTATCAAAACCCCGCTTCACCCTTGAGGAAGCGTTTTCACAATTTAACCCGTCGCTAACCGATCCGCTCGTTTGCGGTCCGTCTCTTTCAAAAACCTCTTGCGCAGGCGCAGGTGGTTGGGGGTTATCTCCACCAGCTCGTCGTCATCGATAAATTCGATGGCACGTTCGAGGGTGAGTTCGATCGGGGGCACGAGGATAACGTTCTCATCCGAGCCGGCGGCACGAAAGTTGGTGAGCTGTTTGCCCTTCATGGCATTCACCACCAGATCGTTGTCGCGCGAATGAATGCCGATGATCATCCCTTCGTACAATGCCTCGCCCGGGCCAATGAACATGCGCCCGCGTTCCTGCAGATTGAACAGTGCATACGCGACGCTCACGCCGGCGCCGTTCGAGACCAGCACGCCATTGATGCGTCCGCCGACCACGCCTTTCTTCTCGGGGCCGTAGTGATCGAACACGTGATAGATCAAGCCGCTGCCGGCGGTGGCGGTGAGGAAATCGGTCTGAAAGCCGATAAGCCCGCGTGCCGGAATCATGTATTCGAGGCGCACGCGGCCCTTGCCGTCCGGTTCCATGTTGAGCAAATCGCCCTTGCGCTGGCCGAGCAGCTCCATGACCGCGCCCTGATGCCGGGTTTCGATGTCCACGGTGAGCTGTTCATACGGCTCGTGGGTCTCGCGGTTCACTTGCTTGGTGATGACCTGCGGGCGCGACACGCCCAGCTCATAGCCTTCGCGCCGCATGTTTTCGAGGAGGATGCCGAGGTGCAGCTCGCCGCGTCCGGAGACGCGGAATTTGTCGGGACTTTCGGTGTCTTCCACACGCAGCGCGACGTTATGGATCAGCTCGCGTTCGAGCCGCTCGTGGATCTGGCGGCTGGTGACGTATTTGCCATCTTGTCCCGCGAACGGGGAGTTATTGACCTCGAAGGTCATGGTGACGGTGGGCTCGTCCACCGACAGCGGCGGCAGGATCTCGACATTGTTCGGGTCGCACAAGGTATCGGAGATGCGCGGGCCGTCAATGCCGGTGATGGCGATGATATCGCCGGCCATGGCCTCGGGCACTTCGGTGCGGTCCAGTCCCATGAAGCCGAGCACTTGCAGTACTTTCCCATTGCGGGTTTTGCCGTCGTGGTCGATGATCACGACTGGTTGATTGGGTTTCACCTTGCCGCGGGTGATGCGGCCGATGGCGATGGCGCCGACGTAGCTCGAATAGGCGATGCTCGAGACCTGCATCTGGAACAGGCCCTCGGGGTCGACCTTCGGGGGCGCGACGTGTTTGATGATGGTCTCGAACAGCGGTGTCATGTCGCCTTCGCTCACGTCCGGCGTGAGTCCGGCGTAGCCGTTCAGCGCCGAGGTGTATACCACCGGGAAATCGAGCTGTTCTTCGGTCGCGCCGAGCTTGTCGAACAGATCAAAAGTCTGGTCCAGCACCCAGTTCGGGCGCGCGCCGGGACGATCGATCTTGTTGATGACGACAATGGGCTTCAGGCCCTGGGCGAAAGCCTTGCGTGTGACGAAGCGCGTCTGCGGCATCGGCCCGTCGACGGCGTCCACCAGCAGCAGCACCGAGTCCACCATCGACAGCACGCGCTCGACCTCGCCGCCAAAGTCGGCGTGTCCTGGCGTGTCGACGATATTGATGCGGTAGTCGTTCCAGCGGATCGCGGTGTTTTTCGCCAGGATCGTGATGCCGCGTTCCTTTTCCAGGACGTTCGAATCCATGATGCGCGTGCCCACGGTCTGGTGCGCGGCGAAGGTGCCGGACTGAGTCAACAGCTTGTCCACGAGCGTGGTCTTGCCATGATCGACATGGGCGATGATGGCGATGTTGCGCAATTTCTGGATCATAAAAGATAAAAGATTTTTACCAGCTCCCCCTCTCCCCTTGCGGGAGAGGGCAAGGGGTGAGGGGTTCAACCAGTTTCAGCATCTCTCCCCCTCATCCTCATCGGTTCCTGCCGGGGTGCGCGAACACCTTGCGCACCCGCTCGATGGCGCGGATGTCCACCGAACATCCGCGAAACCTCCATCTCGCCTCCCGCAAGGGGAGAAGGGGGCGAGCCGTGGCGCGCTTGCGCGCGCACTCTTTCACTCTAGCCAAAAGGCCGCGCATTATACACAGTTACGGGTTAATTTACCGGCGTATCAGTGGCGTGTGGTTGTCGCAGGGGTACCGTGAACGCCGGTAAGCAGCTGTTCCGCGTCAATCCGGTCGAATTCATAAGAATCGCCGCAGAATTCGCAGTCCACGCGGATTGATCCCTGTTCTGCGAGAATCGAATGTACCTCGTCGCGCCCGAGCATGCGCAGCACGGTTTCAACCCGTCGGCGCGAGCAGGAACAGCGGAAACTGACCGGCATCCGTGAAAACAGCCGGATATCCTCTTCATGATAGAGGCGATGAATAATTTCGGCTACCGGAAGCGCGAGCAGTTCCTCCCGCGTGATGGTGGAGCCAAGGTGCACGGCGCGAATCCAGGCCTCATCGTCCGACAACGGGCTGTCCGGCAGGCGTTGCAGGAGCATGCCCGCTGCCTGTCGGGTGTCAGAGGCGAGCCACAGGCGCGTGGCAAGCTGCTCGGACCGGGCGAAATAGTTTTCAAACGCCTCGGCCACGGACAGTCCCTCAAGTTCCACGATTGCCTGGTAAAGTTCCCTGCCTTTCAACGGATCAATGGTCACGGCTAGACGGCCGTCTCCGACAAGTTCGGAAAGCGGCGCGTCCGGCACCTCGCCATCCCACTGCGCAATGGCGCGCATGGTGCGGTCGCTGGTGCACTCGACCACCAGCAGGCTGACCGGACCGCTGCCCTGCACCTGCATGATGAGCCGGCCGTCGAATTTGATCGTGGAGGTAAGCAGCGCGGCGGCGGCCATGAGTTCACCCAGCACGTCGCGCACGCGGGGCGGATATTCGCGCCGCTCGAGCACGGCGCGCCAGGTGGCGTCGAGATGCACGATCTCCCCGCGTATCGGCGCGTGCTCGAAAATGAATCGTTGTAGCGAATCACGGATGGTCATGATTGATTTACCAAGCGAATTATAGCCGGGAGGGGATTCGCCGAATCCGGAGACAGAGTTTATCAGCCGCGCTTCTGCGCATCGGCACTTTCCTGCTCGATTTCGCGGCGGATTTTATCCATGTCCAGGGCCTTGGCCTTTTGGATAATCTGTTCGAGCGCGGCGGCGGGCAACGAACCGGGTTGCGAAAAGATGAGGATGTTTTCGCGAAAAATCATCAGGGTCGGAATTGAGCGAATCTGGAAATAGGCCGCCAATTCCTGCTGTTCCTCGGTATTGACCTTGGCAAAGATCGCATCCGGGAATTTGATCGAGGCCGCTTCGTAGACCGGCGCAAACGAACGACACGGTCCGCACCACGGCGCCCAGAAGTCCACGAGAACCATATTGTTTTCACTCACGACTTGATGAAAATTTTCCTGTGTTACTTCTTGAATAGCCACGTTTTCTCCCGCGGGCATTGGAGACATGCCCAGTTTCATTGAGTTTGACAGGATTTCAGCCGGTAGATCGATGCGATTGCCTTGTCAGCAAGATGGGGACGGGATTACAAAAATCAAACACGATAATCGTCAGGAGGACTCTTTACCCAGGATTTCCTGCGCCACCTGGTCGAGGCTCGTGTGGCGGATATCCTTGCCTTTGACGAAGTAAATGATGTACTCGCAGATATTGCGCGCGTGATCGCCTATGCGTTCGAGCGCCCGCGCCGCCCAGATCACGTTCAGCACACGGGAAATGGTGCGCGGGTCTTCCATCATGTAGGTAATCAGCTGGCGTATGGCGCCTTCGTATTCTTGGTCTGCTTTGCGGTCCTCGCGCGCCGTCAGCAGCGCCGACTCGACGTCCACGCGCGCAAAGGCGTCGAGGGCGTCATGCACCATCTGGCGAACGTGCTGGCCCAGCACCTGGATCTCGGCATAATTGTTCTTTGGTCGTTCCTCGCCCGCCAGCCGCACCGCCATGCGCGCGATTTTCTCGGCCTCGTCGCCGATGCGCTCGAGATCGGTGATGGTCTTGATCACGGCCACCACCAGGCGCAGGTCGCTCGCCGCCGGTTGGCGCCGGGCGATGATCTGGTTGCATTCCTCGTCGATGGTGACTTCCAGCTTATTGACCTTGGTGTCGTTCATGATGACGGCCTCGCCGAGGGCGACGTCGCCCTTGACCAGGGCGATCATGGCCTGCTCGATCTGCTGTTCCACCAGGCCACCCATCTGCAATACGTGCGAGCGGATTTCCTCAAGCTCAACATTGTATTGGTGTGAAATATGGGTATGTATAGGTTCCATGGTGCTCTCCGTAATTTCTTGCTAGCCGTCCTTGGCGTTGCCTTGTTGACTTCGTTGGGCCCCAGCCCGGCCTTTCCTCGCTTCGCATCCCGCTCCGCGCGGAAAGGCCGGGGTTCGCCATCCCTGGCGAACCCGCTCGCCGGGAGAAAGGTCCACCGGACCTTTCTCTGTTTCTGTCTCGCCCCAGGCCGGGCGTTCGCCTGCGTGAATGCACGTTAAGTGCATTCACGAATAACCCGGCTCACCCTCTTCCGGGCTTCAGCCATAACGCCCGGTGATATAGTCTTCGGTGCGTTTCTGGGTGGGGTTGGTAAAGATGGAATCGGTATCCCCGAACTCCACCAGCTCGCCCAGATGCATGAAAGCAGTGTAATCCGAAACCCGGGCCGCCTGTTGCATGTTATGCGTCACGATCAGGATTGTGAGTTTTTTCTTGAGCTCGGTGATGAGTTCTTCAATTGACGCCGTCGCGATGGGATCCAGCGCCGAGGTCGGCTCGTCAAACAGCAGGATCTCCGGGTCGGTCGCGAGCGCGCGGGCGATGCACAGACGCTGCTGCTGGCCGCCCGAGAGGTTGAAGGCGAGGTCGTGGAGGCGGTCCTTGGCCTCGTCCCACAGGGCCGCGCTGCGCAGCGCTTCCTCGACCTTGTCATCCAGCAGGCTGCGTCGCTTGACGTCACGCACGCGCAGGCCATAGGCGACATTCTCGTAGATGGATTTGGGGAACGGGTTCGGCTTCTGGAACACCATCGAGATGCGCATGCGCACCTCAATCGGGTCGACGTTCCTGGCCAGGATGTTGACGTTGTCCGGATGGATCAGGATTTCGCCCTCGTAGCGGTTACCGGGGTAGAGGTCGTGCATGCGGTTGAAGCAGCGCAGGAACGTGGACTTACCGCAGCCCGAGGGGCCGATCAACGCCGTTACCTGCTTTTCGGCCAGCTCCAGGTTGATATTCTTGAGTGCCTGGACCGTGCCGCCGTAATAGAAGTTGAGGTCCTTCGCCAGCGCCTTGATGAGGGGGCGGGAGGCGGTCCGGGACGAAGTATCGGACGCCGTGGTACCCGGTTTGGAGGGCGGACTCATGGCTCCATTATAGGTCGGCACGGCCTTACGGACAGCAAACTGGACTTCGGGATTCATGGGTTCCCCCTGATTTACCATTTGATGCGTTTGCGGTAGCGGTAGCGCAGCCAGATCGCGACGGCGTTCATGGCCAGCGTCATCACGATGATTACCACCCCGGCGGCGGCGGCGTTCTCCAGGAACGCTGCTTGCGGACGCGACAGCCAGGAGAACATCTGGATCGGCAGCACCGTGAACGGCGCGAACAGCCAGTCGAACGACACGAACGGCGGCGCGGTCGTCACCGGCGACGGCGGCAGGAAGGCGATGAAGGTGAGCGCGCCGATGGTGATGATCGGGGCGGTCTCGCCGATGGCGCGCGCCATGCCGATGATCATGCCCGTGAGGATGCCCGCGGTCGAGTAAGGCAGCACGTGGTGCGCCACCGTCTGCAACTTGGTGGCGCCGACGGCGTAGGCGGCCTCGCGAATCGCACCCGGCACGGCACGGATCGCCTCGCGCGTGGCCACGATCACCACCGGCAGGATGAGCAGCGCCAGCGTGAGCCCGGCGGCGAGAATGCTCTGGCCCAGGTCGAGTTGGTACACGAACAGGCCGAGCGCCAGCAGACCGTAGACGATCGACGGCACGCCGGCGAGGTTGGTGACGTTGATCTCGATCAGATCGGTCATCCAGTTGCGCGGCGCGTATTCCTCGAGGTAGACGCCGGCGGCGACGCCGAGCGGCACGCCGGCGAACGCGGTCACCAGCATCACCAGCGTGGTGCCGACCCAGGCCGAGAGGATGCCGGCCTGGCCGGCATGGCGCGAGGGGAATGAGGTAAAGAAATCGTAATTCAGCCGGCCGTAGCCGTCCAGCACCAGGTCCAGGAACAGCGCCAGCAGCGTGATCACGCCCAGCAGCATCGCGGCCAAACCGATCATGGAAAAGATGACGTCCCAGCGCTTGTGCCGGGCGATCATGGCGCGGATGGAGGCTACCTTGTTGGCGGTATCGGACAGGTCGGACATTTAGTAAGCCTCGCGGAAGCGCCGGCGCATCAGATGGCCGATGACATTGAAGAACAAGGTCATGAGCAGCAGCACCAGACCGGCGGCGAAGATGGTCTGGTATTCGAGACTGCCGTGCGGCAGGTCGCCGAGGCTCACCTGGACGATGTAGGCGCTGATAGTGGCCGCGCCCTCGAGCGGGTTCCAGGTCAGGTTCGGCTGGGTGCCGGCGGCGATGGCCACCACCATGGTTTCGCCCACCGCGCGCGAGATGCCGAGGATGTAGGCCGCCACGATGCCGGAGGCGGCCGCCGGCGTGACCACGCGCAGCGCGGTCTGAAAGCGCGTCGCCCCCATGGCGTACGAACCTTCGCGGATGTGCATCGGCACCGCGCGCATGGCGTCCTCGCTCACCGAGGCGACGTAGGGGATGATCATGATGCCCATTACGAGGCCGGCCGAGAGCATGTTAAAGCCGGGAAGATCGGGAATGATTATCTGCAACAGCGGCGTGATGAACAGCAGCGCGAAATAGCCGTACACGATCGTGGGCACGCCGCTCAGCAGCTCGAGAAACGGTTTGACCACCTCGCGCACCCGGTGCGAGGCGAACTCCGACAGGTAGATGGCAATGACGGTGCCGAGCGGGACCGCGACCGCCAGGGCCACGGCGCTGGTGAGCAGGGTGCCGGACACGAGCGGCAGGATGCCGAAATGCTTGTCGGAGAAGAGCGGCGTCCATTGCGTGTCGGTCAGGAACTCCCACAACGAGACATGGGCGAAGAATCCAAGCGATTCGTACACCAGGATGACCATGATAGCGATGGTCACGGCGACGGCGGTGAACGCCGCCAGGAACAGCAGCCCCTGAATGATCCGCTCCGGCAGATGACGCCGGGTTTGGTAAGCAAAGCGGGACGGTTGAGGAGTCATCTCTTTGATTTTACTTCTGTTTTAGCTTTTTCAGGTACCTCATCACGAGACAGGCATGGTAGGCGTTCTGTGTGACAGTTTTATGACAATCCGGTGCCTGTTTTATGCCGGAATAATTTTGCCGGAGACAATAAAGAAGGGCGCCATAGGGCGCTCTTCGGGTGCGACGTGCAGCAGTAACGGCTTACAGATGGGCCGCGCGCTTCAACAGCTCATCCACGCGGACGCCGACTTCGTTTTTACCGCCGAAACCGGTACCAAGCTTCTTGCCGTTGAAGTTTTTCAGCGCCAGGTCATAGTGCGCCGGGGAAAGCGGCACATAGCCTACTTCCTTGACCAGTTTGGGCGCGTTCTTGAGATAGAAATTGATGAATTCCTTCACCTCCGGCTTGGCCATGGACTTCTCGGCCACGTAGATGAAGATCGGGCGCGCCAACGGCAGGTAGGTGCCGGCCATGACGGTTTCGAGCGAGGGCTCGACGGCCTTGGAGGCGCCCTTGTTGATGATTGGCACGGATCTCAGCTTGCCCTGGTTTTCCTCGTAGTAAGCAAGGCCGAAATAACCGATCGCGTACTTGTCGCGCGACACGCCTTGCACCAGCACGTTGTCGTCCTCGCTGGCGGTGAAGTCGCCGCGGCAGGCCTTTTCCTTACCGTTGATGGCGTCCGTGAAGTAATCGAAGGTGCCCGAATCGGCGCCCGGCCCGAACAGTCCGATCTTATGGTTGGGCCACTTAGGGTTGATGTCGCTCCACTTCATGACCTTGCCTTGCGCCGCCGGCTCCCACATCTTCTTGAGCTCTTCCACGGTCATGCTCTTGATCCAGTCGTTCTTCGGGTTGACCACGACGGTCAGGGCATCGAATGCCACCGGCAGCTCGACGTACCGGATGCCGGCTTCCTTGCACAGGTCCATTTCCTTCTTGAGGATCGGGCGCGAGGCGTCCGAGATGTCGGTCTCGCCGCGGCAGAACTTCTTGAAACCGCCGCCGGTGCCGGACACGCCCACGGTCACCCTGGAGCCCTTGTGAGTTTTCTGGAATTCCTCGGCCACCGCCTCGGTAATCGGGAACACGGTGCTGGAACCGTCGACCATGATGATGGATTCGGCCATAGCCGGGACGAATGTGCCGGCGATGCCGCCCAGCACCGCGGTAACAGTCGCGAGCGCCACTAATGTACGTTTCATTTGCATGCTATGTCCTCCGGAAACGGGAATGTGTAAAAAATATTAATAAGGTCTGTTTAACGCGGCGCTACTATCCCAGCGCAATATGACAAATACATGACGCATCCATGACGAAATGATTAAACATTGTTTGGCAGTGCTTTCTGGCTGTTTTCCACGGCGGGACAACATTGCGCGTAACCTGGCACGCCGGGTTTGATCTCGTACCAGGCGCGCGTGGCATTGACGATCTTGACGACGGACAGCATGACCGGCACCTCGATCAGCACGCCCACCACGGTGGCGAGCGCCGCGCCGGACTGGAAGCCGAACAGGCTGATGGCGGCGGCCACGGCGAGTTCGAAGAAGTTGCTGGCGCCGATCAGCGCCGAGGGACCGGCCACGCAGTGAGCGATCCTGAAGCGGCGGCTGAGCAGGTAGGCCAGCCCCGAGTTGAAATACACCTGGATCAGGATCGGCACCGCGAGCAGGGCGATGATCAGCGGCTGCGCCAGGATCTGTTCGCCCTGGAAGCCGAACAGCAGCACCAGCGTTGCCAGCAGCGCGGCCAGCGATGGCAGGTGCAGGCGCGCGAGCGTGCGTTCGAGCGCCGCCGCGCCGCCGTGCCTGAGCAACTGTGTGCGCCACAGTTGGGCAGCGATCACCGGGATGACTATATAAAGCACGACCGACAGCAGCAGCGTGTCCCAGGGAACAGTAATGGCCGAGAGGCCGAGCAGCAGTCCCACGATCGGCGCGAAGGCGAAAACCATTATCGTGTCGTTCAGCGCTACCTGCGTGAGCGTGAAATTCGGCTCGCCGCCGGACAGCCGGCTCCAGACGAACACCATGGCGGTGCAGGGCGCGGCGGCCAGCAGGATCAGGCCGGCGACATAGGAATCGAGCTGTTCCGCCGGCAGCCAGTCGGCAAACGCGTGGCGGATGAATATCCAGGCGAGCAGCGCCATCGAGAACGGCTTGACGCCCCAGTTGATGAACAGCGTCACGCCCACGCCCTTCCAGTGGCGGCGCACCTCGCGCAGCGCGCCGAAGTCCACCTTGAGCAGCATCGGAATGATCATCAGCCAGATCAGCAGCGCCACCGGCAGGTTTACGCGTGCGAGTTCCATTTTGCCGATCGCCAGGAACGGCGCCGGGAACAGATGCCCGAGAGCCACGCCCGCGGCGATACAGGCGAACACCCACAGCGTCAGGTAGCGCTCGAATATTCCCATAGGATTGCCCGCGGCGCGTTTGCCCGTGGTTTCACATTGTGCGCTCATGCTTTCTCCTTGGTGTCGCTGCGCGCCATTATTTTTAGTCCGCCGATCAGGCCCTCGACGCGGTTTTTTATTTCATCGCGCGTGGCGCGGAACTTGGCCATGACTTCATCCTCCGTGCCTGTCGCCTTCGCCGGGTCATCCAGCGGCCAGTGTTTTTTCTGCACGCCGGCCGGCAGCGTCGGGCAGTGCTCGTCGGCATGGCCGCACACGGTAACGACGAGGTCGGCTTGCGCCAGCATGTCAGGCGTCACGCGCGTGGATTCCTGGAGCGAAATGTCCACCCCCGCTTCGCGCATCACGGCAATGGCTCTCTTGTTCTTTCCGTGCGCCTCGATGCCGGCCGAGGAAACCTCAAGCCATTCCCCGCCAAGATGATTGGCCCAGCCCTCGGCCATTTGCGAGCGGCAGGAGTTGCCGGTGCAGAGGAACAGGATTTTTACCTTGCGTTTGTACATGATCGCCTCGTCGTCACAGATTGCTGAATTCGAAGTCGTGGCCCGTTGCATCCGGCCAAGCGGCGAACGTCGTCGCGGCATTGTCGGGCGCCACCACGACCGGGGCGAAGCCGCCGCCCGGGGTGCGGAAGTTCGTGGTCTGGCCTTGGTACAGACGCGCCGCCAGCGCCTGGATCGCGCCGTCGTAGACGTAGGCGCGGATGTCGAGCTTGAGGTCCAGCGTGTCGCCTTTGACATGCAACGCACGCTCGCTCGGCGGCACGGTTTCCTGGGCCACGTAGTCAGCGCCGAGAATCTCGGACCACACACGCTTGGTGAGCTTGTCGCCGCGGTAGGCGGCCTTGCTGCCGTAACCCGCCGCCGGCTTGAAAAAATAACGCCGGCGTTCGACCCACAGCGCCTCGGCGTGCGCGGCATTCACGGCCACGGTCCGGGGCACACCGCGCGTCAATATTTCGATCGTTGTCGCGGGCAGATCGAGCGCGCGCAGAAAATCCGGGTCCGATAGACGCACCAGGTTGCGCTTGTCGGCGTACAGCGCGTGCGCGCGCGGGTGCGGCGTCAGCACCACCGCGCCGGCCTCATAGGCCGCGCGCAGGGCGGCATGCTCCGGTGCCGTAAGGTAGAAATCCGTCAAGCGGTTGTAGACGAGATCGATGCGTTGCTCGCCATGCCACAATGCGCCGTCGCGCCAAACGAGTTCGCGCGCATCCGCGATCACGGCTTCGAGCCGGTGGCGCTCGAACAAGGCGCGGAACAGCAGGAACTCCGGATAAAGATATTGTTCCGCCGGCGCGTCATCCACGATGGCAATGCGCCTGAGCGTTTGCTCACCGCGGCTAAGGCGCCACTCGGCGAGGAACATTTCGACGATGCTGTGCTCGATCTGCCCGGCGGTCCCGGACGATGCCAGGAACGCTTCGGCCTCGTTGCAGCAGGCGCGCTGCGCCTGCGCCAGTGCCGCCACGAGCAGCGCCCCGCCGGCATTGGTATTGATCTCGATCAGCCGCGGTCCGCCGGGGTCAAGATGGAAATCGTAACCCAGGAACACACCGCGCGGTCCGGGATCGAGGCGCGCGCTGGCCGGGGCGCGCGCCAGCGCCTGCTCCCGGTAACCGGGCAGGTGCACGGCGGATTCGATGGCCTGAATAGTGGAAGTCATGGCGCGCGCCTGGGCGGCTGATACGAACACCGGCGTGGCCGAGAACGCGTGCGGGCGCTCGCTCCAAGGCGGTTGCGCCAGCGCCGCCGCATCCGGCGCCAGCCCCAGCGCCTGCGCCAGGCGCGGGCTATCGAGCGTGTGGCACAGGCAGTTGCGGTTGAGTTGCGTGGCCAGATCGGGGGTGGCGTTGCTGTTCATCATCGCGGCCGGCGATGTGTTCGATATATCGTTCATGACTTGCTCCCGGCGGCGCGCCGGATAGTGCCGGTGATGGTGGTGCCGGCGGCGAGCGTGTTGTACACGGTGCCATACTTCTTCATGTTCTGGTGCAGCAGCTCCAGGCGTCTGTCGCTTTCGTCGGTGTCCACCGTGAGCGTATATTCGATGCTGGCCATTTTGGGCGGCGTATCCTGGCGCACACCGCGCAGCACCACCTCGACGCCGCGCAGCTGAAAGTGCAGCATCGGCGTCACCCGCTCGATGCCCTTGATCATGCAGCCAGCGAGCGCCGCCAGCAGCAGCTCGACCGGGTTGAAGGCGTCCATGCGCCCGTCGACGTCGGTATCGAGCAACAGCTCGGCTTCCTTGCAGGAAGCAAGGCTGCCGTGCGCGTCCAGGCGCTCGGCGCTGACGCCGTATTCGAGCAGCGGCTTGTCGTTCACGGCGACCCATCCCCGAGCCAGCCCTCGACTCTCTTGCGGTCCGGCACACCGCCGGTGTGCACCACCTTGCCGTCGATCACCACCCCCGGTGTGGACATCACGCCATAAGCCATGATGTCGGCGATGTTCTCGACCTTTTCGACTGCGACCGCCATGCCCCTGGCTTGCGCCGCGTCCTCGATGAGCTTCACGGTGGCCTTGCAGTTGGCGCAGCCGGTGCCGAGCACCTGCACGTTTTTCATATGACACCTCTTAATGCGTTGAACAGCAGGCCCACGACCACGAACGCCGTGGCCAGGTAGCCCGCGAACACCCCGAGCAGCGGCCACTGCACGACCTTGCGCAGGATCACCATCTCGGGCAGCGACAGCGCCGTGACCGCCATCATGAAGGCCAGCACGGTGCCGAGCGGCACGCCTTTGCCCAGCAGCACCTCGGCGATCGGAATGATGCCGACGGCATCGGAATAGAGCGGCACCCCGACCGTCACCGCACCGAGCACCGACAGCAGGCCGCCGTCACCGGCGATGCGCGCCACGAAATCCTGCGGCACGTAACCGTGGATGAAGGCGCCGACGCCGACGCCAATGAGCACGAACTTCCAGATGCGCCCGACGACCTCGCGCACCTGCGAAGCCGCGTATTCATGCCGGCCCTTGAGCGAGACGTCGGGTGCTGCGCGTTGCGCCTCGCCCATGTGGATTTTCCAGACATATGCTTCGACCCAGCGCTCGGGGCGAAAGCGCTCGATCACGAAGCCACCGACGAAGGCCACGGTCAGGCCGGTGGCGACGTAGATCAGGGCCGTCTGCCAGCCAATCACCGAGGCCAGCACCACGATCGCGACCTCGTTGATCATCGGGCTCGCGATCAGGAACGACAGCGTTACGCCGAGCGGGATGCCGGCCTCGACGAAGCCGATGAACAGCGGGATCGACGAGCACGAACAAAACGGCGTCACCGCCCCCAGCCCGACCGCCATGAAGCGGCTTTGCAGATTGCCGCGGTTGCGGATGAACTCGCGCACACGCTCGGGCGAAAGCATGGCGCGCAGCAACCCCATGACGTAGATCACCAGCGTGAGCAGCACCAGGATCTTGGTCACGTCCATGACGAAGAAATGCAGCGCGGCGCCAAGGGCCGTGCCCTGCATCCCGGCGAGGTCGTAGACGATCCAGTTGGCGAAGGCTTCGAACATGGTTCATCCTAGAACAGTTACGGTTGCGTCCACCGTCAGGGGCAGCAGCGCACCGGCGGCCGATTCGGTGCGCCGCGCAGACGCTTGCGGTCCTGCGCGAAGGGCTTGGCTGCGGCGTTTGCCTGGCTCGCCGTATTCAGAATTTCACGCGCCCACGACGGCAAGTCCGGGTTGAGACGATAATGAACCCACAATCCTTCGCGCCGGTCGCTGACGATCCCGCTCTCACGCAGCATGGCGAGGTGGCGCGAGATCTTGGGCTGGGATTCGCCGAGCGCGTGGGTCAGCTCGCATACGCACAACTCGCCTTCCGCGGCCAGCAGCAGCAGGCAGCGCAGGCGTGTCGGATCGGCCAGGGCGGGGAAGAAGCTTTCGACGGTAATCATGAGCTAAATATATGCCTAAACATATATATGTTCAAGCATATATATGATAATAGGCTTATCCGTCAAAAAAGCACGGAAAATTAATGGCTTGTGATGGCGTAATCCGGCGGTGGGCTGGATTGACCGGTACAGCGGTGATCGGGAACGGGCGGCGGGTGTTGCCCGCGGTCAGGCAGTACTGGAAACAGGTTTGTCGGCGTGCCGGATGCGGGCGGCGGGGAAGATGCAGGTGAAGGTGCTGCCGACGCCGAGTTCGCTCTCGATCTCAAGGCGTGCGTCGTGACGCAGCAGCACGTGCTTGACGATGGACAGTCCGAGACCGGTGCCGCCCGAGGCGCGCGAGCGCGCCGTGTCGACGCGATAGAAGCGTTCTGTCAGATGCGGGATGTGTTCCGGGGCGACGCCCATGCCGGTATCGCTGACGGTAAAATTGGCGCCCCCGTCCGGGGACGTGCTCCATTGCAGCGCGATACGGCCGCCGGCCGGCGTGTAGCGCACGGCGTTGTTGATCAGGTTGGAGAAGGCGCTGAGCAGCTCATCGCGGCTTCCGAGGAGCCGCAGGTTCCGGTCCGCCTCGATCGTGATGACGTGACGCTGTTCGCCGCTCAGCAGTTGCGCCTGCTCCTTGAGTCCGGCCAGCAGCGCCGTCACGTCCACCGTCTCGTCGTGGGTGCGCGGCGGCGCAGTCTCCAGTTTCGACAGCATGAGCAGATCGTCCACCAGCCGCTGCATGCGCAGCGTCTGCTCCTCCATGGTCGCGAGGTATTTCTTGAAATCCTCCATACGTATCTGGTCTATGTGGCCCAGGG
Organism: Sulfuricaulis sp.; assembly: GCF_040901545.1. Taxonomy (GTDB): domain Bacteria; phylum Pseudomonadota; class Gammaproteobacteria; order Acidiferrobacterales; family Sulfurifustaceae; genus Sulfuricaulis. The sequence continues at coordinate 72,774 of NZ_JBBDYL010000024.1, read as the reverse complement.
TCTCGACGAAACCGCCGAGCACGGTGAGCGGCGTGCGCAGTTCATGCGAGACGTTGGCGACGAAATTACGGCGCATCTGTTCCAAGCGCGCGAGACGCGTGACGTCGCGCCCGATCACGAGCTTTTGCAGGCTGCCGAACGGCGTGACCTGGATGGAAATGTGGGTTTCGCTGCTCTCCGGAGAGCTGATTTCCAGCAGTTCGGAGTAGTCGCCGCGCTGCAGGTACTGGATGAAATCGGGATCGCGCAGCAGGTTGAACAGGCGCGTGCCGGCATCGCGCGGGTAGCGAATGCCGAACAGGCGCGCGGCGGAGGGGTTGGCCCATTCGATATCGCCTTCCTGCGACAGGATCACCATCGCATCCGGCATAGCCGCGGCAGCGCTCTGGAACCGGCCCAGCATCTCGTTCAGCTGGTCCTCTCGGTGTTCCGTCTGTTTCATGAGCTTGCGGATTTCGTTGAACACATCGCCCCATAAGCCTTCGGCTTCGGGTATTTCCGCCTGCTGGTGGTTGAGCAGCCAGTGGTGCAAGCGTTGCAACTGGCGCATCGTAAAAAAAATGTAAAGGCCGTAACCGATGGCGGCGATGAGAAACGGGCGCCCGGTGATAAGGCCGAGCACAAGGCTCGCGATGGCGATGCCCGCCAGGATCCAGATTTCACGCCAGATGTTCTGCGACACGTATCAGCTCTGCGCCGAGAAGCGATAGCCGGTGCCGCGCACGGTCTGGATCAGCCGGTCGTGGCCGGTGGGAGTCAGTATTTTGCGCAGCCGGCGGATATGCACGTCCACCGTGCGTTCCTCGACGTACACGTTATTGCCCCACACACTGTTCAGCAGGCGCTCGCGGCTGTGCACGCGCTCGGGATGAGTCATGAAGAAGTGCAGCAGGCGGAATTCGGTGGGACCCAGGCTGAGGGTTTTATCCACCGCCGTGACGCGGTGTGTCACCGGGTCCAGCGACAACCCACCGGTTTCCACGGCCAGTTCCGCCGCGTGCGGTGTGGTGCGCCGCAACAGCGCCCGGATCCGGGCCAACAGCTCGCGCGTGGAAAAGGGCTTGGTGATGTAATCGTCCACCCCGCTGTCGAACCCCTTGACCTTGTCCTCCTCCTCGGTGCGCGCAGTCAGCATGATAACCGGAATGTCCTCGGTCAATTTCTCGCGCCGCAGCTGACGGGCGTACTCCACGCCGCTCACCTTTGGCAGCATCCAGTCGAGGAGTATAAGGTCGGGTTTGTCTGCCAGGATCTTTTCTTGGGCTTCGGCGGAATCCGCGGCCTCGATACATTCGTAGTTTGTCTGCGACAAAGCAAGGCTCACCATTTGCCGGATGGCGGGTTCGTCATCGACAATGAGAATTTTACTGCGCATGGGTTGATAATCGTATTTGCGTTCCCTCGGAGTGGCGCCATTTCATACCATATATATTACATTTTGGTTACCATTACCGTTTCATGGCTATTCCGTGACAATGGCTGAAATTTCTCTTGGAATCAGTATAGTAGCGGTGACCGCATTCTCCGCACGAAAACATGCGCCAAAACACCGTTCGACCGACCGACATCAAATTGCACCAGAAATCGCGCCTTCTCGAAGTGGCGTTCGATGACGGTAGCCAGTTCATGCTTTCCTGCGAATACTTGCGGGTATATTCGCCGTCGGCGGAAGTCCGTGGCCACGGCCCGGGGCAGGAAGTCCTGCAGGTCGGCAAGGAAAACGTGAATATTACCGGTATCGATCCGGTGGGGAGTTACGCCGTGTGTCTGCATTTTGACGATGGACATAATACCGGGCTGTATTCCTGGGATTGGTTGCATCATCTGGGAAAGAATCAGGACAAACTCTGGGCCCAATATCTCGAGAAACTCGCCAAGGCCGGGGTGAGCCGTCAACTTTCGAAGCCTGCGGAGTAAATTGGGGATGCCACAGCCCGACCGGAAAGAACCCGCGACGCACTTCGGTTACCGCGAAGTGCCGGAATCCGCGAAAGACGGTCTCGTCTCCGGTGTATTTCATTCCGTCGCGGGCAAATACGATTTGATGAATGACCTGATGTCCCTGGGGATCCATCGCCTGTGGAAGCAGTTTGCCACGGAGGCGAGCGGTGTCCGTGCCGGATTTCGCGTGCTCGATGTCGCCGGTGGGACCGGCGACATGGCGGCCAGGTTCGCCCTGCGCGTGGGTTGGCGCGGGCAGGTGGTGCTTGCCGACATCAATCGCTCGATGCTGGAAGTCGGTCGAACCCGTTTGGCCGACCAGGGTTATGCCGGCAATATCGCTTTCGTGCAGGCCAACGCCGAGAATCTGCCTTTTCCCGACGATCACTTCGACCGCGTGAGTATTGCTTTCGGTTTGCGCAACGTGACCCATATCGACCGGGCGCTGGCGTCCATGTTTCGCGTACTGAAACCGGGCGGTTCTTTGCTGGTGCTCGAATTTTCCCGCCCCACGATTTCGGGATTGAACCGGCTCTACGACGCTTATTCCTTTAATATCCTGCCGTGGCTCGGACGGGTCATCGCCAAGGATGAAGGGAGCTATCGCTACCTGGCCGAGTCCATACGCAAACATCCCGATCAGCAGGCGTTGCAGACCATGATGGAACAGGCGGGTTTCGAGCGGGTGGAATTTTTCAATTTGAGCGGCGGTATCGTCGCCTTACACCGGGGTTATAAATATTAAGCAGGCTTCGTGATCGCTGAAAGCACGAAGAAAGTAATTCAGCAGGGCTCGCCGTGAACGTTTCCGAACAGGCATATATGCCGTTTCCCTTCACCACATTGCTGGAAGCAGCCTTGAATCGCGTGTTGCGCCTCGATCCCGACACGCTGGCACGGCTCGGTGATCTCGATGGCAAGGTCATCCGTTTGCGGATCTCGGGCGCCATGCCGTTTGAGATTGTCGTGCAGCCGTCGAAATCCGGTCTGCGCCTTCACACTCGACAAGACGGGGAACCGGACGTGACGTTAACCGGCGATGTCCCCGTGTTTGCGCGGTTTGCCATGAGACGCATCATGCCCGAGGCGGTGGCCGCGGGAGACGTTCGAATCAGCGGTGATATTCAACTGGGACAACGGTTTCAACAGCTGATGGAAAAAATCGATATCGATTGGGAAGAACAGGCGGCGCATATCCTGGGCGACGTGACCGCCCATCAGTTGGGTAACGCGTCACGCGATCTTCATGGCTGGTCGGCCCGGGCCGCGCAGACCCTGAAAGACGATTTCGATGAATATATTCAGGAAGAAAGCCGCCTCCTGGCGCCGCGCTTACGCGCAGAGAATTTTACCAAGGCGGTGGAATCACTGCGGTCCGAGGTGGATCGTCTGGAACGGCGTGTGGCGCGACTGCGCGAGATAATCCGATGAAACGCCTGCACCACTTCATCCGGATGCTGCGCATCACGCAGATATTCGTCAGGCACGATTTGGACGAATTCATCACCGCCGTTCATCTTTTCCGGCCTTACCGCTTGTTGCTGCGACTTGCGCCTTGGCGGTTGTTCGCGCGCCGCGGTCTCCCGCGGGGCGTGCGGTTACGCGAGGCGCTTGAGGAGCTCGGGCCGGTTTTCGTCAAATTCGGTCAGATGTTGTCCACCCGCCCCGATTTGCTCCCGGAGGATCTCGCCAATGAACTGGCGAAACTGCAAGATCACGTCCCGCCTTTTTCCGGCGAGGAATCGGTGCGCCTGATCGAACAGGCGCTGGGAGGGAAGCTTGATATTCATTTTGTCGAATTCAACCGTGATCCGATCGCCTCGGCATCGGTGGCACAGGTTCACATCGCCCGATTGCACGAAGGGACCGAAGTGGCGGTCAAGGTGTTGCGGCCGGGCATCGAAACGGTCATCGAGCGCGATCTGGAATTGCTTTATCTGCTGGCGCGACTGGCGACGCGCTACTGGCCGGAAGCGCGCCGGTTTCGCGCCGTCGAAGTGGTGGATGAATTCGACAAAACCATTCACGACGAGCTGGATCTGCGGGTCGAATCGGCGAATGCCAGCCGCCTGCGCGCCAACTTCGAGAATTCCACCCTGCTGTACGTGCCCAAAATCTACTGGGACCTGACCCGCCGCGCGGTAATGGTGCTCGAGTACATTCACGGGATACCGATCGGGAATATCGAGGGCCTAAAAGCCGCCGGCATCGACATGCGGAAGTTGGCGCACCATGGCGTGGAGATTTTCTTCACCCAGGCGTTTCGCGACGGGTTTTTCCACGCCGACATGCACCCGGGCAATATCTTCGTTTCACCCGAGGGCCAATACCGGGCGGTCGACTTTGGCATCATGGGTACGCTGGGCGAGAAGGATAAACGCTACCTGGCGGAGAATTTCCTGGCATTTTTCAATCGCGATTATCATGCCGTGGCCGACGCCCATCTGAGAGCCGGCTGGGTTCCGCCGGGCACGCGCCTGGTGGAATTCGAAGCCGCGATCCGCACCGTGTGCGAGCCGGTTTTTGCCCGCCCCATCAAGGACATCTCCTTCGGTCGGTTTCTCCTGCATTTGTTTCAAACCGCGCGGCGTTTCAACATGGAAATCCAGCCGCAATTGGTCCTGCTGCAAAAAACGTTGTTCAATATCGAGGGCCTCGGTCGCCGGCTCTATCCCGATCTCGATTTGTGGGAAACCGCCAAACCCTATCTGGAGCAGTGGATGCGCGAGCACATGGGCCCCCGTGCCTTTTTGCGCACGTTGCGCCAGGAATTTCCGAAATGGTGGGCCATGCTCCCTGAAATACCGTCGCTGGCGCATGAGTACCTCCGGCACGCGGGTGAAATCGAGGCGGAGAAAGCAGCGCGGGCGAAGCAACAAGAGCAGTTGCAAAGGCAGCTCCGGCAAAACCACCGGAGACTTTATTTTGCCATCGCCGGTAGCGGGATGCTGGTTACCGGTGCCCTGATTCTGGGCATGGAAGTTCAGGTTTTTGACGGGTCGGCCTGGGGTAGCGCTTTTGGATGGGTTATTACAGTGGTGGGAGGCTTATTTCTGGTACGTGGCTGGCCGGATCAGAATCCGTGACCAACGGTGTGTCAGGCCGGACAGCGACTATGCTAATATTCGAACAAAATCGAATTTGACTGGGTGCTATGAAGCGTATTAGACAGACCATGCAAGCCGGGGCGCTGTTCCTAGCGTGCGGTATGGCCGTGCCTGCCCAGGCGGCGGGCAAGCTTTCCTGGTTCGATGACGCCCCCTTCGCGGGGGTAGGGTCAGTGGGCATACCCGAGGTTCGGCTGCGCAATCCGTCTGAATATTCTTCCTTCGATGTCAATGTCTACCATTCCAGATCCCTGCTGGGAGCTGAGGATTTTTCCACAAACGGAGTCGGCCCGGCCTCAGGAATCAGCACCGTTCGATTCTATGGTGAAGTGGAATCATCAGGAATCCGGCCGCAATTTTCCTCGTTTGAAAAAACGACCAGCCGCATCAATTCCTTCGGCGTGAAATGGCAACACCGGCTCGATGCCACCCATAGCTTTGCCGTATCAGCGGAATACGGCCAAGGCACGGCGATTCGTCCACTGCCACTCGACACGACCGATACGCGTGCGGCGGTGTCCTGGACCAGCCGGTTGCCGAGCGCCGGCAAACCCAGCATTACCGGCAGCTTCTTCCTCGGCGATGAACTGGCCCGGGAGGAGATCTATCGTCGACTCGATCATAAATACTATGGCATAACCGTCGGTGGCAGCCTGACGCTAAACCAGACGCACACGCCTTACGTGTCTTTCAAAATGCAGAAGAGCTTGTATGACACCACGGAGGAGTCTGCTTTGGTAGTCCCGCGCAGCGGCGACCGATCGCTGTTGTCGGCAGGTTGGAAGTGGCAGGTACAGCGCGATTTCAGTCTTCAGGCGGAAGCGAGTTACGCCTTGGGCAGCACGCCCTATCTCGATTCATCCAGCTTCGAGCGCAGCCGCATCCTGTTCCGCACGCGATTCGATTTCAATTAAAGTCCTTTCTCTGTTTCGACCGCGGTACCCCAATCGAGTAATTTTCAGTTCGGTAATTTGATTCCGGGCAGCCCGCGGGCGTAATGCTTAACCCGCGTGTAAGTCGCCGTGTCCGGCGTTGTCTATCGCAAACCCTGGGGACGTTACTAGCTTCCCTGGGCCCTGAAGAAGGTTATTCCCTTCAGCAGATTCAGGGCTTCCTGCAGTTGGTAGTCCTCTACCGCCGGCGCCTTGCCGGTTTCATCTTTTTTCTTGTCATTCTGGTTGTCCTCTTTTTTCGGCTCCGCTTTCTTCTTGAGGGGTTCATCGCCGTTTTCCAGATGACGCGCCAGATCGGCCTCTTTCAGCCTGTCGGCGGTTTCACTTTTGGTGAGCCGGGCCTCTTCCGTGATGATATCGGGCTCGATGCCCGATGCCTGGATGGAGCGGCCGTTCGGAGTGTAGTATCGCGCGGTGGTAATCTTAAGCGCCGCGCCATTGCTGATGGGCACGATGGTCTGTACCGAGCCCTTGCCGAAACTTTTCGTGCCCATGATGACAGCGCGCCGGTGATCCTGAAGCGCACCGGCGACGATCTCCGACGCGGAGGCCGAGCCGCCGTTAATCAGTACTACCATCGGCGCGCCATTGATCAAATCACCCGGAACGGCGGATTTCCTCATCCGGGAATCCTCGACGCGGCCTTCGGTGTAGACAATGAGGCCCTTGTCAAGGAAGGCATCGCTCACGCCCACGGCCGCATTGAGCACTCCGCCCGGATTGTTCCTGAGATCGAGAACCATACCCCGCAGCGCGCCCTTGTTTTCCGTCTCCAGTTTTCTGACCACCTCAGCCAAGCCTTTTTCTGTGCCGGACTGAAATTGAGTAATCCGCACGTACCCAAACCCCGGTTCCAGCAACCGGCTCTTGACGCTCTGGATCTTGATCACCGCGCGCGTGAGCGTGATTTTGAGCGGTTTCGATACGCCTTCGCGAACGATGGTGAGCGTGATATCGGTGCCGGGTTTGCCGCGCATGAGTCGCACGGCTTCGGTGAGGGTAAGCCCTTTAACGGCTTTTTCGTCAAGCCGGATTACAAGATCGCCCGGCTTGATGCCGGCGCGGGCCGCCGGGGTGTCCTCGATGGGGGAGACGACCTTGACGAATCCGTTTTCCATCGTGACTTCGATGCCGAGTCCGCCGAATTTCCCTTCGGTTTCGACGCGCATGTCCTTGAAGCTGGTGGCATCAAGATAGGCCGAATGCGGATCGAGCCCCGCAAGCATGCCCTGTACGGCATCTTCCAGAAGTTTTTTGTCTGACACCGGTTCCACGTAGTCGGCCTTGATCCGGCTGAATACTTCTGTGAAGGTTCGCAGTTCATCGAGCGGTAACGGCGCCAGAGTATCCTTGGATCCCTCGCGTTCCGCCAATACGCCCATGTCGAGGATGATCACCGCACCGACGAACATCCCGAGAATCAGGACCAGAATATATCGTGTTGCTAGTTTCATTGCGTGATGCTCCATAAGAAAGATTACCGCTTTGCTGTACCGCAGTGCTGAGAGACCAGGAAAGCGGTCATTACCGTGCTCTGCACCAGATTAACGGGTCGCGCGGTTCGCCGTTGTGTCGAATCTCGAAATACAAACCTGGCTGCGCCACATCGCCGGTATTGCCCAGACTGGCAATAACTTCACCGGCCTTAACCCAGTCGCCGACCGCCTTGTGGAGGCTTTGATTGTGACCGTATAGCGTCATATAGCCATCTCCGTGCTCCAGAATCAAGAGTAGCCCAAAACCCCTTAACCAGTCGGCATATACGACACGCCCGTGAAAAACAGAAATAACCTGTTGACCCTCGCGTCCCGCAATAAAAAGCCCGCGCCATTTGAGATTACCGATGTTTTTCTGGGTACCGTAGCGCGCCAGCACCCGGCCCCGCGTGGGCAGCGGGAGACGGCCACGTAGCTGGCTGAAATGCCTCTCGGTAGTACTCGGCAGAGGAGTGTCGGGCAGCACTATCTTGAGTTCTTCAACCAGCTGTTCCATGCGTTTTTCATCAGCGCGCAACCGTGCTATTTCCTGCGCCTGATCGCGAACCTGGCGGTTGAGGCTCGCCAGCAGTTCATTCCGGCGCGCATGCGAGGTTTCCAGGGCCGATTTCTGCTCGCGCTGGGTGTTACGCAAAATTTCCAGTTCGCGATTTTGATTGTGGATTTGCGTCTTGATCACATCGAGTTGCGACAGAGTATCTCCGATCGCCGCGATGCGTTCGGAACGCTCACGGTTGAGGTAACGGTAATAGGTAAACACGCGCGCCACGCTGGCGGGGTTATCCTGGCTGAGGAGCATTTTGGAGTAATCCTGGCGCCCCGCCGTGAAAGCCATGTAAAGCTGCCGTTCGAGTTGTCGCTGTTGCACTGCAAGATTCCCAGCTTCCCGTGTGGCGCGTGACTTGAGGTTCTCCAGTTTTTTTTCATTCTGGCGCAACCGCGCATCGGTTAGTTTCAGGTCATTCAGCAGGCTGCCAATGCGTCGCTCGAGGCTGCGCATTTCGTCGGTCACCGTGTCGCGCCGCCCGCGGGTTTCATTCATCTTCTCTTGCAGCGCCTCGATCCGGCCGCGCAGTTTCTGCAACCGTGCTTCGTCGTCACTGTTGCGGGCGCCGTATGCCGGGAATAGTACCGTGCACAGCAGGGCGGCAAGGAAAAACATTCCGGGGCACAGTGCCCGACTGATTTTCCGGCGAATCGGATCCGGTACCCCGGAGAGAAGGCGGGAACTCAGAAGAATATTTCCTTTTAGGCGCGTCCCTTGGCCGCCACTTGTCCGCTTTGCAGCGACACGAGCGGCCGGCCGGTCATTTCTGCCGGCACGGGCAGGCCCATGAGATAAATCATGGTTGGCGCAATGTCTTGCAGCGCGCCACTGGCCGCCATCGTGGCGGGACGTCCTACATAGAGAAACGGGACCGGGTTCGTGGTATGGGCCGTGTGCATTTGACCGATATCGTCGTCGAACATCTGTTCGGCGTTGCCGTGGTCGGCCGTGATCAGCAATTCACCGCCTGTTTTCATAACCGCTTCATAGAGACGCCCCAGGCATAGGTCGATGGCTTCGATGGCTTTGACCGTGGCGTCAAAATCACCGGTATGTCCCACCATGTCGGCGTTGGCGAAATTGGAGATGATGACGTCATATTTTCCGCTCTGGATCGCCTTGACTATTTCGTCGGCTAGCCGGTATGCGCTCATTTCCGGTTTCAGGTCGTAGGTGGGCACGTCCGTGGGCGATGGCACCAGAATGCGTTCCTCGAACTTGAACGGAGTTTCTTGACCGCCGTTGAAGAAGAAAGTGACGTGGGCGTATTTTTCGGTTTCGGCGATGCGTAACTGGTGTAATCCAAGACCCGACAGGTAGGCGCCCAACACGTTATCCAGTCGTTCGGGTGGAAACGCCACCGGAATCCGAAAATCGGCGTTGTATCCCGTGAGGCTCACATAAGCCCCGAGTTTCGGGACGACCTGGCGCGGGAAGGCAGTGAAATTATCCTCGATGAATGCCCGCGTGATCTGCCGCGCCCGGTCAGAACGGAAATTCATAAAAATAATTACATCACCCTCGGAAATACACGTTGACTTTCCACCCGTTGGGACGATGGCAGTGGCCTTGACGAACTCGTCAGTTTCGCCGCGTCCGTACGCCAGATCGAGCGCTTCCGAGGCCGTGCGTGCCTGATATTCGCCCTTGCCCCGAGTCATGAGGTCATAGGCGACCTGAATGCGTGGCCAGCGGTGGTCGCGGTCCATGGCATAGTGACGGCCGATGATCGAGGCAATGCGTCCATGTTTCAAAGAAGCAAATTTTTCTTCCATTGCCTTGATCGAACCGGAAGCGCTCTTCGGTGGGGTGTCACGGCCGTCAAGGAAGGCATGTAGAAATAATTTTTTGATGCCGCGTTGCACCGCAAGTTCAGCAATGGCATGGATGTGTTCTTCATGACTGTGCACGCCGCCGGGAGACAGCAGGCCCAGTATGTGCACGGCCTTGTCATTTTTCAGTGCAAGATCGACGGCATCCGTAAAAGTCTTGTTCGTGAAGAAACTGCCGGAGCTGATTGCGCTGCTGATGCGGGTGAATTCCTGGTAAACCACCCGGCCGGCACCGATATTGAGATGGCCCACTTCTGAATTGCCCATTTGGCTGGACGGCAGCCCTACGGCCGATTCCGAGGCGTTAATCAGGGTACGGGGGTATTTTTTCCAGAGCATGTCCCACGTCGGCTTGCGGGCAGCGGCAATGGCATTGTGCTGGGTGTCATGACGGAAGCCCCATCCGTCCAATATGATCAGAACCAGGGGTTTAAGGGTTAAAGGCATGCGCGCAGACTCAATTCCGGTTTTTTCAGTCTCTATTTCATCAATATGACTATTGTATAATGTTTTTTGCTTACATAACATCGGTTGCCGCGGTTAGGATCAGCGAGGTCATGAGCTAAGCGTGATTCCATGAGAAACGAACACATGAGCGCCTCCGCAGAAAAATTAAAAGTCGGCAGCATCGGCAGTGAAAGCAATATTCATCATGCATCACACCTGCTGAAGGCCATCGCGCATCCTTTGCGATTGAAAATTCTCTGCATCCTGGCAAGTGATACCGAGGTAAGCGTACAAGACATCGTCGAACTGGTTGGTACCTCACAAAGTAATATCTCCCAGCATCTATCGATACTTCGCGATAAGGATATCCTCACTACACACAAGAACGCTAACAAGGTTTATTACCGGTTTGGCGACCAGAAAATTTTGAATCTGATCGTTGCATTGTGCGAAGCCATTTGCCGTCCAGCGAACCGCTGATCACTCCCTTAACAATGGGGCAGGAATGTCTCATCGGGCATCGATCTAAATCTCGTTATTATTATTTTTTTTGACATTTCTCAGGTGAGTCATGCAGTTTGTCATCAATAACTGGTATTTATTCGTTGCGCTTGGCGTAATTTTGGGGCTGTTAATCATGGGTCCCGTCACCCAACAGTTGTACGGGGTGAAGAGCACCAATGTGAACCAGACCGTGCAACTGCTGAACCGCGAGCATGGCGTGGTGGTTGACGTGAGCGAACCCGGCGAATTCAAGGCGGGTCACATCACCCATGCGATCAATTTACCTCTTTCGGCGCTGGTGAATCGAATACGCGAACTGGAAAAACACAAAAATAATCCCATCATTGTGACCTGCCGCACCGGAAACCGTTCCGCGAAGGGCGCCGTGGCTTTGCGCAAACACGGTTTCCCCTCGGTATACGTGCTATCCGGAGGTTTGCATGCCTGGGAAAAGGAGAACATGCCGTTGGAGCGGTCTTAATGACCAAGGTGCTGATTTATGGCACGCGCACCTGTGTGTTTTGCCGCATGGCGGAAAAGCTGCTGGAGAAGAAGGGCATCCGGCTTGAGAAAATAATGGTGGACGAAAATCCGGCGCGCCGCGAAGAAATGATCCGACTCACGGGGCATATCAGCGTGCCGCAAATCATTATCGATAATAAGCAAGTGGGTGGATTCCGTGAACTGGCGGCGTTGGAACACTCGGGCGAGCTGAATGCGTTGCTGCATATCGAAAAATGAATGGTAATCGAGATTTGTGTGACATAAACGAGGATTGATATGGCGGAACCGGACGCGGAAAAAAATATCTTTTTCAACGTTGAAAAGATATACATCAAGGATATCTCATACGAAGCGCCGGGTGTCCCGTTGGCCTTTACCCAGCCGGAAAATTCGGCGGGTGAAATCGGCGTCCAGCTCGCTTTGGAACATGCCGTCCTGGATCCGAAACAGGGGCTGTATGAGGTAATACTGACGGTAACGGCGACGGCCAAACGCGAGACCAAAAACATCTTTCTCGTCGAGATCAAGCAGGCGGGTGTATTTCGCATTACCGGTGTCGAGGGTGAGATGCTTGCACGTGTGCTCGAAATCAGCTGCGGCTACGTGCTGCTGCCGTTCGTGCGTGAGGCCATCAATGACCTGGTCGGCAAAGGCGGATTTCCCCAACTGCTGATCAATCCGATCAATTTTGAGATGGTGTACGAACAAAAACAGACTGCCCGGGAGAAACAGACCGGCATCAACTGATCACCGACAGCTGCACATGGAATTGTCTCGAGATTGCCATATTACGCCTGATTCAATCCGGGATAATCTTGACGTGAGGATTGAGGACGGCTGATATTTGGTTGCTGTAAAAAAAGCAAGAATGCTATCCGAAAAAAAAATCTCCATTGCCGTGCTCGGGGCGGGATCCTGGGGCACGGCGCTGGCCTTGCTTCTGGCCCGGAACGGTTATACGCCGATTATTTGGGGTAACGATGAGCCCCAGGTGTTGCGCCTGGAACGCGAAAGGCAAAACAGCATCTTCCTTCCCGGTATTTCCTTTCCGCCGATTGTCCATGTCGAGACATCGCTGGACCAATTGGCTAAATCGGCAACACATATGCTGATCGCCGTGCCCAGTCATGCCTTTCGCGTCACGCTTAAACACTTGCGGCCGTTACTGGCGCGAGATTCCGTCTTGGCCTGGGCCACAAAAGGACTGGAACCCGGGAGCGGAAAGCTGCTGAGCGAGGTGATGGCGGAGGAATCCGGCGGTGCGTATCCCTCGGCCGTGATATCCGGGCCCACGTTTGCGCGCGAGGTGGCGCTTGATTTACCGACGGCCATGACGGTAGCGTCCGAAAACAGGTCCACGGCCGAATCGGTTGCGGTTTGGCTGAGAAATGATCGTATGCGGGTTTACACCAGTCTTGATGTCGCCGGCGTGCAGCTGGGCGGCGCGATCAAGAACGTCATGGCGATCGCCGCCGGGATCAGCGACGGGCTTGGTTTCGGTGCAAATGCACGCGCGGCGCTGATTACCCGCGGACTCGCCGAACTTACGCGTCTTGGGGTTACCATGGGCGGGCAGAAGGAAACCTTTATGGGTCTCGCCGGCGCGGGCGATCTGATTCTCACTTGTACCGACAACACCTCGCGCAATCGCCGTGTCGGCCTGGGGCTCGGGCAGGGACGCGGGCTCGCTGAAATTTTGACCGAACTGGGACAGGAGGCCGAGGGAGTGGCGACGGCGCGTGAGCTTTATCGGCTGGCCGGAAAGTTAAATGTGGAAATGCCGATCACCGAGCAAGTATACCGGGTGCTGTTTGAAGGATTATCTCCCAGGGCGGCGGTAGAAGCGCTGCTCAGACGCGAGCCGAAACAGGAGTAGAGGTCCTTACGGCCCTCCGGCAAGCTAGGACCTCGATGTTAAGCGTTGTTGAACAGTCTTATCTAACCTTTTATCTGTCATTTCTTCCCGATCCGCCGCCAAAGCTTTACCCCGAAGATGACTTGACAAGGTTTTGCATGGCGGGAAAATGGGTGCGCGAAAAATAACCAAAGCGCCGCGGCCGTACCGGCGGCACGAAAAAATGGAGAACCTGCAATAAAAACAGCGCCGCTAAATTGGCGCATCGCCACAGGGGGCTCGAGATGAGCAAGTCTGACCCTTTGCGTTCCTTCGCGCTGACTTTGATCAGCGTCGCGTAGTCAACGCGAGTGCCGAGTGAGTAGGACACGGCGTTTTAGTAAGGTTTCAATCCGTCTGTGGTCAATTGGAAATGGCCGCTAGTGGCCTCGTGAAGCTTCTCCGTGAACGCTTCCGTATCGTGGGCGCGGAAGTAAAGCTGGGGCTACCTAGAAGATAGGGCGACGCAACGTTTGATTCAAGCCAGGAACCGACGGAGCCTCTTTGAAAGCGCAGCCTTGTCCCGCAGTTCGCATTCCCAAACAGTGAGCACCTTCCATCCTAGGCGAGACAACGATTCTGAGTGCTGCGAATCGCGGGCCACGTTCCGTTTGAGTTTCTTTGTCCAGTAGCCGGTGTTTGATTTTGGCTTCCGCGTAATCTTGCAAGCCGGATCGCTGTGCTGATGCCAGAAGCAACCGTGGACTAAAATGATCTTTCGGCGCGACGAAAAGACAAGATCGGGTTTGCCTGGTAATTCTCTAATGTGAAGCCGGTAACGATAGCCCATGCCATGAACTACGCGGCGGACAGCAATCTCAGGAGTGGTATCGCGGGAGCGAATCAGGGCCATGCGGACGCTTCGCTCGACGGGCGTCATCGTGTCCATTCTCTTCTTGGCTAAAGTTTCCTGTGGGCCGTCTAAGAGGCAGAAGATTCGGCGAGATGAACCTTTGCCCTATAGCTCATTTCGATTGCAACTATTTGTCTCCCGATCCATTCGGCAACTGTTGGGGAGACGGAGTTGCCAATGAGCCGCCCTCTACGACCGTCCAGCCTGCGGGAAAACCCATCAGTTTCTCGCACTCTGTCCACGTCAAGTTTCTGGCCACAGAGTATTGGCCTGTCTGAATGACCTCCTTGATGGCCTCCAGTTTGGGCACGTATCGTGGGGCTAAAGCTTTTTGCTTTGGTATACCCGAAGCCTCCGCGACGTTGAACCACAAGCGGAGAGTTTCCTTTAGTGACTTTTCGAATATGGGGTCTAACTTCCTCCCGGCTCTCTTCTCCCTTCGCAAAACCCCCGTGCAGTTCGCCGCACTCAGTAAAGAAGTTATAGGCACGTCCTGATCTATAACTTGCGATAAAGAATACTCTGTCGCGGTTGTGGGGCAGGCCCGCATCGAGAGTGTTGCACGAAATCCATCCCCCCAAATACCCGTTTTTTTCCAGCGTGTCGATAACTGTCTCAAGCGCGGTTCCTTGCTCTGCCGAGAGGAGCCCTGGCACATTTTCCATGACAAGCCACGCTGGCCGAGATTCTGTAACAAGCTCCATAAAGTTATGGAACAATCCGCTTCGCTCGCCAGCGAGGCCTTTTCTTTCGCCGGCGTTGGCGTGGCTGAGGTCTTGGCAAGGCCATCCTGCACACCAGAGTTCAGCGTAAGGAATAGCTGATGCTTTAAGGGTTGTGATGTCTGCATGAAGAGGCACCTTTGGCCAGTGACGGTTTAGAACTTTTTGGCAATGCTCGTCAATCTCACAGTGAAAGACCACTTCCATACCAGCCCGCTCGAATCCCAAATCGAACCCACCAATGCCAGCGAAGAATGAAGCAACACGCATTTTTAGCTTTTTAAGGTACTCGGAAGAAGCCTTGCTATAAATGACGGCACACAAGATACCATATACGAAAATCGTCTACAAGGAAATCACGCTCATAATACTCTAAAACCGTAGTTGATTTGGGCAAAGTTTCTCACCTGAACTGAGGACTACCTATGCGATCCGCTAACCTTAGCGGCCTCAGGATAAAGCAGGCACGTGAAAAGCGCGGATTAGACCAGGTTGATCTCGCTGCGGCACTCTCCGTTGACCATGACATAAAGATGGATCAGTCAGATATTTCTGAAATTGAGCGTGGCATCCGGGGCGTCAAAGACTTCGAGCTTGATGCTATTGCGCGAGTGCTCGATGTCAGCACAGTTTGGCTACTTCGCGGGAAGGAAAAAGATGGCTAAGAAGCGAAGCCGCGCAAGACGTGAAGCCTATGTTCTGCTTCCGCCAAATCCTCAACCCGATCCCAACGTCAATCGAGAAGCCTGGCTTGATCAGGTATACCGCAGCTTTGTGGGCACCCCAGTAAACAAGAAATATTACAGGCTGATTCTTGAGAAAACCTGGCCAGCGGCTCACGGCATACCAGGCCCACACGTTACAGAGAGCGAGCTACGGGCCGGTACCAATCACCTAAGAAGGACTGAGCGAATAGGGAGGCACCCAGACGAAGATTACCTGGATGTCTTTAGGCGTGTGCGGGAGCTTCAAGGCGAAGAGGGCGTTGTAGGTCTTGTCAAGGACGGCAAGACTTACCAGTTGATTGACCTGACACTTGCAGAGAAGCGAGTCCCACGGACAGCATTAAGTGACGAAGACTGGGCCAGAGTTTTGGAGCGATACGGCAACAGGTGTGCAAACTGCAAGCGCAGCCCGCCTGAAGTACAATTACAGCAGGATCACAAAGTACCGCGCTTGCGGCCTGACAAGACGGCGCTCCTTGAGGGTGGAGTTGATGCGCTAGAAAACTGGCAGCCCTTATGCGATGAGTGCAACAATTTTAAGAGCACAAGTTGCAGAGGATGCGAGCTTGACTGCTTTGAGTGCCCTTGGGCTTTCCCGGAAAAATTCAAAGCTTTGAGGATCGCCCCAAAAATGACAGCGCGACTCCTAGAGCGTGCTCAAGAGCTAGGAGTTGACCCTGACAAACTCATAGACTCCATCGTGGAGAAGTACTTAACCTGATGGCCAAGTCCACAGATTGAACTTCCCCTGATTCAACGGACACCTTTCTAGCATAATGAGCGAGTAAATAGGGTCAAGTCTTGAAATATAACTTTTCTCTTGGAGCAAGAGCCATAGCATCGGCTACGATGCCATCGTATTATCCTTTTATCTTCCTTGAATGAACCCAAGTTGCCGCCAGGCTTCATAGACGACAATGGCGACGGTATTGGAGAGATTCAGACTGCGGTTATTGGGCTCAAGTGGCAAACGCAGGCAGTGTTCTTCCGGGAAAGTATCAAATAATTTCTGGGGTAATCCCCGCGTCTCGGGCCCGAAGACAAAGGCATCCTCATCCTTATATACAATTTCTGTGTAGAGTCGCCTTCCTCGTGTGGAGAAGGCCAGCATCCGCGGTGGATGCACAGTCTGAGTGAATGATTCTAGATCAGTATAAGTTCGCACATCGACCCATTCGTGATAATCCAGACCGGCCCGCCGCAGCTCTTTGTCCTGTAGCGAGAAGCCCAGCGGTTCAATCAAGTGCAGACGCGATCCCGTATTGGCGCACAGGCGCATGATATTGCCGGTATTGGGCGGAATCTCGGGCTGAAAGAGCACGACGTGAAACATGGTTTTCCATTATCCATGAAGAGGGTTCAGTCTGGTGTTTCAGCGGAGATTGTATATAAGTATGTAAGTAACCTGCACGTGCCGATACCGGTCATTCAAGGAGGATTATGGCGGTGATCAGAAAAAATGCTTTCCGCATGCCCTCCGTTCAGATCAGTACGCTGTTATTTGTCTGTGCCCTGTTACCTGCCTTATTGTTCAAAGGCCCGCAATTCGAATATTTTGCCATTACCCAGGTATTGTTGGTCATATGGCTGGGAACGGTCGTTTTGCAAACCTATGAAGCGGGCCTGTCGATCCCCAAAACCCCGCTGGCACTTTGTTTAACGCTGTTCTGGATATGGCTCGCAGTATCGCTGACCTGGAGCCTTGCGCCCAATATCAGTGTGTTTAATTTCTGGTGGATCGGCAGTCTAATGCTGGTTTTTTGGTTGTATACCCTGACACCGGATCGGGACATGCTCTGGTCGCACGCGGCGGCGATCTTGCTCGTGTTGGGGCTGGTCTTAGCGCTCATGGGAATATATCAAGTGCTTGTTATGGAGCAGCAGGCCCGATCTGTTTTTGAAACACGCAACACCCACGCCGCATTCCTGAATCTTGTGACCCTTCCGGCATCAGCATATTTTCTGTCATTGATCGAGCAGAAAAATACACCCCGTTATCGCGCTTTTTTGTTGGGCGCCGTTTTGTATATCTTGTTTTATTCCATTTTCACCGCCGCGAGCCGTGGCGCCACGATGAGCCTAATTTTAACCTTGAGTGTTCTCGTCGCCCTTACACTGCGTTATGCATCGAAACGAGCTATCGCGCTGTTACTGCTGTTGACAGTGGCCGCGTATTTTTCCACCAAGATCTCACACGGGGAACTCAGCGAGCGGATGCCGCAACTGTTTCAGGATACCGGCCGGATGGTGATCTGGGAATCCTCCTGGGAGCTGCTGAAGGCTGCTCCTTGGGAAGGGATTGGCTTGGGACTTTTTTATTTGGCCTATCCACCATTTCAGAATCCCGTGGACAATTCCGGCGGATTCTTCGCGCACAACGATTATCTCCAAATTTGGATAGAAGCCGGTATTCCGGGAATGTTGTTGCTGATTTCGGCGTTGTTCACTGCTTTCTGGTTGTTTGTCCGCGCCCTGCCGAAGACAAGTAGCGACAAAGCATTCCGAATAGAACTGTCCGGCCTGTTCTGTGGGTTGCTCGCAGTGGCGGGCCACAGCATTGTCGATTTTAACCTCTATATTCTGTCCATCATGATGATCTCTGGCCTGCTCATGGGCCGATTTCATGATCTCGCCCTCCGCAAGCTGAGAGTGTCCACAATTCAAATTCGCTTTTCCCGGATCGTGGGCAGGCAGGCCTATCCCGCCATTGTGATTTTGTTGCTGCTGCTGCCCATTTTCTATTTTATCGCGCTCGGGATGGCCAACTCTTTTTATGATAAAGCGCTGCGACAGGCGCGCGAAGGAAAGCTGCAGGAGGCCGATAGAAATCTGGCGACCGCAACACGGCTTACTCCGTCGGATGACCGCATGCTCATCGCGCATGCCGACCTCTATCGACATGCCGCAACATTATTACCCTCGGAAGGCAACAGCGGAAGAAAATCGCTCTACAGCGACTCACTAATATTTCTGAACAGAGCCGAGCAGGCCAATCCTCTGAGAGCGTTAACCCACGTTATCCGTGGCAGACTTTATCAGCAAAATCCCGTGCTGGCTGGAGAGACTTGGCAACAACTCGCGACCGAGTCCTACCGGCAGGCGCTATCGCTCAACCCCAAACTTTTTCTGAGTAGGCTGGATTACGCAGAGTTGTTGCTGCAATTAGGTCACAAGGAGAATGCACTTCAGACACTCGAAGAGGGGGTTAAATATGAGTATCACCCCATGCCAAATCTGATCCCATTCTATTCACTTACGGCCAAGCTGATGCGCGAAGCGGGAAAGTATGAACAAGCCAAGGTTCTGGAAAATAAAGTTGCCAATCTAGAACAACAGTCAGCCGCCAGTTATCACTTGCGGGGTTACTAGCCCTGTTTTTCGGTCAATTACCGATATCTCCTCTCAGCAAAGCGGAAATGGCTTGGTATTTGCTAGCTGTTTCCGCCATGGGGCCTCGCCCTTTTTCTAGGGCCAGGTAACCCGATTGGCGTCTCGATAACACAGAGCGCTGCATTTTTATCGACTATATTGAATGTAAGTTCAGTCTTTTCAGGATATTAGATTGTTCCTCTCATGTCCGGAGTGAGGGGCGATCCAGTGGAGAATTGATATGGCAACCATAACCGAAATGAAGCCCAAAAAAATCCGCATCGGCGACCTGCTGATTGCGAATAAGGTCATTTCCCAGGAACAGCTGGATACGGCGCTGGCGGACCAGAAAAAGAGCGGCCGCAAGCTCGGCCGCGTGCTGGTGGAAAACGGCTTCCTCTCCGAGGATCAGTTGCTGATGTTTCTCTCGCAGCAACTCAATGTGCCATACATCGATCTGCGCCGTTACAACTATAAGCCCGAAACTGTCCGAATGATCCCGGAGACCTATGCGCGGCGCTTTCGCGCCATTGCGCTGGAATACAATCGCGAAAGCCTGCTCGTGGGGATGGCCGATCCGACCGATATTTTCGCCTATGACGAGTTGTCGCGCGTGCTTCGCCGCCCGTTGCGGTTTGCCGTGGTCAAGGAATCCGAATTGCTTAAGACGATTGATCGTGTCTACCGCCGCACGAGCGAGATCACCGATCTCGCGCAGGAACTGCAACAGGAGCTGAACGCCCAAGGCAGCGTGGATTTGTCCGCGTTGGCGGAGGCCGAGGGTATTACCGACGCGCCGGTGGTCAAGCTGTTGCAGAGCTTGTTCGAAGATGCCATTCAGGTGAACGCCTCGGACATTCACATCGAGCCGGACGAAAAGGAGTTGCGCATCCGCTTTCGACTGGACGGGGTATTGCGGGTGCAAACCGTCGCTGACCGCCGCATCGCGAGCGCGCTGGTGTCGCGTGTGAAGCTGATGGCAGGTCTCGATATTTCCGAAAAACGCCTGCCGCAAGACGGCCGCACCAACGTGCGTATACGTGAAAAAAACATAGACGTGCGTATTTCGACCATGCCGATTCAGTACGGTGAGTCCGTGGTGATGCGTCTGCTTAACCCCTTCGCCGGCGTGCTGAGCCTGGAGCAGGTCGGCATGCCGAAAAATGTACTGCCGCGCTTTCGCAGCATGATTCATAACCCCAACGGGATGGTACTGGTTACTGGCCCGACCGGAAGCGGCAAAACCACGACGCTTTACGCGGCGCTCAAGGAACTCAACCGTCCCGAATACAAAATTCTGACCGCTGAAGATCCGGTGGAATACCGCTTATCCGGCATCAACCAGGTGCAGGTGAATACCCGGATCGAGTTGACCTTTGCCCGGGTGTTGCGCTCCATGCTGCGCCAGGATCCGGATATCATTCTGATCGGTGAAATGCGCGACCAGGATACCGCGGAAATCGGCTTGCGCGCGGCCATGACCGGCCACCTGGTGCTTTCAACCCTGCACACCAATGACGCCATATCCACCGCGCTCCGTCTTATAGACATGGGTGTGGAGCCGTACATGGTCGCGGCCTCGTTGCGTGCCATCGTATCTCAGCGGCTGGTTCGGCGGATTTGTGAATCCTGTGCCGAGCCTTATGAACTCCCCGCCGCGCAGATGGCGATTATCCGGGCCGAGGCCGGGGATAAGGCCGATTCGCTCAAATTCAAACGCGGACATGGCTGCAGTCACTGCAACGGTTCCGGATATCTGGGCCGTATCGGCGTCTTTGAATATCTGGAAATGGATAATAATTTAATCGAGGCCATGCACACGGGCGATCCCATGAAGTTTGGCGCGGCCGTGAAGGCGCAGCCGGGTTACCAGTCGTTGCGGCGTGCCTCGATTATTCTGGCGGCCCAGGGATTGACCACCATGGATCAGGTGGTGCGCGCCACCTACACCCTGGAGGAGTAACTTGCCGCTGTTCCAGTACAAAGGGCGTAATCAACGCGGTGAAGCGGTCCGGGGACATATTGAGGCCGTTTCGCCGGATGCCGTCGCGGCCCAATTGATGAATAGCGGCGTCATCCCGATCGACATTGCCTCGACGAAAGGCCAGACAGATGTATTCGCCGCCATCCGGGCTCACTGGGCGGAAAGCGCCCAGATTACCATGGTTGATCTCATTCTTTTCAGCCGTCAAATGTACACATTGTTAAAGGCCGGCGTTCCGATCATGCAGGCCTTAAGAGGCTTGCGCGACTCCACGCAAAACCTGGCCATGGCGAAGGTCATCATCAGTATCAGTGAAAGTCTCGATACCGGCCTGGACCTCACCGCCGCCATGCGGCGGCACCCGAAGGTATTTTCATCGCTGTACGTGAACATGATCCAGGTCGGTGAAACCACCGGAAGCTTGCAGGAAGTGTTCATGCAGCTCGCGACGTATCTCGAGCGCGAAAAGGAGACTCGCGACAGCATTAAAACAGCGACGCGTTATCCGACTTTTGTAGTGGCGGCTATTTTTATCGCGATATTCATTATCAATCTCTTTGTTATTCCCACGTTCGCGAAGGTTTATGCCGGGTTCAAGATCGAGCTTCCATTGGCAACGAAAATACTAATTGCCTCGTCGAATTTCACCGTCGCCTATTGGCAGATGATTTTGATTACGGTCATTTCCGCGTTTTTTGCCCTGCGCTATTACGTTCGCACCCCGGAGGGCCGCTATCGCTGGGACAAAGTAAAGCTGGGCATACCCGTTATCGGGAAGATTGTTTACAAGGCGACACTCGGACGGTTCGCCCGGGCGCTGGCGGTGATGATGAAATCGGGCGTCCCGCTGGTGCAAGGCATGACCACGGTCAGTCGCGCGGTGGACAACGATTATATCAGCGATCGTATCGTGCAAATGCGCGATGGCATTGAACGCGGTGACAGCATCGCCCGGACCGCTGCCGCCACCGGCATGTTCCCGCCTCTGGTGATCCAGATGATCGCCGTGGGCGAGGAAACCGGATCGGTGGACGAGCTTATGTTCAACGTATCCGATTTTTATGAACGCGAGGTGGATTACGACATCAAGAATCTGAGTGCCGCGATTCAGCCGATATTAATCGTATTTCTTTCCATCGTGGTTTTTATCCTGGCGCTGGGTGTGTTCCTGCCGATGTGGGACCTGGTCCAGGTGGCACGGAAATCCTAGCCATTTCAAAGGTTATGGCCGAAATGGCGAAACTGGACAAGGTTAGAAACGTAACCTACTGTAATTTATTAAGCAGCCTTGCTGCTGCAGAAAGGGGTTACCCGTGAGTTGGCATGGCCGTAGCCCACGGGATCGGGGGGGCGCAAGCGAGGCTAACGCCGGCTTTTCCCTGCTCGAGCTGGTGATCGTGATCGTGATCATTTCGGTGCTGCTGGTGCTGGCTGTTTCGCGCCTGCTGGCCCTGCAGGTGGATGCGGAGCGGGTGACGATGGAAATGGTGGCCGGGATACTCAGAAGCGCAATTGGCATGAAGGTTGCAGAAAGTATTGTGAAATCGAAGGTTTCGGAGCTGAAAGTCCTAGAGGGCAGCAATCCCATGGATCTGCTGGCTGAGGTGCCGCGCAATTACCTCGGCGAAAAGGAAGATGTGGATCCATTGAAGCTCGAAGACGGTAATTGGTATTTCGACAAGCGCGAGAAAGCGCTCGTTTATCTGGTCCGAAACAGGGGTTTTTTCGAGGGCGGGGCGTCCAACCCTCCACGGGCGCGATTCAGCGTGAGGCTGGTCTATAGTGATACTAACGGTAATGGAATATTCGATCAGGGAATAGAAAAAGTTGAAGGTTTGCGACTCAGTTCGGTGGAACCGTATTCGTGGTTACGCAACTGAGCGCGGCAGAAGTGGATAAGTGACAGGCAGCAGTCCACTGCTGACTTGGGTGGAGCAATTCGGTTTACTTCAGGAGAAAGAGAGTATGTCTAAACAGCAAAGCGGTTTTACGTTAATTGAACTCGTTATCGTGATCGTGATTCTCGGTCTGTTGGCGGCCACGGCCCTGCCGCGGTTCATCAACATTGCCACGGACGCACGCATCGCGAGCGTTCAGGGCGTCGCGGGGGGTTTGCGCTCAGCGGCCTCGCTTGCCAGGGCCCAAGTGCTGGTCAGTGGCAGCGGCGGCGGCACGATCTCCATGGACGGCGTTTCAGTTTCAGTGAATGCCTCGGGTTTTCCGACGGCCGCAGCAGGTGGAATCCAGGCCGCCATGCAGGGCCTTGACGGTTACAACATTAACCATGCCTCATCAACTTCCACCTTCCAACCCAGCAATGGTGGCAACGGCACTTGTCAGGCTTCCTACAACGCAAATACAGCTGTGGTGACCGTTACATCGACTGGTTGTTGAGCAAGCAATTTTTTAGGGAGTCTATATGCGGATGAAACAAACTGGATTCACGTTAATTGAGCTGGTGATCGTGATCGTGATTCTCGGTCTGTTGGCGGCCACGGCCCTGCCGCGGTTCATCAACATTGCCACGGACGCACGCATCGCCAGCGTTCAGGGGGTGGCGGGTGGTCTGCGTGGCGCGATCTCGCTTGCCAAGGCCCAAGTGCTGGTGGCCGGCAGCGGTGGCGGCACGATCACCATGGACGGGGTAAGCGTCGCTGTGAATGCCTCAAGCTTTCCGACCAACGCACCCGGGGGTATCGAAGCCGCCATGCAGGGTCTGGACGGTTACAGCGTCGCCCATGGTTCACCGGATTCTACCTTCCGGCCAACTAATGGCGGCAATAGCACTTGTCAGGCCTTGTACAATTCAAACGTGGGCACGGTGACAGTAACCTCAACCGGTTGTTGAGTCGGAATATTATCGAGCAAACTGAAGACTGTTTTTCTCTTGAAGCTAACTGTGACCAATCGCATGGTCGCTTTAAAAGCCCGGCGCAACCAATCAAAAGTGGTTGTGATGTAAGCCCGGTGAAACCGCTAAAAGCATGGGGGCGCTGGCTGGGGTCAGCGCCCCATTTTTTTCAGGTGTGACAGATGGCGTGTATTTCTCGCATCCAGTCTACCCGTTACGGCGGCTTCACCTTGATGGAGCTGGTGGTCATCATTGTGCTTGTGGCCATACTCGCGTTCACCGTGGTTCCACGCTATCTCAGCAAGGGTTCCATCGATGTCAGTATCATGGCGGAACAGCTGGCAAACGACATTCGTTTTACCCAGTCGCTCGCCATGACCAGCGGCAATGGCAATCGCATCAATCTCACGGCGGCCGCCTATCAGATCACGACCAGTTCGGGCGGCCCCGTAGTGCATCCGGTTACTGGATCATCGGCGCCTATTTCCATGAACAATGTCTCGCTGAGCGGTTATAACCCGCCATTGACGAACAACTATGTCGCCTTCGACGGGAAGGGCGTCCCGTACACCGACGTGGCGGCGAGCACGGCGCTGGCCGCTGCCGCCTCGATCACGCTGACCGCGGGTGGCAATACGCGCACCGTAATGATCTCTCCACAAACCGGAAGAGTGATAGTTCCATGAGTGTTCTTAAAAAATATAAATCAAGAATTATTGCGTCAGGCCAACGAGGCCTGACGCTGATTGAGGTGATTGCCTTCATCGTTATCGTGGGCGTGCTGGTGTCCGGACTCATGAGCGGATTCAGCGTGGCCATGCGCGGCAGCGGCGTACCCAAACAAGTGACGCTGGCGCTACAGCTGGCGCAGGAACGCATGGAACTGATCCGGGCGCGTAAGGATATCGTGGGTTTCGCCTGTTTCACCGGCACGCGCTTCGATCCTTGCACCGCCGCCGCGCTCGCAGGTTCGTGTCCGGCGATGCCTGCCTCCACCCACCCGGCCTGTAATGCGGCGACAACCTTCGGATTCACGATAACGCCGGTACTGGACGAGACCGGCGTCTGCCTGGGTGGGGACACAAATTATAAATGCATTACGGTCACGGTGACCGACGGCGGCGGCGTGAGACTCTCCGAACTGCAGGCCGCGGTGGCGAATTATTGACATGGCCCGACAACGGATCGATTGGCGTACAACATCTCATCGCGGATCGTTACGGCGTGCATGCGGCCATGGAAACGGTTTCACGTTGATCGAGATGGTGCTGGTGATAATTATCGTGGGAATTATTTTTAGTCTGGGGAGCGTCATGCTCGGGAAGGTCTTCAGTTCCTACAGTGCCAAGCAGGAAATTGCCGAGGCCGACTGGCAGGCCAAGGTGGCGCTGGAGCGTGCCGCGCGCGAATTGCGCGCGGTAAGGACTGCCACAGACGCCGACTTGGACGTTGCCTCAACCGCACAGGTCCGGTTCATCGATACCGACGGCAACGGCGTCTGCTTTTATCGCGATCCCCCGACCAATCGCATCATGCGCAGCGCGCAAGCGCCCAATATCGGTGTACCGGGCGATCCTTGCGGCGGCGGTGACTCGCTGGCCGATCACATCACCGCGCTTTCGTTCAGCTATTGGGCCAGCAACGGCGCGGCGACGGCGGTCACCGCCAGCGTTTATTACATCACGGTGGACATGACCGTGGCCGACGGTGTCTATAACTCCGGTTTCCGCACCAACGTGCGGCCGAGGAATTTCTGATGCGCCTGGCTCGTGGAAATTTCCTGGACCACCGGGTGGCCGCGCCGCAACTCCCGCGACACCAACGTGGTTTTCTGTTGATCATGGCCGTGGTGCTAATCGTCATTGCAGCGCTGGTGCTGAGTGTCATGGTTTTTTTAACCGGGACCGGCAATCAGGCATCCGTACGGCATCTGGATTCAAAACAGGCCTTGTTCATCGCCGATACCGGCCTGGAACGCGGCGTACGCGCTCTGCTGTCACCGGTTCTCAGTGAACGTCTCAATTGCACGGCGGTCACCGGTGATGTGAACCTGACCGATGTCGTTTTCGGTAACGGCCGTTTCACCGTCACCGGCGGCGCAGCGTCCTATCCCGCCGCGCCCACGACGCTGAAGCTCGCGATCAGTGCCACCGACCGCACCATCCCGGTCAACAGCCTCACCGGCTACGCCACGGCCGGGCGCGTCCTGATCGGCGGCGAGACGATCGACTACAGCGAAGTGGAAGCGGTGGACGACGCCGTCTGCGGCGGTGCCGGGCGCGCGCCCTGCCTGGTGGGCGCGGCGCGCGGACGCGACGGTACCGCCGCCGCCGCCCATGCCGCCGGTTCGCCGGTCGGCCAGTATCAGTGCGATCTCGAATCCGAGGGCAATGTGCCCGATCCCGCCAACGCCCGCGGCAATCGCGTGGTGAATCAGGGCGTGCAGCTGCAAGAGGGCTGGGCCGTGGGCGAGAACGGCACCATTCTGCGCTGGGCCGGGGGCCCCGCCGGTAATCCGGCCTGGGCCGCCGCCGCATCGCCGGTCACCGTCGATCTGCAAGGGGTTTTCATGTTGTCCTACGCCGATGGCTGGGCCGTGGGTCTCGACGGCCCCGGTCCGGCCCAGAGTCCGCAGATTCTGTACTGGAATGGGACGGCCTGGGCCACGCGCAACAGCAATCTCAACATCAACGTGGACCTGTTCGGCGTTCATTGCGTCGACAGCGACGACTGCTGGGCCGTGGGGGAGGCCGGCGCCGGGGCGGCGCAACGTCCGCTGATCCTGTACTGGGACGGCACCGCCTGGGCCACGCGCAACAGCAATCTCAACATCAACGAGGACATGAGCGACGTCCACTGCGTCGCCACCGACGACTGCTGGGCCGTGGGCACCGACGGGGCCGGCGCGGCCCAGAGTCCATTCATTCTTCATTGGAACGGCGCCGCCTGGGCGACCAACAACAGCAATCTCAACATCAACGTGGACCTGTTCGGCGTTCATTGCGTCGCCAGCAACGACTGCTGGGCCGTGGGGGAGGCCGGCGCCGGGGCGGCGCAACGTCCGCTGATCCTGTACTGGGACGGCACCGCCTGGGCCACGCGCAACAGCAATCTCAACATCAACGAGGACATGAGCGACGTCCACTGCGTCGCCACCGACGACTGCTGGGCCGTGGGCACCGACGGGGCCGGCGCGGCCCAGAGTCCATTCATTCTTCATTGGAACGGCGCCGCCTGGGCGACCAACAACAGCAATCTCAACATCAACGTGGACCTGTTCGGCGTTCATTGCGTCGCCAGCAACGACTGCTGGGCCGTGGGTGCAGCCGGGGGCGGCGGTCAGCGGCCGTTGATGCTCCATTGGGACGGAAACGCCTGGTCCGTCCAGAACAGCGGGTTGAACATCAATCAGGACCTCACGGCGATCCATATCATCGGGGCGCGCCGGGATACCAAGGCGGCCTGGCGCGAAATTTATCAAAGATGACTCACGCCAACTTTTCCATGATTCACATCAAAGCACAGCGGGGGTTTCTATTGATTACCTCGGTGGTGCTGATCGTGATCGCGGTCCTGCTGCTGACTGTCATGGTGTTTATGGGCGTCACCGGGGACGAATCCAGCGTCGAACATTCCCGGTCCGGGCAGGCGCTGTTCGTTGCCGAATCAGGCCTGGAGCGTGCGTTGCGCGGGTTCACCACGGGGACGGCGTGTGCCTCGCTGAGTTATACCGGGAACATCGGCCCGGGAAGTTTTTCGACGATGGGAACCCTGTTCGCGCCCGCGGCGGTGAACCTGGCCGCGAATATCGCAACACCGTGACCATGATCCCGGTGAACAGCGTTGCCGGTTACGCAGCACATGGGCGTATTACAATCGACGCCGAGGCCATCAACTACACGGGCACCTCGACGAATACCGCCGTCTGTGGCGGCATCGACGCCTGCTTCACGGGCGCCCGGCGCGGGGTCGGCGGCTCGGCCGCCGCATCCCATTCTACGGGTGCAGCGGTTTTCCAGAATCAATGTCTGATCCGCGCCACGGGCACGAGTGGCGATAGCCGGCGTATCGTGGAGCGGGCCACGACATCCAGTGTCGGCGGCGGCAGCGCCATGATCGTTTATGCGAAGAATAACGGCGATGGCGTGCCGTACTACCGCTTGTGGGACCGCGTTGCTGGCGCCTGGGGGACGGAGGCGACAGCCAACAACGTCGGGGCCGATATCCATTGGCTGGTATTGAAATTCGCGCGCACGCGCAACGAGGCGATCCTCGGTAGCATGAATTCCTCCGGGCAGATTCGGGTCCAGGTCTGGAACGGCGATACCCTGACCTGGGGCGCGCCGCAGCTCATCGCGACCGTCACGGCCAACAATGACAATCTGTATCGTGGTTTCGATATCGATTACGAGACTAACAGCGATCGGGCCGTGATTGTGTACAACGACAATACCAACAGCCGGTTCGCCTACCGCACCTGGGACGGCGCCACGCTGTCATCTCAGACCACCGTAAACATTCCGTTGGGCGCCAAGCCGAGATGGATCGAAACCGCGGCCAATCCCCATAGCACCAGCAACGAATTGGCGGTCATCATGCTGGACCGGAACAACGATGTTTATGGTATGCGCTGGACGGGCGCCGTCTGGAGCAACATGGGTAGTGGTGTAGCGTGGGATACCGATGCGGCCGACTCCAATTTCAGGCCTATCGGCACGGTGTGGGAGAGCACAAGTGGCCGCGCCCTGTTCGTCTGGGGGAGTAACACCAACCGCCGGATATATCACCGAGTCTGGACGGGATTGGCGCTGAGCGCGCCGCAATTCCGCGACGTCGCGGCGCTGGGCGGCAGGGTGACGTGGCTGCGGGTGGTCAGGGATCCGTATTCGGAACAGATCGTGTCGGGCGTAATGAATGGAGGGCGGGATCTGAATACCGCGATGTGGTCCGGGCCGCCGGGCGACGGATGGACCGATCATCCCGAGCACGATGCGAATACCGAAGACGGCAACGACCGCAACTTCGACATCGTGTTTGAAACCTCCGCGGTCCGCGCCGGTCAGGCCTGGCTGATGTGGGGTGGACGGGTCGCGGGGCGCTCCACCAAGCGGCGCCTGTAGGACGGAAGCGCCTGGGGAAGCATCACCAGTTTCGGCGACCGTGCGGCGCTGGCGCAACTCGCCGCGCAACCCGTAAGTGGCAATCTCTTTGCCGGTATTTATCGCGATTCAGGCGCGAGCAATCGTTTCATTACCGCCTTGCAATCAATCGGTGGCGGCCCGGCCTGGTCGGGCGAGACCACCGTATGGGGTGGACCCACCGTGGGTAATCCGGTCAAGGAGCGCGTGGTGGTGGCGGCCGACCGTCTGGGGGCGCTGGTGGTATACGACTGGTTCGAGGTATTCCGTTGAGTTTTCGATGTATGTCTCGGCACCGAAACGTCCGTGCCCGTTCCGCTTCCGGTTGGCATCCTTGCTTGCGCTTAACTTCCGGTCGAGCCTGTCAAGACGTTCTCGCTGTCCACGGTGAGCTGCAAATCCGGTTGTTTCGTGCGCAAATGTGACTGATTTCCTCCGGCTGGATCGTTTGTGGACCCGACAAAAAAAGTCGAGTGTCGATTACGGCAAAGATCGCATGTAGGCTGCTTTTTGGCCTGGTTTTAATGAGGGAAACCGCATTGACAACAGGGGGTTGTTGACCGATTCTTAAGTTAAACCTCAGAAAATAAAGGAATAAGGTTGATGGCGGGAGGTCTGGCCAATTTTTTGCACGGCATGTTGATGGAATGAATCGGTATAAGGAGATTTTTTCTGTTTCCGTTCCTGAAAAAGAAAATGCTCCCCGGGCTGACCGGGGTGGGGCTGCAGTCGGAAGGTGCCTGCGTGGTGCGCGTCGAGCGCGCGCCGGGACGCCTGCCGGCGGTGACGCTGTTCGATTTCCGGCCGTGGGGCGATCAGGGTGAGGAGAAAGTCCTCGGCAAGATGGCTTCCGATTACGACCTGGGGCGCTCGCGTTGCACCACCGTTTTGAATCCGAACGAATATACCCTACTGCTGACGGACGCGCCGGATGTTCCGCCCGATGAGTTGCGCTCCGCCATCCGCTGGCGCGTGAAAGACCTGATCGATTTCCACATCAATGACGCCACGCTCGATGTTTTCGACGTTCCGGGCGACAAAGCGGCGGGCCGCTCGCGTTCGATGTATGCCGTCGCGGCGCGCAGCGCCGCCATCCAAAAGCGCGCGGAC
Source organism: Sulfuricaulis sp. (assembly GCF_040901545.1). Lineage (GTDB taxonomy): Bacteria > Pseudomonadota > Gammaproteobacteria > Acidiferrobacterales > Sulfurifustaceae > Sulfuricaulis. The sequence goes on along the minus strand of NZ_JBBDYL010000024.1, from coordinate 42,797 downwards.
CTGATGAGCGCCGCCGGAATCAATCTCGATGTGATCGATATCCCCGAAATGGCCCAGCGCAATCTCGCCACCCTGTTATCGGAAGAAGCTAAAGGCGTTGTGCTGTTGTCTCTGTTTCCGAGCAGCGGTTTGATTACCATCAGCAAGCAATCGGAGATTTATCTCAGCCGCAATATCGATATCGGGCTCGATTCGCTGCAGCAGCTCGATGCCGACGTGCAGTTGCTGGACCCCACGAGCCTGTTTGACCGGGTATCGCTCGAGGTGCAGCGGTCGCTGGATTACTACGACAGCCACTTCCATCAATCTCCCGTCAACACGTTGGCGCTAACGCCGATGTCCGTCGAAATACCGGGATTGGTGGATTTTCTCCAAACCAACCTTAATGTCACCGTGCTCACCATGGATTTGATGAATCTTGTGGAATGCCGCACCCCCATTCCGCGTGAACAGCAACCGGTGTGCTTAAGCACGCTCGGCGCGGCGCTGCGACTCGAGGAGCGCGCGCTGTGAGCCAGCAGATCAATCTTTATCAGCCGATATTCCGCAGGGAGGAAAAGAAATTTTCCACCGTGGCCATGCTGCAAGCGGTGGGAATTGTGGCGATCGGTGTCATCGCCATTTACGGTTACTCCTGGTGGCAGAACGGCGAATTGAAAAAAGAGCTAAAACGGGTCGAGCAAAACCAGGCGTCCGCATCCAAGCGCCTCGCCGAGGTCACGGATAAATTCGGCCAGGGAGGCAAGCAGAGCCCGCTCGATATAGAGGTCGCCCGCTTGGAAAGCGAAATTGTTTCCAGGCAGCGGATCCAGGCCGCACTGCAGAGCGGCGTTTTCAGCAACACCCTCGGTTTTTCGGATTATTTTATTTCCTTTGCCCGTCAGCATATCCACGGCATATGGCTGACGGGTGTCGATATCACCGGCGCGGCGGAACAGATGATACTGAGCGGTCGCAGTACATCGCCGGAATTGATTCCACGTTATATGCAAAAACTCTCCGCCGAAAAACCGCTTGCCGGAATTGTGTTCAACGTCTTTCAGATGAATCGCCCGGCGCCGGATGCGAAACAGATGGAACCGCCGTACATTGAATTCCAGGTTAAAACTTCTGCGAACCCGGGATAGCCATGGCGCTCGAAAACCTCCAATCTCAATTCAAAGATCTGACCCACCGGATCGACGCCATGTCGCTGCGCGAACGCGCGCTGATCTTCATCACGCTCCTGGTGGCGCTGTATTTCATTGCGGTGCATGTCATCTTCGGCCCGATTGGCCTGGAGAAAGACCGGATACAAAAACAGATAACCCAGAAGCGTGAGGAAACTCGTTTGATGGAGGTGCAGGTGCAGGGGATTCTATCCGCCGGCGGGCAGGACCCGCAGCTCGCCAAGCAAAAAAAGCTTGCCGCGCTGCAGGAAAATCTGAAACACATGGATGCTTCGCTGCAGAAGGTTACAACAGGCCTGGTTCCGCCCAAGGAAATGGCCAGGCTGGTGGAGCAGATGTTACTCAAGAACCGCGGGCTTCAAGTAATCAAGCTGGAGAGCCTTCCGGCCGCGCCGCTGCTTGAGAAAACCGGGGGAAGCGGCGGTAAAGCCGTGGAAGGGATGGTTTACAAACACGGCATGCGAATTGAATTCAAGGGCGGATACATGGACACCTTGCGTTACCTCAAGTCACTGGAAGGCATGCCGTGGAAAGTCTTTTGGGGGCAGGTGGCATTGAGCGCCGAGAAATACCCGGATTCCAGAGTCAATCTCCTGATCTACACGCTCAGCACGCATCAAGGGTGGATTGGGATATGACACCGTTGCGTGGCTTGAAAATTGCAATCGATTTAGCTGCTACGGTCGCCCGGCGCCGGGGGCATCCGGGAAATTTTCTGCGGGTCTTGCGGCCATTAGTGGCGCTAGTCGGAATATGGGGAATGGTGTCGGTTTCCCAGGCGGACAGTATCCCGGCCGGTCTGGCAGACCCGACGCAGCCGTCTGTTGGCGGCGGGGTGGCCTCCCGGAACGCGGCCCGCAAACCGACCGGCCCGGTGCTCCAATCGACGTTTGTTTCGTCGAGCCTGCGGCGCGCCGTGATCAGCGGACGTTCCTACTTGGAGGGCGACAAGTTCGGCGGCGGGGTGATTACTGACATACAGCCATATGAAGTGGTGGTGAAGCAAGGTGATCGTGAGACGCGTCTGCGTCTGTTTCCGAAAGTGGTGAAGGAAAATTATCTGGTGAAAGTTCCGGCGAATAGCCAAGAAGGCGGACGATAATGAGACGGACAAATTTTCTCGAAAATATTGCCCGGCGCGCGCTGGTGGCGTTACTGGGCATGGTGCTGGTGGGGTGCCAAAGCGTCTCCCCCGGCTGGCGCGATGACGTGCGCGGCAGCGTGGACGATAGTATGTCCCAGGCACGAGCCGGCAAGGACGAACAAAAGGTTCCCGCGGATGTGAGTCGGGCGTTACTGCCGCCGATAGAAATCGCGCTCCCTCAGGGCGGCACCGTATCGCTGGAACCGCGTTTCGACATTACGGTCAACAGTGCCCCGGCGCGCCAGGTTTTCATGGGTCTGGTCGAGGGAACACCTTATAGCATGGTGGTGCACCCAGAGGTAAGCGGAACGATATCGTTGAGCCTCAAGGAAGTGACCGTGCCGGAAGCGCTCAGCGCGATCCGCCAGGTGTTCGGTTACGAGTACCGGCGTGACGGCAATCGTTTTTTCATTCTGGGGAATGAAATGCAGACGCGATTGTTCTCCGTGAATTATCTGAATGTCTCGCGTAAGGGAAGTTCCGACACGCGCGTGGCGGCCAGCGGACTCAGCGCCACCGGGAGCACCGCGGGTACCGCGGGTTCGACCGCCACCACTGCCACCGGAAGCGGCGTCCAGATTCAGACCCAGACCCAGACAGATTTCTGGAAAGACCTAGGCGCGGCGCTGGTTGCGATCATCGGCGCAGACAATGGAAAAAAAGTGATCGTCAACCCGCAGGCCGGAATCGTCGTGGTCCGTGCCATGCCGGATGAACTAAGGTTGGTGGAAGACTATCTGGGGGTGACCCAGACAAGCATGAACCGGCAAGTGATTCTGGAAGCCAAGATTCTGGAAGTCCAGCTCAAGGACGGTTTCCAGAGCGGGATCAACTGGGCGGGAATCGCCTCGTCGGCGAGCCGAACCTATACCATCGGTCAGGTGGGCGGCGGCAAGTCGCTCAGCACCACCGGATTAAGCGAAATTACCGGCAACACCGGTAATCTCAATCCGACCACGGGCACGTTCAGCGCGATCTCCGGAACCAACAGCTCGGCCTTCGGCGGCGTGTTTACGCTCGCAGTCAAGGCGAAGAATTTCGCGGCTTTTTTCGAGCTGCTGAAGACGCAGGGCGATCTGAACGTCCTTTCCAGTCCGCGCGTCTCCACCATGAACAACCAAAAGGCGGTGATCAAGGTCGGTACCGATTCCTTTTTTGTCACGAAGCAGGAAACAACGGCAACTACGGTCGTGGGCGGGCAACCGACGATTTCAACCGAACTCGCGCCATTCTTTTCCGGCATTGCCCTGGACGTAACACCCCAAATCGACGATGCCGGCAACATCAATTTGCACATTCATCCGTCCGTGAGCGAAGTATCGGAAAAGCTTATAACCGTAGCTTCCAATCAGACGATTTCGACGGCACTCAGTTCCGTGCAGGAATCGGATAATATCGTGCGCGCCACCAGCGGCCAGATCATCGTGATCGGAGGACTGATGAAAGAGGCCAGCACCGACGATAATGCCTCTGTCCCGATTCTGGGTGATATACCGCTGATTGGATATCTGTTCAAGCACAAAAAAGTCACGCGCATCAAGCGTGAATTGGTGATACTGCTCAAGCCGACGACGATCACTACCGGGCAGGACTGGAGCGATGCGGTCGACGAATCGCAAGAGCGTATCAAGAAAATCCGCATCGGGTCCTGAATCAGAAAAAGGAAATGGAGTAACAGAAATGTACGGGACACATTTTGGGCTTCGGGAACCGCCGTTCACCATCACACCGGATACGAGCTTTTTCTTCGCCCATTCCTCGCACCAGGAAGCGCTGAACACGCTGCTGATCGCGGCGCGCAGCGGCGAGGGATTCATGAAGGTGGTGGGTGAGGTGGGCACCGGCAAAACGCTGTTGTGTCGCAAATTCCTGAGCGCGCTGGATCATCACGAATTTATCACCGCCTTTCTGCCTAATCCGTATTTACAGCCGACGACGTTGTTGTTCGCCATCGCCGACGAGCTGGGCATCAATTATCCCCAACACGTCAACCAGCATCAGTTGCTCAAACTGCTGAACCGTTTCCTTATCGACACCTATGCCGGAGAAAAGCGCGTGCTGCTGTGCCTGGATGAGGCCCAGGCCATTCCGATTGAAACGCTGGAAAGTCTCCGGCTGTTGAGCAATCTCGAAACCGAACGGCGCAAACTGGTGCAGGTCGTGCTTTTCGGCCAGCCGGAACTGAATGTCCGTCTCGAGAATCCCTCGATCCGCCAGCTCAAACAACGCGTCAGTTTTTCCTGCCAACTTTCGCCGCTCAGCCTGAGCGAGGTTGAATTTTATATCTCGCACCGCCTGGCCGTGGCCGGTTATCGTGGTCCGCGGCTTTTCCCGCACAAGGTTGTCAAACATATTTACAAGGGCAGCAACGGCATCCCGCGCCTGGTTAACATCCTCGCGCACAAATCGTTAATAGCCGCTTTCGGCGAAGGTGCGCGCACCGTCTCCGAAAGGCACATTCGTATGGCAATCGCGGATACCGAATCCACGCAAGGGCTGTTGTCGGTGAAATCGAAAATTCTCAAATATCTAACGGCGTTGGTATCGGGAGTTTCCGTTATTAGCCTGCTTTCTCTTGTGTCCTGGCTATTTCCGGTGTCTCTTTGATTGCGGGTGAGCGAATTTGAGCCTGATCAACAAGATGCTCCAGGACCTGGAGTCGCGCAAGAATCCGGCGGCCGATGCGGCGAATACGAAACCGGTTTTCGAAGATCTCAAACCTGTGCGTGGTTCACACTATCAGGCACCGTCACGTGGCCGGCTGAAACTGCTGCTGGCATTCATTGTCATTGTCGGCGCTGGCGCCTATTCCTGGATGCAATGGGGGGATCAATTACTCGCCGGCCTGTATCCTGGCAAACCCGAAGTTGCGAAGCCGGCTGTCGCCTCCATCAAGCCCTTGCCAAAAACCGCACCCGCTACCCAACCCGTTCCCCAGACACCGGTTGCGACCGCAGCTCCGACAACGAACGTGAATCCCGCGCCTGCGCCGCCGAAGGTTGAGCCACCGGTGGCGAATGAGCAAGTGGCGAAAGTCAACAAAGATGCAACGGTTGAACTAGAAACAAAAGCCACCGTGACATCGACGGCGCCGATCACGGAAAAAAATCCCGTGATAAAGGTAAAGACCCAAGTCGAAGCGGTTTCGGACAGTGGTTACTGGACCGTTTCCAGAGGAGAAACGCTGTACGGTATTTCCAGAAAAACGGGTATCGATCCCGGGGACCTGTCCGCATGGAATCAACTTGGCGCTGATCACATGATACGCCCGGGCCAACGGCTGCGCCTGACGCCGCGAGTGTCAACCGATATGAAACCCGTGGTACAAACCGCGAAAGTTGCTCCCCAAGGCAAAACACCAGAGAACAGGCAAGCGCCCGTTGCTGCTGCAAAAAAAGCGATGCCGCGTACCCGGGATGCGGTGTCGAAAATCGCGCCCGTTACGACGCCGGCCTTCGGCGAGAGAACAATTGCACAAGGCGAGATGGAAAAGAAGCACAAGCCTTTCAGTCCGGACGACAAGGCGGAAATGGAGTATCACCGGGCGGCGAATCTGTTGCAACGGGGACGGGCTGCCGATGCCGAGCGCCAGCTTAGATCGTCACTTGCTATCAGCCCCGAACACACCAAAGCACGCGAATTGCTTGCCGGGCTTCTGCTACAGCGTGGAAGATGGCGCGACGCCCAGCAATTGCTGGAAACAGGAATTGAAAAGGTGCCGGCCTATTTCCCGTTCGCGCAACTGCTTGCGCGGGTACATGCCGAGCACGGCGCCGATCGTAAAGCGCTGGATGTCATGGAAGGCAGCCGTCAGGCGGGCGCGGAAAGCGCCGATTACATGGGATTTCTGGCGGCGTTGCATCAACGCGTCGGACATCATTCCGAAGCGATAAATGCCTACACACAAGCGATCAAATTGAATCCGCAGGAAGGTCGTTCATGGCTCGGCATGGCGATTTCGCTCGAAGCCATTCATGCCGGAAATGCAGCCGGCGAGGCTTATCAGCGCGCCATCGACACCGGAACTCTCGACGATAACCTGCAGAAATACGTCCAACAGCGGCTGGCAGTAATTAAAAATAAGTAGCAAGTGGCAAGTTTCAAGTAGCAAGTAAAAACGGTAATACCTGATTCTTGCCTTGCTACTTGCCACTTGATACTTGCTACTGCTTTTCAGGTTCTTGCCACGACCCACACCCGTACTTCCGCCGCGTCGCTCCGGAGCAGACTCTCCGCCAGCGCATTGACAGTCTGTCCGCTGGTCATCACGTCATCGAGTATGGCAATGCGTTGACCGGAAAACGCCTTGCTTGATTTGAAAGCCCCACGGACATTTTTCCGCCGCTTATCGCGCGGCAGATCGGTTTGGGGGGTGGTGTCCCGGATGCGCTCTGCATCGCTCCAGTTAAGCGGCAGCGCCAAGTGTTTGGACACGGTCCGCGCGATCTCAAGCGACTGGTTATATCCCCGGCTGCGCAAGCGCGACGTATGCAATGGCACGGGCACAATCACATCCGGCGGGGGTTCGTTCAAATTCTGGAGATAGGCCGCCAGGTATTTCCCCAGGATGCGCGATAATTCGAGGCGGCCGTGGTATTTGAGGTTTCGAATCAGCCTGTCGACGGGAAGCGCAAAGCGAAACGGCGCGCGTGCGTACGCGAAAGCAGGGGGATTTTTTTGGCATTCGCCGCACACCGTCTCAAGTGTATCCACGACCGAGTCTTGGGCCGCGCAACGCGGACAGGCCCAGCGCGACCACGGCAGAGAGCGCTCGCATCCTGGACAGAAATCCGCTGCCACCGTCACGCGCGCAGCGCAGAGCAGGCAATTTTGCGGGTCGAGCCACCTATGTATATTTAACAGACTCATGTCAACCTCAGTCGTTAGTGTAAGTTGACTGAATACGGGAACCGACTACACTGCCGTTACTTTGACTTGTCCGGATCCGCGCCTGAATTCCATGCGTGACGGGATTGTACCAGGACACCGGCGGCACATTTTCCCATGAAGACGCTCTCAGAAGAACTGGCGCTTCGCCGCGCAAAACATCTTTATCGCGAGCGCCACGTGCTCGAATCCCCGACGGGCGTCGAGGTTCGTCTCGACGGTGAAACGCTGTTGTCATTTTGCAGCAACGATTATCTGGGACTGGCGAATCATCCGCGCGTCATCGACGCGTTCCGCGCCGGTGCGAATCGCTATGGAGTGGGTGCGGGCGCCTCGCACCTGGTCAGCGGCCACAGCCGCGCGCATCATGCGCTGGAAGAGGAATTGGCGGATTTCATCGGCACCGAGCGGGCGTTGCTGTTCTCCACGGGATACATGGCAAATCTCGGCGTGGTGGGCGCATTGACCGACCGGCAGGAAGTGATTTTCGAGGATCGGCTCAACCACGCGTCGCTGATCGACGCCGCGCGCCTGACCCGCGCCAAAGTAATCCGCTATGCGCATGCCGATACTGAACATCTCAGTAAAATGCTGGCGCAGACGCCGCGTCCCGGGCTGATCACGACCGATGCCGTCTTCAGCATGGACGGCGATATGGCGCCGTTGGCGGCGTTGCATTCCCTGGCCGTGCGGCACAACACGCGCTGGCTGGCCGACGATGCCCACGGTTTTGGCGTACTGGGAAGAAACGGTTACGGGTCCTTCGAGCATCTGGGATTGACGCTCAAGCCGCCGGTCATCTATATGGCGACGTTGGGCAAGGCGCTTGGCGTATTTGGCGCCTTCGTAGCGGGTGAAACGGCGCTGATCGAAACCCTGATCCAGCGCGCACGCACTTATATTTATACCACCGCGCTTCCGCCCGCCGTCGCCGAGGCGGTGCGCGCGAGTCTCCGGATCGTGCGCGAAGAATCGTGGCGGCGTGAGCACCTTCAGGTTTTAGTCGAGCGTTTCCGCATGGGTGTGAAGCAACTGGGATATTCCCTGACGACGTCGGCAACGCCTATTCAACCGCTCATTCTGGGTGAAGCGCAGGCCGCCCTTGACGCCAGCCGGCGCCTACGCGAACAGGGCATTCTCGTGCCCGCCATCCGCCCCCCCACGGTGCCGGAAGGTTCCGCGCGTTTACGCATCACCTTTTCCGCGGCACACGACGCAACGCACGTGGACCGGTTGCTGGCCGCGCTCGAGGAGGCGATATCGACATGACGCTTTATTATGACGTACACGGTCAAGGACCGAATGTGGTGTTGTTGCACGGCTGGGGGTTGCACGGCGGTGTGTGGGGCGAGGTAACGAATGCACTCTCCGGGCATAGCCGCGTTATGGTTCCTGATTTACCCGGGCACGGGCGTTCGCGCGAATTTGTACCGCATGCCTACACATTGGAGGTTTTCGCCGAGGAAGTTAAACGCATACTGCCCGGCCCGGCCGTCTGGGTGGGTTGGTCACTGGGGGCGCTGGTGACGCTCTCCGCCGCGCTGCACTTTCCGGATTCTGTCACGAAAATAGTGCTGGTCGGCGCGACGCCGAAATTCGCGCGTACCGCCGACTGGCCGTATGCGACGAGATCCGAGGTACTGAATCAGTTCGCGCATGATCTGGAACATGACTACATTCCGACGCTGACCCGATTCCTGAGCCTGCAGGTTTCCACGGAAGACGATCGGTCAGTGATACGCCGGTTGCGTGCCGAGCTGTTCCGCTACAGCGAGCCGCCTGCCGCGGCACTGCGCGCCGGGCTCAGGCTGCTCATGGAAGTAGATCACCGTTCGGCAATATCGGCTATCGATGTGCCGACACTTATTATTCACGGCGAGCGCGATCAACTGGTTCCGGTGGGTGCGGCCCGCTTTGTGGCGACACAAGTGAAACAAGCGCGGCTGGAAATTATTCCACGGGCCGGGCATGCCCCATTTTTAACCCATCAATCGCTGTTCGTGGATAAGCTGAAAGATTTTATTCATGGCTGAAAGTCTTTTGCTCGACAAGCGCCGACTGCGAGCCTCGTTCGAGAACGCGGCGGCTACCTATGATGCGGCCGCCGTATTGCAGCGCGAAATCGCCGACCGCCTGCTGGCCCGGCTGGATGTGGTTCGACTTAGTCCAAAAGACATACTTGATGTCGGGTGCGGCACGGGATATGACATGCATCACTTGTCGAAACGTTATCCCCGGGCGCGGATTATCGGAATTGATATCGCCGAAGCCATGGCCCGCCGCGCGCACCGTAATCGGAGTCGGTGGACGCGTCTGTTCGGCCGGGAGTCCTTTTGCTGCGGAGACGCTGAAAACATGCCTCTCGCCAGCGCCACCGTGGATTTGGTTGTGTCGAACCTGACGTTACAGTGGTGTAATCCGTTGACCGTGTTTACCGAGGCCAGACGCATCCTGCGCCCCGGCGGGCTTTTGATGTTCACGACTTTCGGCCCGGATACGCTGCGTGAACTGCGGGAGGCCTGGCGCGCGGTGGACGATGGTACGCATGTGCACGGTTTTATCGATATGCATGATCTCGGAGACATGCTGGTCCATGCCGGGTTTTCCGATCCGGTCATGGATATGGAACGCTTCACTCTCACTTATGGCGATGTCACCGCGGTCATGTCCGACCTCAAGCAACTGGGCGCGCATAATGTCGCGATGACTCGTGCCCGTGGACTGACCGGCAAGGGACGATTTGCCCGCTTTCGGGCCGCATACGAAGCGCAATCCCGGGACGGGAAAATCCCTGCTACCTATGAAGCCGTATATGGCCATGCGTGGGTGCCGGAGGCCAAACAGGAATTCTCCCGGGAAGGCATGGCCGTGATTCCCGTGAATCGGATCGGACGTCGATCGACGTGAGTGGCGGCTGGTTCATCACCGGGACGGATACCGGAGTGGGCAAGACCCGGATTGCGTGCATGATTCTGGCAGCGTTAGCGCAGCGGGGCATGCGCGCTGTTGGCATGAAGCCCGTGGCGAGCGGGTGTACTGCCACCCACACCGGCTTGGGCAGTGGGGATGCGGAATTATTGCTGGCATCCAGCAGTGTGTCGGCCGATTATGGGGACATCAATCCTTATGCCTTCGCGCCGCCGTGCGCGCCGGCGATTGCGGCGCGTGAAGCGAACGTGGAAATCCGGCTGGACAAGATTCTGCTGCACTTCCGGCGGCTGCAGCAAGCAGCCCAATGGGTGATTGTCGAAGGTATCGGCGGTTGGACGGTGCCTCTCGGTGATCGCCTTTCCATGCCGGATGTGGCGCGCGAGATCGGGTTGCCCGTCATACTCGTTGTCGGTATGCGCCTGGGATGTATCAATCATGCGATGTTAACGGCGTCAGCCGTACGGCACGCGGGCATACGCTTGTCGGGGTGGATTGCAAATCAAATCGATCCGGCCATGACACGGGTGGATGAATCGATAATTGATTTGGCGCGCAGCTTGGAACTTCCGCTGATCGCCCGCTTTCCGTATCAGCCGCCAAAAGGCCCTTGCCAACGACTTCCTGAATTCCCGCTGCATCGGCTCCTGCCCTAGTCCCGATATCCCCACCAAAGCACTCGGGTTTGATGTATTTTCCAGCGCGCTTTAGCGCCATAATTTCTCCGGCAATTTGTCTTTTTACCCCTGGAAATACGGTTGCAGATGTTAGGGCCTTTATGATAGTTTGCGCGCGCCAAATAAGCTTGATATAGATCAAAAATCTGTATCTCGCGGGAGCGCCCGGTAATTTCTGGCGGGGGTCGTCAAGTGAGGATGGTTCGCGCGCTACGCCAGATCAAGACATGGGTGAACCCCCTCATTTCTCTGCCCGACCCGCTCATATTCCCTCCGGGAACGGCGGTACAGATTGCGGGATAGGCTGCCTGCACCGTTGGTACGGTTTCGATTTTTCGCATACAGTTTTTATACGTTACGGGAGACAGTTATGCCCTTATTTTATGTCAGACAAGCCCGAGGAAACATTTCCCGCCTGATCCTGGGTTTGTGTCTGTGGATCGCGGCACCGATGGCGTTTGCCGAATATGGGTTGAATTTTCCGAAGCCGGTTACTTCCGTCGCCCAGCGGATTCTCGAACTTCACAATATGATCATCATCATTTGTGTTGTCATTTTCGTTATTGTTTTCGGTTTCATGTTTTATTCCATCTTCGCGCACCGCAAGAGCCGCGGTTTCAAGGCCGCCAAATTTCACGAAAGCACCACTATTGAAGTTGTATGGACCGTCATCCCTTTCCTGATTTTGGTTGGTATGGCTATTCCCTCCACGGCGACGCTGATCGAGATGAGCGACACCAGCAAATCCGACTTGACGGTTAAAATCACCGGTTATCAGTGGAAGTGGAAATATGATTACCCGGATCAGGATGTAGGTTTTTTCAGCACGCTTGCCACACCCCGAGAACAAATCGAAAATAAGGCTGAAAAGGGAAAGAATTATCTGCTTGAAGTCGATAACCCGATGGTGCTGCCGGTGGGCAAGAAAGTCCGCTTTATCGTCACCGCCAATGATGTGATCCACGCCTGGTGGGTCCCGCAGTTGGGCATCAAGAAGGACGCCATCCCCGGGTTTATCAATGAAATGTGGGCGCGCATCGACGAACCCGGAATTTATCGCGGCCAATGTGCCGAACTCTGCGGCAAGGATCACGGTTTTATGCCCATCGTGGTGCAGGCTGTGAGCCCCGAGGACTTTACGAAATGGGTGGCCATGCAAAAGGACAAGACGGCCGCAGACTCAGCCGGCGCGGCAAAGACTTGGGGCAAGGATGAACTGATGGAGAAGGGCAAGAAAATTTTTGCCTCGGCCTGCGCCGCCTGTCACGGCGCGAATGGGGAAGGCATGGGACCGTTCCCGAAACTGGCCGGCAGTAAAATCGTTACCGGTCCGGTCGCCGGTCATCTGGATATCGTTATGAAAGGTAAGGCGGGAACGGCCATGCAGGCCTTTGCCGCCCAACTGAGCGAAGTGGACCTGGCCGCGGTGGTGACCTTCGAGCGTAATAGCTTCGGCAATAAGACCGGCGACGTGGTTCAACCGTCCCAGGTCAAGGCACTGCGCAAGTAACAACTGGATTCCGAAAGGAGATATTTAACTATAATGGCTACCGCAAACAACGCAGATCATCCCTACGGCTTTACCCGGTGGTTGTACACCACCAACCACAAGGATATTGGCACGCTCTATCTGGTGTTCGCCTTCACCATGGCGATTATCGGCGGGATTATGTCGCTTGTGATCCGCGCCGAACTCTGGCAGCCGGGCTTGCAACTGGTGGACCCGCACTTTTTCAATCAAATGGCGACAGTCCATGCGCTGATCATGATCTTCGGTTTCGTGATGCCGGGTTTCGTGGGCCTGGCCAATTGGCAGATACCGATGATGATCGGCGCACCCGATATGGCGCTTCCGCGCATGAATAACTGGAGTTTCTGGATCCTGCCGTTTGCCGCGACGCTGTTAATCATGTCGTTGTTCATGCCTGGCGGCGGTCCAGCGGCGGGCTGGACACTGTATCCGCCATTGTCGGTACAGGGCGGGATCGGCACCGATTTCACCTTGCTTTCCATCCACCTGCTCGGCATGTCCTCGATTCTCGGCTCAATCAATATCATCGCCACCATCCTCAATATGCGCGCCCCCGGCATGACTTTGATGAAGATGCCGCTGTTTGCCTGGACCTGGTTAATTACTGCATTTTTATTGATCGCCGTTATGCCGGTGCTGGCCGGCACGGTCACGATGCTGATCACCGACCGTCATTTCGGCACGCACTTCTTCGACGCCGCGGGCGGCGGCGACCCGGTGCTGTGGCAACATGTGTTCTGGTTCTTCGGACATCCGGAGGTGTACATCCTGGTGCTGCCGGCGTTCGGCGTGTTCTCCCAGGTCATCCCGACGTTCGCGCGCAAGCCGCTGTTCGGCTACGACTCCATGGTCTACGCGACGGCCTCGATCGCCTTCCTGTCGTTTATCGTCTGGGCGCATCACATGTATACCGTGGGCATGCCGCTGGCAGGCGAGCTGTTCTTCATGTACTCCACCATGTTGATCGCCGTGCCGACCGGCGTGAAGGTATTCAACTGGATATCGACCATGTGGCGGGGTTCGATGACTTTCGAAAGCCCGATGCTGTGGGCGGTTGGCGGTGTGTTCACATTCACCATCGGCGGCCTCTCCGGTCTGATGCTTGCCATTACACCCGCGGATTTCCAGTACCATGATACTTATTTTGTCGTCGCGCACTTCCACTATGTTATTTTCGGTGCCTCCATCTTCGGTATATTCGCCGGGGTATATTATTGGATCCCGAAGTGGACCGGTCATATGTACAACGAGGGACTGGCCAAATGGCATTTCTGGCTGACCATGATCGGTTTCACGATCACGTTCTTTCCGCAACATTTTCTTGGACTCGCGGGCATGCCCCGACGTATCCCGGATTACGCGCTCCAATTTACCGAGTTCAACCAGTGGTCCACCGTGGGCGCATTCATGACCGTCGCCGCCCAGATGATTTTCTTTTACGTGATAACACAGGCCATCCGGGGCGGCGCCCGGGCAACCAACAAGGTTTGGGAAGGCGCGGAGGGTCTCGAGTGGACCTTGCCCTCGCCGCCGCCGTATCACAGTTTCACGGTGGTTCCGAAAGTTAAATAAAATTTTCCGGCAAACGATGACTGACATCACGCAAAAAACCCGGCAGCAGAGCGGCATCCAGCGCACGGTCATGGTTTTGGCTTTGCTGGTGACGCTGATGTTTGTATCCGCTGCATTCCTGGGATTCGGGGCGTGACAGCGCGTCCCAATGTCCATAAAGCGAATCGCCGACTGGCGATCAAGCTCGTTGTCGTGACGGTGGCGATGTTCGGATTCGGTTACGGACTGTCTCCGATGTACGACCTGATGTGCACGGCCTTCGGGCTGAACGGCAAGACCGGGCGCGTCACGGAGCAGGCGGCCGAGCAACCCGTCGACGCGAATCGTACGGTGACGGTGGAGTTCACCGGGCTCGCCACCAGCGGGTTGCCGTGGGAGTTCAGGCCGCTGACGAAAAAGATCGAGGTGCATCCCGGAAAAATCATGGAGGTGAAATATCTGGTCCATAACCTGGCGCAGGAGGAAATCACCGGCCAGGCCGTTCCGAGCGTGGCGCCCGGCGTGTCGGCCATCCATTTCAAGAAGATCGAGTGTTTTTGTTTCACCCAGCAAACCCTGAAGCCGGGCGAGACACGCGAAATGCCGGTACGATTTGTGGTGGATGCCGGCCTGGACAAGGACGTGCACACCATCACCCTGTCATATTCGTTTTTTAACGCTAACAAGGCATCTGCGAAGAAATACGGCGGCGAAACGATGGCCCATGGCGAGGAACACGCCCCGCACGCGCACCCGGCAACGGTGTCCGGCGGTTAGGAAAATGAACTCCACTCTATTTTCCGCAACCCTCACCCTCATTCCCTCTCCCGCTATCGCGGGAGAGGGTGCCCTCACCCCGACCCCTCTCCCGCTCGCGGGAGAGGGGAGGTTTGTAAGATCGGAGCCGAAGCGCGCTACGCGCGCACCCATTTCACTTTGAGGATATAAGCATGTCCGCTGCCCACTCTGGAAACAATTACTATCTGCCCAACCCGAGCGCCTGGCCGGTGATTACCTCGGCCGGCCTGTTCTTCCTGGCGCTGGGTTTCGTGCTGGTGATGAACGACATCAAGGCCGGATCCTGGAGCATGCTGCTGGGTGCCGCGATCATCATCTACATGATGATCCGCTGGTTCGGTCAGGTGATCGCAGAGTCCGAAGGCGGAATCTATAACGCCCAGGTGGACCGGTCGTTTCGCTGGGGGATGGCGTGGTTCATATTTTCCGAGGTCATGTTTTTTGCCGCCTTCTTTGGCGCGTTGTTTTATGTGCGACAGTTCTCGGTGGAATGGATCGGCGCCACCGAGCTGCTCTGGCCCGGATATGACGCCGGTTGGCCGACCGCGGGACCCAAGGGACCGGTACCGGTGGTGCCCGACACCATACCGGGCGTGAACCAGTTTTCACCCATGGGCGCGTGGGGCATCCCCGCCATTAACACGCTGATCCTGTTGTCCTCAGGTGCTACCGTCACTTGGGCACACTGGGGATTGCTCAAGGACAATCGCGCACAACTCATTACCGGCTTGTTCCTGACGATCGCGCTGGGTATCACGTTCCTGGGGTTACAAGCTTACGAATACATTCATGCCTACACGGCGCTGGGGCTGACGCTCAAGACCGGCGTTTACGGCGCAACCTTCTTCATGCTCACCGGATTCCACGGCTTTCACGTCACGATGGGTACGATCATGTTGATTGTCATACTGGGCCGATGCATGGCGGGACATTTCCGCTCGGATCACCATTTCGGATTTGAGGCCGTTGCCTGGTACTGGCACTTCGTGGACGTGGTCTGGTTGTTCCTGTTTATCCTGGTGTATTGGCTCTGATCCGTTCCGGAAAAATCACACTCGGCGGGAATCGCGCGTGCAAGCCAGGCGCGGGGATACCGGCCCTTGGCTTTCAGAATTGCACCAATTTCGGACTGGCGGGCGAGAGAATTAAATCGTGAACGGATGACCGGAAAGACTGCGACTATTTTTTGCTGCAGCGGAAAGCGGTTATCTCGTGCCGGTGGAGTGTAAGAACCGCCGGTTTTTTATTTCATTGCGGAAAGACCCTCCGGTGGAATCACACCGAAATAGAATCCAGCCATTAGCAGTAAAAATAATGCCAATGAGAGTCCGATACGCCAGGTAAGCGCCGTGGCGGTGCGTTTGCCCCGTCCTTTGTCTTTAAACAAGAAAATCAAAGCGGAAAACAGGCTTCCAAAGATCAGGACCAGCATCAGAATCACGACAATCTTAATGATCATGGAAGGAACCGACGAATGGATGTGGGTGCATTATACTGAATAAATGCCGATCAGACGCGTTCTATCTTCAAGTGTCGTCCGGAAGAGGTGAAAGAAAATGCAGGGACGTTTCCGGCCAACCCTGTTCCCGTCCGTGCTCGTCGCCGTCATGGTGCCGGCTTTGCTGTATCTCGGGTACTGGCAGTTGCAACGAGCGGATGAAAAACGCGTTTTGCAGGCCGAATACGACACGCGGGCGACCGGCGCCGTGGTCAAGGTTGAACCGCGATTGCAAAGGGCCGAGCAATTACAGTTTTATCGGGTTATCGCGCAGGGGCATTACGAAACGGAGTATCAGGTATTGATTGACAACCGGATACACCACGGACGCGCGGGTTATCACGTCATCACGCCGCTGAAGCTGCAAGGCGGCGATGTTCGTTTGCTCGTCAATCGCGGGTGGTTTCCGCTTGGGGAAGATCGTCAGCATCCGCCGGTGGTTGACACCCCGGAAGGACTGCAAGAGGTCACGGGCGTGGCGACGGTGCCTTCGGAGAATGTTTTCATGCTTGCCAAGCCGGAACCACTCAACCGGGGATGGCAACTCGTCTGGCAGCATATGGATATGGAACGTTATGCGGCCACGGCGCCGTTTCCGATACAACCGGTGGTGGTGTTGCTCGATCCCGAAAGCCAGGCCTCCGGCTTTGCCCGGGAGTGGAACCGGCTCGACGCCGGCATCGCCGTGCACCAGGGGTACGCCTTCCAATGGTTCATGTTGGCCGGGGCGACGCTCGTTATTTATTTTTTCATGAGCCTGCGCCGCGCGCGGCCATCCGATCAGGAGAACCTAAAATCATGACTACGCCGGTCAATCCAGCGCCGGGCCGCCGCCGGTTATTGTTGCTTGCCGCGCTGTTGTTGCTGCCCGTTCTTGTCGCCTACGGTTTGTATTACAGCGGCTGGCGTCCGTCTGCAACCGCCAATCACGGAGAATTGTTACAGCCGGCGCGCCCGGTGCAGGATGTCGCACTGACTTTACTCGGTGGCGAGTCCAGCCGATTCAGCCACTGGCACGGCAAATGGACCTTGCTCACGTTCAGCACGGCGGAGTGCCTTAAGCCCTGTGAACGTAATCTCAACAACATCCGCCAAATCATCGCCGCTCAGGGGAAAGAGGCGCACCGGGTCCGCGGGGTGTTGGTGGTTACCGACGGGAAAGACCTCGACTGGCTGCGCTATGCCATCAAGGATTATCCCGGCATGCAGGTAATCATCGGTCCGCCGGCAGCCGTGAATTTGCTGGCACGGCAGTTTGTCCTGCCCGCCGGCAGTCCGCTGGAGAATCTGAACCGGGTTTATCTGGTGGATCCATCCGGCAATTTCATGATGAGTTATCCTGCCGATGCCGACCCGACAGGGATGAACAAGGACATCAAACGTCTGTTACGGGTTTCGCAAATAGGCTGAGATGCTGAACGGCCGCAAGTCCTCGAAGTTTTTTCGCCTGGCGCTGGCGGCCGCTCTGGTATCCTGTCTGGGGGTAGTCTTCAGTGCCTACACGCGCCTGTCGGAAGCCGGTCTGGGTTGTCCCGATTGGCCGGGATGCTATGGCGAGGTGTTCACGCCTCAAACGGCCAGTGACCTCGAAATATCCAGGCATCGCGCCGGTGCCAAGGCGCCGGAGGATCGCGCCTGGAAGGAATTGATCCACCGGTATTTATCCGGTGTGCTCGGGCTGCTGCTGTTGCGCCTGGCGTGGCTGGGTTGGCAGCTCAAAAGACGCAAGCGCAATCAGCAGGTAATAATACCGCTCGTAACCATGCTGATGACGTTTGCGCTGGCCATTGCCGGCGCGCTTACTTTCAGTCTGCAATTCAAGCCGCTGGTCATGATGACCCAGTTGCTGGGAGGCATGATTATTTTCGGGGCATTGTGGTGGATTACCCTGCGCGAACAGAAAATCTGGAAATCAGTCAGCGCGGGTTCGACCGTCGCCCGTTCGCTCCGTCCCCGCGCGCTGTTTGCGCTCATCCTGGTTTCCATCCAGATCGCCCTAGGTGGATGGTCAATGGTGAATTACGCCGGGTTGGCCTGCCCGGATTTTCCCACCTGCCAGGGAATGTGGTGGCCACCGATGGATTTTCTCAATGCCTTCACCCTGTGGCGCGACATTGGTATCGAGTATGAAGGCAAGCTGCTGGATTTGGCATCGGCGACCGCAATTCACGTAGCCCACCGTGCAGGGGCATTGATCACCATGCTGTATGTCGGATGGCTCGCGTTACATGTTGTGCGCGTGGGGCGGCAGGACAAGCTGCACATGTTCGGAGTGCTGGTGCTGCTGCTGTTAACCGAACAAATGCTCCTCGGAATCACGCAGGTAGCCGCGCATCTCCCTCTGGTTCTCGCCGTGGCGCACAATGCCGTGGCGGCACTACTACTGTTGAGTATTATTACCCTGTATCATATGGTCCGACCAAACCGAACAACATAATTCTTCCGTTCGATCATCCATGAAGTCAGACGATCCCGTCATCGCGACATCAACTGCATTACGCCGCCAACTTCCCTTGCTGGCGCGTGAATACTTCGAGTTGACCAAACCGCGCGTGGTGTCGCTGATCGTATTCACCGCCGTGGTCGGCATGTTCCTGTCCACGCCGTCCGGCCTGCCGGCCGTGCCCCTGCTGCTCGGAACGCTCGGTATCGCGCTGGCCGCTGGCTCCGCCGCGGCCATCAACCAGATCCTCGATCTGCGCTACGATTCGGGCATGACGCGCACCAGCTTCCGTCCGCTGCCCACCGGATCGCTCACCACGCGCGAAGCGCTGATTTTCGCCCTGATGCTGGGTGTGGCCTCGATGGTGATTCTGACGTTATGGATCAACACGCTTACCGCGGTGCTGACTTTCATATCGCTCATCGGCTACTCGATCGTTTATACGGTGTATCTGAAGCATGCCACGCCGCAGAATATCGTCATCGGTGGGGCGGCCGGCGCCGCGCCGCCCGTGCTTGGCTGGACGGCGATCACGGGCGAGGTCGCCGCCGATGCGCTGCTGTTGTTCCTGATCATTTTCCTCTGGACGCCGCCGCATTTCTGGGCGCTGGCCCTGTACCGCGAGAAGGAATACGCCAAGGTCGGCATTCCCATGCTCCCCGTCACCCATGGGCGGCGGTACACGCAACTTCAAATCCTGCTGTATACAATTCTGCTCGTGGCGGTGACGGTCATGCCGTTTGCCACCCATATGAGCGGCTGGCTGTACCTGGGCGGTGCGATGATTCTCAATGCCGGTTTCCTGTATTACGCCGTGTGCCTGTACCGGAACTACAGCGATGAATTGGCGCGCCGAACCTTCCGCTATTCGATCAATTACCTGGCGCTGCTGTTTGCGTTGCTCCTGATTGACCACTATCGCGTCTATATCCACGAGGCGCTTCAGTCCGCGTTGTATTAAAAAATCGAATGGACAGGATTCACAGGATTGAAAACAGGATTAACAGGGCGAAGCGGAGTAGTGGGG
>NZ_JBBDYL010000024.1:0-23134 GCF_040901545.1 Sulfuricaulis sp. | reverse complement strand
GATGTACTTAACGTACATCGGCGCCGCTGAGCGCCCGCACAGGGATGTGCGGGCTGGGGCATATCGAGGTATTTGTCGCGACGCCAGGGAGGGCATGCCTGCCGTCCTTGGCGCAATTACGGAGACTTCGACAGACTCAGCCCCGCCATCCGTGGCGGGGCGCTCGCCGGGACGAAGACACGTTAAGTGTCTTCGTCTGTTTCCGGCTCGCCCTGCTTAATCCTGTGAAATGTTGTTTTTCGATGTGTCTATTATGTTCCCTATCTATCGCAGTCTGAGACAAGCCATATTTATGATCGCCGCGCTGTTAGTGGCTGCCTGCACGCAGGCGCCGACGTTCAAGGCCATGGATATCAGCGGCGTCGAGTGGGGCGGAGATTTCACGCTCACGGCGCACACCGGAAAGCCGGTAAAAACTTCGGATTTCAGCGGCAAAGTGGTCGTCATGTTTTTCGGTTACACCCACTGTCCCGACGTTTGCGCCCCGACCCTGGTGAAACTGGATCAGGTCATGAAACGCCTCGGCGAGGACGCGAAAAACGTACAGGTCCTGTTCATTACCGTGGATCCCGTACACGATACCGTGCCGCAGCTCGCCGGATTTGTCCCGCGATTCAATCCCGCCTTCATCGGCCTCACCGGCAGTGACAAGGAAATCGCCGCGGTGGCGAAAGATTACAAAGTCGCCTACGGCGCCAATCCCCAGGCCCAGCCGGGACAGATTCTCGTGGATCATTCCACGGGGATTCTGGTCAAGGACAAGAAAGGGAAGCCGCGGTTGCTGGTGAAAAATGATGTTGCGGTTGATGATCTTGAGCATGATGTCAGGGTTTTGTTGAGAGAGAAAAATTAACCTTAAACTCCTTCTCCCCTTGCGGGAGGTGAGGCGGGGTTATCGTGAATGTCCGGTGGACATTCACGCCGCCGAACGGGCGCGAATGATTTTCTTGCACCCCGGCAGGAATTGGGATGAGGGGTGAAATTATTTTGCCAAAAGCCGCCTACGGCGGCTTTTGTCTTTAAAAGCTAATTGCGGATTGCTCCGCCCCTGCACCCTGGGTTTTTTTTCTTTGTTCGCGCAAAGAAAAGAAACCAAAAGAATGCGCGCCCCCGAGTCTGCGCCGGCTAGAGCCGGTCCCCTCACCCCTTCGGTCGCCTCAGCGGGTGCGCATACGGCGCATCCCTGCGCCGGATGCGCACGCTCGCGATCCCTCGCTCGCCCCTGCGGGTCGGTACTTCGTCTTCCCTCGGGGTTCGGCTTGACTCAGGGGGTGATTAGCACAACCATGCCGAAGTTATACGGTGGTTTTGAAATCGAATTAGTTAGTCTCACGTTTCGAGAGGAACTCGTAAAACGCTGGCATGTTTTATTTGTGCCTCAGGCGCAACGTTAGATTCTTCAGCACCGTCAAAGTAGACTCGATAGAGTTACTTCTTCCGTTCCAGATACTTTACAAGATTTTCTGGCCGATAGCCGGAATCCTTTTTGTACCTCGCCATCGCTTCAGCATGGACCAGCTCATTACCGCCCAGCTTGATCCCGATAGGCCGGTGGAAGTCACCGGTGAGCTTGTACAGCCCGGTTTTGGAATCCCGCAGCTCGCCGAAGGCGTTTGGTTGAATGTTCTCGCGTATCCAGTTTTCATCAACAGCGAGGCCCGTGTCCTTGGCTTTTTGCAACATCCACATAAAGGTGATGTCTGAAAGGCCGGCATCTTCGTAACCGCCGCCGATGTTGCTGTGCACGCCCGCGAACCATGCCTGTTCCATCATCTGCCCCATGGCGTGTGATTGTTGCTCCCACAGGGCGGGCATGAACGGTTTGCGCTTCTCGTCGATGGCCACGGCGTGGTAGGCGTGATCCACGGTGCTCGAGAGCTTGACGTCGTGAAACTCGAGGCCCATCAGGCGGTTGATGAAACGCAGGCCGCGCACCGGCATGCCGAGCGTGCCGACCGTGTCCCATACGCCGATGAACTTGATCCGTATCTCATGCGAGAAGGTTTTGCGGAATAGCTGGGCTTCGATGGCATTAGGATGGGAAGCGGTGTCGCGGCGGCGGTAGAGGCGGTAGGCGTCGTGATAGCGCCCGGCGTGTTCCGGCCGCAGCACGCCGCACTTGCGGATGAGTCCGCCGAGGCTGCGCGTGGTATAGGCGCCGCGTGAGAAACCGAAGAGATAAATATCATCTCCCTCGGTGTAGTTTTCCAAAAGGTAGCGGTAGGCATCACCGATGTTCCGGGATATGCCCCAGCCGAAGGCGCCACCCAGCAGGCGGTCGAAACCGAGCCCGGTACCGACACCCTTGTCGTAGAAAACCTTCTGCTCGATGCCGTTCGCATCGCGTGTCAGCGCCGCCAGCGCGATCTTGGTGACGTTGCTCGGCCGCACCTGGCTGCGGTCTTTCTGGTCCGGCGAGTTCCAGGTGCCATCACAGCAGATGACAAGGCGCTTGGGCATGGTCTCGATTTCCTCCTTTTTGTTCTTCCAGTCAGCTTGTTTCCCGGAAGGGGTTTTTTTACCATGTCGGAACCATGTTGACCATCGCCGATGCCGCGCCCGACTTCAGCCTGCCCGGAGTGTATCAGGGCAAGGTCAAGAACTATTCCCTGAGCGACGCTCGCGGGCAGTGGCTGGTGCTGTTTTTCTATCCCGCCGATTTCACCTTCGTCTGCCCCACCGAAGTCACGGGCTTCAGCCGGATGGCCGGCGACTTCTCCAGGGAAAAAGCGCTTATCTATGGCGTGAGCGTCGATTCCGTCGAGAGCCACCGTTCCTGGGCCGAGGAGTTGGGGGGTATCGCTTATCCGCTCTTGAGCGATACCGAGAAGAAAGTAACCCGCGCCTATCAGGTGCTGCATCCCAAGGACGGGGTGGCCATCCGCGCGACTTACATCATCGACCCCGAGGGAATCATCCAGTACAGCGCCGCGTCCAACATGAACGTGGGCCGCAGCGTGGAAGAGACGCTGCGCGTGCTGCGCGCGGCGTGCACCGGACGGCTGTGTCCGGCTGACTGGAAACCCGGCGGACCCACCGGCGGGTCCGAGCACAAATACTGATCATGGCGCTCCCGGTCGAAGCGAAGCGCAAAAAAATCGAGGCGCGCGGCCGCATCCGCGAATTCGTTTTCGGCATCCAGGACGGGCTCATCAGCACCGTCGGGCTGCTGGCCGGTATGCAGGCGGCCGGCTCGAGCCGGTTCGTCATCCTGATGGCGGGCACCGCCTCGGTCTGCGCCGGTGCGTTCTCGATGTCCGCCGGCGCCTATCTCTCGTCCAAGGCCGAGAAGGAAATTTTCGACCACGAACTGGAAAAGGAAGCGAAGTTCGTCGAGCAGGAACCGTATTTGGCGCAGGAAGGCTTGCTCGATGCCCTGCACCGCGAGGGCCTGGCGCGCGAGGCCTGCTATCGCATCGTGCAGCTGATGCACGAACAGAAGTCGGTGTTCGTGGCGACGTTTCAGGAAAAAGTGCTCGGTCTGGGGAGCGCCGACGTCAACAATCCGGTCAAGGGGGCGCTGGTCATGGCGCTCTCCTTCATCCTCGGCGGCGTGCTGCCGCTCGCGCCGTTCACCTTCATGCCGCTCCACTGGGCGTTGTTGTGGGCGGTGACGATTACCGGTACCGCGCTATTCGGTGTGGGCATGTTCAAGGGCCGGTTGGCCGGTCAGCCCATGGGGCGCTCGGGGCTTGAGTTCTTCGTCATCGCGCTGCTCGCGACCGGCCTGGGTTATGCCGTGGGCCTCTTGCTCGAGCGGTTCGCGGGCGCGCCGTTGCCAGTCGGCTAGTGGATTAATCCCGGGCGCGTCCCGCCGAGGTCAGGCGATTGATGATCAGGCCATAGAAATAATCTGCCTCGGTCTGAAATTGCCAGCCGAGGTGCACATGACAGTTCGCGCACAGTGCAATGCGCCAGGCGTATCCCGGAAACCAGGTGTACTCCGTCGTCGCTTCGCCGATGGCGGTGCAACCGGTTGCCTCGCGAAAACATCCGAAATGGTAAGTTACCCCGTGGGGGTTGGTGCAGCGGTGCTCGTGCGTTCCCTGCACCGGGATGCGCTGATCCTGGTGCGTGACGGAATGGCGGCAGGCGGCGCAGAACAGGCGTTTTTCTTTTTCAGGCTTGCTGCCCGTTTTAATCTTGACTGACTGTTTTTTCTCTTCCCCGGCTGACGGATCGAAGAACAGCAGGGCAGGAACGATCGCCGTGGTCATGGCCGTTTCACTTAGGGAAACAGTGTCAACACTCCGGTAAAACCGTAGAGGCGGTTGTGCGAAATTTCGCCGTTGGCGAAAAAGCCCACGAGCGGGATGTCACCCAGTTCCTGACGGATGGTTTTCAGTTCCTCTGAATTCTCGCCAAACATATGCGCGCCACGGCCGAGGCAGGAATAGTAGACACCGCCTCTCGGCGGCTTACTAAGCCGGCACTTGATATCGTGGAGCATGCGCACGAGGTCCTCGTAAGCCGTGCGGATATCGCGCCGGCAAAACATAACGGTGTCACCGGCATTCAGGTATTCGCCGATGGCCAGCACCTTGGTTTCCGGATCGATACCCACGACGTTGCGCACCATGTAATCGCCGGTGTCCGAACCCTTGATCGGAAAACCCGCAAAAATATATCCCGTGGCACGCGCCGGATCGCGGGCGAGAATATCGCCGGCCTCTTCATTAAAAACTTCCAGGGCCGGACGGTCATCGATACGGATGGCGATGTTGTCCTGGCACTCGGTGATTTCGTGTTTTTTGCCAAGCGGTGTGCATCCCTGCGTCAGGGCCGTGACGACCGGAATGCGATCCGAAAACAGCACGCCGGAAACACCGCCTTCGGTCAGTCCGCCGGCGATCTGGAAATAAGGCCCGCGCGAAGAAGTCAGGCCACCCACCAGGAACCCGCCTGGTATCGCGTCGGCGAGTTCGGCGATAAAATCCGGCGTCTTCGGATTACGCGGGTCGCCGTGTACCACGGCGAATCGGGCGTTGGTCTCGTTGCACCACGCGCGATAATCCGTGAATTCGTCGATGTCGGCTTTGATGGCGGGGAAGACGCGAAACGAATCGGCGGGAAATTCCGCCAGCATCACGCAGATGGCGGGTTTGTCGTTGTACTCCTGCGAGGTGGCGCACACTCCCACTCCCACGCTTCCCACCCAGTGCTGAATGTCGGTATGTTCCTTGAAGAAGGTCAGGATTTGCGGGAGTTGGCTGGCGATACGGTCGGTAACATAGAGAAAGCCCAGATTCGCCTTGACGGAGATGATCCCAAGCTGGCCGAGGCAGGAATTGGCGGCTTGCTGCCAATCCCGGGCACTCGCATGGGCAACGCGGAACATATCCATATCCAATCCCTTGAATGATTATGGGCCAAACCGACCTGTAGAGATACTATAACCATTGTGACGGGTTAGAAACCCGCCGATCATTCAGCCACGAAAAAAAGGTGAAATTATGTCTCGACAGGCGCCCAAACGTTCGCGCAAGGCCGGTCTCCCGCCCGGCACTCCGGTGCATATCGGTGAACGAAAAAGCGATACGACGCATCTGATGTTGTTGCATTACGACGAACAGGTCACCGTGGAAAAAGAACTGAAGACCGCGGAAGAAATGGCGGCCATGCGCGATGTTCCCGGGGTGAATTGGATAAACGTCACCGGCTTGCATGAAGTCGAGCATTTGTCGCAATTCATCGACCTCTTCGGCTTGCACCCACTGGTGCTCGAGGACATTCTCAATACCGACCAACGTCCAAAACTCGAGGATTATGGCGATTACCTTTACATCGTATTAAAGCGGCTGGGAAGCGGAAGCCATTCAGCCGAAATCATTACCGAACAAGTCAGTTTGATTCTCGGGAAGAACCTGGTCATATCGTTTCTTGAAAGTGATCGCAATTTATTCAGTGGCGTAAAGGACCGGATTCTCGATAATCGCGGACGCATGCGGAAATACGGCGCGGATTACCTGGCGTACACGCTGTTGGACACCATAGTAGATAATTATTTTGCCATATTTGAAGATCTGGGCGAGCGTATCGAGTCATTGCAGGAAAATCTCATATCAAGACCCACTTCGGCTTCTCTGCAAACATTGCATACCCTGAAACACCAATTACTGTTATTACGCAAATCCGTCTGGCCGTTGCGTGAAGTGATAAGCGGTTTACAGCGCGGCGAATCGCCGTTGGTCCGGAAAGACACCTGGATTTATTTGCGCGACGTGTATGATCACACCATCCAGGTCATTGACACCATCGAAACGTATCGCGACATGCTCTCCGGCATGCTGGATATTTATCTTTCAAGTTTGAATATCCGCTTGAACGAAGTCATGAAGGTATTGACGATCATCGCCACGATCTTCATGCCGCTGTCGTTCATCGCGGGCATTTACGGCATGAATTTCCACAACATGCCCGAATTGGGCTGGCGCTGGGGATACCCCCTGGTGCTGATATTGATGACGGCGCTCGCCGGCGGGATGCTGCTCCTGTTTCGCCGTAAAAAGTGGATTTAGCCGTATCCGTTCGCTCATCGCGACCGGAGTTGACTGTCATCCGCTCCAATGCGGAACGGTCGGCGACGACCGCCCGGCAACGATCCCAAAACGCCGCGGATGATCTGCCGGCCGATCTGACTGCCAATGGCGCGGGCGGCGCTCGTAACCATCGCCTCGCCCGCGGATTGACGCGATCGTCCTTTCCCCGAGCCCGATCCCAGCAAGCCGCCCAACAACCCACCGCCCCCGCTTTCGGCTGCGTTTTTTGCCGCCAATTCCTTGGCCGCTTTGCGCTTCAGAATTTCATGGGCGGATTCGCGATCGACCGTATTTTCGTATCGTCCCCTGAGCGGGGAATTGCCGATGATCCGTGCACGCTCGGCGGCGGCTTTCACGGCTTTTTGGTCGCGGGGGATGAAAGCGCGTAGCGCGTGCTGGACGCGATTTCCCAGCTGACCGGGAACTTTGTCCGGTCGGTTACCTGCCGTTCGCGATCAGCAGCGGTTCAGTTATGTCGATCCCTGATGTGACGGTGTGGCTCAGTTCTGGATCGACGAGCTTTGCGCGGCATTCATGGCGACTCCGGTTTGAATTGGGGCGCGCATCTCGAACAAAACCGCCTCAAGGGCTTCCAGACAGTACATGACATTTTTCATATTAGCGCCGTATCCCATGAGGCCGATGCGAATCACCTTGCCCGCCAGCGCGCCCAATCCCGCGCCAACTTCTAGATTGTATTCTTCGAGCAGCCGGCGCCGCAATATTGCTTCATCCACGCCGGGAGGGACTTGAATGACATTTACTTGTGGCAACCGCGCCTCTGCCTTCACCAAAAACGACAATCCCATGGCTTCAAGTCCGGACCGCAGTGCATGGTGATGATGCCAATGCCGTGCCCAGGATTTTTCCAGTCCTTCCTCGTGCAACATCACCAAACTTTCATGAAGACCGTACAAAGGATTAATCGGAGCGGTATGGTGATACGAACGCGTTTTTGATCCCCAGTACCCCATCAACAGATTGAGATCGAGGAACCAGCTCTGGATCTTGATCCGACGTTTCTTGATTGCCTCTACCGCGCGGTCATTCAAGCTCACGGGCGACAGACCGGGCGTGCAAGAAAGGCATTTTTGCGAGCAGGTAAAGATGGCGTCGATTCCCCATTCATCCACCTTCAGGGGGGAGCCACCGAAAGAAGTCACGGCATCCACGATAGTCAGGCAATCATAGCGGTGGGCGACTTCCACGAGCGTTTTGGCGTCGGACAAAACCCCCGTAGACGTTTCGGCTTGGACTAAGGTTACGAGCCTGGCGTCGCGGTGTTTTTTGATCGTGTCTTCCAGTTTATCCGGATCCACGACTTCCCCCCAGCGATCCTCGACCAGAATCGGAAGTCCGCCAACGCGCTCGATATTTTCTTTCATGCGCAATCCGAAGACGCCATTGACACACACGATTACCTTGTCACCGGGTTCAACCAGATTGACCACACAGGTTTCCATTCCGGCCGTGGCGGGCGCTGAAATGGGAATGGTCAGCACGTTTTTTGTCTGGAAGGCGTATCGGAGCATGGCCTTGATTTCGTCCATCATCGACAGAAATGCGGGATCGAGGTGTCCGATCGTCGGCCGCGCCATGGCGGACAGAACACGTGGATGAATATCGGTAGGGCCCGGACCCATGAGCGTCCGTACCGGAGGGTTGAAAGTTTTGAATTTCATGAATTAGCCTTCTCGTCGATGGCTGGAGATCAAGCCACACTGGTAAAGTTTGTAAAAATATCTGAAGGAAAAGTTACTTTTTCTAGGCGGATTTTTTTGCCAGGTACCCAAGTCGTGAGGATAAATCCGACCCCGCCTTTTTGATGAGCGGCATCCAGGAATCGCGACGTCGATCGCAGGGCGCGGAAATTGAAAGACCGGCGATGATTTTACCCAGCCGGTCATGAACCGGGACACCGATGCAGGTAACTCCTTGTTCGGCCTCTTCGTTATCGATGGAAAAACCATGCTTGCTGTTGTTCTCGACCTGATTCCAGAGCTTGCTGGCCTGGGTAACGGTGTTGGGCGTATAACGGGGCAATCCGGTGCGCCGGGCATAATCACGACACGCCTTCTCGCCGCCCTCGGCGAGAAACAACTTGCCGACAGCCGTCACATGCAGCGGCGCGCGACTGCCGATGATCTGTTCCACCCGCATGATGCGGTTCGGAATCGACCGCTCGACGTATACTACTTCATCGCCTTCGCGCACCGCGAGATTGACGGTCTCGCCCAGTTGTGAACGCAGCCATTCCATGATCGGCTTGGCCTCGCGCAGCAAATCCACTTTTCCATGCATATAGCTGCCGTAGCGCAGGAGTTTCACCCCCAGGGTGTAGCGGCCCACGGAGGTGCGTTCCACGAGCGCGTGCTTGGCCAGCGCGTTCAGAATGCGAAACGCGGTTGACGGATGCAGGCGCGTCTCCGCCGACAGGAATTTGAGGCTGGCAGGCTCCGAGCAGGTGGTAATGGCCTCGAGCAGCGCCGTCATGCGGTCGATGACCTGGATCGAGGAAACCGGGGATTTCATCATGTTTCTTATAGTGAAATAAATTATGTATTGCGAAATATCCTAACCTTAGCGAATTTAATGTGCAAGTGGGTCGAACCGCCAGGGCGCTGGCTTGTGAAAAATCGGTTCGCCGCATGCCGTGTCGATCCGGACCGGAGTTAGGATTTGAATTCGCTCCCACGAAAAAGCCGGGTATTTTTTCTCACCAGGCCTGAGTGTGGCCGATGCGGGGATCGCGCAGGAATCCATGATGACAATGGCCCCTTTGGATTTGCCGTTGCCGGGTTAGCGTGCGACTTGATGACACGGATCGTGTATCTTTTCACCCATGCAGACCGCGCTGGCCGCGCTCATTCGTGACACACCCCAGGGCCGGGAAGCCGATGCCGTGTTGCGCACCTGCGTGCACTGCGGATTCTGTAACGCCACCTGTCCCACCTATCAACTTTTGGGCGATGAACTCGACGGCCCGCGCGGCAGGATCTACCTCATTAAACAGATGCTCGAGGGATCGCCGGTTACGAAGCACACCCAGCTACATCTTGACCGTTGTCTCACTTGCCGGAACTGCGAAACCACCTGTCCCTCGGGCGTGCAATATCATCGCTTGCTCGATATCGGACGCGAACTGGTCGATCAAAAAGTAACACGCCCCTGGACCGACCGGTTTCGGCGCTGGGCGCTACGCCATATCGTTCCTTATCCCGCACGCTTCACGCCGCTCTTGCGATTGGGCCAGTTTTTCCGACCGCTGATGCCGCCGCCGCTCAAGCGGAAAATTCCGCCGACACGCCGGGCGCTGGCGTGGCCCGAGGCCCGTCATTCGCGTCGCATGCTGGTGCTCGAAGGTTGCGTGCAGCCGGCACTGGCGCCCGATATCAATGCCGCGACGGCACGTGTGCTCGATAAACTCGGCGTCAGTCTGGCGGCGGCGCCCGGCGCCGGGTGTTGCGGTGCCGCGAGCCATCACACGTCGGGAATTGAGGACGGGCTGAATTTTGCCCGCCGAAATATCGACGCCTGGTGGCCGCACATCGAGACCGGTTGCGAGGCGATCGTCATGACCGCGAGCGGCTGCGGCACGCACGTAAAAGATTATGGACGTCTGCTGAAAAACGACCCGCGCTACTCGGAAAAAGCGCGGCGCGTCTCCGGCCTGACCCGGGATATCAGCGAGATTCTGGCGCAAGCAGACACCTCGAAATTAAGGACCGTAGTCAAACGCGGATACAAAGTCGCGTTCCAGTCGCCGTGCTCGCTCCAACACGGCCAGCAACTGAACGGGGTGGTGGAAAAGATTTTGCGGGAAACCGGATTTACGCTGACGTCCGTGCCGGATGCGCACCTCTGTTGCGGCTCGGCGGGGACTTACTCGATTTTGCAGCGTGACCTGTCACAGCAGTTGTTGAAAAACAAGATCAACGCCTTGCAATCCGGTGCGCCCGAAATTATCGCCACCGCCAACATCGGTTGCCTGGCTCACCTGCAGAGCGCTTCGACGGTACCGGTCAGGCACTGGGTGGAGTTGGTCGCGGACGGTATTTGACGCGTGTGGACGGAGAATTTTTACTTTTAGCTATTCAACCAGAAAACGCTTTACCGCCTGCTCATCCCATTCGAGGCCGATCCCCGGCGCCGAGCCGATCAGCGCATGTCCGTTTTCAACACGCAGCGGGTGCTTGAGTATCGGGCTCGCCCAGTCCACGTATTCCAGCCAGTGGCAAGTGGGGGTGACGGCCAGCAGATGCGCGCTGATCTCCGGGAACAGGTGACTCGAGGCCGGTATACCGCGCGGTTCGACCAGCGCGGCGCCGCGCAGCCAACCGGTCACGCCGCCGATCTTCATGACATCGAGCATGACGAAGTCGGAAGCCCCGGCCGCCAGGCTTTTTGCCATGTCATGCGTCCCCCACCAGTTCTCTCCGATCTGAATGGGCGTTTTCGCTTCGCGCGCGATCGCGGCATGGCCGAGAAAATCATCCGCCACGGTGGGTTCTTCCACCCAGTAAATGCCTTCCTCATCGAGCAATCGGCAGCGCATGACAGCCTCGGACACGGAGAGCGACTGGTTGTAATCCGTCATCAGTAAAATATCATCGCCCACCGCTTTCCGTACCGCGCGAATGACCGCGACGTCGGTTTTCACATCGGGGTAGCCCAACCTGACTTTAATCGCCTGAAAGCCGGGAGCGACCAACTCGCGTGCCTCGATCGCGGCGCGCTCCGCCCCGATGATCCCGAGTCCGCAACTGTTGTAAGCCGTGATCGGGCGCGGCTCACCGCCCAGCAATTTGACCAGGGGCAGTTCAACGGCCTTCGCGAGCGCATCCCAGGCCGCCATGTCGATGCCGGCCAGCGCCATGCCGGTCAGGCCCTGAGGGCCCAGCAGCCGAAACCGCTGTTGCAGTTTTTGCTCGATCGCGACCGGAGCGACGATATCGCCCTTGATCAACGGCTCGAGATTCGTGACCAGCTGTGTCGTCGGTTTCAGCGCGATCGGCGTATAACAAAAGACGTAGCTGCACCCGGTCACGCCTTCATCGGTTTCCAGATCGACCAGAACCAGCGGCGCAGTACCGACGGTACCGCCGCCGGTCTGAAGCGGGCGCGCCATCGGGACATTTACCGCGCGCGCGCGTATTCCGCGAATCGTGAGTTTCGGGTGGGCTGGCATGTGGTGGTTTTTATTCCGGCGCCGTTGGTGGTGTTGCAAGTTGGAAACGGGGTCGCGGATGGAATTTCAGTTTAGATCGTTCCAGCCAAGCCCTGATTCATAATGCTTCCCGGATCGAAAGCCTGCTTGAGCTGGTGCTGCAGCGCGACCAGGGCCGCGGGCAGGGGATGAAACTTGGCGCCATTTCCCGTTCCGGGACGAAACAGGGTGGCGTGTCCGCCCGCTTGCTCCGCGACACGGTAGACGTCGCCAAGTGCCGCCGTGCTTTTAAGCCATCGTTGCGCGCCGCCCCAGTCAATGATCCAATTTCCGGGCAGATCGAGCGGTGATGTCGCGGGCGGCACGGAAAGCCGCCAGAGCGCACCCGCGCCCTGGAAAAAATCGTGCCGGTGTTCGCGCAATTGTTTCCAAAACTCATCGCCGTTTTTCACCAGATCGCCACCCAGTTTGGTGCGCGCCGCCTGCACTCCCAGGTCATTTCCGGACAGTCGCACATATAAGGTGTTGCGAATATGGCAGGCGGCGGAAAGCGGCAGCGGTTGACCGGCATTGTGGTTCATGGTTTTGATGGCCTTGTCCGCGGGTGTCTCGTACGAGAGGGTCAATTCTTTGGCCGGTTTGGGCAGCACCTTGAGGGAGATTTCGAGCAGCACGCCGAGTGTGCCCCGTGCGCCCACCATGAGCCGGGAGATGTCGTAACCGGCCACGTTTTTCATCACTTCGCCGCCGAACTTTAAGATTTCACCTTTCCCGTTGATGATTTTTGCGCCCAGTACAAAATCGCGGGCCGAGCCGGCATACGGCCGGCGGGGTCCGGAAAAGCCGCAGGCGATGGTGCCGCCCAGCGTGGCGGCGTCGCCGAAGTGGGGCGGCTCGAAACCGAGCATCTGCCCTTTTTCGGACAGCACCGCTTCGACGTCAGCCAGCTTGGTTCCGGCGCGCGCGGTAATAACGAGTTCGGTCGGTTCGTACGAAACGATGCCGACATGGCCGATCACATCCAGCTTTTTACCTTCCGCCTCGCCGGTATAAAAGCGCTTGGTGCCGTTGCCGACGATGGCGAGCGGCGTGCGGTTACGCGCCGCCATCTTCACCGCCTCGGCCAGTGCGCTCGAATTATCCCGATCGGCAACCGTGACCATGTGCGTGATTCAGAATCTTTCCAGTTCGGGGAATTTCATTTTACCGCCGTGCACGTGCATGCGGCCGAACTCGGCGCAGCGCGCGGGTTTGGGCACCGCCTTGCCGGGATTGAGCAGGCCCTTGGGGTCGAAGGCCGCTTTCAGGGCATGAAACTGGTCCAGTTCTTCCTTGGTGAACTGGAGACACATCTGATTGATTTTCTCCACCCCCACGCCGTGTTCGCCGGTGATGGTGCCGCCCACGGCGATGCAGGCCTCCAGGATCTCGCCGCCCAGTTCTTCGGCTTTTTTCAGGTCGCTGGGTTTGTTGGCATCGTAGAGGATCAGCGGGTGCAAATTGCCGTCGCCGGCATGAAACACGTTTCCGACCGCCAGGCCGTACTTGCGCGAGAGCGCGCCGATGGTTGTCAGCACTTTGGCGAGATGCTTGCGCGGGATGGTCCCGTCCATGCAGTAATAATCCGGCGCGACGCGCCCGACCGCGGGAAACGCCGCCTTGCGTCCGGCCCACATCCGCAGGCGTTCGATTTCGTTTTTCGCGACCCGGACTTCGGTCGCGCCCTGCTTGAGCAACAGTTCACGCACCAGCGCGATGCCTTCGTTGACCTCTTCGTTGATGCCGTCGAGTTCACACAGCAGCATGGCCGCGGCATCAACGGGATAACCGGCCTTCACGAAATCCTCGGAGGCGCGAATCGTGAGGTTGTCCATCATCTCAAGCCCCGCGGGGATAAAGCCGCTGGCGATGATGGCGGCGACGGCGGCGCCGGCCTTTTCGATGTCATCGAAAGCGGCCAGCAACACCTGGGCGCGTTCCGGTATCGGCAGGAGCTTCACGGTAATTTCGACGATGATGCCCAGCATGCCTTCCGAGCCGGTCAGGGCCGCGAGCAGGTCGTAACCGGGACTGTCCAACGTTTTCCCGCCGACCGAGATCAGCTCGCCATCCATGGTCATGAATTTGAGCCCCAGGATGTTGTGCACGGTCAGCCCGTATTTCAGGCAATGCACCCCGCCGGAATTCTCCGCGACATTCCCGCCGATCGAACAGGCGATCTGCGAAGAGGGATCGGGCGCGTAGTACAAGCCATACTGGGCGACAGCTTCCGAAATGGCGAGATTGCGCACGCCCGGTTCGACCGTGGCGGTGCGATTGTCCGGGTCAATTTCGAGAATGCGGGAAAATTTGGTCAGCGAAAGCAACACGCCGTCGCTGAGCGGCAGCGCGCCGCCGGAAAGTCCCGTGCCCGCGCCGCGCGCCACGACGGATATATTTCGCTCGGAGCAAAGTTTCAATACACGGCCGACCTGCTCGATGGTATCCGGCAGCACCACGATCCAGGGTAGCTTGCGATACGCCGATAATCCGTCGCACTCATACGGGCGCTGATCTTCCTCGTTGGTCAGCACCGCTTCCCGCGGCAGAAATTCACGCAGCCGGAGCGCGAGCGATTGGCGCAGCGCTTCCAGGGAGGCTGTATCCGGGGGGATCGAGGGTTGCGGGGAACTCATAAGAGATAGCGTAATCCCTGCCCCTCATGGCGTAAAGCCGGGCGTGTACTTAACCCCAGGCGGCGGTCAAGTGCACTCCTCCATCGTGTCTGAACTGCTCAACTTGATGAAAACCCCGAGCGACATGAGCAACAGCGCGGCGCTGACGATGATGGCCACGGGGTAGTAAAGAAAGCCGGCCAGATCCTGCTGGCTGTACTTGATCACCATGATCAGCGATTCGAGCACCAGCGCGACGAACACAATGCTGGCAAAACGCGTCACGCCACGACGGATGCGACGGATGGCGTCGGACGGTTTGCCGCTTTTGTCGTACTCCTGGTGAACCACCTGCGCGAGTTCGTAGACGGCGAGCGCGACCACGCCCATATGCAGCCCCTTGACCAATCCACCAGTGAGGTCGCCTTCGCTGATGATCGGTTTGATGAACTCGAAGATGGCCGAGGAGGCGTACAGCAGCGCGAAGGCAAGGAAGAACAGCGCAAATAACGGCACCAGCAGACTCGGTACCGCCTGGATAACCGCCACCAGGGTTGAGGTTTTTTCTTTCAGAATCGTGTCACGATTTTCGATGGTTTCGCTTTTCATCATTTTCTCCTTTCGTGTTGTAAGCCGGATGCTAAACAGCATGCCGGCGCGCAACCAGCGTATTTGGATTAAACTGCACCGGTCCCCGACCGACGGTATTATCGAACATAAACCCGTAAATTATTTGAGGACATAAAAACTTCTCGGGCAATGCCATTGAAACGTGTCGCAAAAATTACCGCATGAAATCTGCCCATTCATACTGCGGCCGTTTCGCGCCGTCGCCCACCGGGCCGTTGCATTTTGGTTCGATGGTCGCCGCGGTCGGAAGTTTCCTGCAAGCGCGCCAACAAGGCGGGCAGTGGCTGGTGCGCATGGAAGACCTCGACCCGCCGCGCGAAGTGCCGGGCGCGGCCGATGACATCTTGCGCACGCTGGAAGTCTTCGGCCTGCATTGGGATGGCGAGGTGGTGTATCAGAGCCGCCGGAGCACGCTATATAAGGAGGCACTGGAAAAACTGAAAACAAAGAATGCTCTCTATCCCTGCGCGTGCAGCCGGCGCGAGATCGCCGATTCGAGCGTGAACGGCGTGGACGGGCCGGTGTATCCCGGCACTTGTCGCGACGGCATTCCGCTAGGCCGCGCGCCGCGCGCGTGGCGCGTGAAAGTGGATGGGCAGCAGGTCGAATTTAAAGATGCGGTACAGGGGCCGCAATCCCGAAATCTGGCGCAAGACTTCGGTGACTTTATCGTGCAGCGCGCGGACGGTTTTTTTGCTTATCAGCTGGCGGTGGTGGTGGATGACGTCGAGCAGAGCATCACCGAAGTTGTGCGCGGCGCGGATTTAATTGAATCCACCCCGCGCCAGGTTCATCTCCAGCGCCTGCTGAATCTCCCGACGCCAAAATACCTGCATCTCCCGGTGGTGCTGAATGCGCAAGGCGAAAAACTCAGCAAGCAAACCCTCGCCGCACCGCTCGATCCCGCCCGCCCGCTGCCGGCGCTAATTCAGGTCCTGCGATTTCTGGGGCAGGAGGCCCCAAAGGAATTGGCTGAGGGGAGTACTGAGGATTTCTGGCGCTGGGTGGCGGCGAACTGGCGCCTCGAGAGCGTCCCGCGCATGCCGAGTGTGGTCATGGAAATACCCGGCACAGGGCCGATTTAATTTAGGCCATGTACGCGATGACATGAGAGATGGATTTTACGCCGCGTGCTTCGTATGTGGCCAGGGCTTGATCTTGGCTAAAGTCTTGGCCAGCGTGTCTTTGGCCAGCTCGGTGTCGTAATCCGCCTGTAAGCGCAACCACCAGCCGTCCGACAATCCAAAAAAATGGCACAGTCGCAGATCCGTGTCGGCGGTAACCGCGCGTTTGCCCGTCACGATCTCGCCGATACGGCGCTGCGACACACCGATCTCTTTCGCCAGCCGGTATTGCGAAAGTGCCATCGGTTTGAGGAACTCTTCGAGCAACATTTCGCCCGGCGATACCGGGGCCAGTTTGGTTCTCTTGCTCATGGTGTATCTCGCTTAGTGATAATCGGTAATTTCAACATCCTCGGCTCCTCCCGCTGTCCAACGGAAGCAAACGCGAAACTGATCGTTGATGCGTACGCTCCATTACTCACGCATCACGTTAGTAATGTAAAGCATCGCCATTTCGCGTTATTGAAACTGCCGACGCCAAAATACCTGCATCTCCCGGTGGCGCTGAACGAAATAGGCGAAAAGCTCAGCAAGCAAACCCTCGCCGCACCCCTAGATCCCGCCCGCCCGCTGCCGGCACTGATTCCGGAAAGCTGACTTAAAACAGGTTGAAGGTGAGGAACACCAGGAAGTACAGCGCAAGCAGCAGTCCTACCGAGGGCAGCGCCATGATATCGGCGAACGAAAGTTTATGCGCGCCCGTCAGCCGGAAGCACGCCTTGTGATCCTGGCCCAGGACCTTGCGCACGTTGACTCCCTCCGGGTCGGCGCGCAACAGGCAGGGATCGGTGTCCGGGAGCCAAAAGACAATGATAAGCGTGGCGACCGCCGAAATGAGAATAGCGGCCAGGACCGGCAGCGTCTCGCGCCGGCCGGTGAGCGCGTCGCGCGCGCCATCGGCGCCGTCGTCGTCGGGGCAGGGTTGTTCCTGATCGCGCGAGCCGCCGGGCTCGGATGACACATCTGACAGCTGGCGCCGCGGTGCGGCCAAGGCGCTCGAGCATAAGTAAGCGGCGCGCCTAGGTCGTTACTCCCCCCGTTCGCAAATTGACCGCGAACGCCATCGCCAATTATCTGGCCGGCATGCTGGAAAACTTGCTGGCCGGTTCCAGCATTCCGTTGTATTGGTTTCTCGTCGGCAGCTCGCTCGGCGCCGGGGTATTGTTGCTCTTGATCACGCCGGTGCTCAAATACCTTATGCACGGTAAAGGGTGACGTGGCTACGCGCCAGCATGCAGTTTCAATCGAGTATGACCCTATTGCGTGCGCGAACGACCTGAACATCTAAGGGTTCGAGTGCATATCCTAATTCCTTCAGTTTTCGCATTGGATCACAAATGCATACCGGTCCTTGTGATGAACTTATCGACAAATTGATGTGGGTATACACGTAGATCCAATAACTTCGACCCTTTTGTGTTGCGACTCGACGCTCGTTTCTAGTCCAGACAAAACAAACCTCTGCTTTTGTTGTTCCCTTAACCTCAATAAAAAGAGTTTTCTCTGGATTCTTGCCGGTGCCTTTACGCGAGATCACATCGAAACCTGCGCTTCTGTCAATTTTGCTTATTTGTTGAACCAAGAGAGCCAGATCCGGATAGCCGTTAGCCCTTAACCTTTGAACTTCATGCTCAACCGTAAGATATTCCGCAAATTCTCCGATCTCATCCATTGCACCAGGCGCACCATCGTCATTGTTGGGTACTAACCCTCTCATCTCTGCAAGAAAGGCGTTGAATAATCCCAAGCACTCGGAACGTATGAATGCCTTTTCTTCATCTACTTGAATCAAACCCACGTTATAAAAGATTCGTAGCCAAAAAGCGGTCTCCGAATTGTCATAAATGGATCTCTTATAAACGAACGTCGCCTGAACGGCATCTACATCAAAAGCAAGAAGGAATGACCGACACGATGGCAACATATTTCTTACATCCAGATAAACATCCTTGAGAAGAAACTCGCGGGCTGGATTGGAAATTTCGCTGCTGATTGAGTATTGCCGTTTCGATAGTTGTCGACCGCGATCAGTCAGCGAAAACTCTTTTTCGCGGTTTACGAGCAATCCGTAGCGAGTGCATTCATCAATTATTTGCGCAGAATTTGAAGACGAGTCGAGAAGTAAAGACCTAGCGACATATGATTCCAGCTGATGACGTACAATGCGACTGGTTCGTAGCATTGAAAAGATCGCACATACGTTCGCTAGTTCAATCGGTTTAACGTTCACTTCTATTTTCGTAAAGATTTTATGTGTTGCTCTACCATTTGAAGATCCATCTCCTCTTCATCTCCGAGATCTTCAGACCAGTATCCTGGGATTTTGCCCGGCAAGTCTGCCTCAATGACATCCTTCATTGTTCTCATTTTTTTCTTCAAACGGCTATCTACGACCTCATCAATTGAATCCCGACTTTGCAATAGGTAGTAGTAGGTCTCTTGTTTCTCCGACAAACCCAGTCTATGGATCCTATCTAGTGACTGGAGGTAGTGTGCGCAATTGAAGGAACGATCTAGATATATGGCGTGATGGCATACGCTATGAAGTGAAATGGATTCAGCGCATGCTGCGGGGTTAGCTATGAGAACCTTGCACGAGCGATCGTCTCTAAATTTAGATATCAAGACCTCCCTGCTAAAGTCCTCCTCGGCTAACGCTGTAACGGGCACGCCACCGTGAACTACTACAGGACTAAGATCGTTCACTTGGTTAGCAAGCATTTCAAGATTATGAACGAAGGTTGACCAAATAATTACCTTCTCTCCACGACCGCATATTTCTCTAGCCAAGCTACACGCGGCGCTGATCTTATTCGGAATTTCATATTGTGCGTAGTGTTCGATTGCCTCTTGAAGTGCTAGACCTCGAATATCCATCGCGGGTAATTGAAACTCCTCGCATCGTTGACGCAACAATGTTGGATTGCTCGCGACCTGCAACAAGCGTACAGCTCTTGCTCTTCGCCAGTCACGAAGCACCTCCCGATTTACAGGAGACTCCTTAACTTGAGTCAGAAATCGCGCCGCTATACCGCTGTATATTCGCAGCTGTAAGGGACTCATTTGACATTTAATGTTCTTAAACGAAGGACGTGGTAAATCCAGCTGGCTCTTGGTAATTCGAAAGAAAAGAGGAGAGATTCTGCGACGTACACTCGCAACAGCTTTGTGCGTTTCCTTACGCTGAACATCTCTAAGGAAATCCTCTGCAAGACCTAATGGCTTTTGGTCAAACCAAAGAAATGTCAACTGAGACCACAGATCAGGAAGCCCGTTTGGCATAGGCGTTCCAGTAAGAATGACCCGACGTTCTGCATATTCTGCTAGCCCTAAAACAGCCTCGACTAACTTTCCTCCATGGGGACGTTTTACGTAATGTGACTCATCTAGTATCAGTAGATACTTTCGCCGGGATAACGTGCGTGACAAATCTCCGACATCTCTAGCCGCACTATGATAAGTGGTAAGCAAGAACTCATATTGGTCGGCTAATAAACACAGTTCATGCCTTCTAGCTTTATTATTTCCCGCAAGACGCACTCCATTTAGCTTCTTTCCAAAACATATTCTGTACTCATGTTCCCAAGGCTCAAAGCAACTGCCAGGTCCTATCACCAGAACTGCATCTACTAAATTCTTTCTTCGTAGAAGATAATAATAAGCGAGCGCGATCGTCGTTTTTCCACTGCCTGGTACTGAGAAGTTCGCCCCGTGTCGTACAGTGAGGAGATGGTGTACGGCGGCAACTTGCAGCTTCGTTAGTCGTCGCGCAAAACCTTCGGAAAGTTTGGCTACGATGTCTTGATGTGCAGATGTTGCAGTTATCTTTTTTACCGAAAGACCACGTTCCAATATGCGAACGAATTCCTCTTTTTCTCGTTGAATTGTATCGAGTATATCGTTGCAACGGCTGTCGAGCTGAAACTCGATTTTGTATTTCACAAAATGATCCACAGTCCTCAACAATGTGACACTTGGCTTCATTCCTGTGGGAAATTGCCATATGTTGTCACGAATCTCTGTAGTCGCGCTTAGGTTGCTTCGCAGAAATATTCGATGAAGCGGTTGCGAGAGAATCTGTATACCAACTTCGTCTACCCCTTCTATTATGTAATGCTTCTCAGCATATCGGATGAGAATCACCTGCGGGCCTTCCTTGTTTTACCTCTTTTTCTCTTGGTAATTTCGTTTTTTGCTTCCAAACGTTTCCGATCTCTGAGTTTTCTCGACGTCGGCTTTTGTATGATTTTTCGGAGTTCATTCGTACACGTTATGATCCGCTGCAGAATATTATCTAACTCGGGCTCGGCGAGCTTTTCAGAATCGTTAGGAATTGCTTCAATGTTTTTGAGCGCTCTCTTGGCAAGAGATAGAGGCCGCTCACTATCTTTAATAATTTGTTCTTGTTCTTTAGCGTCTTGATAAAATGATTTCAGAACTTTCAATCGTTTATTTCTCCATTGCGTCTCCTCCTGTAAATCCTTCTCTTCAGTCACAGTCGAAGAAACGCCAGTTTCGTCTATCTCCTCGACTTCCCGATCTTCTTGGTCATTCTCTTCAACAGGTTCTTGCTGGGTCTTAAAATCGGGGTGAGACTGCTCATTCTCAGCAAGCTGATCGTCCGGATTCAGAGCCTGTTTTACCTGTTCCCAGGATTCTTTCGTTGCAAAAAGATTTCTCAGTTCGCGTATCCTAAGGTGTGGAAACTTGATCCTTATATAGTGGAACCCAAGAAGTTTTAATTCATTCTTGTCACTCTCATCTGGACTCCAATTGACGCGCACATTTCCACGAGGGTGCATTACCCAATTTAATATTTCCTGTAGGTCTATAAAATGCTCGTTAAGCTGCTTGACCAAATAATAGCGATCTGGTTTCTTGACAAAGTGACAGAGATACTCATCGATAAGTTCGAGTCGACTCAGATCTGCTTCAATATTTTCCTTAGTGACGCCATAAATCCTGGCAGCCATAACTTCAATCTTCAAGCCTGAGTTAATGCCCTCACGGAGTTTTAGCAAATGATTAATGGGGCTGTAATCGAGCTGCTGCGGCGCAGACATTTGAATGCCGGCTTCAATTAGCCATAACTCTGCCTTCGCGATGTCAGATGGAAGAACTTGGACGTCCAGATACTTGAATTTCGCGTCACCAGTTTCTTCGTAAAGCTTTTCAAGCAAAGCTTTTCGCCGGTTACCATTTATGACAACGCCATCGCAAGTAATGATGCCTGGACGAAGTTGACCATTTTGAGCGAGATCCTCCTTAATCTTCGCGTTCTCATCGGACCTTATCGTCAGTAGCATTTCCTTAATAATGTGCTGGTCGTTTGGATTTGAGGACTCTAGTTCTCGACCTAACTCAGCCTCCTTCTCCAAAACTTCCGCCGCGATCCGTCCGTTCGCTTTATTGAAGGCAAGGTCTTCGAGCCTGAACTGGTAGACCGGCGCCCTTTCGGCCCTGTCCTTAACAATTATTTTTTCTTGAGGAAGCTTTTCTTTTCCACCTGCGTCCTCTTCTTGCTTCTTTTGATGGTCTCTAATTATTCTCTGGCGTTCGCGGTCATATGGCATGGATGTAGGCATCGCTAATCTCCCTCGTTACCTCAACATAGTCTCAACTGAGCCTAAAACCGAAAGGGGATAAACACCTTGGTATCAATATGTGGTTGCAAACTTATCTGCTACGGGGCGGATTTACTTTGTTGTCCTCTTTCTCTTGCTTAGTTAGTCGTATTGGAACTTTACCCTTCAATACAGCATTTGTTAAATTTTTGTTCTTCCACAAAATCTCTGTTCGCTCATAGTCTCTGCCACGTGTATCACGTGTTTTTGTGCTGATTGCTATTTGTGTCCAACCATGCTTTTTTGTCAGGCGATCCCTGTATAGCTCGTTGTCGTAACCGCTCAATAAGATCATGCTTTTCGATTTGCAACACAGTTTCAGAAGCTTCTCGTGAAAAGCCTTATCTTGAGCGTCAATTACATATTTATGATTCCGTTTTACGAAGTAAGGTGGATCGAGATATATCAAGGTAGCCGGCCTATCCTGAAACATTTCGAGTAGTTCACAC
Source organism: Sulfuricaulis sp. (assembly GCF_040901545.1). Classification (GTDB taxonomy): domain Bacteria; phylum Pseudomonadota; class Gammaproteobacteria; order Acidiferrobacterales; family Sulfurifustaceae; genus Sulfuricaulis. The sequence continues at coordinate 947 of NZ_JBBDYL010000024.1, read as the reverse complement.
GCGTCCCTATTCTCAACGCGCACGTTTCGTAAGCGCTCTACAACTTCTGCAAGTCTGTCGGGAAGGTTGTACCACCTATTAACTCTGGCCTCTCGATCATTTCTAGAGTACGACTGTGAAAAAGAGAAACCACATTGCGGACTACCAACAGTGGAATTTACTGTCATCATTGTTGCAACAAGGAACCGACGTGCTTTCTCAAGTGGGTTGTCTAGAGGAATATCCATGCAAGCATGATGAAATTCCTCTCTAGCATATGGTGTGAGGGCTACAGCCCGGCAGAGCGCATCTGCATTCTCTCTCAGTTGCTTGAAGACATTAACGATTTGTCCATCGAGATCATTGATAATTTCTATTGGCGCAGGTGCTTTCGCGAGAGTGATAGCGGCCGACCCACAAAAACCCTCCACCCATGCATGATGGGGCGGAAGAGAGCCAATTATTTGTGAGGCAATTCTTTGTTTGGCACCGTAATATCCGAACGGTGGCTTAGAAGAACTAATCGTCGGTGGATTCGTGTTTATTGGTGCCGTGGTGTATGGTTTTGTAACCACCCTTTTTTTCACAGTGTTCTCCGAATCCACAGGAAAGAAAACAAGTCAGGGTCAGACTGCAACTTTCTTCATTTCCCCTTCATTGCTAATAACATATTGCGCTACGAGACGAAATCACGCAATAGTGGTGTTCTGATTTTATACGCCAACCGCGTCGATGCTTGGGCTAGTTGTTTGGTTTCGTAGATAGAACCGTCACTTTCCCCGTTTGCAGATTGACTCGGAGGGATTTCCGGACGAACAGGAATCGCCCGGTTTCCGCGCGAGCTTCGGAGCCAATTTCTGAAGGAGCCTTCTTCGGCGTCTCGGCGCTGCTCTTCGTCGGAGCCGCGGCGGTGACGATCGTCTGGTGCGCGTCCATGTCGGCGATGGGCGAGATGCCGATGCCCGGCG
>NZ_JBBDYL010000023.1:0-1003 GCF_040901545.1 Sulfuricaulis sp. | reverse complement strand
ACCAGGGGCGACAAGGCGTTATCGACATGACATTTAGCTCTTGGCCGATAGAGAGATTGTAATTCTACCGTGGTACCGATGGCGATGTCGCAGTCAGGGGCGGCTGATGGGGAGTCGGGGATCGGGAATCGGGAATCGGGAAACGCTGGCGCTAACGGGTAAGGCTTCTGTAAAGGCCGGAGAGAAGCTGTGCGACTCGCTCCAGTTGGGCAAATACCTCATGCTGGGCCGGGAGGTAACCCAGATCGGAGGAGGCCAGCGTCTGGGTCTCAAGCTCGCTGAGCGAACCTTTTGCAATGTTCCGGTTTTCATGGCTGGCATCCACCGTGTAGCGCCCCGCCGTTTTCGCTCGTCCCATTACTCTTGGTTACCGATACGTACAAGTGTGTTTGCCTGTAAATTCGAAAGTCGCGCAAGAAGTTGTGGCATCAAGGGGCGCAGTTTTTCAAGCCGATTGGTTCGAGCAACGAGCACAACTACGGTCAGCGGCAAATTCCTGAGATTCTGCTGGAACTGAAGATTCTGGTCAGCCGTCAGAAACACATCAAAGTGATCTGCGGCCCGGCGGATCAGTTCGCCGTTGTCAAAGGCGGACCAACCCATCTCGGCAACGGTCTTGAGGGAATGGCCGGTGATCTCGCCCCGGAGTCGGCGGGGGAGCGACTCGTCAAGCAGGATGCGCATCCGCGGCCAAGGCTTCGTGGGCAAGTTCTAGCGCCGCGATCGCCTGTTCCCGGGACACAGACGGAAAGTCATCAAGAAATTGGTCAAGCGAGTCACCCGCTTCAAGGTAATCGAAGAGATTTTTCACGGGAACGCGAGTGCCGACGAACACCGGCATGCCCCCTTGGATCTGGGGGTCGCTATGAATGACGAGTCGGCCCATATATAAGTCTCCAATGCCGTATTTGACAAATGATACAGGAGAGGCGTTTTCTTTGGCAGCCGAAATGGGGAATCGGGAATCGGGAATCGGGAATCGGGAATCGGGAATCGGGAATCG
>NZ_JBBDYL010000022.1:0-39163 GCF_040901545.1 Sulfuricaulis sp. | reverse complement strand
CCCGCGACCCCCGGCGTGACAGGCCGGTATTCTAACCAACTGAACTACCGCTCCCGGTGTCTTGGTGGGTGCTGAGGGGTTCGAACCCCCGGCCTTCGCCTTGTAAGGGCGACGCTCTACCGACTGAGCTAAGCACCCAGTGGTGAACTACCTCCAAAAGGGGCGGCTAGTTTAAGGCATCCTTCAGGCCTTTGCCAGACTTGAATTTGGGAGCCTTGGAAGCCGGAATGGTGATCATCTCGCCGGTGCGCGGGTTCCGACCGGCGCGTTCGGAACGGCTGCTGACCGAGAAAGTTCCGAAACCGGATAGCGTGACTGAATCTCCTTGGCGCAAGGTGCCGGCAATTATGTCCAACACTGCTTCGACGGCGCGCGCAGCGGAAGTTTTATTCAATTCAGTTGATTCAGCAACTCTGTCGATTAAATCGGTTTTATTCACGTTAGCGTCCTCTTGCTGGATGGTGGTGAACGGGATCTCCGAAAGCAATTGCTGCTGAAACACAGGCGACGCAGTACAAAAACCCAGTCGCGTCGCAGGTTATATACATTTGTGGGAAATACTTGTCAAGAAACAAACACGCGGCGCGGTGAACATATCTCCCCGCCACGTCCGTCGGAGACGAATGGCGAGCGCCCTTACCTGAGGGCGTAATCCGGCGCGCTAATCAGTGTGTCCTGATCGGCTTGACAGAATCGTGCGGTTCAGGCGGCTTGGCCGCCTCGGCTTCGGCGAGTTTCGACTCGTCGAGTGGTTCGGGAAAACGTTCGAGTGCCGCTTCGAGTACCTGGTCAATCCATCTTACAGGTTGGATTTCGAGGTTATCGCGGATGTTTTTCGGAATCTCGGTTAGATCCTTGCGATTCTCTTCCGGGATCAGGACCACTTTGAGGTTGCCACGATGCGCTGCGAGCAATTTCTCCTTTAACCCGCCGATGGGAAGCACTTCGCCACGCAGCGTAATCTCGCCTGTCATGGCTACTTCAGCGCGCACCGGAATTTTCGTCAGCGCCGAAACCATGGCGGTGCACATGGCTATGCCGGCGCTCGGGCCGTCCTTGGGCGTGGCTCCTTCAGGCACGTGCACATGAAAATCATGCTTTTGGTAAAAATCCGGGAAGATCCCGAGCTTCACGGCGCGCGAACGCACCACGCTCATGGCCGCCTGGATGGATTCCTGCATGACATCGCCAAGCTTTCCGGTAATGGTCAATTTGCCCTTGCCGGGAACAATAATCGCTTCGATCGTCAGCAGTTCACCGCCCACTTCTGTCCAGGCCAGGCCGGTAACCTGGCCGATCTGGTTGGATTGTTCGGCCGTCCCATAGCGATAACGCCGGACACCCAGGTATTTCTCAAGGCTCTTGGGTGTGACAGAAACCATTTTCTCTGACTTGGATTTGTGCAGCAGCAGATCCTTCGTTACCTTGCGGCTGATCTTGGCGATCTCACGCTCGAGATTACGCACACCTGCCTCACGCGTGTAATAACGGATGATATCGCGAATTGTTTTTTCGGACAGATGCAGCTCGCTCTGTTTTAACCCGTTGTTCTTGAGTTGCTTGGGAATCAGGTAACGCGTGGCGATGTTCACCTTTTCATCTTCGGTGTAACCAGACAGGCGGATGACTTCCATGCGGTCCAGCAGCGGCGGTGGAATATTCAAAGTATTGGCCGTGGCAATGAACATCACATCCGAAAGATCGTAATCCACTTCCAGGTAATGATCGCTGAACGCGTGATTCTGTTCGGGATCGAGCACCTCCAGCAGCGCGGACGAAGGATCACCGCGAAAATCCATGGCCATCTTGTCCACCTCGTCCAGCATGAAGAGGGGGTTGCGAACTTTTACCTTCGACAGGTTCTGAACGATTTTGCCCGGCAACGACCCGATGTAAGTACGGCGATGGCCGCGGATTTCTGCTTCATCGCGCACACCACCCAGCGACATGCGCACAAACTTGCGGTTTGTAGCACGCGCAATGGACTGCCCCAGCGACGTTTTACCGACGCCCGGAGGACCCACCAGGCACAGAATAGGACCCTTGAGCTTGTTCACGCGTTGTTGCACGGCGAGATACTCCAGAATACGCTCCTTGACCTTCTCGAGGCCATAATGGTCGTTTTCCAGAATCTCCTCGGCCTTCGTAAGGTCCTTCTCGATTTTGGTGCGCTTCTTCCAGGGCACATTCACCAGCCAGTCGATGTAGTTGCGCACGACCGTTGCTTCGGCCGACATCGGCGACATCATCTTCAACTTTTTCAGTTCTGACTCCGCTTTTTCGCGAGCCTCCTTGCTCATTCCCGCTTTCGCGATTTTTTTCGCCAGTTCCTCAGCCTCGTTCGGGCCTTCTTCCAGTTCACCGAGTTCCTTCTGGATCGCCTTCATCTGTTCATTGAGATAGTACTCGCGCTGGCTCTTCTCCATCTGACGCTTCACGCGCCCGCGAATCCGCTTCTCAACCTGCAGGAGGTCAATCTCGCTTTCAAGCACAGAGAGAATTTTCTCCAGGCGCTCGCGCACGTCCTGCACCACCAGAATCTGCTGCTTGTCTTCTATCTTGAGGGAAAGATGCGCGGCCACGGTATCTGCCAGGCGGCCGGGGTCGTCGATACCCGCCAGCGATGTCAGGATCTCCGGTGGGATTTTCATGTTCAGCTTGACGTACTGGTCGAATTCGTTGAGCACGGAACGCGTCAGTGCTTCACCCTCTTTATCGGTGAGCGGCATGGTCTCGAGCAGCGCGACTTGCGCTGAGAAATAGTCTTCCGTATCCAGGTACTTTTGCAGAACCGCGCGGCGTTCGCCTTCAACCAGAACTTTCACCGTGCCATCCGGCAATTTCAGCAATTGGAGAATGCTGGCGATGGTTCCGACGGTGTGGATGTTGTCCGGCGCGGGATCGTCATCCGAAGCGCTTTTTTGAGCCACGAGCATGATTTGCTTGCCGGACTCCATCGCCTGTTCCAGCGCGCGGATTGATTTACGCCGGCCCACAAAAAGCGGAATAACCATGTGCGGAAACACCACCACATCGCGCAAGGGAAGCACGGGAAGATTCGTTTCTGACTGGGGCACTGTAATCGGAGCTTTGGTCTCTGGCATTTCTATTTTAATCCCTGTGAGTGGCTAGCAGTGAACGGGTCACTTTCTAAGTGTGGTGTCTAAAAGCCCAGATTTCAATCTTCCAGCAAAAAATTAATACCCGGATAAAACTGCCAATATGCCGTGCCTGGGGACAAATGGCAGGCTTATTTCCTTGCCACACCGGAATAGAAGAAACCCCGCTTATGGCGGGGTTTCTAAGTAGTCGCATCGTGGCCGGTGCCTCGTTACTGACTGACAGAAGCCCGCCGCTTTTCCTGTTCTTCATTGTCAACGTAGATCACCAATGGCTTGGTGCCTTCCATGATCACATCCGACTCGATGATTACCTTCTTCACATTTTCCGTGGAAGGCAGATCGAACATGACATCGAGCAAGGCTCGCTCCAGAATAGACCTAAGGCCGCGCGCCCCGGTCTTGCGTTCCATGGCGCGCTTGGCCACCGCCAGCAAAGCATCTTCGCGAATTTCCAGTTCAACTCCTTCCAGTTTGAGGAGTTTCTGGTATTGCTTGGCCAAGGCATTCTTCGGTTCCGTCAGGATCTGGATCAGCGCGCGTTCATCGAGCTCATCCAGGATAGCCACCACCGGGAGCCGGCCCACGAACTCAGGTATCAATCCGTATTTGATCAAATCTTCCGGTTCCACCATGCGCAGAACCTCCCCCGCTTTCCGGGCATTGGCCTTGGTCCGGATTTCCGCATGGAAGCCGATACCGGATCTTTCGCTGCGACTCTGGATAACCTTCTCCAGCCCCGAAAACGCACCGCCGCAGATAAACAGGATATTGCGGGTATCTACCTGGAGAAATTCCTGCTGGGGATGCTTGCGTCCGCCCTGTGGCGGTACCGAAGCAATCGTGCCTTCAATGAGTTTAAGCAGTGCCTGCTGCACACCTTCACCCGAGACATCGCGCGTGATCGAGGGATTTTCGGATTTGCGTGAAATCTTGTCGATCTCGTCGATGTAAACGATGCCCTTTTGCGCCTTCTCGACATCATAGTCGCACTTTTGCAGGAGTTTCTGGATTATGTTCTCGACGTCTTCACCGACGTATCCCGCCTCGGTCAGGGTGGTGGCATCGGCGATGGTAAACGGTACATTGAGCAGCCGCGCCAGTGTCTCGGCCAGCAGGGTTTTACCCGAACCGGTGGGTCCGATCAGCAGAATATTGCTCTTGGAAAGCTCGACCTCGCCGATCTTCCCTTCATGCTCAATGCGCTTGTAGTGGTTGTAAACCGCGACCGACAGTACTTTCTTCGCGTCGTTCTGACCAATTACATACTCATCGAGAATCTGCAGAATCTCGCGCGGCGTGGGAAACTTTTTCTTGGCGTTGGCGGCGTTTTTCTCTTCCTGGACTTCTTCGCGGATGATGTCGTTGCACAACTCCACGCATTCATCGCAGACAAAAACCGAGGGTCCGGCAATCAGCTTTCGAACTTCATGCTGGCTTTTGCCGCAGAATGAGCAGTACAGGAGTTTTTCACCCTTTCCATCACCCCTGCCCGTGTGGTTGTTATCAGCCATCCTTAAACCTCGTTTTCGATTAAGGATATTTTGCCAGCAAGGATGCGTGTTTCCGCCCGCCTTTGCAAGCTAATATACATCTAACCTAGCTATATTATACCTTAAATCTATAGCATATATTATGGAAAGTTCACTGATTTACGCGCGCTTTTCGATGACCGAGTCAATCAGCCCGAACGCCTTGGCCTCTTCTCCGTCCATAAAATAGTCCCGGTCAGTATCCTCCTTGATTTGATCCAGGGTCCGCCCGGTGTGTCTGACCAGAATATGATTGAGCCGTTCACGCACACGTAATATCTCGCGGGCGTGTATATCGATATCGCTGGCCTGCCCCTGAAAACCGCCCATCGGCTGGTGCACCATCATGCGCGCGTGCGGCAACACAAAGCGCTTCCCTTTTCCGCCGCCCGCGAGTATCAGCGCGCCCATGCTCGCGGCCTGACCGATACAAACGGTGTTCACCTCCGGTTTGATGAACTGCATGGTATCGTAAATGGCCAACCCGGCGTTCACCGCGCCGCCCGGCGAATTGATGTAAAGATGAATATCCTTGTCTGCGTTTTCTGACTCGAGGTAAAGCAGCTGCGCCACCACCAGGTTTGCCATGTGGTCCTCGACCGGTCCCACGAGGAAAATCACACGTTCTTTGAGCATGCGCGAGTAAATATCGTAGGCACGTTCGCCACGGCCGGTGGTTTCTATCACCATGGGGATCAGGCCTAGGGCCCGGGTATTCAATTCACCGCCATCTTGTCTCAAGTCTTTCATTAATATGGTTCCTTCGTCACGTCTGAATTAACAATCTAATCGAAACGGAAAATTGTAGCTACCGCGGAATGGCCTCTGTTTTCATTAATTCCTGAAAACTCATGGGCTTGTCGACAAGCTCGACAGAACCCAGGAGTTCATCGACGATTTTTCCCTCCAGGATGAGGCTTTCGACCTCGCTAAGTCGCTCAGGGCTTGCGTAGTGCCACTGAATATATTCCTGGGGCGATTCATAGTCCGCCGCCATTTCCTCGATTCGCGCCCTAACTTCGGTCGGATCAGGCTTGATCGCTTTCGTGCGCACGATCTCGCCGAGTATCAACCCCAGCGCCACCTGTCGGTACGCGCGCTTTTCGAGCAGGTCCTTGTCGGCGGTATTCAGACTGCGGGATTTGACAGCGGTTTTAAGACGCTCGAGTTCGGTATCGACCAAGCTTCGTGGAACCTCGATCGGATTGGCTTCCAACAGGGAACTCAGTATCCGTGCACGCAGTACCGCGCGCACTCGGGCACTCGCCTCGCGCGTGAGATTGGCCTTCACTTCCGCGCGTAATTGTTCAATGGTTCCGTCCTTGACACCCAGCTCCTTGGCAAAGGCTTCATTCAATTCCGGGACGACCGGTTCAGCGACTTCGCTTGTCTTTACGTCAAATTCCGCTTCCTGCCCGGCTAATAGCGCGTGCTGATAGTTTGCCGGAAATTTAACTCTTATCCGGCGCTCATCGCCGGCCTTCGCGCCAACGAGACCCTGCTCCAGACTCTCAATCAAAGTCCCGCCGCCCAACACCAGCGGGAAGGCGGCGGCTTTGCCGCCCTCGAATTCCTGGCCATTCAGTTTACCGACAAAATCAATGGTCACACGGTCACCCATGTGCGCTTCCCGTTCAACCGGTTTCCAGGTCGAACGTTGTTTGCGAATGGTCTCAAGGGTTCGGTCCACATCTGGATCGTTTATCTCCACAACCGGACGTTCAATTCTTTCACCCGCCAGGTCGGAGCGCTTCACTTCGGGGTAGATTTCAAATTCAATCGTGTATTCGAGTTCTTCGCCGCGTCCGAATGGCTTGTGTTGCACGCGCGGGTCAACGGCCGGACGCAGACCCTGGCTGCCGATGACTTCGCGAAATGTTGTCTGTATCAGCTCACCCGCAACCTCATTCATCAGACGCCCGCCAAATTGGGCCTCCACCATTTTGAGTGGCACCTTCCCGGGACGAAAACCGGGCATCTTGACCTGCTTTGACAACTGCTGAAGCCGGGCACTGAATTCTTTTTCCACCCGATCCGCCGGCACCGCCACTTTCAGACGACGTCCCAGCGTACTGGTGGTTTCAACCGAAACATGCATTTCGAAACCTCTTGATAAAAAATACTCTACCTGGCCGATTTGAATGGACAGGAATCATACCGATTTGCCGTGGACAGGCCAACAATAAGGCGGTCGTCCCGATAACACCCGGTGGGAAGGATTGGTGCGAATGGAGAGACTCGAACTCCCACGGGTTCCCCCACTGGAACCTAAATCCAGCGCGTCTACCAATTCCGCCACATTCGCCGTTAACGTCAACCAGTATAGCGCGATCCGCGCGACAGCACGCTCAACCGAATCCGGAGACAATAAAGGAAATGAATATGACAGAGTACGCTGAGACTCAGGAAAACAATTCTTCATGACAGCATCGGCAAAAATAATGGTGGGCCGTGGAGGGGTCGAACCTCCGACCCGCTGATTAAGAGTCAGCTGCTCTACCAACTGAGCTAACGGCCCGGAAAAAATGGGGTGAGCGATGGGATTCGAACCCACGACAACCGGAATCACAATCCGGGACTCTGACCAGCTGAGCTACGCTCACCATGATTCAAAAACGGTCGGTGTCGCCGGATATTATACCCGCGATGAAACGGCGTACTCCACCCTGAAAATGGCGCGCCCGACAGGAATCGAACCTGTAACCACCAGCTTAGAAGGCTGGTGCTCTATCCGTTGAGCTACGGGCGCTCAGACAGATGCAGGCCCGTCATTACAACGTAAGCGCCTCGCGCACGCAATTATCAAAATTGAATTGGTCGGGGTAGAGGGATTTGAACCCCCGACACCCTGCTCCCAAAGCAGGTGCGCTACCAGGCTGCGCTATACCCCGATCGGTAAATCACGCCGGGCACCGCTGGCACGGACCGCTCCGGAGGAACTTGCCGGTAGCAGTTCGGCCGGACAGCGCGAGGGCGGAACTATACGCACCACTCCAGGCACCGTCAATCTGGCGCGCAGAAATTATAGTCATCCCAAAACGCGACGCGCTTGGCGTCATACGGTGACGCGTGCGATGATTCGCCAGCGCATGAAACGCGCCAAGCCTGATTCTAAAGATGAGCGCACGGATTCTTTACGGAAAAGAAGTCGCACGACAACTGAGCGCCGATATCAAACAGCGGGTTGATCGCCGCGTGCGCGAAGGCAAACAGCCCCCGGGGCTGGCCGTGGTCAAGGTCGGTCACGAAACCGCGTCAGAAATTTACGTGAGAAACAAGCGGCATGCCTGCAGCGAGGCCGGGTTCCACTCTTTCGACTATGACCTGCCGGTCGATGTCACCCTGGAAAAACTCGTTTCCCTCGTTAATCAGTTAAACGGTAATCCGGAAGTGGACGGGATCCTCGTACAACTTCCGCTTCCGAAGCAGGTCGATCAAACGACCATTATCGAAAGCATCCACCCGGACAAGGATGTGGATGGTTTTCACCCCTATAACATTGGGCGACTGGCGCAACGCCTGCCGCGATTGCGCCCGTGCACCCCGCTGGGAGTAATACGCTTGCTTGAAAGTACCGGAGTTAAGTTGGCAGGCAAAGACGCGGTAGTGGTCGGGGCATCGAATATTGTCGGCAGACCGATGTCGCTGGAACTCCTTCTCGCCGGATGTACCGTGACCGTCTGCCATAGCCGGACAATAAACTTGCCCGAGCATATTGCGCGCGCGGACATACTCGTGGTCGCCGTAGGCCGCCCCGGCCTGGTCAAGGGTGAATGGATCAAACCGGGGGCTATCGTGATCGATGTCGGCATCAACCGGTTACCGAACGGAAAGCTGGCTGGCGATGTTGAGTTTGAAGCCGCCAAAAATCGCGCCAGCTGGATTACGCCGGTACCCGGCGGTGTCGGTCCGATGACAGTCGCCGTGTTGCTGTCGAACACGTTGCAAGCGGCGGAATATCGGGATATCAAACAGTGATAAAATTCATCGATTCTGGTCGAATATTTCGCTTTACGGCCAACGATCGTTGAGTTTCAAAGCCAACTTGCGTCCATGCGCAACAACTCTCCGAAAAAATTGATTGAAATCGACACCGTCAACTTGTACCGCACGCAAGTAGGTGCAGAAGGTATCGCCAGTGAGGAATTGGCAACGCTTAAATCCGAGCTTGAACGGGTCCACCAATCGCTCACGGTAAAATCTTCAGGGGGATTGGACGCTGAGTTTGCCTGTCTTAATCTGCACGACCACATGTCCGCTTCGTTGCCGGACATGGAATCGATGGCCGAAGCGATTCGCCGGTTCGAGGAAGTCGCCGTCATCGGGATAGGCGGTTCGAGTCTGGGCGCCAAGGCCGTCCACCAGGCATTGGCAGCGATCGGCGCCACGACATCTTCCCCTGCCTTGCATTTTCTGGAGAACGTCAATCCCTATCCGCTCCGGAAATTAATGCAGCGGTCGGCGGAAAAAGTGGCGGTCATCTGTATCAGCAAATCCGGCGGAACAGTTGAAACCGCCGTTCAGTATCTGATTCTGCGTAACTGGCTCGAACAAAATCTGGGCAAGTCCCGTGCCCGTCGGCATCAATGGTTGATCACGGATCCGGAGCGGGGCTGGCTGCGCGAGATTGCCCTCCGCGAAAAAATTCCTTCGCTACCCGTACCGCCCAGGGTGGGTGGTCGGTATTCCGTTCTCAGCGCGGTGGGATTGCTGCCGCTGGCCGTCGCCGGCGTTGACATCCAGGCGCTGCTGGCCGGTGCCGCGGCCGATGCCGGGCGCTGCCTGGCGGATGACCCGAAAAAAAATCCGGCGCTCGAGATCGCCGCGCTTTTTTACCTGCTCGATATCAAAAAAAACAAGCGCGTTTCAATCATGATGCCCTATGCCGATCCGCTGCAACTCTTTGTGGATTGGTACCGCCAGTTATGGGCTGAATCGCTGGGCAAACGCATGGAAACCAGATCGGGCAAACCGCCGGCCGGAACCTTGCCGGTCCGCGCCATGGGCGCTGTCGACCAGCACAGCCAGCTGCAAATGTACCTCGAATCGCGGCTCGACAAAATCTTCACCTTCCTGGCGTTCGATGCCTGGGAACAGGATCTTCCGATCCCGCTTTCCGACGACGACCGGAAATTTTTTCCCTATCTCGAAGGAAAAAAAATGCGCGATGTCATCGAGGCCGAGTTACAGGCCACGCGCGAGGTCGTCACCGGAGCCGGACATCCCAATATGACCCTGCGGCTCCCGTCGCTGACGGCCCACGTACTGGGACAACTGATCGACCTCTACCAGCGAGTCACGGTTTACGCGGGTTTGCTGTACGGGATAAACCCGCTGGATCAGCCCGCGGTGGAAAGGGTCAAAAAGCTCGCGATCAAGCTGTTAAGCGGTGGCAAGGGCCCATAGCCCGGCCACGCGGCACTTGGCGAACGCGCCCTAACGTGGAATGAAAAAGCTGTATCGCACTTGGCGTCGAAAGCGACGCGGAATGTCCGATACCTTATGGTCAATTGCGGTGCGTGGCTGCCGCTATGCCGGCGCCTTACCCGAAGACGATCTACATCGCCTGCGTAAACTAACGGAGGATTTTATCAAAATAAAATCTTTTGAAGGTGCTGCCGGGCTGGATGTCAGCGATAACATGCGGCTGCGCATCGCCCTGCATGCCTGCCTCCCCATCCTGGGCCTTGGACTTGAAAGTTACGCGGATTGGGTATCGATCGTCATTTACCCCGGCGATTTCCGGGTGCAGGATGAATACATGGACGAGCACGGCATTGTACACCGGGAAATCGCGGACCTTTGCGGTCAGTCGCTGACACAGGGCCCGATTGTATTGTCTTGGGATACCATCATGAAAGAAGATGATTCTCCCTCCGATCATGATCTGGTAATCCATGAATGCGCGCATAAACTCGATATCTCCAACGGCGCGGCCAACGGTTATCCACCGCTGCCGGCGGACATGCGGGTCAGCGATTGGGCGCGTGATTTCCACGCCGCTTATGAGCGGTTGTGCAACGATTTGGACGCCGGAAGGGACACCCGGCTGGATCCGTACGCCGCCGATGATCCATCCGAGTTCTTCGCGGTAATCAGCGAATCCTTTTTCACCACTCCGAAACTGGTATACGAAGATTTCCCGGCCGTCTACACACAGCTGACGCACTACTACCGCCAGGATACCCTTCGGGTCATGCAGGGAATGAAATCGTGATTCCGCTGCACGACGATAATCCCACTTCAATCAGACCGGTGATAACCATCGCCCTGATCATATTGTGTTCACTTGTCTTCCTGTGGCAGGTTTCGCTCGGCGCTAACGGATTTGAGTCGGCCATATTTAGTCTGGGTGTCATTCCGGCCACGTTGCTTGGTGACAAGGTTCTGCCTCCGGAACTCACGCTCTTGCCTCCCGCACTGACGGTGGTCACCTCGATGTTCATGCACGGCGGATGGATGCATCTGATCGGGAACATGCTGTTTTTATGGATTTTCGGCAATAATATCGAGGACGCGATGGGTCATGTGCGCTTCGTCGTTTTCTATCTGTTATGCGGTATTGGGGCCGTGTTCGCGCAGGCGCTGCCCAACATCGATTCCACCATCCCCATGATCGGAGCCAGCGGAGCTATTTCCGGCGTGCTCGGTGCCTATTTATTGTTGTTCCCGCACGCCCGCGTGCTGGTCCTGATCCCGTTGGGTTTTTATTCCCGAACCCTGTACCTTCCGGCCATGGCGGTGTTGGGATTGTGGTTCATATTGCAACTCGTCAACTCGCTGCTGGCCGACCCGCGCGCGGGTGGTGTGGCGTTCGGCGCGCACATCGGTGGGTTTATCGCGGGGATGGTGCTGTTGCCGCTGTTCAAGCGCAAAGGAGTGCGTCTGTTCGCGCCGTCGCGACACTAACGCTGCGCGCTGCTACACGAGCCGATATATACTATGGGACCGTCTGATTTCGTCTAACGACAGCTACGGAGATTAATGCATGCGGCAGTACCTCGATTTGATGCGCCAGGTCATGCAACACGGCACACGCAAACAAGACCGCACGGGCACCGGCACACTTTCCGTTTTTGGCCACCAGATGAGGTTCGATCTCTCCCAGGGTTTCCCCCTGGTGACGACGAAAAAACTCCACACCAAATCGATCATCTACGAACTGTTGTGGTTCTTGCGCGGCGATACCAATGTCAAATATCTGAAGGATCACGGCGTCAGCATCTGGGATGAATGGGCTGATGAAAACGGCGACCTCGGTCCAGTCTACGGCGCTCAATGGCGCTCATGGCCAGCGCCGGACGGTCGGTGTATCGATCAAATCAGCCAGGTGATCCGCACGATCCGTGTCAACCCGGATTCACGACGACTTATTGTCAGCGCCTGGAATGTCTCCGAAATTGAAAAAATGGCGTTACCGCCCTGTCATCTCTTGTTCCAGTTTTACGTGGCGCAAGGTTGCCTGTCCTGTCAGTTATATCAACGAAGTGCCGATATTTTTCTCGGCGTGCCCTTCAATATCGCCTGCTATTCCCTCCTTACCCTGATGATGGCGCATGTGACCGGACTGAAACCGGGCGAATTCGTGCATACACTGGGTGACGCGCATTTGTATCTGAATCATCTGGAACAGGTCAAAACACAGCTTTCGCGGGAGCCGCGGCCGTTGCCCAGCATGCGGCTCAACCCAGAAAAGACCTCGCTGTTTGATTTTGACTTCGACGATTTCGAGCTGCTGAACTACGACCCGCATCCCGCCATCAAGGCTCCGGTGGCGGTATAAATTCCGTGGAAGGGATGGGAAGGATTTCGCTCATCGCCGCGATGTCGGAAAACCGGGTTATTGGAATCAACAACAAACTCCCTTGGCACTTGCCGGCCGATCTGAGGCATTTCCGGAGACTCACCACGGGTCATCCCGTGATCATGGGACGACGGAATTATGAATCCATCGGTAAGCCGCTACCGAACCGAACCAATATCGTTGTCACGCGCAATCCGGATTACCGGGCGGCGGGATGTCTCGTGACGCGCTCGCTCGATGATGCAATGAATTCGGCTGGAAACGATTCTGAGATTTTTATCATCGGTGGCGCAGAAATATATCGACAGGCGTTTGACCGCGCGAACCGCATTTATCTCACTCTGATTCACGCCCGTATCGAGGGCGATACCTACTTTCCGGAATTCGAAGGACTGTCATGGTGGGAAATTTCCCGTGAACGTCACGAGCGCGATGAAAATAACCCATATCCTTTCTCGTTTTTGATCTACGAGAGGTCTCGGAATTAATGATCCGTCATTTATTTCCGTTGCTGATTTTTTTAACCATATCCAGACTCGCCGATGCGGCTGGTCCACCCACGTCGGATGACAACGGCAATTCGGTGGATTTTTCCGTTCGCCTGGCCCTCGCCAAAACATCCCTCGATTACGGCAGCCAGGACATTGACACCAATATTCGTTGGCTGGGATTGTCGCTGCGCGAAAAGGTCAGCAAGCACGTCACGCTTGGGATGTACGGCGGGTATGCCTATGTCACGCAGACAGATAATCCTGTCACGCAGGGCATCGAGCTGAACGGGTATCATGCCGGATTTACTTTGCTTGGCTTCTTATACACAAGCCAACGCGCTACGCTGTATTACACACTGGACTATGCCTATCAAAAAGTGGATCACAAAGGAGCAACGCAGACCGTCGTGATCGACTGGTTCGACTCACGCGCGGAAATTGGCGGACTGGTGGCGTTGACAGGACAAGTTCGCTTATACGGCGGGGGTGGATACGGTTACCTGGACGGTGAAGAACGCGACAGCGGTACGGTCAACAGCACAAAGAATTTCAAAGGCGCCGAACGCGTAGTTGGATTTATCGGCCTTGATTTAAAAACCGATCCGAGCGGCCATGTTGGCATTGAAGCCCGGGCCGGTATGGCCCGCCGGGTGGAGATCTATTTCAAACGGAGTTACTGAGCGCGTGATGGCTCAGGCGAGTTGGGCAGACAACTCCTGGGCCTGCTTCTTCTGTGTGTCATTGCCCTCCGTCATTACCTCTTGCAGGATGCTGCGCGCGCCTTCTGAGTCGCCCATGTCGATATAGGCTTTGGCCAGATCGAGCTTGGTCGCCGTTTCATCCCATTGCGACGAAACCTGGTTGTCAGCTTCCGGGGCGGCGGCGCGGGCCGGCTCTTGTTCCGGTTCCGGCTCCCACTTCACGTCTTGATCAGCCGGAGCTGCCTCGCTTGGGGTTTCGAATTCCAGGTCGGCCGCCGCGTCGGCTTTTTCACCGGCATCGAATTCGACGGAATCATCCACGGGTGTGCCCAGATCAATTGAATCGAGACTGGAAACTGTTTTCTCTTTGGGAGGTTCCTTCGGCATGGCAACAGCGAAATCATCGGGCATCGCGGACGGCGCTTTGGAAGGAGTATCTATCTCGAAGTCGAAATCTCCCGCTGAATCCGGTTTTGCGGTCGTGTCACCGGGGAGCGAAACGCCAGCGTGTATGTCCGCCTCAGCGGAGGACGCCAACCCAACCGCCGCGGGTGCCGCGGGTTTTGCCGCAGGTGCCGCCGTGGGCGCGCCGGCCGGAGCGCCACCCCGGAACATCGGATTTTCAGGATTAAGTTTCCGGCCAAGCTGTTCGACTTTATCCCAGATTTTTCCGCCACGACCACCGAGGGCGGCGTAAAGCTCTTCGGCAAGCGTCTCAAATGCGGGGACGTCATTACGTTGATGGTAGATTTCGAGCAGCTTGAGCTTGAGCTCGTGGCGTTCCGGGTGCTTGACCACGGCCTCCTTGAGAATGTCTTCCGCCGTTTCGTCACGTCCGTAAGCGAGATAGACCTCGGCCTCGGCGACCGGATCGACCTCGTCGGTGTGAATGTTGCCCATGCCACCCTGGCTGAAATCACTGAGAAACGAAGTATCGCCTCCGGTGGTAACGGCGCCCTGGGTGTGGCTGTCGCCGGTTTGATCAGTACTGATCGCCTCACCGGAAAGAATGCTTTCTTCAAACTCGGCAATGGACTGCTGGCGGCGGCGGAAATATACGAGCGCGATTCCTCCGGTCAGTAATACCACCAAACCGATCACCACGGGCATCAGCAGATCGCCCTGAACCGCTTCGAGCGCCGAAGCCAAGAAACCTTTTTCTTCGACCGGGGCCGACGGTGGAGGCGGTCGCTTTTTAGGCGCCGCCGGTTTTACCGGTTGTGGTTTAGCTACCGGTGGCAAGGGCTCGACCTTTGGCTGAGTCTCAACCTTGGGTGCCACCGGTTGCTCCACGGGTTTGGCCGGCTCCGCCGGTTTGGGCGCCAAAGCTTTCTGCTGCTGCTGAGCGAGATTCTGGTTCTCGAGCTCGATCAGACGAGATTCTTTCTGGAGTTGTGAACGGACCATCCCGACCTTCTCGCTGAGATCCTTGTTCTCCAGCCGCTTCGATTCAAGAGATTCTTCCAGGGTTGCCGTACGTTCTGCCAGCGCCTGTTGCTCCCTCGCCGTTGCTTCCCGGGCGGATTCTTTCTCCGCGACTCTTTTATCAGGCGTGCTTTTTTCCTGTTGCAGCGTATTGCGGACGATTTTAAGTAGCTCTTCCTGTTTTTTCTTGTCCGTTGCCGCGGGTGTTGTTTCCGCCGGTTTGGTCTGTGCCGGCTTGGTTTCGGTTGGCATCATCGGTGCCTCGGGTGCAGCCGTCGGGACAGTCTCAGGCGCTTCCATGACTTTGACTGCTTGGCTTGCGCTCGCCAATTTTAATTTATACTCCTGCCATGCGCTGTATTGCGCGCGGAATTCCCGCTTCGCATCCCGTGACGTAACGGACGCCACTTCTTCACGCTCGGGTATTTTGAGTATCTTGCCCGCTTTCAGGTTGTTGACGTTGTTTCCGAAAAAGGCGTCCTTGTTGGTCCGGTAAATCGCCAGAATCATCTGCTCGATACTCAAGTCGGCGTTATCCGCGCGCGCCCTCTCGGCAATGCGCCACAGTGTGTCACCGCGCTTTACATTATATTCCGATATTGTCGCCAACACGGGCGCGGACTCCGGCTTGGTTTCGGGCATGGCGACGGGTTGCTCCACCGGGGGAGATTCGATTTCAGCTTTTGGCGCCGCTTCGAGCGGCTCCACCTTGGGTGCGAACGGTTCTTCCGGCGTGGCCTCTTTGGCCAGCGCGGGTGATTCGGGTGTTACCGTTTCCTTGACGGGTTCTTCCTGGGTAGGAACAGCTTCCGGCTTGAGTTCTTCCGGCTTGGCAATCACCGGCGGCAATTCTTCTTTGATTATTTCAGCCGGAGGTGCGACCGCTTCCATCGGTGGCGGTGATGGAGTCGGTGGAGATTCCATCGGCGCCGGCGGTGTTATCTGCGGTGCTTCAACGGGAGCGGCCTTGCCTGCGATCCTGTACGGTGGATCAATCAACGCGGTGTACTCGCGCACCAGCCTTCCGCCCGGCCAATCGATCTGCAACAGCAAATGCAGAAATGGTTCATTAAGCTGTTGCTCGGTGCGAAGTTCGAGGAAATACCGGCCGTCGAGTTTTTTGGCGACAATAAATTTGATTTGCGAGAGAAACGGAGGACGATCAACACCTGCCACGTCGAAATCCGCACGCGAGGCCAGCGAGACGGTTAACCCTTTCAATTCCTTTTCGGTGATCGAAGTAAATTCGATCTCGGCATTGAGTGGTTCGTTGAGCGCAGAGAGTACTTTGAGTTTGCCGAGCGCCAGCGCATGACCGGCAATCGGGAATAGCGCCATCAGGATAACGATGATCCCTCGCGAAAGCCGCGCCATGACCCGCTTGTTTTGAAACATCCTGTTTACCCCTTTCTATCCAACGGGTTTACTTTCCTAAAGGCTTTATAAGACGGGTACTTATGTAAGTAAATAGCAATATTCTTTATAAATCTCAACTAACTATAGCGTACAGATGGTTATTTACCAGATCGGTCCGGGGGTGGGGAAACACCAGAAATGATCCTGAATCTGAGTAAAAAACGGTTGCTGCTGCGCACGGATGCGGTGGATTCAGTGACCTTAAATCCCCGGTAGTTTATCACTCCGGCCCCCTACTTATTCGTATAGACCTTGCCGGAAACGGCATCAACGTGAAGCTGCCAGAACCCGGCCATTCATGCGGTAAATGGAGGTCTGGGGCGTTACTTCGCTGCCAGCAGGATGCGCAGCATGCGGCGCAAGGGTTCGGCCGCGCCCCACAATAGCTGATCCCCCACGGTGAAAGCGCCCAAGTATTGGGGCCCGATATTGAGCTTGCGCAAGCGTCCGACCGGCACGGACAAGGTACCGGTTACCGCGGCGGGGGTAAGTTCCTTGAGGGTTGCCTCGCGCTGGTTCGGCACCACCTTTACCCACTGGTTCGAACGCTTGATGGTCTCCTCGATGTCAGCGAGCGGGATGTTTTGAGTCAGCTTGATGGTGAGCGCCTGGCTGTGACAGCGCATCGCGCCCACCCGGACGCAAATCCCATCCACGGGAACCGGGTTGGCGTCGCGGCCGAGTATTTTGTTGGTCTCGGCCTGCCCCTTCCATTCCTCACGACTCTGGCCGCCGGGCATTTCCCTGTCGATCCAGGGTATGAGACTGCCGGCGAGCGGCACGCCAAAATGCTGTGTCGGATAGTCACGGCTGCGGATCACCTCGGCCACGCCCTTGTCAATCTCGAGGATCGCCGAAGCCGGATCATCGAGCAAACGCTTCGCGGCGGCGTGCGCGACGCCCATTTGCTGCAACAACTCGCGCATGTGCTGGGCCCCGGCGCCGGAAGCAGACTGATAGGTCATGGCCGACATCCATTCAACCCAGCCTTTCTGGAATAATCCGCCCACCGCCATCAGCATCAGACTCACGGTGCAATTGCCGCCGATGAAATTTTTTAGACCCTTGGCGATCGCGTCCCGGATAACGTTCATGTTGACCGGGTCGAGGATAATGACGGCGTCATCATTCATGCGCAACGACGACGCCGCGTCGATCCAGTAACCCTTCCATCCGGCGCCACGCAACTTCGGATAAATTTCGGCCGTGTAGTCGCCACCCTGACAGGTGATGATGATGTCCATCGGTTTCAGTTCATCGATACTTTTCGCGTCCTTGAGCGGTGAGATATCTTTTCCGATCGCCGGACCCTTGCCGCCCAGCTGTGAAGTGGTGAAGAACACCGGTTCGACGTGATCGAAATCGCGCTCTTGTGTCATGCGGCCGATGAGCACCGAGCCCACCATACCGCGCCAGCCTATCAATCCAATCCGCTTCATTGCCGTTGACTCATAAAAAATTGCGCGACGCTATTCGAGCGCCTTCACCACCGCGTCACCCATCTCGGCCGTGTTCACCTTTTTTGTTCCCGCGGTGTGGATGTCGCTCGTGCGCAGACCCTGATCCAGCACTGTGACAACCGCGCGTTCGATTCTGTCCGCCAGAGCCAATTCATTGAACGAATAGCGGAACATCATCGCCGCCGACAGGATCATCGCAAGGGGGTTTGCCAGGCGCCGGCCCGCGATATCGGGCGCGGAACCATGGATCGGTTCGTACATGCCCTTGTCGTGCGCGTCGAGCGATGCCGACGGCAGCATGCCGATCGAGCCAGTCAACATCGATGCCTCGTCCGAAAGAATATCACCGAACATGTTCCCGGTTAACATGACATCGAACTGTTTGGGCGCACGCACCAATTGCATCGCTGCGTTGTCCACGTACATGTGGCTCAATGCAACGTCAGGATATTCCTCGGCCACGCGGGTCACCACCTCGCGCCACAACCCGGACGTTTCCAGGACATTGGCCTTGTCGACCGAGCAAACCTGCTTTCGGCGTTTACGTGCAGCCTCGAACGCCACTCGCGCCACGCGCTCAATTTCATGCTCGGCGTACAACATGGTGTCGTAACCCTGGCGCTCGCCGTTCTCCAGCCGCCGGATTCCGCGCGGTTTGCCGAAATAGATATCGCCGGTCAGCTCGCGCACGATCAAGAGATCGAGCCCGGAAATCGCTTCGGGCTTCAGTGCCGCGGCATTCGCCAGTTGCGGGAAGAGCATCGCCGGGCGGAGATTAGCAAAGAGTTTCAATTCCGCGCGGATCGTGAGCAGGCCCTTTTCAGGCCGCAATTCACGCGGCAGCGAATCCCATCGGCTGCCGCCCACCGCGCCCAATAACACGGCGTCCGCTTGCTTGACGAGCCGCAGCGTTGGTTCCGGGAGCGGATGTTTATGGGCATCGTAGGCCGCACCACCCACCGGTGCGCTTTGCAGCTCGAGCCGGACGCCAAACGCGCTCCGCAGCCGCTCGAGTACTTTAACCGCCTCGGCAATGACCTCCGGGCCGATGCCGTCACCGGGCAAAATGGCGATTTTATAAGTCATTTGGGCGGGTGGCGTACAGGGATCAGGACTGAAACAGCCAGGGCGCTGCCTGTTTCCGCCGTGCTTCGTACGCCTTGATTGCTTCGACATGCTGCAGTGTCTGGCCGATTTCATCCAGTCCGTTGATCAAACTAAGCTTGCGGAAGGCTTCCACCTCGAATTTGAACACCACACCGGATGGTGTCGTCACGGTCTGGGCCGCCAGGTCGACAGCGAGACGGTAACCGGGCGTGGCCTCGGTTTCGCTGAAAAGGCGGCTCACCGCTTCGCGCTCGAGCACGATCGGCAACAGGCCGTTCTTGAAACTGTTGTTGTAAAAAATATCGGCAAAACTCGGCGCGATGACGGCCCGGATCCCGTATTCCAGCAGCGCCCACGGAGCGTGTTCGCGCGAAGAACCGCAGCCGAAGTTTTCACGCGCGAGCAGAATTTGCGCCCCCTGGTAACGCGGGTGGTTCAGCACAAACTCGGGGTTGATCCGGCGTTTGCTGTGGTCCATGCCCGGCTCGCCCGGATCGAGATAGCGCCAGCTGTCAAACAACGCCGGCCCAAACCCCGTGCGCTTGATGGACTTCAGATATTGCTTGGGAATGATGGAGTCGGTGTCCACATTGCCGCGGTCGAGCGGCATTACCAGGCCGGTCAGTTTTTCAAATTTCTGCATGTTAAAGTTACCTTGCCGACGGTTTCCTAAGTTATCACGCGAATACGTCCATCCTGATCTGCATTTCCCGGCCGCTATTTGAAATCCCGGATATCCACGAAGTGTCCGGCGATGGCGGCGGCCGCGGCCATGACCGGGCTCACCAGATGCGTGCGACCGCCGGTGCCCTGGCGACCCTCGAAATTACGGTTCGACGTGGAGGCGCAACGCTCGCCGGGTTCGAGGCTGTCCGCGTTCATGCCGAGGCACATCGAGCAGCCCGGTTCGCGCCACTCAAATCCGGCCTCCTTGAAAATTTTATCCAAGCCTTCCTGTTCCGCCTGCACTTTGACCAGTCCCGATCCCGGTACCACCAGCGCCAGTTTGATGCTCTTCGCCACTTTCCGGCCCTTGACCACCGCGGCGGCGGCGCGCAAATCTTCAATACGCGAGTTGGTGCAGGAGCCGATGAATATCTTGTCGAGATAGATGCTTCGAATCGGGGTCCCGGCCTTGAGATCCATGTACTTCAGCGCCTGCTGCTGGTTGATGCGCCGGACGGAATTGGTCTCCTTATCCGGATCCGGCACGGCGCTGTCCACCGGCACGACCATTTCAGGCGAAGTGCCCCAGGTCACCTGGGGCTTGATGTCTTCCGCATGCAGCACCGCTTCCTTATCGAACCGGGCATCGGGATCGCTTTTCATTTCGCGCCAGGCTGGCACCGCCAAGTCCCACATCGCGCCTTTCGGGGCATAAGGGCGACCGCGGAAATATTCGATCGTCTTGTCGTCCACGGCGATCATGCCCGCGCGCGCGCCGGCCTCGATCGCCATGTTGCAGATCGTCATGCGGCCTTCAATGGAAAGTTTCTCGACGGTATCGCCGGCAAATTCAATCGCATGACCGGTGCCGCCGGCCGTGCCGATCTTGCCGATGATGGCAAGCACGATGTCTTTGGCCGTCACGCCTGGCGGCATCGCGCCATCCACGCGCACGCGCATGTTTTTGGCTTTCTCCAGGATCAGGCATTGGGTCGCGAGCACATGTTCCACCTCGGAAGTGCCGATACCGAATGCCAGCGTGCCGAAGGCGCCGTGCGTCGACGTGTGCGAGTCACCGCAAACCACGGTCATGCCCGGCAGGGTGGCGCCCTGCTCCGGGCCGATCACGTGCACGATCCCCTGGCGCGCATCGTTCATGCCGAATTCCGTGATGCCATAGTCGGCGCAATTCCGATCCAGCGTATCCACCTGCAACCGTGACACCGGGTCGGCAATGCCGTGGGCGCGGTTCGTCGTCGGAACGTTGTGATCGGCGGTGGCCAGGTTCGCGTTTCGGCGCCACAGTGACCGCCCGGCAAGCCTGAGCCCTTCGAAGGCCTGGGGGCTCGTCACCTCGTGAACCAGGTGGCGATCGACATAAATGAGGCAGGTGCCGTCGTCGTTGCGACGCACCACATGCATCTCCCACAGCTTGTCGTACAGCGTCTTCCCGGTCATGGGTCACGCACCATCAATAATTTACGATTGCGTAAATACTAGGCATTCCGGTTAAATAACACAAATTCATGTTTATCATATAAACTATTCTAATTTGTTATGGACATATCCAACCTTCAAGCCTTCCTGGCCGTGGCCGAAACGGGATCGTTCTCGCGCGCCGCGGAGCGGATATTTCTAACCCAACCGGCCATCAGCAAGCGCATTGCCACGCTCGAAAAACAGGTCGGGGCTCGGCTGTTCGATCGAATCGGCCGCGGGATCCACCTGACCGAGGCCGGGAGGGAATTGCTGGCCCGCACCCGCACCGTATTGAAGGAGCTGGAAGATGTAAAGCGCAGCATTACCAACCTGTCCGGCGCCATTACCGGGGAACTGCTGTTTGCCACCAGCCACCATATCGGCCTGCATCGGCTGCCGGGCCCACTCAAGCATTTTCACGAAACCTATCCGGATGTCCGGTTGAATCTACGCTTCATGGATTCGGAACAGGCCTGCAGCGCGGTCGCCAACGGGGATCTGGAGCTCGCGGTGGTTACCCTGCCGCGGGTGACACATGTTCCGCTGCGGACCGAGAAAATCTGGAACGACCCGCTGGATTTCGTGGTCGGGATAGACCACCCGCTGGCTCGTATACGGCGTGTGCAGCCCGAAATGCTGCTCGATTATCCGGCCATTCTCCCGGGTCCCGGGACATTTACGCGTGAGATCATCCTGAATTCCCTTGGGGCGCTGCGCGACCGGATACTGATTGGAATGGCCACAAACTATATGGAAGTGCTCAAAATGCTCACCGCCATCGGTCTTGGCTGGAGTGTGCTGCCGCGGACCATGATTGACGCAGGGTTGAAAGTAGTCCAGATTGAAACGCAGGATATCCGGCGTGAGCTGGGGATCGTTACTCACACAAAACGGACTCTATCCAACGCCGGTCAGGCCATGATTCGGATTATCCGGGAAGCCGCAGCCTGATCCGCAAGCGTAATCGTACCGGGAATGGCGCATCACCCCAGGCGGCAAGAACCTTCCTGTTTGCTACGCTCTAAGGTATGGCTAGGGCGTGTCCGTGACACCAGAGGAATCGTATGAACTTTAAGGAATTGTTGGCGCAGCTCGAAGAGCGTTTGGGATATCACCAGTTTCCGGTGAACCCGGCGGCGACCAATATTAAAAACGTTTTCGAAGGCAGCCCGCTGCATCACGATGTGATGACAGGTCTGATGCGCGCGATTTACGTCTCGAACGCCTGCCACCGGCTGACCGATGCGGTGACTCTGGACAGAACGCTCCAGGCGCTAACCCCGATCCGCCAAGAATCATTGCGCGCTTCCACGGCCGATGTGGATTTGTATCGCCTGCTGGATGAGCTGGGCGTGGCTTTGAATGAAATTTTCGCCGAAAGCCGCGAACCCGAGAAAACACCCGCGCCAGCCACCCGGCGATCGGCCGTGATCATTCCGCTCGCGGCGTATCGCCGCCAGCGCCGCCTCAAGTCTTCGGCTTGATCATTGCGGCGGCACTTTGTGCCGCCGCAATGATCAGCATCACCGATGATTTTCGTTATCGACCCGGCTGCTCAAGCCGTCATGAATGCCGCGCCAATGTCTTTCGTGATCTGGCTGCTTTCAAGAACGATCATGCCGGATCAATAACCACGCCACCAGAAACGCCAGCCCCGCGCTCGCGGCGGCGATATTGAAGGTCATGGTCGGACCGAGGGTGGTCCAGGCGTGTCCGCTGTAAAAGCTTCCCACCGCCCCGCCGATTCCAAAACTCAGGCTCCCGTAGATCGCCTGACCGCGATGCCGGTGCCGACCCGTGAAAAAGCGGTGCACCAGTTGGATCGCGGTCGCATGGAAGCTCCCGAACGTGGCGGCATGCATGGCCTGCGCCAAAACCAGTACCGAAAGGTTTTCGGGAAAATGACCGACCAACAGCCAGCGCAAGGCCGCGAGCAGGAAGCTCACGATCAACACCGCGCGCAGCGACACGCGTGCGAGCAGCCGCTGCATCGACAGGAACACGCCGATCTCGCATACCACCGCGAACGCCCACAGGCTCCCGATCAAGGTTTTCGAGTAGCCGTGGTCTTCGAGATAAATGGAATAGAAGGTGTAATACGGGCCGTGGCTCATCTGCATCAGCAGGCAGGCCAGCAGAAAGGCGAACACCTCGGGACGGAGCAACACCGCGCGCAACGGTCCGGCGTGTTCGACGGCGCCTTTCATTTCCGATTCCGGCAAGCTCAGGCTGGATAGCCAGATAAACAGTATCAATGCCAGCAATGCGGGCAGTACCCACCACGGGCCGTACCCGTCAATGACCAGGCCGAGCGCCAACACCGTGACGATGAACCCGATCGAACCCCACAGGCGCACGCGCCCGTAGGCGCCCGGGCGCGCGGCCATGTGATGCATGACAAACACTTCGAGCAGCGGGAGCGAGGCGTGCCAGAAAAAACTGAACAGCGCCATGACCGCCGCGAGCCACCAGAACGATACGCCGAAAAACACGCCGCTGAACACCACGACCGCCAGGAACGAGGCGAGCCGCACCACCGCCATGCGCTGCTCGCGATGATCGGCAATCCAGCCCCAGATCACCGGCGCCACGATACGCGAGAGCATGAGGACGGCGATCAGATTGCCGATATCGACGGGAGTGAATCCGACGGATTGGAGATACAGGCTCCAATACGGCACCAGCACGCCCAAGGTGGCGAAGTAGAAAAAATAGAAACCGGAGAGGCGCCAGTAGGGCATGGAATCGGTGATGGCTGAGATTTACAAAGAGCGCAGGATCGTCACTCGGAGACGGAATACGCGGTGTTGGAATCCATCATGTGGTCCGTCCTTTCTTGATCAGACGAAACGTTTCCCGATAAATCCGCTCCCGAGGCCCGATAGTGACGATGTCGATTTGCCGGCTACCCCTGATTCTGTAGACGATGCGAAAGCGGCTGACCCGAAAACTCCATAACCCGGCAAGCTCGCCCTTTAGCGCTTTTCCAGCCTGTGGGTCGGACAGAATCGCCTGAAGGGACGACCTGATTTTTTGCTTGATATGGGGATGCAAACTCCGAATAAGCCTGACTACTACATCAGGAATCCGGAGTTTGTAAACCGGCGATTTCACAACGTCGAACTGCTTTACTTGAACAATTCTTCGAGCGTGTAAAGCTTCGCTTTCCCGGCTTTTAGCGCTGATAATCCTGCCTTGATCTCACGCATCAGCGCCGTATCCGCGCGGATGGCGATCGTCTCTTTCCAACTGTCGAACTCGTCCGGACTGACCAGCACGGCCGCCGGGCGACCGTTCTTGGTGATAACGATTTCTTCATCGCGCGAGCTGACTTTCTTCACTAAACCGCTTAGTTTTGTTTTGGCTTCCGACAGGGGCAAAGTTTTCACGACAGGGCTCGCATCAGGTTGGTCAGAATTACGACTAACTTAGCATTCCGACGATACGCTGTCAATAAACCATCCGATCGTCACGGCGATCCGCGACCCAGCCCCACATCGACTTTGCCGTGGAATTTCAGTTATTCGCGATGCAACCGCCGAGGCGTCTTAGCGCTTGTGCGCCTCGACCTGGATCAGCAGTTTCACGTCGCCACCGATCATGGACGGGTACATCGAGATGCCGAAGTCGGCGCGCTTGATTGTGGTTTCAGCGTTCGCTCCGCAGACCTCGGTGCCGATGACTGGAAACTTGCCGCAGCGAAACGAGGTGACGGACAGCGTTACCGGTCGTGTCACCCCGCGCAGCGTCAGATCGCCGTCCACAGCGGTCAAGGCATCGCCCTCGAAGCGCAGTTTGTTGGATCTGAAAGTGATATCCGGAAAGGTCGTCGTGTCGAGAAAATCCGGTTTGCGCAGACGCGCTTCCAGTCGGACATCCCCCGTATCGATCGAATCGGCGTCGATGGTGAGCTGAATCGAACCGCTGCGCGCGGCGCGGTTTAACGTAATCCAGCCGCTGGTCTTGTTGAAACGACCGCGGTGCGTCGACCATCCCAGGTGGCTGATTTCGAAGCTCGGGAAAGTGTGCCCCGGGTCTATAGCGTAAATCTCCTCCCCGGGCGCGGCCGGTGGCATGGGTGTTTCCGGTACCGAGGCGCAGGAAGCGAGGAGCAGGATTACGCACAACATGGTAAGGCGCGCGTTCATGGATACTCTCCTGAAAGTTTGTGGTGACAAAGTCATTGTGGCGCGGCGATCAGGCGGAAACGGATTTGCACTTCGTCCGCGACGACCGAGGCGTCGCGCCACTCATCCTCGCCGATGTTAAACGTCGTGCGTCGTATCGGCAGCGTGCCTTCGAAGACACGCGTGCGCCCTTCGGTTTTGAGCGTGACCGGAACCGCGACATCCAAGGTTTTGCCCTTGATGGTGAGTTTGCCGCTGACCTCGAGGCGATCCGGCGCGATCGGTTTGATCGCGCTCGAGATGAACGTCGCCTTCGGGTAGGTGCGCGTATCGAGCCAGGTCTTGGTGTTCATTTCGTAATTAAATTCCTCGTCCCCCAGATCGAGGCTGGCGACGTCAATCTCGACCGCGGCCTTGCCCGCGGCGGGACGGGCCGGATCGAATTGGATCTGGGCCGAGAACTGCTTGAATTGGCCCTTGATCGGCACGTTCATCTGTTTCGCCACGAACGAGATCGTGTCCGGATTGGCGGTCGGTGTTTGGACCCAGGCCGCCATCGCGGCGAGCGCGATCGGCACAACGGCCCAGCGAATTATTCTCACGATTCAGTTCTCCGGTAAAGGAACGGCACCATCCGCGCCAGCACTCCGTCGCGCCGGATGAAGTGATGCCCGAGCGCCGCCGCGATATGACCAATGACCAGCGCGGCCATGGTAAAGTTCAATCCGATGTGCGTGTATTTGAAGATGTCCTCATGCGCCGGGTTCGGCGTAATGAGCGGCGGTAACTCGACAAGCCCAAGATAAACCACCGGCACGCCGGCGGCGTAACTGTAGAGGTAGCCCGCCAGTGGTATCAGGAGCATCAGCCCATATAGCGTGCCATGGCTGACCTGGGCCGCGATGCGCTGCCAGCGCGGCATCGGAGGCAGCGGCGGTGGGCGATGCGTCAAGCGCCACAGGACGCGTAGGCACACGAAAAAGAATATCGTCACGCCGATCCACTTGTGCCAGGAGAAATAGCGCAGCTTGGTAGGCGTCAGGCCCGGAATATCGGTCATGATCCAGCCGAGACTGAATCCCGCGAAGATAAGCAGCGCCACCAGCCAGTGCAGGCTGATGGCGGTGAGGGTATAACGTTCGTTGATCGATGGCGCGGTCATGGCGGTCATTCCGACCGGTATTGTATCGAATCGCCTTCGGCGATGTGCAACCACGCCGTGCGTGGCGAAATAGAAAAAGTAGAACCCGGACTGACGCCATTACTGTATGCAGGGAAAAGAATCGGCGGCTGAAATTTTCCGCCGCCCGAGTCAGCTTATTTCTTGTAGATCAACCCAACGGCAATTCCCATCGCGATCATTTCCACCATACCCGCGATCGCCCAATAGACCGCGAGCGACGCCGGGATCGGGAGCACGGCATACCAGATCAGATTCATGGGAATGGCGGTCAGCAGGCCGAGATAGAACCCGAAACGCAACCCCTGACCGATGCCTTCCTTGTTGCTTTCAAATCCCTGGCTGTAAATCAGCGTGAATACCGGGGCAAAAACCAGGTATGCCAGCCAGAACAACCATGACAATGACACCATCTCGGCCTCAGGTCGCCAAACCGATGCCGTCTGCTGGTAGATACCGGCGAGCAGCACGCCGTTGACGACAAACTCCAACACCGCTAAAACGACGAAAGCCGCGGCACTCGCGTATAACCAGCGTTTAGTGTTCATGAGGCTCCTCCTTTGAGCGGTTATATTAAACCGGGTTTGCCACCGTGCCACTACTGGGTGCGCACTCAAGCGCCGCCGCAGATTATTGTCACAGATGCCTTCAGCCCCACGCTGGACGCGGGCAACCAGTAGCCCAAAGATTGCTTGGAGAATCGTCTGATGATGAGCATGTTGACGAGGCCTAACGATTCGATTGAACCGCGCGCCGTCTATTCGCGTCGGCTCGAAGGGCTTGCTATACGATAACTAAAACTAATGACTGCCGCGCAGCAGTCCAGCCACGCTTAAGTCTTCATCGATCTCCGGCCAATGGATGCCTTCACCGTCGCCCAAAAGCTCGTAATTCTTTAGTTGCTTTTTCGTGGCATTCGCCAAACGGGGAAACCATACCAGCGGGACGATCACTTTTCGCCCGTCCACCAATGACACGACCAGATCGTCGTCCGTGACCTCGACATTCTGAGCCAAGGGATGTATTTCAACTGGTAATGTACTCATTCCAAGCCTCCAGGAATATTTTCCTGTTGTCTTCGACATGCTTCTGTATCGTTCGCAACTCATGCGACGCGAACCTTTTTGAGCCTGCCAACGCAACCGGATTCAACCAAAACTTAGCAAGAAACCGCTCGCGCTGCACGTGAATATGCGGCGGTTCTCCTTTCTCATTGCTGTAGAAAAAGAAACGATAGGGTCCAATCCTGAGTATTGTCGGCATATCAATTAGTTATTGGTTATTTTTCCATGATTGCATGTCAAAACCAAGAATAGATCGTATTTTTTGCGAGTATTAGCGAAAACCATGACCTGACCCTGATTGTTCGTTAACCAGCGTTTCATGTTCATGAGGCTCCTCCTTTGAGTGGTTATATTAAACCGGGTTTGCTACCTGTCCAATCCTGTGCGCACATTCTCGGCGCCGTTACAGCATATAGTTATTGATGCTTGCAGCAACATCCCGAGCGAAACTAAGGAGAACTACACCGCTGCATGCGCCATGATCGCCAAAATGAATGCCGTAAGCGCGCGCATTAGCCGGGACTGTAGTTCGGAAAGAACAGTGGCTCGCCGTTGATCTTGTATTCGGCGATCGTTTTCTGGCCCTCGGGCGAGATGATCCAATTGATGAAAGCCTCGCCGAGCGCTTGCTTCACGTGCGGATGCCTGGCCGGATTCACCAACATGATGCCATATTGATTGAACAGGCGTTTGTCGCCTTCAACCAGGATCGCGAGTTCGCCGCGGTTCTTGAAATTCAGCCACGTGCCGCGATCCGCAAGGATGTAGGCGTTGAGCCCCGACGCGGTGTTTAGCGCCGCGCCCATGCCGGAGCCGGTTTCCTTATACCAGGAGCCCTTGTCCGCGGCGATATCGATTCCGGCGATTTTCCAGTAACGCAACTCCGCGGCATGGGTACCGCTCTTATCGGCGCGCGAAACGAACGGCGCTTTCACCGCTTTGATTTTCTTCAACGCCGACAAAACGTCGTGACGCACGGCGACCTTCGCCGGATCGGATTTCGGACCGACGATGACGAAGTCGTTGTACATCACCTCCTTGCGATCGACGCCGTACCCTTCGGCGACGAATTTCATTTCCGCCGCCTTGTCGTGCACGAACAAGACGTCCGCGTCTCCGCGCCGGCCGATCTCCAACGCCTGGCCGGTGCCGACCGCGACGACGCGCACCTGAATGCCCTTTTGTTTTTCGAACTTCGGCAGCAAATAATCGAACAGGCCCGAATTCTGCGTCGAGGTCGTGGACGCGACGGTGATGTATTTGTCTGCGGCGCCGACCGGGTGTGCCGCGATCAGCGCAAGCGCCGCGCCGGCGAGGAGGAATCGACGTCGTTGTAGAGCCATGGAAGTTCTCCTTTTATGAACGCCTCGGCTTCGGCCGAAGCGGGCGTGGTGAAAAATTGATCGACGCCGGCGTGTTCTTTGAGCTGACCCTGATACAGGAACACAACCTCATCGCCCACGCGTCTTGCTTGACCGAGATTGTGCGTGCTCATGACGATTTTCGTGCCGGCGGCGTGGATGGCGTGAATGATGCGCTCCACTTCCGCCGTCGCGCCCGGGTCGAGGCTGGCCGTGGGCTCGTCCAGAAAAAGCACTTCCGGTTTGAGCGCCCAGGCGCGCGCCAGCGCGAGACGTTGCTGCTCGCCACCGGAAAGCACGCGCGCCGGGCGTTTCGCCAGAGGCGCCAGCCCGACCCGCTCGAGCGCGGCCCAGCCCTGCGCTTTACGCTCGGCTGCCGCCACGCCGGCCAGCTTGAGCGCATAGGTAATGTTGCCGAGCGCCGAGCGGCGCAACATCATCTGGCGTTGAAACACCATCGCCTGGCGGCGACGCTCGCCGGGCCGTTCGGGAACATTCCATGAAAGCCGGCCCGAGGTCGGCGCCAGGAGCCCGTGACACAGCCGCATCAACACGCTTTTGCCCGCGCCGTTCGGGCCGAGGATGATGGTTCGCGGACCGGCTTCGATCGTGAGGGAAACGCGATCGATGATCGCGTGGCCGTTGACCGCGAAGCTTACTTTTGCCAGGCGCAGCGGAAGAATGGAGTTCGCAACCGGAATCACGTCAGCCATAGCGCCGCTCGGCCAGTTGTTTGAGCGATTGCGCCGCGGCGTTGAGCAGCAAAACCAGGGTCACGAGAATCATGCCCAGGCTCAAGGCCAGCGGCAAATCGCCTTTGCTGGTCTCGAGCGCGATGGTCGTGGTCATGACGCGCGTGACGCCGTCGATGTTGCCGCCGACGATGATTACCGCGCCGACTTCGGCGGCGGCCCGGCCAAGGCCGGCAAGCACGGCCGTGATCAGTGAAAAACGAATGTCCCAAACCAGCGTCAGCGCCGCGGTCCAGCCGCGCGCGCCAAGCGACGTCAGCTGCTCGCGGTACTCATTCCACGCGTCCTCCACCGCCTGCCGCGTGAGCGCGGCGATGATCGGGAAAATCAGCACCGTCTGCGCCATGATCATCGCCTCCGGCGTGAACAAAATCCCGAAGGGCCCGAGCGGACCCGCGCGCGACAACAGCAGATACACCAACAGACCGACCACGACCGGCGGCAGCCCCATCAGGGCATTCAACATGACGACCAGCGTTTGTCGACCCGGGAACTTCGCCACCGCCAAGCCCGCCCCGACCGGCAAACCGAGAATGGTCGCGATCGCCACCGCGCTCAGACTCACCCGCAGGCTGAGCGCGACGATCTCGATCAGCTTGTCATCGAGCGTGCCGATCAGCCGGATTGCCTGACTGAATGCCTCTGAAATCACGTCCATGGAAACGCCCTCATGCCCAGATAGCGCCCGGTTGGCGATCGGGATATCATGCGAAATATTGCTTATAAATGCCCAAGAGCCGGCAAAGATACGGGATTCGAGCCAGGTGCCAAATATGTCAAGTTCTGCAACTATCAAGCTGGTCCCCGAGTTGGTGTGGGGACTCTCCGATGGCGGGGTAACAGCCTTGGATAGGCGGGTGCTGCGGCTGCTTGCCGGCGTTAAAACCCACGCGACGCTGCGCGCCGCCGCCCAAGAGGCAGGTTTGTCGTATCGGGTAGCCTGGGGTCTGATCGTCGATACCGGACGCCTTCTCGGAGTTCCGCTGGTGGATCTGCGACAAGGCCGGGGTGCGCAACTGACTGAGGCGGGCGAGCAGATTTTAGCGGCGAACGCGCGCGCCATGCAGCGCCTGGGCAATGGCGTGTTCGCGCTCGAGCTGGCGCCGGCGCACAAGGCCGGCAGACCGGGGCGGGCGCGCGCCCGGCTGTCGCTGGCGGCCAGCCACGATATGTTGCTCGCTGCCTTTTGCGAACAGTGGGGCAAACCGGAAGGCATCATCCATGACGTCGCGTTCCGGGGCAGCATTGAAAGCCTGAAGGCGTTTGCCCGCAACGAGGCCGATATCGCCGGGTTTCACGCGGTGGCGCCCTCGGACAAGGGGTTCGTCACGGGGTTCAGGCGCACGCTCGACCCGCGCCGCGACGCTCTCATCCGCTTTGCCGAACGCGAACAAGGGCTGATTGTGCAAAAAGGCAACCCGAAACGGCTGAGCTCGATCGCTGACGTCGCGAATCAGCAAGCCCGTTTCGTAAACCGCCAGCGCGGTTCCGGGACCCGGCTGGTGATCGATCAACTTCTGCGCCAAGCGGGACTTGGACCGGCTTCGATCCGGGGTTACGAAACCGAGGAGTACACGCACTTGGCGGTCGCGGCCACGATCGCCGCCGGCCAGGCCGAGGCCGGCTTCGGCCTAAAGGCGGCCGCCGCCCGGCTGGAACTCGATTTCGTGCCGCTGCGTAAAGAAATCTACTGGCTCGCCGTGCGGTCACGCCGGCTCGACAGCGATTTGGTTCGACGCCTGCGCGCAGGGCTTGCGGGCGAACCCCTGCGTCGTGCCCTCGGAAACCTGGCCGGCTATTCGATCGAGAATGCCGGCGCCGTGGTCGAACTCGCCGCCACCGTTGGCTGACGATCAACCGACGTTACATCCCGTGACCCACGCAGCAGTATATCCGCTCTGCCGACGCAGCCCGGCAGCGTGGTTCGCCCACTCGGGAGCGGCAACGAGTCAGCTCATGAGGCATGTGGCCCTGATTCTTGTGGCGCCAACAATAGGGTCCCATAAAGCATAATACTTTCTCCCGACATCTCGAGCAGCTCTTCGAGGGCGACTTCCGCTTGATAAAGCAAGGGAGTTGATCCGCTGCGCAAGAATTGAAAGCTTATAATTTCTAAACCAACGACTCCGATTAGGAAGAGCCCCATGCCCACCGCTAAAATGGAGGTCGCGCTCCGATAACGTTTCCACATCGCCATGAGATCGCGATAGGTAGCGAAGCACAGGGAGACGCCGACTAATATGTAAATGAAGACCCATACTCCATGATCACCCTTAAACCGCGGCACCCATGCAATGGGTGTCAGCACGTGGGTGATCTTTTCATGGATTGCAGCGGCTTCATCCACCGACAGAAAAATGAATCCTGCCCCGACTATCAGGAAAAACAAGGAGGAAGGTCGATAATCCGGATCCGACTGGCGTCCTTTCAGAAAAAAAACCAGGCCGATGAGAAACAGTTGAACGGAGGAAAACCAGGCAGGGATATTGCCTTCGCCATCCAAATCGAACAAAACGTGGATGGTCCATTTAGGCTGGCCGAGTAACGTATCGGCAACAAAGATTGCGACCAGAAAGATTTCGATGAGGATTAAGCCAAAGAGCAGATGTTTGGCGTCCCGAGCAGTAAAGTAAAAATGCAAACCCATCGCAACACATCTCCTTTTGCTATTCGGCCTCAAATCGCGCTGGTTCGGCGAGCGAAATCGGAACAAAACGGTGACGTAACGAGGCCTCG
Organism: Sulfuricaulis sp.; assembly: GCF_040901545.1. Lineage (GTDB taxonomy): Bacteria > Pseudomonadota > Gammaproteobacteria > Acidiferrobacterales > Sulfurifustaceae > Sulfuricaulis. The sequence continues at coordinate 6,743 of NZ_JBBDYL010000022.1, read as the reverse complement.
TCCATGGCCCGGGCATCCCCCGCTCCTTCGCTTGAGCCGGGCTTTTATCATTAGTTTAGGCGAGCTGGGCGGAAGCGCTTGCCCATGCCACCACGTCATAGAATCTGTTCGCCAAACTTTTTCAGTGCGGCTTCGGAAAGCTTGAGGCCGAGTCCGGGGGCTTCCTTGAGTGTGAGCCGCCCGTTGGCGATCCGGGGTGGATCCTCGAACAGTTCCGCCTGCAGCGGATCGCGCTCCGGGTCGGTAAAGGATTCGACGATGCAACCCGCGGGACTGGCCGCGACGATGTGCGCGTGAATGAAACAGTCGTGGTGCGGGGCCACCTGCACGTGATTGAATTCGCACAACGCGGCGAGCTTGCGCCCTTCGGTGAAGCCGCCCATCATGGTGCAATCGAACTGGAGAATCTGGATCGCCTGTTCTTCCAGCAGCGCCCGGCAGCCGTAGCTGGTGAGTTCACTCTCGCCGGCGGAGAGCGGGATGCGCGTATGCCGCGCGAGGAGCTTCAATTCGCGGCGATCATCCGCCCAGCGTACCGGCTCCTCCAGCCAGCGCGGACGCAACGGCTCCAGCAGGCGCGCGCCTTCGATGGCGGTCGCGAGGTCCCAGCCGCGGTTCACGTCGATCATCAACTCCTTGTCGTCGCCGATGACTTCCCGCACCAGCGCCATCCGTTCGATGTCCTCCTTGAGCGGGAGGCCGCCGACCTTGCCCTTGAAGCCGGTGTGGCCCTGGGCTTTCAGCATCTGCATCTCGTCACGCAGTTCGGCCATGTCCTTGCCGTCGCGATAGTAGGCGCAGGTGACATAGCATGGGACTTCGTTCCGGTAGCCGCCGAACAATCGGTATAGCGGCAGTCCGGCCACTTTGCCGACGATGTCCCAGGCGGCGATATCCATGGCAGCCGAGATGCGCACGATCGCCTCGCGCGTCCAGCCTTTCTCGCTTGCGATCCGCTGCGACGTGAGCGCAAAAAGTTTCTGGTAGAGGCGCTCGGGCGCGAGCGGATCGGCGCCGACCACGAGTTCCGCGATGCCGCTACGGAACGCCTTGATGGCGGCCGCGATCGGGGTGTAGCTGGTGGCGATCCCGACGCCCTCGACGCCCTCGTCGGTGTGCATGCGCACCAGGATCTCGTTCGCCCGGGGCACGATGAAATTGCTGACCCAATGCGGCCGCCCGGTGTCGGGCGCGCGCAGGATGTAAATATCGAGTTTAGTGATTTTCATATTGGTGACTTCTGGCGCGAATGCAATGGGGGCAGATTTGATTGATCATATCAGTCCAGTTAGTTCAGTTCTCGAATTTAGTCGTTGAATAAATTGAGTCAGACCCTGCTGGATAGTTATCAGCCGCCGCTCTGGAGCGTAGCCAAAGGTGTAATGGTAGAGGGTCGGTCGGATGCATGTCGTTGTCAGGCATTGCCGCTCAACCGCCTGCCTGCACGCACACGGTCAATACTCCATGCACCTGCACCTGCAACTGACAGATATAAAAACACGAAGGAATACAACGCGGCCAACTCGCCTCCATTCAAAATTGGCCAAAATCCTTTAGGCGCATGCGCGATGAAATATGCGAACACCATTAGCCCGGAAAGTAAGAACGACGTTGGGCGGGTGAACAGTCCGATTACAATTAGAAAACCACCAATTAGCTCTAGCGAGCCGGCGATACCAGTCAGTGAGAATAGATCAAACTCATGACGTTGTGGAGCAGGGAACCCAAATATTTTCTGGCCTCCGTGCTGCATAAACAGAAAGCCCGTTACGAACCGCATGATGCTTAATATGCGAGGTCTCCAAGTATCTAGCAGATGTTCCATCTTCTTTCTCCAAATCAAGTTAAATTCATTGTCTGGTAAATCTTTAAGTACCGATATTTGAATTACAGCAATCAGGCCCGGGGCTAGAAATGTCTCATCTATCTTTCTCTACATCGATTGAATTAATCTGCGTGGATGGTTTATTTCATTGAGTGGAGACCAATCATGTTGCCCTCGGTGTCATACACCAAAGAGATAAAACCGTATTCTCCGATTGGCATTTTGGAGCGCTGAATACGCCCGCCTGATTTCGTGACACGGCTTGCTTCGACCGAACAATCCAGGCAATGGAAGTAAACGATAGTGCTGTTGCTGCCAGAGGGAAACCCCTTCATTTTGACCAGCGCCCCGGAGGCACCGTACGTATTTTGCTTCATGGGGAATGACCACAATTCCAAATCCGGGGTTGGGGCATTGAGTTTCTGCAGCGCGACGCCGAACACAGACTCGTAAAATTTCTTTGCACGAGCCATGTCTTGCACATAGATTTCAAACCAGTTAACAGGATTTTTCATAGAGTTTCTCCAGTGCGGGAAAAGACTGGTTACAGTGAGTTTTCCACGGTAACAATGTGCGCCTGGATCTTGCCGTCGACAACGCCCCGTCCGAACCGCTTGGCGATTGCCTCCGCCGCGATGTCGGTGGCTTCGCCAAGCCGCGCGGCATCGCGGGCTTCGATCTCATTTCTTAGCGGTGTCCCCTGACAGTACGCGATCGCTGGATCCCGGGGGGATGGCGCCCGGCTGCGCGCCGCGAGTGTGTCGATTCGGGGAGTGGCACGGAAACCACCGTTTGCCAGGTCGCGCTCAATAATGCGATGGTCGTGATAACCGTGGGGCGTGCGCGCCAAGAAGCGCGGCGGGTCCTGAGGAAAAAAGGATTCCAGCGCGTTCGTCACGGTATCCGCGAATTCGTTTTCCGCGATCCGGTCCCACACGCTGAAAATGAAAACGCCTCCCGGGTTGAGAACCCGGAGCGCCTCCGAAAACGCTTGGGACTTTTCCGGGAAGAACATGACTCCGAACTGGCACACAACGGCGTCAAACGTTCCATCCGCGAACGGTAGCTGCATGGCGTCCGCTTGACGCCATTCGACCGTGCGCTTCGTTCCCACCGCGGAAGCTTGGTCGAGCATGGCCTGATTCAAATCCGTCGCGACGATGGAGACATTCGCAGGCAGCACGGATGCCAAAACACGCGTCGCTACTCCCGTGCCGGCGGCAATTTCAAGTACCCGGGAAAGTGATCTTGTGCGTAGCCGATCCGCCAAGTCCGCCGCATAGGGCTCAAAGATCAGGGGAACCAGATATTGCTCGTAGAGTTTTGGAATTGATCCAGTAAAGACTTTGTCGGTATTGGGATTACTCAAAGTGATTATCCCGGGATCGATACAAGTGCGCTTTATTATTACACGACCTAAATGTCGCTTACACGAGCGGCACGACCGTCAAACAATTACCGATACCGCAGGTTGTCGCGTGCGAGCTGAGTGATTGAAGTGCATCCCATTAGTTTCATTCCCCGCTCGATCTCCGCCCGCATCTGGCCCAGCGCCCGCTCAACACCACGCTGACCCGCCGCCGCCAGCGGGAAGAGATAGTAGCGTCCGACTCCCACGGCTTTGGCGCCGACCGAAAGCGCCTTCAGGACGTGAGTTCCGCGTTGGATGCCGCCATCCATCATCACATCGATCCGGTCACCCACGGCATCCACGATTTCTGCCAGCTGATCGAACGGAGCCCGCGAACCGTCCAGTTGCCGGCCGCCGTGATTGGACAGAATAATGCCCGTGCAGCCGATCTCGATGGCGCGCCTGGCATCGGCCACTGACATGAGCCCCTTCAGACAGAATTGCCCGTTCCAATCCCGGACCAGCTCGGCCACGTTATCCCAGGTCATGGATGGGTCCAGCATCTCGGTGAAGTAGCGCTCGATCGACACTGTCCTTCCGCCCATGTCGACGTGTTCGTCCAGTTGGGGCAGTTTGAAACCCTCGTGGGTGAGGTAGTTCAGGGCCCACATCGGTTTGATCGCGAATTGAAGCATTCCGGCGAGGGTAAGCCGAAACGGAATCGTAAATCCGGTGCGCAAATCCCGCTCGCGGTTTCCACCGGTGATGCTGTCCACCGTCAGCGCCATTACCTCGACACCGGCCTCTTTGGCGCGTTGAATCATGGCGCGATTGAGGCCGCGATCCTTGTGAAAATAGAACTGATACATTTGCGGCGTGGCGTATGTCTGCCGCAACTCCTCCATGCTGACCGTGCCGAGCGAGGATACGCCGAACATCGTCCCGTACTGGGATGCGGCCGCCGCCACCGCGCGCTCGCCCTGATGGTGAAATAAACGTTGGAGCGCGGTCGGGGAGCAATAAAAGGGCAATGCAAGCTTCTGCCCCATCACGGTCACCGAAAGATCGACGGTCTCGACCCCGCGCAAGACATTGGGTACTAGATCGCAGCGCTCGAAGCTTGCCGTGTTTCGGCGATACGTCACTTCGTCGTCGGCCGCGCCGTCGATGTAATCGAAAATCGGGCCCGGCAGCCGCCGCCGGGCCAATTCCCGGAAGTCATGGAAGTTATGGCAGTGTTGTAAGCGCATATGCGTGAGAGATGTCTACAGTGATTTTTCCTTATAATTCTTCTTGAGCCGAATTTTTTTAATCCATTAGGACACTTCCACCTGCGAAAGGGACAATTCCACTCACCCGATAAACGATGCCACGGCCGCGACGATCGCGATGACGGAAACGGCGACAGCAACGACACTCAGGATTCGGGTCTTCTTCCGCGCGGCCGCCACACTGAGTGCGGCCTGGTCCAATGCCGTGACCATCTGCTTCAGTTGCGCGGCGAGCTCTTTGATTTGCTCCGCGTTATTGGACGACGCCGTTTGAAGCTCGGCGATCTGTTGGTTGAGTAGCTCCGCTTGATTCGTTACGGCCTCGATCTTCTTGCGGGTGAACGCCGGCTTCACCACGTCAATAATCGTGTCGAGGTTGGCGAGCACCAGTTTTCCGACTGCGAGCCAAGGAAGGGCCATTGATGTCCTTTAACGTTTGAACTCAGCCGCCGACGAAATCCGCCGGCCGGAGTGAGCAATTAGAAGGCTCCACGATAGACATCTTTTCGGTGCCCCACCTTGACGATATAGACCACGAGCTTTTCATCCTCTACCGCATATACGATTCGATAAACTCCCTGGCGAATACGGTACCGGTCGTGACCTGTAAGCTTCTCGGAACCGTTTGGTCTTGGGTCGGTGGCTAAATTTTGAATGCGGCGTACGATCTGCTGGCGGATTTTCTTGTGCGGGATGGCCTCGATTTCTTTTACTGCGGAAGATTTGATGAAGACTTTATATTTTCCCACGCCGTTTCAGATCCTTCACGACGTCTTCAAAGGGTAAATTTGCCTCTCGTGAGCGCTGCTTGAATGCAGCGAGGTCTTCCGCGTCATCCGCCAGGCTGAGCTGCACAGCCTCATTGACCAAGTCGGATAAAGTGCGATCCATTTCCGCTGCCTTTAACCGAAGAGCGCGATGAAGCTCAGAATCGAAATAAACGGTTGCTCGTTTGGGATTGGCACCCATGCATACAACTTTAGCGTCTTAACGCTATAACGTCAAGCAGCTGGCTGATAGACCCTCCAACTCAGGGTTGAGGGGCCGGCGCCAGCGGGGTGCGGCCGACCTTAATTCTGCCGGCGCTAATCTGGAATCTCGGCCTCGACAAGTTTCCCCAGAAGAATAAGCGATTCCTGCCAGCCGAGATAGCAAGCCTCGGGAGGAATGACATCGGGCACTCCTTCTTGAACAATGTTCACCTCCGTGCCTACGGATACCTTCTTCAAGGTTATCGTCACCTGCATTTCCCCCGGCAGATTCGGGTCGTCGAATTTGTCCGTGTAGCGGAGCCGTTCGCCCGGCACCAATTCGAGATACTTTCCGCCGAACGAGTGGCTATGTCCGGTGGTGAAATTCGTGAACGACATCTTGTGGGTGCCGCCGACCTTGGCATCCAGGTGGTGAACCTTGCCGGTGAATCCATTTGGCGGAAGCCATTTGGCCATCGCGTCAGGAATCAGGAAGGCCCGATAGACTCTCTCAGGCGGTGCGCGGAGCACGCGATGAAGCCGGATGGTATTTGTAGACATAATTTCGTTTCCTTTTATTGCTGGGGACAAGCTAGAGGGCTGCCCGCCAACGGTCAAGCGCCTGTGCGCGAAACCGAAACATTCTCATGAACTGGCACTCATGATGGCAGCAAATCGCTCAGCAGTGACTGAGCTGGCTTGCGCGAAACCGCCCACGAACCGCGCCGAGCGTACTGCGACGACGAAGAGCGAGAAGTCTGCGAAGGCGAACATCTCTTCGCTCTGAGGGAACCGAGACACGTACGACAGCCTGGCTTGCAAGTACTCTGTTGCGTGGCTCAAGCACTGAGAGGCGTGGCCTTGGATGCTGATTCGGGGAAGCGCCTGCGGCGGAGTTGCTGACGCGGGCGATGCGATAACCAGTAAACCGACTGCCGGATTGGCAAGCATGTCCTTGGTGTGTGTTGCCAGCTGACTAACATGGATGACCAGACCTTGGCCCTGGGGAAGCAGCGCGAAGGGGACCATGGACACGGCCGGATCACCCTCGTGCAGCGTACCGAGAGAGGCCACCTGCTGGCTTTCTAGGAGTGACCTGATTGCAGTCGCTTGGGATGATTCCATGAGCGTTGGCACATGTGGTGGCGTGAGGGTGTCTTGGTGTTGTCTAACGTCCGCGTTAACTGGCCGGCGCAGCGCGAAGCGCGGAGCGCACCCACCAGCAAGGCTGGTGGGCGGTCCGGTTCAACGCGTTGTTAGACCACTCACAGGTACGGTCCAGACACATAGGTAACACTTTAGTCCGGGGACATGGGTGACAGTTG
>NZ_JBBDYL010000021.1:0-6319 GCF_040901545.1 Sulfuricaulis sp. | reverse complement strand
GTGGCGGCCCGGCGTCCTCCCTTCGAAGGAGCTGCGCCTCGGAAGGGAGTCGCCCCGCCAGATCCCGAGACGCAGGCTTTCGGAGATGGCAGCCGAGCGACTCAAGGAATAAGGCTCTGGAACGGCAGCCCGCTTCCTCCGTCCGAAAGAGCTACGCCACGGGACGGAGTCGCTGCCGCCACCGCCCGTGGCGCAGCTCCTTCGGCGGTGGCGGCCAGGCGACTCAATGAGCTTGGTTTCTTGTGGCAGCCCGGCGTCCTCCCTTCGAAGGGCCGCCACCTCCCGAGGCGAACGCGCTTTCGGAGGTGGTGGCCAAGCGGCTCATAGTAGACGCTTCCATATGTGGCGGCCTTGCGTCTCCGTCCGAAGGAGCTGCGCCACGGGACGGAGCCGCTACTGCGCCTCGGAAGGGAGTCGCCCTGCGCCTCGGGATCCGGCGGCTAGATCCAGGAAATGCCGTGGGTGTTTTCCCAGATTTTCACCGCGCGGTCCACCTGTTGCTGCTTGAGTGCCTCGGACGCGGCGAAGCGGCATTCTTTGAGAGTACCGCATTCCCAGCCATCAACCAGATAAACCGGACGGCTGGAGGTGCGGGTATATGTCAACCCATTCCATTCGTAGCGGCTGTAGACGCCCTGCGATGCAGCAAGCTCGGTATAGCTTTCGACGACAGGATATTTGCCCGAGCCATTATGCAGACGAAAGATTTTATTGAAGGTCAACAGCATGACCACCGACCCGGCTGATTTCTCAACCAGCCAGACGCGACAACCGTTACCCAGGCACGATTCATCGGTCACCAAGAATAAGTGGCCTCGATCGGTTTTGGCCACCCATTGGCGACTGAAATCAGACTGATGACAAGTCATGGCTTCACCGGCGGCGGAATCGGCGCAGCTGGCGGCGATCTCCGCGGGAATTTCAGTGACGGACAGCACCGGATCGGAGGTCTCGCCGGCCCCGGTCCAGAAGAGGATGGCGCACAACGCGCCCAGGATGGTCAGAATTTTTCGCATGGCTATGACCTTGTCTCACCTTTGAGAAAGGCATATTCCATGCCAATGAGATCAAATAATAAAAGTTCATTATTTATAAGCACTTACATAAAAGATCAGGATTACCCGCGCGCCACGGGCCGGATCCGCGGAAAACCGGCGGGCGGGCTTTGTCACTTTCGAAATAGTGGCATGTTCAATCCCGGTATTTGACATTCCGTGCCCCGCTCCATTAAATGCCGACCATGCTTGAAAATCCCAGCAGCCCGATTTTTGGCATGCGATGAATACCGCCGCTTTGGTCGAAGTAAAAAACCTTTCGCGTTTCTACGGCGCGCTCCAGGCGGTCAAAGACGTCAGCTTTACCATCCGGCAGGGAGAAGTGCTCGGATTCCTCGGCCCCAACGGCGCGGGCAAAACCACCACGATGCAGATTATCAGCGGTAACCTCGCGCCATCGGGAGGAAGCATCACCATTAACGGTCACGATCTGCTCGAGGATCCGCGCGCCGCCAAGAGCCAGATCGGCTATCTGCCGGAGAATCCGCCGTTGTACCGTGAACTCACGGTGGATGAATATCTCGATTACCGCGCGGCGCTGAGCCGCATTCCCCTCGCCCGTCGCAAGCAGGCGCGTAACCACGCCAAAGCGCGGTGCGGCCTGGAAAACACCGGTGGACGTCTTATCGGCAATCTTTCCAAAGGCTACCAGCAGCGCGTGGGTATCGCGCAGGCGATTATCCACTTGCCGCCGGTGGTGATTCTGGACGAACCCACCGTCGGACTCGACCCGATCCAGATACGCGAAATCCGATTGCTGATTCGCGAGCTGGGCGAAGAGCATGGCGTCATACTGTCGACACACATACTCCCCGAGGTGCAGACCACCTGTGATCGCGTGCAGATTATCAACAAAGGGGAACTGGTGCTGAGCGAAAGCATCGACGGCCTGGAAAAACACATGAAATCCGCATCGCTCACCGTGGCATTTCATCGTGTTCCGGCTCTGGAAATTCTGGAGAAAGTGCCCGGCGTGAATTCGGTGCAACCTGAAACAAACGGCCGCCTGCGAATCTTTCACGAACCGGAGCGTAATCCGACGGAAGAAATCCTTCGAATGGCGGTTAAAAAAAACTGGGGCCTGTATGAAATCAGGCCGGCGCGTCTCTCGCTGGAACAAATATTCCTCGATCTGACCACGGAAGCCGTTCCGAATATCGAAACCACGACAGAAATTCCTGCGTCGGCCAACGAGTCGCGAACCGAACCATGATATTGACCATCGGCCTACGCGAACTGAAATCAATTTTTCTCTCGCCGCTCGCGTGGGCCATCCTGTCCGTGGTACAGCTGATCCTGGCGTATCTGTTTTTGGGCCGTGTGGAAATATATCAACTATATCAATCGCAGTTCCTGGCAATGGATGGCGCGCCGGGCGTCACGGAATTCGTGATCCCCGATCTTCTGGGAAACGCCGCCATCCTCTTCCTGCTGGTAGTACCGCTGCTGACCATGCGTCTGGTGGCGGAGGAACGGCGCAACCGCACGCTCACATTACTTTTCAGCGCGCCGGTTTCAATGACAGAAATCGTGCTCGGGAAATATTTCGGGATTCTGCTTTTTCTCCTGCTCCTGCTGCTGCTGACCGCCTTGATGCCGTTGTCGCTGGTCGCGGGAGCGAGTCTCGATTTTGGCCTGCTCGGCTCGGGTTTCCTCGGGCTCGCGCTACTGGTGGGGGGATTTGCCGCCGTGGGCCTGTTTATGTCCACGCTGACGCAATACTCCACCGTCGCCGCCATAAGCACCTTTGGCGCGCTGCTCATGTTCTGGATTCTTGACTGGTCCGGGCAAGGTTTGCGCGGCGGGAACTTGATCGCCTATTTGTCGCTCTTCAATCACTACAAACCGTTTCTTGATGGCATTTTTGACAGCGCCGATGCCATCTATCATGTACTGCTTATTACCACTTTCCTCGTACTCAGCATCCGCCGTCTGGATGCGGACCGAATCGGGGGCTAGGCATGTATCACACCCCGCACACCAAATGGCAACTCCGGCTTCTAAACGCGAGCTTTGTGGTGCTGTTTCTGCTCGCCGTCGGGCTGCTGCAATGGCTGGCAATCGAATATCATATGCAATTCGACTGGACGCAGGCACGCCGCCATTCGCTCGCCCCGGCCAGCGTCACCGTGGTGGGACGGCTCAAGGAGCCACTCAAGATCACCGCCTATGCCAGCCAGCGCGGTGAAATACGGCGCATTATTCAAGACCTGGTAGGGCGCTATCAAAAATTCAAGCCGGATATTCAGCTTGAGTTTGTCAATCCCGACACGGCGCCTGAGCGCGTGCGGGATGCCGGGGTTCAATTTGACGGGGAACTCGTCTTCGAATACGCCGGCTCCAGGGAAAGTCTGTCTCCGGCCCAGTTCAATGAGGAAAATTTTACCAACGTCTTGACGCGCCTGGGCCATCGCGGCGAGCGCTGGGTGGTGTTCCTCGGCGGTCATGGGGAACGCAGTCCCGACAAGCGGGCGAATTTTGATTTATCGACTTGGGCCGCACAACTGCAAAAACGCGGTTTCAAGGCCAAAACACTTTCGCTCGGCGATCACCCCCAGATTCCGGACAACACCAATGTACTGGTGATTGCCGGTCCGCGCACGCAACTCCTGGCGGGCGAGGTAAGGGAAATTGAAAATTATCTTGAACGCGGCGGCAATCTGCTCTGGCTGCATGACCCCGGCCCGCTTTTCGGGCTCGAACCGCTGGCCGAATTGCTGGGCGTGGAGTTTCAACCCGGCGTGATCGTGGACCCGGTTTCGGAAGCGATTACCGGCAGCGCCGCCGCGATTGTAATCGCCAAGTACGGCAACCATCCCGTGGTGCGCAACTTTGGCGACAACACGGTATTCCCGCAAGCCAGCGGCATCAGTTTGATCGCGCCCGAAGGCTGGCGGGGATCGGTATTAATTGACACGCGCGCCTCCAGTTGGTCCGAGACCGGATCGCTAACGGGACCGATCCAGTTCGACAAAGGCGAGGATGTTCGTGGCCCGCTCAATCTCGCGGTGGCGCTCATGCGCAACCAGGAAAAACGCGAGCAACGCATCATCATCATCGGTGATGGAGATTTTCTGGCGAACACCTACATCGCCAACGCCGGCAATCTCGATCTCGGCATGAGCGTTATCAATTGGCTCTCACACGATGACGTCTACGTCAGCATCCCGGTCAAAACCGCCCGTGACCGCGCGCTCAATCTGTCGCGTACCGCCCAGTTCGCGATTGCCACGGGTTTTCTCGGGGTGCTGCCGCTCCTCATGATCAGCAGCGGATTACTCATCTGGCTGCGGCGACGGAAACGTTAATATCGAAATACCCGTGGTCAATCCACTGAAAACTTCCCGCAATATAACCGAGACACCCGATGGTGATCACCGTATTTCGGGCCTCAAGCGCCGGTGGCTGCTCAATGTCGCTTTGTTGTTGCTCATCGGCGCGCTCACTTGGGCGATGATCCACCGCAGTGGGCAGGAAAAAAACGCTTCCGCCACGCCACTGACCACCCTGTCGACAACCGCAATATCCCAAATACGCATCGACCGTCCGGAACAACCGGCTATTACCCTGGATAAGACCAGTGAAGTATGGAGGCTGACTGCGCCACTCCCGGCGCGCGTCAATCGTTTCAACATTGAAAGCCTGCTGCGCACGCTATCAGCGCCCGCTGAGACGCGCATACCGGCCGTCACCGGAGAACTCGCCAAGTTCGGCCTGGACAAGCCGCAGTCGCGTCTATGGTTTGATAACGAAGCCATCGCCTTCGGCGCCATGCATCCACTTACCAACCAGGTTTACGTTCTTTACAAAAATGAAGTGGTCCTGATACCCGCCCATTACCTGGCTATTGCCGCTTATCCCTATACCAACTTCATCGCCAGCCGTTTATTCGAGGAGGATCGCAAGCTGGTGGCGCTCCGACTGCCCGGTTTTTCGCTCACACTGAAGGATGGGGTCTGGCACCGGCAGCCAACGGACCAAACACTCACCTCCGACCAAATTAACGATTTCGTGGCCAGTTGGCAAAATGCCAGTGCGCTCAGGGTTGACAGATATTCCGGCGGTGATGAAATCGGAAAAATTGCGCTGACCAGCCTGCGGGACAACAAGGAAGTCAAACTGCACCTCGGGATTCTTGCCTACAAACCTGAATTTATCCTGTTGCGGCAGGATGAAAACCTGCAATACCATTTCACCGAACAAACCGGCGTGCGTCTGCTGAATTTGAAACCCGACTAAACATTTTTCCCATAGAAGACACAGTAATTTATTATTTTCCTCGTCGCGCGCTATCCGTCGGAGATTCAGACGAAGTCACGGCCTCAATGGTGCACAAATGAGCAATAGTCATTTTCCGAACTGATGTCCCGTATGATCCAATAAATTATTATCATGCCGGAACTCCCCGAAGTCGAAACGACCCGCCGCGGCATTGAACCGCACGTGGTGGGAAAAACCATAACCAGCATCGTTGTGCGCAATTCCCGACTGCGTTGGCGCGTGTCGACTAAACTCAAAAGGGAGTTGCCCGGGCGAACCATTCATACTGTTACGCGGCGCGGGAAATATTTGTTGCTGGCCACTGCCACGGGCACCTTGATACTCCATCTCGGCATGTCCGGCAGCCTGCGGGTGGTCGACGGCACGCAACCTCCGGATAAATACGATCATGTGGATATTGTTTTCAATAGCGGCGATTGTCTGCGGTTGCACGATCCGCGGAGATTCGGTGCCGTGCTATGGGTCCGCGATAACCCCCTGCAACACAAATTATTGAAGCATCTCGGGCCAGAACCCTTGTCAGCGGATTTTCACGGAGATTATCTCTTCGAAAAATTACGCGGCCGCCGGCGCGCCATTCGCGATGCCTTGCTTGACGGCAGGCTGCTCGCGGGGGTCGGCAATATTTACGCCAACGAAGCCCTGTTCGCCGCCGGCATTCGACCGGCGCGGCGCGCCGAAAAAATTACCCGCATCCAGTACGGTCGTCTGGCTTTGGCCATTCGTGACACACTTAACCGCGCCATCCAAGCCGGCGGCACCACCTTGCGTGATTTCCGCGGCAGCGACGGCCAACCGGGGTATTTCCATCTCTCGCTCAGCGTCTACGGGCATGAAGGTGAACCATGTCCCGTGTGCCGGACACCGATTCGGGCCAAGCGATTAGGCCAAAGAACCGCGTTTTTCTGCCCAAAGTGCCAGATGTAAGTAGCCGCCGGATCCCGAGGCGCAGCTCCTTCGGAGACGGCGGCAGTAGCGCCCAA
>NZ_JBBDYL010000020.1:0-1020 GCF_040901545.1 Sulfuricaulis sp. | reverse complement strand
GGAAGGGAATCGCTTCGAAGTATCTGGATTTGTGATCGTATCGGCATAGGCAAGCTTCTATCATTGGGAGCATGCTTCTACATCTGCATGCTTTCTCGGGCAGCAAAGTGCCGTTCATTCACCGGTTAGGTCTCACTACTGCGAGCCGTGGATAAGGACACCGCAAAGGCGGCGCAAGAAATTGCCAAGGCAGGCGGGAAGGCGCTCGAGGTCGCAGAAAAGGTCGGTGCGTTTCTCAACAAGGTTGTTGGCGATGCAGTCGTAGAGCTCGGCGGCGCCGTTCACGACTGGGCGAGACTTTTCAGATACAAGAACTTGCTACGATTACAAGACAAGGTCGAGGAGATACACAGAGAAAGAAAACTTCAGGGAAAGAGCATCCCTGTTGCGCCGCGATTCGCAATCCCGCTCTTGCAGGCCGCGTCGCAGGAGGATGACGAATCCATTCAAGATATGTGGGCCGGTCTAATTGCCAACTCCACTGACCCGGGCAGGCGCTTACAACCGAAGAAGATCTTTACAGAGATTCTTTCTTCCATCGAGCCGATTGATGCGCAAATACTCAAGTACTTATCGAGCCAAGGATGGCTCATGCACCGAAACGTCCCGAATGGAGGCATCACGCTCGCCAAAATTCAGTCAGCCCTCGGAAACAGCGAAGACGATATCCGACTTTCGCTCCAGAACCTTCATCGCCTCGGATGCATCATTGACGAATACGAAGCAACGTGGGACCAAATTGACACGACAAGCTTTGGCCAACGAATAACAGATCCAAAGACAACGTTCCGGCCGTCTCCACTGGGCTTTTCGCTGCTGAAGGCTTGCGATCCCAAATTACCGGAAACAACAAAGTGACACCTAACCCCACGCCGCAGGCCGACGCGCGCGCGAGCGCCGTGCTTTGCAAAGGTCCATTGGCGCGCGCGGCTGGGCGTGAACGTTACGCGTGTGGAAACGGCCGCCCTATAATTGGCACCGGAGGTTCCAATGAAATACCGGATCGCACTGCACAAATCG
>NZ_JBBDYL010000019.1:0-1039 GCF_040901545.1 Sulfuricaulis sp. | reverse complement strand
CCTTCGCGAAGTAGCCCACCGCCTTTTTTAGAATGTCGCGCTCGGTCGTCACGCGTTTGAGTTCGCGCTTCAAGCGCTCATTCTCCAGTTGCTGCGCAGACTTCAGCGCCGTCCCCGGACTCGCCTCCCACTTGCCCGCCGCAAACTGCCTGACCCAGGTCCGCAGCAGGTTCTCGTGAATCCCCAGCTCCGCGGCCACCTGCCGCTTCACCATCCCTGGCTGGCTCGCCAGCCTCACCGCCTCACGCTTGAACTCCGCGCCGTATCGCTTCCTTTGCATTGCACACCTCCGATATCATCATCCCATCTATCGAAAGTGTCCGGAATACCGAGGTGATGCCATGTCGGCTGCATGCCGTGTTGGGCCGCTCACTGCTTTGAATATGATAGCCACACACAATTACACTGTTATCTGTTTGCCTTGAATTCCAATTTCAGTGGAATCGCGCGTGCCAGCGAGTCGCCCACAGGCGAGGAACGCTCACACCGTTCGCGCAAGTGAGTAATTTGCGCTGGTGTCGCGCCCGGAACTGACAGGCGCACAGTGTAGGAAATCGCATCGTATCCAGACCCCGGCGCGCCTTCCAAACCCAAATACGCCCGCGCGTTGAAATGGCCTTTCGATTCCACAGAGAGGCTCTCGATTTTGAGGCCGAGGAGGGAGGCGTGCATTGCCACCAAATCCACGTCGCACGCGGCCAGCGTGGCAAGTAACATCTGCATCGGGTTGAGTTCATCATCGCCGCCGATGTGTACAACTTTGTCTTTGAACTCAATCCGTGAACGCGAGCCGCCTTCCCAATGTGCGAGCAGTACCGGATGGCGGTCTGCCTTGGTCGGGTCTTGCATGCATATGTTTTTGAACTCCAACATTGCGGTCACATTCACACCATTGATTTCGGCGGTTTGGCTCATGTCTGCTCCTTCAATGAGTTGTAACGTGTGTTGCCATTGCTGGCTTCGCGGCTGCGCCCTCACGAGCGGCCCAACGCTAGAGTTCACCGGACCGCGTAGGCGGGCGGAGCCCGCCGGAGCGGGG
>NZ_JBBDYL010000018.1:0-40381 GCF_040901545.1 Sulfuricaulis sp. | reverse complement strand
GTGATCGCTTGCCAGAGCCAGTCGGGATAGACGATCAGCCAGACATCGTTTTCAGGATGCCGGGCCCAGTGGAGCGTCGCGACGGCGTAATAGAGCGCCACTAAACTTAAGGCGCAATACACGAGACGCCAGAAGTGCTCGACGAAAAATGGGCTTGTCCAACGGGCGAGGGCATTCTTGAACGGCTCCCGCGCCCCGATCGAGTGCAGGAACGCGAACAGGCCAAACGCAACGAGCGAAGGTCCGTAGTCTCCCAGGAGCGAAACCGTCGTCACGGGAGGCGCGACACGAAGGCCGGGTCAGCCTTTCTTCTTCGCCGATCGATACGCCTCGATCGCCTTCTTCAGATCATCGTACTCGGCGCAACCCCCCGGGCAGACGCTCTGGAGTTTCGCGAGTTGCGCTTGCGCTTTTTCCGGCTCCCCCGTCATGAGATACAGCTCGCCCAGGTACTCGTTGGCGCCCCGATGGCCCGGGTTGATCGCCAGCGCTTTCTGATAGGCGGCCAGAGATAGCTCGAACTGCCGCAGCTTCCGGTGACTGAAGCCAACGTAGTTCCAGGCATCCGCGTTGCGCGGCTGGGCTTGGACTACCCTCTGGAGCAGGGCCAAGGCGCGCTGGTAGTCGCCCGCCTGCACAGCCTTCACCCCGAGATCGTAGTCGCTCGGTTGGGCCCTCGGTGGGGAAGGGGGTCGGGACGTGCTGCTCGAGCCCGCCGCCATGGCGGTGGGGACAAGCGTCAAAGTCAGGACGACGGCCAAGAAAAGTTTGCTCATGGGGTTTCTCCTGTGGTCTTTATCCAGGTGTTGTGACGGTGAGGGATGCGGAACCCAGACGACGAACATAATTCCTTACGCTTAATAATTCTCTGTGTCAACAGCCATTTCAAATTGGCGCGCCACATGTTTGGGAAATCAAGATCGTTGCCTGTTTGGCGAACAACGCCGAATTCAGGGTGTAAATATTGCCGCTCGCCTTGCCCGCCGCACTAATTCGGCGGCTCTCGGAGCGAGGCTCGAACCAAGAACCGAATTAACCGTCACGGGAATGAACGCACCGAGTGGGAGCAGCCAGCGGCATGCCTGTGATTTTAAATTAAGGATGAACGTCAAACGCTGATGCCCCGCCACAATGGCATCACCACCACGCGCAGGCAGGCGTGCGCCGCGCGCAACGCCGCCTCCGCCTGTGCGGCGTTTGGCGCGCGTGCAAAAATAAATCCCAGATAACTGGAACCCTCCGGCAAGGGCACGAGTTCATAACCCTCGCGCACGTGGAGCACCACTTCCTCAATGTAGGGCACTTTCCCGGCGGCCAACACGCCTTCGACGCGCCGCAGGATGCCGGCCTGCGGGATCGGGATCATCAGTACCCCGGCGCCGCCGGTTTCGCTGTTTATCTCCGGGCGTTCGCCCACGGCATGCAGTAATACCAATTCCTCCAAACTGAGACCGGTGCTAGAGCGCAGCAGGCGCCCGCACAAGCCGCCGATGGTGCGCGCGGCGACTTCCAGTATCCACACACCCTCCACGTTGATGCGGCATTCGGCGTGGATCGGCCCTTCGCGCAGCCCGTAGGCCGCGCACGCGCTGGAGATCGTCTCACGCAGCGCGCGCTGAACCGGCGCCTCCAGACGTGACGGCGTGATGTAATACGTCTCTTCGAAATACGGGCCATCCAGTGGATCGGGTTTATCGAAGACCGTGAGAATTTCGAGCTCGCCTTGCGTCAGCAGGCCTTCCACCGCCACCTCGAAGCCGGGAATGAATTCCTCAACTAAAATAGTTTCGCGTTCTTCCGCCTCGTGCAAACCGGCGCGCGCCAGCAATACCTGGATACGCGCGGCCGCACGCGTGAGTTCTTCGATATTGTCGGCGCGGATCACACCGCGACTGGCCGCGAAGGCCACCGGCTTGAGCACACACGGAAAGTGAATGTCCTCGATCTGCGCGGCCAACGGGCGCGTGAGATCGAGCCGCCAGTGACGCGGCACCGGCACGCCCGCCTGCGCCAGCCGCGCGCGCGCCAGATCCTTGCGCCGCGCGCGCCGCACCGCGTCGGTGGGATTGTGAGGGAGTCCGAGCTCATGCGCCGCGAGCGCGGCGAGTTCGGTGCTGGCGTCGTCGCTGCCAAGCACGGCCGCGAACGGCCGCCGATGCGCTTCGCGCAGAATAGTTTGCAGCGCAGCCTGCGGATCGCCGAGGTCGAGATGCAGGCCCTGGGCATAGGCGCTTACTAAAGAATGTTTGGCCTCGGAAGCGATCAGTACTTCGATGCCGCGGGCCTTGGCCGCCGCCAGGTACGGCGCGGTGCGGTAACTGTCGTGCGGCGCGATCAACAGAATGCGACGCGGAACCTGAAGAACTTCCTCTCCCGCAGCAGGCAAGGGGCTGGGGTGATGGGGTTCATATTCCGGACAGCGAAGGGGGGATGACTTATTCATCTGTAGGGTGCGTCCCACGCACCGTTTTTTGTCGATCGGTGCGCAGGGCGCACCCGACATTAATCGAATTGAATTGATGGCTCTGGGCTAGAAACCGCCGCCGCCGCAACCGCCACAGGTCCCGCTACCGCCAACGGCCTGGAACACATTGTTAAACACAAAGGTCGCGTCGCGAAAATCGATCTCACTGCCTTGCAGATAATTAAGCGCGACCGCATCGACATAAATCTTAAAACCCGGGCCTTCGAGGACGCTGTCGTAATGGTTGTCCGTACCGTCGGCATAGGTCATGTCGTAAGTCATACCGCCACAGCCACCGCCTGCGACGAACACGCGGATGCCGGCAACATCGTCGTCGGCGCCAGCCAGAATTTCAGTGAACTTGGCCTGTGCCGCCGGGGTGAGACGCAGCTCGGTATCGCCGATGCGGGTGGAATATTCGATTGAGCCCATGATATTGCTCCTCATGCATGAATCCAGATGTAAAGCATGGTAACAAAATTAACCGACTTCAAGAACACATCGGCATCTATGTCACCGCATTTCGTGTGACAATGACCCGTGGCCCGGTATTCCGTAATACAATGGTGGTTCGTTTTACTCTCAAGAGAATTGCATGACACGCAATGTTCGCTGCGTAGTACTGAAACGCGAGGCCGCCGGTCTGGAGCGCCCGCCGCACCCGGGTCCGCTGGGGCAGCGCATTTTCGAAAACGTCTCGCAGGAAGGCTGGAAACAGTGGCTGCAACGCCTGGCCACGATCATCAACGAGAATAGACTCAACACCGCCGACCCGGCCAGCATCCAGATCATCGAGCAGCACATGGTCGGGTTCCTGTTCGGCGAAGGCGATATGGGCCAGCTCCCGCCCGGCTTCCAGCCCGCCGGCGGCAAAAAATAACCGGGCCTGAAAAACCCGACGCCGTTATTCGCGTCCGCCTGCATGAAAGTCGTCCTGATTAATCCCTACGAAATCGGCCGCCAGCCCTTCGGGTTGGCCGAACCGGCCGCCTGGCTCACGCGCGCCGGTTGCGCGGTGCATTGCCTCGATCTCACCTTGCAACGTCTGGAACCCGAGGTGTTGCGCGACGCTCGCGTAGTGGCGATCTATGTCGCCATGCACACCGCCACGCGCATCGCGGTGGCGGCGATACCGCGGGTGCGGGCCATCGCGCCGCAGGCGCATCTGTGCGTGTATGGCCTGTACGCGCCGATGAATGAAAAGCTGTTACGCGGCCTGGGTGTTCAAACCGTGCTGGGCGGTGAAGTCGAGCCGGCCCTGGTGTCGCTGGTGGAGCGGCTGCGCGCCGGCGACGGCCGGGTTCAAACCGAGCCCGTGGTGAACCTCTCCAGGATTGAATTCATGACGCCCGATCGCCGCGCGTTGCCGCCGCTTGCGCGCTATGCGCATCTGCAATTGCCTGACGGCGGCCGCAAAACCGTCGGATTCACGGAAGGTAGCCGCGGATGCAAGCATCGGTGCCGCCATTGCCCGGTGGTGCCGGTGTATCAGGGCAAGTTCCGCGTCATCCCGGTGGATGTAGTCATGGCCGACGTGCGCCAGCAAGTCGCGGCCGGCGCGCAACATATTTCCTTCGGCGATCCGGATTTCCTGAACGGCCCGACCCATGCGCGGAAGATCGTTAACGCCGTGCACGCCGAATTTCCGGATATCACTTATGACGCCACGATCAAGATTCAGCATGTTATCAACCACGCCGAATTGTTACCGGAATTGAAAGCCACCGGCTGTTTGTTCATTACCGCCGCGGTGGAATCGGTTGACGATCGCGTGCTGGAATTACTCGCGAAGAATCATACGAACGCCGATTTCGCGCGCGCCGTGGCGCTCACCCGCGCGGCCGGCATCGCGCTCGCGCCGACGTTCGTCGCGTTCACGCCCTGGACCACGCTGGAAGGTTATATCGCGCTGCTCAAACGCCTGCTCGAGCTCGATCTGGTCGAGAGCGTGCCGCCGATCCAACTGGCCATCCGCCTGCTGCTCCCGCGGGGTTCGCTGTTGCTGGCGCTGCCGGACGTGCAGGATTACATCGGCGCGTTCGACTCCAGGCTATTGGGCTATCCATGGAACAATCCCGACGCGCGCGTCGATCGCCTGCAGCTCGCGGTGCAGGAATGGGTGGCGCAGTCCGAGGCTGAAAACTTGAGCCGGCGCGAAATCTTCGCGCGCATTTGGGGATTGGCGCATGCCGCGCAGGGTGTGGACGCCCCCTTGCTGGCGGAGTTGGGAATGGGCATGCCGATCCCGCGCTTGTCCGAACCCTGGTATTGTTGCGCTGAACCGACCCACCAGCAGTTGCAGGGTTTTTAAACTCACACGTTCTCGTTCTGTTTTCCGTTCGCGCCGAGCGCCCATGCCACGATACCGATCAGTGCGAGTGCGCACACTACGACCGCGCCGGATGGCAGGTCGAACAACGCCGAGGCCGAAAGCCCCGTGGCGTAGCCGGCAACGCCGACGCTGTAACCGACGATGAGTTGGCGGCGCGCGGGTTGAAAGCGGCCGGTCAGTGCCGGGATGATCAGGCTGGCGAACACGAGATATATACCGACAAGCTGCACCGAGGCCGTCACCGCGAAGGCAAAGATCGCATAGAAGCCGATGCGGCCCAGACGCGTACCGACGCCGAACCAGAGAGCGAGGAGGACGGCGGTGAGCAGCGCGACGGGCAGCAACTGGCGGTAGCTCACCCACAGGATCTGGCCGACGAGGAGATCCCTGAGGTGCTCGCCGCCGTGCGGGTTATTCGCCAGCAGCAGGATGCCGCCGCAGGCGGCCAACACGAACAGCACCCCAATCAGCGCCTCCTGCACCTCGGGCCAGCGTTTCTCGGTAAACGTCAGCAGCAGCGCGCCGACAAGGGCCGCGCCCACGGCCGCGATCTGCACGCCGAAGCCGCGTGGTTCCCAGCCCAGCGCGTCGGCGGCGATCACACCCAGGCCAGCGATCTGCGCGATGGCGAGATCGATGAACACGATACCGCGGGCCAGCACCTGCTGGCCCAACGGCACGTGTGTGGCGAGCACCAGCAGGCCCGCGCAAAACGCGGGCCCGAGGATGCTGAGATCGAGCGCGTCGAAGCTCATGTCAGCGCGCGCAGCAGCCGCTGCACAGTGTCGTCGAACAATTCGAACAGGTCTTTCGCCTTGTCCGAACCGCCCACGGTGAACGGCAGCATGACGGCGGGAATTTTGGTGCGTTCAGCCAGCCACTCCGAGGCGCGGCCGTCGTTGTAGGCCGCGCGCAGGATCATCTTCGCCGGTTGCCGCCGCAATTGTTCCAGTACTTCGGTGAGGTGTGCGCTGGTGGGCTCGATGCCCGGTTTAGGTTCGAGCGCCGCGACTTCTCGCAGACCGAGCCAGTTCTCCAGATAGGGAAACCCCTTGTGTTGCACCACGATGCGAATCCCCTTGAGCGGAGCGGCCTGCTGTTCCCAGCGTTTGATCGCGGCTTCCCAGCGCTGGACAAAATCGCGATGACGCGTCTGGTAGTAATCGGCGTTTTCCGGATCGATCTCGCCCAGTCGTTGCGCCAGCGCGGTGGCCACGCGGCCGATATTGCGTGGATCGGTCTGGATATGCGGATTGCCCGCGGCATGCACGTCGCCCTCGGCGCGGTCCAGGCGCGCGGGAACCTCGAGCATCCGGACATGACTCGCGGCCTCGAAGTAACCCGGCCGGCCGGGCTGGACCCTGGCGTTGCCGGCCTGGCGCAGCAACACCGGCAACCAGCCGATTTCCAGCTCGGCGCCGGTACAGACCAGCAGGTCGGCCTGGCGCAGGCGCGCGATCAGGCTCGGCCGTGCTTCGATACGATGCGGGTCTTGGCGCGCGGTGGTGGCCGTAAACACCGATACCTTGTCGCCGCCGAGTTCCTGCGCCAGAGCCGCCCACTCGGGTTCGCAGGCGAAGACCTTGATCTCCGCCGCGGCCGGGAGGGCGATCAGCAACATCAGCCCGGCAAATAATCGATTGAGTATTTTCATGTACGGTCTCCTTTTCTCAGAAACTGTGCGCGCCGTGCGCGCCCAGGCTCATGATGTATTGCAGGTACCACTGCGTGTCTTTCTGATTCACGCGCGACTCGTCCCGGTTGACCTGGAACCGCAGCCGGCTGAACTCACTGTTGGAGAAGTCGACCATCGCGCTGGTGCGCTTGGGATCGTGCCCTTGGTTGTCCAACGCCGTTCCGGCGAACGCCGCGCCGACCGCGTCGGCCTTGAGCCGGTCGGTGCGCAGCCCGGCGCGCCAGCGCGGCATGAACTGGTACACCGCCTGGGTGTACCAGCCCTTCTGCTTCCCGTTATAAGTGAGCGGTGTCCCGCTTGATGCCGGATCGAACGTGCCGTCCTCGTCGCGCGTGAAATACTCCGTCTGGAACTTGAAGTTCGTCTGTCTTGGGTTGCCGTTCGGCGCCCACTTCCAGATGAAATCCACGCCGGTCAACTTGCTGGTGCCGGTGAAAAGATCGGGCGTGGCCGCATCGCCGCTGGCGCGATCCTTGGCATCGGCATCGAGCCGAGAGAGCCCGATACGCCAGGCATGGCTCACGCCGGCGTCGCCGCCGATATGCACGAAGACGGTATGGGTGCCCTTGCCGGTATTCGCCGCGCCGCCCGCCGGGAAGCCGTCGCCGCGGAACAGTTCGGCGCCGACTTCCACAAACACGTCGGTCGGCGTCACCCAGCGCGCCTGCACGCCGTCATCGCCATACTGGTTGCCGAGCAGGGCGCGGTAGACCAGCGGCTGGTCGGCGAAATCCCAGGCGTGCGCGTGCACCGGGTTGAGATAGCCGATATGGGAGAAGAAACGGCCGGCCTTGAGCGTGGCGCCGCCGCCAAGAGCCAGAGTCTCGAAGAAGGCCTCCTCGATCTCGGTTTCATTTTCCGGGGTCAGCGCCGCGGTGAACTGGCCGTAGAATTTGTCGTCGATGTTGGCGCTCATCACCAGCTCCGACTCGCCGAGGCGCAGGCCTTCGTCGCCGGGGCCGGTTTCCTCGCCGAGCGCGAATCCGGGCAATGCATAGGTCGCCGGGTCTTGGGAAAAGGCGGACAGTTTGCCGTCCAGAATCAGGCTGATAGACGGGTTGAAGGCGCTTGAAGTAGTGCGCATCCCGCCTTGGTCCGCGGCGAGGGTGCCGGTTTCAAGTTGCTTCACGCGTTCGTCAATGTCCTGTACGCGTTGTTGCAGATCCGGTTTGGCGGCCGGTTCGGCCACGGCGGTCGTGGCGGCGAGCATCAGGCCCGCGATGAAAATGGTTCGGTACATGGTCTCCTCCAGAAGTCTGAACGGGCGCGCGCCTGGATGGATGGCAATCGTATCCGCGCCGCGCGCGGTTTATGAATACGTGAAAATTCCCGATGACGGTCCATAAAAACGGACCGGGCGCCGCGATGGCGCGCTTCAGACTTGCGGAGGGGCACGCACGGCGTAGGGCGCCGGACGCGATTCGGAAACGAATAGATAAGAAGGGGGAAGATCGAGCCGGACTTTAATCGGCGGCGCCGGCGAATGGGCGTACGTGGAAGGCAGACCGCCATGATGGCCCGCGTAGTGGTGCAGCGCACACAGTTCCTGATGATGATCGAGTGCGTGATCCAGTTCGTGCGCCGCCGCCACCGCGCCGACCAGCAGCAGCACCGCCGCCAGCAGCCAGACGATATAGCGTGATTTTCCTCGCGGTGTTCCGATCATGAACTTCGACAGTTTATATTTCGACCGGGTAAAAGCAAGTATCTACGCGCTACTTCAGTTCCAGCAGCACCGCCGTTTCATCGCAGTTGTTATATTTGTAGCACTTGACGCAAATGCCCCAAACTTTCTCGGGAAACGTATCCTTGGGCACGGTCTTGAAACCCAGTTTGTGGAAAAACGGCGCCGCATAGGTCAGCGCCATCAGTTGCCTCAGGCCGATGAGGCGCGCTTCTTCGATGATGCGCTCCACCAACATCCGCCCGAACCCTTGTCCCTTGAAGGCATCGTCCACGACCAGACTCCTCACTTCACCCAGATATTCGGTGAAAATCTCGAGCGCGCCGCAGGCGGCGACGCGACCGTTGACTTCGATCACAAAGAAGTCGCGCAAGCGCTGGTACAGTTCGCTCATTGTGCGCGGCAGCAGGTTTCCCTGGGCGGCATAGATTTCGAGCAGGTGGTGAATATAGGGCACGTCGTCGATCGCCGCCGGACGAACGATAGGCGCGGCGCTGCCGACGGCGCGGGTCGCGCCGGCGTGCGAAGCGGCGCCACTGCTCATAGGCTTCTTGATTGGCATCTGTTAGCTCAGTTCATTCCGGCGCCGCGCCCGACTCGCCGCGGTCCTCGCCTCCGGAGTATCCCAGCAGTCAACAACTGATCATCGTCGGCGAGCTTGCGGCGATTCGCCGGTCGCATCCCCACGCGCAACGCGCGCGGGGCCCCTGCTCCGCGGCTCACGCCGCTACCCCCGCTTCATAGCTGGGCCGGCGCGCCTGAGCGTTGTCCGAGGGCCCCCGCAAGGGGATCGGACAGCGAAGGCGATGCCGACGACCGCTGGGCGCGCACCCCGTCCCGCCTCGGGGTCGCATCCCCACTGCGTGGGGCCCCTGCTCTGCCCTCGGCGGTCGTGCGCTCCCTGCTAGCGTGCGCATCAGGCTGAGGCACGGGTGAGCATGTCCTTGGCGTGGGCGAGAGTTTGCTTGCTGATTTCGACGCCGCCGATCATACGCGCAATTTCCAACGTGCGCTCGCGGTCACCCAGCGGCTTCGCTTCCGCCAGCGTGACCTTGCCTTCGTTACGTTTTTCCACCAGCACGTGCTGCGCCCCTTGCGCGGCCACTTGAGCCAAATGCGTGATGCACAGCACCTGCCGCGTTTGGCCCAGCGCACGCAGTTTTCGGCCCACGACTTCCGCGACTCGTCCGCCAATGCCGACGTCCACTTCATCGAAAATCATCGTGGGGATCCGGCCGGCGCCGGCGAGCACCACTTGCAAAGCCAGACAGATGCGCGACAGCTCGCCACCCGAGGCAACCTTCGCCAGCGGCCGTGCCGGCAGTCCCGGGTTGGCGCTGACCAGAAACTCGATGCGCTCGAGTCCGTAGGCGCCGGCTTCGCCCTCCGGCAACGCCGCCAGGGCCACTGAAAATTTTCCGCCCGGCATGCCGAGTTCCTGCATTTCATCCGTGACCACCCGCGCGAATTTTTTGGCGGCGGTTTCGCGACCGCGAGAAATATCTTTCGCCTCCTTGAGGTAAGTGGCGCACGCATTCTGCAGCTTATCCTGCAACTGGCCAAGGCTGGTGTCGAGGTTTTCAACGTCGCTCAGTTCGGTGCGCAGGCGCGCGTGCACGGCTGGAAGTTCCTCCGGTTTTACCTTGTGTTTGCGGGCAAGGTCATGAACCGTTGACAGGCGACGCTCGACCGTTTGCAGGCGCGCCGGATCAAGCTCCAGGCTGTCGAGATAGTGGCGCAGGCGCCCACCGGCTTCGTCGATCTGGATGGCGGCTTCGTTGAGCAAGGCGACGATCTCGCCCAACCTGGCATCGTATCGGCCGAGCGACTCGAGCTGGCCGATGGCGCGCGCGAGCTGCTGCGACACGGACATCTCCTCGTTTTCCTGGATGATCTGCGCTACGGCCTGTACGCCCTCGATGAGCTCGGCGCCGTTGGCCAGACGCGTATGTTCTTCTTCGAGGGCGGGAATTTCGTCGGCGGTCAACCCCAGGGCATCGAATTCACGCACTTGGTAGCGCAATAGTTCCACGCGCGCCTCGCGGTCCGCCGTCTGCTGCTTCAGGGCTTCAAGGCGTTCGCGCAGCGACTTCATTTCATGGTATTGGCCTTCGATCCGGCGCACGCTTTCTTCCAGCCCCGCGAAGTCATCGAGTATTTGCCGTTGCGCGTCGCGCCGCAGCAGCGATTGATGTTCATGCTGGCCGTGGACGTCGACGAGATAATCGCTCAGTTCGTGCAACATCTGGATCGGCACCGGCCGGCCGTTGATAAAGCCACGCGAGGGTTTCTCCACCTCAACCACGCGCCGCAACACGCACTCCGGTTCATCGAACAGATCGTGCTCCTTGAGCCATTTGGAAGCGTCGTGAGAAGGTTGCAACGCAAAACCGGCCGAGACATCCGCGCGCCGGCATCCGTGACGAATCACGTCGCTGTCGGCGCGATCACCCAATACCAGCGCCAGCGCATCGATGAGGATGGATTTCCCCGCGCCGGTTTCCCCGGTGAGCACCGTGTAACCCGGTTCGAAGGCGAGACTCAACTCACGCACGATCGCAAAATCGCGAATATAAAGATACGCGAGCATCAGAGTTTTTTGCCCCAGCCCAGCTTGATGCGCATGACCTCAAAATGGCTGTGATCGGAAGGATGCAGCAGCTCGATCTCGTTCTCCGCCCGTCTGATTTTTACGCGATCGTTTTTTTCCAGCGAATAAGTTACCTGGCCGTCGAACGTGACATGGGCACGCTGGCCGCCCATCCCGGTGAGCAGTATCTCGATGGTACTGTTGCTGGAAACCACAATCGGCCGATTGGAGAGCGTGTGCGGGCAGATCGGTACCAGGGCGATGGCATGCAAGGACGGATGCAGAATCGGCCCGCCCGCCGAGAGCGCATAGGCGGTGGAGCCGGTCGGACTGCCGACGATGATACCGTCGCCATGCGTGCTGTTGACAAATTCACCGTCGAGATAGGTTTCGAATTCGATCAGACGCGCGAGGTCGCCCTTGCTGACGATGACGTCATTGAAGGCATTGGCGGTGTGAACCGCCCGTCCCTTGCGGATGATTTCCGCCTGCAACAGAAGTCGGGTTTCGGTCTGATAATCGCCATCGAGAATTTTCCCGATCGCGGCGGTCATGTCTTCAGGTTGGATATCGGTGAGAAAACCGAGATGCCCGAGATTGACGCCGATAATAGGCACGCGGTGCGGCGCGAGATCGCGCGTCACATTGAGCAACGTGCCGTCACCGCCCACCACGATTGCGAGATCGATCTCGCCGCCGATGGCGGCGCGCGACCGCGCCGGGGCGATGGGATGGGTGAACAGCTTCGCGGTCGGCTCGTCGAACAATATATTGAGCTTGCGGCTGCGCAGGAATTCACCCAGCCGGAGTATGTGTTCGGCAACGGTTTTATCCTGGAATTTGCCGAACACCCCAACGGTATTAATTGTTTTTTTCATGCGCCTGTTCCGGATTGAGGCATTAAGCTAGCACGCACAGTCGCAATGGCCAATCGCCGCGCTTACGGTTACACAGGATAGGCATTGTTGGTTTGTGGCGCACTCATGTAACCTAATTTCCACGGATTGATAGTGTTCCCGTTCCTCCGTCCGGCGAACAGATGTCGATGGGCCCTGACGACCCGCTGTTTTGTCGGTGGTCCCGGATTCAATTCCAAAAACGGGCAACCGTGCCGGGATTGGCACTCACTCATGGAGAGTGCTAAAGTCACCGTCAGAACGTGAGGAATGCCATGGCCCTGGACGCCCGTGCAGAAATATTGCTAAAGACGTTGATTGAGCGGTATATCGCCGATGGTCAGCCCGTGGGTTCCCGTACGCTGTCACGCCAGGCGGGGCTCGAACTGTCCCCCGCGACGGTGCGCAACGTCATGGCCGACCTTGAGGAAATGGGCCTGGTCCGCTCGCCGCATACCTCAGCCGGCCGGGTTCCCACGGAACGCGGCTATCGCTTATTCGTGGATACCCTGCTTAAGCTCAAGCCGATCAATGCCGGAGCACTGCATCGGCTCGAACAGGAGCTGCTGGCCGATATCGAACCGCAGCATTTGATCGAAAATGCATCGCAGTTGATGTCGGAAGTATGCAAGCTGGCTGGAATTGTGATGGCACCCAAGCGCGAAGATAAACTCGCGTTCCTGCACATTGATTTTGTCAGCCTCACCGGTCTTCGCATCCTGGTGATCCTGGTCACACAGGATGGCCAGGTGCATAACCGGATTATTCAGTCGGACCGGGAATATTCTCCCTCCGAGCTGGTGCAAGCCGCGAATTACTTCAATGAAACCTTCACCGGCGTGTCGATGGGGGATGTCAAACGCGCCTTGTTGTCCGAAATCCAACAGGCAAGCGACGACATGCAGCGGATCATGCAAGTGGCGGTGCGGATGGCGCGCGCGGCCCTGAGCGGCGAGGAAGAGCTGGATGACCTGGTGGTGAGTGGCGAGTCCAATCTGATGGATATTCCCGAGCTGGGGGATGTGCGCAAGTTGCGCAAACTATTCGATGCCTTTACCGCCAAGCGCGATCTGCTGCATCTCCTCGACCGAAGCATGCGCGCCGGCGGGGTGAAGATTTTCATCGGCACGGAATCGGGATACGAAGTGCTGACCGACTACAGTGTCGTTACCGCCCCCTATACCGCCGATGGCAGAATCGTGGGAACACTGGGTGTCATCGGTCCCACCCGCATGGCATATGAGCAGGTGATTTCCATCGTTGATATAACCGCCAAACTTTTAAGCGGGGCCTTGAACAGCGGCGATCGCAGCGGGCGGCTTGAATCGACAAGTCGATAGCCCCATCCAATCAAGGTTAATTCAGCGTGGAGATTTAGTGATGAATGAGGTGAATGATAATAAGGCAACTCCGGCGGGAAATCCGGAGGCGGAGGAAAATACCATCCCGACCGTGGATGCGGGCGCCGCGGCGCATGATCTTGAATTGGCCCCGGAGATCAAACAATTGCAGGCAGACCTGGACCAGGCCCGTGCCGAAGCCGCGGAACTTCTGGACCGCCTGTTGCGCGCCAAAGCCGAAGTGGAAAACACCCGCAAACGGGCCCAGGCGGACGTCGCGTCGGCACACAAGTACGCGCTGGAACGGTTTGCCGCTGAAATCATTGCGGTGCGGGACAGCCTGGAACTCGCCCGCATGGTGGAGCTTCCGGCGGATTCCAGTCCGGCCGTGCAAAAAATGCACGAAGGCCTGGACTTGACCCTGAAGCTCATGGACAGCATTTTTCAGAAATTCGGCCTGACGCGCCTCGATCCCCGGGGGGAGAAATTCGACCCGGAACGGCATCAGGCCATCAGCCTGGTCGAAGCCGAGGAAGTTCCCCCTAACCACGTGGTTAACGTGGTGCAGAAAGGCTATCTCCTGAACGACCGGCTGCTGCGTCCGGCGATGGTCGTGATACGCGGGGAACCCGCGGCCAAAAAAGGCGCGGAACAGACTTGAAAAGTCCCGATATAACCCCATTTCGAACCTGAATAAAGAACTTTCGAGGCGATCACTATGGCGAAAATTATTGGAATAGACCTGGGCACCACCAACTCCTGTGTCGCGATCATGGAGGGCGATAAAGTCCGGGTGATCGAAAACAGCGAGGGTGACCGGACCACGCCGTCCGTCGTGGCTTACACGGATGACAGCGAGATCCTCGTCGGCCAGGTGGCCAAGCGCCAGGCGATCACCAATCCGTCGAACACGCTTTATGCCGTCAAGCGCCTCATCGGCCGCAAGTACGAGGACGAAGTGGTGCAGCGCGATATCAAGATGGTCCCATATAAGATCGTCAAGGCGAAAAACGGCGATGCGTGGATCCAGATCAAGGACAAGTCCATGGCGCCGCCGGAGATTTCCGCTCGCGTTATTCAGAAAATGAAGAAGACCGCCGAGGATTATCTCGGCGAAGAAGTGAAGGAAGCGGTCATCACCGTGCCGGCCTACTTCAACGATTCCCAGCGTCAAGCGACCAAGGACGCCGGGCGCATCGCCGGCCTCGAGGTCAAGCGCATTATCAACGAGCCGACCGCCGCCGCGCTCGCGTACGGCATGGACAAGAAGCCGGGCGATTCCAAGATCGCGGTCTATGACCTGGGCGGGGGCACGTTCGATATTTCCATCATCGAG
This sequence comes from Sulfuricaulis sp., assembly GCF_040901545.1. Classification (GTDB taxonomy): domain Bacteria; phylum Pseudomonadota; class Gammaproteobacteria; order Acidiferrobacterales; family Sulfurifustaceae; genus Sulfuricaulis. The sequence continues at coordinate 26,043 of NZ_JBBDYL010000018.1, read as the reverse complement.
ATCGCCGAGGTGGACAAGGAACACCAGTTCGAAGTGCTGTCCACGAACGGCGACACCTTTCTCGGCGGCGAGGATTTCGACAAGCGCATCATCGATTATCTCGCCGAGGAGTTCAAAAAGGACGCGGGCGTGGACCTGCACCGGGATCCACTCGCGCTGCAGCGGCTGAAAGATGCGGCCGAGAAGGCCAAGATCGAGCTGTCCTCGAGCCAGCAGACCGAAGTGAACCTGCCGTACATCACGGCGGATGCGAGCGGTCCGAAACACCTCAACCTCAAGATCACGCGCGCCAAGCTCGAAGCGCTGGTCGAGGACCTCATCCAGAAAACCATCGAGCCGTGCAAAACCGCGCTCAAGGACGCGGGTCTGAAGGCCGCGGACATTAACGACGTGATCCTGGTCGGCGGCCAGACGCGCATGCCCAAGGTGCAGCAACTCGTCAAGGACTTTTTCGGCAAGGAACCGCGCAAGGACGTGAACCCGGACGAAGCGGTAGCCATCGGCGCCGCGATCCAGGGCGGTGTACTGGGCGGTCAGGTGAAAGACGTGCTGCTGCTCGACGTCACCCCGTTGTCGCTCGGCATCGAGACGCTGGGCGGCGTGATGACCAAGCTCATCCAGAAAAACACCACCATCCCGACCAAGGCCTCGCAGGTGTTTTCCACCGCCGACGACAACCAGTTGGCGGTGACCGTGCACGTGCTCCAGGGCGAGCGCGAGATGGCCGCGGGCAATAAATCGCTCGGGCGTTTCGACCTCGGCGACATTCCCCCGGCGCCGCGTGGCTTGCCGCAGATCGAGGTCACGTTCGACATCGACGCCAACGGCATCCTGCACGTGTCGGCCAAGGACAAGGCCACCAACAAGGAAAACAAGATCACCATCAAGGCCGGTTCGGGACTGAGCGAGGCGGAGATCCAGCAAATGGTCAAGGACGCCGAGGCGCATGCCGAGGAAGACCGCAAGGCGCGTGAACTGGCCGAGGCGCGCAACCACGCCGACAGCCTGGTGCACAGCGTGCGCAAGTCGGTGAAGGAGATGGGCGACAAGCTCGACGCCGCGGAAAAGGAAAAGATCGAGGCCGCCATCAAGGACCTCGAAGCGGCGTCACGCAGCGACGACCAGGAAGACATCAAGAAGAAAACCGACGCGCTCCTGGAAGCTTCGCACAAGCTGGCCGAGCAGATGTATGCCCAGGCCCAGGCCAAAGCCAAGGCCGAGGAGTCGACCGGTACCGCGGAAACTCCGGGTGCCGAAAAAGGCGACGCCAAGGAGAAAGAGAATGTGGTGGATGCCGAATTCGAGGAAGTGAAAGAAAACAAAGGCAAGAAATAAACTACGTTTGCTTTGGTGACGAGGGCGCAGTGGGCGGTCGGGCGATGATTGACCACTGCGCCTTTGCTGTTTGAGGCAGGGACATTCATGCAGGAGAGGTAGCAGGAATGGCGAAAAAGGATTACTACGAGACCCTCGGGGTCCAGCGCAACGCCTCCGAAGCGGAGATCACGAAGGCCTATCGGCGCCTGGCGATGAAACATCACCCGGACCGCAACCCGGCCGATAAGACTTCGGAAGCGAAGTTCAAAGAAGCCAAAGAGGCGTACGAAATTCTTTCCGACGCGCAGAAACGCGCGGCGTATGACCAGTTCGGGCACGCCGGCGTGGATCCGGCGGCCGCCGGCGACGCGGGCGGTTTTTATTCCTCGCGCGGCGGCAATTTCGCCGACATCTTCGGCGACATCTTTGGCGCGGGCCGGACGCGCGGCACGCAGGTGTTCCGCGGCGCCGATCTGCGCTACAGCCTCGAGCTCGCGCTCGAAGACGCGGTGCGCGGCAAGGAAGTGAAGATCCGCGTGCCCGCGATGGAAACCTGCGAGACCTGCAAGGGCAGCGGCGCCAAGCCCGGCACGTCGCCCACGCCCTGCCACACTTGCGGCGGCCACGGCCAGGTGCGCATGCAGCAGGGCTTCTTCTCCATCCAGCAGACCTGCCCGAAGTGCCGCGGCACCGGCAAGGTCATCACCGATCCTTGCCAGACCTGTCACGGCGCCGGCCGCGTGCAACACACAAAAACGCTTTCCGTTAAAGTTCCCGCCGGCGTGGACGAGGGCGATCAGATCCGGCTCGCGGGCGAGGGCGAGGCCGGAGAAAGCGGCGGCCCGCCGGGCGATCTCTACGTGCAGGTGCGGCTCAAGCCGCATGCGCTGTTCAAGCGTGAACATGACGATCTCTACTGCGAGATGCCGGTGAGCTTCGCCACCGCGGTGCTCGGCGGCGATCTCGAAGTGCCGACGCTCGACGGCCGCGCCGCGATCAAGGTCCCGCCGGGCACCCAAAGCGAAAAAATGTTCCGCCTGCGGGGCAAGGGCGTGCGCAACGTCCGCACCGGCCACACCGGGGATCTGTACTGCCGTCTCAGTGTGGAAACGCCGGTGAACCTCACACCCCAACAGAAGAAATTGCTCGAAGAGTTCGAGCGTTTAGTGAAAGAGGGCGGCACCCGTCATAGCCCTCGTGAAGCCTCGTGGGTGGATAAGATCAAGAGCTTGTTCGGCTAAGTCGATTGACGGGTGCGCGAGCGACTCGCGACGGTCACTTCCACCAGCTCGCAAGCGAAGCTGGTGGAGCCTATTCCCTGCTCGCGCTCGCCGCGCCATAACCCCCGCGAGCATTCCTGGCTCGACAAGATCAAGAGCATTTTTGGCTGATTGGCGTAAGACGGCTGTGAGTACTCCCTTCTCGATAAGCTGTAGGGGATGTTCAGCTAACGAACGAATTGAACAGTAGTGCCGGTACCTGCCGCGAGGCGCAACCCGAGCATTCCACCATCTGCTCGAATATATGGTGAGCTGCTTAATTCCGATCTTCAACTGATGAATCCATTTTCTACTCCATATGAAATAAACTTTTCTATTTCGCTTACATATAGACTACAAAGCTCATGAAGATCTTCGATCCCCGCAAATTCTTGTACGCAATATAAATATCCGCGATCCTTAGCAGACGCAACAAGATCATTACGGCCTTCGCTTTCTAACCGTGATAGTACCTCGCTGTTTATTTCGACTTTCTTTAATAGCTTGTGAGTAATTCTTACATTTCTTTGTTCTCTACCAGGAGTATTTATATTTGATACTTCATCTACATACATAACTATCGGATTGCTAGTTCTTGACTTGTTATTTTTAGTGGCAGGTGCGAAATATGCTGTGGCTTCTATTAAAGAATATGCTCCAATTGTATACTCGTGAATATCACTGTTCCTTAGAACTCTGAAAAAACTGAATATTTTCTTTCCTGTTACATATTGATCATATTTCTCAATGTTATAGGATTCCTTGGCTTCCTTGTGAGCGTATTGAACGATAGATCTGGTATGAGCAAGAAATGAGCTTATATGTGTTACTAACGTGTTAGCACCAGTTTCAGGATCTTTTCCACCGTTAGTAAAAATCCTACCCCTGTATTTGTTAATCATCTTCAGCACATACTTAGCCTGCGCTAACTTTTTCTCAATGGAAATTTTACTTTTATACATAGTAGAGCAGTAGAATATTTAAGGTAGCTAATACTTTACGTGTGCAGTGGAATGGCCCGCGCCAGCAGGACACAAGGTTGGCTCGACTCGCTAGCTAGTTAGGCACAAGTGACGTGACTCTTAGCACTTGCCTATAACGTCTTTTGGGTCGCGATTTAGAAATCTCTTCTTAAACTCCCGCATCATGTGTTCTGCGGATTGCATGCAAATCTCTTATTTGTAGGAGTTGTTCGCTGCGATTGCTAGAACAACATCCTTCGAAGTCATACACAACCCGTTTTCAATTTGCTTATTGCTGTAGTCTTTCAGCATTCCAGCATTTGCGATTCGATTGATCTGTAAACAAAACACATATTCGCCCGCAATAGCTGGATGAATTACTATGAGTAGAATCGTGGCGAGGAAAATCTTCTTGAGCATATCGTTCCTCAGAGATTGCTGCTTTAGCGCGCTTAACGGAATTTATGCTTCACATTTTGACGTATAACCTGGCAGAGCCGGAAGTCCATAAGTAGTTCGCCAACGGGTGGTTTAGGTTATAAGTCACATGGCGATGCAGTATTAACCCATCTGATAAACCCCGCAAGTTAGCTGAGTAAAATTCAGGCAGGGCAAGGTGTTGCTCCAAACCCCGTAGCGCGCGCCGAGTACTGCAGCCTCACCGGGAGCTTTTAAGCGAGACCGTGTTTGAGCCCGAGCCGCGTATTTTGCGGGCGGCGAGTTGGTCGAGCGCCCGGTGGGGCGAGGAACGCAAGGGGTTTTCGCGCGCTCCGGGTGTCATTTCTTTTGGTGACTTTTCTTTAGGACAAGCAAAGAAAAGTCACCTGCCGTGGGTCAGCCACCCACAATTTATACGCCGCCGCAGGCGGCTCGACAGATGTGTTCGCACTTCGACAGGCTCAAGGCGAACGGCTGGTTGGTTCCCCTCATCCCTGCCTTCTCCCGTAGGGAGAAGGAGTAACTGCAATTTACGCCAATCGAATCACGCGTTACGATGCATGTACAGCAACTAACGGACTTACCCAATGATCAATATCGCCGTATCCGGCGCCGCCGGACGCATGGGCCGGACGCTCATCGAGGCCTGCACCCGCGCGGATGGGATGCGCTTGAGCGTCGCTGTCGAGCGGCCCGGAAGCGACGGCATCGGCGCTGACGCGGGGGAGATTGCCGGTGTCGGAAAGCTCGGCGTGATCGTCGGTGCTAGCTTTGGGAAGCAGGAATTCGATGTATTGGTGGATTTCACAACTCCGGAAGCCACGCTGGCCCATCTTGACCATTGCCTGAAGGCAAAAAAGAAAATGGTGATCGGCACCACCGGCCTCGATGAAGCCGGGCGCAATCGCATTGCCAAGACTGCCAAAGATATCGCCATCGTGTTCGCGCCCAACATGAGCGTGGGCGTGAATCTGTGTTTCAAGCTGCTCGAAACCGCCGCGCGCGTGCTGGGTGACGACGTGGACGTGGAAATCGTCGAGGCGCATCACCGCCACAAGGTGGATGCACCGTCGGGAACGGCGCTGCGCATGGGTGAAGTCCTGGCCAAGGCGCTGGAACGCGATCTTAAGGAATGTGCCGTTTATGACCGGCATGGTGTACGTGGCGAGCGGAAGCGCCAGACCATTGGATTTTCCGCCATTCGCGCCGGCGACATCGTCGGCGATCACACGGTGTTGTTTGCCGGCGGCGGTGAACGCCTCGAGATCACGCACCGCGCCGAATCGCGCCTGACCTTCGCCAACGGCGCATTGCGCGCCGCGCGCTGGGTCACCGACCAAAAGACCGGGCTTTACGATATGCAGGACGTGCTGGGATTGCGGTAAACGGGTAACGATTTATTTTCCAGCTGTCGCTGTCGCGGAGCCGTACCAGAAAGGCATAAACGACCCAGCGCTGCCGGTAATTACCGTGAGCGTTACCAGTTTTGAGCCGCTATGATTTTTGGGAGAAAAGGATACGTGGAATTTTCCCAGGTCCACGTCACGGAATGATTCCAGGGCCGCGATAAGCTTCTCCCGAGTCAGGTCTCTGCCCGCCCGCCTCAAGCCCTCAACAAGCGCTTTGGCCGCGATGTAGCCCTCAAGATTATTGAAGGAGGCTTTACTATTGGGTTTCTGCTGTTTCAGCAACCGGCTAAACTCCATGGCTACGCTAAAGGATGGGTCGTTCGGATACGGAACCACTTGCGATATGATGACACCGTGTCCGTCCGTTCCCAGTTCGGATGCCAGTGCTTCGCTGCCAACGAAAGATACATTTAAAAACCATGTTTGACGGCCTGATTCACTCGCTTTTTTAATGAAAGCCGCGCAAGATTTGTAGGCGCTGATCATGATCACCGCGTCCGGATTAGCATTTTTAATTGTCTTGACGGCGTCCTCTACGTCGACGGTATTCCTGGTAACGGTTCCGGAGGCGACCAGCTTAAGTTTGCGTTTATCCATGGCTCGAGTTACGCCATTCAAGCCAGCCTTGCCATAGGCATCGTCCTGATAGAATATGGCGATTCTAGTCTTGTGCTGGGATGACACTAACCAGTCAACAAGCTGCTCGGTTTCGTCGAAGTAACTGGCCCGGATATTGAAAATATATTTGTTGACCGGGTTGCGCAGCCCCTCGGCGCCGGTGAACGGGCCGAAAAACGGAATCCGGGCATTGGTGATGATAGGGATCACAGCATAACTGGTGGGGGTGCCCACGTAACCAAAGAGCGCGAACACCTTGTGTTCCCCGATTAATTTTTGAGTATTGGCGATGGCCCGGTCCGGTTCGTAGCCATCGTCTAATGAGATGAGTTCGATTTTTCTGCCGTGTACGCCACCTTGCCGGTTGACTTCTTCGAAATAAGCCAACCCTCCTTCCCGCATCGATTCGCCCAATTTGGACGCCGGGCCGCTGAAGGCGGCCGACTGGCCGAGGACGATGGTATTATCCGTAACACCCACAGCAGAGTCCGCGGACGCGATGCCGGACAAGGAAATCAGGCAGAAAGTGATAAAAAAATGGTTAAACATTTTGTTGAGTTTCATAAATTCTTCTCGATAACCTGTAGGAAAAAATTAGCCGCACCTTACTAAATATAGTTGACTCCACAACTTGGGGAATTGATGACTCTGTGTGTAAATATAGCCTCAAAATAGGCCGAAAAAATTAATTTGATTTCAGTGGGTTTACCGAATCTTCTGTTCATTTTAGGTGGTTTCCAGGCATATTACCGACATCGCCGGCTTGAGTTACGATGACCGCCTGAGTGAGAACGATTATCCTTTGTGACACTAAATGTGCTCAGGAGAGGATCATGCGTCATCGAACGCTGAGGCTTTTACTGTCGCGTGTCCGCGCGATGGCGGAGCAATCTCCGTACCATGGCAATGGCGACATCCATGACATGCTGATCAGAGTTGAATATCACAGAAAAGGAATGGGTTTATTATTTTTAATTTTTCTTTCTATCATCCTGCTGGTGGGATGCTCGACGACCGGCAATAAAGCGCCGAGCATCAACCAGACGCTGGCGGTAATTACCAGCCCGACCGCGCGCACGCTCGGCAGCGTCGCCCGCAGCAGCGATCCCAAGGAAGCCCTCAAGGAAAGCCTCAAGAGCCGCAAGTCGGTTTACGAGACGAATCCCTACGCGCTGGTGCAGGACGTGCGCACCATCAAGCGCGATTACGACAAGCTGGTGACGCTGCTGACCGGCCGGGTCAAGAAGACCTGGGGCAAGAAGGAGGTGAAGCTGCCCTCGCGCGTGCAATATATAAAGTATACGCAGAACTACATGAGCCGCGCGGTGGTGGATTTCGACGCCGGCCTGGTGACGGTCGAGACGCTGGACGACAAGGACCCGCGCACCAGTCTGAAGAACGCTATTGTCACTACCTTGCTCACGCCCAACGACCCGCGCGCGGTGGATCTGTTCTCCGACAGCGCCATCACGCTCACGAGCGATAAGGAGCCGTATCTGCTCGGCCTGGTCGTGGATCAGAACAACAAGCCCGTGGCCTCGCCGGCCGATGCCGAGGGCTTTGCCGATCATCTGCTTCAAGCGCAGGCGGCGAATCGAGAAATTGCGCTCGACGGCGCCAAGAAGAACGCGCTGTACGTGAAGATTCCGATGATCGCCAATTTCGAGAACAAGCAGGCCGAGAAATACGGTCATATCGTCGAACAGTTCGCCGCGCAGTACCAGATCAGCCCGAGCCTGGTGTACGCGATCATCCGCACCGAGAGCAATTTCAACCCGTTCGCGGTGAGTTCCGCCCCGGCCTACGGCCTGATGCAACTGGTTCCCGGCAGCGGTGGGCGCGAGGCCTACCGGCGCGCCAAGGGTTCGGATGAAATTCCGTCGAAGCAATACCTGTTCGACGCGCAAAACAACATCGAGCTCGGTGCGGCCTATCTGAGCGTGCTCACCTACAAGCAGCTCGAACCGGTCGCGAACCCGGTATCGCGCGAGTATTGCGTGATCTCGGCCTACAATACCGGCCCGGGCAACGTGCTGCGCACTTTTTCCCGGGACAAAGTCGCGGCGGTGAATACGATCAACAGCTTGTCGCCTTCAGGCGTGTACCAGAAACTGCGCGCGCATCTTCCTTACGAGGAAACCCGCCAGTACCTGCACAAGGTGGTGAATTACCGCAAGCAGTTTGTCACCAAGGCGAATTGAAAGTTTCGACAAGCATCAAGGAGAGCGCCATGCGTAACAAAATAATTTTCCCGTTGTTCCTGACCGTGTTTACCTTGCTCGGCGGCTGCGGCTACAACACGCTGCAATCCACGGACGAACAGATCAAGGCCGGCTGGGCCGAGGTGCTGAACCAGTATCAGCGCCGCGCCGACCTGGTGCCGAATCTGGTGAACGTGGTGAAGGGCTATGCGGCGCACGAGAAGGAGGTGTTCACGCGCGTGACCGAGGCGCGCGCCAAAATCGGCACGATCCAGGCGACGCCGGAACTGCTCAACGACGCACGGGCCTTCGCCCAGTTCCAGGCGGCACAGGGCGAGCTGAGTTCGGCGTTGTCGCGCCTGATCGCGGTGGCGGAGAATTATCCGCAACTCAAGGCCGACGGACTGTTCCGCGATTTGCAGGCCCAGCTCGAAGGCACGGAAAACCGCATTACCGTGGCGCGCAACCGCTATATCCAGGCGGTGCAGGCGTACAACGTCACGGTGCGCCAGTTCCCGAGCAACCTGACCGCCATGGTCTTTGGTTACAAGGTGAAGCCGAGCTTTGCCGTGGAGAATGAAAAAGAAATCGCCAAACCGCCCAAGGTCGATTTCGGCGGCACACCACCGCCAGCTCCGACCGGTTCGGGATACTAGTAACTCTCCTGTCGATTACTCTATGAGGGCGCCGACATGAGGGTGCTTGCGCGCGGGCTGTTTCTTCTGACTTTATTGCTGGCGAGTCTCGCGCTGCACGCCGAGGTGGCGGTACCGCCGTTGAAAACGCGCGTCACCGATCTGACCGGCACGCTCGCCCCGTCGCAGCGCGATACACTCGAACGCGAACTACAGACTTTCGAGAGCCGCAAGGGAAGTCAGATTGCAGTGCTGATCGTACCCACCACGCAGCCCGAGGCCGTCGAGCAGTATTCCATTCGTGTGGCCGAGACCTGGAAACTCGGGCGCAAAGGCGTGGACGATGGCGTGCTGCTGCTGGTCGCCAAGCACGACCGTGAGTTGCGCATCGAGGTCGGCTACGGCCTCGAAGGTGTAATTCCGGACGCCGTGGCCAAGCGCGTGATCAGCGAAATCATCATTCCTTATTTCAAGCAAGGCGATTTCTACGGCGGTATTCATGCCGGCGTCGCCCGCCTGATCCGGCTGGTTGACGGCGAACCGCTGCCACCGCCGGAAGCGCGGGACAGGTCGTGGTCCGGTATACAGGAGATGCTGCCAATTGCCTTTCTTGCCGTCATGATTGGCGGCGGTTTTCTCGGCGCCTTGCTCGGGAGACTGGTCGGGGCCGCTGTAGCCGGTGGAATTGTGAGTGTGGTTTTCTGGATCACCATTGGCTCCCTGATCGGTTCGTTCTTGGCCGGACTCGTGGTTTTTCTGTTCACGCTGGCGATCGGTGGCAGTGGCGGGCGGGGCGGGTACGGCGGCTGGAGCAGCGGCGGGTACGGCGGCGTATCCGGCGGCAGTTGGAGTGGAGGCGGGGGTGGCGGTTTCAGCGGTGGCTTCGGCGGCGGTGGCGCCTCGGGGAGATGGTGATGACTATTGGACGAATGCTGCGTCATCTTTTCATTCCGCCGTGGCGCGTGCGCCTCGCGTTTCCCGGGAGCACGCTGCGCGCGATTGAATCCGCCATCCGCGAATGCGAAGCATCCCATTCCGGAGAGATTCGATTCGCCGTGGAGGGAACTTTACACTTGCGCGCCTTGTTGCGCGGACAAACGGCGCGCGACCGTGCCGTGGAGGTTTTTTCCCAGCTGCGGGTTTGGGATACGGAACAAAACAACGGCGTGTTGATTTACCTGCTGTTGGCCGATCACGACGTAGAAATCCTCGCTGACCGCGGCGTACACGCCCGCGTCGGGACGGAAGGTTGGGAAAGAATCTGCCGTGACATCGAGGCGATGCTGCGGGTAGGCGATTTTGCGGCCGGGGTGCTGAGCGGTATCCGTGCCGTCAGTGCACGCCTCGTGGAACATTATCCTTCGAAGCCGAATGACAAAAATGAACTCGATAACAAACCCATCGTCCTGTAGCGACGATGCCCGGAAAAAGAATCAGTCGCCGGTCGGGAAAATGTGGAACTCCCGCACTTTTTTCCGGGCGGTCAGAGTTTCCGCCAGACGCCGGTAGCTGTCCTTACCCTGGGTGCAAATCGTCATCTGGTACTCGAATATTTTTCCTTTTTCAGCCAACTGATAGCTGAGATTGGCAATCGAGAACCCATGCCTTGTAATCAGTTCACGTAAATCCGATTCGGCCGGTGCTTCATTACGCTTGTATCGGACATGCAGGCGCGCGTAAAACTGCGAGGGCATGATCGCCTCGATCCAGCGGAACAGCGAGAGCGTGCCCAGGGTCACCAGGGTCGCCACGACGGCCGGAAAATAGAATCCGATGCCGATGAGGATGCCGATCGAGGCGGTGATCCAGATGGACGCCGCGGTGGTGAGGCCGCGCACGGTGAGTCCTTCCTTCATGATCACGCCGGCGCCGAGAAAGCCGATGCCGGTCATGATGCCCTGCGCCATGCGCGTGGGGTCGACGCGCACGGTATCGAGCGGCGCATTGGGGAGCAATTGCCACTGGTAAACGGTCAATAACATCAACAGGCTTGAGGCCGTGCACACCAGGGTATGGGTGCGAAATCCGGCCGGACGACCGTGATAGGTGCGCTCGAGTCCGATGAGCCCGCCCGCCAACACCGCAAGGCCGAGATGCAGCAGGATGGTGAGATATTCCCGTTCCACAAAAATCAGTGTAGTCATAAGGAATAATGCGTGCCATGAGGGTGGCAAATGGTCATGGCGGAGGTGTTGCGCGAAATCCGGTTGCTGGAGGGATTGGTGGTGTGATCGGATAAATTTAATTAACGGGTAATTCAAGCATGAAATCGCGGTGTTTCCCCCGATGCCCGGTTCAAAAAGCGCTGCGGATGGTGTCCCGGCAGACGGTGTCGCGTTGATTCTCGCCCGCCGGTTCCGTAAAATTCCCGCTCAGCCGAAAGTACCCTAGTCTTAAAATGCATTCGAGGCGGGAGACGCACCCGAAACACCCAGGGGCCCCTCCCGCTTTTGTGTGCCTGCGCGCCTTGAGGTAACCGGTATATGCCGTCTGCACTGCTTGCGCTGGAAGATGGCTCTCTGTTTTACGGGGAGTCGATCGGCGTTCCGGGGCAGGCGGTGGGCGAGGTGGTTTTTAACACCGCCATGACCGGGTACCAGGAAATCCTCACCGATCCTTCCTACGCGCGCCAGATGGTCACGCTGACTTATCCCCACATCGGCAATACCGGCACCAACCCCGAGGACATGGAATCCGCGAGCGTGTTCGCCACCGGGCTGATTATCCGGGACCTGCCGGTTTTGCACAGCAATTTCCGCGCCACCGAATCACTCCCGGTATTCATGCGTCGGCACAAGCTCGTCGGTATTGCCGGCATTGATACACGCCGCCTGACGCGTTTGTTGCGCGAGCAGGGCGCCCAGAATGGATGCATCCTGGCGTTGGAGAAAAGCGGCAAACTCAGTATGAAAGCCGCACTCAAGATGGCGCGCGCGTTTCCCGGCCTGAAGGGGATGGATCTGGCCAAGGTAGTGTCTACCAAAAAATCTTATTCCTGGGATGAGGGCCTTTGGGAACTGGGCACGGGATTCGAACAAAAGACGGATTCGCGTTTTCACGTGGTCGCTTACGACTTCGGCATCAAGCGCAATATTCTGCGCATGCTGGCGGCGCGCGGTTGCCGGCTTACGGTCATCCCGGCCCAGACTGCGGCCGAGGATGTTTTAAAGATGAAACCGGACGGAGTATTTCTGTCGAATGGTCCCGGCGACCCCGAGCCATGCTCTTATGCTATCGAAGCGATTAAGAAAATTGTCGACACCGGGTTGCCGGTTTTCGGCATTTGCCTGGGCCATCAGTTGCTGGGCCTGGCTTCCGGGGCGCGCACCAGCAAGATGAAATTCGGTCATCACGGGGCGAACCACCCGGTGCTGGATATCGATACCGGCCGGGTCATGATCACCAGTCAGAACCACGGGTTCGCGGTTGACGAGGCCAGTCTGCCTTCGAACCTGCGCATGACCCATCGTTCATTGTTCGATGATTCGGTCCAGGGCCTCGAACGCCGCGACCAGCCCGCGTTCTGTTTCCAGGGCCATCCCGAGGCGAGTCCCGGCCCGCATGATGTGTCGCCTTTGTTCGACCGGTTTATTGAGATGATGCAAAAGTGGCAAGTAGCAAGTGGCAAGTTGCGAGAGAAAACGGCCACGAGGGTCTCATGACTTGCTACTTGAAACTTACTACTTGCTACTGAAGTTATGCCGAAACGGACTGACATCCAGAGTATTTTGATTATCGGGGCCGGGCCGATCATCATCGGTCAAGGCTGCGAATTCGATTATTCCGGGGCACAGGCGTGCAAGGCGCTCAAAGAAGACGGTTATCGGGTCATCCTCGTGAACTCCAACCCCGCCACGATCATGACCGACCCGGAAATGGCCGATGCCACCTATATCGAGCCGATTCAGTGGCAAACGATTGCCAAAATCATCGAACAGGAGCGCCCGGATGCGCTGCTGCCGACCATGGGCGGCCAGACCGCGCTCAACACCGCGCTCGATCTCGCGCGCGAAGGCGTGCTGGAAAAATTCCATGTCGAAATGATCGGCGCCACCCGCACGGCCATCGACAAGGCCGAGGATCGCGAACGGTTCAAGAAGGCGATGGAATCGATCGGGCTGAAGTGCGCGCGCGGCGCCATTGCCCACAGTCTGGAAGAAGCCATGCAGGTGCAGGCCGCCATCGGTTTCCCCGTGATCATCCGTCCGTCGTTCACCTTGGGCGGCACCGGCGGCGGTATCGCCTATAACAAGGATGAATTTGTCGAGATTTGCGAACGTGGTCTGGACGCCTCGCCCACGCGCGAACTGCTCATTGAGGAATCCATCATCGGCTGGAAAGAATTCGAGATGGAAGTCGTGCGCGACCGCCATGACAACTGCATTATCGTCTGCTCGATCGAAAACTTCGATCCCATGGGGATTCATACCGGCGATTCCATCACGGTCGCGCCGGCGCAAACGCTGACTGACAAGGAATACCAGATCATGCGCGACGCCGCCATCGCCTGCCTGCGCGAGATCGGCGTGGATACGGGGGGGTCGAACGTCCAGTTTGCCATCAACCCCGTTGATGGCCGCATGGTGATCGTGGAAATGAATCCGCGCGTGTCGCGGTCCTCCGCGCTCGCCTCCAAGGCCACGGGATTCCCGATTGCCAAGGTCGCGGCCAAACTGGCGGTGGGATACACGCTGGATGAATTGAAAAATGACATTACCGGCGGTAAGACGCCGGCCTCGTTTGAGCCCACGATCGATTATGTGGTTACCAAGATTCCGCGCTTTACGTTCGAGAAATTTCCCAAGGCCAATCCCACGCTCACGACCCAGATGAAATCGGTGGGCGAAGCCATGGCGATCGGCAGGACTTTTCAGGAATCGCTGCAAAAGGCGTTGCGTTCCCTTGAAACCGGCAGCTATGGGCTGGAACCCCAGCTCGATCCGGCGTTGAACATGGACGAGGCGTGCAAACTGCTGGCGACGGCATTGCGCGTGCCGGGAGCGGACCGGATCTGGTATCTTGCGGATGCCTTCCGTATCGGCATGAGTCAGGAAGAAATTTATGGTTTGACCCGCATTGACCCCTGGTTTCTGGCCCAAATCGCCGATCTCGTCATGACTGAAAAGACGATCGTGAAGCACGGCAAGAAAAAACCCACGGCGGAAATCCTCCGCCCGTGGAAACGCAAGGGATTTTCCGATCGCCGGCTGGCGCAACTTACGGGCGCGACGGAAAAGCAGATGCGGAGCTGGCGGCACGCGGCCAAAGTACGCCCGGTCTACAAACGCGTCGATTCTTGTGCCGCCGAATTCGCCTCAGCCACGGCCTACATGTATTCCACCTATGAAGAAGAGTGCGAGGCGGCGCCCGAGAAAAGGAAAAAAATCATCGTGCTGGGTGGCGGGCCAAATCGCATCGGTCAGGGGATCGAGTTCGACTACTGTTGTGTCCACGCCGCGTTTGCACTGCGCGATGACGGCTACCAGACCATCATGATCAATTGCAACCCGGAGACCGTGTCCACGGACTATGACACCTCTGACCGGCTGTACTTCGAGCCTTTGACGCTCGAAGACGTGCTGGAAATCATTCGCCTGGAAAAACCCGAAGGCGTGATTGTGCAGTTTGGCGGCCAAACACCACTCAAGCTTGCCCGCGGGCTCGAGGCGGCGGGAGCGCCGATTATAGGCACGACACCGGAATCCATCGATGTGGCGGAAGACCGCGAGCGATTCCAGAAGCTGATTAAAAAATTGAAACTGTTGCAGCCGCCGAACGCCACCGCGCGCACCCCGGAGGAGGCGGTGAAACTGGCCGACAAAATCGGCTACCCGCTGGTGGTGCGCCCGTCCTACGTTCTCGGCGGTCGTGCCATGGAAATTGTGCACGCCCGCGAGGATCTGGAAATGTACATGCGCGTGGCGGTGCGCGTATCCGAAGATTCACCGGTATTGCTGGATCGCTTCCTCAACGATGCGACCGAAGTGGATGTCGACGCCGTGTCCGATGGCAAACAGGTGATCATCGGCGGCATCATGGAACACATCGAGGAGGCCGGAGTACACTCCGGAGATTCGGCGTGTTCTTTGCCGCCCTTTTCCCTGTCGAAAAAAATCCTCGATGAGCTGCGCAACCAAACCGTGAAAATGGCGAAGGCACTCAAGGTGGTCGGCCTGATGAACGTTCAGTACGCCATCCAGAATGGAAAGATTTATGTGCTCGAGGTCAACCCGCGCGCCTCACGCACCGTGCCGTATGTCTCCAAGGCCACCGGTCGGCCGCTGGCGAAAATCGCGGCGCGCTGCATGGCCGGATTGTCGCTCAAAAAACAAGGCATCGTGGGTGAAGTGGTTCCTGCGTATTATTCGGTCAAGGAAGCGGTGTTTCCGTTTATCAAGTTTCCCGGCGTGGATACGATGCTCGGCCCCGAAATGAAATCCACCGGCGAAGTCATGGGTGTGGGCCGGAGTTTCGGCGAGGCCTTCACCAAGTCACAGCTTGCCGCGGGGAGTCCAATTCCGAACAGCGGGCGGGTGTTCATCAGTGTGCGCGATCCCGACCAGAAGGGTGTGGTGGCGGTCGCGCGTTATTTCAGCCAGCGGGGTTTCGAAATTCTCGCCACGCGCGGCACCGCGGCGGTGCTGGAAGCAGACGGCGTTGCCGCGCGTGGCGTCAGCAAGCTGTCGGAAGGCAGGCCGAACATTATCGATATGATCATGAACGACGAGATAGCTATAATCATCAACACCGTGTCCGACAAGCAAAGCCTGGCCGATTCCTATGCCATTCGCCGCGAGGCCTTGCAGAACAGGGTGACTTATTATACGACGCTAGCCGCGGCCCGCGCCGCCTGCGAGGCGCACCGTGCGGCAGGGGATCTTGGCGTCAGCCGGTTGCAGGATCTGCATAAGGAATTGGTAGTATGAGCAGGGAAATGGGAGAAAATCCTGACGCGCAAGACCGGACAGGGAACGAGATGTATTCTCGTTTTGATTGGCCAGTCAGGTGCTTGAGCAGGTGCCAGGATCATGAATATGTATTTTTCTGGCTCATTGTCTGATTCCGGGAGACTGAGGTAGTGCGCAATATTCTCGTATACATTCTTGAAATCGATTCATGAAAAAAACGCCGATGACAATTGCCGGTGCTGAAAAGCTCAAGGCTGAACTGCACCGTCTGAAGACGATCGAACGTCCACGCATCATTCAGCACATCACCGATGCGCGTTCGCACGGCGATATTTCGGAAAACGCCGAGTATCATGCCGCCAAGGAGCAGCAAGGCTTCGTCGAGGGACGTATCGCCGATCTCGAATTGAAGCTCGCGACCGCGCAGGTCATCGATCCCAGGACTGTCAGTGCCGACGGTCGGGTGGTGTTCGGCGCCACGCTTTGTCTTATGGATGATCAATCCCGCCAGGAGGTGACTTATCAAATCGTCGGTGATCATGAGTCGGAAATTGCCCAGGGGAAGATATCCATTAGCTCGCCCATCGCGCGCGCGCTGATTGGTAAAGAACTCGGCGACGTGGTCGAGGTCCAGGTGCCCGGCGGCATACGCCGTTACGAAATTCTCTCCATTAGTTACGTCTGACAAGGCGGTAAGTCGTGAATTGTTAGTCGTAGAACATTCATAATACACGCCTTACAATTCACGTCTTACGGTTCACGACTCACGATCCATGTCTCGTTCTAACAGCAGTCGTCGCTGGCTGGCGCGGCACGTAAAAGATAAATTCGTCAGACGTGCCCGCCAGGAAGGAGCGCGATCACGCGCCGCCTACAAGCTGGAAGAAATTGACCGGCGCGACCACCTGATCCAGACGGGCATGACCGTGGTTGATCTGGGCGCGGCGCCGGGCGGTTGGTCGCAGTACGCTATTAAACGCGTGGGTGGATCCGGTCGAGTGATTGCCGTGGATATTTTGCCGCTAGCGCCGATTCCCGGCGTTGAGGTCATTGAAGGCGATATTGCGCAACCGCCGGTGCTAGACTTGATAAGAGAGCGGCTGATGGACAAGCCTGTTGACCTTGTAATTTCGGACGTGGCCCCCAATATGAGCGGTATGGCCACCGTCGATCAGGCGCGCAGCATCGGGTTGGCGGAACTTGTGCTGGAATTCGCCGACAAAATGCTCAAGCCCGGAGGTTCCTTGTTAATCAAGACCTTTCAGGGTGAAGGGTTTAACCCGCTTTATGACCGGATGCGCGGGCGCTTTGCAAAACTTGTGTCACGCAAACCGACCGCATCGCGGTCCGAGAGCCGCGAAATATTCTTGCTGGGAAAAGGGTTTAAAGGCGTTTGATTTGCAAACTGACGGTTCAGGGGATGCGCTAACGGAACATATTTGCAACCCAATGCAGCACGTTCCCGGCGGATTTGTACCGATGAGTTATTAGTAGGAAAATACGGTTATTGCCGTACACGAGCCGCCGGTCGCGGCACTGCTGAATGCAACGAGGTAAAGCTTGAACAATCTCACGAAGAATCTCCTGCTCTGGCTTGTCATCGCCGTCGTTTTGATGTCGGTGTTCAATAATTTCGGCAACCGCCAGCAGGCCACGCGCCCGCTCGAATACTCTTCCTTCATCCAGAAAGTGAAGCAGAACGAGGTCGACCGTGTAACCATCCAGGGGCGCGAGATCGCAGGCAAGTATAAAAGCGGCGAATCATTCACCACCTACAGCCCCGAGACCGACAACAAGGCCATGATCGGGGACATGCTTGAGCACGGCGTCACGATCGAGGCCAAGCCGCCGGATGAGCAATCGCTGTTGTTGACCATCTTCATCAATTGGTTCCCGCTGCTGTTGCTGGTGGGCGTGTGGGTATTTTTCATGCGCCAGATGCAGGGCGGTGTGGGTGGCCGCGGCGCAATGAGCTTCGGCAAGAGCAAGGCGCGCATGCTCAGCGAGGAACAGAACAAAATCACGTTTGACGATGTGGCCGGTGTCGAGGAGGCCAAGGAAGAGGTGGGGGAACTCGTGGAATTTCTGCGTGACCCGTCCAAGTTCCAGAAACTCGGCGGTCGTATCCCCAAGGGGGTGCTCATGACCGGCAGCCCGGGTACGGGCAAAACGTTGCTCGCGAAGGCCATTGCCGGCGAGGCGAAGGTTCCTTTTTTCTCCATTTCCGGTTCTGATTTTGTCGAGATGTTTGTCGGTGTCGGCGCTTCGCGCGTGCGCGACATGTTTGAGCAAGCGAAGAAGCACGCACCCTGCATTATATTTATCGATGAAATCGATGCTGTCGGGCGTCAGCGCGGCGCGGGCCTCGGTGGCGGACATGACGAGCGCGAACAGACATTGAACCAACTGCTCGTCGAAATGGATGGTTTTGAAGGCACCGAAGGCGTGATCGTGATCGCGGCCACCAACCGACCGGATGTCCTCGACCCCGCGCTCCTGCGACCGGGCCGATTCGATCGTCAGGTATACGTACCGCTTCCCGATATTCGCGGGCGCGAGCAAATACTGAAAGTCCATATGCGCAAAGTGCCGGTATCGGATGATGTGGATGCAAATATTATCGCGCGCGGCACGCCCGGTTTCTCCGGCGCGGATCTGGCGAATCTTGTCAATGAAGCCGCGCTCTTCGCCGCGCGCGCGAACAAACGTCTTGTGGACATGGAGGATTTCGAGCGCGCCAAGGACAAGGTGGTGATGGGCGCGGAACGTCGTTCGATTGTCATGCCCGAGAAAGAGCGCAGAAACACGGCGTACCATGAGTCCGGACATACCGTGGTCGCCAAATCACTGCCCAATACCGACCCGGTACACAAGGTTACGATCATTCCGCGCGGTCGCGCGCTGGGTGTCACCATGCAATTGCCGACCGAAGACCGATACAGCCATGATCGGGAGAGCCTGCTCGCGACGATCGCGGTGCTGATGGGCGGACGTATTGCCGAAGAAGTGTTCATGCACCAGATGACGACCGGTGCGTCCAACGATTTCGAACGCGCAACCGATCTGGCGCGCAACATGGTCATGCGCTGGGGCATGTCGGATGTGATGGGTACGCGGGTATACGGCGACAATCAAAGCGAGATATTTCTCGGACGCGATGTCATGACGCACAAGAACATGAGCAACGCGGTGGCCGAAACCGTTGACAAGGAAATCCGCCGCATCATCGACGAGCAATATGCGCGGGCGCGCGCCATCATCGAGGAGAACCGTGACAAGGTCGAGAAGTTGGCCAAGTCGCTGCTCGAATGGGAGACGCTGGAATCCGACCAGATCGAAGCCATCATGGCAGGCAAGGAACCGCGTCCACCGGCGGGATTGGATGGTTCGTCCTCGAACGATGCCGGCACTCCAAAGAAGCCGAGCGGCAAGGTAATCAAACCGCGCCTCGACTCGCCCGCCGGAGAGCACTGAGCTGAAATGACGGTACTGGACTGCGGCGGGCGGCGGCTCGATTTGAGCCGTCCCGCGGTCATGGGAATTCTCAATGTCACCCCCGATTCGTTTTCGGACGGGGGTGTTTTTTTGTCCCGCGAAAATGCCATCGCTCACGCCCGGCAAATGATCGAGGCCGGCGCCGATATGATCGATATTGGCGGCGAGTCGACCCGGCCCGGCGCATCATCGGTCCCGGCGCAGGAGGAGCTGGAGCGTGTGCTCCCGGTCATAGAGATCCTGCACGGGGAGTTCCCATTGCCGCTATCTGTCGATACCTCCAAGCCCGAGGTTATGCGGGCCGCGGTGGCGGCGGGGGCGGGGTTTATCAACGATGTGCGTGCCTTGCGTGAAGTCGGTGCGCTTGAGGCTGCGGCGGAATTGCAAGTGCCGGTATGCCTCATGCACATGCAAGGCGAACCGCGCATGATGCAGGAAAATCCTGTTTATCGTGAAGTCGTGGCCGAGGTAACCGATTTTTTGCGTGTTCGCCTGAAAGCCGCCCAGGATGCGGGTATTGCGGCCGAACGCCTGGTGATCGATCCCGGATTCGGTTTCGGCAAAACCCTGGCGCATAATCTAGAATTACTGCGAGGCCTCGATAAACTGAATTGTCTCGGCGCACCGATACTCGCCGGATTGTCGCGCAAATCCATGATAGGCCATGCGCTGGGATATCCCGTTCATCGGCGTCTCCACGCGAGTGTGGCGCTGGCGATACTGGCGGTGCAGAATGGCGCGCGAATTGTCCGGGTGCACGATGTGGGCCCGACGGTCGAGGCGCTGCGTATGTGGAAGATCGTGTACCCGGGAAGCAGGGGAGAGTAAGAACATGGACAAGAAGCGACACTATTTCGGCACCGACGGTGTTCGCGGCAAGGTCGGCGATGATCCGATCACTCCGGAAACGATTCTCAAGCTGGGCTGGGCCGCCGGGCGCGTACTTGGCAAAGGGGCATCCGATCACGCCAAGATACTTATCGGCAAGGACACGCGGATTTCCGGATATCTTCTCGAGTCGTTGCTGGAGGCCGGGCTCTCCGCGGCCGGCGTGGATATTAATTTACTCGGACCGATGCCCACCCCGGCAATCGCTTACCTCACGCGTACGGCCCGTGCCCGCGCCGGCATCGTGATTTCCGCCTCGCACAACCCCTACGACGATAACGGCATCAAGTTCTTCTCGTCCGAAGGCACCAAATTGCCGGACGAGGTGGAACTCGCCATTGAAGAAATGATGCAAAAGCCGCTGACCACGGCAAAACCGGCGGAACTCGGCAAAGCCAAACGGTACGACGATGCCGGAGGACGGTACATTGAATTCTGCAAAAGCACTTTTCCACACCGACTCGGTCTTAGCCACCTGACCATCGTTGTGGATTGCGCGAATGGCGCCGCCTACAACATCGCCCCGCATGTTTTCACCGAACTTGGCGCCAACGTCATACCCATCGCGAATGAGCCCGATGGATTCAACATCAATCATGAATGCGGCTCGACCCAGCCGGAGCTTCTGCGCAAGACCGTGCTGGAAAAAAACGCGGATCTCGGCTTGGCGCTCGATGGCGATGGCGACCGGGTCATCATGGTTGATAACAACGGTAATATCATCGACGGCGACCAAATGCTTTACGTGATCGCGCATGAACGCCAGCGAAGCGGTCGCCTGCGTGGCGGTGTTGTCGGAACGCTCATGAGCAATCTGGGCCTTGAGCATGCGTGCGGGGCACTCAACATACCCTTTCGCCGAGCCGCCGTCGGCGACCGCTATGTGCTGGCGATGTTGCATGATCAGGGATGGGATCTGGGCGGTGAAACCTCGGGCCACATCATCTGTCTCGACCGCAGCACGACGGGAGACGGCATCATTGCGGCGTTGCAGGTTCTGTTGGCCATGATTGGCGCAGGCAAAACGTTGGCCGATATCAGCGCTGGCATGGAAATTTATCCCCAGAGCATGATCAATGTGCGGATGAAACGGCGTTTTGATGTCAAGGGATCGGTTTTCGTGCAGCAGGCGATCAAACAGGTGGAAAAAGAGCTCGGGAATGCGGGCAGGGTGGTCCTTCGCGCCTCGGGCACCGAGTCGGTAATCCGCGTCATGGTGGAAGGGCGCGATGCGGAACAGGTCGCGCGCCTTTCCCGTCACCTTGCTGATACCGTGCAGCGTGCCGCGGACCAGGCGGCTTAAGAGCGCATGATCGCGCGCTCGTTGTCCGGAAAATTACAATAAAGCAAAATCTTGATGGAAACTACACGTGTCCGGGTTGGTGCCATGGCGCTGCTGCTGTTGCTCGCTGCGGGAGAGTCATTTGCAGAAGTGACATTCGCTCCCAAGGCAGATGATGTTCGCGCCAAGAATGCCCTGCCCCCGTCCGGGAAGGCGCTGGTCTTTTTGTTCCGGGAAGACAACACGGAAAAAAAAGGTGAAGAACCGGTATGGCTCGATGACAGTTACATGGGTATGAGCGCGCCGCGTTCCTATTATTTATGGGCAGTCGATCCCGGAAGACACAGGATAGCCGCCGGGAACGACCGTGGTGTGACCGTGGCACTGGACGTTGAATCCGGCCGCAACTACTTTGTGGCACTGCGCGTCACGGCAACCGGTGCGCCGCTTGAGTTGAAATCAGTTTCATACGCCCGGGGACGTGTGGCCGTCAACCGCTGCCGGTTGATTGAAGCCGAATCGGCATATACTGCCATGGCACTCGGCCGACCGGTTCCGAAGGCCAAGCCAACGCGAGAAGCCAGGCCGGCTTCCGGATTAACGACTGGGTCGCCAGGACCCGGTCATGCACAAGGTGTTGCCCTGATGTTGAAAACCGGCAGCGTTAAAATGTCTAACCGCCGCCAAACCATTCAGACCGCATCCGGTTCGGTGCCGTCGGAATTTGCGGACAGCGCGTCCAGCCCCTTCAGTTTTGAAGGGGAATGGCGCCTGAAAAACGGTTTGGCTTTCGGTTTCGAGTTGATACGTTACAGCAATAAACTTACCGCTACTTCTACGGGCTTGGCCAGCACCATGGACTTCGGCGGTGAAATGTTCAATGGAAAGAAATATTTTTCCGCCGGTGGTAACTTCTATCCATATCTTGGTCTCGGTGCGGGTGTGGCGAGATCGGACTTCAGCGGCGCGGCCTTAAGCGGCGATACCATCGGGTTGGCCTTTCAGGCCATGTTCGGATTCGAAATGCGCTGGCGCCAAGTCAGTGCCTATACCGAACTGAAGCGGCTTTCGGCGAAGACTGAAGATGATGCCGGCAATTCGGTCGACGCTGGCATTCGCGGCCTCTATATCGGCGCCAGTATGTTGTTCTAGGCATCCGGTATCCGTGCCGGAATGCCCCGCATTACGCCGCCGCCAGGTAAGCCTGTGGCGAGCGCCTAAAAGTGTTGCTTGGTTGGCGTTTGACAATTGCTTTCTGTGAGGGTGACCGGTAACATCGCGCGCATTTTTCTGCACCGAACTGCTTATCCGGAGGAGACATGGCTACGCGTCGGCCGCTGGTGGCGGGTAATTGGAAAATGCACGGGAATCGCGTGGAAACGGCGGCGCTCGTTGCTACCATCCGGCATGGTGTTGATGCTTTCTCTGTCGCGGACGTGGCGGTTTGTCCGCCCTTTATCCTGATACCGCTTGTTGCCGAAAAACTCGCAGGCGGCCCCGTTTTTTGGGGCGGGCAAAACCTGAGCACGCACAAATCCGGCGCCTACACCGGTGAAATATCCGGCTCAATGCTCAAGGATTATGGCTGTACGTATGTTATCGTCGGACATTCCGAGCGGCGCACGTTGTATGGCGAGAACGATAGTCTGGTGGCGGAAAAATACGGCGCTGCTCAAGCCGCAGAGCTGATTCCTATTCTGTGTGTGGGCGAGACTTTGCAAGAGCGGGAATCGAATCGGACTGAAGACGTGGTGGCCAGACAACTGAATGCCGTGATCCGCGCGCATGGCGTGAGCAGCTTTAAGCATGCCGTGATTGCTTACGAACCCGTGTGGGCCATCGGTACCGGCAAAACCGCCACACCGGAGCAGGCGCAGGACGTGCACCGATTCATCCGTGGACGCCTGGCCGTCATGGACAAATCCGTGGCGGACGGCGTCCGTATTCTTTATGGTGGAAGCATGAAAGCAACCAGTGCGGGCGAGCTTCTGGCCCAGCCGGATATCGATGGGGGATTGGTCGGCGGCGCATCGCTGTCAGCGGATGAATTTCTTTCAATCTGCCGTGCCGCCAAATGAAGGAGATACTATGAGAGATCTGGTACTGGTGATTGATGTGTTATCGGCTGTATTCCTGATTGCGCTGATATTGCTTCAGCAGGGCAAAGGTGCGGATATCGGAGCGGCCTTCGGCAGCGGCGCCTCACAAACGCTTTTTGGCAGCCGGGGCTCAGCCAATTTTTTGACTCGCACCACGGCGGTATTGGCCGCGATTTTTTTCCTTTCCAACCTCGGGCTTGCCTGGCTGTATTCTCAGAATACTGAGCCCGCGAGCGTGACCCAGAGCGTGGAGACGAAGCCGCAACCGAAGACCGATATGCCGATATCTCCTTCCGAGGTGCCCGCGCCACCCAAGGCGCCTGAAGTTCCAAAATAACACGTACATTCAGTTCCATAATTATTAAACGAAGCAGCGGGCATCAAGATCAGATTCATGTTTTGCTATTCGCGCGCTGCCGCTAAAATAACCTTAAGTTTCGCGCCGAAGTGGTGAAATTGGTAGACACGCTATCTTGAGGGGGTAGTGGCGAAAGCCGTGTGGGTTCGAGTCCCACCTTCGGCACCATTTAATTAATAAACAAAAAAAGTAAAAATAATTTATTCATTGCTTGCCTTGACTTAAAACGAACACCGAGTTCTTGTTCAGGAAAATATTAAATTACTAAGGTCTTTGTGATCGGCGAAAGTAACATAATCCTATGAAAGTTAGAGGTTTTTTACACTGGTGGATGCTTGACATCCTTTGTTGTGAGGGCCTAGACTCGCCGCATCTTCATATCCATCGTGTTGCCATGTATTCCACCGGGGTATTCCCGGGATTTGAATGCTAGAAGGTTACCTTCCCATCCTGATATTCATTGCTGTCGCTCTCGTCATGGGCAGTGTCATCGTTTTGGCGGGACGACTGCTTGGCCCGCACCACCCTTATGATGAAAAGCTGTCACCGTACGAGTGCGGATTTGAAGCGTTTGAAGATGCCCGCGTGAAGTTCGACGTCCGCTATTATCTCGTTGCCATCCTGTTCGTTATTTTCGATCTTGAAATTGCGTTTTTATTCCCGTGGGCGGTTGTGCTTGATGAAATCGGCATGTTCGGCTTCCTTTCGATGATGGTATTTCTCGGAATTCTGGTCGTTGGCTTCATCTACGAATGGAAGAAGGGGGCATTGGAATGGGAGTAATAAGAGGCGTTCTGGATACGCCCGCCGGCACCGGCTTTAAAGGCATCTCCCGGCCCGAAGCCGGCCGGGGCCTGGAGAGTATTTCCCAAAAAGGCTGGGTAACCACGCAGGCAGACAAGTTGATCAACGCCGCCCGGACGGGATCGCTCTGGCCCGTGACTTTCGGACTTGCGTGTTGCGCGATAGAAATGATGCACTCCGCCGCCGCGCGCTACGACTTGGACCGTTTCGGTATCATTTTCCGAGCGAGCCCGCGCCAGGCCGACGTCATGATCGTGGCAGGTACGTTGGTAAATAAAATGGCGCCGGCGCTGCGCAAGGTCTATGACCAGATGGCCGAACCCCGCTGGGTGATTTCGATGGGTTCCTGCGCCAATGGCGGAGGTTATTATCATTATTCCTATTCCGTGGTGCGTGGTTGTGACCGCATCGTGCCAGTGGACGTTTATGTTCCCGGTTGTCCTCCGACCGCGGAAGCCCTGCTTTACGGCATCATTCAGCTGCAAAAAAAAATCAAGCGGACGAATACCATTGCCCGCTGATACCACCGAGAAATTCTGGTCATGAATGAAGTTCATCAGCAACTCGTCGCGCACGCCCGGGAATTATTCGGCGCGGCGATCACCGGCGAGCGCGAGTCGGCCGGACAACTCACATTGGAAGTACAGCGTGACAAAATCCTCGAGGTATGTCGCGCCATGCGCGACAATGCGGTTTTTTCGTTCGCGCAATTGATCGATCTGTGTGGCGTGGATTACCTGGATTATAAGCGCGAATCCCCCCAGGGACCGAGAAAGGGCCCGCGGTTTGCCGTGGTTTACCATCTGTTGTCGCTCAAACACAATCGAAGGCTGCGGCTGCGCACGTACCTGGACGATGAAAACCCCCTGGTTGCCTCAGTGACCGGCATCTGGAATTCAGCCAACTGGTACGAGCGCGAGGCGTTCGATCTTTTCGGTATCGTGTTTGAAGGGCACCCGGATCTGCGCCGCTTGCTCACCGATTACGGTTTTATCGGGCATCCCTTCCGCAAGGATTTCCCGCTTATCGGCGAGGTCGAAATGCGTTATGACGCGGAAAAACAACGGGTAGTTTATCAGCCGGTTTCCATCGAGCCGAGAATTCAGGTGCCGCGGGTCATCCGCGAGGAAGGTTTTGCCGAGGATTGAGCATCATGGCTGAGATCCGTTATTACGTGTCGAGCGGCCTGCGGCCGCATTTATACTTGAGGGTGGCTGACCCACGGAAACCTCTTGTGTGCGCTCCGCGCACGGCTCAAAAGCATATTTGCGGGGTGCTCCGCCCCTGCACCCTGGGTGACTTTTCTTTGTACGGACAAAGAAAAGCAACTGTATCCGGTGTCAAGCTTTGGCGTACTGTGCCGCATCCCA
>NZ_JBBDYL010000017.1:0-1066 GCF_040901545.1 Sulfuricaulis sp. | reverse complement strand
CGGTGGCGAGCCCCTGGCACTGCGGGCAGATCCTCTGGTCCGCCTACAACGCACGCCCCGCGTTCACGCTTACATCACAAACCCTCGCCCGCCTCCCCCGGCGCAGCCGGGCTCGTGCAACGTTCGCGTTGACGGCGCGCGCCGCTCTTGCGCGTCGCCGTCGAACGCGCGGTTAAAGGGCAGCATTTACCGGTAGGCTTCACGACGGTGGCGAACAGCCACGATGTCAACCAGGCGTTCGCGGTCTGCTATTCGGTACACGATTCGCCACTCCCCAACACGGACGCGCCAAAGATCCGTTGCACCTTCCAGCTTTACCACCCCAGTGGGCCGAGGGTCCTGAGCCAGGGTCTCGATGCGTTTTAGAAGTCGAAGGGCCACAGGTGAATCGAGCGCTCGCAATTCTTTGCTCGCAGAGCGAGCAAAGACAACAGAGCACTCAGCCACGTGCTTTACGCTTCGCCTTTCCCTCAATCATGCTTTTGACCCGAGCCAATGACTCGCGAGGTTCGTTGCGCCGACGATGTGCGACATATGCGTCGAAAAGGTCCTCCCACAGACCCTTATTCTTCTTGAGGTCGATCAACACGGCCTTCTTACGACCTTTGCGATCGATGAGAAATTCAATCCCGGGCATGTTCATAGCAAGTATCCAATTTGAGGTTCACGGAAAGTATACCCCAGTCGCGTTTTTTGCCCTTTAACGTCCCGGCTAACGCGCCGCCCGCTTGCGGGCGATGAGTGTTTGATACGGCACACCCTCCTCATACGCCTTGGCCTGAATGTCCAACAGGTCCGCCGCGGACAGGCGGATGTTCACGCGGCGGCTCTTTATGAAGGTAGCGCGCGCAGCTTCGCGGAAGGCGTTGAGTTGTGCCCTTGTGGGATGCGCAGAAACCAGCACACCCTTTTCGTAGGCACTTAAGATGTCGCGTTCGTAACGATCAAGTCTTTTCATCTGGCTCGTCCATCTCCATGTAGTCGCGTGTCGCCTTCCGGCTCGGAATTAGGAAAGTAGGGGTCAGGTCTTTCATTATCACATGCCCCACCTCTGAGCCGCCTCATA
>NZ_JBBDYL010000016.1:0-1072 GCF_040901545.1 Sulfuricaulis sp. | reverse complement strand
GACCCGCAGGAACTCGCAAGCCAGCTGGAAGGTGTTGCCGTCGGCGAACGAGATCTCCAGCAGCCGAGACTTCTGGTGCAGCTTGATTTCGGTGGGTTGTGGCGTATTGCCGTCCATGTCTACTTCTGTTGCGGCGGGGTATAGCCCGAGGCAACGTCGGCTCCGCTGCGATTCTCGTTCACCAGCGTCTTCTGGTGCTCGAGCCACTGCTTCCACGCTTCCTTCGACACGTTCTCGAAGATGCGTTTGCCGAGCGCGCCCGGATAGGGCGGGAAATCGAGCGCCTCGGTCTCGCGCCCGAGCTTGATGCACTTGACCATGCGCGCCATGGGGGAACTCCACAGGACGGCCGTCGCACACACGACGATCCGTTTGTCGAGTATAGCAATGCGTCAGCCGAAACGGAGTCTGCCGGTGAGTGCCTCGATGCCCTACCGGGCGAGGGGTTTCGCAAAGCTCAGTTCGTGGCCGTCCGGGTCGGCGATGTGGAAATAGTGCTCGCCCCATTCCGCGTCGCGCGGAGCAAACTGGGGCTGCAAGCCTTGCGCCACGGCGGTCCGGTACAGGCCGTCCACGTCTGATACGCAAAAGATCACCCGGCCCCACCACGACCAGCGCTGATCCTTGGGCGCAGCGATGAGGTTGAGATAGCCACTGCCTGCGTGAAAACTGGTGAACGCAGCCGCCCCCCCGCCGTATCGAATGGAAAAGCCCAATGACGAGTAAAACCGCACCGCACGCGCCATGTCATGGGTCGCAAGGGTCACTGCGCTAATCGATTCGATCATTCAAGGGACTCGAGGCCGGTACGCCCACAAAACACTGCGCCTGTCGTGGCTTCCCGATTCACTCTTGTGGACAGCGAATACCCTGGAAGCTGTCAGTGGTTTCGAAGCCCTTGCCTTGCTCGTCGTACCAATAGAGCTTGTTGGGGTCTTCCTGGCGCGCAATCTTGTGGGTGCCGTTGCAAAAAGGCTGGGTATTCGAAAGTCCACAGCCGCAAAGGTGTTTGGTTTCTCCGCCTATCGTCACAAGGTATGGGCCGCTCCGCGTCCGTTTCACGATTCTCGCC
>NZ_JBBDYL010000015.1:111-41618 GCF_040901545.1 Sulfuricaulis sp. | reverse complement strand
ACCTCGTGCCACAGCGGGATGCCGCCGCCGTCGTAGAGCCAGCCGTTCATGCCCTGGAAGTTGAGGCCAAAGGGCACGGCGGTGAAGTACTGGGCCGCGAAGGTCTTGCCGGTCCAGAAGTAGCTGTTGGCGTGGTTCATCTCGACCGTGCCGGCGCGCACGGCATCGAAGCCCTCGAACGCCGGAATCAGCTCGCCCGCGCCGTACACGGTGATCTTCAGCCGCCCGTTCGACATTGCCTCGATGCGCTTGGCGAGGTCAGTGGCGCTCCCGGGGCCGTCCATGTAGAACGGCGCGCCCTTGGGATAAGCGCTCGTCATCTTCCAGGTGAACGTCTCTGCGGAACGGGCGACGTAGGGCACGCCAAGCGCGCCAACGGCGGCGCCGGTGGCGAGTCCTGTTTTAAGAAATTTTCTGCGGGCATTGATCATGATCAAGTTTCTCCTCTGTGTGGTGGAATTATTAAAATACGCCCGGCTGCGGCCTGACGCGAACTTGTCGAACGAAGCAAATTATGTACCAGCGCAGAAAATACGCTGAGAGCGCCAAGTTTGCAATGCATGGCCTGCGGGGCCGCCCAACCGTGGTGCAACGCAGATCAAGAAAGCCCAGAATGGTGCATGATCGAGGACATGCCGATGTACCGCGGCGACTCTATTTCCCGGCAAAAAACAAAGCTTATAGGGAGTTTTATAGTAGTGGGTATATTAAGCGAGGTAACGCCATCACATGCATATATAGGAATGCCGGCGGCCCCGCTCCTGGCGCGGCTGGACGCAGCGCACGACATAGGAAGTCGTCATGTCGCGGCTGCGCGTGGCATAACTGCACACCACCGAGTCGCCGCGTGCTGGGCTGGAACCGATAAGATTCAATTGCACGCGTTTTTTCGATTCGGCGATGGAATGTTCCCGCACCGGCAGGCTGCGCTCGTCCACCTCGACCCAGACATGGACCGATGTCGTGCACGCCACCGCACGCGGGCGCAGGTGCTGCGCCGGTGCTGTACCCGGCCCATTGTTGGCTGGCGGCTCGGCGGCGTAGGCCCCGGTTACCATGAAGACCGCGATAAAGACCAATGGCATCAGGCGCATATAACCTCCATGGCGTTCTACCTTAGCCTAGCCGATAAGTCCTTTACGGCAAGACTGCTGCCAGATTTACCTGCCCAGTGGTTGCTCCGATGCGATTTGGGGGAGGAATCTCATCATTGTAAGTACGTTCCGGCGCCTGACCGTGGCCGGATGCCGTCTCCCGCTGGCTCATCGTCGGCTATGCGCGATGCCTTTCGTCACGAACCCCTTGGTTTCCAGCCGGGCAAATCCATGGCACCGCCGTGGGGATCAGCGGAACCGAAGTCGCGAAGGAAGCCGCTGACATGGTGCTCGGGGATGACAATTTCGCGACGATCGTGCGGGCGATCGAACGCGGCCGCTGGATCTACGACAACATCAAAAAATATCTGACTTATCTGCTGCATGCCAACATAACGGAAGTGACGGATTGGCGGCGCTGGGGACCGCGATCTTTCTGGGCCTGCGCGTGAGGATCCGACGGGCAACAGACCCGATCCCATGGCAGCGGACGGCGATATGCGACGCCGCTGACCTGCATCGATATAATTGCTGCTAACGACGTGCCATGCATCCCAAACGGGCAGAGCAGACCTTGGAGAGTCCGGTACCGGAAAAACCACTGATACGACAAAGCGACCTGGCGCCACGCAATCGTTTTGACCGCATGGAATGGGCCGGGGCGTTCGGTGATTTCGGGACGCTGATTCCATTCGTTGTCGGCTATATCGGTGTTTTGAAAATGGATCCCTATGGGGTTCTGCTCGCTTTTGGAATCGCCATGGTGGTTTGCGGGGCGTACTACAAGACACCGTTTCCCGTACAGCCGATGAAGGCCATCGGTGCCGTTGCCATCACTCAGGCAGCTCAGACCGCTGTCATCACTCCGGCAGCGGTGTACGGCGCCAGCCTCGCCACCGGGCTGCTTTGGCTCGTCCTGGGACTCACAGGCGCTGCAAGCCGAATCGCGAAGCTTGTTTCCCGGCCTGTCATTGTCGGCATTATCCTCGGCCTTGGCATGAGTTTCATGCTCGAAGGCGTGAAAATGATGGCAACGCACTGGGTGATTGCTGCAGTGGGTCTTGCCGGTACGCTGCTGCTTCTTATCAATCGCCGTGTCCCGGCCATGTTCCTGCTGCTTCTGTTCGGCGCAATCTGCGGCATGATCTTGAATCCCGATGCGGTCCAAGCGCTGACGGCAGCGTCGGTTGAAGTGCGCGCCCCCCGGTTCGTCCTGCTGGAACTGACATGGAACGACCTGCTCATCGGCCTGGTATTTCTTGCATTACCCCAGCTTCCGCTCACGCTGGGCAACGCCGTCATTGCAATACGCGATGAGAACAATCGGCTATTTCCCGATCGCCCGGTGACGGACAAGGGCGTGGCCACCTCTACGGGTCTCATGAACATCGCGGGCGCCGCCGTGGGCGGGGTGCCGATGTGCCACGGCGCGGGCGGCATGGCCGGGCATGTCGCATTCGGCGCGAGAACCGGCGGCGCGCTGATCATTGTCGGCACATTGCTGCTTGTGCTCGCAGTATTCTTCAGCGGTTCCATTGACGCACTCTTTCGCCTTTTCCCCGCCGCGATCTTAGGGGTTATTCTTTTTCTCACCGGTGCCCAGCTGGCGCTGGGGTCTTGCGAGTTCAGCAAGGACAAGGGGGAGCGGTTCGTAACGCTCGTGACGGCCGCGTTCGCGATGTGGAATATCGGCGTGGCCTTCCTCGTTGGTATCGCGGGTTGTTACCTCGTCAAGCGAGGGTGGTTGAGGCTTTAAAGTCTTCAGCCCTTGTGGAGGGTAATGCGCAGCGATTGAAATCAACCGGTGCGCATGCCGTGTTAAAGCGATATTCCGCTTATTGCTGTTCCTCAAGCCGGTCGGTGGCCGGCGGCGGGGTGCGCGACAGCGCGCTGATCTCCGCGCGCAGTTCCGGTGTCATGTTCACCTGCAGGGAATCCAGCGATGGTTGCAACTGCTCCAGACTGCGCGCTCCGACGATGGGGCAGGTGACGTCCGGGTGCGCCGCCACCCAGGCGACCGCCAGGCTCACGGGGTGCACGCCTTTGGCCTGCGCCAGCTCGGTGAACGCGGCGGCGGTTTCGATCATCCACGCTTCACGGTAGCGGGATGCGTACTCGGGATTGCTGATAATCCTGCCTTTGTCGGGCTTGCGGTTGGAACCGTATTTGCCGCTTAACAGGCCGCCGCCCACCGGGCTGTAGGTGATGACGCCGAGTTCTTCCGCGCGCGCGAGCGGCAGAATCTCGGCCTCCGCCTGGCGTTTCACCAGGTTGTACATGGGTTCGATCACGTCGAAACGCGGCCAACCGTTTTTCGCGGCGATGCCGAGGCCCTTGGCAATCTGCCAGGCGGCGTAGTTGCTGGCCCCCAGGTACAGCACCTTCCCGTCACTGACGAGTTTCTCCAGCGCGCGCAATGTTTCCTCGAGCGGCGTCATCGGGTCCCAGCGGTGCAGGAAATACACGTCCAGGCGGTCGGTGCCCAGCCGCTTGAGGCTGGCCTCCACGGCGCGGGCGATATAGCGCCGGTTCGCGCCCCGGGCGTTGATGTCCTCAACCATGGGCAAAAAGCACTTGGAGGCGATCACCAGCGCGTCGCGTTCGTTTTTCATCAGCCGTCCCAGGATTTCCTCGGCGCGGCCTTTGCTGTAGGCGTCGGCGCAGTCGAAAAAGTTGATGCCCAGTTCCCGGACGGCGCGGTACATTTTCGTGCTCTCCGCTTCGTCGGCATCGCCGCCGAAAGACATGGTGCCGAAACACAGCGATGACACCTTCACTCCCGTTCTGCCCAGCCACTTGTAGTCCATGACGCCTCCCGATCGATGAAGCGCCATATTACAATGTTTTTATCCGGACACGGTGAGATGGGCGAAATGCGAGGGTTCTCGCGCGGGGAAAGCAGACCCTAAATAACCTAAATCGCTGAACAGCCGAGGAAAGCTTCGGCGATAACCGTGCGCGCGGAATTGTAAGCGTGGATGCGGAAGCAGACGGTATCGCCGACGTACAGACCGAGATCGCGCACCGAATCGTAGGTCACGCTCGGGGCGGCAGGATTAATGAGACCGGAGTTCGTCGGCAAGTCGGAGACCAAGGCGTTGGCGGTATCGGCGGTTGTGCCGTAGTACACCAGGTAACCCGAAGCGTTATCGCCGAACGGTTGCCAGCCGACCTGCAGCACGTGCGAGGCCGTCTGCGATACGGTGAGCGAGGCGACCGATATCCCCGCCGCGCTGGTTCCAGCGACCGCTTCGAGTGCGCCCGGCGTGGGTGGTACGGCGCGGCACTGGCCCGCCAAGTCTTGCGCGGCCAGTCCGCTGCCGCACTCAATGACTGTAGGTTCCGGAGACGGCGAGGTAGGTTCCGGAGATGGCGCGGTAGGTTCCTCAGGCGTAGCGATCGGGTCTTGAGGCAGGACGATAGGTTCCTGCGGTGGGACAACAGGATCCTCAGGCGTAACGACGGGTTCCTGCGGCGGCGGGCTGGGTTCCTGAGGCGGCGCGATCGGATCCTGCGGTGGCACGCTAATACTACTGCCGCCGCTCAAATTGCTCCCGGCGAATAAACTCCCGCCACGGATCATGCTTTCGCTGCAGCCGACGAGCAGCGCCATGGTGATGACCAGCGAGCCGCAAGCGATTCGGTTTACGGATTGCCGCCGCGGGGAACGCGGTTCGATTTGCGCGGTGCGTACCGCCGGCGATAAAGACCAGGAGTCACACCGTAAGGACACGGCGTGAAGCGGTGAGGCCTTCGACTTCCAATCCATGGTTACTTCCCTCGAAGCGACTGTGCTGGCAGCCAGTCCTTAGCAGTCGCACCCTCCCGCACGCTTAAGCATGGCGGACATTCGAGGTACTTCCATTGTTGCTGGATGCATGTAAGCGGCAGACCGACAAGTGGGAAGCGCGGAGGGAATCGAGCGACTGTTGGTAACGCGGTGCAATCGACGTACGCGCGGTATGCGCGGCCGGACGGCGAACCGCGACACGAACCCCGGGTGCTACTTGCTGCTCGCGGCCTTCATGAAGATAATCGGGTTCGCGTGCATCTATCCCGTCGCGTGTCGTCACCGCTCGTCATCCCGTGATAAGGTGTGGCGATGAATGCCAAGCCCGTCCCATGTCCCGGCTGCGGCAAGCCCGCCGCGGGCAGGTTCTGCAGTCACTGCGGAACGGCCATCGCCTCGACCTGCCCGTCCTGCGGCGCCAAGGTTAAACCCGGCGCGCGCGCGTGCCCCGAGTGCGGCGCATCCCTCGCGGCCCGGATGGAATCCGAACAAGGGAACGCGCGAGCGATCGTGCCGTGGGCCGCGCTCGTCCTCGCGGCGGTCGCCCTGGTCGTTGCGGTAGTGACCTTGTTCGATCGGGGCGATGGTGCGACGGCAACGGCAAGGTTTTCACCACCCATGTCTTCTAATGTTCCCGCGCCAGGCCAGCCGCTGGACCTTGCCGGCATGTCACCGCGAGAGGCGGCGGATCGGTTGTTCAACCGGATCATGGCCGCCACCGAGAACGGGGATTCCGAGGAAGCACGACGGTTCGCGCCGATGGCCCTTCAAGCCTATGCCAGTCTGGGAACCTTGGACAACGACGCCCGCTATCATGTGGCGTTGATTCATTTGACGGCGGGCGATATCAAAAGCGCTCGCTTGCAACTCGATCAGCTGCGCCAGTCCGTCCCAAAGCATCTCTTGGGTAGCATGCTGGAGCACCAAATCGCCGAACACAGCGGGAACAAAGACGGTGCCGCGCGCTCCTACAAGTCTTTCCTGGCCGCCTACGACGCCGAGATCGCAACGGGGAGAGCCGAGTATCTGGAGCACCGGGGCGGCATCGAGCGCTTCCGGGCGGCGGCGCAAGCCAGCAAGGCAGGAAAGAAATAAACCGGGGAAGTGTCGCTGGGGCCCGCGGTCATGCTGATCCTGCTTATTATTAATATCTGACGGGCGTTCTTCTCCGGTGCGGCTTTCCTGTACGGGCGCCTGATCGGTATCATCGCCCAGGCGATGTCCACCTCACCCTCGACCATGCACCTCGGCGACCACAAGTTTGACCTGACCCATAACGGCTTCACGCGTCATTACATCGTGCACGTGCCGCCGGGCTACGATGGCGAAATCCCGCTGCCGGTCGTCATCATGTTGCACGGCGGTGGCGGCAAGGCGCGCGGCGCGATGCAAGAGACCGGCTGGTCCGCCAAGGCCGACAAGGAAAACTTCCTTGTGGCGTACCCGGAAGGTTTGCCGCGCGATCCCGCGCGCCGCGCGAGCTTCGCGACGAATCCCCAACGCTGGGACGAAGGCGCGCGGCGTTCAATCGTGCCCGCTGCGCAAAAGCACATCGACGACAGCGGTTTCATTCATGCCCTGCTGGATGACTTGGGCACCCGGCTGCGCGTGGACCCGCGCCGCATCTACGCCACCGGATTTTCCAACGGCGCCTCGATGACGTTTCGCGCCGGGCGCGAACTGGCCACACGTCTCGCCGCCATCGCGCCCGTTGCGGGCAGCGACTGGCTCGATGATCCCGTGCTCGCCCGTCCGGTGTCACTCCTTTATATCACCGGCACGCAGGACCCGCTCAACCCCATCGACGGCGGCGAGATCAAATTCGGCGATACCCCCGCCGGCCGGAAACCGCCGGTGCAAGCGTCCATCGACAAGTGGGTGCAGCTGCTTGGTTGCACGGCGGAGCCCAAAGTGATTTACGATCGAGACGGCGTCCGTGGCATCGCCTACGCCGCCGGAAAAGAAAATGCCGAAGTGGTTGTTTATACCGTCGCCGGAATGGGGCATTTCTGGCCGGGCGGCATGAGCCATCTGCCGGAGCGCATCATCGGAAAACCCTCCGATGCGATTGACGCCACGGATGTGATCTGGGAATTTTTTCAGCGCCACCCGCGGCCGTGATGCCGGGATGAACTTCCGATCCTGATCCGGTTCCAGGCTCAAAAGATTTCCACGAAGCGGCGGACAAGCGACTGTTGGTACCGCAGCAAGACGATGGCCACGCGGTATAAACTTGCGGAGACTGCGGAGCTCTAAATTCTCGATTCACGCAAGCCGGATACGGGATTGGCAATCCGGTTCCATGTTGATCTTGTGTGTGGCGCGCCTGCCAAGTAGACTATACAGTCTAACCAGCTAACCAGGCGAAATTCCGCTTAGCCCGCTATGTCCACCGTCGTTGAGTTACCCCCAGACACTCGCCAGCGTCTGTTGGAAGCTGCTTGCGATGCCTTCCGCGAAGAAGGTTATCAAGTGAGCATCGACCGCATCGCCGCCCGTGCGCACGTGGCGCGGCAGACGGTGTACAACCACTTTCCCAGCAAGGACGCCCTATTTGCCGAAGCGGTGCGCCATGCCATCCAGTCGGTACTGATAACCCTGGATGGAGACGGCGCTACGCGCGCTACGCTGTTGGCTTTCAGCGAAGCCTACCGGGCAAAGATTCTGAGCGCCGAGGGCATCGCGATCTTCCGCACGCTGACGGCGGAAGCGCCGCGTTTTCCGGCGCTGGCGAAGCAATTCTTCCGCCAGGGGCCGCAGACGACGCGCAAGCGCCTCGCCGAGTATCTCGCGCGGGCCATGGAACAAGGGCGGCTGAAACGGGATGACCCCGATTTCGCCGCTGAGATGCTGACGGCCATGCTGGCGGATTTCGACCGCCTGCGGGGCCTCATGAACCTGCAAACGGATTTGCTCAAGCCCACGAAAACGGCGCAGGTGGTGGATTGCTTCCTGCGCGCCTTTGCTCCCGAAAAGGACATGCCATGAAACGCCTACCCATGAACCGGCCGAAGGCCGCACCCACTTTCCTTCTCCCGCTGGCGGGAGAAGGTGGCCCGCAGGGCCGGAAGAGGGAAGAGACCGCCCGGTTCAGAGACACAAATCGCGACTATTTAAGGTCGGGCGGCCTCTCCCTGGTTTTATTTCTAACCCTGCTCGCCGCCTGCAGTCCGAATGACAAGAGCGGCCCCGCGGGTCCCGGACCCGGCGCCATGCCGCCGCCGGAAGTCGACGTCATGCAGGTGGGCCGCAGCGCCGCGACACTCACCCGGGAACTGCCGGGAAGAGTGATCGCCGTGCGCACGGCGCAGGTGCGGGCGCGCATCGAAGGTATCGTGGAAAAGCGTCTGTTCAAGGAAGGCAGCGACGTGCGCGAGGGCCAGCCGTTGTTCCAGCTGGACGACCGCACCTACCGTACCGCCGCGCAGGCGGCGGAAGCCGACGTCGAGGTAAAAAAACTCAATTTCTCGCGCGTGGAGTCGCTGCTGCCGATCAAGGCGGTGAGCCAGCAGGAAGTGGATCTGGCGCGCGCCGCGCTCAGACAGGCCGAGGCCCAGCTTTCGCGCGCGCGGCAGGATCTGGAAAACACCACCGTGCCCGCGTCCATCTCCGGCCGTATCGGCCGCGCGCTCGTGACCGAAGGCGCCCTGGTGGGCCGGGGAGAGGCGACGCTGCTGGCGGTTATCGAGCAGCTCGACCCGGCGCAGGTGCTCTTCACCCAGCCCAATGCCGAAGTGTTGCGCCTCAAGACCGCGCTCGCCGATGGGTCGCTGAAAGCGGCGGGAAGCCGGGTCGTCGAACTTATTATGGATGACGGACAGCCCTATCCCAGGAAAGGCCGGCTCATTTTCAGCGACATGAGCGTGGACCCCACCACCGGCTCGGTCACGCTGAAAGCGGAGTTTCCCAATCCCGAACGGTTGTTGTTTCCCGGGACGTTTGTGCGCGTGAAGTTGCCGCAGGGCGTGGCGGAAGGCGTAATCGCCGTGCCCCAGCGGGCGGTGCTTTCCGGGTCCGAGGGCCAATACGTCCTGCTGGTGGGGCCGGAGAACAAAGTCGTGTCGCGCCCGGTGAAAGTCGGAGCCATGGCGGGCACGGACTTCGTCATCGAAGACGGCCTCCTGGGCGACGAGACCCTGATCGTGAACGGCGTGCAGAAGGTCCAGCCGGGCGCGGTGGTGAAACCGGTGCCGCTGAAACCGACCAGCTGACATGGCCCGCTTCTTCATCCACCGGCCGATCTTCGCCTGGGTCATCGCCATCCTGATCCTGCTCGTGGGCGGTATCGCGATCAAGCATCTGCCGGTGTCGCAATATCCTTCGGTGGCTCCGCCCCAGGTCTCTTTCAACGTTAACTATCCCGGCGCCGCCGCGCAGGTGATCGAAGACACGGTCATCAAGCTGATCGAGCAGGAGATGAACGGCATCGAGCGTCTGCTTTACATGGAAGCGGCTTCCGAACTGGGCACGGGTTCGCTGACGCTCACCTTCGAGCCGGGCACCAACATCGATATCGCCTCCGTGGAAGCCCAGAACCGGTACAAGCGCGTCGAGGCACGACTCCCGGAGGAAGTGCGGCGACTCGGGGTGCCGGTGACCAAGCCGACGCGCAACTATCTCTTGTTCGTCGCCATCCACTCCAAGGATCACAATCTCAGCTTCATCGACCTCGGCAGCTTCACGGCCGCCAACGTGCTTGAGCCGCTGCGCCGCGTGCCCGGGGTGGGTGAGGCCATCCTGTTCGGCACCGAATATTCCATGCGCATCTGGCTCAAGACGGAGCAACTCATCGCCTATGGCCTGACCACTGCCGACGTGAAGAACGCCCTGCAGGCCCAGAGCGTGCAGCTCGCCACCGGCGAGCTCAACCAGGCACCGAGCGCTCCCGGAGCCGAGGTGAACGCCGTCATCGTCACGCGCGGCCGGCTTTCCACGGCCGAAGAATTCGGCAACGTGGTAATACGGCAGCTTCCCAGCGGGGCCACGGTGAAGGTGAAAGACGTGGCGCGCGTGGAACTCGGTGGCGAAAGTTATGACCGCTACGCCCGCATGGACGGCAGCCCCATCGCCGCGGTCGCCATTCGCGTCGCGCCCGGCGCCAATGCGCTCGAGGTGGCGAAGTCAGTGAAGGCGCGCATGACCGAGCTCGCGCGCTTCTTCCCCCCGGGAATCGACTGGGCCGTGCCCTACGACAGCTCGCGCTTCGTGGAGATCTCCATCTTCGAGGTGTTGCTTACCCTGGGCATCGCCATGGTGCTGGTGTTCGTCGTGATGTATGTGTTCCTCGGGCATTGGCGCACCACGCTGATCCCCGCGGTGGTGGTGCCGGTGGCGCTGGCCGGCGCTTCCGCGGGACTTTATGCCTTCGGCTTTTCCATCAACGTGCTGACGCTGTTCGCCATGGTGCTGGCGATCGGCGTCCTGGTGGACGATGCCATCGTGGTGGTGGAAAACGTGGAGCGCATCATGCGCGAGGAGCGTCTGCCGCCGCTGGCGGCCACGCTCAAGGCGATGGACCAGATCATCGGCGCGATCCTCGGCATTTCCATCGTGCTCTCCGCCGTGTTCATGCCGATGTTGTTCTTCGGCGGTTCCGTGGGCGCGATCTACCGCCAGTTCGCCGCGACCTTGATCTTCACCATGGCGTTCTCGGCGTTGCTGGCGTTGTCGCTCACGCCCGCCATGTGCGCGACGCTGCTCAAACCGGGCGAAGCCGAAAAGGACGAAAAGCGCCGGTTCAATATTTTTTTCGGTCGCGTCGTTTCCGGCTATCGCGGACTCACGGCGCGCATCCTGGCCCGCACCGGCCGCTGGGTGGCGATCTATCTCGTCATCGTCGCCGCCACCGGTTGGCTGTTCACTTTGATTCCCGGCAGCTTCCTGCCGGACGAGGACCAGGGCTATTTCATTACGCTGGTGCAACTGCCCGCCGGCGCGACCCAGGAGCGCACGGTGGAGGTGCTCTCGCAGGTTGAGCAGTACTACCTGAAACAGCCGGAAGTGGAGAGGGTCATCGGCGTGGTGGGCTTTTCTTTTTTCGGCCGGGGGCAGAATGCGGCGATTACGTTCACCCGGCTCAAGGACTGGAATGAGCGCAAGGGGTATGAACACTCGGCGCAGGGCGTGATCGGCCGGGCGATGGGAACCTTCGTGCTCATCAAGGAGGCGATCATCTTCGCGGTGAATCCTCCGCCCATCCCCGAGTTGGGCGCGGTCGGTGGATTCGATTTCCGGTTGCTGGACCGTTCCGGCCAAGGCCGCGATGCGCTGATCAATGTGCGCAATCTAGTGCTCGGCCTGGCCTCGCAGGACCGGCGGCTCGCCGGCGTGCGGCCGGAAGGCCAGGAGCCCGGACCGCAGGTGTTCCTGGAAATCGATCGGCAGAAGACGCAGGCACTGCAAGTCGACATCGCCAGTCTCAACGACACGCTTTCGTCCGCCATCGGCGTGGCGTACGTGAACGATTTTGTCCGCGCCGGGCGCATCCTCCGGGTGCAAATGCAGGCGGAATCGGATTTGCGCAGGACGCCCAGTGATCTGCTGAAACTCCCGGTGCGGAATCGCCTGGGCGAGATGGTGCTCCTGGGCGAAATCGCGAAACCGGAATGGATTGTCGGACTGCCCAAGCTCGATCGCTATGATGGTAACTCCTCCATGAAGATCGCCGGCACTCCCGCGCCCGGTTATTCCACGGGCGAGGCGATGCAGGCCATGGAAGAAGTCGCGCAGAAGCTGCCGCCCGGTTTCGGCTTCGAATGGTCCGGCACTTCTTTCGAAGAGCGGCTCGCCGGCGCCCAGGCGCCGATCCTGTTCGCGCTGTCGCTGCTCGTGGTGTTCCTGGCGCTCGCGGCGCTGTATGAAAGCTGGTCGATTCCGTTCGCCGTGATTCTGGTGGTGCCGCTCGGCGTTCTCGGCGCGGTGCTGGCGGTGGACCTTCGCGGGCTGCCCAACGACGTGTTCTTCAAGGTCGGGCTCATTGCCATCATCGGACTCTCCGCCAAGAACGCGATTCTCATCATCGAATTCGCCCGCAAGCTGCACAATGAAGGCATGGAGCTCGTGGACGCGACGCTGGAGGCGTGCCGCTTGCGGTTACGGCCCATCCTCATGACCAGTTTTGCCTTCATCATGGGCGTGACGCCGCTAGCCATTTCCACCGGCGCGGGGGCGGCGAGCCGCCGCGCCGTGGGCACGGGCGTGGTCGGTGGCATGATCGCGGCCACGCTGCTCGCGATTTTTCTGGTGCCGGTGTTTTTCGTGGTGGTGCGCAAGTTCTTTCCCGCCAAGCATCGGAAGGAAACGAAACATGACTGAACGAAAAATTTTTTTAAGCCTGGCGCCGGGAAAAATGACGCGGCAACCGCTCGGGGCCGCCGTCCTGGCGTTGCTGGCCGGTTGTTCTTTCATCCCCGTCTACGAGCGTCCGGCGGCGCCGGTGCCGGAACATTTCGCCGGCGTGACCGCGACCGCCGCGGGCCCCTTGGCTTCCTGGCGTGAATATTTTCCGGACCCCGCGTTTCATGTGCTGATCGAGGCGGCGCTCGATCACAACCGGGACCTCAGGATCGCGCTCGCGCGGGTCGAGGAAGCCCGCGCCCTGGCGGGCATCGCCCGGGCCGATCGCTTCCCCACGCTGGAGGCGCAAGCCTCCGGCAACCGCTCGCGCACGCTCGCGAACATCTCGGGGGCAAACCAAACGCTGGTCTTCAACCGCTATGACGTGGGCCTGGGTCTCACCGCTTTCGAGTTGGATTTTTGGGGCCGGGTGGCGGCGCTGAGCGCATCCGCCCGGGCGCAGTATCTGGCGACGGACGAAGCGGCGAAAAGTTTTCGCATCGGTCTCATCAGCGATGTCGCCAACACCTGGCTCCAGCTCACGGAACTTTCCGAGCGCGAGCGCCTCGTGGCGCAAACCTTAAAGACGCGGGTGGAGGGTCTCGACATTACCCGCAAGCGGCAGGAAGCCGGGCTGTCGACCGATCTTGACGTGCTCGCCGCCGAGAGTTTCGCGGAATCGCTGCGCGCCCAATGGGCCGACTTGAAGCGCCAGCGACTCCAGACGGATAACGCCCTGCGCCTGCTGACGGGCATGGCGGTGGCCTTGCCCGCTCCGACGAACCTTGCCAACCAACCTTTGCTGGCCGAGCTGGCGCCGGGCCTTCCGTCCGAGGTGCTGCTGCGCCGCCCGGACGTGCGCGCCGCCGAGCAGCAGCTGCTCGCCGCCAACGCCAACGTGGGCGCGGCCCGCGCGGCCTTTTTTCCACGCATCGCGCTCACCGCCAACTTCGGGACCGCCAGCCGGGAACTGTCCGGCCTGTTCGAATCCGGCAGCAAAGCCTGGCTGTTCAATCCGGTGCTGACGCTGCCGCTGTTCGATGCGGGCCGCACCCGTGCCAACGTGGACGTGGCCGAAGCGCGGAAAGTCCAAGCCGTGGCCAACTACGAAAAAACCGTGCAACAGGCTTTTCGCGAAGTGGTGGATTCGCTGGCCGCCGGGAGCACCATCGGCGAACAAGTGGCGGCGCTGGAGGCCAACCTGCGCGCGCAATTGGCGCGCTTCGATCGGGTTAAGGCCCGCGAGCAGGCCGGCATCGCCAATTACCTGGAAGTGCTGGACGCGAGCCGGGAGACCTTCAGCGCGGAACAGTCTTTGGTGAGTTCCCGCCGCCAGTTGCAGAGCGCCCGCGTGAGCCTCTACAAGTCGCTGGGAGGCGGCGAGGAGTAGCCGCGCGTTGTTTCGTATTCACTTCCCCGCAAAACGAAGCGCCGGCCCAACCGGCACCTGGCTCTAGGGCTTGCGCCCGGGCGGGGTCGCGGGCAGCGGGAAGAGTTTCACCTTGGCGGT
The DNA here is from genome assembly GCF_040901545.1 of Sulfuricaulis sp. Lineage (GTDB taxonomy): Bacteria > Pseudomonadota > Gammaproteobacteria > Acidiferrobacterales > Sulfurifustaceae > Sulfuricaulis. The sequence goes on along the minus strand of NZ_JBBDYL010000015.1, from coordinate 27,889 downwards.
CTCGCCGTCGCCCGGCAGTATTTTGGCGACGCCTTCTTTCTCCACCTCGTCGATGCGCACCACCGACCCCACCGGGATGGAGACGCGCTTGACCCCGGCGAACTCGGTCTTTAACCGCTCCTCGGTGGGGTCCACCACCACGCGCGAGCGCTCGCCGAACAGGATGTCTTCCACCTCGACGAAGGCATAGAGCGCGCTCTGGCTGACCTTGCGCGCGTAGAGCTCGTAGACATCGCCCTGGTTGTGAAACCGGATGCGGTAAATCGATCGGGTTTTCATAGGGTGTCATTATAACAGCGCCGCGGTGTATCCGCGCCCGGCTGCGGCGCCTCTTGCCCGGCGAATTCCGTATCGCGCGATACGACCTGCTACCTTGCCTCCCCGGGGCGGGGTTATACTGCGCCGGTCCTGTCGCCGCGTCGTTTTTACGGCGACGGGGCGGAAAACGGGCGAACAATAACCTGGAGGGTAGGAGGAGACAATGAAATATCTGGCAAAGGCAATCGTCATCTTTACATGCTCCCTGTTGCTTGCGGGAGCCGCGACGGCGGATCCGGACCTGATTGTCAAGCGGAACGCGGCCGTGAATTTCGCCACGCTCCCGCTGGACACGCGTTTCCCCGAAGGGATCACCGCCAATCCAGCGAACGGTGATATTTACGTCGCCACCTTCGATGCACCATCACCAACGAACCCTAACCCGAACAACAAGCTGCTGCGCTTCAACCGGCAAGGTCATCTCGTTGCCGCGCGCGACTTTGGCACCGATCCGTTGCTCGGACTGGCATTCGACAGTGCGAACGGGCAGGTCTACATCGCCAACGTCGGTGACTTCTCCGGCACTGGCTCCAGGGTTCAGCGCATCGCCTCGAATTTCAACGCCGCGACGCCCATTGTGAACGTAGCCAATATTTCGGTAGTCGACGCACCTGATGCGCGCATTGTGAACAATCCGGACGGCAGCGTTGATACGATCACCTTCGGCGACAACGCCCGCGTTCCCAACGCCATGGTTCTCGACAGTTCCGGGAACCTGTACGTCTCCGATTCGTTTCAAGGGGCCATCTTCCGGATTGATAACGTGAATGGCTGTGCCACACCCTGCACCATGACGACGGTCAAGCACGACGGCCTGCTGGCGACCGCGGGTTTTCCGCCGTTCGGTGCCAACGGCCTCGCCCTGAATGCCGACGAAAGCACGCTGTTCATCGCCAATACCGGCGATGACCGTATTTTGACGCTCGATCTCGTAACCCTGATGGTTTCGGAAATACCGTTTGCCGAAAGCATCAACGGCGCCGACGGCGTGGCCATGGATTCGCAGGGTCGGCTGTGGGTGGCGGCAAACCAGGGCGATGAGGTGGTAGCGCTCAACAGTACCGGCAGGGTGATCGTGAAGCTCGGCGACTTTCAGGGAATCCGCCAAGACGGATCGCCCAAGGGCCTGCTGTTCCCGGCCAGCCTCGTGATTGTGAAAAAAGAGATTTTCGTGACCAACCTGGCGCTGCCCTTGACCGGCGGCGACGAGCCCGAAGCGGACGTGACCCGCTACACGGTTTCCCGGATGAAGATTCCGGAATCGGACGACCACGACGACGATTAGCCGGCACGGTTAACCGATAACTTGGATCTACCCGCCTTCAAGCTGGCATTAGCAACCCAGTGTTTGAAGGCGGGGACTCACCCGCTTGTGTAGCGCCGGCTGCGCTTATGTCGCTTTAACCAGCGAAATTAAGGAGTGTTGTCATGGCTGACAAGAAAATCATCGCGGTGGTCGGTGCCACCGGGGCCCAAGGCAGCGGCGTGATCCGCGCGATCTTGAACGACCCCAGCGGCGGCTTCACCGCTCGCGCAATCACTCGGGACATCAAGTCTGACAAAGCGAAAGAGCTGGCGCGCCTCGGCGCCGAGCTCGTCGCCGCCAACGTGGACGACGAGGCAAGCCTCAGTAAGGCGTTTGCGGGCGCCCACGGTGCCTACTGCGTCACATTCTTCTGGGAGCACTTTTCGCCCGAGAAGGAGATTGCGCAGATCCAGAACATGGCCAAGGCCGCCAAGGCAGCCGGCATCCAGCACGTCATCTGGTCTACGCTCGAGGATACGCGCAAATGGGTGCCGCTCTCCGACAACCGAATGCCAACTTTGATGGGCAAGTACAAAGTCCCGCACTTCGATGCCAAGGGTGAGTCGAACAAGCTGTTCACATCTCTTGGTGTCCCGACGACGTTCCTGCAAACGTCCTTCTACTGGGACAACCTGATCCACTTTGGCATGGGTCCCAAGAAAGGCCCCGACGGCAAGCTCGCCATTACATTTCCGATGGGTGACAAGAAGCTGCCGGGCATTGCCGCGGAAGACATCGGCAGATGCGCTTACGGCATATTCAAGAAGGGCCGCGAGTTCATCGGCAAGACTGTCAGCGTAGCCGGCGGGCACCTGACCGGCGCGCAAATGGCTGCCGCACTTACACAAGCTCTCGGCAAGGAAGTGCGCTACCACGACGTTTCCCCGGAGGCATACCGCGGCTTCGGCTTCCCGGGCGCCGAGGACCTCGGGAACATGTTCCAGTTCAAGCGCGACTTCGAGCAGGTTTATTGCGGCGCGCGAAACCTAGACGTTGCGCGCAATCTCAATCCCGCGCTGCTGACCTTTGAGGCATGGCTGGCAAAGAACAAAAGCCGTATTCCGCTCGAGTAGCAAAAAGCCGAGGCCTAACCGGATTCCAGTGCTCGATCGTCATGGACACAGGGTCGGGAGAAGGAGAAGCGATATTACGAGCTGCATCATTGGCTTTTCAAGTACAGATACGGAGCGGAATACACGACCCCGGCGTTCGCAGAGTCGTGAGTTCCCGTCTGAAACCGGTTGCGGTAAATCGAACGGGTCTTAAATAGGTGTTTATTATAATAGCGATGCGAAATTGCCGCGCTCAGCCGCAGCGCACCGCCGCGAGAATCACGGACCGCCCGCCCATCGTCAGGCGAAAGCGCCCGGTCTTATTCCCAATTCTTTCGGCACCGAATAGGCGGCATGGAGGTCGCCTGATATACTTTTGACGCCTTGTCTAATAAGTCGGCCACTCGAAGTCTCCGTACCCAGCGATGCCATTAGATCCCAACCACGTCGATCTACTCCTTCAGTACGTCCTGCTGGTCGCCGGGGAGGAAGACAAGCACATCGACCGGGAACTCGGCCCGATTCACCTTATTAAGTATGTCTATTTGGCCGATCTTGCCTATGCACGGAGCAACGCAGGAAAAACCTTCACCGGCATCGACTGGCAGTTCCAGAGCTTCGGCCCTTGGTCCCAGGCGGTGCACGAACGTATCGAACCGGCGCTACTGGCGATTAACTCCGACAAAAAAACTGTCCCCAGCAACCACGAGGATAAGGACGATGGCATTCGCTGGTCTTTGCGCGACGAACGATTATTACAGGAACGGGAATGGAAACTTCCAACCGATATCACCATGCACTTGAAGCGTTATGTTCACCGGTTTGGCAAGGATACCCCCAGTCTGCTGGATCACGTCTACAGCACCAAGCCGATGCTGTCAGCCGCACCGAATGAACACCTGGACTTTTCCTTGGCCGTAGAAGCGGCGTCGAGTGCCGAGTCTGAACCGCGACCCTTGAGAAGGGACAACCTCTCCGAGAAGAAAAAGAAAAAATTAAATGAACGCATGCGGGCACTAACAGAGCAGCATAAAACCCGGAAACCGAAAGAGCTTCGGCTGGTCCACCCGGTACAGCATCCCCGGTACGACGAAATTTACCAAGCAGGTATCGCCTGGCTGGACGATCTCGCTGGCCAGCCGTTAACACCGGGCAAAAAAGCGGCCGAGTTTTCGGACGAAGTATGGAAATCTGCTACCAGGAAGGGTGGCGATGTTTCCTGACGATTGCGTACAGTCGATCATTGGATCCGCCAATTGGTGGACCAAGAACCCAGAGCGAAAACTTTGTCGGGGGGCGTTGATCTTCGCTTTCATGCCCCACGTGGATCAGGTTCCCTATGCTTTTGAGCCGGTAGGGCGAACGGACGCAAACCGGCATGACAGCGCAACCCTTCGAGTTGCCCCCCTCAGCGCCAATCAGCCACTCAAGAAAAAAGATCTGCCCGTCGCCGCCATGCCGCAGTCAGGCGGTGAGGTTTGGGCAGCCTATCGGGCCAAGATGAGGCCCTGTTTGGTCATTGGTTCCCATAATCCAGCGGTCGACCGAGCGCTGACCGAGGGAACGCCGAAGAATTCCACCGCGCCCACGGTATTGGTTGCGCCCTATTATGGCGTGGACAAAGATAGTCGGCGTGCGGGCTACAGCCCCGAGTTCGTCGAGCGCGTTCGGCATTGTGAATATCCGCAATTCGTTTGGGATCGCCTGCCGATTACCGCCGGGCCGGATGAATCGATCCTGCGCCTGGATCAGCTTCAGCCGATCAGCGCGCAGGACACTTCGTACAAACTATCCGAGTTTAAGCTGAGCGACGGTGCGCTCGAGATCATCGATGAGCTGGTTCATTGGCTGATCTGGGGTGGAGTGGATAGGGATAGTTTAATCGCGTTGTATCGAGCAGAAATCGAAAAAACCTACGGTGCCTAGACGGGCACCGGCGCCAACGGGTCTACCTTTTCAGTGGGACGATCACGTGATTATGTTTACGAGCGGCTTATGGGCGGTGTCGACGCGCTGCGTTCCAATAGCAACTACGCCAACCGGGGTCAGCTGGTGCGCACTTCCATCGAGGCTCACCACGGATATGTTCCCCACGACCTCGCCGATCCATAAAATCCGTGCTTTTGACAGATCGGATAATTGGGCTTATTCTGCTGTATATATATAGATATATACAGGTGTCCCATGAGCAAGGTTTCGCTGCGCAAGGTCGGTTCCAGCTACGTAACGACGATTCCGTCGGAGCTGGTGCAGGAACTCCACCTCAAGTCAGGCAACAAATTCGAGGTAACGAAAGAGAACGGCCGGCTCGTGCTCACGCCCGTGACGCCCGAGCTCGAAGCCGTGATCAAGGCGCACGACAAGGTGCTCCAGAAGTACCGCGCCGCCTTTCAGAAGCTGGCCGACGCCTGATCGATGCCGAAATTCCTGGGTCTGGAAGCGGTCATCGCGATTCACCACGACCAAATCAGCACCTTCGGCGGCGCGCACGGCCTGCGGAATCAGGAATTGCTCGAATCGGCGCTCGGCCAGGCGCGGCAAACATACGCCAATACCAAGAATATCCACGAAACGGCGGCGCAATACTGTTTCTCGCTCGCCAGGAACCATCCGTTCCTGGACGGCAACAAGCGCACGGCGGCGGACTGCATGCTCACTTTTCTGGTGCTGAACCGCATCGAGCCAACGCTCACGGTCGAGCAGCTTTTTGAGTGGACGCTACGTGTGGCGATCGGCAAGCTGGATCGCCCGGGGCTGGCGTCGCTACTGCGGGAACACTCGTACCGCCGCAAACGGTGACGGGCTGCGGCAGTCGCTGGCGCTGGCGAAGGATCAGGCGTCCTCCCGACAACTCCCGCTGCGGGAAAAGAGACGCGGCTTGCCCTCGGATATTCCTCGATATAATATTTCCTTACTTCCTTACTATTTAACGCTTTGCCATGCTGGCCAAAAAGACCGTCAAAAACCAGATCACGCTCCCTAAGAAAATCGCCGAGCTTTTCCCGGGGGTGGAGTATTTTCAGGTACGCACGGAAGACGACCACATCGTGCTGGAGCCGTTGCGCCCCGATCGCGCCACGCGCGCCCGCGAGAAACTGGCGAAACTCGGAATCGCCGAGGATGACGTAATCGATGCCATCGCCTGGGCCCGGAAGCGCAGGCGGTGAGGGTTGTCCTCGACACCAACATCGTTCTTTCGGCCACCTTTTTCGAAAAAGGGCGGGTTGCTTGGCTCCGGGATGCCTGGACGAAGGGGGTTGTCACCCCGCTGGTGGATCGACCCTGCGCGGATGAGTTGTTACGGGTACTGGGCTATCCAAAATTCAAATTGACCCGGGATGAGATTGAGGCCCTGCTCGGCAGTTATCTGCCGCATGCCGAGATTATGTATGGATACTTCGTCGGCAAATCCAGGTCGCCTGCCTCGCTGCCGCGATTCGGCGGATCAAAAATTCCTGACCCTTGCCCAGATCGGCCGCGCGCAAGTATTGGTGACGGGCGATCAGGCGCTGCTTGTGCTCGCCGGCCAGACCCGGTTTGCCATCGAAACGCCCGCCGCATTCCGTGAACGGCTCAAAAAAGGGAGCTAACGAAGCGGCAAAGGCGACCATCGGCACGCCGGAGATCGGGAAGAACCCTACCGGTTTGTATCGCTCGATCAGTTGCTGGCCGATTTCATGCGAGATGTAAAGCGATTCGGAGGTTGAACCATGCGCACGATCACGATTGAAGTCTCAAGCGTCAGAAAATCACTCGGCCGGTTCCGGCGGGCGTGGAAGACACGCGCCGCCCAGGGCGAATTTGTCAGTTTCGATAGCCTCGATACGCTCCTCAAGACCCTTACCAGCAAGCGCTGGGAGGTGCTGCGCACGCTGCAAGGGCGGGAACCGATGTCGATCCGCGCTCTGGCGCGCGGGCTCGGCCGGGACGTCAAGAATGTTCACACTGACATTCAAGCGCTGGTCGAAATCGGGCTGATCGAAAAAGCAGGTCGGCGTATTCGTGTACCGTTCGACGAGATCCGGGCGGAATTCGTCGTGCGCAAAGCGGCTTGATGGCCGCTCACCGAGGATATGCCGCGTAAGTCGGCGAAATAGGTTCATGTACCAAGATCGTCGGCCCCGCGCGCGCGACCACGCGAATCACCACGCGCGATTAGGCATCGAGCAGCTTCGCGTCCGCGGACGCCACGACTCCGCCGCGACGTGAAACCGGTTCTATACTCTGCTTAACGTAACCGGTTATTCCTTCCCCGCGATGTCGATGGAACATCACTACTCACGCGATCCGCAGGTGGAGCGGTCGTTGCGCTATTCCGTGCGCGACGGCGTCGCCTGGTCGGTGATGTTCGGTGCCGGGGAATCGTATCTGCAAGCCTTCGCCGTGTTCCTCAAAGCGACCACCGCCCAGATGACGCTGCTCGCCGCGCTGCCCTCGCTCTTGGGCTCATTGTCGCAACTCGCCTCGGCGTGGGTGGCGGGGCGCGCGATTCAGCGCAAATCGCTGATCTTCGGTGGCGTGCTGCTGCAGACGTTGACGTGGTTGCCGATCATCCTGCTCGCGTTCGTGCCGACCGAGCACCCGGTGCTGCTGCTCATCGTGTGGGTGGCGCTCTATTACATCGGCGGCCAGTTCGCCTCACCGCCGTGGAGCAGCCTGATCAGCGATCTCGTGCCCGAACGCCGTCGCGGCCGGTTCTTCGGCAAGCGCACCCGGCTCATGAGTATCTTTACCTTCGCCAGCCTTTCTTGCGCGGGCATTGCGCTTGAGTTCTTCTCTCAGCGTTCGGTTGCCGCCATAGGCTTCGCGCTGGTGTTCGCGGTGGCGTTGGCGGCGCGGGTCTATTCGCTCAAGCAGCTCATGCGCATGCACGAGCCGTTGCATCGCTTAGCACCGCTCGCGCTGCCGCCGCTTGCCGGCTTGCTCTCCCGCCTGCGCGGTTCGGAGTTCGCGCGCTTCGCGACGTTCGTGGCCTTGATGAATCTCGCGGTCGCGATCGCCTCGCCGTTCTTCACGCTCTACATGCTGCGCGATCTCAAGTTCTCGTATCTCGAGTTCACCGCCGTCGGCGCCTTCTACGTGCTGATCCAGTTCCTCGCGCTCAATCTGTGGGGGCGGCTCTCCGACATCTATGGCAATCTGCGCATCGTGCAAATCACGTGCATCGTCTTTCCGGCGCTGCCGGCACTGTGGGTGCTGTTTCCGACGTTCTGGGCGATTCTCGCGATCCAGATCATCGCCGGATTCGTGTGGGCCGGTTTCAGCCTCGCCGCCGGGAATTTTCTCTATGATGTCGTGCCGCCGCAAAAGCGCGCCGCCTACAGCGCCGTGCACCAGACGCTGTCGAACGGCGCCATCTTCGCCGGCGCCTTGATCGGCGGTTTCCTCGCCACCCACGTGCCGCATCAAATAGCGTGGGGCGGTCACATCATCGTGTTTACCAGCGGCTTATGGGCGGCGCTGTTGCTCTCAAGCCTCGCGCGCGCGGGGGTGGTGTCGGTCTTCCTGCCGCGTCTGCGCGAGACCCGGCTGGTGCGGCCGATCTCGCCCACGGCGCTCGCCATCCGCGTCATCCGCGCCAACATCGTCGCCGAGTGGTTGTTCGAACTGCTTCCCAGCCGCGGCCGCGCGTCGAAGAAAACGCGCTGACTGCTCAAGTTCTGTCTTCCATAGTCCCAATCCAATGGGGACGGGAAGAGATGTTTCGAACAGTGCCGGGGAAAATCAGCTAATCGGGGTTTGAAGGTTGGCTTTCAGAGCCGCCGAAGCTTTTATAATTTATGGGAAATTCTTTCAAAGCGCCTGTTGCCATCCCGTTGTGAAACCGGTTTGCCCGCAGCTCACCTATGGCATACAATGCCATATATGGCGGCGCGCGCGACGTTGCTGTTGCAGGAGAAGCTGGAAATGCCGGACGGCGCGATCGTCGAGATTACCGTCTGGCGCCTGCCCCGCCCGACACCGGACCGGCCGCACGGTCTCAAGTATCGGCTCTATTACGGGCGTGGCGGAAAATGCCTGGTGCGCTATGACAACGAAGCGGGAAAGGGCGATCACCGGCACGTGGGCGGACGAGAGCAACCCTATCGTTTCGTGTCCGTGCGCCGGTTGCGCGAGGAATTTTGGAAGGATGTCATGAGACTCGGAGGTTACGATGCGTCGGAAGAAAAAACTTAGCGTAGGTGTCGGGACAATCAAGGAATCGCTCGACCGCTTTGAATCGGTGTGGAAGCGCGCCGAGCGCGGCGCTCGCGCCACGCCGGAATATCGGCTAACGTTTTCGAGCCTGCCGCAGTTGCTCAAGGAGCTCTCGCCGGCGCGCTGGGCCCTGCTCGAGGCGCTGCGCGCGGAAGGCAAGATGACGATCTATGCGCTCGCCAAGCATCTCGGACGCGACTACAAGAATATTCATACCGACGTTTCCCGGCTAATGGAGCTTGGTCTCATCGAAAAAGCCAAAGACGACCGGGTATTCGTTCCCTGGAACGTGATCGCCGCCGAGCTGAGGCTGGCGGCGTGAGGGGTTAATGCAGGGTGAGGCGGGGTTTTGACGCGCGCCATCCCTGGCGCGCACCCCAGCGGGGCACGCTAACGCGCGTCCAATTTCGCTCCCGGCGAAATTGTCGTGAACATACTTGACGTAGGTTCACGCCGCCGAAGGGGTGCAACAGGTTTTGTTGCGCCCTGAGCCGGAATGTTAGGCGATTTTCGCCGTAACCCGCCGAACAACTATATTTCCTCGCCACGGGTGTTGTGATATTGAACAGGAGCGTGAATTATGAAGAAGCGGCATGTCGGATCGAATTTTGATGAATTTCTTCGCGAGCAAGGACTGCTGGTGCAGGCTGAAACTGTCGCGATCAAGCGGGTACTGGCCTACCAAATCGCCGGGGCGATGAAACAAAAAAAGCTCACCAAAGCCGAACTGGCCAAGCTCATGGGCACCAGCCGTGCCCAGCTTGATCGGTTGCTTGACCCCGAGAACCCATCCGTGACCCTGCAGTCGCTGGGCCGGGCGGCGTTTGTACTGGGTAAGCGTCTGACTGTTGAGATGGATGACAAAAGGAAGCGCAAGGCCGCGTAAAGCATGCCCAGCGCGTGGTAGGATTTCCCCATAAGAACGGGGGATTTCGGGAGGAGTCTTGTTTCCGCAACCAGAAGAATATTTCGGGGGTTGCAACCAGGTTCTTTCCGACAGGGCCGCCGCAGCGCGGCGGTTGTCGCCTTTGCTGATATTTCAAGACCTGGCCCCGAATCTCCGTGGGGCTGAAACCCATGATTCAGTATACCCTTGCAGTTATATAACATAGGAGCTATATTTGTGACGTGGGAAGTGGAGTACACGGATGAATTCGGGGCTTGGTGGGAAGGATTGGACGAGGGTACCCAGATTGCGATCGACGCCGCCGTCCGGTTGCTCGAAACCAAGGGACCGCAACTCCCGTTCCCCTATAGCTCCGATGCGCGGGGCTCGCGGTTCGGTCAGATGCGCGAGCTTCGAATTCAGTACAAGGGCGAACCGTACCGCGTCCTGTATGCCTTCGATCCGCGCCGTACGGCGGTTCTGTTGATCGGCGGCAACAAGGGCGGTAATGATCGCTGGTATGAGGAATTCGTACCGCGGGCGGATAAACTGTACGAGGATCATCTGGCCACGTTAGCGAAAGAGGGTTCGATCCATGGCAAAAAAGTTTAGCGAGCTGAGGGCGCGGTTATCCCCGAAGGCGCGGACGAAGTCCGAGGCCATGACTGCGAGGCTTTTGGAAGAGATGCCGCTGCAAGAGCTGCGGCAGGCCCTCGATCTGACGCAACGGCAAGTCGCCAAGACGCTCAAGATCGAGCAGGCGGCGGTCTCAAAGATGGAGAAGCAGACAGATATGTACCTGAGCACGCTACGCCGCTTTGTCGCCGCGATGGGCGGGAAGCTCGATATCGTCGCGCGCTTTCCGGAAGGCGAGGTGCACATTACGCAATTCGGAAATGTCGATGAGGACACGCCACGCGCACGGGGTTCTCGATAGATAAACGGGAGGATAAACCGGGGTACGTCCTCGATTGCGCCGTGTGGTAGGATTTCCCCGAAAGGACAGGGGATTCCAGGAAGAGCCTTGGTTCTGCAACCGGAAGAATATTTTGGGGATTGCGAACAGGTTCTTGCCAGCAGGTCCACCGCAGTGCGGTGTGCCTGCAAGTTGCAATGCAAGACCTGACCCCGTGTTTTGCAGGATGAGATTGATAGTCGCAAGGAAACCTTGATTACAGACATCGAGGCACGGCTTCAGCAGCGGCTGAATAGGGCGGAGTTGTTTACCATCCGCTGGCGGGTAGCCTGAGGAAACGGTCGCGGGCGAGTTTATCCCGGCCCCTGAATAACCAGTTCTCCTTGTGAAACCGGTGGGCCGGTAAACTTCCGCTTGTAGCCGGTTTAAAATTCCGCTAATTTAACAAGCATGACTAGTGGAAACGGCAGCAAAATAAACCAGCTCCTCAAGAAGTGGCCCTCCGGGACCGTGGCGGTGCCGCGTTGGCTGGAGAAACAAGGGGCATACCAGCAGCTCGTTCATGAATACGAGAAGGCCTCCTGGCTGCGCCGGGTGGGTCAAGGCGCGTACGCAAAATCGGCCGACAAAGTCGAATGGCCCGGCGGACTCTACGCGCTGCAAGAACAATTAATGCTTCCCGTGCATGCCGGCGCCAAAACCGCCCTTCAAATGCAAGGCTACGCCCATTTTCTCCCGCTGGGAAAGGGCGCTACGGTTTCCTTGTTCGGCCTTCCCGACACCAAGCTGCCGGCCTGGTTCACGCAGTACCGCTGGGGGGCGAAGATCCGCTATACCACCACAAGTCTGTTTGCCGGCGACCCGGCCGTGGGGCTGACCAAACAGGAAATGGGGTCCTTCGCGGTCCGGGTTTCGACTCCGGAGCGGGCCATGATGGAAGTGTTGTATTTCGTGCCCAAGGAAGAATCGTATGAGGAAGCAAAGCTCCTGATGGAAGGGCTGACAACCTTGCGTCCTCGGCTCGTACAGACCTTGCTCGAAAACTGCGCGTCGGTGAAGGTCAAGCGCCTCTTCATGGTGTTGGCCGAGGGCGGCGGGCATGCCTGGGTCAAGAAGCTCGATCTATCGAAAGTGGATTTCGGCAAGGGCAAGCGCATGCTGGTCCGGGGCGGGCGCTTCGATTCCAAGTACAACATCTCTGTGCCGGAGGCAGGCGCTGCTCGCAGCCCATCCGAAAGGCGGGCATGAAAAACAGCCCCTACTTCGAACAGGCAGTATTGATGCTCCGGGTCATACCGCATGTGACGGCGGAAAGCTGTTTCGCGCTGAAAGGCGGGACTGCGATCAATCTTTTCGTGCGCGATATGCCACGCCTGTCCGTGGATATCGATCTCACGTATCTGCCGGCGAATGAGCCGCGAGAAACGGCGTTGCAAAGAATGGGCAGTGCGCTCGCTCGCATTGCCGCAGCGGTCAAGAAGGCGATTCCGGGCACGAAGGTTCAAGAGACCCGCGCCCGGGAACCGGATCGAATCGCGAAGCTGGTCGTAGCCACCGGCCGCACGCGGATAAAAATTGAGCCCAATGAGGTCATTCGCGGCGCCGTATTCCCCGCCGAGGAGCGCGAGCTGACGCCACGGGCAGAAGAGTTGTTCGAGCTTGCGGTGACGGCGCGCACGCTGTCAGTCGCCGATCTGTACGGCGGAAAACTCTGTGCGGCGCTGGACCGTCAGCACCCGCGGGACCTCTTCGACGTCAAGGTTTTGTTGGAGAACGAAGGAATTACCGATGAGATACGCAAAGCCTTTATCGTCTATCTCGCCAGTCATGACCGGCCGATGAACGAGTTGATCGATCCGGTGAGAAAAGATATTCGGCGACTCTACGAAAGCGATTTCGCTGGGATGGCTGTGAATGAAATCGAATACGAAGATCTGATCGCGGTCAGAGAAATGTTGATTGCCACCTTGAGGCAGCAGCTCACGGATGCCGAGAAGGCGTTTCTTAAATCCCTGAAAGCAGGGAATCCGAAATGGGAACTCTTGGGACTCGAAGGGATTGAGAAACTGCCGGCTATTCGGTGGAAGCTACTAAATATTCAGAAACTCAGCAAGGACAAACATACTGAAGCGCTCGAAGAGCTCAGGGCGAAGCTGAAAGTGCAGGGTTAAAAGGGAGAGATATATGACAGAACTGACGATCATTTGCCGGAATCGCAAGACCGGGATCAAGCTCACCGAAACGCTGGCAGCGGCACTGCTGCTCTCAAGCTTCGCGCGCGCGGTGGTGGTGCTGATCTTCCTGCCGCACCTGCGCGAAACCCGGCTGGTGCGGCCGATCTCGCCCACGGCGCTCACCATCCGCGTCATCCGCGCCAACATCGTCGCCGAGTGGTTGTTCGAGCTGCTTCCCAGCCGCGGCCGCGCAACGAAGAAACGCTGATAACTAAAGATGTCGACGCTCGCATCGAGCGCTGGTCAATGAGCAGACGATCGACTAATGCTGGATAAATAGCGGATGTCTTTTCTTAACACCTGATTCTGTCGGCTGCAGTCGGTTTTGCGGCGAATTTGTTCAGGAGTGTGGTTCAGAAATTGCGTCTCGCGTTCGAGCCAGAGCCATGCCAAAGGTTCTAGGACTTGTTAAGATCCCCCCAATTAAATGAGGGATCTTAGGGGGAGTCTTGGTACGGTCGAAGAGCAAGGATAGTTTGAAGGGGGAGGTATTGTTGTACCGCGCCGAAGATGGCTTGCCGGCGGTAGACGTTGTGCTCGATCGGGAAACGGTTTGGTTATCCCTGGCTCAGATCGCACGGCTTTTCGGTCGCGATAAATCTGTTATTTCCCGTCATTTGAGCAACATTTTCCGTTCCGGTGAGCTAAGACGGGGTTCAGTTGTTGCAGAAAATGCAACAACTGCCGCGGACGGAAAAACCTATCAGGTCGAGTATTTCAGCCTCGACGCCATCCTGTCAGTTGGTTACCGCGTCAATTCAAAACGCGGTACCCAGTTTCGCATTTGGGCCACGCGCACTCTCAAAGATCATCTCGTCAAAGGCTATACCCTCAATCGCCAGCGGCTTGAACAAAACGCCAAGGAACTGGAAGCGGCACTAACGCTAATCCGCAAGACCGCAAATCGCGAAACGCTTAACGCGGACGAGGGCCGCGGATTGATTGACGTCATTGCACGCTACACGCAGACGTTCCTGCTGTTGCAGCGTTACGACGAAGGCCTGCTTATCGAACCGAAAGGCACGCGGGGCGGCACGCTGCCGTCACTGACCGAGGCACACGCGGCCATCGCCGATCTCAAACAGAATCTAATGGTGCGCCGTGAGGCGAGCGCGCTGTTCGGCCAGGAACGCGAGGCTGGGCTTGAATCCATTCTCGGAAACCTGGAGCAAAGTGTGCTCGGGGAGCCGGCCTATCCGAGCATCGAATCCAAGGCTGCGCACCTTCTATATTTCGTCATCAAGAGCCATCCGTTTTCGGACGGCAACAAGCGCATCGGCTCGTTCCTGTTCGTGGATTTCTTGAACCGCAACGGCCGGCTGTTCCGCAACGGGGAGTCGGTCATCAACGACGTCGGCCTTGCCGCGCTGGCACTGCTAATGGCGGAATCCGATCCAAATGATAAAGACGTGCTCATCCGCCTGGTGATGAACATGTTGGTTGGAACGGTGGGTACATAATTAAGGATAAGCGTACTCGGTGGTTTGTCGTTAAGCTCAAACACCGCGCGGGGGTGGTGTCGGTCTTCCTGCCGCGCCTGCGCGAAACCCGGCTGGTGCGGCCGATCTCGCCCACGGCGCTCGCCATCCGCGTCATGCGCGCCAACATCGTCGCCGAGTGGTTGTTCGAGCTGCTTCCCAGCCGCGGCCGCGCAACGAAGAAACGCCAAGACTGAATTCGACCCGCTCTCTCGGCTTTTCAAGCGCAGACACCGAGAAGTAGGGGCAAAAACTAGGATTCCCTAGAGCCGCCATTTCTAGTCGTGGTGCAAGCTGGGACCCAGGTGTAGGATTCCTGGCCAACTGCGAAAAAAATGGGGAGGGAGAATTGGCCCCGGAACCAGAAAAAGAAGCGAGAGAGCTGATAGATAAGCTGCTTGCTCAAGCTGGCTGGGAAGTCTGCGATGTTGATAAAGCAAACATACATGCCGCTCGCGGCGTGGCTATTCGTGAATTTCAACTGAAACCAGGATTTGGTGAAGCGGATTATTTACTTTATTTAGATGGCAAGGCCGCTGGTGTTATTGAAGCCAAAAAGATTGGTCACACTCTTACCGGCGTCGAAATCCAGTCGGACAAATACACTAATGGTCTCCCGGCCGGTTTACCAACGTGGCATAACCCATTGCCATTTGCCTATGAATCAACTGGTGTCGAAACACGTTTCACCAACAATATTGATCCAAGACCACGTTCTCGCTCAGTTTTCGCCTTTCATAAACCAGTGACCCTCGCTCGCTGGCTCGACGAAAAGAGAACATTCGAAGACGCTTTGCCACCAGTAACGGGGGCCCCTAGCATGCTACTGGCCGCCGATGTCGCTGCTGAACAACGCGGCCGGACTTTCCTTGAACGAATGCAACACATGCCACCGCTCATGGATAAGCTCTGGCCTCCCAAACCCAAAGCTATCGAAAACATCGAGCGTTCCCTGCGAGAGAATCGCCCTCGCGCCCTTGTGCAAATGGCGACCGGTTCCGGCAAGACGCTCCTTGCTATCGTTATGGCCTATCGTCTCCTGAAATTTGCGGGTGCCCGCCGTATCCTGTTTCTCGTCGACCGCGGCAACCTCGGCGACCAGACCCTAAAGGAATTCCAGCAATACGCCTCGCCCTACAACAACTTCAAGTTCACCGAGGAGTACATCGTCCAGCGCCTGACGAGCAACACCCTCGATACCACCGCGCGGGTTTGCATCTGCACCATCCAGCGCCTGTATTCGATGTTGAAGGGCAGGGAACTACCCGAGGACCTGGAAGAGGAATCCGGCGATCAACTCGGCCGGCTCTTCAAGAAACCGGAGCCGATTGAGTACAACCCGAATATCCCCATCGAAACCTTCGACATCATCGTCACCGACGAATGCCACCGCTCCATCTACAACCTCTGGGCGCAGGTGCTGGAGTACTTCGACGCCTACCTCATCGGCCTCACCGCCACGCCCAGCAAGCAGACCTTCGGCTTCTTCCACCAGAACCTGGTGATGGAATACAACCACGAAATGGCCGTGGCCGACGGCGTCAACGTCAACTACGACGTCTACCGCATCCGCACCAAAATCTCCGAGGCCGGCTCCAAGGTGGAGGCCGGCTACTCGGTGCAGATACAGGAGCGCGACACCCGCAAGAAGCGCTGGGAACAGCTCGACGACGACTTCAGCTACGACCCCAACCAGCTCGACCGCGACGTGGTCGCCCCGGACCAGATCCGCACCATCGTCCGCACCTTCCGCGACAAGCTGCCCACGGAAATCTTCCCCGGCCGCACCTGGGTGCCCAAGACCCTTATCTTCGCCAAGGACGACGCCCACGCCGAGAACATCGTCGAGATCGTGCGCGAGGAATTCGGCAAGGGCAACGACTTCGCCCAGAAGATCACCTACCGCACCACCGGCGCGAAACCGAAAGACCTCATCAACGAATTCCGCACCAGCCCCATGCCGCGCATCGCCGTGACGGTGGACATGATCGCCACCGGCACCGACATCAAGGCGGTGGAAGTCGTCATGTTCATGCGCGCCGTCAAATCCCGCGCCTTCTTCGAGCAGATGAAAGGCCGCGGCGTGCGCGTCATGAAGGCCGACGACCTGCAAAGCGTCACGCCCGATGCCAAGGCCAAGGATCACTTCGTCATCATCGATGCGGTGGGTGTTTGCGAGCAGGACAAAACCGACTCCCGCCCCATGGAGCAAAAGCCCACTGTCAGCTTCGAAAAGCTCATGCAAGCCGTCGCCTTCGGCAACACCGAAGACGACGTGCTCACCTCGCTTGCCGGCCGCCTCGCGAGAATGGAACACCGCATCAGCGCCGACGACGATAAAAAGATTCGTGCTGCCAGTGGTGGCCTGGGACTTAAAGACCTAGCCCACCGCATCGTCCAATCCCTCGACCCCGATGTTTTTCTCCCCTCCCCCGCAAGCGGGGGAGGGGCCGTGGGAGAGGGTGCCTTTACTCCCTCTCCCCTCGCAGGAGAGGGCGGGGGTGAGGGGGCCTTTACTCCCTCTCCCCTCGCAGGAGAGGGCGGGGGTGAGGGGGCCGCGCCGCCCGCGCGCGTCCATGCCGTCAAACCCCTGCACGACCCAACCCTACGCCAATTGTTGATCGACCTAAAAGCCAAAACCGAAATCACCATCGACCACGTCAGCGCCGACGAAGTCCTCGAAGCGACCTTCTCCCCCGAAGCCCTCGACCGCGCCAAAGGCCTGGTCCAATCCTTCGAGCAATTCATTAAAGACCACAAAGACGAAATCACCGCCCTGCAAGTGCTCTACAGCAAACCCTATAAACACCGCCTCACCTTCGAGGCCGTGAAAGAACTCGCCGACGCCATCGAAAAGCCGCCGTACTTGTGGAACGAATCGCAACTCTGGAACGCCTACGCCGCGCTGGAAAAATCCAAAGTCAAAGGCGCCAGCGCCAAACGCATCCTCACCGACCTTGTGTCGCTCGTGCGCTTCGCCATCCACCAGGACAACGAACTCATCCCGTTCCCCGAACGCGTCAACGCCAACTTCAAGGCGTGGCTTGCAACCCAACAACAAGGCCGTCACCCCGGCGAAGGCCGGGGTCCAGGAGTTACAGAGCCTTTCACCGCAGAACAAATTCGCTGGCTCGAAATGATCCGCGACCACATCGCCGCGAACCTCAGCATCGAACCAGACGATTTTGAATACTCGCCGTTTGCGCAAGAAGGCGGCCTCGGCAAAGTGCACCAGATATTCGGCGATAAGCTGAATACGATTATTGAAGAATTGAACGAGACGTTGGCGGCATGAAGCTAAACCACAACGATCTTCAGTCCTTCGAAGAACTGCCGCAGAGGTGGACCGTCACCACTCTGGGCGCGATTTTGCCTCTTACATATGGAAAGGCGCTAAAGAAGGAAACCCGCGACGAATCTGGCATGGTGCCAGTGTATGGATCAAGCGGGCAGGTTGGTGTCCATTCTAATGCGCTCACAAAGAAGCCGGCACTTATAGTTGGTCGGAAGGGTTCAGTAGGCGAGGTATATCGCTCGCCGGTTCCGTGTTGGCCGATTGATACCGTCTACTTCGTTGAAGAACGCGACGACTGTGACCTCAAATACTTCGAGCACCTATTAAAGGGTCTAAGACTCTCAAAGCTCGATAAGTCTACGGCAGTACCTGGTCTGAGTCGTGATGACTACAACGCAGTCGAAGTGGCGGTCGCACCCCTTGACCAACAAAAACGTATCGTCGCGGAGATCGAAAAACAATTCTCCCGCCTCGACGAAGCCGTCGCCAACCTCAAGCGCGTCAAGGCCAACCTCAAGCGCTACAAAGCCGCCGTACTCAAAGCCGCCGTCGAAGGCCGCCTCGTCGAAACCGAAGCCGAACTCGCCCGCAAAGAAGGACGGAGCTTGCCTACGCCGCGCCCGGGTGTCTTCTACGCCTACGCGATCCGGTGTGTGGACGACAGCATCTACGTCGGGCACACAGACAATCTCGCGCGCCGCTGGGAAGAGCACTTGGCGGGACAAGCAGCGGACTGGACGAAGCAACACAAGCCAATGCAAATCGTGCACTACGCGGAATATCAGTCCCGCCAAGAAGCAGCAGACCGCGAGAAATGGCTGAAGACCGGATACGGCCGCAAGTGGATCAAGCGTGAGATTGAGGCAGGAAGGGCGCGGCAGGTAGGCTACGAAACCGGCGAGCAACTACTAGAACGCATCCTCGAGACCCGCCGCCTGCTTGCGCGCAACGCGCAGGCAAGCAGCCAGTGGCTTGCCCGCGCCGAACAGGCAGGCGGGAAAGGCAAGGGCAAGTACAGGGAACCCGGCGTGCCCGACACCACCGACCTGCCCGAATTGCCGGAGGGGTGGGTGTGGGCAACGGTTGATCAGTTAGCTGCGCCGAAACCCAACTCAATCACCGACGGCCCGTTCGGCTCGAATCTCAAGACTGAGCACTACCAAGAGTCTGGCCCGCGTGTTATTCGACTTCAGAACATAAAAGACGGAGAGTTCGCGGACGAGTATGCCCATATTTCGCCCGCGCATTTTGAACGGCTACGCAAGCACGAGATTCATGCTGGCGATCTGGTCATTGCCTCCCTTGGCGACAACCCACCTCGTGCTTGCATCATCCCGCCGTTCGTTGGGCCTGCAATCGTCAAAGCTGACTGTATACGGTTCAAATCCCATTCCGCGTTAACTGTCGCTTACCTGAACGCGGCTTTGAACTGCCAGCCTACGCGCCAGAGAGTGAAGAGTGTGCTTCACGGAATTGGAAGGCCCCGCCTTTCTCTCGATGAGATACGTGCAATCGCTTTGCCGATCCCGCCTGAAACTGAACAACACCGCATAGCCGCCGAAGTCGACCGCCGCCTTTCCCTTGACCGTGAAGTCGAGTCTCAGGTTGACGCCAACCTCTTGCGCGCCGAACGTCTCCGCCAGTCCATTCTAAGCAGTGCTTTTTTAGGCCAACTGACATCAGTTCCACACATTGGCCGGACGACCATAGCAATACTCGAAGGGGCAGGGTCATGAGCCAGATTAAAGCGTTTGTTGGTCATAGCTTCCCATCGGATGAAGATGCTGTCGTTCGAGCGTTCCTAAAGTTTCTTGATCAAGTTAAAGCCATGAATATCGGTTTTAGTTGGGATCACGCTGAGGCAGCCGAGCCAAAGGAGTTAGCGGATAAAGTGATGCATCTGATCGAGGACAAGAATTTATTTATCGGCATCTGCACTAACAAGGAACTGGCAGTCGCGCCAAGCAAGCTTGAGAGAGGATTCTTCAATAATAAGATTCTGAAGGGCGATGAGGCGCAATTCTCAGCGAAGACATCCGATTGGATCATTCAGGAAATCGGACTCGCTATTGGTTGTAAGATGGAACTCATTCTCTTAGTAGAAGAAGGCGTGCGTCAGCCTGGAGGATTACAAGGTAATATCGAATACATAACATTTGACCGAAGTGCGCCAGAAAAGTCATTCGTAAAACTCCTTGAAATGATTCAAGCGCTCAGGCCGAAAGCAAGAGTACTTACGGTGGAAGAGACACAGACTACTGCCGCCCCACCATCTGAGACGCAAGAAGCTAAAAAGGTTGGTGATGAATGGCTTAAGCCAAAACCGGAGTGGAAACGGCGAAACTACGAATTTGCATTGATGAGCATGATAGCTGATGAAAATGAGCAAGGCGCAAAATCGATTAGTGATGTGTACATGGCGACACCAGATGGTCAGAAGGCGAAGAATCGGGAAAGCTGGGAAGCGTTTTGTGAATATATGAGACTCACGTTTGGAAAAGGTGGTGACCTTGCAAAATTGCAGAGATTAGTGAAGGCGTATCCTGATAACAGCGGGGTACAAAAATATCTTGCGAAAGCATATCTTGAATATCAAGACTTTGAGAAAGCAGCAGATCACTTCGAAGTAGCTGCAGAAAAATCTGTCGATGCAAAGTCGCAACTAACCAGGTATGGTGAAGCTGCAGTTGCTTATTTCCGGGCAGGTTTACAACAAGAGACTAAGGCTATTTTTGGAAAAATGAGAGATCTTGTCCCCAAGGTTGATGATGGAGAGTCGGTTTTTATTAAATCCTTGCGCAACGTCGCCGAGCACGCGAATGACAAGGACCTTCTGCTTGGCCTAATGGAAAGACTGATACATCTTCATCCTGAGGATACCAACTCTCGGTTTTCGTTGGCCTACAAGTATTCAGAGGTTGGTTATCGCGACGTGTCGTTACTTCATTACCTGAAGATCCCATATCAAGAGCGTGGAGCGG
Organism: Sulfuricaulis sp.; assembly: GCF_040901545.1. GTDB lineage: Bacteria > Pseudomonadota > Gammaproteobacteria > Acidiferrobacterales > Sulfurifustaceae > Sulfuricaulis. The sequence goes on along the minus strand of NZ_JBBDYL010000015.1, from coordinate 7,225 downwards.
CTACCTGGAATAATCTGGGCGTGGAATTTGATCACTTTGATCTTCATAGCAAATCGGTAAAGGCATATCGCAAGGCGGAAGAGCTTGGCAAAACCCTTGCAATGAGCAATTTGGCGCATAAATTTATAAAGGAAGGCTTCCTTGAGGAAGCAGAAAATATCTGCAATAACGCGGTGAAGATTAAGGATTATCATAAAAATATAGGCTATGCGATTTCCCGAATTAAGGATGTTCCAGAAGAAGAGGAAAAGAAAGAAAACGAAACTGTCGCGAAAGGTGCTCCACTTAGTGAGTTTTATAGAGAATTTGGTCTGGCTGCATCAAAAAACGACGTCCCTAATATCGCGGGGACTTGGGATAGTGAGCGCTGTCCTCTCAAGTTGGAAATCAAGGACGGTAAGTTGGTAGCCGAAGGAAGTTATGAGCGGGAAACGTTGGCAAACATTTTTGCGCTTGGCTTAGGCGGCGGAGGAACAACAACACCTCCTAAAGGCACAAAGTACTCGGTACGATACGAGGGTATTGTTGGCGGCTATACCATAAAAGGTTCCATATCTATAGAGGAAGTTGGAAAGCCTGCCAGGACGAGAAGCTTGTTAGAAATCGCAGGCAACTCGAAGGAAGTCCTAATGATAGTTTCCGATAATTTAAAGGAGATTCGGGTTTGGGAAAAAGGAGCGGCTGATACCGAGCGTTTTTATGCGCTCACGCACAAACTCTAGAGTTGCACGAAATATTAAGAAGACCGCTGATGCAACCGCCCAAGATGGAAATACCAAAAGACGCGAGCAATCAGAAGGTTTTTCGGGATGGCATAAAAGAGCATCGCGGAAGTTATTTCGTAATCTACAAACCTGCAGACGTTAACTCGTCGCTGGCCTTAGTCAGTCTCGTGTTCCCCGAAACCAGCGTTGAAGTAACCGAAGTCAGACGTGCCATGGAACAGGAGCTGAAACACTGGCTGAATCGGTTTTCTGTTCCTGTAATGGTAACCGCCTTCGATGTGACGGACCGCCTTATTCACTTTTCGGAAGGGCCATACGAATCTCATCTCATGGGTTACATTGATCCTCACACTGGCGGATTGGTTCAGAAGTGGGGGCTTTTTGAAGAAGATGAAACGCCATCTGAGCAGAAAGATGTTGGATACCTAGAGCGTGTTTATCAAGGCGTGCCGTTTCGCTTACAAGGGAAAGTGCGAGAAGAAGTGCGACGCGAAGCGCGCGTTAGAGGAAGAGTTATACGGTTTATTGTTTTCTTTTACGTCGGTGGCGCTGTGCTGATCGAGCTTATTGCGTTAGGTGTGAATTGGCTCGGTCACGTATTGGCGGCTGTCAGTATCGCAGTAGGCTCCTACAAGCTAGGAAAGGCGATGGGCTGGTTGAAACCTACTAAGCGAGACAAAGAGAAGGCCGAAAAGGGCCAAAAGATGGGGCATTATTTTTATCACTGTGAGCGAAATCCAGAAGCCTTTAACCGTTTGAAGTGCGAGAATTTCGAGCGCGACGCAATTGAGCAAACACACAAAGAGTCAGAAGCGGTCCGAAAGAGTCAAAGATCAGGCGGCTCAGTAAAATGAATGACCATCCCGACTTCCTCCGTTTTCTAGGAAACGTGTGCAAACCAGATTCTCGAAGCAAAAGTTTCGTGCGTCTGACGGAGAACGGTCCTCGTCCGATAACTATTGAGGACCAGTATCGTTCGGTTGTTCGGCTCATTCTGCACGATGGTGTCCCCGAAGGAATTCGCATTCAATTCGAAACGACCAAGAATCTTTATCTTTATTCCTGGTTCGTATACCGCTTTTATCCAGTCGCCCAACATCACGCATATACCTGTCTTGAATTGGCACTGCGCGAACGTTTCGAAGCGGAAATGCTGTTAGCAGGAGAACAGAAGCGTGAGCACGGACCGGGGCTGAGGCGGCTTCTAACTTACGCGATAGCGAAAGGGTTTTTGAAAAACGAGAACTTTGAAGTCTGGCGCCACCGGACACGGGTCAACGCAAAGATGCGGACGATGTACGAAGAAATCGAAGAAATGAGTCGACTCGGTTTGGACCAGATGGAGCTTGACGAGAGTAAGGTCGAAATCAAGGACGTGGATCGTAATCACGACTATTTGACGATTCTTCTGGAGACGATTCCTTATTTGCGCAACCACTATGCCCATGGCAGCAAGTCATTGCACAATCAGGTGCTGGGGACACTTCAAGTGGTGGTAGAGATTATTAATCAGATATTTCCGAAGAAAGAATTAGAGAACGAAGTGTCCGACATATGACCCCCATAGATATCGTCCAAAAACTCTGGAACTACTGCAACGTTCTGCGTGACGCGGGTCCGGAATTTTGTTGTGGACCGATGTTATCTGTCGGGTGGCAAGGCTTCGATTACCAATATCGCATGACCCGCCAGCATCCGCTCCGCGGTCGCATCCCCACTTCGTGGGGCCCCTGCTCTGCGCGTCGCGTCGCAAGCATTTTCTATTGCGACTACCCCGGATCAAGTCCGGGGCAGGCTGACAACGAGGCCGCTCCTGCGCATCCATGCGCCCGCGGCATTCGAACATCCCTGTTCAGCACAGCTACCTACTTGCTGTTCCTCAAGATGGCCGACGAGCGCACTCGGCAACTGCTCCTGCGTTGCTCTCGGCCGCTGTTCCCGACGCGGCTCTACCTCCTGCATCCATGCAGTCGTACCTCCCGTCATCCATGGTGGTCGCAGGCGCCGTACCTGCTTGCGCGCGGCGCGCAGGCAAGCAACCAGAAGAGCCCGGTGCCGAAAGATTACAGTTGGCCGAGTGCCCTCACACCAGCTATTCCCGCCGGGGCGCACAAGAACCATATGCGCCCGTTCGGCGGGGAAAAGGTCCACAGGACCTTTTCCTGTTTCCGCCTCACCTCCCAGAGGGAGAGGGAGAATTCTTATGACGGCGACAAGCTGTTCGATCACTACCGCCGTTTGCTTGGGGGTAACTTGTGAAGAAAGACGGCCGCTATGATGTCTCGGATTTGCCCGAGGCTCAGTTCGAGCCTGGTTCAAACGAGCAGGTGCTCAGGAACCGGCTCGGCATCAAATCGCCGAACGAAATGGACGACGCCGAGGCCCGCGCGCTGGGAAAAGTGATGACCGGGCTTGTTCGTAAGTATGACGAGAGGCACAACTTCACCGCAGCCGATATCCGCGATATTCACAGGCACTGGCTTGGTGAGATATACGAGTGGGCCGGTGAATATCGGCAGGTCAACGTGAGCAAGGGTGAGTTTCCGTTTGCTGCGGCTGCCCGGGTTCCAGACCTGATGGCGGAATACGAACGGAATGTCTTGGCCCGATATACGCCGTGCAATTTCAAGGATCGGGTGGATGTAACCCGCGCGCTGGCGGAAACACATGTAGAACTGGTGTTGATTCATCCATTCCGCGAAGGAAATGGCCGTGCGGCGCGCATTCTTTCGATCCTGATGGCGCTACAGGCGGGCTTGCCGCCGCTGAATTTCAGCTCGATCGCTGAGGAGAAGAAACAGGAATATTTTTCTGCGGTACAGGCGGGGTTGGATAAGAACTATGCCCCGATGGAACGGCTATTCGCCGAGATTATCGAGCGGAGCCTTGGGTCGTCGTGAACGGCTTTGTTTCTTCACCTTCTTCCAGCATGCGCGCGATCGAGGCGATCGGGGCGCCTGTTTCAATGGCCGTGGAACTGGCGACGCTCATAATCAGCGCTTTCCGGAATTTCTCGGGATCGCGCAGGTATGGGTTGGTCTCGATGAGCGGCTTTTGTTTCATGAGCGAATTATAGCAGACGGAGAGGCAAACCCTGCTGCGCCGATTGCCCCGAGGCTCATGCCAACCGACCTGTCTGCGTGCGGACACGCACAGGCAGGTGGATGGGAGCGCCCCAGGCACGTAGCAGGACTTACTTGCCTCGGTGGTCAATATAACGCAGTGTCGGAATCGATGAAACCAGAAATACCATGAATACCTCTTCTATCGTCCAAAAGCTCTGGAACTACTGCAATGTGCTCCGTGATGACGGGATGTCGTATGGCGACTACGTCGAGCAATTGACGTATTTGCTCTTCCTCAAAATGGCCGATGAGCGTACCAAAAACCCGTATAAGCAGAAGAGCCCGGTGCCGAAAGATTACAGTTGGCCGAGCCTCATCAAGAAAGACGGCGACGAGTTGTTCGATCACTACCGCCACACCCTTGAGGCGCTGGGCAACCAGAAGGGCTTGCTCGGGCTGATCTTCAGCAAGTCGCAGAACAAGTTCCAGGACCCGGCCAAACTGCGGCGGCTGGTGGTCGATCTCATCGACAAGGAAGAATGGGTGTCGATGAGCGCCGACGTGAAGGGCGACGCCTACGAAGGCCTGCTGGAAAAGAACGCGCAGGACACCAAGTCCGGCGCCGGCCAGTACTTCACCCCGCGTCCTCTTATCGAGGGAATAGTTGAGGTTATTTCGCCAAAACCTGGCGAAACCGTTTGTGATCCGGCTTGTGGGACAGGTGGCTTTCTGTTCAAGGCTCACGATTATGTTGTGCAACAAAATCCAAATCTCACAAAAACAGAAAAGCAGTTTCTTAAGGAGAAGACATTTAAGGGTATAGAGTTAGTCCATGGAGTAACACGTTTATGTGCAATGAATATGTTGCTACATGGAATTGGAAGCCAAGACTTTGAGCCAATTGAGCCCAAGGATTCGTTAGCAGCAGATCCAGGCGACCGCTTTGATATTGTGCTGACAAATCCACCGTTCGGAAAAAAAAGCAGCACGACGATTGTGGGAGAGGAAGGCAAAGTCAGCAAAGAGCGCGACATCGTCGAGCGCGGCGACTTCTGGACAACCACTTCGAACAAACAGCTTAATTTCGTCCAGCACGTTAAAACACTGCTCAAGCAAAACGGACGCGCCGCCGTGGTCGTGCCCGACAACGTGCTCTTTGAAGGCGGCGCCGGCGAAACCATCCGCCGTAAGCTCCTGCACGAGTGCGACGTCCACACCCTGCTGCGCTTGCCCACCGGCCTATTCTACGCCCAGGGTGTGAAGGCGAACGTGCTGTTCTTCGACAAGAAACCCGCCAGCGAAACACCGTGGACTAAGAAGCTCTGGATCTACGACCTGCGCACCAACATCCACTTCACGCTCAAGACCGACCCCTTGAAGCGCGAAGACCTCGATGAATTCGTGAAGTGCTACAACCCCGAGAACCGCCACCAGCGCAAAGCCACCTGGTCCGACAAGAAACCCGGCGGCCGCTTCCGCGCTTACACCTACGACGAAATCGCCAGCCGTGACAAAGTCAGTCTCGATATCTTCTGGCTTAGGGATGAAACACTGTCGGACTCCGACAACCTCCCGAATCCGGATGTGTTGGCACAGGAAATAGTCGAAGACCTTGAGGCGGCGTTGGAACAGTTTAGGGAAGTGGCCACTGATCTCGGTGCAGAGAGAGCACTAGATAGCGACGCGGTAACCCGTACGGTTGGTGACGGATGAAATTCTTGATTGCCAATGGTTCGAATACTTAAGCACTTCAACTCTGACATTTGAAATTAAAGCCGGCAAATAGAGAGGACGTGATGCCAGCAGCTTATGCACATATGACATTAGTGAACATTCTAAGAGAGCCCCGTCGACTGGAGGTGATCTCTGGTTTTCCACGTAACGCGATTCCGATCCTCTCCAGATGGCAGAAATTCTGCGAACTAGGATCGGTTAGCCCCGATTATCCTTATCTCGCCTTCGATGACAGCCAAGCGAAGGAGTGGGCTGATCTCATGCATTGGATTCGTGTAGGGGAAATGATCAAGGCGGGTATTTCCTATTTACAGAGAGAATCGGGAGAGAGTCGGGAAAAAGGTCTCGCCTGGCTACTCGGTTACTGCGCGCACGTTACTACCGATGTGACCTTCCATCCTGTAATCGAATTGAAAGTCGGACCTTATATTGGCAATGAGCGGCACCATCGCATTTGCGAGATGAATCAGGACGTATATATCTTCAGGAGACTAAATCTGAAAGTGAGTCTTTCGGAATTTTTAAAATCCGGGATTTATAGATGTGCCGACTCGGCGGATGCGAATAAGTTGGACCCCGACGTTTCGAAGTTATGGCTACATATGCTTGAAAAAGTACACGTCGCCGAATTCGCCGGTAACACACCCAATGTTCATAAATGGCACCGGCGGTTCACAACTATCGTGGATAACATAGCCGAGGAAAGTAATAGGCTAGTCGCCTTTGCTCGCCATGTCGCAACGGGCGTTTTAGGAATGATGTATCCGCTCGAAAACGCGATCGATCTCCAGTACATCGATAATCTGCGTTGCCCAGGAGGTCGAATACATAGCTACGATCAAGTTTTCGATATGGCTTTAGCCAACGTTGGACAGGTGTGGGCATGGGTGGCGAGCGGTGTACTTGCCGGGGATGCAGCGTACGAAACCAAAATTGGCAATTGGAATCTCGACACTGGGCTCGACGAGAATCGTCGGTCGGTCTTTTGGAGCTAACAATGAAAAAATGGATCGTCATTTTTGCTGTTCTTCTAACTGGATGCACAATCAGCTTCGCCACGTCGGAGGAAGAGGTAATGCAACCTCTAGCGGCTGCTTTAACAAAGGTGAGTAACGTAGTAGAGGTAACCCTGAGGTATGAACAGTTGTCGATGGACATAAGTGAACAGGATCTGTTGTTCCTCGCAACCAAGCATGACCGTGGTCTGTTGGTCCCCTTCGAGAACTACAGCTTAAGAGTTTCGACGGCCGACAAACATGCAGTAGTATTGGTTTGCACGAAAGATGCTTCTAGGGGTCTTTTGGAAGATGCAGGTTGTAGCGCGGCCATGGATCGTCATTTGTGGCAACTTCAGCCTAGCAATCGTTGCCAATTTACTTTGGACGTAAAGCTTGTATGCGCGCATCAATGAACATGCACCAATCGTATTCCGGGCACATGCGAACTCTAGGGATGTAACTAAGCGGTGCCACCTGCACAAGTGCGGGGTCAGGTCTTGCATTAGCACATTCCTCTCCAGCAACAAAAAATCTGCGCAAGTGCGGGGTCAGGTCTTGCATTAGCACATTCCTCTCCAGCAACAAAAAATCT
>NZ_JBBDYL010000014.1:0-1183 GCF_040901545.1 Sulfuricaulis sp. | reverse complement strand
CGCCGAGGGCGGAGGTATCCGGCGCGAGGTGCTGATGCCGAAGCTGATCGTGCGTAGTTCGACGGCGCCGCCGCCGTAACAACGCCGGAGGCTACAACGCCTTGACGATGCCCTCAGTCATCTTCTTGGCGTCGCCGAACACTACCGGTGGGAGGCCAGCGCGTTCATCAGCGCCCTGCCCTCTGGACTTGACTGGAGACCAACAAAGAGCGGCGTTGCCCACACCTCCTTCTCGGTCACCTTTTTGATAATGGCAAATCCACCGACTTGTACCTGGCCAGACGAGAATTCCACGACGGCCGTGTTTGTCGTGAGGAACCGAGGGTCATAAGGCAAAACAAACTTCACCCCGCGTTGGCTGGCGTAGATGTGCGGGGCCGTCTTAAGATTTGTCATGTCTAACTGCTTCGGCTGTTCTCGGGATTTCGGTCCATTCTTGGTGCGAAAGCGCCCTTCAAAGCTGACAAGCATCCCTATTGGGTCTTCAATCGTTGCCGTGGTCTCCTGCCAACTCAAGGCGGGAAATTCGAGCCCCACAATCGCGCGCTCCAGCTCCAATAGCTCTCGAACGATCCATCCTTCTCTGGGAACACCTTCCCGAAAATCATCCGGGAATGATCCACTCCAACCTGTCAGGCTCGCGTAGTGAATAAGGCGCGGCACGTTGATGTAAATGAGCGTGCTGACGCAGTTGTCTTTCACGGCCGTCGCACTTCGAACAAGCTGTTCGCGCGCAGATTTCTCGGCCGCAAGTTTCCAAAACCTCAGAACTTCAACCGGGTAGTCGATTCCGCCGTTCTTGTCGACAAGGTTTGAACAGAGGGAGCAAAGTTTGAACAGAGGGAGCAAAGCCAAATTCCATTGTCGAAGCTGTGTCGCTCCTCCTCTGACTGTTCTCCGTCATATCGAGGCGATCCCGGCTGCGCCCCTTTTATGTGGGCGGCGACGCCTATGTTATCGCTTTTCTCGATACTACCGCTTGGGCCGATCGTAATGCGCCGACAGCCAGGATTGCTGCACCTCGCTCCGGCACGCTTCATCAGCGTATCGATAACGCCGTTTGCGAAGTGTCCTCTCCGCATGCTGCCTCACAGCGCCTTGACGATGCCCTCGGTCATCTTCTTGGCGTCGCCCAACAGCATCATGGTGTTGTCGCGATAGAACAGCGGGTTGTCGATGCCGG
>NZ_JBBDYL010000013.1:0-1245 GCF_040901545.1 Sulfuricaulis sp. | reverse complement strand
AAACCCCGTTGGAATCACGCCTCCCGCTCAGACTCAAACCCCATTGGACAAGACTTACTCTTTACATAAGGCGGAACTCGCCGCAGACTGGGCTCTTGCGCAGCGCAAACAGCCGTTGAAAACTATTGATCCGTTGGAGTGACGCTATGTTTCTTCATGTTCTTGAAGCGCGCTATGTTCGGGACTACGTGGTATGGCTGAAGTTCAGCGATGGCGCTGCTGGAGAAGTAGACCTCTCCGCCGAACTCGACGGGCCCATCTTTGGCCCGCTTCGAGACATCGAGCAGTTCAAGCGCTTTTTGGTCGCTTACCATACGCTCACGTGGCCTAACGGTGCGGACTTCGCACCCGAGTTCCTTCGCGAGCGCGTAGCAGTTACCGTCTAACCGGCGGTTCCAAGACGACGGGCCACAAGCGGCCCGCGCTTGAACCGCGACGTTGGGCACCTCGGGACGCAATGTGCAGCATTGACAGTATGTAGCCACGCGGCTACAGTCGCTCCGTGATCGAAATTCGCAAGACCGCCCACTTCGCTCAATGGCTCGACGACCTGAAGGACATTCAAGCTAGAGCGCGTGTTCAAGCCAGGGTTGAACGGCTGGCGGTTGGAAACCCAGGCGATGTCGAACCGGTAGGCGAAGGAGTCTCGGAGTTGCGAATCAACTACGGCCCCGGTTATCGGGTGTATTTCAAGAAGCGAGGGCGAGACGTGATCATTCTTTTGGCCGGTGGTGACAAGAGCACTCAAGCCAAGGACATCAAGGCAGCCCTGCGCCTCGCACGTAATCTCTCGGAGTAGCTACGATGAGCAAGACCGTCACCACTCGTTATGATGTCGCTGAACATCTCAGAACTCCCGAAGAGATGGCTGCTTATCTCGAAGCGTGCTTTGAGGAGGCTGACGGAGATGCCGCGTTCATTGCCAAAGCAATTGGCGATATCGCTCGTGCTAAGGGCATGTCCCAGGTTGCGCGGGATGCCGGGTTGTCCCGCGAAAGCCTTTACAAGGCGCTATCCGGCGAACGCAGCCCTGACTTCGACACCATACTCAAGGTAATCGGCGCGCTGGGGCTAAAGTTGCATGCCGAAGTAGGTCGTGGCTGACGTAGGTGCCCAACCCTTTGTTGCTGCGGACGGGCCGCCAGCATCATACGGGTGCAACTGTCAGCGCTGGCCCGCCGCAGAACAATACGTTGGGCCTATCTAAGGAGGAGAATCATGAGAATTCGCCGCCAGCCGTTCCCT
>NZ_JBBDYL010000012.1:0-47627 GCF_040901545.1 Sulfuricaulis sp. | reverse complement strand
CGAAATTATGCTTTTGAGTCGCGCGAAAAGCGCGCGAACAATTAAAAACCTGTATTCCGGCTTTCGCCGTAATGACGACTGCGTTACGCGGGCGAAGCCCTCTCAACCAAAAACACCCTTCCGCAATAAATCCCACTGTCTCTCCCATCCCGCCACGGGAGAAGATTTAAATTCGCTGCGCACAAAGCGGGTAATCGAGCCTTCAATCACGGCCAGCAGCACTGCCGCCGTATCACCGATCGGCACGCGCAAATTTTCCTTGGCTTCGCCCTCGCGCAGGATCTGCTTCAATTGAGTCTCGATGCGATCGAATATCTGCGCCACGCGCTTGCGCAGGCGCTCGGTCTCGCCCACCAGCACATCGCCATACAGCAGACGCGCCATGCCGGGGTTCTTGTCGGCGAAGCCGAGTAGCAGGAACAGGATATTCTGCACGCGCGGCTCGGCGCGGGATTCTTCCGCAATAATCTTGTTGATACGGGTGAACAGCGTCTCTTCGATGAACTCGAGCAGACCCTCGAACATTTTGGCCTTGCTGGGAAAATGCCGATAGAGCGCTGCCTCGGATACGCCGACGGCGCGCGCGAGTTGTGAAGTGGTGATATGCTCGCCCTGGCTCTCTTGCAGCATGCGTGCGAGCACTTCGAGAATCAGCTGGCGGCGTTCGCCGCGGCGCGGTCTGGCCATAAAATAAAATGATTAGTTACGGATTCCCACGGTGGATCCGGTTCAAAACCTGCCTTCTATTTTTGCAAAGCGGCAAATAATTTAGGATTAATCGCATCCTGACCGGAAAGATCCGATTTTCGGTCAGGATTTTATGAGCGTGCCTACACCGACATCGGTGAAGATCTCAAGCAGCAAGGCATGCTCCACGCGCCCGTCGATGATGTGCGCCGTTTTAACGCCGCTACTGACCGCATCCAGGGCGTAGTTGACCTTGGGCAGCATGCCGCCATGAACCGTGCCATCGGTAATGAGGTCTTTGACTTTCTTGATGGACAAGCCCGTGAGCAGCTTCCCTTCCTTGTCCAGCACGCCGGCGGTGTTGGTCAGTAAAATGAGTTTTTCGGCTTTGAGCGTGATGGCGAGCTTGCCAGCGACGACGTCGGCGTTGATATTGTATGTCTGCCCGTCCTCGCCCACCCCGATGGGCGCGATCACCGGGATGAAATCTCCGGTGTCGAGCAATGCCACCAACCTGGGGTCAATACTGCTGACATCGCCCACATGCCCGATATCGATGATCTCGCTCGGAAGTTCCGCCCGGTCCTGTGGTTTCTGCAGTACCAACTTTTTAGCCCGGATCAGACCGCCGTCCTTGCCCGAAAGTCCGACGGCCTTACCGCCCTGTTGACTGATGAGATTGACGATTTCCTTGTTCACCAGGCCGCCGAGAACCATCTCGACCACGTCCATGGTTTCGCGGTCGGTGACGCGCATTCCCTGAACAAACTCGCTTTTCTTGCCGATTTTATCGAGCAGCTGTCCGATCTGCGGTCCTCCGCCGTGAACGACAACCGGATTGATGCCGACAAGTTTCATGAGCACCACATCACGCGCGAACCCGCGCTTGAGGTTCTCATCGATCATGGCGTTACCACCGTACTTGATGACGATGGTTTTGCCCTGGAATCGCTGGATGTAAGGCAGCGCCTCGGTCAGAATGCGCGCTCGTTCGGCGGCGGATTGGGGGGTCAGCGGCATTGGTTCCCGGTTATTTGTGGGCAAGATCGTGGAATCAAACTTAAAAGTTAGCGCATATTCACATTAAAGTCAGCAGGGAGTCACAAAATCGCGTGAATGATTCCGGCGATGCCAGCTCCGGCAAATTTCGCGGAGGAGCGCACCGGAGCCGGAGCCAAAAAAGAGAGGCCGCTGGCGCGGCCTCTCTACTACCGGTGATCTCCCGTCAAGGAGGATTAATCGACGTCTACCGAAATCTTCTTGGGTTTCACTTCCTCGGCTTTGGGCAGGGTCAACTCCAGCACCCCATCCTTGTAGTTCGCCTTGACCCCCTTCTCTTCGATCTGGGTCCCGAGACGCAGGCTGCGGACATATTTGCCATACCGGCGTTCCTGGCGCAGCACACGCTCACCTTCCTTCTCTTCCGTCTCGCTCTTGGTCTCGGCGGTAATGGTGAGAATGCCGTTTTCCAGCGTTACATCGATGTCCTCTTTTTTCGCGCCCGGAACATCGGCGATGATGACATAGGCGTCATCGCGTTCCTTCATGTCCATGGCCGGAAACAGGTCCTCGCCGCGCGCCTCTTCCACCCAGCGCATCGGGCTAAGAAAACCCTGGAATACACGGTCAATATCATTATCCCACAACCCCCAACGGGCCAGCGGGGTACGGTCATCACGTCGCATCAGTCTGGTCATAAAACACCTCCAAATAAATTGATTGAACTCCCGGCATCCGCTGAACCTGATATCACGATCTTTCAGGCTCATTCTGCCGTCTGCGGATTTAAAATGGGGATGACGGGAAAAATTTCAAGCACGAAAAAATCGCGGAAAATCAAGCAAATTAAATACAGCGGCCCCTGCCGTCAGAGGATATAGCGCGCGAGGTCCTCGTTGTCGATGAGGTTGCTCAAGTGGTGGTTCACATACGCGGCATCGATCACGGTTTCTTCCTTCCCGCGGTCCGCCGCCTCGAACGATATGGTTTCAAGCAGGCGTTCCATGACGGTATGCAGACGCCGAGCGCCGATATTCTCGGTGCGCTCGTTCACCTGCCACGCCACCTCGGCGATCCGGCGCACGCCGTCAGGGGTGTATTCCAGGACATGTCCTTCGGCGGCCAGCAGCGCAATATATTGTTCGGTGAGCGAGGCATCCGTTTCCGTCAGGATGCGCACGAAATCCTCGGCGGTCAATGGCTCGAGTTCCACGCGTATCGGCAGGCGTCCCTGCAATTCGGGGATCAAGTCCGAAGGTCTAGACATATGAAACGCGCCGGAGGCGATGAAAAGAATGTGGTCGGTTTTCACCATTCCGTATTTCGTCGTAACGGTGCAACCCTCCACGAGCGGCAGCAGATCGCGCTGTACTCCCTCGCGCGAGACATCAGGGCCGCGCGTCTCGGTGCGGCCGGCGATTTTATCGAGTTCATCGATGAAAACGATGCCATGTTGTTCCACCCGCTGGAGCGACCGGCTCTTGATGTCCTCCTCGTTGATCAGTCGTCCGGCCTCCTCTTCCGTCAGCAGTTTTCTGGCCTCGCGAATGGGTACCGTGCGCGACCGAGCGCGCCGGCCGCCCATGTTCTGAAACAGACCCTGCAACTGGCTGGTCATCTCTTCCATGCCGGGTGGCGCGAAAATTTCAACACCGATGGCCGGCGAAGAGAGTTCAATTTCGATTTCCCGATCGTCCATGGCGCCTTCACGCAATTTCTTGCGGAACATTTGGCGCGCGGCGCCATCCGACGGACGCGATTCCGCGCCCACGGCGAAGCCCACCTCACGCGCCGGCGGCACCAGAATGTTCAGGATCCGTTCCTCGGCGGCATCTTCTGCCCGGGTGCGGACCTTCGTCATCTCCTCGACTCGTGTCATCTTGACCGCCATGTCAACCAGGTCGCGGATGATCGAGTCGACGTCGCGTCCGACATAGCCCACTTCGGTAAATTTTGTCGCCTCGACTTTGATAAACGGGGCATGGGCAAGCTTGGCCAGCCGGCGGGCAATCTCGGTCTTGCCGACGCCCGTGGGACCGATCATCAGGATGTTCTTGGGGGTAATTTCGGACCGCAGGATTTCGTCCGCCACCTGGGCCCGCCGCCAACGATTGCGCAGCGCGATGGCCACGGCGCGCTTGGCCGCGGTCTGTCCAATGATGTGTTTGTCCAATTCCTGGACAATTTCACGCGGGGTCATTTCCGACATATCTGTTACCTGGAAAGTCTCTAACTAAAAAGAAATAGACAGGATTAACAGGATTTCTCAGGATTTTGATACGCACCATCCCTGGTGCGCACCCTGCGGGCGGCCTTCGGCCGTCCAATTCTGTTCCATACAGAATTGTCAGGATTAAGATTTTAGAAATTAAATAATCCTGTTAATCGTGCTTTTTAATCCTGTGAATCCTGTCCAATTTTGCCTTTCTTGGCGCTCTTGGCGTCATGGCGGTTTGTAAAAAAATTCTTAGCAGTTTAATTCCTCGATGGTCAGGCTGCGATTGGTATATATGCAGATGTCGGCGGTAATATTCAATGCCTTTTCGGCAATCGCGCGGGCATCCAGTTCGGTGTTTTCCATGAGCGCCCGGGCCGCCGCCTGGGCATACGGGCCACCGGAACCGATGGCAATGAGCCCGCCTTCCGGTTCAATTACATCCCCCTGTCCGGTGATCACAAGCGACGCGGTTTTGTCAGCCACCGCCAGCAAGGCCTCAAGGCGGCGCAGAATACGGTCGGTGCGCCAATCCTTCGCCAATTCCACGGCGGCACGCACAAGATGGCCTTGGTGCTTCTCGAGTTTTGCTTCGAAACGCTCAAACAGGGTAAAGGCATCCGCCGTGCCGCCGGCAAACCCGGCGATCACCTGATCCTTGTACAGACGACGGACCTTGCGGGCGTTCGCCTTCATGATGGTGTTCCCCATGGTAACCTGGCCATCGCCACCGATGACCACGCGCCCATCCCGGCGTACCGATAGAATGGTTGTACCCTGAAGATTCGGCTCCAATTCAGTGTCCTCCCGTGAACTCAACGTTCCGACATCGCAAGATTGTTCGGCATGATTAAATAGCGGCTGTGATAAACGGCATGCGTTGGATCAGGCAACCGGCATCACCGCGGCAGTACTGTCTGCTTCAGAGGTGGGATACCCGTTGAGGAAACCCAAAACCTGCTCCAGCAATTCCTTGCGCTCATTTGCATGGAGATAGACAACATAGACCAGGCGGTCGATCACCGGCGCGTCATCCACGCGGTACAGACGTTTGGTTCGCAGATAATCCTTGACCATTCGCTGCGGCAGATACGTAGTGCCGCCGTTGTGCAACAAAAATGCCAGCGCCATCCGCCCCAGGCCCATGTGAATTTTGGGCGGCGGCATATCCGGAAAATGCCGGGCATGAGCAATGGAAAACGCAATCCCCCAATCGGTCATGATATACCCGCTGCCGACCGCCTCGCGCCCGCGAATATGGGGACGATCCGAAACCATGGTTAATTTGATCATCCCGGCTTCGCGTACTTCCAGCTCCGCCATTTGCGGGGGCTCGAACATGAAGGCGATATCGAGCGCATAATCCCGCAAGCGGCGGATGAGCGTATCCGAACCGTGGGCCTCCGCCTGCAGGGTCACGTGGGGCAATTCCCGGTTGAGCGTGTGCAACCAATTCTGCAGCAAAATATCCCACAAACTGTACGAGGCGCCGATGGCAAGCGAGGCGGTATTCTCCTCACTGATCGCGGTGTCTTGGCGCGCGCGGTTCCACGAATTCAAAATTGATTCGGCGTATTTCAGCATGCGCGAACCGGCGGGTGTCAATTGGATGTCGTTGCGGGTGCGGGTAAACAGCGGCGCTCCCAGCGTCGCTTCGAGCAGGCGAATGCGTGCGCTCACCGCCGACTGGGTGAGATAGAGGTTTTCCGCGGTCTTGCCGAAGTGACGCGTTCGATTGACCTCGAGGAAAGTCCGAAGCAGATCTATATCCATTTAGGTGCAGAAATAATCTTAATCGTGTTAATCATTTCATTTCACCGAAATGCTGGCAAGTCCGACAATAATTCTCGTCCTTGTCAACTTTCATGCCCGCGCCAATTACTTCTTTTGAATGGATTTACTCAAGGATTGTTCGATCAAGGGGGCGGGCCCGAACAGAGCCGATTGTCGGTTTGGAATCGGTTCCGGATCATACAGCGTGGTGAACTCCAGGAACCGGGAGCACAATGTCGGTTCACAGCGGAGGATCAGATCGCGCAATAGAAATCCCGGCGAAGGGACGACCATGGACCGAATAATTGACATCGGCTGCGCTGATTGATTGCGGGCCTTTTTGAACCAATGGCGCCATGGCGGGACTAAGAAACGTATCCGCCGGATCACTTCGGGCAAAAATAATCTATCGTTAGGAAAAGCGTGCAA
This sequence comes from Sulfuricaulis sp., assembly GCF_040901545.1. GTDB lineage: Bacteria > Pseudomonadota > Gammaproteobacteria > Acidiferrobacterales > Sulfurifustaceae > Sulfuricaulis. The sequence goes on along the minus strand of NZ_JBBDYL010000012.1, from coordinate 41,524 downwards.
AAAACAGCGATAATCCTGGGTATCAGCCTTATTGCCGGGTCGGTACAGGCGGCGCAAACCAACTCCGGTTCGTGCACCGCCACGAGCGGCAAAACCGCCAACGCGTTACTGGAATTGTACACTTCCGAAGGTTGCAGCAGCTGTCCTCCGGCTGACGAATGGCTCGCGCGTTTTCGCGCCAGCAAACTCTATCCGGACCGCGTCGTGCCACTCGCCTTGCACGTGGATTACTGGAACTACCTTGGCTGGGAGGATCCCTTTTCAGACAAGCGTCATACACAGCGTCAATATTCCGTGGCGCGCCGGAATCGGTCGCGCACCGTCTACACTCCGCAATTGCTGCTGAACGGAAAGGAATTCCTTCACTGGCGACACCGGGGCATAACCGCGGTTGAGAGCGCCATCATGACTCCGGCGCGCGCCGATCTCACGCTGACGCTTGAGCGCGAAGGAAACGTGCTGAACATCACCGTCAAGGCGCGCGCCGCTGAGCGCGGCGTCCCGGACCTGTTCATCGTACTGTATGAAAATGATCTCGCCAACCATATCCGCGCCGGTGAAAATGAAGGACGGACGTTGCGGCATGATTTCGTCGCGCGTCGCTGGCTGGGGCCAAAGCCGCTGAGCGACGACGGCACGTTGCATGTCACGCAACGGCTGGAACTCGACAGAACATGGAAGGTGAACGATCTCGGCGTTGCGGCCTTCGTGCAGGATCGCGACAACGGGGAGGTATGGCAGGCGCTGGCGCAGCCGCTTTGCTCCTGATACCGGTGCAGTTATTCAAATCAAAACCCGCAACGCTTGCGCGCGGCGGGTTTTTGTTTCATCAATCCTCGTCGATCAGCGTCCCTGTTGCAGCGCGACGATGCGCTCATCCAGCGGCGGATGCGACATAAACAGCCGCTTCCAGCCGCCGTCGCGCCGCCCGGAAATACCGAAGGCCGCCATCTGGTCCGGCAACTGGGCCGGTTCATGCGCCGCCTTGAGGCGCTCGAGTGCCGCGATCATTTTGTCGCGACCAGCCAGTTTTGCACCGCCGGCGTCCGCGCGAAATTCGCGCTGGCGACTGAACCACATGACAATCATGCTCGCGAGAATACCGAGGACGATCTGGGCCGCGATACTGGTGACAAAAAATCCGATGCCTACTCCACGATCGTTTTTCAACAGGACGCGGTCGACAAAATAACCGATGACGCGTGAAAGCACGATAACAAACGTATTCAGCACCCCCTGAATGAGCGCGAGGGTCACCATGTCGCCATTGGCCACATGCGTGATTTCATGTCCGAGCACCGCTTCGGCTTCGTCCTTGTCCATGGCCTGCAGCAAACCGGTGCTGACCGCGACTAACGCTGAATCGCGCCGCATGCCGGTGGCGAAGGCATTGATGTCGGGCGCGTTATATACCGCGACTTCCGGCATGCCGATGCCGGCTTGTTTGGCCTGACGGCGGACGGTTTCAAACAGCCATTGCTCCGTGCTGTTGCGCGGTTGTTCGATCACTTGGGCGCCGGTCGCCCTCTTGGCCATCCATTTGGACATGGCGAGCGAGATAAATGAACCGCCGAAACCCAGCACCGCCGCGAAGATAATCAGGGCCTGCAGATTCAGCCCTCCGGGCATATCTTCCACGCCAAAGGCTTTGATGAGAATATTCGCCGTAATACTGAGAACCAATAGTACGGCGATGTTGGTCGCTACGAACAAGAAAATACGCTTCATATCGATGTAGACTCTCCAGTTGAAAACCCGTTTCTTTTTCGGATCATTAGATGGGGATAACGCCGCACAAGTTCAATCCCCCGCCGTGTGCTCCATTCAGGCAAGCCGCCGCGACAAGCCCCCTGTCTGTTGATACTATATTAAAGGATGATCAATCGCCCGGGCAATCCATACCGGCTGAATCGTGATTTCCGGCCGATCCGAGTAGCAAGTGTCGCGCCTGCCTTTGTTATGCCATGAAGCTCGACGACAAGCCCGCCGAACCCCAATATCGAGAGGCGCTCATCTCGATGACGGCGCTTTACTTCATCGAAGAACACGCGCTCTTGCGTCCGAACCAGCTGGACGATGCGAAGAACAGCCTCCAGGCGCTGTTCCTGCACACCAGCGGCGAGGAAACCATGCTGCGCAAGCTGATTGACATTCTCAAAACCACCAAACAAATACACCAGTCGTTCGCCAGCATCTCCAATGTCCTGGCCGGGATAACTCGCGGTGTTCAGACCGTGGACGGAAAAATCGCCGCCTGCAAGCAGCTCCTCGCGAGGCTGACATTGAGCGCCGAGGAAAATGCGGCGTTCGCCGGTCCCTTTCTGTCCTTCTCGCAGATATTTCTGGAAAAAATCGATAACTTCGAGAAGAACATGCACCAGTACGTGCAGTTCAAGGAAACCGAAGCGCGCTATTCCAGTATCTATCACATCGCCATCGAGGCGCGCGAGCGTCTGAAACAACGGCTGGCCGGCGTGTTGGGTACCCGCGACCACGGTGCAGTCGAGTCGCGTATCCGACAGAATGTCGTGTCCTCCTTCGACTACAGCGAGGCCGAAAGCAATTTACAGTTTGCCCAGCGCGACGCGCGCAACAAAGAAGAGGAAATCCTCGCACAGCTTGAGGACATACGCGTGATGTGTCAGATGGCCAAAAACCCGAAGATGCGCGACAAAACCGAGGATTCTTCGAGCGCCACGGTGTCGTCTTATTCCGGCCTTCCCGGGGCCGAGGCGTCCAAACCCAAAGTCGAATACGATGACGTCTTCAAATTTTACTCCACGGCGTTGCACACCTATCCGCGACTGCTGCAGCTTAAGGAAATCGTGCTCGAGCTATTCAAGCTTTATCAGAACTCGTACGGCATGTTTCGGCTGGATTGCAATAACTTAAGCAAGGCGATCGATACCATGCTTGACAATTCGGAGGCTTACTTCGATGCCAAGGAGGAAGACCGGGACATCCAGACCAAACGCGAGAAACTCAAATTGATCGAGGGACTGATACCGTTCCTGGAACACAGTGCCGCGGCCGTCACCAAGGATGAAGTTCTCAGTTATGGCAAATTCTCCCGGAAAATTTCCGACATCATATCGGAAAAACGCGCGCCATGGTCCCACATAACCGAGTTTTTGCTGCGCGCGAAGGTACAGGCCGAGGCCGATCTGAGCACCCGCTTGTAGCTTTGGATCGCTGGTCGGATTCAACCGTCCTCGGCGATAAGCCCATCGATGAGCCGGATACGACGATGCGCCTGCTGCGCGAGATGCATTTCATGGGTAATCACGATCACCGTTTGGCCATTTAACTCCACCAGGCGCTTGAAAATATCGAAAACCTGCTGCGCATTTTTGCTGTCGAGATTCCCCGTGGGCTCGTCCGCCAGGATGACGGCAGGGTCGTTCGCCAGCGCCCGCGCAATCGCCACCCGCTGGCGCTCGCCGCCGGAAAGCTGTTCCGGAAGCCGATCGGCGTACGTTTCCATGTTCAACTCACCCAGCAGCGCGCGGGCCTGCCGCTCAATTTGCGATTCGTTTTTGCCGCCCAGTTTGCGCATGGGAATCATGACATTGCCGAGCGAGGTAAATTCATGCAACAGAAAATGAAATTGGAATACAAACCCCAGGCGGGACAGGCGCATATGCGCCTGTTGCTGACGATTCAGTTCGGTCGTGTTGGCTCCGTCGAGATAAATAGCACCCTGGGACGGCATATCCAGCAAACCCAGCAAATACAGCAGCGATGACTTTCCGGAACCGGATGGGCCGACAATGGCGATGAACTCGCCGCGCCGGACCGTAAGATTGATGTCTCGCACCAGCGTGACGGGCACCGGCCCCGGCAGCACACGGCTGACGTCGCGGACTTCGATGAGTGGCGCGTTCGCCATGGGTCAGGCACCGCCGCGGATGATATCCACCGGATTGACCGCCGCCGCTTTGCGCGCCGGCAGGTAAGACGCCACCAACGAAGCCACCATCGCGAAGACACCCGCGATGAGGTAATGCCGAATGGTGTAGTACAGTATGAATCCTTCGGTTTTCACAAACCCCTCGATATTGAAACGTATGGAAGCCAGCAGTTCGGTAAGGCCGTAGCCCAGTGCCCAGCCGATCAGCGTTCCGACAACACCGACAACGGCCCCTTCGAGCAGAAATATCCCGCGGATCGTGGCTTCCTCGAATCCGATGGATTTGAGAATGGCGATATCCCGGGCCTTCTCATGAATCACGGTGGTGATGATATTGAAAATGCCGAAAGCCGCCACGATCAGGATGGCGCTGACGGTCGAGTACATGATCCCGTTCTGAATGACAAAAATGCCCAATACGTTCTTGTTGGTCTCCTCCCACGATTCAGCCCGATAACCGTAACGCGCCTCCAGTGAACGCGCCAACTCTGCGGCCTGATCGATGTTCCGCAGTCGGATTCGAATCTGGTTGATCACATTCGCGCGGTCCTGGAGGATTTGCGCTTTTTTGAGCAATGCAAACGACTCGTAATTGTCCTTGGCCGTAACACCGCTGTTAAAGATTCCAACGACTTTCATCTTTAGAATAACCCCGGCGGGTGAAATGACAGACAAAGTGTCACCCAGCGCCACGCCGATCTTGTCAGCCAGTCCGCTTCCCAGGATCACGCCGTTGGCGGCGGTATACAGTCCGTTCAGGCTGCCGGCGATCAGGTCCTGTTCAAGATACGTCACCCGGCGTTCCCGAACGGGATCGATACCGTACAACGTCGCCGAGACATCCTTGGTGCCATAACGCAGGAAGATTTGACCCGCGAGCGTCGGGGCCACCGCCACGCCCGGTTGACGTCCAATCGCATCCACCATGGCCCCGCCGTTTTTGATCCCGCGCCGCTCTTCCCGCGGGCGCACGTTGAGCAGACGGATGGCGCCATCACGATAGTATTGCTCCACCGGTTGCAATGGGGGAATGCGGAATTCATCCTTGATGATGATGTGCGGCGAGACATCGATGGTCTTGGCGACGAAATATCGCTGGAAACCCTGCATCATCGCCGCCATCGCGATGAAAAAACCAACGCCCATGGCCACACCCAGCACGGAAACAAGCGTCTGGCGCTTGCGGTGGACAAGATGCGTGATGGCGATGTCGAGTATCAGGCGCATGGTCCAATTCGCCTGCCGAATTCCGTCAGGTTCCGGTGACGCGCACGCGTTGACCGTCTTTCAACGTCGCGGGAGGATAAAGTATCACCTTATCGCCTGCTTCCACTCCCGAAAGAATCTGGATTTTTTGATCACCGAGAATTCCGGTTTTTATGTCCCGGCGAACGGCACGGCCGTTTTGAACCCGCCACACATGGTCGTCAACCACCGCGGACGCCGGTGCCAGGAGGGTGTCCTGCGCTTCGCTCACAATGATATTGACTTCGGTGGTCATGCCGATTTTAAGCGGCGTGCCGGCGGTCAAACCGATGCGCACCCGGTAGGTTTTGTTGACGGGATCGCCTTTTGGCGTGATTTCCACGACGGTCCCTTCGAGCGTCCGGCCGGCAAAGGCATCCGCCTTGATCAGCACACGCTGCTTCGGATGGATACGCGGAATGTCCTCCTCATCCACATCGGCCACTACCCACAACCGGTCGGATTCGCCGACCCAGAACAACACGCTGGTATTGGTGACGACCTCGCCCGCTTGACCGTCCTGGCGTAATACTTTTCCCGAGAGCGGAGAAACCAGCGTGAGGTCGGATAGCGCCTGGCGTGCCGCGTTGAGCGACTCCAGCGCCTGTTCATGATCGCTGACCGCTTTTTCATAAACTTGCCGGCTGATGAGTTGCTTGGTAAACAGTTCCTGATATCGCTTTTCCTCATCGCGCAGAAATGCTTCCCGTGCCGCCAACTGCTTGGTATTGGCCCGCGCTTCCCGGTCATCGAGGCGTGCGAGCGCCGTACCGCGTTTTACCGTGTCGCCTTCATGGGACATTATTTCAGCGATACGGCCGGTGGATTTGGGCCCGACTTTGGCCCAGAGCACCGGTTCGACGATACCGGTGGCATAAACCGCCTCGACCGCGGGCCCGCGCACGATTGGAGACGTCTGAACAGCCGTCAGCGAGCGCAACGTGAATACCACAATCACCGTCACGATGATCAGGATAGCGATTATATAGAGTCCGAATTTTTTCAATATTACCAATGGTTGATTCACGCGCGGCTAGCATCTCGCCGGTGGCGACCGTTGGCAAGACTCATGTGCCGGCTGATATTGCTGCCGAGAAATTTCATTTGTCAGTCTAACGGCTTGCCGCAGTGCCAGCATATTTCGAATTCCGGTGGGTTCGATTCTCCGCAGCTTTTGCAATACGTCGCGTCTCGGATAACGGGAGCACGCTCGAATTCGGCAATTATCGCACGTGCCCGGCCTTCATCCGCTTCCTCCATGATCCAGATTTCAGGATAGGCATGGGTGAAAGGTATCTCGCCCAATCCCCCTTGCGCGTGTTCATTCAATACGCACGCCTCAATCCCGGCACGAACGAGTCGATGCAACAGCAGGTGGGCCTCAGGCAAGTTGGACGCCGAATAAAGCCGCATCATGACGGCAGGCTAATCATCCATGCGAAACCCTACTTTGATCTTGACCTGCCAGTGCGCCACCTTGCCGTTCACGAGATGACCGCGGGTTTCGACCACCTCGAACCAATCCAGGTTCCGCATTGATTTGGCGGCGCGGATGATCGCATTTTGAATGGCCGCGTCCGACCCCTTGGTGGATGAGCCCACCAGCTCGAGCATTTTATAAGCATGTTCACTCATTTTTTTCCCTCCGATCGTGATTAGCAAACCGGCATTTTGGCATCTTCCCCGTTTCCTGTCCGCCATCGAAGTAAACGGGGGAAATTTTTGATGCGGCATCGATAACTCATTGAGGAACCGGAGGTTCTGTAATAGAATGTCGCGCCGTGCTAGCCGAAATGACGGTATCGTGCGACTTCCAAGCGTACAAGATGCCGGTTCTGTCAAAAGCATGAGAAAAAAACTCGACGTTCAACATCTCGAGATCGGGATGTACGTCAGCGAGTTGGACCGTCCGTGGCGCGATGCACCGTTCCTCTTCCAGGGATTTGAAATTCGCTCCGCAGAGCAAATCCGGGAATTGCAGCGTTTCTGCCGGCATGTCTATGTATTAACTCCCGATCCTAATGAGAAGCCGTCTTCCCGGACACCGGCAGAAATCGCCATCGCAAATGAAAAGGAGCGTCACAGAAAAATCGAGCGCGACCTCCTGCTCAATATAAAAACCCAACCGCTGCTCAAACCCGTTTACCAGGATAAAACCGCCCTCGAGACCGAGGCGGAGGTTGCCCGGAAGATTCATCATGAAATTCGCGACCTGGTCTACAGTATCCTGGAAGATGTGAGAATGGGTAAAAATATCAACAGCAACGGCGCGAAAAAAATCGTCAGTGAAATGGTCGAAAGCGTCATCCGCAACCCGGATGCGCTCGCTTGCTTTGCGTTGTTAAAACGGAAACACGAATACACAGCGCAACACAGCATGCGGGTCTGCATTCTGGCGCTTTCATTCGGGCGCCATCTGGGACTTGAGAAACACGAGTTGAATTTGCTCGGCCTCGGGGCATTGTTGCATGACATCGGAAAAATGAAAGTGCCCGCCGATATTCTCAATAAACCGGGCGCGCTCGACGACAAGGAATATGAGATAGTGAAAAGCCACGTCCCGCGCGGCGTGGAAATTCTCGAGGACAATGCCGGGATTCCGCGCCCGGCTATCGATGTGGCGCGCTGTCATCATGAACGCTACGGCGGCAGTGGTTATGTCCTCGGATTAAAAGGCGACCTAATCGGCCTGTTCGGCATGATCGGGGGAATTGTCGATTGCTACGATGCCATCTCCAGCGATCGTGCCTATCACACCGGCATGTCGGCACACACCGCGTTGAAAAAAATGTACGAATGGCGGAACCGCGATTTTCATTCCGGTCTCGTGGAACAGTTCATCCAATGCATGGGAATCTACCCGATCGGAAGCGTGGTGGAACTCAATACCGGCGAAATCGGGGTCGTGGTGACGATGAACCGACAACGACGCTTGAAACCGCGAGTGAACCTCGTGCTCCAAGCCGATTATTACCCGATCCCGAATGCTACCGTCATAGATCTCATGAGTTACAAGACACGCGACGGCCGGCCGTGCGAAATCGATCGCGTGCTCGAGCCAGGAGTGTATGGAATCAATCCCGTTCAGTATCTCCCGATCAATGCCGCGGCATAAAGCCTTTGCCGTCAGATAATCAGGGCCTCCGTCCTCACTCCCTCGAGTAACGAAAACCCGGCGGACCAGCCGTTCAACACGAACTGAACCGCAAGCGCCGCCAGAATAATCCCCAACACGCGCGAAATCACATTGGCGCCGGTTTCTCCCATGAAGGCCAAGATCTTCGTGGATAACAATAATGATGCGAGCGTGGCGAGCAGCACCACAAGGAGCACGGCCAGCACGGTTGCGATAATCGTCGGTTCATACCCCTGCTCGCCGACCATGAGGAGCACCGTAGTCAACGCTCCCGGTCCGGCGATAAGGGGAATCGCCAAGGGAAATACCGATATGTCTTTTTTTGCCTCCGCCTCCCGTTGCTCTCTGTCAGTCGTTGAACGGAGCCCCGAATGGCGGGCAAACACCATGTCAACTGCCAATAGAAACAACAACAGCCCCCCGGCGATTTGGAACGCCGGCATCCCGATTCCGAGCGCATTCAGCAGCGTGTCGCCGATGAGAACGAAAATCACGAGTATGGCGCCGGCTATCGACGTCCCGCGAATGGCCATCCGGCGCTTGGCGGCGGGCGACTCTCCCTGCGTGAGCGCTGCGAAAACCGGGGCGAGCCCAACGGGATCTACGACCACCAACATTATAATGAGCGAATCCAAAAACAAATCGAACATGACGGATCTCGCGGTGCGGTAATGAGACGCACTTTACCTCCTGGTGGAAATTACTCAATGGGGCGGTAACCGTCATCAGCGGAAATAATCGGGCCGCATGGACAAAAAAATACCGCCGTCCAATACTCGATCGTCAGGGAGAAGTGGCGACCGTGCGGAGACACCGGACGGCGGCTTGCCTCTATGAAACGAGGCCTAAGCGCACGTAACCATACTGACAATAACGGCGCCGTCATTGATTTAAATCAAGTCTGCTTGCGTGCCGGATCCCGGAATTATTGTTACCCGGTAAAAATTATTACCGGGTCGGTTCCCGGTCAGGTCTGGGCGGGAGTCAAGTCGTGGAATGTGTCATGTTGATGCCAGCTTGTGCGCCAGTCTCGTGGTTTCGGGAAGACGGTAACGTGTGGTGCAGTGCATCACGTACGCAATCGCGGTGGTCAGACTGATGCCGTACCCGACTGACACGTAAACCGGCTTGACCCCGGTGCGCGTGCGCAGCACGACACCGATCATTTCGCCATTATCCACAAGCGGTCTCCAGCATCCCCTTTTCTCCGGAACTTTTTCGTGGGTACCGATCAACCTCGATTTGGCCACGCCGATACTGGGTATATTGGCAAGCAACCCCAGATGACACGCCAGCCCGAAACGCCGCGGGTGGGCCAGACCCTGGCCATCGCATAACACCAGGTCCGGCCGGGTTCGCAGTTTCTTCAAGGCCGCCAGCGCCGCAGGTGCTTCACGAAATGACAGGTAACCGGGAACATACGGAAAGCGCGTCGGGCGACGGGCAATGACTTGCTCCCGCAACGTCAAACCGGGAAAGTCCAGCACCACCACGGCGGCACGCGTGACCGTGCCGTTTTTTTCAAATCCCACGTCGATGCCGGCGACAGTATGGATTTTTTCGAACATATCCTCCGTGATCACCTTTGTGCGCAACTGCTCCTGAAGACGGCGCGCTGCGGCAATCCGGCGTGGCCAGCTGACAGTTTTCGGTGGCTTCATTGCGGCTTTCCCTCGATCCACGTCTCTTTGACCAGACATTCTATTTATAACATTCAGGACACCGGTCGTACGGCGAGGGCATTCTACCTGGCGCAGCCCCCGCGGTTACCGCCACGTATTGCGGTTCCGACCGGATCGTAAACGGTCTGGCCCGTTTGGGCTGGTTCAGATGACCGGATGGCGCCCATAGCGGGTACACCCGGTCATGATCCTGCCGGCACGCGCCTTCCTGCTGATTCGCTGGCTTTCCCCCGGCTAATCCTGTAAGGTGCGCCCCGGCTGAGCGATCCAGACCGTATAGTCTGAACCAGCCGATTATTTCATCGCTCTCTGACCCACCTTCTGGTTTCAGTTTCCCTGAGATTTCAGCATTCCGGTTAGCGAGGATGTATTCGCGCCGATAGTGCTGTGATCGCCGTTGCCGGAGTCCGGCATCTGGCGGTCGGCGCTTACGCGCCAATTATTTTTTGCACTCAAGGAAACACCGTGACTTTTGAAAAATTGACGTTACATCCCTCCATCCTCCAGGCCATCCGCGAGAGCGGCTACGCCGTGCCCACCCCGATCCAGGCACAGGCAATCCCGCCGGCGCTCGAAGGTCATGACCTCATGGCCTCGGCCCAGACCGGTACCGGCAAGACCGCGGCTTTCGTGCTGCCCTCGCTGCATCGGCTGAGCACACCCGCGGCAAAACCTTCTCGCGGGCCGCGCGTACTGGTGCTGACGCCCACGCGCGAGCTCGCCAATCAGGTAACCGATGCCGCCGTCAAATACGGCAAGCACATGCGCTTTCGCATCGGCAGCATTGTCGGCGGCATGCCCTATCCGCCGCAGATGCGCCTGCTGTCGCAACCGCTCGACATTCTGGTGGCGACACCGGGCCGTCTGCTCGACCACATGGAGCGCGGGCGCGTGGATTACTCGCGCCTGGAAGTGCTGGTGCTGGACGAAGCCGACCGCATGCTGGACATGGGCTTCATCCACGCGGTGGAAAAAATCGCGGCCGCCACGCCGGCCACGCGCCAGACACTGTTATTCTCCGCGACGCTGGATGGCAGCATCGCCAAGCTCGCGAGCCGTTTGCTGAAAAATCCCCGATGCATCCAGATCTCGACGGTGCAGGAACGGCACGAGAACATCGAGCAGCGTCTGCATCACGTGGACGATGGCGCGCATAAACACCGCTTGCTGGCGCATCTGCTCGACGATTGCAACATGGACAAGGCGATCGTGTTCACCGCCACCAAGCGCGGCGCGGACCGGCTGGCCAAAGCGCTGCATGCCAAGGGTCATCCCGCCGCGGCGCTGCACGGCGACATGAACCAGAGCAAACGCAACCGCACCATCAGCAGCCTGCGCTCGGGCGTAGTGCGCCTGTTGGTCGCGACCGACGTGGCCGCGCGCGGCATCGACGTCGCCGGCATCACCCATGTCATTAATTATGACCTGCCGAAGAACGCGGAAGACTACGTGCATCGCATCGGCCGTACCGGCCGCGCGGGCGCCAAGGGCATTGCGATCTCCTTCGCGTCTCCGGAGAATCGCCAGCAGCTGCGAGATATCGAGCGTTACACCCGGCAGACCATACCCGCCCACGTGATACCCGGACAGGAACCCTCCGCCAAACCGCGGCAACAGGCCCTGACAAATCAGCGACGGGGCGGATCTTTCGGTCAGAAACCACGCCAGCCTGGTAAAGCCCAGCGCCCTTTCAAAGGGGATCCGGGCCAATACCATTCATGGTCCGGTCAGGGGCGGCGTCATTCATCCACCGAGGCCCGACGTGGCGCCAAGCCGCCAGGAAAGCAAAACTTCCATGCGTACCGTGGCGGACCGAAGATAGCTTAGCCATCAACGGGCGCTTGGACGCCGGCAATACACAGGCGTATTATCTGCGACGGATAAAGATGCGGGGTCTTCTAAGTCGACCTCCCCTATGCTGACATCAAGGAGCCTGGTTCACGCCCGTTCATCCCCCTATCCGGCCGCGCGCTTCTTTCGAGGCATCATTTCAGAAAAAGACACACGGTCTGTCATGCCTTACCCTTTTATCTCAGGAGCTTTATATGAATATCTTTGTAGGAAATCTGGCGCGCGACGTCACTGAAGAAGAGTTGCGGTCCGCGTTCAGTGCCTTCGGGCAAGTCAGCAAGGTGACCATTCTCAAGGACAAGTTCAGCGGTGAACCGCGCGGATTCGGGTTCGTCGAGATGCCAGCCAAGGCGGAAGCCCAGGCGGCCATCAACGGCATGAACCAGAAGGATCTGAAAGGACGGGCGTTGAACGTAAATGAAGCGCGCCCGAAAACCGAGCGTCCGGGTGGCGGTGGCGGCGGCGGTGGTGGTGGCCGTGGCGGCTGGGGGAACCGCGGCGGCGGTGGCGGCGGCGGAAACCGCGGTGGCGGTGGCGGTCGACGCTGGTAACTCCTCGCTTTCCATTACCACAGCGAAAATTAATTTTTTTACCCGGTGTCGCGGGCGGCCGCGTCGTGTCGTACGCAACACGACACGGCTGTTCCCGATTATTCGGTCAATTCGCCGTTGCCGGCGGAAAATCCGATCATTCAGAGATTCTCAATCGCCACGGGGACGAGGGGATCTGCCGGCATGAATCCAAAAATACGCGAATAAAAATACAACTCCGACTCCAGGGAACGCTTGATGTTTTCGGCGCGGCGAAGTCCGTGCGACTCGCCGGCAAACGGGACATAGGCCACCGGGATTCCTTTCCGGCGCAAATCAAAAACCATTTTCTCAGTTTGATCCGGCGGGACGACTTTATCTTCCAATCCCTGAAAAAAAATCACCGGACAGGACACGCGGTCCACATGGTGAATGGGCGACCGTTTTCGATACAAATCCCGGCGCGCGGGATAAGGGCCGATCAGCCGATCGAGATAATGTGACTCGAACTTGTGGGTATCGCGCGCCAGCGCTTCCAGGTCGCTCACGCCGTAATAAACGGAGGCGGCTCGAAAACAGTCATGAAAAGCGAGCGCGCACAGGGTCGTATAACCGCCGGCGCTGCCGCCGCGGATGCAGAGTCGTTTTTCGTCCACCACGCCAAGTTGGATAAGATGGCGCGCGCCCGCAATACAATCCTCCACATCGGCAATACCCCATTGGCCATTAAGCTGGCTGCGATAATCGCGTCCGTAACCCGTGGAGCCGCGGTAATTCACATCTAGTACCGCAAACCCGCGACTGGTCCAGTACTGAATCTTGAGACTGAGCGAATTGGATGCCGCCGATGTCGGTCCGCCGTGTCCCATTACCAGCAACGGCGTTTTTTCGTCCGCGGGCGCCTGAAAATCGCGGTTTTCGGGAGGGTAATAAAAGGCGTGTGCCGTCATCCCGTTGGCCGTCGGAAAGCTGAGTGAACGTGGAACCGATAAATAGCCGGTATCGATTACGGTAGTACTGGACGAGCGGAGAATTTCGTATCGGGATGTCGCGAGGTCCATTCGAACCACGGCCGGCAGCAGCGTCGGCGACGCCGCGACAAAAACTGCCCGCCCATGACTCACCACCAAACCGTGGATATCAGTAAACGGCGTTTCAATATGGTTGAAATGGCGCGAGTCGAGATCGAGCGTTGCCAGATGCCATGTTCCCTCACGGTTGAAGCTGCATACCATCCGTTTCTCAGAATCAAATGCGTAGGTCGACATGCCGAAAACCCACTGCGGCAGGCCAAACTCCGCCTCCATCGGCGCCATGGCTTCCATCCCTTGCTCGTGAGCACGGTAAAGATTCCACCACTGACTGCGATCGGATACGAAGTAAAGTTCACCGCCCGGGGAAAAGGCCGGCTGAAAGATGGATTCTTCACGGCCCCCGGCGACACGGCGCCGGTTCATGAGTGAACCATCCGCCGCCACATCTGCCAGCCACAGCTCAGTGCTGTCCCAAGGCATGTCAGGATGGTTCCAGGCAAGCCACGCCATGCGCAACCCGTCCGGACTTATTTTCGGCGCGGCGTAGAAGTCATGACCGGAAACCAGCGTGCGGACTTGTCCCATGCCGGTGCCATCCACTTCCACGATTGAAGTCACCGGTTCGCCGGAGGCGCGATGATCTTCGCTCACACAGATGATCCGGTTAAAACGACGGTCATACACGCCGTCGGCATACCGCCTTCCGGCTTCGGAAGTAATCGGTTGCGGGGGGTGGCCGGGCATGAGCCGATGCAGGCGCTGATCATTGTCATGGCTGAAATAGACCACGCCCTCGGCAACGGTAAACGCACCACCCCCATATTCATTCACACGCGTACGCGCGTTGAAGGGAGCAGGCAGAACCTCCTCCGGCGCGCCCCGCCGCCAGCGCATGATGGTGTTGCGTCCGCCTTCAGCCGGGCGCATTTCGCTCCAGTAAATATCCTGACCGTCGAGCACGATCTGGCCAAGGCTCAACGAGTTTTCAGCGATCAGATCCGCCGAGATCGGCGAAAGCCAGGAACCGTACGGGGCGATTTTCTGCTCTGCTTTCACTCGCTGAGATGTACGACGATCCGGCGCGCCCCGCCACGGCGACGGTGTTCCCAGAGGTAGACACCCTGCCAGGTGCCCAGCCCGAGCTTCCCGCCGCTAACAGGGATGGAAAGCGAGGTTGCCGTCAGTGCCGCCTTGATGTGCGCCGGCATGTCGTCCGGACCTTCCGTATCGTGTGAATAGAGCCGGTCGTTTTCCGGCACCAGCCGATTCAGCCAGGCCTCGAGGTCACGCCGCGCCGATGGATCGGCATTTTCCTGGACTAACAGGCTTGCCGAGGTGTGTTGCACGAATAACGTGCAAAGGCCTTCCGTCATGCCCGATTCTCGCATCAGCATTTCGAGCCGGTCGGTAAATTCATGCAGCCCCATCCCCGGAGTGTTAATCGTAAGGTGGCGAATCATGCTGGCCTCCTGTTATCGCTTTAATAAAGGTTTTTCCCGGAGGGTAATGCGCTGACGTATAAAAAAATCTTGCGCGAATTCGATACTGGAAAATAACCGGCCTGTTCTTTAGAAAAAACCGCATCAACCGTCGTTTTCCGCCGGTGTTCGCTTCGACAAGCGGGAGCTACGACAATGATCGATTGCGAAGCGGAGTTTTGCGATCTTCAAGTCACTGCAATCAAATACAATCTATATGCGCGATTTCAATATAAGCATACTCTAAAAGATAGTCATGTTGACGTCGGGAATATCTAAATTATCGACCCGTGATGGACATAATTCGCGTTGGGTTCATGTCCTGAAATGCGTTATAGTCCAAGATTCTTTCTACCATCGAGAGGATCCCCATATGAAGGCAGCCCATGGCATGGTGGTTTCCATGCACTATACCCTCACCGATGACCGCGGCGCGACTCTCGACTCCAGCCACGGGAACGAACCATTCCATTATCTTCACGGGCACAGCAATATTATCCCGGGGCTGGAAAAAGCTTTGGAAGGCGCCGAGGCCGGTTTTAAATCCAAAGTAACCGTATCACCGGCGAATGGATATGGTGAAAAAAATCCCGAGGCGATTTTCGAAGCACCGCGCGAACATTTTCCTGCCGAGATGAAACTGGAAGTCGGCGCGCGCGTCTATGCGGATGGACCCAACGGTCCGATCACGCTTACCGTGGTGACACTGACGGAGAAGGGCGCCGTGCTCGATGCCAATCACCCGCTAGCTGAAAAAACGCTCCATTTTGATATCGAGATCACCGGGGTGCGCTCGGCGACAAGGGAGGAGCTCGAGCATGGCCACGTGCACGGAGCCGGCGGGCATTCCCATTGATGCCTGAGAGTCCCCGGCGACGCGTAATCCTTCGAACATCGGCCCGTTTCGCCATCTCTTCCCGATTCACGATGCGTTATTGAACAGGTTTTGCCGCTTTTATTCCCGCGTTTTGACCTGCGACGATTCGGCGGTCGGGGCCGCGCCCGGCGTACCATTTCCCCGCTCATCACGGACGTCGAAATGATCGACTTCAATAAAGCGATTCCTGCGTGCCGCCCTGGATCGGAAAATTTCGTCACTCAGCCTAACCAAATGAATTCTAACGGGTTTTTATCAATCGGCCGGGAGTTCGCTTGAAATGCATGCGTGACTTTCTGTCCGTGGGGACAAGCCTGTCCAGATGATCCGCTATTCCTACATGGGTCACGACTTTTGTATGATGCCGTCTCTGGTAAACGGCCGCGGCAGCTAGCCAGATTTGAATAACAATAATATTTCACAACCGCGCGAACGTGTAACAAGAACAAAGATACGGAGGAGCACCACATGAAATTTATCAGCGCCATCATCAAACCCTCAAAACTGGAAGATGTGCGTCAAGCGCTGTCAAATCTCGGCGTCCAGGGCATGACGGTTACCGAGGTCAAGGGTTTTGGTCGACAAAAAGGCCACACGGAACTTTATCGGGGTGCGGAGTACGTCGTGGATTTTCTGCCCAAGACAAAAATTGAAGTCGCTGTAGATTCAAGCTTGGTGGATCGCGTTATCGAAACCATCGCACAGTCCGCCAAGACCGGAAAAATCGGGGATGGGAAAATTTTCATTTATGACCTGGATCAGGTCATCCGCATCCGCACCGGTGAAATCGGAAAGAACGCACTATAAAACTAAACAAAAAACACACGAGAGGAGAAAAACACATGACGGTTGACATTCCAATAAGGTTGTTTGTCACCTTGTTGCTACTGATGACGCCTGCGCTGGTGTCAGCGGCCGATACCCCGACGCTGAACATGGCCAATACCGCCTGGATGCTGACATCTTCCGTGCTCGTCCTGTTCATGACGATACCCGGGCTTGCTCTCTTCTATGCCGGTTTGGTGCGCGCCAAAAACGTGCTGTCCGTGTTGATGCAATGCTTTGCCATCACCTGCATGGTATCCATCGTTTGGGTGCTGCTCGCTTACAGCCTGGCCTTTACCGACGGTGGCGCCAGTAACGCCTGGCTCGGCGGCACGAGCAAGGCATTGATGGCCGGAATCGGAGTGGACACCCTGAAAGGCGACATCCCGGAAACCGTGTTTGTCATGTTTCAGATGACCTTCGCAATCATCACACCGGCGCTCGTGGTCGGAGCGTTTGCCGAGCGCATGAAGTTTTCCGCCATGATGCTCTTCAGCCTGTTCTGGCTGCTGCTCGTTTACGTACCGATATGCCACTGGGTGTGGGGCGACGGCTGGCTTCAGAAAATGGGCGTGCTGGATTTCGCGGGTGGGACCGTGGTGCACATTAATGCCGGCGTGGCGGCGCTGGTGGCAGCCCTTGTACTCGGCAGGCGCAAGGGATTTCCGGGGACCGCGATGCCGCCGCATAATCTCGCCATGGCCGTGACCGGCGCCTGCATGCTGTGGGTGGGCTGGTTTGGCTTTAACGCGGGAAGCGCCCTGGCGGCCAACGGTACCGCCGGCATGACCATGTTGGTAACGCACATTGGCGCGGCGGCGGGTTCGCTGACGTGGATGTTTTGCGAGTGGATACGTTTCGGCAAACCCTCCGTGCTCGGCATTGTCACCGGCATGGTGGCGGGTCTCGGCACCATTACACCGGCATCCGGCTTTGTCGGCCCACTGGGTGCGCTCGTGATCGGGATCTCCGCCGGCGCAGTCTGCTTTTTCGCGACAAACTACATGAAACGGACGTTGAACGTGGACGATTCGCTCGATGTGTTTCCGGTGCACGGGGTGGGAGGAATGATCGGTACCACGCTCACAGGCGTGTTTGCGGCCTCGGCGCTCGGTGGCGTCGGTTTCGCCGAGGGGGTCGGGATGGGCAAACAGGTCATGACCCAGCTTACCGCCATCCTCGCGACGCTCGTGTGGTCCGGCGGAATATCCTTTCTGCTGCTCAAGGTGATCGATGTCATGGTGGGCCTGCGCGTTATGCCCGAGCACGAGACCGAAGGTCTTGATACCGTGCTGCATAACGAGTCGGGTTACAATCTTTGAATCGTTTTTAATCCAAGCGGGCGACCGGGCGTCTGCTTGGATCGGCATCAAATCATCATCGCGAGGATATGTTTCATCGCTCACCGCTATGTTGGCGGGAAAGGCAAGTTTCGTGCCTAATCAACGGATGACCGTATAAATAGAGTGGCAACAGTGGTGAGTCTGACCATACACATGGATGAAATTAGTTATACTGCATCCGCAGTGGAGAGCTGCCGTATGTTGTCAATGACGGTGCCTGCGGCGTTCCCAACCGCTTCAGGCGATTTATCCGGCATTTCAACACGAAATAATTCAATCAATTAAATCAATAAGTGAGGACATTCGTAATGCGTATTGGAACAGTGAAGTGGTTTAACGAGGCTAAGGGTTTTGGTTTTATCGCTCCACAGGATGGGAGCACGGATGTGTTTGTGCATTACTCAGTCATTCAATCCGAAGGCTACAAAAAACTTGCCGAAGGCCAGCAGGTCGAGTTCGAGAGTCAAAAGGGCCCAAAGGGGATGCAGGCGACGGTTGTAAAACCGATGGCTTAGCGCTGTCCGTTTCGCCGTTGCTTCCGCTGAAACTAAAAATCCCGTCATAACGGCGGGGTCTCGCCTATTTATTTTTCCGGACTGAGATTCGTGTCTTAACGTTTCACGATGCGTCCGTTGTCGAAATCGACCTTTTCCTTTTTGCCGAGTTCGCGATCAAGCGCCCAGCCGTCGGCCTTGCGCCTGAAGAGATAAGCTGTTTTCACCGGCACTCCGGCCGGTTCGAGGCGGTAATTGGCCTCGCACACGCCAATCTTGAATTTATCACTGTGCCGGGTTACAAAAATGGGCTCATAAATTCCCTTGGCCGGGAATTTCTTACGGATATCCACCTCCAGCTTCTTGGCGGCAAGATGAGTCAGCACCTTAGCCGGCGAATCCTTCTTGTTGGGCGCTTGTAACGGGTGCGCCTCATTCAGCTGATTTTCCTTGAGGGTCTTAACCAGCTTCCACGTTCCCGCGCCTTTTTCAAATTGAAATCGGCGAACCGAAGGTGCGCTTTGGTTTTTGCGGTATTCCGCTTCGATATATCCGGTCATGTTCTTGGACGATGAATCGGGTTGAGAATAACGACCGTCGCGAAATCCGAGCACCTCAAGGGTCTTGTTCGCATCATCCTTGAGCAGTTCGCGAAGCGCCAGATATTGCAGCGTATCCACGGAATCCACGGTGAGATCGGGTTTGCCGCTGACGATCCGAAAACCCTTGATCGTTGCTTCAAAAGTTCCGGCAACATTGCTTTTTTCTTCATCCGGCAGGGTGAGCGCAATTTTTCCCGGAAGTTTCCCATCCTTCTCCTGTCCCAGCTCGAGTAATAGCGAATAATTACCCGAGAATTTTTTTTCCGTGGGCGCGACGTTATCTTTCTCTTTCCAGGCGAGCAAGATTTGCGGTGCATCGGTTGCATTCCCCCCGGAAATCCTGAAATTCTTTCCCGCGGGAACGTCCCAGGGTGAAGTACCCAGCATCAGCCTTACTTCGAGCTCTGACGTTACGTCCCTGCCCTGATGCAATGACAGGACGCCGTTCTCAATCGTGCTGGCATCGACCATGAACGGTTTGCCCTGAATCTGTCCCTTCGCCGGAGTTGACGGGATGGCGGGGGCATCGGGCCTGGACTTGGCAACAGGCGGAACCACAACCGTGGCAGAGGGTTTAGTGACCGGGGCCGGTGCCTTGGCAACCGGTGCACGCGTCACCGCGGGTTTGCTCTCAAACAATTCAGTGATGAAGTCCAGATTTAATCCGTCGTCCTGTTGCATCAGATAGGCGCCGCCGCCAACCGCCACGAGTATGACCAATATGACGATTTGAATGAGGGATTTTTTATCGAGACTCATGGACCACCTGCCTGTGATTTCCAAGTTAAATTAAGAATAGTATGCCCGGCATATTCTGCCAATCGCTATTATCCCGGCTATACGGTCTCTCCGGCAATGCATCCATCAGAAAACAAAATAAAGACCCAGCCCGGTATAACGCAACGATTCCCGAAAAAATTGGCCATTTGGCGAGTGGCCGCGAAAATACTCCAGCATCAGGCGGATTCGTCGCTTGCCGGCGCTGCGGTAGTCAAATCCCGCCTGATAGGAACGGCTGCGGCGCCAATCAAGCTCCTCGGACGCGCGCACGTCGGCGGCGGCAATGAAATTCAGGTTGCCGACGGCGTTATGCTTGATGTACTCGGCTCCGGCATGAAGATGCTTGGGGGACAAATCCGGCTCCGAGTTTAGCAGATACCCGCCTCCGCCATACACCCGCCAGCGTTCCCATTCATGGGACACAAGCCCTTCAAGATCCTCATAACTCAGATTTACGCGGTTAATTCCCGGGTTGCCGAGTATGAATTCATCACCCAGGTGTGAGCTCTGATGATACAGCCGCACGAGATAAGACCAGGGGCCGCGACGATAACTCATCGGCAACCCGATCCAGTAATCCGCATTGATAAGATCGCTGGAAGGCGCATCAAGGTTGAATAAGGCAAAAACAGCCGCCTGAATTCCGATTTGTGAGCTGCCTGCTTCGCCGAAAAATCCTGAAGCGATGCCGAAGTATTCACCCAATGCGACACTGGCTGCGGCAAATTCTCTGGACGGGCCGCGGTAGTGTTGATAGCTCACGGAAAACCGTGGTTGGCGTGGATCGGCGAGCAGCGGCGCGAACTGTTCCTGCTCCGGGAATGCGCGGATGTCGATAGTGATGGGGGATACATCCTCTGAAGCTGCATCGGCAGATTGCTCATCTGTCGCAGGCTCGTTGCAGACCGCAGGCAGGGTCCAACGGACGGTTTTGACATTTCCCGCATTGGACAGCATATGCACGATGTCGCGTTTTTGCGACGGACCAAGACACGCGGTGGAGGTTAACGTGACTCTGCCATCTCGGGTAAGCGCCAGCACACGCAGGCCCAGTCCCGGATAGCGGCTGTCCAGCAATGCATCCACATAACCGCGAACATATTCTCCCGTTTCATCCGCCATGGCCTTTGAGGGAACCATCCCCATGATGAGCAGACAGGCCAAAAAAATCCGGCACAGACCAAGAGCGAAATACGAAAAACAGGGAGTAACCCGTGTGCCTGTCATGCGTAAATATTACATGCTTTGATCGTTTAAAGTGAGGCAACCGCGAAAAATCAATATCGTTTTTGGGAGCTTTCAATCGGGATTCTGGCATAAAGTTGCCAATAATCCTGTGAAAATAACATATCGCGAAGAAGATTTGAATTACGTTGCTCAAGCGAGGTAGGATAAAAGCCGACAGGCATTGATCGTTTGCGTTATGGCAAAGGACTTTCAGAAAAACAAGGGTACGTCGCTCAATATTCCGCCGAGGGGTGGGGGAGCCTATACGGCTGAGTTGGCTCCCTCGCGCGCTCGTGTTTCCTCGCTCTATCGGTGGCTGGCACGTAAACTCCTGGACCTGCTCGGCAATCCTCCCATTAGTCTCGTGCTGTGGAACGCCGAGGAGATCACAACTTCTGACCAGTCCCTGGTCGCCCGGGTTCACATTCATGATAACGAGGTATTACATCAACTCTTAATCAATCCTGCCCTGCATTTCGGCGATCTCTACAGCGTAGGTCGCATTAAAATCGAGGGTGATCTCGCGGAATTTCTGAAAACCGTCTATTCCGCAATCGCCCGCTCGCCGAAATATATAAAACTCAAGATTGCTCAAACGCGTCTATTCTACCGGCCCAGTCAGAATCGACTTTTGAATTCCCGCGAAAATATTCATCATCACTATGACATCGGCAATGATTTCTACGAGCTTTGGCTTGATCGAGAAGCCCTGCAATATACCTGTGCCTACTTCCCGTCTCCGGATTTGACAATCGAGGAGGCGCAACGTGCCAAGATGGATTATATCTGTCGCAAGCTCGGATTGAAGCCGGGAGACCGTGTGGTCGAGGCCGGATGCGGCTGGGGCGGTCTCGCACGCCACATGGCGAAACAGTACGGCGCCAAAGTCAGGTCTTACAACATATCCCGTCAACAAATCCTCTACGCCCGGGAAAAGGCCAAGGCCGACGGGCTCGAAGGGAGCGTGGATTACGTCGAGGACGACTACCGCAATATTGAGGGAAAATACGATGTTTTCGTAACCATCGGCATGCTTGAGCACGTCGGCCGGGATAATTACCGTGTACTGGGAGATGTCATTCACCGCACTCTGACATCGAAAGGACGCGGGCTAATTCATTCTATCGGACGAAACAAGCCCGAATTAATGAACGCCTGGATCGAAAAGCGTATTTTCCCGGGGGCCTATCCACCCACCTTGCGTGAAATGATGGATGTTTTCGAAGACCACGAATTTTCCGTACTCGATGTCGAAAACCTGCGAATGCACTACGCCAAGACACTGGGACATTGGCTCGAGAGGTTTAACCGGAATGCGGATTTAATCGAACAGAAATTTGACCGGGCGTTCATGCGCGCCTGGCGGCTGTATCTGGCTGGCTCCATTGCCGCCTTCACTACCGGCTCGCTACAACTGTTTCAGATTTCATTCACCCGGGGTACCAACAATAATCTTCCCTGGACGCGCGCGCATTTGTATGAATCTCTCTAAGGTCGACAAAAGCGCATTCACCGAGTAGATCTTCGAAGGCCCCTGCCTGCGGATAAACCTTCCGTTCCACTTCAAACATAATGCTTGTGATCTGAGCGCCGAGGGCCGGCACGTTGGATAACAACGCCGCGCACCCGGTAATTCTCCTCCATTTCGACCGTTGGATAAGCCTCGTTAAGCGCTTTAAGTAATTTTTTGTCGTGCTTCACCATAAACTGGCGAAAGAGGGTTTCTCCCCGGTAATCGATTACGACAAAAGCGCCATCCCGGGGTGACATGACGGGATCCACGACGATGATATGTCCATCGAGGAATTCGGGGGCCATGCTGTCGCCGATCACGCGCAGTGCATACGGTTCAGCCTCGGCGCAGCTTTTTATTTCCAGATTTTCCTGGGCCGCCCCGGCGGAAACGATTGGAATGAATTTGAGCTGATCGGGCATGGTGGCAATTCGGCCGAAAAACCGGTATCTCCCGGTCAAGGTGCCGCAGAACGAGCGCCGGATTCCCTTGACGAACCGTCAATCCCTGGAATACAGGCCGCGACACGCTCAGCCTGTCTCAGCATCTCGTTCAGGAAATCCGATGTCCGCACGGCATTTTCCGAATCATCGCGCATCCAGCGGAAAAATGTCGCAAGGTAAATCATGGTCAGCGCCGTTTCTTCGATCGCCCGCCACGGGAGTTCGGCGTCACGGTGCGCCGCTTCACGGATCCATTGCACCGTCCGGCTGACCCGCAACAATCCGGAAAACTGGTAATGGACATGACCGGGCTCGAGCTTTCCATAGATCATCTGCCGCGTGACGCGCCGATACCTCGTCAATGCCGTCAACCACGTCATGATCAAGCGATGCACCCGCTGACGTGATGACAATTTTTGAAATCCGGTCTTGGCGGTTTCCTGCAACATGCTGGCGTCAGCCCGGTCGAACCACGCATCCGTAAGATCTTCTTTCTCGCGAAAATGCTCGCGGATGTCATTCAGCGTGATCCCCATCTCCGCGGCCACATCGTGGAGACGCACGCTCTCCCAGGATTTTTTACCGGCCAGATCGAGCGCGGCATCGAGGATTTTGTCCCGCGTTGGTTTGACGGCCAAGACACGATCTCCACGTTGACGGGTCGGACTATTCTAGTCCTTTCCAGCCGGGGTGGTAAGACGAGAAAATCCTGCGTCGATACAACTACGCGGAGCCACGGATCACAGCCTCGACAAATGCGACATTCATCTTGTCGGTATTTACTATTTCAGGCAGAAAATGACGAAGCCTGTAGAGCTTTTCCGCCTGACGACAGGCGGCGAGTTCGAGACGGTGGCGCGTGTCGCGCTTGATGTTCAAGTGAGTCAGCAGATTCGGCGCCTGCCAGTCATGATAGTCATCGACCAGATTTTTCTCCCGCGCGTCTTCCCATGCTTCGCGCAGCAGCAACTCGGGGAAAGCGTCGCGATCCAGTTTTCTGCCGATCTGTTCCGGATCGATGCGGCTGCCGTGAAGACCGGTACCGCTGCCGTCGGATTCGCGCCGAAACCACTGGGCACGGTCGAGCGGTCCTGCGGCCTTTTGGACACAGCGATTCAGCACTTCGCTGTGAGGGATTGGCGTCATCGGAACTTGACCATCGGGACTTGATGAAAGACTTGGCGCGGTGAAACTGTCATCGCCTTCAAGCGCGGCACGCCAGACGGTGTCTCCCACGCGGGGCGTTGAACCGCGGTCCAGCGTGCTGGCAAGAATCGCCAGGGGATTGCGCACGCTGGCATCCAGTAACCACAACTCGAGATTATCCGCCGGCGGGAATGGAAAGGGTGGATGATTCCGCATCACCTCGGTGAAATTCTTGGCGCGCCCGTCCGCCACCGTTTCGACAGCATCGTCGGCCCGCCAAACCGCGTTGTTGGACAACCGCGAACGCTGATTCAGAAACTGCACGCGCCAGGAGATGCCATCGGTCGTTATAGCCCGAAAGTCCGGAGTTTCCACCACTTGCGCCGTTCCCTGGTAGGGGGGAAACCGGCGAATGCTGTAATAGCGGGCCTGGTTCATGGCTTGGTTTTTTTGCGCGCCCGTGGGTGCGCCTTGTCATAGACGCTCGCCAGATGCTGGAAATCGAGATGGGTATAAATCTGCGTGGTGGAAATGTTGGCATGACCGAGCATTTCCTGCACCGCCCGGAGATCGCCGCTCGACTCCAGAACATGGCTGGCAAAAGAATGACGCAGCATGTGCGGATGCACCGGGACTTCCATCCCTTGCTTGACCGACCACTGTCTCAAGCGGGCTTGAATCGCGCGACCCGTCAGCCGTTCTCCGTTGCGAGTGACAAATACGGCTGGCTCATCCGTATCGGCAACTTGCTGACGCCACGACAACCAGGCGCGCAGCGCTTCGCATGCCTTGGTGCCAACCGGGACATCGCGCACCTTTTTTCCCTTGCCGGTCACGCGGACAGTGCCGCTTGGGAGGTCAAGCTCGGCCAGATTGAGATTGACAACCTCTGACAAACGCAAGCCGGAAGAATACATCAGTTCCCACAGCGCGCGATCGCGCAACATCAGCGGAGCTCGGTCATCCCGCGTCACGAGCTTTGTCGCCTGGTCGGCCGTCAGTGTCTTGGGCAGCCGGCGTGCGGTTTTGGGAGCCGTCACGCCGCCGACGGGGTTGCTTGTCACGACCTGCTCACGCAGCAAATACCGGAAAAAGGTACGCAAAGCCGAAAGGGCGCGCTGTATGCTTTTTCCTGCAAGCCCCCGCCGGTGCATGGATGCCACCCAACCTCGTACCTCTGGGGTGGTCAGGCGATCCCAGTCCTGGATGCCGACGGTATCGCAGTAACGCATACACTGCGTGAGATCACGGCGATAATGAACTGAACTCAGAGGAGATAATTGACGTTCAGTGCTCAAGTGGCGGAAAAACCTGTCCAGATGCTGTTGGGCGTCCTCGTGCATCCGTGGCACGCGTGATGTTCTATTCCTGGTGACGAGCGAGACTGTGGGTCAGCAATTCTCCCAGCCGCGTGAGGTAGACGGTTCCCATTCCGGAATGAAAACGGTGCGGATCGGATGTGCCGAGACCCAGTATCCCCCTGGGATGTTTCTCTCCGAGCGGGATCAGCGCGACGGATCTGATTTCCGCTGCACGCCCGCCGAAAAGATAACTCATCAGGCTGTCGTCAAATTTACCGCCGACGATCGGCTTGCCGGAATTGAATTGTTCGAACAGGCTGTTCAACCGCTTGTCGTCTTCCGGAACCAGTTCCGGGCGACCGCCCTGGACGGGTTTTCCCTGAAGTAGTATCACGACCGCATCAAGTTTGAATTCCTGGCGCAACAGATCGTAAGTGGTGTCCAGCTTATCATCGAGAGATGTGCAGCCGATCATGGCGGTGGCAAAGCGGTGAAGCCGGCCGCTCAGTATGTCATTCTCGCGGGCATTATTGACCAATTCACGCAGTTGACGTTGTAGCGCCTGACTTTGTTCGCGCAACACCTTTACCTGACGCTCGATCAGCGATACCGCTTTGCCGCCGTGCTCGTGGGACAACACCAGCCGCGAAAGGATTTCGGGATAATGCTGGAAATAATCAGGATGATCTTCAAGATAACGCGAGATGGCTTCTTCCCAGGAAAGTTCCGTCTGCAATTCACTGCTGGGTGATTTCTGTTTCATAGCCGATCCAGTTCGATTGTACCATCAAACACCGTCGTCGCCGGACCGGTCATCCATACCGGCTGCCCTTCTCCGGCCCAGGAAACGTGCAGGGTGCCGCCTGGAAGTTTCACTGCAACTTTCTCATCGAGCAATCCCAGCTGACGTCCCGCCGCCACGGCCGCGCACGCCCCGCTTCCGCAAGCCTGGGTCTCGCCCGCGCCGCGCTCATACACCCGAAGGCGGATGTGACGTCGGTCCATAATCTGCATGTAACCGGCATTCACATGCTTGGGGAACCGCGGGTGCCGTTCAATTAACGGGCCCTGGCTTGTTACCGGCGCTGCGTCCACATCCGGCACAACCTGCACGGCGTGGGGGTTGCCCATGGAAAGAACGCTCACGCTTACCGTATTCCCGCCCACGATCAAATCATAGACGCTTTCTCGATGACTTGCCTCAAACGGCACTGCCGCCGGTTCAAACACGGGCGCGCCCATGTTAACCGACACCTTCCCGTCCGGCTCAAGACGCGGGTAAATCATGCCGGAGAGCGTCTCCACCGCGATTTCATCCTTGGCGGTGAGCCGTTTATCGCGGACAAAGCGGACAAAACAGCGCGCGCCGTTACCGCATTGTTCAACCTCGCCCCCGTCTGCGTTATAAATCCGGTACCGGAAATCCGCGCCGTGCACGGTGGGGCGTTCCACGACCAGCACCTGGTCGCAGCCGATGCCAAAATGACGATCGGCGAGGCGGCGAATATTCTCCGGGGTGAGACGGATGGGTCGGGAGTAACCGTCAAACACCACAAAGTCGTTCCCGGCCCCCTGCATCTTGGTAAATGGAACTGACATGGTCCAAGCTTACCGATTGCCGCGCGCCAAATAAACTGCGTGTTTGGTGCTTCAAGAATGCGGTGCCGTGCCGAAGAAGTTCACGTAGTCTCGGTAGACACAGCGGTTCATAACGACTTTGATGCCCGCGTCACGGGCCCTGCGGGCCGCCCGGGGATTGACCACGCCATCCTGCAGCCAAATCGCCGGCAGACGGAGTTCGATGCACTGATCGACAATTTCGTCCACATGTTGCGGCGCCCGGAAGACATCCACGAGCTCGATTCGCTCCGGTACCGTCCGAAGCGACGCATAGGCCTTTTCATTCAATACCGAATCCACTGCCGGTCGAACCGGAATAATCCGGTAGCCGAATTGCTGCATGCGGGACGCGACCTGATGGCTCGGTCGATGCGGTTTGGGCGATAGACCCACCACGGCGATGACGTGCGTCCGACTCAGCAGTTCCCTGATTTCCGCTTCCGGTGGATTGTGAAATATTTCCATGTGGAATTTCAATTTCGACCGTACACCACGAGGTGGCGATCACCCACGGGTGCTGCATGAAATCCATTAATGCCGGCGTGTTCAAGTTGCGCGGATACTTCTTCCGGACGATAAGCCGCGAGCAGCGATTGTAAAAAATCTCGCTGCAGTATTTCCGGTTCATTGCCGGCGTACTCATCCACTAACCGCCCCGCCTGCACGCGTGTATCCGGCCGGCGCAAATCCATGATGAACACCGCTGCGTTCGGCGCGGCATAGCACCTGACCGCTTGCCAGAGCACCAATGGATCGGACAGATGATGCAACAGGCTGTTGCTGATCAGCGTATCAAAGGCGCGGCGTGGCAAACGGTCCTCAGGCAGACGCGCCTCGGTCAAGCAAATACGATCTTCGAGTTTCGCCCGTGCGAGTGCGGTACGCGCGTGGGACAACATGGCCGGCGCACCATCCACGCCATGGAGCACACATTCGGGAAAGGCACGGGCAAAACGAATCGTGATGTCCGCAGCGCCACACCCGAGGTCGAGTACGCGTTGCGGGCGATGCTCCGGAAAACAGCGGGAAAAACGTTCGATGAAAGCCTGATGCGGCTCGGAGAAATCGGCGTTGGCATAGGCACGAGCCTGTTCCGGATCGTCCATCAGTTCCGGCTCCGGGATGCGTTCCAATCTATTCATGAAGGAAGGCCGATCCGGCGCGGCGGTTTATTTTTTCTTTGGCAGCACGGATTCGGATGCCAACAGCTCTGCCACGGTTTCGCGGCGGCGGACGACGTGGAAACGGTTGCCGTCGACAATTACTTCCGCCGCTCGTGGACGGGTATTGTAATTCGAACTCATTGTGTAACCGTAGGCGCCCGTGGAAATCACCGCGAGCAGATCGCCGGCCGCGATCCCCAGTTTGCGATCGTGCCCGAGAAAATCCGCGCTTTCGCACACCGGGCCGACAACGTCATAATTCCCAAATTCGCGCGGTTCATTGACATCAACCGGGGTAATGTCGTGCCAGGCATCGTACAGTGCCGGGCGCAGCAGATCGTTCATGGCGGCGTCGACCACGGCGAAGTTTCGTTCCGGTCCATGCTTGAGAATCAATACCCGTGTCAATAACACCCCGGCGTTTCCCACCAGGGCGCGGCCCGGTTCGAACAGCAGACGCAAGTTCTGAAAACGCGAGTCCGACGCCCGCAGCCGGTCAAGCAGTGCATGGACGTAATCGCCCGGTTCCGGTGGTTGCTCTTCGTTGTAGCGAATGCCGAGTCCGCCGCCGAGATCGAGATGTTCCAAATGCATTCCCTGATCGAGCAATTTTCCGGCAAGAAGCATCACCCGGTCCAACGCCTCGATGATGGGCACCATGTCGGTCAGCTGCGATCCGATATGACAGGCAACACCCAGAATGCGCAGGCCTGGCAGTGACCGGGCCCGCTGATACACCGACTCCGCCTGGGCGATATCAATCCCGAATTTGTTCTGCTTCAACCCGGTGGCGATGTAGGGATGCGTGACGGGATCGACGTCCGGGTTGACGCGCAGTGCCACAGGTGCGGTTTTGCCGAGCTGCTCCGCCACACGATTCAAGCTATCGAGTTCCGCTTGAGATTCGACATTGAAACAATAAATACCAACCGCAAGGGCGCGCTGCATCTCCTCGCGAGTCTTGCCCACACCCGAGAAAACGACTTTGGCTGGATCGCCCCCCGCCGCGAGCACGCGGTCAAGTTCGCCCCCCGAAACAATGTCAAAACCCGAACCGAGACGCGCGAGGAGGTTCAGAACGGCCAGGTTGGAGTTGGCTTTCACCGCGTAGCAGATGAGATGGTCGCGCCCCGCGAGCGCCCCGTCAAAGGCGCGGAACCGGTCTTCAATATAGCGGCGTGAATAGACGTAACAAGGCGTACCGATCTTCTCCGCAACATCGGCAAGTCTTACATCTTCGGCATAAAGCTGCCGGTCCTGATAGGCAAAGGGATTCATGGCAGGGGGAATGGCGTTATTGATACGATTCCGTAGCCTTGTTCTTGTCGGCGGGTTGAATCGTTTTCTCCGGCGTGCCGGCCTCATCCGGCAGATACAAAGGCCCTTTCTTCCCGCATGCAGAAAACATCAGCACAACCAGTGCGCCCAGCGGCAGAATGATTCGCCACCGGCATCGGGATGAAGGAAGATTTTCGCGAGATCTCATAATCGAAGCTTACCTCGCCTGTTTGCGCTACATCCAGTGGTATGAATTTTAAACCCTCACCAGGGTGATATTGTAATCGACCATTTCTGCCTTGATTTCATTCCAAGTCAGTAATCCGACACAGGGCATGGCACCGCTCTCCGGAACACCATGCTCGACCCATTTTCGGATCAGTGCCACGGCCGGGCTGCAAGCGATCGCCGGGCCGTTGTCATCGCGCACGATCAAACACAGGGTGTGCGCCAGTTCGTCTCCGTTTTTTCGGCCCTGTACCCGGATTTGCATGCCGCCCAAGCTACTGCCGAAACCGCGAAACAGATGGCTGGCCGCGTTTAATCCTTTTGCCCAACCCGGCAGATTTTTTATCAATCCCGACCGTCTCGATCTCCCGAGGACCGCCAATCCGTAATTGAACAGCTTCAACTCCGTTCCGGCGCGATAGGTCACCGTTTGCGCACCGTAGCGTGTCGGGAACAGATCGAGGTCCGGAGCGTCGCAGAGATACACCCTTCGCCTCCCCACCGGTTTTGGAAATGAGACCACTTGCGATTCGCTCCAGCCGTAGCCATAGCGCCAGCGTCCATTTTCCTTGATACGAAGCGGGCTTCCGGTATAACTCAACAGCGCGCGGACGGTGGCCATGCCATACGGATTTTTGTTTCCCGGTGAGATACAGGTATGAATCTCGCTGATACGATCGAATTCGGAAACAACGGTATCGACAAGGGCGGAGGATACAGCGGGAACAGCACTCGCGCCGCAGACAATGAGACAATTTTTATTCGATGCTCGCCGCTGCAGGCGCGAGATCCCCTCGACATAGGTGCGGGCATCGGCGAGGTCCACATAATGAATTCCCATGCCGGCACAGGTTTCCGCCACCATATAGTCGCGTTCCTGAAATGGACCAACGGTGTTGACCACCGCAAAAACTCCGTCAAACGCCCGTCGCAGGCTCGCCGGATCGTTGATATTTACGGTGATGGCCGAAATTTCTCCAGCTGCGGATTGCCCGGCTTTATGGGGATGATGACCGCCGATGACGCATTCCACGGATGGCATCGTGGCAAGCGACCGGCTGATTCGCCGTCCGCATGTTCCATACCCTCCCAGAACGAGAATTTTCTTTCCCATGACTGCGGCGCATCATATCAGATGGCCTGTTCATGAGTACCCTCCTCCGCTAACATGCTCGCCCAGACTCAAGGAATTACCGATGCCATGAACGATTCTGAATTCGATAAAATGGCAACCGATATCATGCTCAACATCGAGCAGGCGATCGATGGAAGCGGCGCGGAAATAGATTTAGCGGCTACCGGCGGTGTCCTGACGCTCGAATTTGAGAATGGGTCGAAGATCATCATCAACAAGCAGGGCGCGGCCGGACAAATCTGGGTAGCCGCCAAGTCCGGTGGTTTTCACTACGGGTACGTCGATGGTAAATGGATTAACCAGCAGACCGGAGGTGAACTCATGAGCGATCTGTCGCGGTTGATTCATGACCAGTCAGGCGAGGACATCGTGCTCGGGTAAGAACATATTTAACTCGCTCGTGTAAAAAGGCGGCGAGGGTTTAGGAATTATCTCTCCGCTATATTTAGGAGTCCCTTTTTAAGGGAACCCTAGTAAATCACGCCGCTTCCTGAGCCGCACTGTACGGTTTATACACTTCCCACCAGATCGACTATTATTTATCTTGATACAGGTTATACAAGCGCGTGATGGTTTTCGTCACAGGTGAAAATTGCCGAGCGTCCAGGATTTAATGAACTGCGCAGTCGGACAGCGCGCTCAATCCGGGAAATTCACGGCCGACTTCTCCGGTCAAAGCAGCAAGAGGAGGTAACGATGCGTCTGCCTTCGCTTTATCAGTTTTTCCGACACCAGGTAAGCCATGGCTTTAACCGCCAGGGTATAACGGAATCGGCGACCGTGGATTACGTCAGTGAGATATTGACTCGTTTCGCCGAAACTCGGCGGCTTTATCCGCTTCAGGATATCTCGGGCAGACCGCTTGAGTACATCGTCGATATGCTTGAAGCATCGCAACAGGCCGAAAGCGAGACAGCCAGCGCGGTGCGTGGACGTTTCATCCTGCGGCATGTGGGAGAATACGCCTTGTTCATGAGCGGGTTATTTCGCGAACGTCTGCGCCGGCGCGGAGAACTCGATTATTACATCGCCCATGGAAGCAGCGCCTACTGGCGCTGTGCCGATTGCGAATTAAACCCGCGACAACGGCAGGTGTACTGGCATCTGCACCATGATTTCGGGAAGATTTCCAGCACGCTGAATACGATGCGGCACGAACAGTTTCCCCTCTCGCCGCCTTCCTTGGAAAATATCCTGGGCGCGTTCTGGAGGGTATGAGGCTGGTTCAGCTTCTTCGAGTTTTGCCGGAAAAGCCGTCTCGCCGATCTTGCTCCGCCCGCCGGTCTTTCATATTCGGGTCCCAGCGAAGTATGCCTCGCCGGTCGCTCTCCTGCCCGCGGCGTTCGGTCTTACGCCGATCGCCATGATTACGGAAATCGGAAACTTTCGTGTTGCTATCCGGCACCACCATGCACCCCTTACCCCCGGGCCGAAACTATACCCGCCCGCCCTGAGCAACGAAATCTACCATTCCCGGCTGAATAATCCCAATCCTTGGCGCTCTCCCGGTCAACCGGAAGACGTATCCAACGTTATTACAATGGATTAAAGGGCAACAAAACCTTGAGCGTGCTGGCGACAATCGCGCTACTGTCAGAAGATATAAGTTCATCACCGGACTTGGCCGTGAGGCATGTCAGGTACCCGCACGGGACAAGGCCGGGAACCAACCAAACGAGGAATCGCTGCTGGAGCCTACGAAAGCCCTGGATCGTTTTCTCGCCAGCGTGGAACGGCGCGGTTTTGTCATGGCGCGACTGGCGATCGGTAATGCCGACGAAGCGCTCGACATCGTCCAGGATGCGATGATGCAACTGGCAAGGCGCTATGCCGATCGCAGCGAGCAGGAATGGGGGGCGTTGTTCTACACCATTCTGCAAAACCGCATCAGCGACTGGCGGCGACGGACCAAGGTACGCAACCGGTTACGCGTCTGGTTAGGCCGAGACGAAGACGATATCGGCGATCAACTGGAAAATATTGCCGACGCACGCAGTCCTGATCCGGAAGGACGAATGGGGGACAAACGGGCGATGGCGATCCTTGAAGCCGCATGGCAGCAGTTGCCGACGCGACAACAACAAGCGTTCCAGTTACGGGTCTGGCAAGGGCTGGATGTGGCGCAAACAGCAAAGGTCATGGGCTGCTCCGAGGGCAGCGTTAAAACCCACTACTCACGCGCGGTTCAGGCACTGCGTAAAAAAATGGAAGGGCATCTGGAATGATCGAAAACGAACCGAAATTTCTGGGCAAAGTCAAAAGTATCTTTGAGCAAGCAGTGATGGATCTTGATGCCACAACTGTCTCGCGCTTGCGTATCGCCCGCAGACAAGCCCTCGAAAACAGGCTGAATAAGCGGGTTCGCAAACAGCCAATCTGGCTTCTGCCGCTGGGCGGGATAGCCGCCGCAGGCATCGTGATTGCCGTGGCTGGACTATTTTGGCTCGGTTCACCGAACGGACTTCCGCCTTGGCAGGCAAGCGTGGACGACATTGAATTACTGATGGCGCGCGAAAATCCGGATTTTTTCGCTGATCTGGATTTTTTCGCGTGGCTCGACAACTCCGATTCCAGTTGAAATACACGATCCGGTACCGACCGGCCGATCTTGTTCGAGGCCCATTCATGGAAGCATCCCTTATCCGATACCTGAACATGAATGCATGTTCAACAACTATCAAGCCGGCAAGGCGCCCGGAGTCGAAGCATAGGCTGCCTCAATTGTGGAAATTTAATCGGGATTCACCCAACGAAAGCATACATGAGCGCTCATAAACGTCGAATTTTCTGTCTGCTATTGCTGTGGCCGCTAATGCTCTTCGCCGCAGACAGCAATACGGCCTCATCTTGGGACCAGCTGAGTACGGAAGAACGGGAAATCCTGAAACCATTTCAGGAGCGCTGGATTAATCTGGCTCCGGAGCGACAGGAGAAACTGCGCGAAGGCGCGAAGCGCTGGCAATCGATGACACCGGAACAACGCGAGCAAGCCCGGAAACGCTACGAGCGCTGGCAATCGATGACACCGGAACAACGCGAGCAAGCCCGGAAACGCTACGAGCGTTACCGACAACTGCCTGCCGAAGAAAAAGAGCGGCTTCGCCGCCGGCATGAATGGTTCAAAAGTCTGTCCCCGGAACGGCGTGCCGAACTTCGCGAAAAGTGGAAAAACATGACGCCGGAGGAACGGCAGCGCATCAGAGAAAAACGGTGGAAAAGTCACGATGTATACGGTGAACGCGGTCAGCGCCCACGTGCCGGGGAATCAGGTCGTCCCGGACGATAGCCGGGCATGCACAACTATAAATTAACGTTGAATCGGCCCAACAGCCAGACCATGCAGAAATAAGCCAAGGCAGTTGCAACGGAAGCCATTCCGAGGCTTATCCAGAAATTCCAGCCGGTCCGCAGGAATAACGGAAACAAGACGAACAACACCAGCGATGGAATCACCAGCCAGAAAATCCCGTGCGACAGCGCCATGACTTTCTGCGTGTTGCCGGTTTCGACGTAAAGC
The DNA here is from genome assembly GCF_040901545.1 of Sulfuricaulis sp. Classification (GTDB taxonomy): domain Bacteria; phylum Pseudomonadota; class Gammaproteobacteria; order Acidiferrobacterales; family Sulfurifustaceae; genus Sulfuricaulis. The sequence continues at coordinate 7,166 of NZ_JBBDYL010000012.1, read as the reverse complement.
CAAACGAACGCGAGCAATGAAGTCAGCGGCAAGGAGGCCAGCGCCGCGGCCCAGAATGAACTGCGCTTGGCAATTTCAGAAACCGCGACGATAACAACCAGGGTAAGAATAATTTTTATTGTGTATTGCCACATGGCTCGAGAACGATCTGCCGTTCACCAACCGGACGAACTCCGAGAATGAGAAACAACAATGTCGTTTCTCATTTTTTTGAAATGGCTTTGGCGACGCGTCGCAAGGCTTCTTTAATCGAGTCACCTTGACGAAATCCCAGCTTCTGCGCCGCCTGGTTGACGTGGGAGATCACGCCATTTTCCCAGCTATCCCTGGCTTCCCCGATGCGCGCGGTCATGTGGCTGTAAGTGCCCCCGGCTATCCCCGCCTCTTCCAGCATGGTTAACGCGGTGATGCCGGCGTTGTCCTTGCCCACGCCGGCGTCATTGAAAAACACCGCCGCGAAGGGATATTTCAAGCCATAGGATCCGGCGCTTGAACCGCCGTGCGAGGCGGACAGTATAAGGTGACCAGAGTCTTCTTTTTCAACATGGGTGATCGAGTCCATGCCGATTATTTTTATATCACCGTGTTCTTCCAAGACTCCTTTAAACATATGGCTCCTCCAAAATCAGCTGAAATAATGCAAGACTGTTATCATCAATCGGAATGTAATTCTCTAGCTTTAGGATTATTTTTTATCCGCTCTGTCGCGCACCGTGGATACCGGATGCTTTACGGCATTGATTTCAATCTTGTGATTCGCGGCCTTCACCAGATCCACACCCAATAGGTCAGCCAGACGCAAGAGATAAATAAAGACGTCCGCCATTTCCAGCTCGACTTCGTGCCGGACATTTTCAGGAAGTGCATGACTCTGCTCGGGCGTCAGCCACTGGAAATGCTCCACCAGTTCCGCGGCTTCAACGATCAGCGCCATCGAAAGGTTCTTGGGCGAGTGAAACTGCTCCCAGTCGCGTTGGTGAGCGAAATCACGCAGACATTTTTGGAGTTCGCCGAGGGTATCCATACCGATATTACCTCGCTACAACCCGTTATTGGCCGAATTTCTTGATGCGCTGGCGGGCACGAATGATGGCGGCCTGTACCTGTACCGGCGCCGTCCCGCCCAGATGGGCGCGCGCCTTCAGCGAACCCTCCACGCTCAGCACGTCGAATACATCTTCTCCAATGGCCGGGGTCAGCTTCCGGTATTCCTTGATATCGATTTGCGTCAGGTCGCGTTCCGTGTCAATGGCAAGGCGCACCGCCTTGCCCGCGATTTCATGGGCGTCGCGGAAGGCCACCCCTTGGCGCACCAGATAATCGGCCAAATCGGTGGCGGTGGAAAAACCCGATGCCGCGGCGCGCGCGAGATTTTCGCGTTTAACCGTCATGGACGGAATCATTCCGGCAAATACCTGCAGACTGCCGAGAACGGTATCGAGTGTATCGAACACCGGTTCCTTGTCTTCCTGATTGTCCTTGTTGTACGCGAGCGGCTGTCCTTTCATGAGCGTGAGCAGTGCCACCAGATGGCCATACACGCGTCCAGTCTTGCCACGCACCAGCTCGGGCACGTCGGGATTTTTCTTTTGCGGCATGATCGACGAGCCGGTGCAGTAGGCATCGGACAACTCGACAAAATCAAACGGGGTCGAAGACCACAGCACCAGTTCCTCCGACATGCGCGAGAGGTGGGTCATCAACAGGGCCGAATTCGAAACGAATTCGATGGCGAAGTCACGGTCGGAAACCGCATCGAGCGAGTTTTCCGCCGGTGCGTCAAACCCGAGGAGTTTCGCGGCATAAGACCGATCGATCGGAAAACTTGTGCCGGCCAGTGCCGCCGCGCCCAGCGGCATGATGTTCAGACGACGCCGGCAGTCGCTCAGTCGATCGGCATCGCGCGCGAGCATTTCAAACCATGCCAGGAGATGATGGCCGAAAGTAACCGGTTGTGCGATTTGCAAATGCGTGTACCCGGGCGCCGGCGTATTCGCTTCACGCTCGGCAAGATCCAGAATCACATTCTGCAGTGTTACCGTCGCCCGGATGACGGCATCCACCCCATCACGCAGATAGAGACGCAAATCGGTCGCCACCTGGTCATTACGCGAGCGGCCCGTGTGAAGTTTTTTGCCAATCTCACCGATGCGGACGATAAGACGCGCTTCGATGTTCATGTGTACATCTTCAAGTTCCGTGCTCCAGGCAAAATTGCCTGCATCAATCTCGGATTCAATGTCCTGCAAACCCTTGATGATGACATCGCGATCTTTTTCCGTAAGCACGCCCACGTGCGCCAGCATCCGCGCGTGGGCGATTGACCCCATGATGTCGTGGCGATATAGACGGCGATCGAATTTCACCGATGCCGTGAAGTTCTCAACGACGGCATCGGTGGGTTCCGTGAAGCGTCCACTCCAAGGTTTTTCGTTAGCCATGAATGTGTTCATCCGCGACAGGGGCATGTACGTGTCGGGCACCGCCTGTCCGTACTCGTCTGACGATTATCGGCCTTGCATTGTTGCCGTGATATAACGGGGCTATGTTTCTGGTCTGTAGCACCTGGTTCGGACTCTCCTTTGTGCACCCCCACCCCGAATTCCGAACCAGGGATTAGGCCCCCCGCCTCAAAAACGGGGGGTTTTTTTCGCCCTCGCCGCCGGAAGTATACTGGAGATGTCCGGCAAATGAAGCGGTGATTTTTGCAGTTCTAACGCCCACCAACTCGCTGAAAATCATATAATTAAGCCATGAGCGTCGCAGTGAGACTGATTCGACACATTCGTCAAAGTCCCCCGGTACCGGGAAATATATATTCGGCACTCGCGCCGTCGCGCCAATTTAAATAACCGATTCATGATGAACACCTGACTGCTGCTCGCTCGAACGGACTCCATGCCCAACGCCACTGCTGAAAGATCCCATTATATTCCCGAGTTCGGGTCGTTCAGCATGATAATAAAATTCGTTCTCCTGGCCGAATTGATCGCCATCGTCACCACGATCGGGCGGAACAACGAATTCAACGATCAGGCCTGGCAAGACTTCACGCTGTTGTCTCTTTTTGCCGTATTCATCGCACTGTGCAGCATCATCGTTCTGAAAGTCGCTTCGCCGCTCTTTAAGCGAACCTCGACGACCACGGGCTCGGTATTTACATTACTGGTGCTGTTGTTGGTGACGACTCTCGTGACCGACGCCGTAATTTACCTGCTCCACGACATTGGGCTGATTCAAGAGCGTTGGCCACCGTGGCGCGAATCGTTTCTGATCAGAAGCCTCATGATTGCCGGTATCATCGGCTGGTTCGGTGTCCGCTACCTTATATATCAGGAACGAGCTGTAGTTGAAGGCAAGCTCCAGCAGGAAGCGAAGCTCCAGGCCCTGCAATCGCGCATCCGTCCGCATTTTCTTTTTAACAGCCTGAACAGCGTTGCTTCCCTCACTCGCAGCGATCCCGCCAAAGCCGAGGCGGTTTTACACGATCTGGCGGATTTGTTCCGCGTCCTGCTCGCGGACGCGCGCAAACTCGTACCGGTGACCGCCGAACGCGAGATTTCGCGCCAATACCTGGAACTCGAAAAATTGCGCCTGGGAGACCGGCTGCAGGTCAAGTGGAATGTGAGCAATATTCCGCGAGCCGCCCTGATGCCGGCGCTGACCCTGCAACCGCTGCTGGAAAATGCGATTTATCACGGCATCGAACCGCGGTTTGCCGGCGGTTTGATAAAAATCGAGATGTGGCACGAGGGCGAAACACTGAACATCATGATCAGCAACCCGCTGCCCGATGTGCAAAAAGAAACTCACGGCAGAGGCAACAAGATTGCCCAGGAAAACATCCGCCAGCGGCTCGCCACGCAGTTCGGCGATGCGGCCAGCATGCAGGTCATACAAGAAGGCGGCCAATATCATGTCAAGGTAAAAATGCCGGTTATCCGGGGCTGAATCATGGAACTCGCCACCAAAAGCCGGATGTTTCTCGATCGCCTCAAGGTGAGTAAACGCGCCGTCCTGGAGTACCTGGATCGAAAGCTGCCGAGCACCGAAACGGTACCGGGCGAAAAAACCGAGTTCCTGCCGAATTTCTGCACCGGCGAGGTGGTGTTCAACGTCGTTGTCGTTGCGGAAATGCTGGCCATCGTCATCAACCTGATTATTCCGCGCAATTTTCTCTCGCCCACCGCGTTGCAGGATCTGCTGCTTGTCTCGATTTTCATCCAGTGGGTGGCGCTCGCGGGCACGGCCGTGTTGTGTTACACCCGCCGATACCTCAATCGTTTGCCCAACCTGCCCGCGCTCGGCCTGGCCTATCTGTTATTGCTCCTCACCACCTTTGTGGTAAGCGAATGCACCGTGTGGCTGCTGTGGGGCATCGGACGGATACAGACGGCGCGTCCGGCCTGGTATGCCGATTTTCATATCCTGAATCTGACCATCAGCGCCATCGTCAACGGACTGTTGCTGCGACTGTTTCTCGCCAAGCATGAACTGACGCAGCGCACGATGTCGGAGGCGCGCGCCAAACTCCAGGCGCTGCAATCGCGCATTCGTCCGCATTTCGTCTTTAACAGCCTGAATATCATCGCCTCCCTGACGCGGAGCGAACCCGCGAAGGCCGAAGCCGCGATCGAAAACATGGCTGACCTGTTTCGCATGATGCTCTCCCAGGACGAGAACCTGGTGCCGGTAAAAAATGAAATCGATGTCGCCAACAAATACCTGGCGCTCGAAGCGCTGCGGCTGGAAAACCGGCTGACGGTCAACTGGGATATCGGCAAATTCCCGCGCAAGGCGGTGATGCCGGTGCTCACGCTGCAACCATTGCTGGAAAACGCCATCCGGCACGGCATCGAGGACCTGGCCACGGGCGGCGTCGTGGATGTCCGGCTGTGGGAGGAAAACGACCGGATATATATCCGGGTGTCCAACCCGCTTCCCCAGGTCAGAAGCAGGCCGCCGAAAACAATGCCGGGCCAGTCATTGGAAAACATACGTCAGAGGTTTCAAAGCCATTACGGCGAGGAGGCTACACTACATAGTACTGAGGAAGACGGTCGATTTACCGTCACAGTCGTGCTGCCTACGCGTGGAGGTAACCCATGAGAGTATTGATCGTAGATGACGAAAAACTTGCGCGTGATCGACTGCGTGAACTGCTGAACGACATTGGCGGTTACACCGCGGTCGGTGAAGCCATGAACGGGGCCGAGGCCGTGGAAAAAACCGGCGAACTCAATCCTGACGTCTTGCTGATGGACATCCGCATGCCGGGCATGGACGGTCTCGAGGCGGCGATGCATCTGATGGGCATGGAAAATCCGCCTGCGGTGATCTTTACCACGGCCTACGACCAGCATGCGCTGGACGCCTTCGATGTCAATGCGGTGGATTATCTGCTGAAACCTATTCGCAAGGATCGACTGGCCAAAGCGCTCTCCAAGGCGCACAAGCTCACCATGAAACAGGTCGTCGAGATCAACCAGGCGCGCTCGGAACCGGCCTCGCGCACGCACATCAGCGTGCATCTGCGCGGCAACATCCGTCTCGTCCCGCTTCCCGAGATTCTTTATTTCCTGGCCGACAGCAAATATGTCGTGGTGCGCACAGAGACCGAGGAACACCTGATAGAGGATTCGCTGGTGAACCTGGAAAAGGAATTTGGCGACCGGTACCTGCGCATCCATCGCAACGCCCTGGTATCCACCGGGGCGATCAAAGGGATCGAGAAAAATCCCGCCGGCACCTGGCAGATCCGGCTCAAGGGATTTGACAAGAAACTCGACGTCAGCCGTCGGCACACGGCGCAGGTGCGACGCTGGGCGCGCAGCCGGCCGATGAGCGTTTGATTATTTTTCGTCGTCCCCGCGAAGGCGGGGACCCAGGAAGTAAATAATCAAAAGCCGCCTTTTGGCGGCTTTTGACTTTTTGCGGGAGAATTGCTGTCATTCCGGCGAAAGCCGGAATCCAGAATCATAAATAAACCATGTTCAAACAACCGTGTGTTTACATTCTGGCCAGCAGCCGCAATGGAACGCTTTACGTTGGCGTGACTTCTGATCTCATAAAACGTGTCTGGGAGCACAAGAATGACCTGGTCCCCGGCTTTACCAAACGTTACAGCGTGCACGAGCTGGTATGGTATGAATTACATGATTCCATGGAATCCGCAATTGTGCGCGAGAAAGCGATCAAGGAATGGAAACGCCGTTGGAAACTGGAGTTGATCGAACATGAAAATCCAGAGTGGAAGGATTTGTATCCCGCTTTGTTATAACTGGATTCCGGCTTTCGCCGGAATGACAATACATTGAGTCTTGCGACGACCCCCGGCTTGGCTTCGGTACACAGCGCGCCATACGGGGTGATTAGCAAAACCTTCCTAAGTTAGGTCATTCCCGCCGTAGCGAATACAGTTCGCTGTAGGTACTGTTAAACCGTCACATCGCGGTTCAATTCACTTATCCCGTGGGTTTGCAGTATATTGCGGATACACACTCTTCGAGGTATTCATCCCAGATGCCTGACCTCAAACGGCTTTCAGCTATTTCCCGGCCACGGTATATTGAATATACCGTGGATGGGCCGTTCAATCATCGTTAGATCTCACATGAACAAAGAAGAAGCGAGCATTCTTCACGGTCTGTACTACTATCGCGAAATCGTTGAAGAGGAGGTGCTGTATTCAGCGGCCGAGATTAATTGGCTGGTGCATCACCCCATTTCAAAAGGAAAAGAATGGCGAGGCACCGACGGAAAGCCACAGTCGGTAGAAAATGAAACCGATAACTACCTAGCCACTATCGGCGCTACATCTGCAGCAGCTGCTAGACCGTTAGCATATCTTCAGGCATCTGGGTCTATTCGGTATAGAAAAGATGGCGGTGGTTTTCGTATCGCTGTAACAGGAACAGGGGCAGATTTGGCCAGAGAGCTAGATACCTGCTTTGGCAGATTGAACGTCTTTTATAAAACGCATAAAGACGGCGTTTTGTGGTTTGTCGCAACTGTTCTGCTATCCCTGGTTACTACTTTAGTGACGCTATATGCATCGTGATCTAACTTTTAGTTCGAGCCGACGCGCAAAGACGGCGCGCGGCTCAACAACACGTTATGCGCCCAGGAAGTGCATGCGGCGACGTGGCTGCGTCATCTAGGACAGC
>NZ_JBBDYL010000011.1:0-8103 GCF_040901545.1 Sulfuricaulis sp. | reverse complement strand
CCGAGTTCTACCAGCACGACCAGAACTGGTCGAACCGCATGATCCTCGGCGACTCGCTCCAGGTCATGGCCAGCCTCGCCGAACGCGAAGGCCTGCGCGGCAAGGTCCAGTGTATCTATCTTGACCCGCCCTACGGCATCAAATTCAACAGTAACTTCCAGTGGTCAACCACGACGCGAGATGTAACTGACGGTCGTGCTGACCACATCACTAGAGAGCCCGAGCAAGTGAAAGCGTTTCGCGACACTTGGCGCAACGGGATTCATAGTTACCTTACCTATTTGCGCGATCGCCTCACAGTCGCGCGCGACCTCTTAAGCGAATCTGGATCCGTCTTCATTCAGATCGGCGATGAGAACGTTCATCGAGTGCGCGAGATCTTGGATGAGATATTTGGTGATGAGAACTTTATATCGTTGATAACTCTTACCAAAACGACCTCTGCAACTAGCGACTATCTCCCGGGGGTCGCCGACTACATTGTTTGGTATTGCCGTAACAGGGAACACTGCAAATATCGCGATCTGCATCGCGAGAAAGCGGCAGGAGGAGAGGGGGCGGGCCACTATAACTTGCTATTGCAGGCTGACGGCACGCGGCGTGCGGCCACAGCTGAAGAAAGAGAAGGCGAGGTTCCAAATGGCGCTGTCCTAATTACCGCGGATCAATTGCAATCCACAGGGAGCCATGGCAGCGTGAAAGGCGCCGGTGCTGCATCGTGGTTTTCCGTTTCATGTGAAGGCCGATCGTTTACTCCAACTATGCAAAGCATTTGGAAAACGAGTGAAATCGGCATGAGAAGGTTGGGGACTGCAGGGCGACTGTTACCTCAAAAGAATGCACTTCGCTATATACGTCGGATTGATGACTTCCCGGCATTCCTCTTGAGCAACGTATGGATTGATATCGGTGGTGCATCCAACAAACGCTACGTCGTGGAGACGACTCCTAAGATTGTCGAGAGATGCATTCTCATGACGAGCGATCCCGGCGATCTGGTGCTCGATCCTACATGTGGCTCAGGTACTACCGCTTACGTTTCAGAGCAGTGGGGACGACGGTGGATCACGATCGATACATCGAGAGTTGCGTTGGCACTGGCTAGGGCGAGGGTGATGGGCGCGCGGTATCCGTTCTATCTACTGGCGGATTCGCGGGAGGGGCAGATGAAGGGGGCGGAGGTGACGCATGGGGTGCCGTCGTCGCAGCCGGTGCGGGGGGATATCCGCCAGGGTTTCGTGTACGAGCGGGTGCCGCACATTACGCTGAAGTCGATCGCGAACAATGCCGAGATCGATGTCATCTGGGAGAAGTGGCAGGAGAAGCTGGAGCCGCTGCGCGCGAAGCTGAACAAGGAGCTGAAGGAGAAGTGGGAGGAGTGGGAGATCCCGCGCGAGGCGACAGAGAAGTGGAGCATTGTCGTTAAGGAGCTTCACAAGCGCTGGTGGGAGGCGAGGATCGAGCGGCAGAAGGAGATCGACGCGTCGATCGCGGAGAAGGCGGAGTTCGAGTATCTCTACGACAAGCCTTACGAGGACCGCAAGAAAGTGCGGGTGGCGGGGCCGTTCACGGTGGAGAGCCTGTCGCCGCACCGAGTGCTGGGGGTCGACGAGGACGACGAGCTGATCGACACGGCGGCTCAGCCGGGCGCGGACTACGCAGCGAAGCAGAGTTTCCCCCAGATGATCCTCGAGAACCTGAAGGCGGCGGGAGTACAGCAGGCGGACAAGGCGGGGCGCATTACGTTTACCTCGCTCGTGCCCTGGCCGGGGGAGTTGGTGTGCGCGGAGGGGCGCTACAACGAGGGCAAGGAAGGCAAGGGGCCGGAGAAGCGCGCGGCGATTTTTATCGGCCCGGAGTTCGGTACGGTGACACGGCCGGATCTGGTGGCGGCGGCGCGCGAGGCGGGCGACGCGAATTTCGACGTGCTGGTGGCCTGCGCGTTCAACTACGAGGCGCATGCCACGGAGTTCGCCAAGCTCGGCCGCATCCCGGTGCTGAAGGCGCGCATGAACGCCGACCTGCACATGGCCGAGGACCTGAAGGTGACGGGCAAGGGCAACCTCTTCGTCATCTTCGGCGAGCCGGACATCTCCGTCCTGAACGACAAGGACGGCAGGGTGCGCATCAAGGTGAACGGCGTGGACGTGTTCCACCCGCAGACGGGCGAAGTGCGCAGCGACGGCCCCGACGGCATCGCCTGCTGGTTCATCGACACCGACTACAACGAGGAAAGCTTCTTCGTGCGCCACGCCTACTTCCTCGGCGCGAACGACCACTACGGCGCGCTGAAGACGACGCTCAAGGCCGAGATCAACGCCGATGCCTGGGCAAGCCTCAACAGCGATACCTCACGGCCCTTCCCGAAGCCGAAGTCGGGGAGGATCGCGGTGAAGGTGATCAATCATCTGGGGGATGAGGTGATGAAAGTATTCCGGGTCTAGCGAGGGTCGACATGGCGATTGCTAAGCAGGCCTTCTACGAGGGGGCAGCGCTCCATCAACTCATTCGTTCCAATGGAGTTCGATCCCTTCAGTATGACGATCCCTTTTTTGTATTGAACGGTCGTGTGCTCGCGTATCTCAAGTACAGCACCAGAGTTCGTAGTCCTTGGGGATTTACCTTTACGGCGGACGAGCAAATTCTGCTCAATGAACGGGCTGCCGAACGGAAAATTGCAATTGGCCTGATCTGCGCGGGGGACGGAATCGCTACGGTATCGTACGAAGACTACCTAAGTATCGCCGCTCCTCGAAAATCGGCGATACACGTTGCCTGCTATAGAAAGCACTGGGAGCACTACGAGGTCAGCGGGCCGGACGGAGTCGTAGCAAGAAAAATCGCTCCTTCCGATTGGCAGCGTCTTTTGAGTTGAGGCAAACATGAAACATCGCGACGAAGTATTGAGTTTGCTCAAGAAGCAAATCGGTAACGACGACGAAGTCAAAGAGATAAACGACGTTGCCGAAGAAGTCGAGAAGAAATGGGTCGACCCGTTGAGCGGTGGAAAAGAAGAAGTAAACGGGCTGATCTACGGACTCATCCAGAGCGGAAAGACGGGCGTTTTGACGGTTACCGGGGCGTTGGGTGCCGACGAAGGATATCGAACCGTCATCATTCTTACTTCCGACATCGATCCCCTCTACGAACAGACGCTCGGCCGCGCACGCGAAGCCTTTCCGGGTATGGACATTATCGGGAAGAAGGAATTTAAGGACTTCGATAGCTTCATGCAAAGAATCAAGGGCAGTACGTGCGCGATCGTGACGACAAAGAACGGCGCAATGCTCAGGACGCTAATCGAGAACTTTCGGAAAGGAAAAGTAAAAGGTCTCGCCTGCTTGATCATCGACGACGAGGCGGATCAAGCGAGCCTGGATACGCGGGCAAGTCGGCCCAACGGGCCGAGAAGCACGATCAACAGTCTTATCGGCGAATTGAGAGGGTTTTTCGACAAGAATACTTACCTGCAAGTGACGGCCACTCCGCAGGCGCTTTTTCTTCAAACGCCCGGGCACGACTTCCGACCCAAGTTCACCGTGTTGAGTCATCCCGGTGCGGACTACGTCGGCGGAGACGATTTCTTTGGCGACGGGTCGAAGCTCGTCGACGAGTTCGATCTGCATGACATCACGACGCTTGCGCCGGGCCCGCAGCCGGCGCCTTCTCTCCAAATTCCGACTTCTCTCCTTCTGGCGCTCGACACGTTCATGATCGGCGCTACCTATAAACGGAAGAAAGACGTCGATCAGAATTGCGCTTTCTTGTGTCACGTAAGCACCCGAACCGCAGATCACAAGCACATCGAAAATCTTTTGCGAAAGTACAAGACTGACCTTGCGGTCGGTGTTACGCACAAGAATCAGGTGGTTTTGAAACGGCTCCGAGACGCATACGACGACCTCTCGTCGACTCATGTCGAACTTACGAAAATGGACTTTCAAGTATTGGTCGAAGCGATAGGGTTTTACTCCGCCGGAATCACGGTCAAGTTGGTAAACGGTCAGACGGACGAGGACGTGGCAGTGAAATCGCCGTACAACCTTTTCGTCGGCGGGAACAAATTGGGTCGAGGAGTGACCATTAAAAACCTTCTGGTGAGCTACTACGGGCGGCATCCCAAGAGGCCGCAGGCAGACACCGTGTTGCAGCACGCACGCATGTACGGATATCGCCGCAAGGACATCGGCTTGCTGCGCCTTTTCCTTCCGAACGAGCTCCATGTGGTCTTCAAGGCAATTAACAAGATGGAGAACGGTCTGAGAGAGCTGATCGGCGGGAACCCAAGCGAGCAATTTCGCGGCGTTTATGTTGAAGGCGGCATCAATCCCACTCGACGTAATATCCTCGCGCCGGGTTCCATAGGAGCTTATGCAGGCGGCGGCACTTACAACCCCGCGCAAGTTCTTCGCGACCAGAGCGTCAAGAGTTCCACCGAGGAAATAGATAAGAAAGTAGAAGGAATCGGCGACAAGACACACGTCGAGATGCCGATCGAGGAAATTCGAAAGCTGATTCAGCTGACTATGCCAGACGATGCGGAGGCGGAGCGCGTTTGGGACGCTGAGGCAATTGCCGGATCGCTTGAGCAGTTTGCGAAGCTTCGAGGTCAGAAGACGGGGTATCTCTATGTCGATCGTGATCGCGGCCTGAAGGAGAATCGTCGCGAAACGCAGGGAATTTTGGAAGGAGGGGAGGCAGGTAAGGTACCCCAGGACAAACTGACATTATTTCTGCTGCGAACTAAGGCCGGTGGCGGCGGAAACGCGGCGTGGTGGCCGCAGATCAGATTTCCGGCGGGCAACTACGCTTTCGCTTTCGCCGTCTAGTTAGCGAAACGTTCGTTTGATGGCAAAACCGACCGCATTGGATTTGTTTTGTGGCGCCGGCGGATTGACCGAAGGTCTCCGTCAAGCCGGCTACAAGGTCCTGGGTGCGGTTGAACTAGATCCTCTGGCAAGTCGTGCTTACAGGCTAAATCACAAGCGAGTACGTCTGTGGGAAACCGACGTACGGCGTTTAACCGGTCCCGCGATCTTGCAGGCACTAGGACTAAAGCGGGGCGACCTCGATCTCCTGGCCGCCTGCCCGCCTTGCCAGGGTTTCTCGGCGATGCGTACGAACAATGGGACGCGATGGAATCGAGACGCTCGCAACGATTTGATATTCGATGTTCTAAGGCTTATTCGTACTTTGCGCCCCGTGTCCGTCATGTTGGAGAATGTTCCGCGGTTATCGAAGAATCGTCGATTCAAGAAGTTTCGGACAAAGCTCGAATCCCTGGGATATCAGGTTCAGTGGGACATTTTAAATACGGTGAACTTTGGTGTACCTCAGCGGCGAAGGCGTCTCGTGTTGCTTGCGAGCAGGGAGACTCTCCCGGGGTTTGCGCCGAACGATCGAAACCGAAGAACGGTTCGGCAATTCATCGAAAAGCTCTCTCCGCCGTCGCGCAGCCGAGACATACTTCACAACTACAAGGTCGAGCGAAGCAAGAAGGTTCGGAAAATCATTCGCCAAATCCCGCGAAACGGCGGGAGTCGAAGCGCACTTGGGTCGAAGAATCAACTGAAATGTCATCAAGGCTTTGACGGATTCCGCGACGTGTATGGACGAATGGCATGGGATAAGCCGTCCTCGACTATTACGGGCGGTTGCATAAATCCCTCGAAGGGGCGCTTTCTTCATCCTCAAGCGGATCGAGCTATTACGCTTCGAGAAGCGGCGTTGCTTCAAACCTTTCCAAAGTCTTATCGGTTTCCGTTGAACGGCAACCGATATGCAGTGGCGCTGCTAATCGGCAATGCATTGCCGCCGGAGTTTATCCGGCGCCATGCGGTGGCTCTGCGCGAGTCGATACGTGAAAGCACTTAATACGGAACAGTTGTGGACACCTTAGATAGAGCGACGCGCGCTCGGGTAATGAGCCGCAATCGATCAAAGGGGACAAAGTCGACGGAGCTGCGATTTCGGTCGCTTCTAGTTCGCTCGGGGATCCGAGGCTGGAAGCTCGGCACTCGTTCGGGCCTACCTGGTACCCCGGATGTAGTTTTCCGCCGGGAGAAAGTCGCGATCTTTTTGGACGGATGCTTCTGGCACGGATGCAGCAAGTGCCGATCTATTCCTTCGACGAATAGACCTTTTTGGGTTAAGAAAATTGGAGGCAATAAGAAGCGAGATCGTTATGTTGTGAAGCAGTTGAAGGCAAGCGGATGGAAGCCTCTAAGGTTGTGGGAGCACGATCTAAGATCGGGCGGCGCTAAAGTTCTAGCGAAAGTGGAGCTAGTCCGTCGGGCGTAACGATCCAAGTCTGCTAGTGAAGCAGTATTGAATCCAGCTACGGGGGTAGGCTATGAAGAGGCGCAGTTCGTACCTGATACACGATGAAGAAATTCAGCTCGGTGTTCGCGGTCTGACCGTATGGGGCTACAGTCAAAAACGGAAGTTTGTTTGCAGGCTTTGGGTAAATTCGGCGGGTTTGGCGATCTATTCCGGTACCAAAGGGAAGAAGAGAATTGCGAACGTCACTTGGGAGGCTCTGGTTTCCAGGCTTGAAGGGGACAAGAAGAAATGAATTAGGTATCCAAGAGCAGTCATGGACCAATTGGAGGACTTCGCAGATGACCGGCTAATCAACGGCTGCATCTACTGCGGTGGACCCGAGGAAACCGGAGATCACGTTCCTTCTCGTGTGCTGCTTGATGAACCACTTCCCGAAAATCTTCCGATCGTTGCAGCTTGCCGTGACTGCAACAACGGCTTTTCTAGCGATGAGGAGTATCTTGCCTGCCTGATTGAATCGGTGGTGGCAGGAACGACAGATCCGGCGCACATCCGCAGGCCAAGAGTCGCAGAGATCCTTAAGAGGGCACCTGCATTGAGGGCCCGGTTAGAAGCGGCCAAGACGACAGAGGACGGCCAAACCAAGTTCCATGTTGAACCGGACCGTGTGCGGAACGTCCTTCTGAAACTGGCACGAGGACACGCCGCATACGAACTCAGTCAGCCGTGTCGACATGAGCCGGCGTCTTTGGAATGGTGGCCGCTCTCACTCATGACGGAAGAAGAGCGCGACTCGTTTCAGTCGGTTCAGGTTTTGGAGACCTTTGGCGAAATTGGCTCGCGACAGACCCAGCGGCTAATGGTGACCCAGATCGCTCTTGAATCCGAGAACGGCGGAAGAACGACTCTGGGTTTGATCATCAACGACTGGGTAGAGGTTCAGGAAGGGCGATATTGTTACCAAGCGATCGACGAAGGCGGCAGCGTCCGCGTCAAGATAACTATCGGCGATTACCTAGCATGTGAGGTCGTGTGGACAGACAATTGAATTCACGTTTGGTTGCGGAGTGTGCGGGATACGACCGTGCCGAACGGAATCCCGCTCTCCAAGATCCATCACGCGGCGTTCGACGCGCACCTCATCGGCATCGATCCCGACTTTCGGATTCATGTATCGAAGAAACTGCTGACGCAGAACGATGGGCCGCTGCTGGAGACACTTAAGAAACTGCACCACGAGAAGCTGCATCTGCCGGAACGAAAGAGGGATCAGCCGGACAGGGAGCGGTTGCTGGTGCGGTTCGACGTGTTCCGAGGATACGAATGGGGAAAATCCCAGGCCCAATTCGCAACAAAGTGGAGATCATCCTGCCGCTGCTGACCGCGGCAGGCTGGCTGACCGAGTCGAGGCGCACCCAGCACCAATCCGGAAAGATCGCGCTCGAGGACGCGAAGATCCCGGAACAACGCGGGCCCGGACACGCCCGCCGGGCGGCGCTACCTCGAGAGCCCTGGGAACGGCTGGCGCCTCTTCCTCTTCGTGAGGGAGAACAAGGAAGCCGCCTACTGCGTCCTGGGTCCGGCTACCAGAATCCACATCGAAGGCGACTGCCCGATGTCGCTGCACTGGAAGCTCGAGGTCGCGCTGCCGATGGAGCTCTACGGGGCGTTCAGCGTGCTGCGGGGGTAGCGGGGGCGTACCATCGCGAGTGCTGCTGCAATCCATCTTGCTCGCGCGCTGACACGTGCCCGTTCCTAACCCGACCCTCGTCTACCGGATCACGCACGAGGCCAACGTCCCTTGGCTTCTTGCCAACGGAC
>NZ_JBBDYL010000010.1:0-8144 GCF_040901545.1 Sulfuricaulis sp. | reverse complement strand
AGATGAGGCCCATCAAGGCGATGAGCCCGCCGAGAATCACGCTGTTGTTGATGCGGTCGGCCCAGCTGGCGTCGCCCTTCGACGTGGCGGCACCCTTGGCCGCGCCGCCCTTTACGGCTTCGGGCAGCCAGTGCTCGATGCCGCGGCAGCGCGCGGCCGACTTGGGCGCGATCAGGTACATGATCAGCGGGACGAAGATCAGGCTCAGGACGGAGAGCCAGATCGCGTAGCTGGAGAAGATGGTATCCGACGTCGGCACGACACCGATCAGCTTCTCGAAGATGTGGCCCTTGGTGGCGCTCAACAGCGGCGCCGATCCGGACGGCCCCCAATGCCAGCTCACGCCGAGCCCGGCGTAGCCGGCGGTGCACAGCACCGGATAGTGGACCGGGATGCCCT
This sequence comes from Sulfuricaulis sp., assembly GCF_040901545.1. Taxonomy (GTDB): domain Bacteria; phylum Pseudomonadota; class Gammaproteobacteria; order Acidiferrobacterales; family Sulfurifustaceae; genus Sulfuricaulis. The sequence goes on along the minus strand of NZ_JBBDYL010000010.1, from coordinate 7,745 downwards.
TGGCATGGGCGCGCTTCCCTACCTCAACCGCCATGATGGCGCCGACGATCAGCCCGAAGCCCCAATTGATCCAGGAAAAGACGAGCGCCAGCACCGTGACCAGCACCACCCCCTGTGCCCCGGTCCTGGGCAGGTCGGCGATCCGGACCAGGGCCGGCCGAATGAACGGCGCGTGCGCCAACACGTAGCCCGTCACGAGGATCAAGACCATCTGCATGGCGAAGGTATGCAGGGTCCAGAATCCCTTGTACCAGTACTGCACCATCTCCCCCGAAGTCTTGCTGGCGATGAAAATGCCCATGACGAGAGCGATGAAAGTGAGCAGGATGGCGAAGAGAAACGGATCCGGAAGCCATTTCTGGACGTTCCCGGCGATACGCTCGCCGAGGCGCTCAAAGACGGGTGGACGGGAACCTGCGGCAGCGGTTGCACTCATTGGAGGACTCCTCCCTTGTGGTCGACGTGACGCTTCGGTGATCGTTCTTTCCGCTGCTGGCGGAGACCTCCGCTGCGGCGGCCCCTGGAGTACGCTTTATTCCTATGATAACGGGTAATTTCGCGCCTTCTAACGAAATCTGTCAAGCGGAAAAAGCGGGGTTCGCACAATCTTATAACCGTAAGAGCGAATGGCGCATCGCGGAAAAGTCGCGCCGAACCTGTGCATTTTCAGGTCGATTCACGACCCGTGAATCCCGTGCCAATGGACCGCCACCAGTTCCGGGTGATCGAGGTGCACGACACGCCCTGTTCCAATGCGCGAGAGACGGCGCGACGAGTTGACTCTCGATCGAGAACTGGATGGACATCAACCGGATGGACATCATTAGGAACGGGCACGCGGCGATTTGTTATTCGGGTGCTTGACTGAATGCCCGATGAAATTACCTCCCGCGCGCATCAATGATCTTGACGTTACGGAGCACGCAGGGTCGAGTATTTTACCGACGCCGGAACAGGTATACACGATACCCGATAAATTCAGGTCATCAGTTCCTGACGATCACGGAAGTGCGCCAGCGCCTCCGGGTTGGCCAAGGCCTCGATGTTTTTCACGGGCTCGCCGTGTACCACTTTACGTACGGCGAGCTCGACGATTTTGCCGCTCTTGGTGCGGGGTATATCCGGAACCTGCAGAATTTTTGTCGGAACATGACGCGGCGTGGTGTTGACGCGAATGGTTTGCTTGATTTTAGCGATCAATGTCTCGCCCAGAACCATTCCGTCGCGCAAGCGCACGAACAGCACAATCCGAACGTCGCCTATTTGTCCCGGTGGCCAGTTCTGACCGATCACCAGCGATTCCATGACCTCCGGCAGCTTCTCCACCTGGCGGTAGATTTCAGCCGTACCGATGCGCACGCCGCCCGGGTTGAGCACCGCATCCGAACGTCCGTAGATGATGACACCGTCGTGCCGGGTCAACTCGACGTAGTCGCCGTGACACCAGACGTCGGGAAATTTTTCGAAATACGCCGCGCGATATTTCCCGCCGTCCGGATCGTTCCAGAAACGAATGGGCATGGTGGGAAACGGTTTGGTGCAAACCAGGTCGCCCTTTTCCTCCGTTACCGGTCGGCCTTCCTCGTTGAACACTTCCACCGCCATGCCGAGACCGCGACACTGTATTTCGCCCCGCCACACCGGCCGGATCGGACTGCCGAGGACAAAACAGGAAACGATGTCGGTACCGCCGGAGATCGACGACAGGCAGACTTCACGCTTGATTTTTTGATAAACGAAATCGAAGCTCTCCGGCGCGAGCGGGCTGCCGGTGGACAGGATCATGCGCAGCGAATCCAGTCTGTGCGTCGCGATCGGTTCCAGTCCTTCCTTGGCCACGGCGTCGATATATTTCGCCGATGTGCCAAAATGGGTCATGCCTTCGGCATCGGCGAAGTCGAAAAGGATGGTGCTCCCACCGCGTCCGATGAACGGCGATCCGTCGTAGAGCAGGAGCGTCGCACCGGAGGCCAGCCCCGAGGCGAGCCAGTGCCACATCATCCAGCCGCAGGTCGTGAAATAAAACAGCTTGTCCCCCGGTTTAATGTCGCTGTGCAGCCGGTGTTCCTTGAGATGCTGCAACAGCGTTCCGCCGGCGCCGTGCACGATGCACTTCGGCACGCCGGTGGTGCCGGATGAATACAATATATAGAGCGGGTGATCGAATGGCAGCGGATCGAATCGGATTTCGGTGACACGGGCATGCGCGGCCACCACGTCGGGATACAGCTGTGCGGCGCGGATTTTCCCGAGATCGTGCCGCGCGTAGACATACGGCACGATCACCGTCAGCTGCACGGATGGCAACTGGTTCACGATCTCGCCGACCCGCGCCAGACAATCGATGATTTTTCCCTTGTAGTAATAACCGTCGGCGGTTATCAGCACCTTGGGTTCAATCTGCCCGAAACGGTCGAGCACACCCTGAACTCCGAAATCCGGAGAGGACGAGGAGAAAATCGCTCCGAGGCTCGCCGTGGCGAGCATGGCAATGATCGTTTCCGGCATGTTGGGCATGAACGCGGCCACGCGATCGCCGGGCTCCACGCCCCAGGACCGCAGCGCGGCGGCGAATTGCGCCACCGCTCGATAAAGTTCATCGTGGGACAGGCGGCGCCTGACTTTGTCCTCCCCCCAAAACACCATGGCATCGGTACCGTCGCGACGGCGTAACAGGTTCTCCGCGAAATTAAGCCGCGCCTGCGGAAACCACCGCGCGCCGGGCATTTTGTCTCCGTCCACGAGCGCCGGGCCGCCGTGCGCCGGTGAAATGACGCCGCAGAAATTCCACAATTCCGTCCAGAAGCGGTCAGGATGATCGATCGACCATTGATACAACGCGCTGTAGTCAGAAAGATCGATGCCCTCGTGTGCGTTCACTTCCCGCATGAAGGCGGTCAAGTTGGCGCCGGCGATTTGTGTCGCGGAAGGTCGCCATAAGGGTTGGTCATTCATCTTGCTTATCTCTTTACGGCATCCTTGCCCTGAATTGCCATCGGCTTGACCTGCGCTTTTTGTACCAAGTACCGGCGTGCGCAGCCCTCAGGATGCGCGGTGGGGCACAGTCTGAGTAAGTGCCGCCAGCACCTCTTCCAGCTCCGGGGTCGGTTGTACGTCTTTGAAGCGGGTCAAGCGGCGATAGACGATCGCAGCGGCCGCATGAAACTCCCCCGGTAAGCCTGCCTCCCGGAACGTGGCGGCAATTTCCTCCATTTCTCCTGCAAAGCGCCAAGCTCTCGCAGTGATGTCGCGGATCCGCGGGACCACGTACTCGGCGAAGGCAGGATCATCTTGGACCCACTGCTGCAACAAGGTCTCCCGTAACCGCCATTGCTCCGCCGTGGCAAGTATTGAACACAGGAGCGCCGCGGTGCCTTTGGTGTAGGCCGACAAGCACATCTTGAGCGCCGATGCCTGGCCGATCGTTGTGCTCAGTACACGGGTACCCAACGGGCCGGCGATGAACCAGTCCGCCACCTCATGGGCGCGCGATCCAGCCAGGTAAAGCCACGTGCCGCCAGGCTCCCACGCCGGCCCACCGACGATGCCCCCATCCACGAAGGTCGCGCCAGCGTGGATCAGCGCGTGACTCATGTGAATGACCCGCTGAGGCGCAATCGCATTTGCATCCACGTAGCAACCAGTAAAAGCGTGTGTTGCTACCTGTTGGGCAACCGCTTCGGCGGCATGCGGAGGACAGACACTGATCAAGACGGAGCATTCGGCGCAAAGATTGGCAAGCGTGCGGCTGTCGCGCAAACCGAACTGCGCGGCACGCTTCGCCGTGGCGGCGCTGCGCCCCTCGGAAGCCCAGTAGACATGGTGTCCACTGTTCTGGGCGGATACCGCAATGGAGATGCCCATGGCGCCCGGATGGACGATACCGATTCGCCGGGGAGAAATTGCAACGCTTGGTGCGCGTGGAGCCGGCGCCGGCCAACTGGATATATACCGCCTAAGTACGCTAATTAAATGCCGCATCGCTTTGTCTCCCGGCGCGGTTTGTCGCTGTTCTCAGACGCTTGAGACATATTGGAAATTTTTCAGTCACGGTACAACGTACCCTGTTCATTGTTAAACGAGGCAAGATAATCGAAACGCATGGGGCCTTACATTCCATGCATGCCATCGCTTACTCCCCGTTTGTGTTACCGGTATTGTACCTTCCCGATAAAGCCCGGCGTTCAGCCTAGCATAGATGAGATAATTGTTTGAAAACATGGTGGCTAAGGGCGGAGTCGACAATTTTGTCCGGAACAAAATTGGACGGCCATAGGCCGGCCCCGAGCGCGCAGCGCGAAGGGGTGAGCCCCAAGGATGGGGCGAACAAGCGCCGACCTCAGCATTATGAGGGTCCCCTTTAAATTTGGCCAACTTAATTGATCAACAATTTACGTGCATCCGGCCAGTGCAGTTGTGCCAGTAAAAGCCAGAAAATGCCACCTCATGACTCATGTCGGTCACGATTTGGTCACGCTCATTAACACACAATGTATTAATCAAAAAACTCAAGCTCAACTCTTCACAGCGACTGTATACGATAAGTTTTGACTGGAAATCAAAAAACTATTTTCATTAACCTTAGCTGGGGTGCCCATTGCACAATTTTCAGCACAATGCGCAACAATGCAGATCAGGTCCCGCATTTCTTCCGCAAACAAATTTCATCTTCATCAGGTCTACGATTCAAACTGACCAACTGGTTAAAAGTTAAGCAAGTATCGCACAACAATTTCTCAATCAAGTCCTTATGGCACTTGCCAACGCGCGAGACGAGCCGAAATGAGCGGTGGTGACATGATGACGCAAGAAAATTCCGCACACTTTCCGGCACACTTAAAATACGGAGGCACCAGCGCTTACGTCTGGAGTTTGTCTGTCCGAATCCCGTAAGGTGTCCTCAACGGGATTGGAACCTTATGCGATGGTCTACTCCAGTACCCTTACGCGAGACACCGGTCTTCGGCCACCCATTGGGCGAATTCATCGGGCAGAAGCGGGCGGCTGAAAAGGTAGCCTTGAATCTCGTCGCACTTATAGGCGCGCAGGTACTTCAGCTGCTCGGGTTTTTCGACGCCTTCGGCCACCACGTTAAGATTCAGGCTGTGCGCCATGGCGATGATGGCCTGAGCAATCGTGGCATCGTTGACGTTACTCGTCATCTCGTCCACAAAACTCTTATCCACCTTGAAAGTTTGCAGGGGTAGGCGTTTCAGGTAGCTCAGGGACGAATAACCGGTGCCGAAATCGTCAATCGAAAAGCTAACGCCCAGCTCGCTTACTTCACGCATGTTCTTAATGGTCTCTTCGATATCGTCTATTAACGTGCCTTCCGTGACCTCGAGATTCAGATAGCGGGCTTCGAGGCCGGTTTCTGCCAGCACCTCGCGGATCCATGTCTTGAAGTTCGGCTGCCGCAGCTGAGCGCTGGTCAGGTTCACCGCCACCGGTAACGGGCGCATCCCTGACTGCTGCCAGCGTCGGTTCTGTTGACAGGCGGCGCGGATGGCCCAGTCTCCCAGCGCCAGAATGAGACCCGATTGTTCGGCGATCGGAATAAACTCGGCAGGCGAAACGGGTCCGAGTTCCGGCTCCATCCAGCGCAGCAGGGCCTCCATGCCGCAGATCTGCCCGGTGCGCAACTTCACTTTGGGCTGATAAACCAGATGCAACTGATTGCGTTCGATCGCCTGGCGCAGTCGCCCTTCCAGATCGAAGCGGCGCACCATGTCTTGATCTATATCCTGGGTATAAAAACGGTACGCCGACATATTACCCACGGGCAACACATGCAGCACGGCGGTCGCCTTCTCCAGCAACGAGTCAGGGTCATGGCCGTCCTCGGGGTAAGTGCTCGCCCCGAGCCGTACGGTCAGGGGATAGGCGACGTCGCCGATATGGAAGGGAACATGGAAAACCTTAAGAATGGGTTTGACGATCGGCGCGGGATCGACCCGGGCCGACATGCTGTGCGCCAGTACCACAAACTGATCGTCCTGCCAGCGACCGACGGTCCATGAAGGGTCGACCGCCGCGCGCAACCGGCGTGCCACTTCCTTCAGGACCGCGTCGCCCGCCGCGCGGCCGAGCGCGCTGTTCAGGGCACCGAACCGGTCTACATCGAGGAACATCACCACCAATCGCTGGACATTTTTCTTGCCGATCAGGATGGCCTGATGCAGACGATCATACACGAGACGACGGTTGGGTAACTCGGTGAGCGGATCGTAATACGCCGTGCGCTCGAATTGCTTGCGCAATTCCTCTACTTGATAATTGTATTGCAATTCCCGTTCGACCAGGCGGGCCAACTCGCGCAACCGGTCATGCTCCCGCTCACTCAAGTCGCGTGGCTTATGATCGATCAGACATAATGTTCCTACCGGCTTTCCTGTCGGGCCGCGGAGGACCGCGCCAGCATAAAAACGGACGTGAGGTTCGTTAACCACCAGCGGGTTGCCAGCAAAGCGTGGATCGTTTCTGGCATCCGGAATCACCAGTATCTCCGTTTCCAGAATGGCATGTGCACAAAACGCTATGTCTCGCGATGTCTCCGTGGCGGCGAGTCCGCACGCTGACTTGAACCACTGACGATTCTTATCAACCAGGGACACCAAGGCGATGGGCACATCAAAAATATTGGCGGCCAGAGATGTGTAGCGGTCAAAGCGTTCCTCCGCCGCGGTATCGAGTATCTTCAGCGTGTAGAGTTCCTGCAGCCGCTCGGCTTCAAATGCCGGGACAACAGCGGGAGTAAACAACGGCGAGACTTTGCTCATGTTGATACGATAAGACCTCCCGGATAGACGCACGCTTAAGCAACGGCATCAAAAACCGATGCTTTAACCGTCCGAAGATGCCAGGGGTCTGAAGGATGTCCTCCTCGTTGAGAGTTAACAGCTATGGCATTTTTTTCAGTATAGTCTATGTATTTTCGATCCATGCGCCCGTTAAGAAACAGTTAAGTTCTATATCAAAGATTTACAGCAACTCTCTGCTGTTTTCCCGAATTCGCATTTTTTTAGGACAAATCCGCTTAATAAAACCACCCGTGGTTCTGTTCGTCCAGCGCGCCTGCCGTGGTGATGCGCCACATCCTTGCGAGCCAGTGGTTGCTCACCGCACGACGTTACTCAACGACACTTCCAGCGTTCCACCTCGTTTTCACCTTGTCCATCGCGTTCCGAGAAAAACCCATCCTGGCGTTCCGCCACCTGCTCCACAGCAGTCGCCGCGTCTGCTCGAAAAGCTGTCGATCACTTGCCGCCGGCGACATCGTCGTCGCAATCGTGGACAACGAGTTCACATTGAAGCGGCTGGACCGCGAACGGGGCCGGGTCGAGTTGAAACCGGAGAACAATGCCTATCCGGTCATTCGACCGATACCTCAATACCCCCTCTCCCTCAGGGAGGTGAGGCGGAAACAGGAAAAGGTCCGGTGGGAGAGCGGCGAGAATACGAGCCGCGAACGCCCGGCCAGGGATGGCCGGGCTGGGTGAGAACCAAAGGTTCGAACGCCCACGACAGGGACGTTGTGGGCCGGTACCCAAGCGCGACAGGAAGGCGAGCGCCGTGGCAAGCGCAGCAGGAAAGCGCAGCGCGGAAGTTTTCCCCGCCGAACGGGCGCGCACAATTCATGCGCGCCCAGGTGGGAACAAGAGGGGCGGGGGTGGACCCCACGTAGTGGTCGCGTTCGCGCTTGACATGTGCCGCACATGTTCTTATGTTTGAAGCATGTCAGCGAT
>NZ_JBBDYL010000009.1:0-8287 GCF_040901545.1 Sulfuricaulis sp. | reverse complement strand
AAGAGCTATCGCCTCGGGAGCGCGCCGCTACATTCGCCTCGGGCCCTGGGCGCTAGCCGCTGTATTCACTTCAGCCACGTTCTCTCAGTTCACTTCGATGTAGGTGCCGCGGGATGCCGGCATCCCGTGTTTTATTTATGGTTTACAGGTTGTCGTTTTCGTGAACAATAGATGACGTATCTATAAACAGCCAAGCCGCCATTACTTCGAATCATGGCCTTCAAAGTTCGCATCGAATCCAGTGGCAGTGAATTCGCCGTTGCAGAGCAGGAAACGGTGCTGGGCGCGGCCTTGCGCCAGGGCGTGACACTTGCCTACAGTTGCCGCAACGGCGATTGTGGCACGTGCAAGGGAAAGCTCATTTCGGGCAAGGTCGATTACGGTCGTTACAACGAGAAAGCCATGAGCGATACCGAAAGGCGCGCGGGCGCGGCGCTTTTCTGCCAGGCGGTGCCGTTTTCGGATCTGGTCATCGAGGCCAAGGAAATCAGCGCGGCGAAAGACATTCCGATACGCATCATGCCTTGCCGCGTAATGCAGCTGGAAAAACTCGCCCACGATGTCATGCGTCTGTGGCTCAAACTGGCGGAAGGACAGCGGTTGCAGTTCCTGGCCGGGCAGTACATCGATATCCTGCTCTCGGGTAACCAGCGGCGCAGTTTTTCACTGGCCACCGCACCGCACGCCGATGAAATGCTGCAACTCCACATTCGCCATGTCCCGGGTGGATTGTTTTCCGGGCAGGTATTCACCAAAATGAAAGAACGGGACCTGCTGCGCTTTCAGGGACCGTTAGGGACTTTTTTCATGCGTGGCGATGATTCGGGGGAAAGCCGGAATGCCGGTGGACACGGAAATGCAGGGACGTCGCCCGATCGGCCCGCTATTCTGGTGGCCGGCGGCACCGGCTTCGCGCCGATCAAAAGCATCCTGGAAAATGCCTTCGCCAAGGGGACCCGGCGCCCGCTGTCGCTTTACTGGGGTGTGCGCGCCAAACGCGATTTGTACCTGCCCGATTTGCCGCAGGCGTGGGCCGGGGAACACAGTCATTTCAGATTCACTCCGGTGCTGTCCGAGCCTCAGCCGGAAGACCACTGGAACGGGCGTCAGGGCTGGGTGCACGAGGCGGTGGCCGAGGACTTTCCGGACCTGAGCCGGCACGAGGTATATGCCAGCGGCCCGCCGCCCATGATCGAGGCACTCAAACGCACGGTAATGGAGCATGGGTTGCCGCCGGACCGACTGTATTATGATTCCTTCGAGCACGCCCACGCGTCGGCCCCGTAGGGAAGGCGCATTTCAAGGAGATAAACGCTGCGCGTGATACTGGCAACCGTGTTCCTCGCCTTGGCGCTGTTCGCCTGCAGCGAGAGCAAGGAGATCAAGGACACGGTGTTCGCTCCGGCGGAGCAGGCCAAGGATAAGGCCCGCGCGCTGGAAAACAGGCTCAAGGATGCTGCGGAGAAAAACCGCGAGTCTCTGAAGGCTTCGAAACAGGGCGCCGGAGCGGATCAACAACAAGAAGGTTACTAAGAGTCTCCCGGGAAAAACCTATCCATTCGCTTGTCAGGGGAGTTTTATCTACCTTACCGCGCGCGTACGGGTTGGAGGCGATCCTCGCCCCCGCGTAGCGGCGTTACGCCAGTCATTTGAGTGGATATCAAGTCCGCGACGGTAGATGCCGAGGGCCTTGTCCTTGTCACCAAGACGTTCCAGCAGATTTCCATATTCGCGATAGGCTTCGGCCGGTCCGTGATACGACAGGCATTGTTCGAAATAACCGCGGGCTTTGTCATCCTGATTATTGCGCGCCGCCAGCCGCGCGAGCGTTAACAGCAATTTCGCGTCATCGCGATGCACCGACAGCCAGCCCTCGGCCGTCTCGACCTGTTCCGCGGAATTTTCGCTTTGCGCCTGGCCGTAGAGTTCCACCAGCGCCTGATCCCACTTGTCTTCGATGGCAGCGCGCAGCACCGATTCGGCCTGCGCCATTTCATTTTGTTTGATGAGTTGTTGCGCATAAATCGCGATCAGGGAGGGGTGACGCCGTAACGCTTTGGGTACCGCATTCCAGGCTTTATCCAGAATGCCGGGTTTCCCGGAGGGTAACGAGAGTTTCAGCAATTCACGATGCGCCTGCAATTCGAGTGAACTGATTTCCTCGGCGGTCATGGCGTAGGTCTCGCGCAAATCCGGAATCAGACCGATCAGCCCCGTCCAGTCGTTCAATTCAAGATGAACGCGCGCGAGCAGTTTCAGCAATTGTTTGTGTTTTGGATAATCGCCGCGCAATTCATTCAAGGTCGCGAGGGATTGTTCGAGCTGATGGGTCTGATGTTGCAAATTGGCCTGGGTCATGCCAATGGCCAATTTGTCATCCGCCGCGTTTTTATGCGCCAGGGCCAGATATTCATCGCGTTTTTCGATGTTTCCCTGACCGTCGGAAGCGATGGCGGCGCCCAGATAGTTGAGCAGTGGGGTATCGCCGTGGCGCATGCCGGCAAGCAATAGGGTCTCGGCCTCGGCAAAATTGCCTTCAGCCAGCCCGCTCAGGCCGTCAATGAGCGATTGGCGCGCGCCCCGGGCTTGCCGGTTTTTGCGCCAGCGCGCGACGTCGCGGGGAATCCGCCATAGCCGTACGATGATGAATAAAATCAGGTACAGCAGGAAAAAGGCAGCGATCATCAGCGGGATAAACAGCGTGAGCGACATCTCGATGCTCCACGGCGCATGCGCAATCAGCACGTAACCCGGATTGTCGAGGGCGTACAGCGTGATCAGCGCGGCGCCGAACAGCAAAGCGATGATGAACAGCAGCAGTTTCACGGCTCGGCCTTGCGGCCGCCGAGTCGGCGCAGGGTGGCGAGCGAGGTCGAAATGTCAGGCAGGTCGGTAATCACCTGGGTGTTTTGCAGTTTGGCCAGATCGTCTTGCATTGCCAGGATGACTTGGGAATTGACGTCATAATATTCCCTGAGCAAACGTTGCGCCGATTTGAGATTTTGCTGGAACACCGGAATGGATCCCTGCAGCAGGGCCTGTTGCGCGCCGTACAACATCAGGCGCAGATTCTCACGCAGGAAATATTGCTGTTCGGGCGGCAACAGCGGACGCTGGTTCTCGAGATTGTCGCGAAATCGGACCAGCGAAAGGATATCCTGCCAAAGGCTGCGCGCGGTTTTTCGCCACCCGCCATCCGCGACGGTTTGTTCGGAAGCGCCGCCAGCCATCGCGAGTTGCTTGAGGTCATCCCCGGAATGCAATCGGATGTCGTGCATCAATGGCAGGCGATCCACGTTTTCGGCCATGTTGGCGAGACGCAAGGCAATACCGCTGATGTCTGTTTTATCGAGTGATTCCAGCAAAGATATCTCGCGCGCCAGCTCCTTGCGTACCGGCAGCAGCTTGGGACTGGCCAACTGCTGCAACTGCATATCGGCGGCACGCAGGGCGGCAAGCGAAGAATGAAAATCACGCGCGAGTTGCAGACGGTTGTTGGCGATGACCAACAGTTGCTCGGTTTCGGTCAAGGCCCATTCAAGCCGGTTGCGCGCGAGGTCGGTGTTGATTTTTTCGAGGGCAGCCCGGATGGTATCCTGGGTTTCCTTGAGGGTTATTATCTCTTTGGCGGTTCCGCCGAGTGCATCCTGAATCTGATTCGTATCGGACTTGATCCGGTCAATCGAGCCCACGACATCCATGGTGAATAGTTTCGCGTTCTGGTACAGCACGGTGTACCAGACGTAACCCGTCCCGATGATCGCAACCAGCGACAATATCAGCGCCAGTCCGCTGCGTACCCGTCCGGCGGGTCGCGTGGTGGCGGGTTGGTTGCCATCGGGGGAAGCGGGTTGCTCAGGAGAAGTATTTTCGGCGTCCGTGTCTGACATGGGTTTTGGCCTGAGATAATCCGACGATTATAGAGTTTTTTGCTGCCGCTGCCACGCCTGAATGGCGTCCAGCATGGATTCATCGCTTGCCCGCGCGGCAATTCGTACGTCATTTTTAAACCCCAGTTCGCGGCACAGCGTGGCTTGCCGGGGGCTGACCACAATAATCGGGGTCTGAAGGAGCAGCGGCTGTCCGGACTTGCCGGACATAGCAAACAGGTTGCGTAACCCATCCGCGCTGGTGATGCAGACGATATCGACCTCTCCGCGCTCCCAGCGATGCAACACCGGTGTGAAGTCGGCATTCGGACGGACACGCTGGTAACATTCGGCGTACTCGACTGTGGCACCGCGCGCTTTAAGGGTGTTGCCTAGCAGCTCACGCCCGCCTTGGCCGCGAAAAATGACAATTTTCCGTCCTTCAACCCGCTGCAACTCAGACAGTTCAAGCAGGGCTTCACTGTCAAAATTTTCACCCGGCACGATTACGTTTCCAATCCCGCAGCGGCTGAGTTCGCGCGCGCTTCCACTTCCCACGCAGGCGACGCGCAGGTTCGGCGGCAATGCGCCGCGGCGTGAGTTGATCAGGTGCATGCCCCGCCGGACCGCATTGGGGCTGATGAAAATCGCCAGTGAGAAGTTTTCCAGTCGGTCAATAATGGCGCGCAGCTTCCGCGTATCTCGCGGTTCCGCGATTTTGATTACCGGGAAACGAATCGCTTCGCCGCCTTGGCTTTCGATGAGGCGCACGAGGTTGTCCGCCTGTTCCCGCGGGCGGGTGACGAGGACACGAACTCCTTTCAAAGAAGGAGGCAGCATAGGGACATGCGGCGCATTTTCCCGACCTTGTCTTGTCGGAAAAATGGAGCAAAGCAAAAATCGCACTTTTTGCTTTGTGCCGGGCAGGAAGCTCCAATGCCGCGAGCGCAGGAATGCACAGGAGCGGCCGAGTTGAAAAAGGCCAGGGATGGACTTTTTCTATTCATAAGCCACGTCCGTATACCTTATCTAGGATGGACTTGGCGCCTTGCGTCAGCAACAGCTCCGCCAGCCGGGCGCCTAATTGCTCGGGCTGCGATACCGGTCCGCGCAATTCCGCCCGCAACAGGCGGCTGCCGTCGGGTTCGCCCACCATGCCGCGCAGATGAAGTTCGTCACCGCTCAACTCGGCGTAGCCCCCGATGGGTACCTGGCAACCGCCTTCGAGACGCGCGTTCATGGCGCGCTCGGCGGCCACACACACTTGCGTGGCGCGATGATTGAGCGGCGCCAGCAATTCATTGGTGGCCTTGTCATCTACTCGACTTTCAACGCAGATGGCGCCCTGGCCCACGGCCGGGAGACTCACGTCCGGATCCAGGCGTTCACGAATTCGCGCTTCCATGCCAAGACGCTTGACGCCGGCCACGGCGAGAATGATGGCGTCGAATTTACCATCATCGAGCTTGGTCAGGCGCGTGTTGACGTTGCCACGCAGCGAGCTGATTTCAAGCTGGGGATATTTATCGCGCAACTGGCACTGGCGGCGCAGGCTCGAGGTGCCGACACGCGCCCCCGCCGGCAGAGCGGCGAGCGAGGCGTATCGGTTCGAAATGAATGCATCACGCGGGTCCTCACGCTCGCAATAAACTGCGAGATGCAGCCCGGGCGGAAGCGTGACCGTCACGTCTTTGAGGGAATGCACCGCGATGTCGATGCGGTTCTCCAGCAGGCCCGTTTCCAGTTCCTTGATGAACAGGCCCTTGCCGCCGACGGTCGCGAGGTCGCGGTCGACAATGCGATCGCCCTCGGTGGTCATGGCGACGAGTTCGACCTTGAGCCCCGGATGCCGGCGCACCAGCGCCTCGCGCACGTAATGCGCCTGCCACCGGGCCAGCTGGCTTTTGCGGGTGCCGAGGCGGAGGGTTTTCAATGGTGTTCTCTTGGCGGCATCAAGTTCGGTTCCTTGGCGCATTTTATAAGTAATTAGGGGAATAGTATTAGAACCTATCTCAAAATACCTTGTTTCGGTTCTCGTAGGGTGCGTCCCACGCACCAATGGCTGCGTTTAAACCGTGGACCGGTGCGCAGGGCGCACCCTACCGTTTTTTGAGATAGGTTCTAGTTTCTGTCGAGCCGCCTGCGGCGGCGTTATTTTAATCAGGGATGCTCCGCCCTCCAACATCGCCGTCATTCCGGCGGAAGCCGGAATCCAGGATTTAAATGGTTCGCGCGTTTTGCGCGCGATCTCAACAGATAAGTGCGGGTGGCTCCGCCCCCGCACCCTGGGTGACTTTAGACTCAGGCCATCCATGGCCTTCGCCCTGCGGGCGCGCTGAAGCACGTCCAATTTTGCTCCCGACAAAATTGTGTATTCGGCAAAAGTCATCAAAACCATTCTCCCCGGAGCGCGCGAAAACCCCTTCGCGCCCGGGGTGCGCCGATCCGCGGCGCACCCGTTCGGCGGCGTGGAAGTCCACCGGACTTCCATGACACCTCCGCCTTACCCACCGGGCACTCGACCAACTCGCCGGGCACATACTACGTGCCTCGGGCTCAAACACGGTCTCGCTTAACTGCTCCCGGTGGGACTGCGGTACTCGGCGTGCGCTACGGGGTAATAAAACAACTCCGCATTCACGCTTAAGATGTGTTGCTCCATCTCCCGTTGGTGCTCAGCTCGCTCCGACGTGATTTAGAAAAAACTAACGTGCAGATCAGCGGCGGCCATCATTCGTCCTCTGGATTTGTTTGTTGGAGTGTTTCTAGTTCCATATCGATTGTTCGATCCCAAATTCTCTCTCTATAAGATAGGCCGTAAGATTACGCATCAGCCATATATCCTCAGATAGTCGACGTAAATCAGTGACGTCATCTGGATCTACAATTGGATCAGCGAAAGCATGAGCCACCGCACATCGTCCAGATTTATATAAGTAATCTGCAGGGTCACCTTCCTTCGCTTTTATTTCTCGTATCCTTTTTACGCAGTCGTTTTCAGTCAGGTCGGGCAAAGAAGTTCGAATGCCCTCTACAAGCTCGTTTTTCCCATTGTTCGTCTTATCATTCCAAAAGATATTCAATATTTTGAAGTAGCCAAGGAATTGAAATGGAATACTGTCTAAGCTTCTTGCTTCGCGGTAGAGAGCAACAGCTAATTTCGCTTTCTTATCGGTAATCTCGTATACCTCATCTGGGAAGACGTCAGAAGGGCTGTATCCGTATGGAATTCGGTATCTTGGGACAGGTACAGGATTTGGATTTCCGCTCCACCCATAATGGTTGATGGCCGGTTCATCGCATTTCCATCCGAGAGTACTCAAGAATCGATTTATAAGGGTTAATCCCTGAACATTATCAATTCCTCTCAGCTCAAGGTGTATTGAAGCCGAATGATCTTTTGTCAACGGCATCAGGACAAAAGTATGGTTGCTATACTTCACTTCCTTCTTGTCCTTGGGCCATATTGCCTGAGTTGTCACGCCACAATTAAGCCAAGACATCTTCTTCACTCCAACGTCTGAATTCACCGGCCTGCGCGGCTTTATCGCGCAGCGTCCGGTGGAATGATAGGTTGAGCATAGGAACGCCACAAGATATCCTCATGTTGTGGAAACAAGATGCCAGAGTTACCTGTCGTTGAATATTCGTTACCAGTGTATTGCTCACACACTACTAATGCTTCCTGCGACCAAGGGTTAGCCTTTACATGCCCGCCGGAAGTTTTTTCTGATGCTATATGGAAGCGATGCGTCGCTTCACGGCGAGCGCCACGTTCATCTGTAGCACGAATAACGACATTACCCTTATATGTACTCGCTGCCCAATCGGGCGATTCAGTATCTACAATTTTTAATATCCATAATCTCACGATAGTCACCTTATCAAAAGCAATCATGATTCTGTCGCGCCAAAGCCCCTGCGGCCAGACGCAGGTCAAGATTTCCGAATCCAACGAATTCCCCAGCCGACCATAACCGGTAAGACGCCAATGATGAAAAATATTCCAAAAAACGTCTCAGCCTTAAACCTGCTGTAACCTGTGGCATCGCTAACAGCTATTGTAAAAATAATAATAATCCACACGGCAGAAACAACTAGCCCAATACGTGCACCACGACTCAACCCAGAAAGCCAATTAGCAATACCCACGATACCCTCCATGTCAGTTTCAAATAGTTCTATGTGAGAAAAATAGGCCACCAACTGAATAAACGTCTCGGATCCGCTCGTTACTTATGCTCATCTCTGGTTGCCCAACGCAGAGCTGAGCCGCGTCGGCTGCATGCCGTTGTTATGCGCCATAGCATTTTGCATTTAGAGGCGACTCAATGTTTCTTTGATGGGCCATTCTCCTCTTAGCGCAAAGATCTTTTCCTCGAACTGTGGATCTACGTGCCCATTGTCCAACGCTTCTC
>NZ_JBBDYL010000008.1:14226-49135 GCF_040901545.1 Sulfuricaulis sp. | reverse complement strand
ATCTGTCACGCCCGAACCGTTATCTTGTACCACAGGATGGGATATACAAGGCGGAGTATTCATGGAAATCCGGTGGACTTCCATGCCGCCGAACGGGCGCGCCGCGGATCGGCGCACCCCGGGCGCGAAGGAAGCTTGCGCGCGCTCCGGGGGGAATGGTTTTGGTGACTGTTGCCGAAAACATAATTTGTCGGGAGCAAAATTGGACGCGCTTCAACGCACCCGCAGGGCGAAGACCAGGGATGGTCTGAGTCCAAAGTCACCTGCCGTGGGTCAGCCACCCACAAGTATGCGTCGCCGAAGGCGACACAAAACCACCCCTCTCCCTAATTATTCCCGCCGGGGCGCAAGAAAATCGCTTGCGCCCGTTCGGCGGCGTGAATGTCCACTGGACATTCACGACAACTCCGCCTCACCTCCCGCAAGGGGAGAGGGGATTAAAAGTCAAAAGCCGCCTTTCGGCGGCTTTTGGTTATTTACTGCCTGGATTCCCGCTTACGCGGGAATGACGAGTAAAAAGCTTTCGCCGGGGTGACAGCAACCGACTATTTCCGAAACAACCAGAAAATCGCCGACACCACCAGACTGACCACCACCATGGTCGTGATCGGAAAATAAAACCGGAACCCCTCCCGCTCAATCACGATATCTCCGGGCAGGCGTCCCAGTCCGAGCTTGCCGAGCCAGGGCCAGGCCAAGCCCACGATGATGAAGACCACACCGAGCGTAATGAACAAGCGCGTCATTCGGACGGCACCTCCAGAAATTGCACAATCTCGTCCTTGCGGGTCATCGCGTCCTTGTAGCCCAGGTCGATCAATTCACGACAATACGGTCTTTCAAACAACAGGTAACTGACAAGATTCGATCCGTTGCGGTTCAAGAATCCAAGCCCGCGCAGCAGGTAACGGATCGTCCGCGGCAGGTGGTGCGCGTGACGCGCGGCGATTTTTTCCAGATTCTCGCTCGGAGCAATCACCAGCACATCGACATTTCGCAGGGTGACACCGGCCTCGCGCAACTGTTCCGCCGGAATCAGACCGATGGTCTTATTGATGCGCAACAACCGTTCGATATCCCCCTCGAGGCTGTCGAGAAAAATACTGTTCAGCACGTGTCCGGCGATCTGCGCGATGGAAGGATATTCGTTCGTCTCGGTTCGCGACGATAGGGTCTCGCTTTCCAGGCGGACGCCAACGACGAGTACACGATCGGCGCCCAGATGGAGCGCGGGGCTGATCGGCGCGATCTGGCGCATGGAACCGTCACCGAAATACTCACGGTTGATCTTTTCCGCCGCGAACACAAACGGAATGGCTGACGAAGCCATGAGATGGTTAATCGTGATATTGGCGGCGCTGCCTACCCGCCGCGCACGTTTCCAGGTGGCAAGCGAGGAAACGCCCTGGTAAAACGTCACCGACTGTCCCGAACTGTATCCCGAAGCGGTTATGCTGAGCGCATGCAGCACCCCGGCGTTGATGGCGTCCTGAATCTTGACGAAGGGCAGCGTTTTGTACAGCAATCGGCGCAGCGGCGTGCGGTCGAGCAGTGAATGCGGATTGCGCTGCCCCAACCCGCCCAGCACGACGACGGCAAACCAGCGCAAACCGTTCGCTATCACCCCGAACGCATCGGCCCGAAAAACCTGGTGCACGTGAAAATTCCGCCACACGTATACCAGCCGTCGCACCCCTTCGCGAAAACAGGGGGCATAGATCGCCAACGTGGTCGCATTGATCGCTCCCGCCGACGTACCGCTGAGTATCGGAAACGGGTTTGAAATATCCGGGGGCAGCAGCTCGGCGATGGCCTTGAGCACGCCCACCTGGTAGGCCGCCCGCGCCCCGCCGCCGGCCAAAACCAGTCCCACTTTGGGTTTGTCCGCTTTATCCTTCATGCCGTTGCGCCGGAAGGGCGTTGTCCTGGATAAGTCATTCTGGGAATGGTTTTTCCAACCGTTGATTAATCTCGCTTCCGGTGCTCATTATTATAGTCAACACGGAAAAAACCAACTTAATCCGCAACCGTGCAGTTTCCGGTTTGCAGGAACTCCAATATCCTTTGGATTTCGATAAATCCCGCACCACAGAGAATTCCTCGCCGCTGCTCTCCGTCGTCGGCGGCAAACCTTGGGCGGCAATGGTGGGTTAAATGCCTGGTCTGCTTGAATCGATACCGCGTCCGCCGGACATCCATGGTGCGGTCATGGCGGATCAGGCGGTCGATCGCCACGTTAGTTGATGATCGCAATCAGGTAAGCGGTACAGGCGTGATTCGATTTGCTAGACTATATCCTGATTACACAGGTGAGGACGCCCAATGAGCCAGCCCGTCACGGAAGCAATGGTCTACGATGCACTGAAGCAGGTCGTCGATCCGGAGCTGAGACACAACATCGTCGAACTGGGTTTCATCCAGGACATGGACATCATCGACGATTATGTCCATCTTGAAATACAGCTCACCACGCCGACTTGCCCCTATGCCGACAAAATCATGGAGCAAATCAGGCTTGCCGTCCAGGGGATTGAAGGCGTAAACCGCGTCGAGGTCGAGCGCGCCTGCATGCGGGCATCCTAACCCGCGCACGGCCTTGCCGGCATGATCGCGCCTGGCTTTTTTCTTGCGCGCGGATCGGATAATTTAGTCCGCTAGACTTCCTCCCCGGGCAAATTGCTTCGATTCCGGCTATTCATGAACGCAACTTGTAAAGACCGGACGCTCGCCCTCGCCGGTGTGTTTCAGGCCGCACGCCTCACGCAACAGCTGGCGCGGGAAGGTCGCATGGATCTTCCTGCTTTCACAACGAGTGTCCAAAGCCTGATGATCATAGACGCGCCCGGAACGGAAGCGGTCTATGGCGGCCATCACGGGCTGAAACTCGGCCTGGGCCTGCTGCGGGACAAGCTGGAAGGAAAAACCGGCGCAGGCGATGTCGAGATCGCCAAATACGTCATCGCCATGATTCACTTGGTGGGGAAGCTGCGCCGTAACATGGATATGCAGGAGGCCATTCGCCGGGGTATCGAGGCCGCGCGCGAACAGGTGAAATTTTTTGGAACCGCGGCTGACGGAGAGGGTGCGCATCCGCGGTTGATAGAAAAGCTGGCGGAACTCTACACCCAGACCATCAGCACCCTCACGCCGCGCATCATGGTCAACGGCGAGCACGGCCATCTGGGAAATCCGGTCGTCGCCGCCAAGGTGCGCGCGGCGCTGTTCGCCGGCATCCGCTCGGCGTTTCTCTGGCATCAGCTCGGCGGCAATCGCTGGCAACTGCTTTTTAGCCGTAAAAAAATCGCCACTGAAGCGGGAAAAATTCTGCGCGGAACCGCCTGAGCTGAAAATCCCGCTTCCCGGCCAGATCCGTAAACAGGTTTTTACCCTCACGCGCCAAGTTTTTTTCTGAGCAGCTCATTTACCTGCCGGGGATTGGCCTTGCCCTGCGTGGCCTTCATCACCTGGCCGACGAAGTAGCCAAAGAGCGCCTCCTTGCCGTCACGGTATTGTTCGAACTGTTTCGGGTTTTTGGCGATGATCTCCTCGATCACCTTCTCGATCGCGCCGGTATCGGTGATCTGCTTCAGGCCCTTCTTGGCAATGACGGCGTCGGCGTCACCCTCGCCGTTCCACATGGACTCGAAAACTTCCTTGGCGATCTTGCCGGAAATGGTGTTGTCGGCGAGGCGCCTGAGCAGGCCCGATATCATCGGCACGGTCACCGGAGAAGCGGCGATTTCCCTGTTGTCACGATTCAGAAACGCCGCGAGTTCTCCTGTAATCCAGTTGGCGGCGATCTTGGGATCGGCTTTGGAATCGCGCAGTACCTGTTCGTAGTAATCGGCCAGCTCACGCGAGGAGGTCAACACGCCGGCGTCATAGGCGTTGAGCCCATAATCCTGCATGAACCGCGCGCGCTTGGCGTCCGGCAGCTCCGGCAGGGTTTTTTCCACACCACGGATAAAATCCTCCGTGATCACCAGCGGCGGCAGATCGGGGTCGGGGAAATAGCGGTAGTCCATGGCCTCTTCCTTGCTGCGCATGGAACGCGTGACGTTCTTATCCGAGTCGTACAGGCGGGTTTCCTGCGCCACTTTGCCGCCGCCCTCGATCAGGTCGATCTGGCGCCCGACCTCGAGTTCGATGGCCTTCTCGACGAAGCGGAAGGAGTTGATGTTCTTCAGTTCGGCGCGCGTGCCGAGCTTTTTCTCGCCCTTGGGGCGCACCGACACGTTGGCGTCGCAACGGAACGAGCCTTCCTGCATGTTGCCATCGCAAATTTCCAGGTAACGCACCAACTCGTGCAGTTTTTTGAGATAGGCCACGGCTTCCTTCGCCGAACGCATGTCCGGCTCGGAAACGATTTCCAGCAGCGGCGTGCCGGCGCGATTGAGATCGATGCCCGTCATGCCGTGAAAGTCTTCATGCAGGGACTTCCCGGCGTCTTCCTCGAGGTGGGCGCGGGTGATTCCGATCCGCTTCGGCACGCCGTCCACCTCGATGGTGATGTTTCCCTGCGTCACGATCGGCAATTCATACTGGCTGATCTGGTATCCCTTGGGCAAGTCGGGATAGAAGTAATTCTTGCGCGCGAACACCGACCGGTGATTGATTTGCGCGCCGATGGCCAGCCCGAACTTCACCGCCATGCGCGCCGCTTCCCTGTTAAACACCGGCAACACGCCGGGCAGCGCGATATCGACCGCGCAGGCCTGGGTGTTCGGCTCGGCGCCGTATTTCGTGGCCGCGCCCGAAAACGCCTTGCTCCGGGTAAGGAGCTGGGTATGGACTTCAAGGCCGATGACGGTTTCCCATTCCATAAATTCAGTGGCAAGTGACAAGTTGCAAGTAGCGAGAAAAATCACCCATATCTTACACCCTTGCTACTTGCAACTTTCCACTTGCTACTCATCGAATCCCGGAGGGATTCGATTGTGCCAGTCCGTCACTTGCTGATAGCGATGCGCCACATTGAGCAACCGCGCCTCGTCGAAATATTTTCCGATCAATTGCAGGCCCACCGGCAGATTCCGGGAATCGAAACCCGCGGGTATCGACAGTCCCGGCAGGCCGGCCAGATTGGTCGGAACCGTGTAAATATCGTTTAAATACATGGCCACGGGGTCGTCGCTCTTTTCGCCAATTCTGAAAGCGGTGGTCGGGCTCGTGGGACCCATGATGACGTCACAGGTTTCGAAGGCCTTGCGAAAATCCTCGGCAATCAGGCGGCGCAGCTTTTGCGCCTTCAAATAATAAGCATCGTAATAGCCGGCCGACAACGCGTAAGTCCCGATCATGATGCGCCGCTTCACCTCGGCGCCGAAACCCTCGGCGCGGGTTTTGCAATACATGTCCAATAAATCCGTGTAGTCCTTGGCGCGCAAGCCATAGCGCGCGCCATCGAAGCGCGACAGGTTCGAAGACGCCTCGGCCGGAGCCAGGACGTAATAACACGGAATCGCGAGTTGACTGTTGGGCAGGGTCACATCGACCACCCGCGCGCCGAGTTTATTGAATTCCGCAATTGCGGATTCAATCACCTTCATCACTTCAGGATTCAGGCCCTGGCTAAAGTATTCTTTCGGCAATCCGATGCGCAGTCCCTTGATATCGTTATTGAGCGATTGCGTGTAATCCGGTACCGGCTCATCCACCGAGGTCGAATCGCGCGGGTCGAACCCCGCCATGACATTCAGCAGCAGCGCCGCATCCTCGGCGGTGCGCGCTATCGGTCCACCCTGATCGAGCGAAGACGCAAACGCGATCATGCCGTATCGCGAGATGCGCCCGTAGGAGGGTTTCAATCCCGTGAGGTTGCACAGCGCCGCCGGCTGACGGATGGAGCCGCCGGTGTCGGTGCCGGTGGCGGCCGGGGCGAGGCGCGCCGCCACCGCCGCGGCCGAGCCACCGGAACTCCCGCCGGGCACCAGGGCGGGATTCCACGGATTCTTGACCACACCATAATAAGACGTCTCGTTCGATGAACCCATGGCGAATTCATCCATGTTTGTTTTTCCGAGACACACGACGCCGGCTTGATTGAATTTGTCAACCGTCGTCGCGTTATAGGGAGCGACGAAATTCGACAGGATCCTGGAACCGCAAGTCGTCAGCCAGCCGTCCGCGCAGAAAATATCCTTCTGGGCGACGGGAATTCCCGTCAGCGGATTATTCGCCGCCCTGGCCAACCGCTCGTCGGACGCCTTGGCCTGGGACAGCGTGCGGTCCGCATCCACCGTGATAAAGGCATTCAGGTCTTTGTATTTATCAATCCGCTCGAGGAACAGCCGGGCCAACTCGACACTGGAGATTTCCTTCCGGCGCAGGGCGGCGGAGAGCTCGGCTACGGTTTTTTCGATCATGGCTGGCGCTTGACGTTCCGGGCGTAAAAACTACTCTATAACCTTGGGAACAAGATACAATCCGGCCTCGACCGCCGGTGCAATTCGCTGGAATTTCTCGCGCTGATTCGACTCGGTAACGGCATCTTGGCGCCACCGCAACCCCGCCTCGTTCGGGTGCGCCATGGGAGCGACGCCATCGGTATTCACGGCATTCATCTGCTCGATCAAGCCGAGGATGCGGGAGAGAGTCTCGGCGTAGGCAATGGACTCTTGTTCAGTGATATGCAGTCGCGCCAGAAGCGCGATTTTGCGGACCTGCTCGCGAGTGAGGGACATGGAAATATATTCGGACTCTGGGTGTTGGCCGCTTCGGTGCTTGCGACATGCGCGGCGTTCGTGCTTTCCTGAAGACCGCAAATTACCATATTCATCCCGCCGGTTGAACCGCCCGACCGCGGTTGATAGAGTTAGCGCGGATTATTGAGGCGGAATGCAACAACTTGAATATGTTCGTTCAGTCGCTTCCGTCCTGGCCCCGGAGCGTAGTCGTCTTGCCGCCTCGATAATCGAAAACCCATATGATTTTCTTATTGACCCGGCACTTCCTCGCTATCACCGAAGCCATGAGCTACCTGTGACGGGTTGCCTATATTCAAGTACAATCGTGCCAGTTCAATAACGGCTTCAAGGTAGAATCCGCCTCATGTTCAAAAGCCTCCGTGGTATCTTCTCCAGCGATATCGCGATCGATCTGGGCACCGCCAACACGCTGATTTTTGTGCGCGACAAGGGCATTGTCCTGAATGAACCTTCGGTCGTCGCCATTCGACAGGATTTCACCAGCCGTAACAACCGTTCCATTCTTGCTGTCGGACACGAAGCCAAGAAAATGCTCGGCCGCACGCCGGGCTCGATCCAGGCGATCCGGCCGATGAAGGAAGGCGTGATCGCCGATTTCACCATCACCGGCGAGATGCTCAAGTATTTCATCCGCAAGGTGCATGAGAATCGTTTGTTTCAACCCAGCCCGCGCATCGTCATCTGCGTTCCCTGCGGCTCGACCCAGGTGGAGCGTCGCGCCATCCGCGAAGCGGCGATGAGCACCGGCGCGCGCGAGGTATACCTGATTGAGGAGCCGATGGCGGCCGCCATCGGCGCCGACCTCCCGATCATGGAACCGACCGGTTCGATGGTGCTCGACATCGGCGGCGGAACCAGCGAGGTCGGTGTCATTTCACTGGGCGGTATCGTGTATTCGCATTCGCTGCGTGTCGCCGGCGACAAGATGGATGAAGCCATCGTGAATTATATCCGCCGCAAATACGGCCTGCTGATCGGCGAGGCCACCGCCGAGAATGTGAAGAAGGAAATTGGGACCGCGTGGGAAGGCAGCGAGGTCAAACAGATCGAAGTCAAAGGCCGGCATATTGCCGACGGCGTGCCGCGAGGCCAGGTTCTCACCAGCCAGGAGGTGCATGCGGCACTTTCGGAATGTCTCGCGGGTATTATCGGCCTTATCAAGCTCGCGCTCGAGCAGACACCACCGGAACTCGGCGCGGACATCTCCGATAAGGGTCTCGTCGTGTCGGGCGGCGGCGCGCTGCTGCGCGATTTCGACCGCATGCTGTCGGAACAGACCGGTTTACCCATCATCATCACCGAAGATCCCCTCACCTGCGTGGTACGCGGTTGCGGACGGGCGCTCATGGAGGCCGAAACACTGGGCGATGTATTTGTGTACGAATAATCGCGCGTTTCGCTCGTTTCCCCCTGCCGCCGGCAATGCATCTCCCCTGCTGAGCGCCGTATGATCAACATTTTCGGCCGATCCTTCGGGGCACCGTCGAATTTAACCCGGCTGATCCTGCTGTCGATCCTTTCGGGGACACTCATGGTCCTCGACCACCGCGGACATCATCTCGAGAAAATACGCGCCGGCTTGAATCTTCTGGCCTATCCCGTGCAGGTGATTGCGGCCGCGCCAACCCAGGTTTTCCACGGAATCGCGGATTTTCTCACTACTCGCGGGGCGCTCCGCCGGGACAATGAAAAATTGCTGGCCGAAAGACAACTGCTCCTGGCCAAATTGCAGAAATTCGAAACCCTGGAAGAGGAAAATCGCCGTCTGCGCCGCATGATCGGCAGTGCCACGCAGGTGACAGAAAAAGTCCTGGCCGCGGAACTGATTGAAGTCAGTTCCGAACCTTTTACGCGCAAGATAGTGGTGGCCAAGGGCAGTCAAGATGGCGTCTATGTCGGGCAATCGGTCATCGATGCACACGGCATCATGGGCCAAGTTACCCAGGTTTCAAGCCGCGTCAGCCGCGTAACCCTCATCACCGACGCGGGTCATGCCATTCCCGTGTTCGACAATCGGAGCGGACTGCGGATGCTGGTTTTCGGAACGGGAGATCCGGACAAGTTGAAAATTCCTTATCTCACCGCCTCGGCCGACATCAAGGAAGGCGATCTCCTCGTGAGTTCCGGCATGGGTGGAACATTCCAGCCTGGGTACCCCGTGGCACACGTCGTCAAGATTATTAACGATTCGAACGAAGCGTTTCTCACCGTTACCGGGAAGCCGACGGCGCAACTCAACCACGGCAAGCAGGTCATGCTCATCTGGGGAAACAAACCGGCGCGATCCGGAGACACGCGAAAATGACGTGGAGTCCCGATAAGCGCCGCCGGGTAACGCTGATCGGCACTTTTTCCGTGGCCCTGATTCTGACAATCATGCCGTTTCCGGTTTGGGCCGAACCGTTTCGCCCTGACTGGGTCGGACTGGTGCTGATTTACTGGTGTCTTGCGATCCCGGATCGTGTTTCCGTGGGCACCGGGTGGCTGCTGGGTTTTCTCCAGGATGTCCTCTACGGCTCCCTGCTGGGAAGTAATGCCATCGGCAAAACGCTCGTGGCGTTTCTGGCGGTGAGGCTGCATTTACAGCTGCGAATGTTCCCGCGCTGGCAACAGGCCGTTTCGGTTTTCGGTCTGCTGATCACCAATCAATTGCTGGTGCTGTGGATTCGCGGGGCGATCGGCCAGGCACCGGAAACGTTCAGCTACTGGACACCGAGTATCGTCGGCGCGTTGTTGTGGCCGTGGTTGTTCATTATCTTGCGCGATTTGCGCCGACGGAGCGCCATTTCCTGACACATGCTTAACATCCCGATCAAGGACCATTTCCGGGAAACCCGGCTGTTCAACGCACGACTTTCGATAATTGGGATAGTTGTGATAACGCTGATCTTGGCGCTGCTGGCGCGCCTGGTTTACCTGCAAGTATTCGCACACCGCCATTATGAAACGCTGTCACAGGCCAACCGCGTCAAGCCGGTTCCAATTCAACCGCCTCGGGGCATGATTTTCGACCGCAACGGGGTGATTCTCGCGCAGAACTATCCGGTGTATACGCTGGAGATCATTCCGGAACAGGTCGATGACATGAATGCACTGCTTGAGGAGTTGGGCCGAGTCGTGAACTTGAACGAGGCGGACCTCAAAAATTTCCGCAAGCTGCTGCGCGAACGGCCGCAATTCGAAAATATCGTGCTGCGTTCACATCTGACCGAAGAAGAGGCGGCCCGACTGGCTGTCAAACGTCCGTATTTCAACGGCGTGGAACTCGAGGCGCGCCTGCGACGTCATTACCCGCTTGCCGGTCTCGGCGTGCATTTTCTGGGTTACGTCGGCCGAATCAACGAACAGGAACTGGAGAAGATCGACAAAAAGTCCTACCGCGGCGTCGATTACATCGGCAAATTGGGAATCGAAGCGAGTTATGAAAAATCCCTGTTGGGACAGGTTGGGTTTGAAAAGATCGAAACCAATGCACACGGGCGATCGCTGCGCATCCTTGAACGCATCAGTCCGGTCGCGGGCAAAAACCTTATCCTGAACGTCGATGCGAAACTTCAAGCACTGGCGGAGCAGGCGCTGGGCAAGCGGCGCGGGGCGGTCATCGCGTTGAATCCGGCCACCGGTGCCGTGCTCGCGTTTGCCAGTACTCCTGTCTACGATCCTAATCCTTTTATCAAGGGAATCGATCCGGACTCCTATCAGACCTTGACCAACGACCCGGACAAGCCACTGATCAACCGCGGAATCAACGGGCAATATGCCCCGGGCTCGACCATCAAGGCGTTTCTCGGCCTGGCGGCGCTGGAGCTTGACGGATTCGAGCCCGACGCGCCGATCGTCTGCCCCGGGTGGTTCACCCTGCCGCCTAGCTCACACGTCTTTCGCGATTGGAAAAAGGCCGGGCATGGCGCGGTAAATCTGCACGATGCGGTGGTGCAATCGTGCGATGTATATTTTTACAAGCTGGCCGTTGCCATGGACATCGATGGCATAAAGCGATTCCTTGCGCCGTTCGGTTTCGGCTCCAAAACCGGCGTGGACCTGATGAACGAAAACGAAGGCTTTTTGCCTTCGCGGGAATGGCGCGCCGCGCGCGGGGAAAAATGGTATCCCGGCGAAACCGTTGTCTCCGGCATTGGCCAGGGTCCGATACTCGCGACCCCGCTGCAACTCGCTTCGGCGACTTCGGCGCTGGCGAATCAGGGCATCCGCATGAAGCCGCAGCTGGTGCGCGCCATCGTGGACGCGAAAACCCAGGCCGCGCGGGAAACCGTTCCCGAGGCCTATGCACCGATTCCGCTCAAGGACAAACGGCACCTGGAAATCCATATTCAGAATCTGACCGACGCAGTTCACACTAATAAGGGAACCGCCTATGGCATCGGTCACAATGCCCCGTACAAAATTGCCGGCAAGACCGGGACGGCGCAGGTAAAGAGCGTGCCCCAAGGTCAGACGTACAGCGAAAAGACCACCCCGGAGCGACTCCGCGATCACGCGCTGTTCGTGTCTTTTGCGCCGGCCGATGAACCCAAAGTCGCCGTGGCCGTGGTCGTCGAAAATGGCGGTCATGGAAGTTCCGCCGCTGCTCCGATTGCAAGAAAAATCATGGATTACGTGGTTCTGGGTAAAATCACCGCGACACCGCCTGTTGCCGCTCCGCTTCAGGAAAATATTGAATGACAATAAAACGTCTGTCTTCAACAACGACCAACGGGCAATCGACATGAATTGGGAACGGATGCATCTCGATAAAAGCATGTTTTTCGCTCTGGTCAGCCTGGCGATGATCAGTCTGTTCGTGGTGTACAGCGCCAGCGCCGCGGATCTCGACGCGACCCTGAATCACCTGATGCGCTTGATGATCGGTTTTACCGTGCTGTTCGTGGTGGCCCAGATACGTCCGGAAAACCTCGAGCGATGGTCGCCGTATATTTTCATCGGCGGCATGATCCTGCTCATTGCGGTTCTCGCAATCGGCGTCATCGGCAAGGGCGCGCAACGCTGGTTGTATCTCGGCTTCATCAAGTTCCAGCCGGCCGAAATCATGAAACTCGCCGTACCCATGATGCTTTCATGGTATCTGGCACGGAACATCCTGCCTCCCACACTTTTGCGCCTGGTGACGGCATTTATCATGATGGCGATTCCGGCCTATATGATAATCAAACAACCCGATCTGGGGACGGCGTTGCTGGTATTCAGCGCGGGAATTTTCGTGCTTTTTCTCGCGGGTATGCGTTGGCGGATAATCATTCTGCTGCTTGTCGGGGTCGCGGTTGCCGCGCCATTCGCCTGGAATTATTTGCATGATTATCAACGCCAGCGTGTCCTCACGCTGATCAATCCGGAGGCCGATCCCCTCGGCTCCGGTTATCACACCATCCAGTCCATGATCGCCGTGGGTTCGGGAGGCGTCTACGGCAAGGGCTGGCTCAACTCCAGTCAGGCGCATCTGGATTACCTTCCCGAATCATCCACCGATTTCATATTTGCCGTGTTCGCCGAAGAATTCGGCCTGATCGGCAGCCTGTTGCTGGTGGTAATTTACGCCATCATCGTCACCCGCGGGATACTCATCGCCTACCTCGCCAAGGACACCTACACGCGTCTGCTGGCGGGAAGCCTGAGCCTCACCTTCTTCTTTTATTTTTTCGTGAACATGGGTATGGTCACCGGCATTCTCCCGATCGTGGGCATTCCGCTGCCTATGATGAGTTACGGTGGAAGCTCCATTGTTACGGTCATGGCCGGTTTGGGCATCCTCATGAGCATCCAGACCCACCGCAAAATTACTGAATAAATTCCCATGCGACTATCCATTCCAATAACCCTGGCGATCTGTGGTCTGTCACTCGCGGCGTCGCCGGTTGGCCATGCCCTCGAATTCGAGCAATACCCGGCGCTGCGTTATTTCTCGGCCGAGATGACCGAGAAACACGGATTTTCCCGCGATCAACTCGAAAAAACCTTTCAATGTGCCCGTATCCGCCCCGAGATTGTGAGCGCGATGGAACGTCCCAAGGAATTGTTGCCCTGGTATGAATACAAAAAAATTTTTCTAACCGACGAAAATGTGCGTCGTGGCGTTGAGTTCTGGAAGAAACACGCGGAAGTTTTGGCGCGCGCACAGAAACAATACGGCGTGTCACCCGAGATTGTCATCGCCATCCTCGGGGTCGAAACCCATTTCGGCCGGAACCTGGGCAACTATCCCATACTCGATGCACTGACCACGCTGATGTTGGACTATCCGCCGCGTTCGGCATTCTTCCGCCAGGAACTTGCTGAATTCCTGTTGCTTACCCGCGAGCTCGATATTAATCCGTGCGAGCTCAAAGGTTCCTATGCGGGGGCCATGGGCCTGCCGCAATTCATACCCAGCAGTTATCGCCAGTACGCCGTGGATTTCGATGCCGATGGGCGACGTAATCTGCTCTCGAGTTCCGACGATGCCATCGGGAGCATCGGTCACTACTTGAAAAAACACGGCTGGGAAGCCGGCGCTCCCCTGATCGAAGACGTGCATCTCGAAGGAACGCTGTATTTCTGGATCGAGAAACTCGGATTGAAGCCGGCCTTGCCGGTGAATCAGTTAACCAATTACGGTATTTTTCCGCGCCGGATGGAGCATGCGTCACGGCGCGCCGCGCTGGTTTCGTTCGAAGGAGAATACGGCCCATATTACCTCTTGGGTTACAACAACTTTTACGTCATCACGCGTTATAATCACAGCAAGCAATACGCCCTGGCGGTCTATGAGCTGAGTGAAATGATACGCAAACGCGCGGAGCAGTCATGATGGACCTTCGGTGGATTCCGCCGTTATCGCTGCTTGTTCTGCTCTCCGCCTGTGGCACGATACCACGTAGCGGCGGTTATTTTGAAGACGACGGGCCCGAGGAACGTCCGCCGGTGGATATCGCCGGCATCCCGGATGCCGTGCCAAAATCGGAACCACTGGCCACTTCCGGAAATAAACCCTATGCCGTTTACGGTAAAACATATACGCCGCTCTTTGACACAACCGGTTACCGCGAACGCGGCATTGCTTCATGGTACGGAAAGAAATTTCACGGCAAACGCACCTCGAGCGGCGAGCCATACGACATGTACGCCATGACTGCGGCGCACAAAACACTGCCGCTTCCTTCCTACGTGCGGGTTAGAAATTTGCAAAACGGCCGCGCGATTATTGCGCGCGTCAATGACCGCGGTCCCTTCCTCCACGATCGGCTCATCGATCTGTCTTATGCCGGGGCGGCCAAACTCGGCATTCTCGGCACCGGCACCGGTATCGTCGAAGTCGAGGCCATCCGGCCGGAAGACCCATCGGTGCAAGTCGCTCAATCCCAAAAGCCGGTTATTGAAATCATTCCTTCCGCGGTGGCGGCCGACAGCCCGCCCCGACCCGCCTCCGTTTCAAGTCCGAAGCTCTATCTCCAGGTGGGGGCGTTCAGTCGATGGGATAACGCCATCAATTTACGTGCTCGTCTCCAGCGTGAAACCGAACGTCCCATCTTCATTCTATCGGCACTGGTTCCGAATGAGCGCGCGCCGGAGGCGGTACGCCTCTACCGCGTGCGCATCGGGCCGCTGGCGGATGTGCAGGAAGGAGACCAGCTGTCGGAGCGCGTGACAAAACTCGGTATTACGGATACCCGAATCGTGGTCGAGTGATCGTGCCCCACGAATCACCCTCCGTTTCAAAACTGCTTAAGATATTTCCCGGTCTGCTGGTTTTCGGACTGTGTTGCAGCCACGCCATGGCCGCCACGCCGTCCAGCATCCCGGTCCCGAACATCGCGGCAAAATCCTGGGTGCTGATGGACCACGACAGCGGCCAGCTGCTGGCGGAAAAAAATGCCGACTTGCCCGTGCCGCCCGCCAGCCTCACCAAGCTCATGGCCGCCTACGTGTTATTTGGAAAGATGAAACGCGGGAAACTGCACCCGGATGACATAGTAAACATCACCCGGCAAGTTTGGAATGTCAAAGGCGCGCGCCTGTTCTTGCGGCCGGGGACGAAGGCGCGCGTTGACGAACTGCTCCAGGGCATGATCGTGCTCTCGGCCAACGACGCCGCCATCGCGCTCGCGGATAAGGCGTCGGGAAACGAAGCCGGCTTCGTGGTCGAAATGAATGACGCTGCAGATTCACTCGGCCTTACGCTTAGCCACTTTGAGAATGTCACCGGCCAAGATCAACCGGGGCACGCAGCCAGCGCGCGCGATCTGGCGCACCTGGCGTCCGCGATAATACGCGATTACCCGGATCAATACCGGTTGTTTGCCGAGAAGGAATTCACCTACCTCGGCATAACGCAGTATAATCGTAACGTGCTGTTGTGGCGGGATTGGAGCGTTGACGGTGTAAAAACCGGACAGACCCGGAAAGCAGGTTTTTGTTTCCTGGCATCCGCTAACCGTGACGGGATGCGACTTATTGCGGTGGTGCTGGGGACGAAAAGCGACACCACCCGTTTCGAGGCGGCGCAAAAACTGTTGGATCACGGGTTTCGATACTTTGAAACACGGCTAATCCAGGCCGCGAATGACCCCGCGGCTCATGTGCGTGTCTGGTTGGGGAATCAGTCCACGGTGCCGATAGGCGTAAAGCAGAATCTGTATCTGACCCTGCCTCGCGGTTGGCACGACAAATTGCAGGCGCGGCTGATGTTGGAAGCAACGCCACACGCCCCGGTGCGCATGGGAGAAACAGTGGGCACGCTGGCGCTCGAACTGGATCGGGAACCGTATGCGGAATATCCCCTCGTGGCGCTCAAGGAAATCAGAAAAGGCAATCTTTTTCAGCGAGCGATCGACAAGTTCCAACTCTGGCTAAAGTAAAGGTAAAGGTCGATACAGACCAAAGGACAACAGCCGGGGCATCACCATGATTTCCCCGCCTTGACGATACCGACCATGTCACTCGTTTACCTCAATGGAGAATTCATCCCGCCAGACCAGGCAAAGGTTTCGGTTTTCGATCGCGGTTTTATTTTTGGCGACGGTGTCTACGAAGTCATCCCGGTCTTCGGCGGCCGGATGTTTCGGCTGCCGCATCACCTTGCGCGCCTGGAGGCAAGCCTGGCTGCCATACAACTGCGCAACCCGCATACCGTCCGGCAATGGAACGATATTTTTACGCGCCTGTTGGCGAATAACGGGACCGCCGACCAGTCGGTTTATCTTCAGATCACCCGCGGCGTGGCTGCGCGTGATCATGCGTTCCCGCCCAATATTTCACCTACGGTGTTCGCTTATGCCTCGCCATTGAACTACCCTCCCGCCGAACAACTGGCCAAGGGGGCGGCGGCGATCACCGCCGCTGATAACCGCTGGCAGCGATGCGACATCAAATCCATCGCACTGCTGGCCAATGTCTTGCTGCGTCAACAGGCCATTGAACAAGGAGCGGCCGAAGCTGTTCTCGTGCGCGACGGCTTGATGACCGAAGGCGCGGCCAGCAATATTTTTATAGTCAGTGGCGATCGCGTCATCACACCGCCGAAAGGCCCGTACATCCTGCCGGGCATTACGCGCGACCTCGTGGTGGAAATCGCCCATTTCCATGATATCGACTGTGTCGAACAGCCGGTGCCGATCGGGTCGCTGCGATCCGCGAATGAAGTATGGATGACGAGTTCAACCAAGGAGATCCTCCCCATCACCCGCATCGACGGCCGGCCGGTGGGGGACGGCAAGCAGGGGCCCATGCATGTGCGGGTGTTTGCGCTTTACCAGCAATACAAACAGGCGTTCATCCGGGGAGAAGTGGAATGACGCGGCCGGCGCACCAATCCATCCTGAACGAAGAAGTTTTGCTCCGCCTGCCGGGTCGGGTCGATTACCTTCCCACGTTTCGTGCCATGCAGAATTTCACCAGCGCGCGTACGCCGGACACGCCCGATGAAATCTGGCTGCTCGAGCACCCGCCGGTTTTCACCATGGGCCTTAAAGGCCGCTGCGGCACACTCACACACGTTCACGAAATCCCCGTGGTGTATACCGATCGCGGCGGCGATATGACGTATCACGGCCCGGGGCAGTTGGTGGCTTACATCCTTATGGACATGAACCGTCGCGGTTGGGGAGCGAAACACCTGGTCACGGCCCTGGAACAGGCGGTGATCAATTTGCTGGCCGCTCACCATATCCGTGCAGAACGGCGCGCGGGCGCGCCCGGCGTCTACGCCGGTGGGGCAAAGATCGCGTCGTTGGGATTGCGCGTGCGACAGGGAGCGAGTTACCACGGTCTGGCGTTGAATATCGACATGGACCTCACACCGTTTTCCTACATTGCCCCCTGTGGTTATCCCGGTCAGCCCGTGACGCAACTGGTAGACCTCGGTGTCCGCCAGAATACGGCTACGGCCGGTCGAAACCTGCTCGAAGAGCTGGTCCGTGAACTGGGTTATACTGTACCGACACAGGCTTCAATCCACCTCCCATTCGGACCCGAGTGAACGATCGGACTAACGACATGCCGCGCCCGCGCGCCGCCATCGAGCAAAAAGGGGCGGCCAAAACGGCGCGTATACCCATCAAGATCGTCGCGACGACCGAGCTGCCGCGCAAACCGGCTTGGATCCGCGCCAAGGCCCCGACTCATCCCGAGGTCGGAAGGCTCAAGGCCCTGCTGCGCGCGCACGCATTACACACGGTTTGCGAAGAAGCGACCTGCCCGAATCTCGGCGAATGCTTCAGTCACGGCACCGCCACGTTCATGATCATGGGCCGGCTGTGCACGCGCCGCTGCCCATTCTGCGACGTCGCGCACGGACGCCCTTTGCCGCTGGACAGTCAGGAACCGGAAAACCTGGCTCGCGCCATCGCGGAAATGAAACTGAAATTTGTCGTGATCACCTCGGTGGATCGCGACGATCTGCGCGACGGGGGGGCGGCGCATTTCGCCGCCTGCATCCAGGCAGTCAGGCGGCACACGCCGCGGATCTCGATCGAAATTCTGGTGCCGGATTTTCGCGGCCGCATGGCGGTGGCGCTTGATATTCTCGGCGAGGCTTTGCCGGATGTGTTCAATCACAACCTGGAAACCGTACCGCGTCTGTACCCGGCCGCGCGCCCGGGCGCCGACTACCGGCATTCGCTGGAATTGCTGAGGCAGTTCAAGGAACGCCACCCGGCAGTCCCCACGAAATCCGGCCTGATGGTGGGACTCGGGGAAACGAACGACGAAATCCTCGGGGTGATGCGCGACCTGCGCGCCCACGGATGCGACCTGCTTACCATCGGCCAATACCTCCAACCGAGCCGACACCATCTCCCGGTGGCGCGCTTCGTCACGCCCGGGGAATTCGAACGATTCGGACTGGCGGCGCGGGAAATAGGTTACCGCAACGCCGCCAGCGGTCCCATGGTGCGTTCCTCCTACCACGCCGAACAACAAGCGGCGGGAGCCTCCATCTGACAAGCATGGTGGATATCACCACCAAGATCTTGGCGTTGTTGCTGTTGCCCCCGGGTGTCATTATTGTCGTCGCGCTGCTCGGTTTCATCATCCAGATCCGCCGGGTAATCATGGGTAATGTCATCGTGGCGCTCAGTGTCGTCGCGCTGCTGATTCTAAGCCTGCCGTTCACGGGAGCTCAACTCACACAAGCCATTGAATCCCGGTTTCCACCGGTCGGCCTGAATGTGACGAAGGAACCCGGTAAACAAGCGGGCGCGATCGTCATTCTCGGGGGAGGGCGTTACACCGATGCCAGGGAATACGGCGTCGGTGACAGCGTGAATCGTCTGACCCTCGAGCGCTTGCGTTACGGAGCCCGTCTGCATCGACTCACCGGACTACCGATACTGGTGACCGGTGGCGCGCCCTACGGTGAAGCTGTCCCGGAGGCGGTCTTGATGCAGGCAGTGCTGGCGCAAGACTTTCGAGTAAAGGCCAAATGGGTGGAAAGCAATTCCGGTACGACCTACGAGAATGCCAGGCTCACGAAAACGATCCTGGAGCCCGCGGGCGTGAAGTGCGTATACCTGGTAACACACGCCTCCCACATGCCGCGCGCGGCGTGGGCGTTCGAGGCCGCAGGCTTCGCCACTAATCCGGCACCCGTGGGGTTCATCACACTCGACAAGCAGGAACGCGATGCCTTGGGATATTTCCCGTCGATTGACGGTTTATACCGCAGCAGTTCCGCGTTGCGCGAACATCTCGGACTGGTGTGGTACCGATACAAATACGGGTGGGTGGAACCGGCTGCCGCAACGTCTCTGTCCACAGGGTGCTGATTCCTCAGCTGCGATCATCCCCGGGGTCAGGCGGCTCCGCGCTGTCCAAAGGATGGATTGACCACTAACGCATCGACATCATCCGCAAACTTTTTGTAAATCGCGAAGATCGTATCGGTCTGCCGCAGCAAAGCATCGACGCAAGCGGGGTCGAAATGCACGCCGCGGATTTTGCGCAAATGCGCCAGTGCATCCGTAACATTCCATGCCAACTTGTAAGGGCGTATGGATAACAGCGCGTCCAGCTCGTCGGCCACGGCCACAATGCGTCCCGCGTCCGGTATTTTTTCACCGGCCAGTCCCAGGGGGTAACCCAGGCCGTTGTATTTTTCATGATGCGAATGTGCGATTTCCGCCCCCAGACGCAGCAGCGGTGAACTCGAGTCCTTCAGCACTTCATAGCCGATGGTGGTGTGGGTTTTCATTATTTCCCACTCGTCATGAGTAAGTTTTCCGGATTTGAGCAATATCCTGTCCGGAATCCCGACTTTGCCGATATCGTGCATGGGCGCGGCGAGATAAATCATGTCGCAGAACTGTTCGTCATAGCAGAGCTCCTGGGCAATGAGACGTGAGACATGCGCCACACGGTGCATATGATTGCCCGTTTCCTCATCGCGCGCGGTACTGAGCTGGTGCAACTTGAAAATGATCTGTTCGTGCTCGCGCTCAAGCATTTGTTGCGCCAGGAGCTCAACGTCGAGCGCCAGTTTTTCCAGTCTTTCGGTCGGATTGACGAGACTCATGCGCAACGTCAGCAGGTTGTACACCCGGGCCAGAAATTCATCGGTATTGACCGGTCGTGTCATGAAATCATTGGCCCCGCTCGCGAGCGCACGCTGCCGAAGTTCGCGGTCCGCCGAACCGGTAATCATGATGATGGGGATCCCTTTGTATTTCGTCTGCTGGCGCACCGTGGAAATAAACTCGATGCCGTCCATGGACGGCATGTTGTAATCCACCACGCAAATATCGGGTTCGTGTTCACGGCACCAGGCGAGCGCTGCATCACCGGTTGTGAAGCTCACCACGTTGACGTCCATTCCCGGAAGTCGCTTGAGCATCCGCTGCATCACATCGAGATTCTCCCTGCGGTCGTCGAGCAGGAGGATAATGGGACTCATTGCCGGCACCCCAGGCCACTGTTTTATTGTTTATTGCTTCAAGTTTCGTGCCAGACAGGTGTTCTGAACGCCGCCATGCCTCCCTTTGTTATATTCCAGACTAAGTACCCGCGGATAAAGCATTAATCGGCATTGTTCTCAGCCGTCTCCCGACCGATCGCCGCTATATACAGCCCCACCGGTTCGGTCATTCAATCCGGAATATGCTGCCGGTGGCCGTCCGGCCGCCAGGCGGGCGCGATCACATTCGGCATGGTGGATCGTTCCAGCAGCGTGGCGGGGGCGACGGTGAACTCGCCGTAGCGCCGGTTGATGCGATCGATGGCATCGGTACGGCACTGGATGCGGGTATTTTCGGCCGGGAAAAGTTCAAGCTGGCCGGAAGCGGTGCGCAGCTGCGAAGCCGTGACCTGTACATGGGTCACCGCCTCGCCACGCCAACGGCACTTGAGAAACTTCAACGCCAGTCCGAACAGGCGTTTTCCGTCGGGTGGCCCGTATGGCAGCCGGAACAGCTGGTCGATATCCCCGGACGACGACTCCAGCCGCAAACCGACGTACAGCTGTCCCGCCTGCCTGTCGTAGCGGCGCAGGCGTGCCGCCACCTTCTCGCACATGTGCCGCAGGTAAACCTCGATCACGCGCGCCGATGCCGTGTGCGGCGGCAGCACCTTGCCATGGCCGACGGATTGGGGTGGCGCGATGTCGGTGACCACGGGCTCCGTATCCTTCCCCTGGCAGGCGAGCCACAGGTATTTTCCCGTCACGCCGTAGCGGCGCGCCAGCACCGTCATGGGCAGGCGCGCGACGTCACCGCAGGTGCGCGCGCCGTGCAAGGACAAAAATTCGGTGATGTGCGGGCCCAGGCCGCAGAGTTTTTCCATCGGCACCTTCGCCAGGCGCTCGCCCGCCTCCCACGGCGGGATGACGGTCAGGCCGTTCGGTTTTTTCATGTCCGAAGCGATCTTGGCGGTGGATTTGTTCCCGGCCACGCCGATGGAACAGGGCAAGCCACCGCTGACCGCGTGGATACGACATCGCGCGAGGTGCGCGATGCGCTCGGGGCTGCCGTGCAGACGCTGACAATGCGTGACATCGATAAACGCCTCGTCCACGCTGAATACCTCGACGTCCGGGCTGATGTCCCGGAGTGCATGCATGATGCGCGTAGAGACAGCGGCGTAGACCTTGGGCCGTGCCGGACGCTGAACGAGTCCGGGGCAGAGCCGGCGCGCTTCATAAACGCGCATCCCGGTTTTCACGCCGAAGGCGCGCGCTTCGTACGAGCAGGTGATCAGCGTGGTGCCGACTTCACCGTTGGTGACGCCAACCGGTTTTCCGCGCAATCCGGGAACGTCGCGTTGTTCCACCGACGCAAAAAACGCGTTCATGTCGATGTGCAGAATGGCCCGCGGCCAGAAGCGTGTTGATGCAATCATGGCTCATCACCGATATGAACGGAACTGGCCGACGACCACACCCTGCACGCGCACGCGCGATGCCGCGTAGCGCATCGGCGGGATGCCGCGGTTGGCCGGCCGCAGCGTGACGGTGCCATCGCGATTTTTTTGCAGGCGCTTGAGCGTCGCCTCCGCGCCGTCAATCAGCGCCACCACGATCTCGCCGTTCTCGGCCGAGTCGCGCTTCTCCACCACCACCATGTCGCCGTCGAGGATGCCGTCCTCGATCATGGAGTCGCCCGCCACGCGCAGCACGAAGCGGTTGCGGTTGACGAAAAATTCGGAAAGATTAATCTCATCTTCCCCGGGTATGGCCTCGATCGGCCGGCCGGCGGCGATGCGCCCGAGCAACGGCAGGGAGAAGTGCGCCAGGGATGGCGCGCTGACGGAGCCGAGGATGCGAAACGGACGCGCCGCGGTCGCCCGGCCCTTGAGCAGACGGATACCGCGCGCGCGGTCCGGCTCGATGCGAATCAGCCGTTCTGCCTCCAGTGCGCGCAGATACCGGTGCACCACGCCGCGCGAAGCGATGCCGAGATGGCTCGCGATCTCGCGCAACTTGGGGGCATAACCGTGGCGGGCGGTGTACGCGCGGACAAAGTCATACACCTGGCGGGGGCGATCGGACGGCACGAATGTTCTCCTTTTGTTCTCACCCAGCATAGGCCTGCCCCCGGCCCGATGCAACCGGGCTGTCACCCCTTCCTGAAGGACCGTGGGAAACCCTGTAGACTGTGGACGATGAGCCAACTGCACAGCGTAGCGTGCCCCTACTGCGGCGAAACCTTCGAAACGGAGATAGACGCCTCGGCCGGGAGCCAGGAATATGTCGAGGATTGCCAGATCTGTTGCCGGCCGATCGTGTTCCGGATTGATGTGAGCGCGGACGGCGTGCTGATGGCAATCGATACGCGGCGTGAAAATGAGTGAGCCCCAAAACCTCGACCCCTACGTGCCCATCGCCTGTGCGCGCTATTCGGAGTATGAACAGGCGATACTGCACCGGCAGAGGCTGCGCCTGCGCTGGCACGTGACCAATGTTCACTACGATCAGATGGTCCGGCCGCTGGATTTGAAAACAGACAATC
Organism: Sulfuricaulis sp.; assembly: GCF_040901545.1. GTDB lineage: Bacteria > Pseudomonadota > Gammaproteobacteria > Acidiferrobacterales > Sulfurifustaceae > Sulfuricaulis. The sequence continues at coordinate 26,502 of NZ_JBBDYL010000008.1, read as the reverse complement.
ATGAAGAATTTCTTATCTGTCGCAACGACGCCGGCGAAATGCTGACGATTCGCCTTGACCGCATTCGAAGCATGAAACCGGTTTGATCGCGCGTCTGACTATTTGTACCCTGGGTCTCGTCTGGCTTACCGCTGCAGCGGCCCAGACATGCGGCACGGCGCCCCTGCAAGTACAGCTGCTGTGCTCGGACCATACGACGTCAAACGGACAATGCGCCGCAAACAGCTATCTTGTCTGGATCGATGGCCGGACACGCGTCCTGATCGACGTTGGCAGTGGCGCCAGCCGGCGTTTTCTCGAAGCCGGAGCCAACGCGGCTGACCTGGATGTCATTCTTCTGACCAGCCTGCAGGCGGAACATACCGCCGATTTACCGGCGTTACTGCAATTATCCTTGTCACAAGGCCGTAATCGCGCGCTCCCGATTTATGGTCCGTCCGGCAATAAGTTCTCGCCTTCGACGGTAACTTTCATACGCGCTTTATTCGATGGCACCCGCGGCGCATACCGCCATCTCGGTGTGTTGCTCAACCCGCTCGCCCGGGATGCTTATAAATTAAACCCGCAAGATGTGGGCAAAGAGCGGTCACGTCTTGGGTCCCGCAGATTATCGGGGGCAGCGTTCCCGCAACCCTTTACCAATGTGCGTTTGAGCGTCGCGTCGCTCTATCTTGCCCGTGAAACATCGCCGGTGCTCGCATGGCGGGTAGATGCCGGCAATAAAAGCGTTGTTTTCAGCCGGGACACCGGTTCAGCCAACGGAAGCCTGGAACAGCTGGCCAAAGGAGCGGATTTATTCGTGCTGCAACAACCGGTTACGGCGCGGGAATCGGATCGAGCACCCCCCCTGATTGCCGTGGAAATTGCCGGTCTTGTCGAGGCCACAGGGGTAAAACGCGTCGTGCTCGCGCGTGCCCCACGCAAGCCGGAGCTGGAATTCGTAATGGATGAAGCAAGCATTAATAACGTGGCGCAATCGTTCGCGGTCGCGGATAGCCTGGAATGCTTTACTCCCTGATTCGCCCAGACGCTCAGGCCTGGGCGGCGGTTGTCGTATGTAAAAGGCTGAATTCCGGGAGATCACCGCTGGGGCGGGAGATATGGTAACCCTGCACGAAATCCACACCGGATTCCTGCAGTACACGGAGAACATCGGCATTTTCAACGAACTCGGCTACGGTTCTCTTGCCGAACGAATGCGCGATGTCGTTGATCGACGAAACGATCGCCCGGTCAGCGGAGCAATTTTTCATGCCCTGCACGAAGTGCCCGTCGATTTTCACGAAATCGACCGGGAGGTGCTTTAAATGGAAAAAAGAGCTGAAGCCGCTTCCGAAATCATCGAGCGAGAAGCGACAACCGAACTCGCGCAATTCACCGATGAGTTTTTTGGCCGCATCGATATTGGCAATGGCGGTCGCCTCGCTAATCTCGAACACCAGCGAACTGGCCTCGAATTTATGCTTGCTGAGCAAATCGCGCATCAGAGGAACCATATGATCGGCGTCCAGGGAATGGCCTGAGATATTGATCGTAAAAGTGGCTTCGGCACCTTGCCGGTTCAGTGCGGACAATTTTTCCACAGCATGTGTCAAAACCCAGGTATCTATCTGATGCATGAGTCCGAAACGCTCGGCCGTCGGCAGGAAGGTGCCCGGGTAGACAATATCGCCGCGCGGATTCAACAGTCGAATGAGGACCTCGTATTGCCACGAGGACTGCGGGAGTGTCCTGCAGATTAGATTCCAGAGCTCGCCGCTGGGTGCGTTCGCAGTTTCCGCATCGATATCATTCATCGCGAGGATCGGTTGGTAATGCAGGACAAAATTTCCGTCGCGAAGAGCATCTTGCAGTCGTCCTGACCAGCCGATTTCCAAATCCAAGGCGATTCGCTCGTCGCGATCCGCGTTGTAAAGATGTGTCTGATTGCGCCCCTTGCCTTTGGCAACTCGACAGGCGAGGTCGGCGTTGGCGAGCACATCTCCGGGCGAGAGCGTATATTGATTGAATAGCGCCACACCGATACTGCCGTTTACCTTGAATTTTCTGCCCTCGTGAATAAAAGCGTGCGTTTCCAGAATTTCGCGCAGACCCTCTGCAGTCGCATGAATATGATCCTTGTCGATGTTGCGCATGAGAATGGCGAATTCATCACCACCCAGGCGCGCGAGCAAATCAGAATCCCTGATACGTGTTTGTAATTGCTGACTGATTTCAATGAGCAGCCGGTCACCGGCGGCATGTCCGGCGGTATCGTTGACAAACTTGAACCGATCCAGATCCAGATAGAGCAAAGCGCTCGTCTCGGTGCTGCGTTTCAGACGATTGACCTCGTTTTCCAGGTCTTTTTCCAGGACTCCCCGATTGCACAGCTTCGTGAGCGAATCGTGGCTCGCCTGCCACAAGAGTTCGCGTTCCAGTATCCGTCGCTCCGTGATGTCGCGGAAAGCAACCACCGTACCTTCGAACTGTCCTTCGATCTCCAGGGGGTAGACCGTGCACTCCACCGGGATCGGCATGCCGGACCTGTGCCAGAAAACGGTAGACCAATTATGCATTTCATTTCCGTCCCGGTACGCTTGCTGGAGCAGACAAGATTTTCGGGAAATCGGCGTTTTGTCTTCGTGCGCATAATGGAAAAGCTTGTGAGCCGACCGGCCAATCAGTTGATGGTCCTCGGAATATCCGAGAATATTGCACGCACCCGGATTAATAAAGGTAATCTCACCGGTCCGGTTAACTCCATAGACGCCATCACCCACAGATCTCAGGATACCCAAAAGCCGCTCGTGCTCGGCCTCCATTGTTCTGCGAGTGCGAATCGACCGGGTGATCGCGGCCAGACGCGCGGTAAACAATGTCGGCGCTTCGTTTTTGAACATGCATTCGGCGGCGCCGGCATCCAAAGAATCCCGGATCACTTTCTTCTCATAGGCACCTGTGATAATTGCTACTGTTATGTGCTTCGTCTGCGGATGCTTGCGCAGGCGGCGGCAAAGCGCGTCGCCATTTTCTTCGGGCATATAATAATCAACAATGGCAATATCATACGGATGTTGTTTTGCCATCTCCATTGCTTTGCCCGCGGAAGGGGCGGTATCCACATCGAAGCCATACCGGCGCATTAATCGCTTATACGAAGCGCGGGCCGTTTGCGAATCATCAACCAGCAGCACCCGGATTTTCTGTAGTCTATTCTCCGCCAGCTCGTCCTGCGATGACGCCAGCAATAATTTTGTGAGACATTCCACGCCCTGGGCGCAGTCGTTCCACGACAGCAGCGCCGTATGTGCACGTCGCTCGGTCCAGTCCAACAAGTCGGGGTCCGGGTCATGCGTCATCACCATGACGGGAAAATTGAGGTATTTAGGCCGGCAAAGAAGCGACAAGACTTCAGCGGCATGTCGATCAGGGGAAACGGGACGACCGATGATTACCGCGGCGTACTGGGGCAATGCGCCGCTGTTCCTCAATTGCTGCAAGCCGTCGTCATAAGTATGTGCCACGACGGCAATAAAACCATGCAACTTCAAATGCCGGCGCAGGGGCTCAAGTAACGGGGTCGATTTCTCGATTATCAATACAGGATGCACGGAGCATCTCCCTCGAGACATCCTTATCCTGATCCACAAACACGATTGCTATCGATTGACGACAAACAGGATTTTCATCATGTTCGGCCAACCATGACCAATGGCGCCAATTTATTTTTTTGCCTGTTACCGCTCTACGTTCTTTCTTCCTTATTCAACATACAGTTAATGTACGGCGCGGCCGTTGGCTGGCTCACCCCTGAAATCAGGTCGCGCCCATTGTTGCACTTCGGGTGTTAACATTTTTTAACACTGTTTATCGCGGGTGTTCCCCCTGGCCTACCTTACAGCGGCAGTGGGCATACTGCTATTCCCAATGCCGAAACTCATAGTACTAGCAGAAAACAGCGTGCTGGCAATGAATGAAAAGTATGCGCCCACCTGCCCGTTCACTCGTAATGTAAAACCCACGCCCAAGCAAACGGGATTATCGCTAATTCAATCGTCATGGCAACATTTATTCACGCGACTGCTTTCGACGACACACCAAGAACCATCTTCAACTCCATGAATGACCATGTGTTTCGAGAGAATTGCTGTTACCGTCCGTCGTCGCACCTGTCTGCTATTCTTAACCTTAGCATTACCGAAGCCCATTGAATCGAAAACGAACGGGCCGGTTACGGAATTATCATGAACGAACGACTGGCGAAAATTGCCGAAGTTTTGGATCAGGATCTGAACCTGGCGGAAGCGGCATTGCTCATCGCCATGGAAGAATACCCTGGCCTGGATATAGATTCCTACCTCCGCAAGCTTGATGAACTCGCGGCCGGCGTTCAGCAGCGGCTTCCAGCGCAGGTCGGCCTGGAGGAAACCCTCCTGACGCTCAACCAGTTCCTGTTCGTAGAACAAGGATTTTCCGGGGACACCGACAATTATGACGATCCGCGCAATAACTTCCTAAACGAAGTGCTGGACCGCAAGCGCGGCATCCCGATCACGCTTTCAATTATTTACATGGAGGTCGGCCGCCGGCTCGGAATCCCGCTCAAAGGTGTCTCCTTCCCGGGCCATTTCCTCGTCAAATTCTCCACCCGCGAGGGTGAGGTGGTGCTGGATCCCTTTTCCGGCGGCAACCTGATGAGCAAGGAAGATTTAGTGGAAATGCTCGAGGAAACTTATGGCGGAACAACCGACAACGGGCACGCTCCGCTTGAGCGCCTGCTCACAGCGGCCGGGACAAGGGAGATCTTGGTGCGCATGCTGCGCAACCTCAAAGGAACGTACTTGCGTCGTGAGCAGTATGACAAAGCGCTTACCGTGATCGACCGGATATTACTGATACAACCCGATCAGCCGGATGAGGTGCGCGACCGTGGCTGCATTTATGAGCGTCTGGAATGTTTCCGGGCGGCACTGGAAAATTTCCAGTCCTATCTGGCCTTACGACCCAGCTCGGGCGACGCCCCGGATGTGCACCGGCGGATTGCCGAGTTGAAACAAATCGTCGCTTGCCTCAATTGACCTCCATGAACGATGAAAACCACCCTGTCTCAGCCAGGATACATGATGCTGCCGATACGGAAAACCCCTGGATGGTGTATATCCTGGAATGCCAGGATGGATCGTTTTATACCGGAGTTACCAACGATATCGAGCGGCGTCAGCTGCAACACAACGAAGGAACCGCCTCGCGCTACACCCGTAGTCGCCGGCCCGTCGTGCTCCGTTATAAGGAAGCCTGCGGCAGCCGCACCGATGCGCTGATCCGTGAATGCGCATTACGCCTGCTTTCACGCAAGGAAAAAGAAGCGCTGGTCGCGCAAAATAAATAACCTCGCAACGCCGGCTGTTCCCGGTTACCGGTGCGAATCACCCGCGATCCACGAACCATCGGTTCTCGCTGGAAAAAAGCATAAACCGGAATCCCGAACCCGCGCAGCCTGTGGCTAGCGCGAGCGATAAAAAACCATATCCCATACTTCATGACCGAGTTTTTTACCGCGCGTTTCAAATTTTGTGGCCGGCCGGTTACCTGAGTATTCCTGAGCAGGGCCGTTCCGGCTTGTCCCCTGCAATTCCGGTGTCTGCGACAGTACGGATACCATCTGCGTGGCATAATCCTGCCAGTCGGTGGCCAGATGGATATACCCCCCGGGTTTCAGCTTGCGTGCCATCAGCGCGGCAAAATCCGGCTGCACCAGACGGCGTTTGTGGTGCCGTTTCTTTGGCCATGGATCGGGAAAAAAAAGCTGCATGGCCGCAAGTGATCCATCCGGTATATGTTTCGCCAGCACATCCTTCGCGTCTGCCAGGATTATCCGCACATTATCCAGAGCTTCCGCCTCGAGGTGGCGCAACAAGCCGCCGACGCCGGGCCGGTGTACCTCGATACCGAGATAATTCATATCGGGGTGAGCCTTGGCGGAAGCCAGCAAGGCTTCACCGTTTCCAAATCCGATCTCAAGGATAACGGGTGCGCTGCGTCCATAAAGGCGGGCGAAATCGATTGGCGCTTCAATTAAGTCGATGCCGTAATGCGGCCACAATTCCTTGAGTGCGCGGGATTGGGCCGGGGTGATACGTCCTTCACGACGCACGAAACTTCGAATGGGACGAAGATGTTTTTCAGCCTCACTCATGAATGATCAGGATACAAGACGCAGGAAAGCGACTGAAGCTCAAGAAACTTTGAATTGATCTCAGCGCCAGCGGCGGAAAAAATCAGAAAAAAGTCCCGCCGAGGGGTGAAGACGGGGAACCATACTGCTTGCGTGGCATGCGTCCCGCGAGGTAAGCCTCGCGTCCCGCCTCGATCGCCTTCTTCATGGCTTGCGCCATGAGCACCGGGTTCCGTGCTGCGGCAATGGCGGTGTTCATCAGCACGCCATCGCAACCGAGTTCCATGGCGATGGCGGCATCGCTCGCCGTCCCCACGCCGGCATCGACCAGAATTGGCACCGTGGCCTCTTCCACGATGAAACGGATATTGTGCGGATTGCGGATGCCGAGACCCGAACCGATCGGCGCTGCCAGCGGCATCACGGCGACACATCCCATTTCGGCAAAACGCCGGGCCACGATGGGATCGTCATTGGTATACACCATTACCTTGAAGCCTTCCTCGATCAATTGCGCGGCGGCGATCAGAGTCTGGGGGATGTCCGGGTACAGTGTCTTTTCGCTGCCCAGGACCTCCAGTTTCACCAGATCGTGGCCGTCGAGCAGCTCACGTGCCAGACGGCAGGTGCGCACCGCCTCGTCGGCGGTGTAGCACCCCGCGGTATTCGGCAGGTAGGTGTATTGCGACGGGGGCAAGACATCCGTCAGATTCGGCTCATCCGGATTTTGACCGATATTGGTGCGCCGGACGGCGAGCGTCACGATTTGGGCGCCGCTGGCCTGCACGGCGCGCCGGGTTTCGTCCATGTCCCGGTATTTCCCGGTCCCGACCAGCAACCGAGATGCGTAGGCCCGGCCCGCGATTACCAGGGGGTCATGGGATATGGATTGGATTGTTTCCGCGGATACCGCCATGCACGACACCTCCGAAAAATTGTATCGAAAACCGACCGGCTATGCCGTGGAGTCCGGGGGCATTCGTGGCCGCTCGCGTCCCCCGCTTCGCAGGGTCCCCGGCTCATGCCGCCACCTCCAATCGCGAACACGACTTCGACACGATCATTGTCCTGCAACTGAAAATCATTATGCCGGCTGCGCGGGACGATCTCACGATTAACCTCAACGGCGACCCGCCGATCGCCCAGGCCCATTTCCTGCAACAACACCGCCACCGTTACCGGTGCCCCGAGGCTTTTTTCCTGACCGTTGAGTAAGATCTTCATGGAGCGGGGGCGTGTCGCAATACAGGCGTTTCGCCGCCTGATGACGGAATAATTGTACTACCGGCACTGAAAGAACGCACGCCGGAAACGGGTACGGTTATATTTAGAAGAGTTCGATGTCGCCCGTGGCCACGGATACCGGCGCAAGCTTTCCTTCGGCCACCAGCGTTTCGTAGCAGCATACCTGATTGCGGCCGTTGTTCTTGGCGTGATACATGGACATGTCGGCGCGATTAATGATCGTATCCACGCTTTCCCCGGACGTAATACCGACCACGCCGATACTCACGCTTTTCTTACCGATACGCGGGAATTGACAAGCTTCGACTTCCTTACGGAAACTTTCCAGAACACGCACGGCGACTTCGGGAGTCACGTCAACCAGCACCGCCGCGAACTCTTCGCCGCCATAACGGAACAACAGGTCCTCGTGCCGGAACGAACGATTCATGAGCCGTGCCAGTTGCACCAATACTTCATCGCCGTATAAATGTCCAAACTTGTCATTTACCTGCTTGAAGTGATCGATGTCAAAAAAGGCCAGGCAATTCTGCTGAATTTTTTCGTTTGCCCGCCGGTCATGGTGTCCGGCATTGAGCACCAGTTTTTGTATTCGTATATCGAAACACTGGCGGTTATACAAGCCGGTCAATCCATCCAGTTCATTACGCGAGAGCAGAAACGCCTGATTGCCGAAAATACGCAACAGCCTTGAGAGCATTTCGTCCTCCCCCTCGACTTCCTGCATGCCTTCGATTTCCAGCATGGCAATGACGTGTCGCGTACCGAAGATCGGCAGGATCAAACGGCGGCCGCCGGCGCCGATGCGCATACGGCTTACCCGTTTCTGGGATTGCACACATTCGAACAGATCCTTGTCTTCCACCAGCATCACGACCGCGGAAAGCGGCTCGAGCCAGTCACGGACCACCGCCGTCTTGGCGTTGGTCTCGTTGAATTCCTGGTCGTTATTTTGATTGGATATGGCGAGCAGCCGAAATCGCTCGGCCTGAACCTGCTGGCGCAATGAATCGATGAGCGACTGGGATAACCCGCGCGAATCACGCTGGCAGGTCAATTCCACCACCGTATCGAGATAGCGGAGCACCACCGGATCAACGGCGTTTTCCGGTGTCTGGTGTGGCTTGATGTAACGAACTATCAAGGTAAAATCCTCGCTTTAGGCCTACCTTGTTACGCTGTATTCTTTAACTATCCATGCAAAACCGGGGCCAATGGTGTACCTGGTCAAAAAGGTAGTCTCTGGCGGGTGTAGTTCAATGGCAGAACGAGAGCTTCCCAAGCTTTAAATGTGGGTTCGATCCCCATCACCCGCTCCACTACCACCGGAGTCCGTTATGAATAAACCCTTAAAAATCGCGGCCATATTGCTGGGTATCCTGCTGGCGCTGGTGGTACTGCTGGTTGTCGGATTAACCGTTGTTATCGACCCCAACCAGTACAAAGACCGGATAATCGAGGCGGTGCGCGATAAAACCGGGCGCGAATTGACAATAGAAGGCAAAATGGGGTGGTCGTTCTTCCCCTGGATTGGTATCGAAACCGGCCGTCTGGTCCTGAGCAACGCACCCGGGTTCGGGAAGGACCCCTTTGCTCGAATCGAGGCGGCCGGAGTCAAGGTGAAGCTGCTGCCCTTACTGCGCAAGGAAATAACCGTCGATACCTTTCTCCTGGACGGACTCAAGCTTAATCTGGCCCGCAATCCGTCCGGCAAAACCAATTGGGATGATTTGATAACCCCGTCACCGGCAACCGAGCCTGACGCGAAAACCAAATCGGGAGCAGGAATTGGTATGGGCGGATTGAACATCGACAAAGTGGACATTCGCCGGGCGGATATCGCCTGGAAAGACCAGATGAGCGGCGCGCGCTACGCCGTGCATAACCTTGATCTTAAAACCGGAAACATCGCCGCAGGGAAACCCGTGGATGTGCAGCTGGCATTCGACATGGAAAGCGGCCAGCCGCCCGTGCGTGCACGCGTGGAGCTTAAATCCCGCATGACCCTCGACCTTGCGGCCCAAAAACTCGAAGTCGCGAGCCTCGCGTTGTCCCTGGGCGATCTCAGCCTGCGTACCCGATTTACCGGCACGAAAATTATCGATGCTCCGTCCTTCAGCGGAGGGCTGGAAGTTGCTGCTTTCAATCCACGCGCGTTGATGGACAAGTTGGGCGTCAGAATCGAAACCGTGGATAAAAATGCGCTTCATAAACTTGCGCTCAAATCCGGTTTTTCCGCCACCACCGACAGCGTTGAACTCAAGGACCTGGCGCTGAATCTGGATGACAGCCGGGTCAGCGGGTCGTTGACGGTACGTCAATTCAACGATCCGTCCTATCGTTTCGATCTCACGCTCGATCAGATCGACCTCGACCGCTATTTCCCTCCTGCCGCTCCCAACACGGCCTCCGGAGCCAAAACGGACGCGGCGTCCGCCAAACCGGTGGAGATACCGCTGACGGCGTTGCGGAATCTGAATGCCGATGGAAAGCTCCGCATCCAGAAGCTCAAGGCCATGAAACTCCATACCAGCGAGGCGCTGATCCAGGTCTCGGCGAAGCACGGGCTGATAATCCTCGGGCCCAATCAGGCCAAGCTTTACAGCGGCCAATACGCCGGACGCATCACGCTCGATGCACGCGGCAAGACCCCGATGCTGGCGGTGGACGAATCCGTCCGCGGAGTGGAACTTGCGCCGATGCTCAAGGACGCCCTGAATTTCGACAAATTCACGGGTGTGGCGAATTTAAGCGCCAAAGTCACGGCCGCGGGGCTGGACGCTAACCAGGTGAAACAAACGCTCAACGGCACGGCCGCATTTGCGGTGCAGAACGGTGCGATCAAGGGTATAGACCTTAAAAAAATGTCCGCCACCATCGCCGCCGCCAAGCGTGACAAGTCCTATCAGAAACTCGTGGAACTCACGCCCCAGGCCGGCGATGAAACCCGGTTCTCCCAGCTGGGGGGAACGGCCCAGATAACCGATGGTGTCGTCCGCAACAACGACATGAAAATCCAGAGTCCCGATTTGCTGAATGTCTCGGGCAAGGGTTCAGCCGATCTGCCCCGGGAAACGCTGGACTACAACGTCGTGGTGGGTACCTTCCCCATCCTCATTGACGGACCGTTTTCGAAACTTCGATTCCGGCCCGACTGGAACGCGATCATGCAGGAAAAACTGGAAGAGAAAAAAACCGAAACCAGGGAAAAGCTGGAGAAAAAATTGAAGGACAAATTCAAACTCTTCAAATAATATTGACCAACAACGTGTGGTGTCGAGTATCCCTTTTCCTGGCCATCGGGCTCCTGGCGCCGGCTAACGCATCCAGCGCCACCATTGCGCACGCGCAGGCCAAACACCATCAGGGCCGTTACCTGCTTTCCTTCGAGGTGGTGCTCGATGCCGAGCTCGATAAGGTCTGGCAAATCATGACGGACTATGAACACTTCTCCCGTGTATCGAGTTCCGTTGTGGAAAGCCGGATCATCGAACGGGTGAGCGAGAACCACCATCGGGTCGGCATCTCGTCTAAATCCTGCATCCTGTTTTTCTGTCAAACCGTCAACAAAGTGGAAGACATCCGTGCCACGCCTAAAACTGACATCGTCATCGTCATCGACGCGGCTCAAAGTGATTTCAGTTATTCCGTCGAACACTGGCACCTGCTCGCGGAAGGCGCAAAAACACGGATATTTTACTCCGGAGAGATGGAACCGAATTTTTTTATACCACCGGTGATCGGCCCGTGGCTGGTAAAGTCCTTTTTCATCGAGGAGATAAAAGCCACCGCTGTGGAAGTCGAATCGCTTGCTGGCCATGAATGACCGCCTTTTCAGCCGGCGGCTGCTGGCGTGGTACGACCGTCACGGACGCCAAACCCTTCCCTGGAAACGCAAACCGGGCCCTTACCGTGTCTGGATCTCGGAAATCATGTTGCAGCAGACCCAGGTGAAAACTGTCATTCCCTATTTCAGCCGCTTCATCGGGCATTTTCCTAACGTGCGGGCGCTGGCGCGCGCGGAGACCGACGCAGTGCTGCATCTGTGGACGGGCCTTGGTTATTACGCCCGCGCCCGCAACCTGCACAAAGCCGCGCAGCAAATTGTTGCCCAACACGCCGGTGTTTTCCCCCGCGCGTTCGACGCGGTGGCGGATCTGCCGGGTATCGGCCGCTCCACAGCCGGCGCCATTTTGGCGCTCGCCTTTGGTCAACGTCATGCGATTCTCGACGGCAACGTCAAACGCGTGCTCGCGCGCTTCCACGCCATCGACACGCCGTTGAACAAACGCGCGACGGAGGATCGACTGTGGCGGCTCGCCGAACATCACACGCCACGGAAGCGAGTCGCCGATTACACCCAGGCCATCATGGATCTGGGTGCCACGGTGTGTGTGCGCACCAACCCACGCTGCACGGTTTGCCCCCTGCATGTCAATTGTCGTGCCTATCGCCACGGTTCGCCGGAGGTATATCCGGTGCGAATCGGAGTTCGCCGCGCGCCGCTCAAAGCTACCCGCATGCTCATGATTCGCGACCGACGCGGACACGTGCTGCTGCAGCGGCGTCCCCCTGTGGGGCTGTGGGGCGGCCTGTGGGGATTTCCCGAATGCCTTGACGGCGATGCGTGTCACTGGTGCCGCGAAGCCCTGGGCCTCAAAGTACAAACCGAAACTCCGTGGCCGGTGCTGAGACACAATTTCAGTCACTACCATCTCAACATCACGCCCATACCCGCGCGCGTGGTGGGGGGGACTGATCAACTGATGGAGAATCCGGAAACAGTTTGGTATAACCTTAACCAACCGGATTGCCGCGGATTCAGCGCACCGGTGAAACGCCTGCTCGATCAGCTGAGGGCGAGCCGGAGTATT
>NZ_JBBDYL010000008.1:1484-14216 GCF_040901545.1 Sulfuricaulis sp. | reverse complement strand
CTTAACGTGTCCTCGCGCCGGCGAGCGCCTGGACCCGGAAATCCTGGCCGAATTGTTGGAAGTCAATCTGGATTCGCTGAGTATAACGACAAAAAATTCTTAAAGAGGATTGAACTGATGGCCCGCAAGGTGCAATGCGTCAAACTCGGTCGTGAGGCCGACGGACTGGATTACCCGACCTACCCCGGTGAACTCGGGAAACGTGTCTGGGAAAATGTTTCCAAAGAAGCATGGCAGATGTGGCTTGGTCACCAGACCATGCTGATGAACGAAAATCGCCTGAACCCGCTTGACCCCAAGGCGCGCAAATTTCTGGAATCCGAGATGGAAAAATATTTCTTCGGCGAAGGCTCGCGGTTGCCCAGCGGTTACGTACCCCCGTCCAGCAAATAAACCCGATACAAAATCCACTGGTATCTCTTCTGGTTTTCTGGTTGCGTTATCCGCGCAATTTTTGCTCACTCTTTTCAGGCTGCGCGTGCCGGCCGGCTATGAAAATCGGGGTCTGCCATTCGTGGGATCACGCTCGGGTCCCGGCCCGGATCCGCCCAGAGTTGCTCATGACCAATTTGTACAAAGCGTTACGGCTTCTCTATAATTCGCCGTCTTTACGGCCGGGTAGCTCAGTTGGTAGAGCAGCGGACTGAAAATCCGCGTGTCGTTGGTTCGATTCCGACCCCGGCCACCACTCCCATGCGGCCGCTCCAGCGAGCATCCGCTCACGTTCCGCGCTTCGAACTGCCCGGGTGCCACCGGGGCCTGGAGCCCGGGCTACCTTTGCCGCTTCGGTTCTTCCCATCGATCTAACGCCAAGGCATACGGGGCAACGCCTATCAGTCGGCTGATTCTTAAGCTTAAGAACTCCGCTGTATCTTCCTGCTTTTTTATATTGTTGGAACTGCTTCCAATGCGCCGGGGGTTATCCCGCCGGATATTCTGCACGCGCCTGACAAATCGACGTTAATACACGTCGATACTGTCGAATCTTCTGATGTTATGATGCCACACCCGGCAAGCAAGAGAATGATACAAAAAATAAAGTATTTTATTGCCATAAAGCTCCTCCATCCGGACTCCATGAAGCGAATCGGCGCATGTGTCACCATTCGCCATTCAGTATGAATTACCAAGGGTAAAACCCTGTTCTCTCCTGAGGGTCGACCATACAGCCAACCAGCGTCCAACTTACGTGCTGCCACTTTGCTACCAACCTGAGTGAATCCAGCATGATTCACCATGATCCACGACGGCAGGGATTGTACTTAGTATCCGATTCGGTGTCAGTAGGTTCTTCTGGGTTTTCTTGGGACGGTTCTATAATCCGCGCGCCGCTGGTTCGATTGCCCGGCACATCCCTGCGCCTCGTCCTTCGGACTGCGCAAAGCGCGGACAAATCTGTTCCCCACAGATTTGTCCGCGCCCGGCACCATGTTTTTCTTATCGCTAACGGTCGCACCGTCCTGCTCTAATATAAATTTTCGACTGTTGGCGCGCGCGAATCATCCCTATATCCCCGGTTGCGCGTAACGGGCAATGATGGCGTTAATTCAAGTACCCTTTCTGGATCAACCGCAGACCGTCGAATCGACTGGTCCCAGCAATGCATTAGCCGGATAGGCGACACGTCCGCAACCGCCAAAGTACCCCGAAGTCGATTTCATTGCATTTCAAGGGGTTGAGGAGAAAAGACCCCCATTTATCAAGCCCAAACGCGGCCTATTTTTTGCGCTGTGGAAGGGAATGAAACAACTATACTCAGGATTAAGAAAAATCCTTGAAATTTTTTTGCCAATTTCGATTATTCAGGTGGTTTAACAAATGCCCGCAGCCAAGAACCGAGAAGCCGTCAAGGAATTAGAAGCGAAATTGCTCGAATGCGAGTCGCGATTCAAAGGACTCTTTGATGTTACCTCGTTTTGGTATTGGGAACAGGACGGCGATTTCAGATTTACCAGCATCATCCGGAATCCCGATGAGGAACGGCGGCTAAGCGTAAAGCACAGCATCGGCAAGACCCGGTGGGAACTGCCCGTTTCGGGCGTCACCGAAGAGCAATGGAAAAACCATAAAGCATTGCTGACGGCCCACAAGCCATTCTACGACTTTGAATACAAACGTTATGACGTCAACGGTGCCGCCTGTTACAGCAGCATCAGCGGCATTCCCGTTTTCGATGCCAACGGCCGCTTCATGGGTTACCGCGGAATTGGCAGGGACATTACCGAGCTCAGGCATGCTGAACAACTTAAAGCCATGGAACATGCCGTCGTGCAAGTGTTATCCAGCGCTGAAAATACACCCGAGATCGTACAAAAAATTATTCAAATCATCTGCGAGACATCGGGATGGGTTCACGGTGCGTTCTGGAACATGGATAGACAAAGCAAGACGATCCGGAACACGGATACCTGGAGTTCTCCGGATATCGATGGCAGTGAATTTACTGTTTCGTCTCAGGCGGAGTTGGAGTGGATACAAAGCACCGACTCACCGGGATATGGCGGCGTGATCCGGCGTGTGTGCGTCACGGGTCAGCCCGTATGGGTACAGGATGTGACGATCGACCCCACGTTTCGGCGCGGCAAAGTGGCCGCGAAAACAGGTCTGCACACGGCGATGGCGTTCCCGATCGTGGTTAACGGCGTGGTCATGGGGATCATGGAATTTTACAGCCGCGATATCCGGCGCCAGGATAAAGCGTTACTTGCGAGCGCGCTTTTCATCGGCAGTCAAATCGGCCAGAACTTTGAGCGGAAACAGATCGAAGCACGCCATGCCATGGAACACGCCGTTGCGAGCTTACTAACGGAATCCGACGCGCTCGAATTGGCCATCCCCAAAATCCTGCGCAAAGTCTGCGAAACTCTGCAATGGGACTACGGCGGATATTTCGAATTCGACAGAGAGGCCAAGACGTTTCGATGTCTCAATCTGTGGACCGTTCCCGCATTGGAAGCCTCCGAGTTCGTCACCCAGACGCGCACGACGACTTTTGACGCGAAATCAAACTCTGGCGTGGCACGGCGCGCCTGGTCCACCGGCGGTCCGGTGTGGTTTGCCGAGGTAAAAGGCATTAATAATTTCCTGCGGGGAGAAACGGCGGTCAGATCCGGCCTGCGTTCGGCCTTCTCCTTTCCGATCTCGGTCGGGACGGAAATTCTCGGGGTAATGGAATTTTTCAGTTATAAAGTCCGCAACCCGGACGAAAAACTGATCGAGTCAGCCCGGTCGATCGGCGGCCAAATCGGCCATTATTATCATCGGCGGTTGGCGGAGGAAAAAATCCAGTATCTCGCCTATTACGACGGCCTCACCGGACTGCCCAACCGCGCCCTGTTCAGTCAACGCCTGAATCACGCGCTGGCGACCGCGCGCCGTTACAGCAAAAAACTGGCCGTGCTGTTTATCGATCTCGACCGATTCAAGGACATTAACGACACGCTGGGCCACGCCAGCGGCGATAAACTCCTGCAGGATATGGCCGGGCGGTTGACCCGCAGCCTGCGCGAGAGCGACACCGTCGCGCGCTTGGGCGGCGATGAATTTGTGGTCCTGATCGAGGAAATGGTGGACGCCAAATTGGCCGCCACCGTGGCAAGGAAGATCATTGCCGCCACCGTGGACCCCTTCATACTGGACGATAAACCATTTCATATCACCGCCAGCATCGGCATCAGCGCCTACCCGGTAGACGGTGACGATGAAAAGTCGTTGATGAAAAATGCCGATATCGCCATGTACCTCGCCAAGGATCACGGCCGAAACAATTACCAGTTTTATTCAGCCCAGTTCAACGCACTCGCCTTCGAGCGACTGGCGCTGGAGTCGAGCGTGCGGCATGCGCTGGCGAACGATGAATTTCTGTTGCATTACCAAGCGAAGGTGGACATCAACACCGGAGGAATCACCGGCGTGGAGGCCTTGATCCGCTGGCAGCATCCGGAACTGGGCATGGTTTCGCCGGATTCCTTCATCCCGCTGACCGAGGAAACCGGCCTGATTGTGCCGATCGGCCGGTGGGTACTGAAGACGGCCTGCGCCCAGAACAAGGCATGGCAGGATCAGGGGCTGCCGCCGATCCGCGTGTCCGTGAATCTCTCGTCCCGCCAATTCAACGATCGATATTTATTGGAGGACATCGCCAAAATCCTGAAGGAAACCGGCCTGGATCCGGAATACCTCGAGCTCGAGCTCACCGAAAGCATGGTGATGTACAACCCGGATCACGCGGTGAAATTGCTGTCTCAAATGAAAGCCATGGGGCTGCACGTGGCGATCGACGATTTTGGCATCGGTTATTCCTCCCTGGCGCACCTGAAGCGGTTTCCGCTCGACGCCATCAAGGTTGACCGGTCCTTCATCAAGGATCTTATGGCGCATCGGGAAGACGCGGCCATCACCGAAGCCATCATCGCCATGGGCAAAAGCCTGAAACTCAAGGTTGTCGCCGAAGGAGTCGAGACCAAAGATCAACTCAGCTTTTTGCGCAAGCACGACTGCGATGAAATGCAAGGCTATTATTTCAGCAAACCGGTTACCCAGAATGAATTCGCCCAGATTCTCCAGGACGGAAAAAAAATGTCGACAAAAAATACTCCATCACCGGAGTAAAACGGATAAATTATTATAGGGAAGGTATTTTATGGAAAAACGTTCGCAGGAGCGCCTCACAGTTTCACTGGACGTTGAAATTCTCGATCCGCCAAATCTCGCCAACAGGATTTTCGTCACCCGGGATATCAGCAAGACCGGCACGTTTATTCTGAGTGGCAAGAATGACTGCCTGCCCATCGGACGGGTGGTATCACTGAAACTTTCCAACACAACTTGGGGGTCACAACTCTCGAATGTCTCGGCCAGAGTCGTAAGAGTGACGAATGAAGGGATGGGATTGCGGTTCCTCGATTTCGATATCATGTAATTATTCCCGGATGCACGATCCGTTAGCGGTTCAGCCGTCAAAGATTTTGGTCACATTGCAGACCGGCGGCGACGTCCCGGTGGATTCCTGGCCCCTGTTTCCTGATTCGAAATCAACGTCGGTGATATCTGCCAATACGGGGATTGCATTGCCTGAGGCCGTTATTCCCGGTTGAGTTTATTCCGGATAGAGAATTGTCTGTCCCGCCTATGGCTGGAGTGCCCCGGACGCTTTCAGCTCATTCACTACCTTGTTGGCCGTCTTGAAACTCTCAACTCCGGCCGGAATACCGCAATAGACGGCAATTTGAATCAGGGCGTCCTGCAATTCATCCAGAGTAAGGCCATGCTTGATGGCGCCGCGGAAATGCAATTCGAATTCGGGTCCGCGGTTCAATGCCGCCAACATGCCCAGATTCAGCAGGCTGCGTTGCTTCCGGCTCAAGGCCTTCCGGCCCCAACAGAAACCCCAGCAGTATTCCGTGACCAATTGCTGAAAATCCCGGTTAAAGTCATCCGCCTCGTCCAGTACCTGCTGCACGCGTATCTCACCCAATACTTCCGAACGGATCTTTCGACCTGTCTTGAACAGTTCAGTCGGCATGGCCTCTCCTCCTGGTTGGTTACGAAATGATAAAAAGTTTTTCGCGGTTGATTCGCCGCTACCCACACGCGAGCGACAATCCCGGAATAAAGTTGAACGAATTAACCGCACCGGTCCATCAGCCAGACTCATTGGCAACAGGTTGGCGCCTGGCAGAATGGAGTTTCAACGCGGTGCAGATGAACCGATTCGCTGGCGTTGCGATACCCGATTGTTCGCCCAGGCGTGCAACCGCACCGCTCAACCACGGTAGTTCCAGTTGTCGCCCGCGCTGCAAGTCCACCAGCATGGATGCAATCATGGTCGCCGGGAGCCCGTCGGTAAATTCAAGTTGCTTCTCGGCGGCATCCGGCGCGAGGTTTACGCGGCGTGCACGGCCGACCGCGGCGGCTTCGCGCATCACTTTGAGCAACAACGCGCGCGTTTCCGGGTCCTCGCGGACCGGGCCGATCGGCAGGCGCGTCAAAGTCGTCATGCCGCTCAAGCCGACGAGAAACACAAATTTCTCCCAGATAACGCGCTGGATATCATCGCTCAGCACGGTATCTATTCCCGCATTTTTACAAGCGGCAAAAAATTTCTCCACGCGCGGTGTTCGTCGTCCGTCGAGTTCGCCAAAAGTCAGACGCTGCATTGTCCCGTTGTGCCGGATCACGCCCGGTCGATCAATCACGGCGGCGATGTGTGCGATGCCGCCAATGACATGAGCTTTTCCGAAAGCACGTGCCAGGATATCAACCGCGTCAACGCCATTTTGAAAAGACACCACGGTGGTTTCGGGACCGACCACCCGTGCCAGTGTTTGTACCGCCGTTTCGGTATCCCAAAGTTTGACGCCGATCATCACCAGATCTGCGGTGGCGGCATTTTTCGGATCCTCGGTGGCGTCGACCGGCGAAACATGAATATTCCCCAACGTGCTTTCAATCCGCAGTCCGTCAGCTTGCAGCGCCGCCAGGTGTCGGCCACGCGCAATAAATGTGACATTTTCCCCGCTGGACGCCAGCCGTCCGCCGAAGTACCCGCCGACACCGCCGGTACCGAATACCAGGATTTTCATGATAGCTTCAAACTCATTCTGCTAAATTGATTTTGCGCCATCGCCGGCAGCAACTTAACCCAGTGCTGACAGCGTTTGATCGATCGAATCTCGATTTGCCGGGAGAATCGCTTATTTTATACTGAAACGCCGGCGCGACGCAGAACCGGGCAATTGGTTTTAACCGTCCTCTCTGGAAGTCCGCTAGCCGATTTGTCGAACGATTTCAGCCAGCGAATGGGCCGGAATGACCTCATCCCAGACGTTACGCCCGAGGAGTTTGCTGATCTGGCTGGTCGAAAACATTCCCACAATGCGCTGCGCCTTGGTCTCCCTGTCGGCCTCGACAACGAGTACGTGTTGGCGTTCCAGTTGATGCAAGGTCTCGATAATGTGACCGACTTGTGCGTTGCGCACGCTCATCATGTCAAGCACTGGAATATCCGGCTGCGCGGTCATGATAGTCGATACTTTGATATCGGCGCGGGTTACGCGTGTTTCCCCGAGTATCTTGATCGGCCTTTCACCCATGATGTCGTTGGCAGTGATGATCCCGACCACTTCATTCAAACGATTGGTAACGAGCAGCAACCGTACACCGGCCGTTTTCATTATTCCCAGCGCGTCATCCATTCCTGTCTCGGGGCTGACCGTCACCGGATGTACAAATTTGAAATCGGTCATGACAGTGACACTTGGGCTGTCAAGATGAATCAACTCCGGGGGTACCGGCGGATGCACGAAGGTGGCATGTAATTTCAATGGCGTCGATGAAAGCGCCGTAAAATCACGTTTCATGTGGAAATCCTCCATTATTAAAATACCCATTAGAAGAGGTTACAGATCGGGAGACCGGTCGCCGAGCGCGTAGTTCAATTTTATTCACGGTCCACTTTCGGTAACGCGCTCCGGGAAAGGCCGGTTGATCGCATTAATCTTTACAATAAGTTGCTTTGTCAAGCAACGCGCACGGGTAATATTGAGTCAAGATTTGGCCAGCTCGGTGAGCTGCTGGTAAAGCGAATCGGGCACCGTGATGCCGCTCTTTTCGGCTTGTCGGGCAAGCCGGTAACGGCGTTCCCCGGGCAGGCGTACACCGGGTTCACGCAGCATCGTGGCTATCAACATTTCGACGCGCTCAAGATAAATTTCTCTCCCCGCGAGCGCATCGGGGTCGACGGCCAGAAACGCCTGCCCGATCCGCGCGCGGTTACCTTCATCCACGAAAAACGAATCCGCCTCGAATCCAAACGCGGCTCCCGTCAGCGCGCAGGCCATAAGTTCCACCATCAGCGCCAACATCGCCCCCTTGAGTCCGCCGGCCGGCAGCATGCTGCCCGCGAGCGCCGCCGCGGCATCCGTGGTCGGATTTCCTTCCTGGTCGAGCGCCCAGCCCAGGGGAATCGGTTTTCCTTCCTTGGCCGCGATCATTATTTTTCCACGAGCCACTTCGCTCAAGCTGACATCGATCGCCAGCGGATCGGCGTTGCGGCGTGGAAACATGGCGGCAATCGGGTTGGTGCCGAAGATCGGGGTTTTCCCGCCCCAGGGAGGCATTGCCGCCGGAGAGTTACCGAATGCCAGCCCCACCATGCCGGCCTCGGCAATCGGGTGCAAGTGTATCGCCGCCACCCCGAAGTGATTGCTGTTCGTGACGCCGGCGAAGGCGACGCCGTATTTGCGGGCGCGATTCAGCGCTTCGGCTACGGCCAACTCACAAGCGGGGAAGGCCAGACCACTGCCTGCATCCACCAGACAGGCGCCGCCTTTTTCGCGGATCACCCGCGGTTGGGCATCCCCGACAGTGCGCTGGTTGCGCAGTTGGGCACAGTACCGCGGGATACGTGATACGCCATGGCTGGAAAGGCCTGCGGCTTCCGCGGCGACCAAAAAACGCGCCGTGGACCGCGCGGCTTCCGAAGCGGCGCCTGCGGCTTCAAGCACCTGACGAGACAGATCCGTCAGTTTTTCGATCGGGACGATTGGCATGTTGCTCCATTGTTCATTTCCACTGTTGAAGCGTCACCTCATTTCAAACCGGCGAGGTATGTGCTCACTTTTTCCACCACCAAGCTGCTCACCCGCTGATTGGATTCACGCGTCAGACCGGCGATGTGCGGAGTAAGCAGCAGATTGGGACAATCCGCAAGCGGTGATCCGGCCGGCAAGGGCTCTTTCGCGAACACATCCAGTGCCGCGCCGGCGAGGTGCCCCGATCGCAGCAAGTCGGCCAGTGCCGTTTCATCAACGATCCCACCGCGTGCGGAATTGATGAGCACGGCGTCCCGTTTCATGGAAGCGATGCGCGAGCGATCGAAAATATTCTTTGTTTCCGGCGTCAGCGGAAGATGCAGTGAGACGGCATCCGACGTAGTTATCAACTCGTCAAGCGTAACGGACCTTGCACCCGCCTTTTCCCAAGCCGCGGATTTACTGTCCACGGCGGGATCGAATCCCAGCACGCGCATGCCCAACGCCGAGGCCTTGCGTGCCGTAAGTTGTCCGATTGAGCCAAATCCCACGATGCCCAGCACCTTTCCGGACAATTCCCGACCATTGGATAATGCTTCCTTTGACCAGACTCCGGCGGCTACTTCCCGGCTCGTTCGATACGCTCCCCGGAGCAGGACAAGCGCCATGGCGATCACGTATTCGGCAACAGCGTTGGCGCCGGTGGCCGGAAACACTGCGATACCCCGTGTCCGACACGCGGGAAGGTCGATATTGTCGAGCCCGACACCCAGCCTGCCTACGACCTGCAATCGCGGCGCGGCGTCAATCAGGACCGAATCCACCTGGGTGCGGTTACGCACAATCAGTCCAGCGGTTGTGCCGAGCAGCGTCAGCAGTGCGTCGCGCCGATCCACGAGAAACGGGTCGTAAACTACTTCGAAGCGCTGCTTCAGGGTGTCCACGGCGCCGGTATCCATGAATTCGGAAATGACGATCTGCTTCATGCGGCGGCGTTTTTAATCAGACTCTCGCCGGGTCGCACGCGCGTGAAATGAACCGGGTGGCGGGCCAGGTCGAAGCGACCGTCTCGCGAGATGACGCTGACGTACTCCGAACGCTCGGCAACGGCCTCATTGGGGAAATCAGCCCGGTAATGGGCGCCGCAGGAATTTTCGCGCGCAATCGCGGTCGCGGTGATGGCACGGCTGACCAGAATAAGATTTTTCAGATTGATCCAGTCATGCCACGTGAGGTTAAAGGCAAGGTTCGTGTCCGGAATACCGGTCTCATCCCATTTTTCGAAAAAGTGCGTCATGTCGCAAACGAGATCCTTGATCACCGGCAGATTGCACAGGGGTGCAACCTCCAGTAAATCCTCCTCGATCACGCTTGATACGGTCGTGCGGCAGGTCCACCGCGCCTTCCCGTTGACCGTCATGGCGCAGGAACCGCACATGCCGACGCGACAGGCAAATCGGTAGGAAAGCGTGGGATCAATCCGGCGCTGGACGTAAGTGACCGCGTCCAGAATGGTCTGTGAATCCTGCCGTGGCAGTTCGTAGGTTTCAAACGCCCCGTCCCGGCCGCCGCGCCAGACTTTCAGCTTGAGTATCTTCGCCATGTGATTTCCCAACGGCGGCCGTACGTTAACGGAAGTTTCAGATCATGCGCTGCGATATAGCTTGGTCAACACGAATTCCCGATGGCCGAGGGCCTCGGCTGACGTGAGCCGGCCGTTGCAGGTGCGCAGCATGACATCGAGCAGTTGGTCGCCGGCTTTATCCAGGTTCATCTCGCGCTGCAGCAGCCCGGAAACGTCCAGGTCCACATGCTCGCGCATGGTGCGTACCGTGCGCGGGTTGGCGGACAATTTGATCACCGGCAGAATCGGATTGCCGATCACATTACCCTGTCCAGTCGGGAAAAAGTGCACCACATAACCCGCGGCCGCGCACAACGTCACCATCTCGGCCGCCGCGGAACTCGAATCCATGAACCACAATCCCGGGCCCGCGGGCGTTTCGGCCGGCTCCAATACGCCGATGATCTTGCATTGCTTGCCGATCTTTTGAATGTTTCCGAAAGCCTTTTCCTCGATGGTCGTGAGTCCGCCGATGATGTTGCCCTTGGTGGGCTGGGAGTCGGACAAATCGTCGGTTTTGTTCGCGACGATAAAGTCATTGTAGGCATTCCAGGCCTGCATGAATTTTTCACGCACCGCGGGCGTGGCACAACGTTCGGCCACGACCTGCTCACCGCCGGTGAGCTCGGAGGTTTCACCGAAAACAAGCGTTACACCGAAGGCCTCCAACTTGTCAAAGGCATTCCCGACGGTCGGGTTGGCGCCGCATCCCGATGTGGTGTCGGACTCGCCGCATTTCGTCGACACCCACAGATCCTTGATCGGGCATGAATCGCGGCGTTGTTCGGTCGCCCACTGGATGTATTCCTTGGCGGTGCGCGAGGCGGCGGCGACGGTATTGATGTCGCCGTTCAGTTCGATGCTGAAACCCGTGACCGGCTTGCCCGTCTTGGCGATGCCATCCACCACGCGTTTTGTCCAGCCCGGTTCAATGCCGATCACCACCACCGCGGCGACGTTCGGGTTCGCTCCGGTTCCGATCAGCGTCCGGAAATGCAATTCCAGGTCGGCGCCGAACTGCAACCGCCCGTACGGATGCGGCAGGGCGAGCGTGCCCTTGATATTGTTGGCGACCGCCTCGCAAGCGGCGTTCGAAAGATCATCGACCGGGAGAATAATCACGTGATTGCGGATACCGGCTCGGCCGTTTTCGCGGCGATAGCCCATGAAGGTAGAAATATTCACCGTGTTACCACCTCTTTGTCTTGATATTGTGAACGTGCGCGTGTTCGCCGGTCCGAATACCGGCCACGGCCC
Organism: Sulfuricaulis sp.; assembly: GCF_040901545.1. Taxonomy (GTDB): domain Bacteria; phylum Pseudomonadota; class Gammaproteobacteria; order Acidiferrobacterales; family Sulfurifustaceae; genus Sulfuricaulis. The sequence continues at coordinate 2,801 of NZ_JBBDYL010000008.1, read as the reverse complement.
GGCCCATGTCGTGGCCGTACTTGACGACCGTCGAATCCTTGGCGATGTCTCTGAGCGCCAGTTTATGCCCGATGGGGATGTCGTTGAGCGCCTTGAGCTTGACCGTTTTGTCCTGGTCCATAACCCAGCCGGTGAGTTCCTGGCCTGCCTTGACACCTTCCACCACGACGACACCGACCGAATCGCCGACGTCATGAACAACGAAGTGAATCATGTGTGCTCCCTTTTCGATCGATGGCTGATCCCGGGCGGCGGAACAGGCGTCGGCCCGGGTGGAATCCGGCAATTCTAAGCGGGGGTCAGGTGCCTAGTCAACCATATGACATATATGATATATATGTATTTCTTATGAGCGCGGTAAACATCCTTCGCGATACCACAATCAGGGCGGCCGGGGGCCTGTGATGGCCCAGGCACCCTCCGCGCTCGGCTTGGGCGGCAGCCCCTTGTACCGGGCCATCAAATCCCAAATCACCGAAAGCCTGCAATCCGGGGAATGGGGCCTGGGCCAAGCCATCCCCAGCGAATCCCGGCTCGCGGAGCGGTTTCACGTCAGCGTGGGCACCGTGCGCAAGGCGGTGGACGAACTCGTGGCCGAAAAGGTCCTGGTCCGTCAACAGGGCAAGGGGACGTTTGTGGCGACACACAATCGCGACCGGACGCTGTATTATTTTTTCCATATTGTCGGCCACGACGAGACGGACAAGAATTATCCCCAAGTCGAGCTCCTGTCGTTCAAAAAAGACCGTGCGGGGATTGACGTCGCGGAGCAATTACAGATTGCGCGCGGCGATCCGGTATTCAAGATCCAGAATCGCCTGCTGCTCGCGGGAAGCCCGGTGGTGCTGGACGACATCACGATTCCCGTGGCGCCGTTCCAGGATCTCACGCGGGATATTTTCAACCATCGCGACAGCACCATTTATGCGCTGTATCAATCGCGCTACGGCATCAATGTCATCCGCAGCGTTGAGCGCCTGCGCGCCAATCTCGCGGATTCGGCTTGCAACAAACACCTCGGCATTCGTGCGGGCGGTCCCGTGCTGGAAATCCGCCGCGTGGCCTACACCTATCACGATACCCCGGTGGAACTGCGCGTGAGCCGCGTCAATACCACACATCACGAATATCTCAGCGAATTGAGTAATTCCTGAGCATCCGCGGGCAACGAATAATGATGCCGCTTCAATATTACCAATCGACCGTTTCTCGATCTGTGAAGATACTCAAGCCGCGCGACGGAGCGGGGGTAGGCGGACTAAAAAAATGGTGGGCCCGCTAGGGCGATACGGAGTCTTCGCGAACCGATTTAACATC
>NZ_JBBDYL010000008.1:0-1474 GCF_040901545.1 Sulfuricaulis sp. | reverse complement strand
CCCCCGCTGAGCGCCCGGCCACGGAGGGCCGGGCTGGGGCTCAACCGAAGCCGCACGGTCGCGCCAGGGATGGCATGTGGTGGGCCCGCTAGGACTCGAACCTAGGACCAAGGGATTCACTCTGCCCCGCTGTTTCCAGCAGGAGTGGACTATCTCACCGCCCTCATCTCTCTTGCAGCAAGAGAAGTTAGGGCGCGGGACGCTCAAGCCTGTGATCAAGGGCGCTTCAGCCCTCAGGTAGTCTCTGCACCTTCCGGGAGTGCACTCCCGGCTTGGCTCAGGGTTGCCATCAGCCATGGCTGGAAGGTTTCCCTGAATTCATCCCGTTCATCTCGTATCTTTCGATACGAGCGCACCATTACGATGAGTCCCCTGCTCTAACCAACTGAGCTACAGGCCCAACGCCGGCATTCTATCAGCTTTGGGAACACCGAGTACTCATCGATACCGCAGCAGTAGACCTTTAGTGCGCCACTCTATAGATTATTACTTTCATGATAATCTTTATTATTAAAGGTCCGTAGATGGCTACAAAAAAATGCTCAACATGTCATAAACCGCTGAGAGGCCGCCAACGAAGATTTTGCTCCCGTCGATGCAAGAATGCCGACACCAACAATAAACACCAGTCCTATCAAGCGCAGCAGCTTCGTGGACGTGAACGGAAACTGGAACTCATTCGCCTAAAAGGTGCGAAATGCGAATATTGTGGTTACAACAAGAACTACGCCGCGCTCGAATTTCACCACCCCAATCCACATGAAAAAGACTTTCAGCTCGATATTCGGACTCTATCGAACCGTAGGTGGGACGCGGTGATGACTGAAGCCAGGAAATGCCTGCTGCTTTGCTCAAACTGCCATGCCGAAGTGCACAATCCCGATTGTGCTATGTAACGACGCCATGGCAGTCAATTAAAAACAAAAAGGGCCCATGTCGGGCCCTTTTTGTCAAGCAACATTCCGGTTCAGTCTATAAAACTGCGCAAATGCTCGGAGCGGGTGGGATGGCGCAGCTTGCGCAGCGCCTTGGCCTCGATCTGGCGGATGCGCTCGCGCGTGACATCAAATTGCTTGCCCACCTCTTCCAGCGTGTGATCGGTGTTCATGCCGATGCCGAAGCGCATGCGCAAAACCTTAGCCTCGCGCGGCGTGAGCGTCTCGAGGATTTCCGAAGTGGCGAATTTCAGCCCACTACCGGTGGCGGCATCGGGTGGCGCCACCGAATTGGCGTCCTCGACGAAATCCCCGAGATGCGAATCCTCGTCATCGCCGATGGGCGTCTCCATGGAGATCGGCTCCTTGGCGATTTTGAGCACCTTGCGGATCTTGTCCTCGGGCATGTCCATGCGGCTCGCCAGCTCTTCCGGGGTAGCCTCGCGCCCCATTTCCTGCAGCATCTGGCGCGAAATGCGATTCAGCTTGTTGATGGTCTCGATCATGTGCACCGGGATGCGGATGGTGCGCGCCTGGTC
>NZ_JBBDYL010000007.1:0-8393 GCF_040901545.1 Sulfuricaulis sp. | reverse complement strand
CATCGCCGCAGGACAGATCGCGCGTCCGACGCGTGCGCCGGTCGTACCAGCCCATGTGCGCCCGTCCGCAGTCTCCGCAGAGCGTTTTTTTGAGCGCCGGACAAGAGTAATGACCCGCGCCTTCGGATCACCGAACACACCGCGTACCGTGCTTTGCGCACGGAAACCGCGGAAGGTGTATGCGCCCCACAGCCGCCGCTGTCGCTTCGCTGAATTGGCCATCGGGAAATCATCTCAGTTTCGAGCCCCTCAGGAAACACCCTTCTTCACTCGGCAAAAGCTCAATTTACCCCCACAATTCACCCACACGACTTCCTGAAGACCCTGTAATATTAAGTGTAGGTGTGTCTGTTCAGTCCGGGCAAGCGGCGATTGGCTGCGCGATAAAAGCCGAGCGCAGAGCCTGAAACACATTGTGTCCCTGCTTATGCAGCGTGTCGAGGTAAGAACGGATGATGCAGAAATCCTCAGCGCCTTTGAGTGTTCGAAATGAGCCGGAGATTTTTTGCTTGACCTTGGGCATGCGAATGGCGCGTTCGCCCAGATTATTGGTAAAGGGCACCGTCAGATCCGAGACGAACCTGAGCACGGCCGCGGCATGCAGACTCAGACGGCGGGTCAGATTATGAGCAACGCTTTGTTTGATGCGACCGCGGCGCGGGCGCGTGCGGGTTTGGGGCGGATGACAGGCTTGAGCTTGGGCGAGAATGGCCGCATAGCGCCGCTCGATGCGCCGGCGCAGGCGGTCAGGCACGGCGGCATGTCCCTCGCGGCGCGCCGCCTCGCAATGATCGCGTGCCCGGCGCAAGTGCCGGATCAGGCGCTTAGGCCACACCTGCCCGGTGGTTTCGTGCAAATAGATCAGTTCGCGTATCAGATGGGCATTGCACAGCGCATGTTCGCCCGGCATCTGCCAATAGGGGCCCCAGCAGTCATGCACCAGCACCCCGCTGCGGTGGGGCAAAATGGCGTGCGCCTGCATCGCCGGGGCGCCGCGCCTGGCATGCACGCCATACCAGGTCAGGGTGGGGCTGGCCACCGTATGCAGCCAGTGCAGCTTGGCCGCGACCCGCAGCCCCGATTCGTCGGCGTGCGCCACGGGGCTGGCCACCAGCGCCTGGCCGATGCGCGCAACTGCGGGGGCGAGCCGCCGGGCCGCCTCACCGATCCAGGCGTGCACCGTGGCCGCCGACAGCGGCAGGCCGAACAGTTGTTCGATCAGTTGCGCTGTACGAAACAGCGGCAGCAACTGCCCTTGCGTCAGGTGCACCGCCAGGGCCTTGAGGTTCGGCCCGTATTGCACCAGTTGATTGACCCCGTCGGCAAAGGCGCTTTGGTGTTCGCGCCCGCAGCGGCAGCGCGCTTGCCAGGTGCGATGTTCGGTCACGTTAAATTGGGCCACCGGTATGTCGAACACTTGCCGCCGCTCGCCGCTATACGCTGCGTTAAGCCTCGCCCCGCACACGCAATACTCGGGCAGGCGGTGTTCGATCACCGTATCTGGCACGCTGACCCGTTTCAGGCCTGTGCCTTTGTGGCCGGCTTGTCCGCCCGGCGCCTTGCCCGAGGACTCGCGCTGTGAGTGTGTCTTCTTCAGCCCGTCGCTCGAGGGCGGCTTGTGGGAATTGTGGCTGTCCTTCGCCAGCCTTGCCTCCAACTCAGCCACCCGTGCCTTTAGCTGACGCACTTCTTCTATCAACGGCCACAGCAGCCGGATCAGGTCGTCCTTCTGGGCGTGGCTTAGCTTGGATAAATCCGGCAGCGTTTGCATCTGCTCAGCATACGGTGCTGCGCCTTAAAGTACAATCCCCCTCGCACTGAACAGACACGTGTAGGTTTCGTGTATCAACCTTGGTGTTACGAGAGATCAGTACTTTATGCTCAAGACTTCGGGTGCTAACGGCAAATTGTGAGCTGCTGTAACTAGAAGTAATGACGTGACCTAAATGGAGGAAACATGACGACGCTCAGAACAGGGCTTATCGGTAGTTTGGCGATATTCTTTTCAATGGTTCTCAATTTGGGCATTTGCGCCGCCCAGGAATATCCCTCTAAACCAATCCGATTTATCGTTCCCTACGGGGCCGGCGGCGCTGCAGATATATCAACACGTGTAATCGCGCCCAGGCTTGCCGCCGCATTTGGTCAGCACGTAATCGTCGACAATCGCCCCGGAGGCGGCACGATTATCGCAAGCACGTTGTTGGCAAAGGCAGTCGGAGACGGATACACGTTAATGAATGCGAACGTAACTTTTAGCGCCAATCCAGCGCTACATAGCAAGCTTCCGTACGACTCAATAAAGGACTTTGTGCCAATCACGCTGATTGATTTGATGCCCAATGTGCTACTTGTGCACCCGTCAATTGCCGCGACTTCTATATCGGAGCTAATCGCTTTAGTAAAGGCTAAACCCGGGAAACTGAATTATGCGTCTGCCGGAATAGGAAGCGCGAATCATCTGAATATGGAGCTATTAAAGAGTGTCACCGGAATCAACGTTGTGAACATTCCGTATCAGGGTGGTGCGCAGGCGATGACGTCGATTGTCGGAGGTGAAACACAGTTGCTTTTTGTTACGGTGCCGCCGGCATTGCCTCACATTAGATCAGGAAGAGTCCGAGTGCTGGCAGCTACGAGTACAAAACGAATTGCGACATTACCGGAAGTGCCAACAATTTCTGAGGCGTTTCTACCCGGGTTCGATTTTCACGAATGGCACGGGGTGCTGGCTCCTGCCGGGATTCCCAAGGAAGTCGTTAGCAGATTAAATCGGGAAATTAACAAGATTCTGATGGTGACGGAGGTGCGAGAACGCCTTTCAAGCATTGGCGCGGAGGCCACCGGAAGTACCCCGGAGCAAATGGCGCAGCATGTTCAGTCGGAAGTAAGAAAGTGGAAGAAAGTCGTAAAGCCCGTGGACTAAATGTGGTCCGTATGACTGTGAACAGGTTATCAAGTAGAAAAAAATGAAGAATATTTGGATTGGTATCGATACTGGTGGCACGTTTACTGATGTTGTACTTTGTGATTTGTCAACAGGGCTATATACATATCATAAGCTACCGACAGCCACGGGCGAGCCTGCAAAGGCGGTGCTGGATGGTATTACCGAAATCCTTGAGCTTGCAACGGTATCAACGGATGACGTTAGATTTCTCGTGCTGGGCACGACGTTGGCAACAAACGCGGTACTCGAGGGGAAAACTGCACGGACCGGGATGATCACTACTGCCGGATTTCGAGATGTCATCGAGCTTGCTCGGCAACGTCGTCCACATTATTTTAATTTAGATGTAGCGAAACCGCGACTGCCTGCCTCGCGCGATTGTCGTATCGAGGTTGTCGAGCGAATTGCGGCGGACGGCTTAGAAGTAGATCCGATCGTGGATCAGGAAGTGGAGAACGCTGTTCGCGTTCTGAAGGGAAAAAGCGTGCAAGCGATCGCTATATGCATGTTGCACTCCTATGTGAATCCTGTCCACGAACAGCACGCGCGCAACCTCGTTAAAAAGCTTTGGCCCGAAGTTTATCTGTGTACCTCGTCGGAAGTCTTACCTGAGTTTCGGGAGTATGAACGGTTCGCCACGACCACGGTAAACGCCAGCCTAATGCCGATCGTGGACAAGTTTCTCGAACGTTTCGAGTATGGCGTTGCAGACCTTGGTGTCAAAGTTATGCCGCGTGTTATGCAGTCCAATGGGGGTGCGGTTACACCTGGCGCGGTTCGGCGCATACCCGTCAATACTTTCTTTTCGGGGCCGGCTGGGGGGGTGGTCGGGTGCGTGGGATTAGGGGCCGAGCTAGGCTTAAAGGATTTGATTACGTTTGATATGGGCGGTACGTCCACCGATGTGTGCCTAGTACAGGATTATGAAGCTGCAAGGAAGGACCTTCGCGAGATGGCGGGTATTCCGGTGCGAACCCGAACCATCGATATTCACACCATCGGCGCCGGTGGAGGAAGCATTGCCTGGGTTGACGCAGGCGGGCTGCTGAAAGTAGGACCGCAAAGCGCGGGGGCACATCCAGGCCCTGCAGCTTACGGCCGCGGTGGCACCAAGCCAACGGTCACGGATGCTAATGTGCTTCTGGGGCGGCTCAATCCAAAGTCGCTGCTCGGCGGACGCATGGCGATACTTGCTGATCGTGCGAGTCAGGTAATCAAGCAAGATCTTGTGCCGAAACTCAATATTGACGTCGTGCGTGCGGCAGCAGGGATAATTGAGATCATTAACGTCAACATGATGGGTGCGGTACGTGTGATCTCAGTGGAGCGGGGCACCGACCCACGCGATTTCACGTTGGTTGCCTTCGGTGGCGCGGGCCCCTTACATGCAGCCGACGTTGCTCGCGCCATGGGCATACGCAAAGTACTTGTGCCGCCGCGACCCGGATTGCTCTCGGCATTGGGCCTGCTGCACGCAGACGTGCGCGGAGACTTCAGTATCACCCGGCTTGTCACTTTTTCGCCCAAAACTCTGAAATGGATTAACTCGGGGTTCGACGAACTCCGACGCCGCGGTGACGATTGGCTTAAAGGTGAGGCAAAGAGGAACGCTCGGACGCAACGTAGCTGGATGTTGGACATGCGTTACCTTGGCCAAAGTTACGAGCTTACGCTTGAGATTAAGAATGGCCGTCTAGACCAGAAATCACTCCCGGCGCTCGTTTCTCGATATCACAAGCGGCATCTTGACTTTTACGGATATGACATGCCGGATCAGCTCGTGGAAGTCGTAAATCTGAGACTCGCAGTAACTATTCGGCGGGACGCGCCGCCGCCTGAAAAACGCAAGGTTGCAGGCGGCACGACAAGGGAAGCCGTTACGGAAAGGCGGAAGGTATGGTTCCCGGAGACGGGCTTTGTAACGACGCCGGTGTATGACCGTGACCGCTTGCCGGCAAATTGTCGGATCGTCGGGCCGGCGATTATTGAGCAGATGGACACAACAACGGTTGTGCCGCCTCGAGCGACGCTATCCAACATGAAATTTGGTTACTTACACATTGAGGTGGAACCATTGCCCGCGAAAGGAATCGCGTAATCATGGGTAAAAAGCACGTGGACCCAGTGAGGGCCGAAGTTGTCGCCCGGTATCTATTGGCGACATCCGAGGAGATGGCGGCTACGCTTATGCGAACCGCGTTTTCACCAAATATCAAAGAACGCGGAGATTGCTCGAGTGCCATATTCGATGCGAAGGGACAGGTAGTTGCCCTGGCCCACCGAATTCCCATTCATTTGGGTTCGATGGTTGGCGCTGTGGATGAGATTCAGAAGCGTTTCGGATTGAACGATATTCATCCCGGCGACATGTTCATGGCGAACGATCCTTATAATGGTGGAGGCACACATTTACCGGATATCACCATTATCGCCCCGGTATTCATTGGGAAGAGAATCGCCGCGTATGTGGCAAATATAGCTCATCACGCTGACGTAGGCGGTATGGTGCCCGGGTCAGAAGCTGCGGTGTGCACATCTATATTTCAAGAGGGTTTGCGAATTCCGGCCGTTCGAATCATGTCCGGCGGGAAACTCAATCGCGATGTGCTTGCAATTGTCCTGTTGAATTCTCGAACTCCGGACGAGCGTGTGGGTGACCTTAAGGCGCAATTCGCGGCCAATCCTGTTGGGGTGCGTAGCATCGAGGCGTTGTTTAAGCGATATGGAAATGTTGAGACAGAATCCACTATTGGGGCATATCTCGACTTTACAGAAAAGCGATTTCAGTCTGCCATTAGTAGGCTTCGCCCGGGTATTTACGAAGCAGAAGATCGTCTCGATGGTGACCGAGACGGTGAGTTCGCGTACATTCGCCTGAAGCTTAAGGTAGCAAAAGACAAACTCGAGTTCGACTTCTCAGAATCAGATCCGCAGATTCACTCCGCGCGCAACATTCCGCATCGCGCTGTACTTGCAACCATATATACCGTCGCAAAAAGTCTTCTCGATCCCGACGTGCCAGCAAACGCCGGTTACTATCGCACTATCACCGTAAAAGGTCGTAATGGGACTGTGGTACAGCCGGTATCGCCGGCACCGATCGGGGCCAGGGCAATCTCAAGTGCGGTCCTTGGCGACGTAGTCGCAGCCGCTTTAACACAAGCAATGCCCGAGAAAGCGTTAGCAAGAAGTGGGCCGCATCATTTGGTGGTGACCGCAGGGACAGATCCGCGTAGTGGAACTTACTTCGTAAGTTACGAAACGTTGGCGGGAGGGATGGGAGCGCGCGCATATCGCGACGGTATGGACGGCGTACGTGTGCACGCGTCGGGATCGTCCAATCTGCCGATTGAGGTTCTTGAAAATGCTTATCCGATTCGAGTTGAGCGCTATGAGCTGTGGCAAGACTCAGCGGGTTCCGGTAGGTATCGTGGCGGTATGGGCGTATTGCGTGACTACCGTATGTTGGGTGAGAACATGGTCATTAGCCTCTCCTCAGAACGACAGCATGCCGCTGCTGCAGGAATGGAAGGTGGTGACGCAGGGAAATGCGGCGTATTCGTTTTAAATCCCGATTCGTCTCAACCGCAGAAATTACCGTCTGCGGCTGGCGAAATTCCGCTCGCACAAGGAAGCGTATTGCGGATCTGCACACCCGCGGGCGGTGGTTTCGGATCTCCATCCGAGCGAGACGCGGATGCCGTTGCACGGGACGTGTTGGAAGAGCGACTGAGTCGCGAGGACGCTAAGCGCATTTACGGATGGCAGGAGATGGCGTAAAAGATTGCCTCCGGATATTTATAGCAGCATGCAGTCACGTCGTTGTACGCGTCCGGCTCGGCCGCATACAATTAATTCGAGGCGGTCAAATGCAGTGAAGAGTCCTAGCGTGGAGCATTCCTGGAACGAATATCAGGGCGGGCCATTCTGCCTTATCCCCTTATCCATAATAGATTCGATACGCGCTGACGGTACCGAGCACCGGATCATATGATGCGTCTCTAGGAGAATCTCGTTTATGAAAAGTTATATTCTTGGGCTGCGCTGCCCGCGTTGTTCCAAAGACCACGTCAACGCGGATATGACCACGGATCCAATTTGCCCAATACACGGCGAGAACCAGGCAGCGAGCTATGACATTGATGCCATCAAGCGCGACGTTGATCGCGACGGCATTCCATCCACGCCGAAAAGCATCTGGCGTTGGGGAGCCCTTTTACCGGTGCGTGATCACGCGAACGTCGTCAGTTTGTTTGAGGGAGACACGCCGCTTTTTCACGTGACGCGACTCGGTGACCGGCTTGGGCTTCAAAATTTCTACATCAAAGATGAATCCTGTAACCCCACGGGCTCCTTTAAAGATCGCGGTGCCAGCGTGACCGTGAGCAAGTCTAGGGAGGTTGGGGTTAAGGGCCTGATCCTTGCATCGTCGGGCAACGCAGCAACTGCGTTTAGCGCATACAGCGCGCGGGGCGGAATTCCCTTTTACGGATTCCTACGAGATGAGACATCAGCCGTCCATCGATTACAGACTTCGATTTACGGTAATCGGATTTTTGTGGTGGAAGGAGACATGGTGGATGGCACCCAACTGGCCGGTGAGGTCGCGAAAAAGCGTGGGCTTTTCCATTGCACCCAGCCTTACAATCTGTACCGCGCCGAAGGGAAGAAGACGATTGCCTTCGAAATCTGCGAGGCATTGAAGTGGGAGGTTCCGGACCGAATTCTAGTTCCGACGTCCGGCGGTACAAACGTTCTGGCGATTTACCAGGGTTTTCAAGAGATGAACGCCCTGGGCTGGGTGAAGGGCATGCCCGCAATTGACGTGGTCCAGATCGCTGAGTGCGCGCCGATCGTGCACGCCTGGAAATCGGGAGAGCCGGTCAAGCGTGGACGCAAACAGACGATCAAATCGACGGGGCTTGGTCACCCGTTTCCTGCGGCGGGTGATCGCGTCGTGCAGATCATGAAGGCGACTGGCGGGGTAGGCTGGACGGTAAGCGACGCAGAGGCGTTCGAGGCCGCGAGGCTGCTGGCCCGGGCTGAGGGACTGTTCGTGCAGCCCGCATCGGCAACGCCGATTGCCTGTTTCCTGTCCATCGGCGCCGAGCAGGCAAGAAAAGCCTATGGTAATCAAGTGATAATCGGTATTGCCACTGGCTCTGGGAAAAATCAGGTTGACGAACCACTTGCCGAAGTTGGACGGCCGCCGCGCATCGTCAAGTCCCTCGCGGCGTTTGAGGCCGCAGATTCGGGGAGTTAAATTGCAGCAGTGTCAGATCAGATCGGCACTACTACGTCTTTTGCCTTTTCGTCTCGTCTTTCTACCCGTTACTCTTCCCTTTCGCCTTTATTTATAGTCTAGGCCTCATGAAATGGCATACCGCGCCCTTAGTAGTCCGGTTCATAAGTTCCCGCACGTATTTATAGATCATGCTGCGAG
>NZ_JBBDYL010000006.1:0-8813 GCF_040901545.1 Sulfuricaulis sp. | reverse complement strand
GTTGGGCGTCACACTTCCTGCCACTTATCGAATCGTGGGACGATAGGAACACAAATTGTCGAAAGGAGCCACGCAATGATTTACAAAGGTAGCTGCCATTGTGGACAAATTGCCTTTGAGGTTGAAGGCGAACTCACACAAGTTATGGACTGCAACTGCTCGATCTGTTCCCGAAAAGGATCGCTTAATTGGCCCGTTCCGCGGCAGCAACTTCGGTTGCTCACACCACAGGAAAATATGAGTACCTACACATTTGGCAAACACACAGTCAAGCATCGGTTTTGCTCAAAGTGCGGAATGCACCCCTTTTGCGAAGGCCCCGATCCTTCCGGCAATCACATGGCCCTCGTGAACGTTCGCTGTCTTGAAGGCGTCGAGTTCTCATCTCTCCCTGTTAAACCTTTCAACGGTCGTGATCTCTGATATCTATGACGCCCAACACTGTGCTCCAGCCGACGCAAAGAGCAGCGCGGCTGAGCACGAACGTTGAGGCTGTAGAAAAACCCCTAAATTGAACCGTTATGCCCAAACAATAGGCAGAGCGAAAATCGCTGGATCAGAATGAAGATTCATCCAGAAACGCATCAGGGCTTTTACAGTAGGCGATCTGCCTTATCCTTGAGCTCGATGACCACGACAGCGTTATTGTCGAGCTGTGTCGAATCTGATGAGATGGGTCTCGATAACAGGGTTTTTCTACAGTCTCTATAAGGACTTCCCCGTTGCAACACTAACTCTGCACACACGTAGCAAGCAGGACAGACTGCGCCTCTATAACCGGCCTTGTTGGGCTTGTGTGTTGCCCGGGCCATCATAACAACCGCACACCGACTCCTCATTCGTTAGTCGAGGTCTGAGACAGCTGCCTCTGGACTGTAGCCAGGTTCTGCCGGTGCCGGTCTTACCTGTTGCACGCGTGGTGTGCGTCGCAATCGCGTCGGTGGTAAATCCTCCTTCAGTGAATGCCGGGCGCCGATGTCATCGGCCGCTGGCCATAGCGTTTGAGATCAAAGTCCTCATTGCGGGCAAGCAGCGCCCAGAGGATTCGAGCGTGTTTGTTGGCGATGGCAACCAGTGTTTTGTAGTAGCCAATGCGTTTGTGCGTATCGACGATCCAGCGACTGAGGGGGTCTTGGCGTCGGTGAGCGGTGTTAAGGGTTGAGCGTGCCCCCTGGATAAGCAGCGTTCGCAGGTAAGCGTCCCCTTGTTTAGTGATCCTCCCCAGCCGGGGCTTGCCGCCCGTGCTCGTCTGTCGTGGGGTCAATCCGATTGAGGCGGCGAACTGTCTGCCATTTCTGTAGACCGTGGCATCGCCTACGGTGGCGAGTGCCGCACTCGCGGTGAGTGGCCCGATGCCGTTCACCGCCTGAATGCGTTGGGCACGTGGGTCCTGCTCCATCAGGGCGATGATTCGCCGGTCGTATTCGATCACACGGGCATCGAGCAGGCAGAGGTGCTGATACAGATCCCGCAGCGCTCCTTGCAACACGATGGGGAATTCGCTGGTCGTGTCCGCGCCGATCAGTTCCGGAACGAGCCGGCGAACTTTGTTCGGGGACTGGGGTAGCACGACGCCGAATTCCGAGAGCAGGCCCCGCAGGCGGTTGATCGTGGCGGTGCGCTCTTCCACAAAGCCCTGGCGCACACGATGTAACGACATCACCGCCTGCTGATCTTCCGTCTTTACGGGCACAAAGCGCATGGTCGGCCGGGTCAGTGCTTCGCACACGGCTTCGGCATCGTTACTGTCGTTCTTGCCCGCCTTTCGATAGGGCTGAACGAACTGTGCCGCCATGATTCGCACCTGGTGTCCGGCTCTCCCAAACACGCGCGCCCAGTGGTGGGCGCCACCGCAGGCCTCCATCCCAATTCGGCAAGGTGGAAGTTTTGCCATGAACTCGGCGAGCTTAGCCCGCGAAACGGTTTGCTTGAGCACCACCCGGCCTGAGGCATCTGCCCCATGCAGGGAGAACACATTTTTCGCCAAATCAATGCCCACCACTGCCACGGTACCCACCACTTTTTCCGTCCGTTGATTTGCAGTACTCTGTTTCATGACTTCCCCCTCCGTTTGAGATTGAACATGCAAGCCAATCTTGGCACACACGGTGAATTCCAATGGTCGTTGCAACATCTCGATACTGGAGGTGTTTTATGGGACGACCACATGGCTGGGTTACGGAGCGGACAGGGCGAGAACCGATGCGCTCGCCCGGCCGGCCCAGCGTTAATCAGCGGGAAGCTAAGCAAGCGTTTTGGGCGCGCATTGCCGCAGGAGCGGCGAGTGAAGAAGCGGCATTGTCGAGTGGAGTCTCGCAGCCACTGGGTCCTCGTTGGTTTCGCGAGGCCGGCGGCATTGCACCGATCAGTTTGGTTGGATTCTCGGGACGGTACTTGTCGTTTGCAGATCGTGAGGAGCTTGCGCTATTGAAGGTTCAAGGGTTGGGGGTTCGCGAGATCGCGCGGCGGATGGGGCGATCGCCATCGACGGTGTCGCGTGAGCTGCGCCGGAATGCCGCGACCCGAGGTGGCGTGCTGAGGTATCGGGCTACCGTCGCGCAGTGGAAAGCCGAGCGAGCAGCCGAGCGGCCCAAGGCCGCCAAGCTTGCCGAGAACGCGCGATTGCGAGCCTATGTGCAAGAGCGGCTCGCCGGCGCGGTCACTGATGTCCGGGGAAGATCAATTCCGGGCCCCGACGTTCCATGGAATGGTCGGCGCCACGGTCGTCGCGCAGACAGACGATGGGGCAAGTGTTGGAGCCCGCAGCAGATCAGCCGTCGATTGCGAGTTGATTTCCCGGATGATGCGTCCATGCGGATTTCTCACGAAGCCATTTACCAAGCGCTTTACGTTCAAGCTCGCGGCGCGCTACGACGTGAACTGTCTGCTTGTCTACGCACTGGTCGGGCGTTGCGAGTGCCACGCGCCAGGACGCGGCAGCGGGGCAAGAACTTCATCACCCCTGAGGTGATGATCAGCCAGCGCCCAGCTGAAGTCGCAGACCGTGCCGTTCCCGGCCATTGGGAAGGCGACATGATCATCGGTCTGAACAGCTCTGCGATTGGCACCTTGGTGGAGCGCACCACCCGATTCACGATGCTGTTGCACTTGCCGCCAATGGCCGAGCATGGTGCCGGCGCTCGCGTCAAGAATGGACCGGCCTTGGCTGGCCACGGTGCTGAGGCTGTCAGAGATGCCATTGCCGCAAAGATCGCGACGCTGCCCATACAGTTGCGCAAGTCGCTGACTTGGGACCAAGGTGCGGAGATGGCGCAGCATGCACGGTTGCGGATAGAGGCCGGCGTGGACATCTACTTCTGTGATCCGCGAAGCCCTTGGCAACGAGGTACCAACGAGAACACGAACGGCTTACTGCGCCAGTACTTTCCAAAAGGCACCGACATCAGCAGATACTCCGAGCGCAAACTTGATGCGGTTGCCACGACTCTCAACAGCAGACCTCGCAAGACACTCGGATGGAAGACGCCAGCCGAGGCTCTTGATCAACTAATATCCTCGGCTCAGAAAGGCAGTGTTGCAACGACTCCTTGAACCCAAGCACGATGCCGTGATCGGAGTGGGGAAGTCCTTATTATTCGTTAGATTCCTTGCGCGTCCCGATCTGGTATGATAAGTTGTCATACTCTGGAGGCCCCCATGAGCAGCATCAAAGTTGCCATCACTATTGACAGCGGAACGCTGGAGCGCGTTGACAGCTTGGTTGCAAAGAAGGTTTTTCCCAACCGCAGTCGAGCAATCCAGTCAGCCGTAGCCGAGAAGCTTGCGCGGATGGAGCGCACCCGTTTGGCGTCCGAATGCGCAAAGCTCGATCCGAAATTTGAGAAAGCGCTCGCTGAAGAAGGCTTAGGGCAGGAGCTCGACGCTTGGCCCGAATACTGAGAGGCGAGATTCGGTGGGCCGACCTCAACCCAGTCCGTGGTCGTGAGCAAGCTGGCTTGCGTCCCGTACTGGTCCTCAGTCACGACGTGTTTAATGAGCGTTCCGGGACTGTCATTGCGGTGGCATTGACAAGTCAGCCTCAGCGCGCCGGTTTTCCGCTGACTCTCGAGCTTCAAGCGGCAAAGCTGCCGAAACGATCATGGGTCAAGATCAGTCAGATCCGTACTCTTGCCGTCGAACGCATCGGGGCAAGAATCGGCCGCGCCTCGCCCGAGGAGATTTCGCAAGTCGTTGAGGGGCTCAATGAAATCGTCGGAATCTAACCTTAGGTCGAACGGACGGGCCGCAAGCGCCGGGCCGCATCAATCGTCAGTGCTGGCCCGCCGCGCACCAAAACGTTAGCTCTCGTTCTCGTTCCTAGCCATTCTCACGATATAGCGAATATGCTATAGTTTGGCTTCGTCAGCTGGCGCATCTCCTTCTACAGTCCCGATCTCCAGGAAGGAGGTACATAGTCTTCCGGCTGGGTTTGTTGCCCGGTTCCTGCGTTATGCGGAACGCATGGAAGTTTACGGGCCGGACCTTGGGATGCCTCACACACGAGCGATGGGCCGCGGGCTTTTCGAACTCAGGCTCAAGGCGGCAGAAGGCATCGCCCGGGTCTTCTACTGCACAATTGTCGATCGCCGGATCGTGATGCTCCACCAATTCATCAAGAAATCGGAAAAAACCCCACGGAAGGAGCTGGAGATCGCGCTAAAGCGAATGAAAGAGGTGAAAGATGCGTAACACGCTTAAAGATTTCAAGAGACGCGCGCTGGCACGCCCCGAAGTGCGTCGCGAGTACGAAAAACTCAAGGAGGAGTTTGAGCTGCTGGATGAGATTCTCAAAGCTCGCGCCGAAGCGGGTCTTACGCAGGCCGAACTTGCCGAGCGGATCGGGACTACCCAATCTGCGGTTGCGCGAATGGAGACGGCGATCGGAAAGCATTCCCCCTCCATTGCTACTTTGAAGCGTTATGCTTCTGCCCTCGGCTATCGCCTCCAGCTCCGTCTTGTCAAAGAGCAAGGTCTGACCACGCGCTCAACACGGACGCGCGAAAAGTCATCGCGCGCCGGTTAGCGCGGCCTGTTGGACCGCGAAAAGCGGAGTCTCTATTTCGTGAGGGTTAAATCATGCTGAAGACATATCACGGTAGCTGTCATTGCGGTGCGGTCACATTCGAGGCAGACCTTGATCTGACTCAAGCCACATATCGCTGCAACTGCTCCATATGCAGACGGAACCGCCAGTGGGCGGCCGTGGCAAAGCCAGAAGGTTTTCGCTTGCTGACGGGGGAAGCAGAATTAACGCAATATTTATTCAACACCAAGAAGAACCACCACTACTTCTGTAAACACTGTGGCGTGCGTGGTTTTGGCGTCGGAAACGAAACCCCCATCGGCAAAATGTATGGCATCAACCTCGGATGCCTCGACGATGTTTCAGAGGAGGAGCTTTCAAAAGTTCCTATCACCTACGTGGATGGTCGCAACGACAAATGGCAAAGCGCGCCTGAGTTCTTCGCCCACCTGTGAGGCATAGCGTGTCAATGGCATTGCGGCCCAACCGATCATTCCACCGGACCTGCGCGAAAAGCCGCGCAGGTCCGGTGAATTCAAACGTTAAGCCTTGTTGCGTGGTGCGCAACATGCTATGCTTGATGCATGATTCAATCGTTCCGACACAAAGGGCTCCGGAAGTTCTTTGAGTCGGGAAACGCGGCGGGAATACAACCGCACCATGCCAAGCGACTGCGGATGCTATTAGTGGCGTTGGATACGGCTCTGAATATCGAGGACATGAACGTTCCTGGGTTTCGGCTACACCCTCTCAAAGGATCGGAACGCGGTCGGTGGTCTGTGTGGGTAAACGGCAACTGGCGCTTAACTTTCGAATTCAAAGACGGACACGCCTACGTCTTGGATTATGAGGATTATCACTGATGGCTATGCACAATCCCCCTCATCCTGGTGAGTTCATCACCGAGGTTTATCTGAAGCCTAATGGGCTTAGCGGCCGTGAATTGGCTGCCAAACTCGGTGTAGCAGCTTCGACATTAAATCGTATTCTGATGGGTTCCAGCCGTATCAGTCCTGAAATGGCGCTGCGTCTCTCCAAGGCCCTCGGGCGTTCTCCCGAGAGCTGGCTTACCATGCAGAACAACCATGATCTCTGGCAAGCGAAACAACGTCTAAAACTCGGCAATGTTGGAAAGGTACGGCTAACGGCGGTCTAACCCGACGTTCAACCGGACGCGGTGTTCCGCCGGTACAATGTTTGTCGTCGTGGCCCGCGCCGGTGAACTTCGCGTTGGGCCACTATACCTCTATCTCATGATCTCGATCGACATTCCCGGCTTCCGCAAGCTTGAGTTAGCGCACCTTGTGTTGGATTACAACGGCATGCTGGCCCTCGACGGCAAGCTGTTGCCTGGTGTCGCGGAGCAACTCGCCGGCGTTGCACCCACTATTTGCATTCACGTCATCACAGCCGATACTTTCGGGCTCGCCGAGGCGCAACTCGCAGGGTTGCCCATCAAGCTCACCATCACGCCGGTCGAATCACAAGCCGAGGCCAAGCTCCAGTTTGTGTCCGAGTTGGGAGCCAATACGGTCGTTGCCATTGGCAACGGCCGTAACGATCGCGAGATGTTGCGCGCCGCCGCATTGGGCATTGCACTTATCCAACGTGAAGGTGGCGCGGCAGAAACGCTCGCGAGCGCCGACGTCGTCTGCACGAGCGTCTTCGATGCGCTGGAACTGCTGCGCCACCCAAAGCGCCTCGTCGCAACACTGAGATCATGAAGCGTCAGCGCAACAAGCGGTCTAATCCGGCAGTCACCCGGACCTGCGCGAAAATCCGCGCAGGCCGGTTACTTTGAACGTCAGCCAATTGACTGGTTCGAGAATGTAACAGGAATCTTCGCACATGCAGACACCCCATGCTGGCTCCGTCTTGGAAGTGTTCGCTACCTTTCTCAAGCTCGGGCTGACCTCGTTCGGCGGCCCGATCGCGCATCTCGGATACTACCGACGAGAACTCGTTGAGCGGCGCAACTGGGTCGGCGAAAGCCAGTACGCGCAACTGCTCGCGCTCTGCCAGTTCCTGCCCGGTCCGGCGAGCAGCCAGTTGGGATTCAGTCTGGGGCTTTTGCGGGCCGGCTGGGCGGGCGCCGTCGCCGCTTTCATCGCGTTCACGTTGCCGTCCGCATTGCTGCTGTTCGCGTTCGCGGCGCTGTTACCGCAAATCTCCGGCACGGCCGGCGACGCCGCGATTCACGGGCTCAAACTTGTTGCGCTATCGGTCGTCGCGCAAGGCGTGCTCGGTATGACTCGGCAGCTGTGCCCCGATGTCCCGCGCATGACGATCGCGACGTTCGCCGCGGTAGTCATTCTCGTGTCCGGCCAGGCGTGGGCGCAGCTTCTCGCCGTCGCGCTCGGCGGGGTCGCGGGTCTCGCGTTCTGCCGCGGCGTGCTGCCAGTCGCCGGTGGCGGCTTGCACCTACGCTACGGTCCGGCGCTCGGCTGGACACTGCTCGCGGTGTTCGTGCTGTTGCTCGTCGGCTTGCCGCTTGCCGCACACGGGCGCGACGGCCTCCTTGCGGTCACGGAGGCGTTTTATCGGGCGGGCGCTCTGGTATTTGGCGGCGGCCATGTGGTATTGCCCCTTCTCGAGGAGACTGTCGTCAAACCCGGGTGGATTTCCTCTGACGAATTTCTGGCCGGGTATGGTGCCGCACAGGCGGTGCCAGGGCCGATGTTCACGCTCGCTGCTTATCTGGGCGCGCGTCTTCCGGGCAGCGAAGGCGGCATGGTCGGCGCGTCCATCGCGCTCGGCGCAATTTTTCTGCCGGGGTTCCTGCTCGTGGCGGGCGTCCTTCCTCTCTGGCGCACTATCGCCGGCCGACCGATTGCAGCGCGCGCGATCGCAGGCGTTAACGCCGCCGTGGTCGGGCTCCTGGGGGCGGCGCTTTACGATCCAGTTTGGACGAGTGCCGTGCGTGGGCCGGTTGATCTGGCCATTGCAATCGTTGGTTTCACGCTTCTGGTAGCGTGGCGCGTGTCTGCGCTCTTCGTCGTGATCTGGTGCGCCGCCGCCAGCGTCGCGGGTTCGATATTGCTCTAGGGGCAGGTGAGCACGAAGCTGAAGCTCGGTGCAAAACTGGCGCTCAAATACCGCACGCGGTGGAACGCAGGCCAGGCCAACCAGTCGCTTAACCGGGTGCGGCAAAAGCGCCTCGCCGGTTGGCTTTACATTAGCCACGAAAATGCGGCGCACTTGACGAATATGCATATCGTGCATATAGTCTGTCAGTGCGCTTCCGATACGATCCCGCAAAGGCCGCAAGCAATCTAAAGAAACACGGTGTGTCCTTCGCGGATGCCGAAGGCGTATTTTACGACCCACTGGGCGATCCATCGGCTGGACCCCGATTCAGAAGGTGAGGCACGGTTTGTGGCGGTCGGCATGGGTAGCGTGGGAATAATCCTGGTTGTTGTCTACACGCTTCGCGGCGAGGAGATCCGGCTTATATCGGCTCGTCACGCTACGCGGCATGAGGTGACAAGCTATGAGGGCTGAATACGATTTTTCAAAAGGTAAGCGAAGCGCGCTACTCCCCGCGAAAGGCAAGACGCGCATTACCATTTACATCGATGACTCGGTGCTTAATGAGTTTCGTGCGCGGGCAGAGCGCATGGGCACTGGCTACCAAACGATGATGAATGAGGCATTGAAAGTCTTCTTGGGAAAGAATGAGCAGCCGGTTACTGCAACCGTGTTACGTCAAATCATCCGGGAAGAACTTCCTGAGGCTGAGCGGTCGGTGACATCAGTAACAAAATAGTCCGAGGACATGGGTTACGCCTTG
>NZ_JBBDYL010000005.1:87165-210720 GCF_040901545.1 Sulfuricaulis sp. | reverse complement strand
GCAATACACCATGGCAACTCCAAAACATCGTGGGATAAACACAGTTGCTCACCCCTGGAGCTCACCCTCGCCGCTGCTGCGGCTCGGGTCAGTCGCCGCGCTCCTGTCCAAATTCGCTCCCGGCGAATTTGTCGAACCCGTTGGGAGCTCATTCCATCCCCTAAACCAATAACAAAAACAGCCCAAGCGAGGCGGGCTGTTTTTGTTATTGGCTGGGGGACTAGGATTCGAACCTAGATAAACAGAGTCAGAGTCTGTTGTCCTACCGTTAGACGATCCCCCAATACGGCAGTAGCGAGTGGCAAGTTACAAGTAGCGAGGAAGAATGGTCAAGATGTCGGCCGGTTAATTCTGAAGATTTAACGACTCGTAACGCTTGATCAAACCCTGGATCATCCGTGCGATCTCGGCTGCCTCTTGAATCAACTCCTTGGCTTTAGCGCGCTCGATAAAACCCGCTTCTGTACCTATATAGAGCTGGGTTCGTAATTCGCCACAGGAACCTTTGGCGATTTTGAGAAAGCGGGAAAATTCCTTCGAAGAATCGCGTTCGTAGCCTTCAGCAATGTTCGAGGGGACAGAAAGCGCCGAGCGGGTAACCTGATCCCTGAATCCGAAGTCCCTGCATTCACTCAGAAGCTTATAAAGCTCGACACTGAGTCTGCAACTTCGCTTCCAGACATCCAAGTTCTCAAGTGCATCCATTCTTTCATTATTTTACTTGCTACTTGAAACTTGCCACTAGCTACTGCTTTACCGTTTCGAGTATTGAGGCCGCTTGCGCGCCTTGTGCAATCCGTATTTCTTGCGCTCCACCGCGCGCGCATCGCGCGTGACATATCCGGCCTTGCGCAGGGTGGGTCGGAGCGCGGCGTCGTAGACCAGCAGCGCGCGCGTGATGCCATGGCGGATGGCACCGGCTTGACCACTGGGTCCGCCGCCGTGGACATTCACCATGATGTCGAATTTGGATTCCATGTCGACTGCCGCCAGCGGCTGCCGCACGATCATTCGCGCGGTTTCCCGGCCGAAGTATTGGTCGAGCGGCAAGCGATTGACAACGATATCCCCCTTGCCGGGTTGGATATAAACACGCGCTGTGGAGGTTTTGCGCCGCCCGGTCGCGCGATAGATATTTGCCTGAGCCATCGGATTATTTCTCTATGTCCTAGAGTTCAAGAACCTTGGGTTGCTGGGCCGCATGCCGGTGATCCGTGCCTCGATAGACCTTGAGCTTGCGGAACATCTGACGACCGAGGGGGTTCTTCGGAAGCATGCCGCGAACGGCCGCTTCAATGGCAAAGCGCGGCGCCCGTTTCATCATGTCGCGAAAGCTCGTCGCTTTCAGGCCGCTCTGATAACCGGTATAACGGTGATAAATCTTGTCCTGCGTTTTCTTGCCCGTCACCTGGAGTTTGTCGGCATTGACAATAATGATGTAGTCGCCCGTATCGACATGCGGCGTGTACTCCGGCTTGTGCTTGCCGCGCAAGCGGCGGGCCACTTCGGATGCCACGCGCCCGAGCACCTTGCCGGTCGCGTCAATCACATACCAGTCGCGCTTGATGGTTTCCTGTTTCGCGGAGAAAGTTTTCATGACGAAATTAGTGTAACTCGGTCGGGGAACGTCCGGCCTCAAAAACTTCTGCTCTATAGTAGTTACCGGAAAGCGGCGGATATTACAAAAGCCAGTACCAAGACACAAGATAAAATCGGCGATTGATGGCCGGACATCCGGGGACACCTGTCACGCGCAACTGCGGCCGAAATCAAATCAAAAAAAAGGCGTGGCTTGTGAGCCACGCCCGAACCACCACTAGGAGGATGGAGGAGCCTTTCCCAGCACGCTTGGGTGCCGTCACTAAATCTTTCCAGTCCGTTACCTCTGAGATTAGCAAACAATGCGCCAAACGCCAGTTAAGCTTAGAAAAACAGTATATTATAATTATCTAATATTCTTACATATAGTCAAGCCAGCGCCACTAATTTCTCATAAAAAAAGTTGAATAAATCCATAACTAATTGAATATTAAAAATTAACAAATTGTATTCAATTATACGTAGCGTTCCCATTTACGCCAAAAGCTTGCTAAAAGTAACTGTTAAACCCTCAGACACGGGTACAAAAGATAAGTTCTAAGGAAAAGCTAACTTTTATGTCTCTGAAACATGGGGAGATAAGAAAACTACACCCGAAATCAAAAAATTTTCCCATGATATACAAATAGATGGCTAAAAACCGTCTAACGCTTCATTTTCAGGCGCGCGACGCCGACCCCGTGACGCAAGTGCTTATCAATAATTTCATCAATGTCTTCCTTGTCCACATAGGTGTACCAGGTCCCCTCCGGGTATATCACCAGCACCGGCCCTTCCTCGCAGCGATCCATGCACCCGGCGGTATTGATCCGGATACCCCCGGGGCCATCCAGGCCTAAAGATTTGACCCTGGCCTTGGCGTAATCGCGGATTTCCTGGGAACGATGGTTGGCACAACAGGCCCGCCCCGCTTCACGCTGGTTCACACAAAAAAAAACGTGGTAACGGTAGTAATAGGATGAAGACATGAGCCGATATCTCAGCGTCCGCGCACGACCAAGGCTGGTTCGATCAGCATAGCACCGCGTGTCGCGTGCGTGAACACGCGCAGACACGCCAAGCACGAAACCAGGTTGGCATGAACCGATAAAGGTGCGGGTTGATTAGTGGAAACAGGGTCAAATTCAGCGGGGCACATTGGCTTCGACAACCGCGAGGACCGTCATATTGATGATGCGCCGGACCGTGGTCGAAGGCGTCAAAATATGAACGACGCGCGCGGCGCCAAGCAATATCGGGCCTACCGTCACCCCTTCACCCGACGTGGTCTTTATCAAGTTGAAGGAAATATTGGCGGCATCCAGTGACGGCATGATGAGCAAATTCGCTTCCCCCCGAAACCGGGAATTCGGAAACACCCGGAGTCGTATTTCCTCGGACAGTGCCGCGTCCCCGTGCATTTCGCCATCGATCTCGAGATCGGGAGCGCGCGCGTTGATGAGTGCGAGCGCCTGCTGCATTTTCTTGGCCGACGCGATATTCAAACTCCCGAAATTGGAGGCGGACAACAACGCCACCTTGGGCACAATACCGAAGCGGCGAACCTCCTCCGCCGCCAACAGCGTCATCTCGGTAATCTGTTCGGAAGATGGGTCGGGGGTGACGTAAGTATCGCAGAGAAACAGGTTTCGCTTGGGCAGTATCAGTAAATTCATCGCGGCGTAATTCTTCACACCGGGACGCAGGCCGATCACCTGGTCCACGTAATGCAAATGCAATGCATGCGTGCCGAAGGTGCCGCACAACATCCCATCCGCTTCGCCCTTGTACATCAACATGGCGCTGATCAAGGTCAAGCGACGTCGCATTTCGATCTTGGCGTAGTCGGGCGACACCCCGCGGCGTTCCGTCAGGCGATGATAGGTGGTCCAGTAATCGCGGTAACGCGGATCGTATTCAGGATTGACCAGCTGGAAATCCTTATCCGGGCGGATTCGCAATCCGAGATTTTTAATGCGTTTCTCGACCACCGCCGGCCGCCCGATCAGCGTCGGGTGCGCCAGTCCTTCATCCACCACTACCTGGACCGCGCGCAGGATCAATTCATTCTCGCCCTCGGCGTAAATAATGCGTTTGGGTGAGGCCTTGGCCGCGCCGAACAGCGGTTTCATGATTAACCCGGAGGTATAAACGAATTGCGAGAGAAAGTCGTGATAGGCGCTGAAATCTGCGATCGGCCGTGTGGCCACACCGCTGTCCATCGCCGCCTTCGCCACCGCCGGCGCGATGCGCGCAATCAGCCGCGGATCAAATGATTTGGGGATTAAATATTCAGGACCAAATTTCAGGTCCTGCTCGCCGTAGGCCTTGGCCACGACCTCCGATGATTCCGCCTGAGCGAGTTCGGCAATGGCATGAACCGCGGCGTGCTGCATCTCGCGCGTAATCTGGGTTGCACCGACATCCAGCGCACCACGGAATATATAAGGAAAGCAAATCCCGTTATTGACTTGGTTGGGATAATCCGAGCGCCCGGTGGCCACGATGGCATCGGCACGTGCCGCTTTCGCCAATTCGGGACGAATTTCCGGCTCGGGATTCGCCAGCGCGAAGATAAGCGGCTGCGGCGCCATGTCCTTGAGCCATTCCGGTTTCAGTATGCCACCGGCGGATAGTCCCAGAAAAATATCCGCCCCGGGCATGAGTTCGGAAAACGCGCGCGCCTTGGTCTCGCGAGCGTAACGCGCCTTGTTGGCATCCATGCCCTGCTTGCGACCGGCATATACAACCCCCAAATCATCGGCCACCCAGATGTTTTCCTTTTTGAGCCCGAGAGTCACCAGCATGTCGAGGCACGCGAGCGCCGCGGCTCCGGCGCCGGTGCACACGAGTCTGACCTGGCCTATCTCTTTACCCACCAGCCTGAGCCCATTCAGCACGGCCGCGCCCACGACCACGGCGGTGCCGTGCTGATCGTCGTGGAACACGGGAATCTTCATGCGCTCGCGCAGCGTGCGTTCGATATAGAAACAGTCCGGTGAGCGGATATCCTCGAGGTTGATTCCGCCGAAGGTCGGTTCCAGCGCGGCAATTATTTCGATCAATTTATCCGGGTCGGTCTCGTTGATTTCAATGTCGAATACATCGATCCCGGCGAACTTCTTGAACAACACGCTTTTGCCTTCCATCACGGGTTTGGCCGCGAGCGGACCGATCGCGCCGAGGCCGAGCACGGCGGTCCCGTTCGTGATAACCGCCACCAGATTACCGCGGGCGGTCAAATTGAACGCCTCGGAGGGATCCGCGACGATCGCTTCACACGCCGCGGCCACGCCGGGAGTATAGGCCAGGGACAGATCCCGCTGATTGGTCAGCGCCTTGGTGGGGGTGACCGATATTTTTCCTGCCCTCGGTTGACGGTGGTAATCCAGCGCCGCTTTTTTTATATCTTCATTCATTTGATAATCCGAAAAATAACATTTACTTCGACAACAACTATTAAAGATCAGATGCGGTGAAGAGCGAGACCTTCCGTATCCGCATCTCTACTGACAGAGACTTTACCCCCTTGACCTGCCTGTTGCCATATGACGCGCGATACACCTCCGGGAGCTCGGCATAGCGCCCATAAATCCCGATGCTGTGATTCTTTGCCACCATTGTTTTGCGAGACGCATGCAACCGCGACGGTCGGCAGCCTCTCGGGTGTCGAGTTGTGCCAGAAGCGCACGCAGGGTAGTGTGCGATCCTGATGAAGGCAGTCAATTCCAGCGTGCGCGCCACCCAGCTCGAGGGATTGGCGCAATCCACCACTAACATCGCCCGTGCCGGCGCCGGCCGTTGCGTGGCCTGTGGATTGTGCCTGCCGCACTGCCCAACCTATCGTAAAACCAAATTCGAGGCCGAATCGCCCCGAGGCCGCATCGCGCTGATCCTGGCGCTCGACAAGGGCACGCTCGAACCAACACCGCAGTTCGAGTCTCACTTGTCGCAATGCCTGCTCTGCCGCGCGTGCGAGTCTGTCTGCCCCGCAGCGGTGCCATTCGGGGATGTCATGGATGCCGCGCGTGCCCAACTACTAACCGCGCGCCCCGTTTCAATGATGGGAAAAATCGGATTGCACGCCGTCGTGTTGCTCACCCGCAATCCCTGGGCCGCGTCGGTTGCCTGGATTCTCTGGTGCTATCAGAAAAGCGGCCTGCAATCGTTGCTCAGGAAAGCGGGCATCCTGCGTCATCTCGGATTGGCCGAAATGGATGCCGAATTTTCTTCCCCGATTACGCCGACTCGATTCGCTTCGCATTACCCGGCCCAAGGCGTGCGTCGTGGCACGGTCGCACTTTTCACCGGTTGCGTCGCGCGCCTGACCGACGCACCAACCCTGTTGGCGAGCATCCGGCTCCTTACCCGACTTGGCTATGATGTCCGCGTTCCACCGCAACAGACCTGTTGCGGGGCGTTGCACCGTCATGCCGGAGATACGCGCACGGCCGATAAACTCAGGCATCGCAATCGTGAAGCCTTTGACCGGGATGACATCGAGGCCGTAATTACCGCCGCGAGCGGTTGCGCCGCCACGTTGATGGAATACCGTGGGGACGGTCCTGCGTCCCGAATCGCCGCCAAGATTACGGATATCAGCGAATTTCTCGAGAAAATCGAGTGGCCCAGGGGGATTTCGTTGCGGCCATTGCCAAAACGCATTGCCGTGCATGATCCGTGCACGCTCAGAAACGTCATGCACGCTACCACCGCACCTTATTCGCTTTTGCGGCGCATTCCCCAAACCGAAGTCGTGGAATTGCCGGACAATGCTTTCTGCTGCGGCGCGGCCGGCGCCTACCATCTGGAACACAAAGCCATGGCGCGATCGTTGCGCCACGACAAGCTCGACAGCCTGCATCGTGTCACGCCGGATGTCCTCGCCACATCCAATCCCGGTTGCGCCATGTTTCTGCAAGCGGGGTTGCGCCAGGCAGGGTTAACCATAGAGATCGTGCATCCGGTAACGCTGCTCGATCGGCAACTCGCTCCTCCGGCCGGCAATTAGCTCCAGTGCTTGTCGCCCCGCGACGGCACCGGTATCGTAGCCGTATGAATGAACGTGCCCAGACGACGCTTGATCGCCTGATCGGGCAACTCGATCAGGCACTGCATACGGTATTCGGCCCCGCACCGCCGCCGGGGCGGCCGAATCCGGCGCAGCGAAATACCGAGGTTGAGCTCAACGAAACCGAGCGGGAACTGGCGGGTCGCTTGATGCGCATCAACCACGTGGGCGAAATCTGCGCCCAAGCCTTGTATCAGGGTCAGGCCATGACGGCCCGCCTGCCTGAAGTCCGTGAAAAAATGGAACAGGCCTCACGGGAAGAAAACGATCATCTGGCCTGGACCGAAGAACGTTTGCGCGAACTCGGGACCCATGCCAGTTACCTGAATCCACTGTGGTATTCGGGGTCGTATGCCCTCGGTGCGCTGGCGGGAATCATCGGCGACAAGTGGAGCCTTGGATTCATTGCGGAAACCGAAAAGCAGGTGGTGGAACACCTGACCGACCATTTGCAACGGATACCGACCGCGGATGTCAAAAGCCGGGCGATTCTGGAGCAGATGCGCTGCGATGAAAGCCAGCATGCCACGGTGGCGATTGAGTCCGGCGCCGCCGGAATGCCGAACCCCGTTAAACAGTTGATGCGAGGCGCCTCAAAAATCATGACGCGTACCGCGTACTGGATTTAAAAATAGTAGCAAGTGTCAAGTAGCAAGAAAAAATATTTCCGACCCTTGCTACTTGCCACTTGTTACTTGCTACTGCCTTTTGATATCGGCGGGTGATAAATCATTTCCACGATATTGCCATCCGGATCACGGCACGTGTTGACCGTCAGCGCCGGCGCGAACGCCGCGTGGCCGCTAGGTGCCGAGGATGGTGCCGACCTCGATACCGAGGTCACCGGGCATAACTTTTTTTCCGTTGCCGAGTTTGCCCTTGGTCACTTCGATCCGTCCCCCGTGCGCGGTGATGAGCATGCTGGTCGCGGAAACTTCCACGACTTCGCCGATTTTGCCCTTCACGGCGCGAAACGTCCGGACTAAATGCTTTCGCGAGCCAAACAGGTGGAGTATTACTCCGTTACAGGTGGTCCATGCGCCGGGCGCCGGATCGCAGCCGCGAATGAGGTTATGAATGAAATCGACATGATGGTGCCAATGGATCCGGGCCTCGGCGTGGCGGCACCAGCCTTCGTAGCTGGCCTTGCTCTCGTCTTGCGCAACTTCTTTATGTTTCCCGGCAACGACCAAATCTGCCGCCTCGAGCATGGCATCCACGCCCATTTTGAACAGCCGGTTGAAATAGACTATCCCCAGGGTGTCATCGACGCCGATCGGTATTTTTTTCTGCAAGATTACCGCGCCTTCGTCCAGACCGTCGGTGGGACGGAAGATGGTCAGACCGGTCTCGGTCTCGCCCTTGATGATCGGCCAATTGATCGAGCTGGGGCCGCGGTACTTGGGCAACAGCGAAGGATGGTACTGAATGGTGCCGTGTCTGGGGATGTTAACGAACTCCTGCGGGGCAAACTGCAGCACGAAGGCCATGATGCCGATTTCGGCGTTCGCGTCCTGCATCGCCTGCGTCGCCTCGGGCAGGCGCAGTGACTCGAACTGAAAGAGATCGAGGCCGTGTTCTTGCGCCGCGACGCGCAGCGCATCGGGCTTGAAGCCTGCTTTTTCAGGAGCACAGAATACGGCGGCCACCTCGTCGCCGCGCCGCAGAAATGCCTCGAGCACTTCCTTGCCGAAATCTTGCTGCCCGATAATCGCGATTCTCATTTACTGCTCCGGAAAGCTGCAATCATCGGCAGAGGTTCACTTGCCGGCTAGCGGCGGATGATAAATCAATTGCACGGTGTTGCCATCCGGATCACGGCAATAAAAACTGCGGGCACCATCCCGATGGGATTTGGGTTCCTTGAGGATGGCCACGCCCTGTGACCTGAGAAACACGAACCATTCATCGACGTCCCGGATATCGCTGAGCACGAAACCGATATGGTCCAGCCGCTGCGCCGTCCCGGGTTCCCGGCCGGTCGGTGCACGATGCAGCGCCAGATTATCCGTTCCGCCGGTGAGATATACATTGTCCGCATCCGGACGCCATTCAACGCGCATGCCGATCAATCCGGTATAAAACCGCTCGCATTCCTCGAGATTTTTCACAATCAGCGCGACGTGATGCAATCCCGGGATGGATTCCGGCCGCTTCATTGATTCAACCCCGTGGTCACTTGGCATCGATCATTTCAAAATCATGCGTGATCTTCGCCGTCTTGGCGAGCATGATGGAGGCGGAACAATACTTGGCTGCGGAAAGTTCGATCGCGTGCTGAATCTTTTTAGGATCAAGGTCCTTTCCGCTGACGATGAAATGAATGTGAATATGGGTGAAAACCTTGGGATCGGTTTCCGCGCGTTGCGCCTCCACTTCGGCGACGCAATCGGTAATCTCCTGCCGCGACTTGCGCAGAATATGCACGACATCAAATGCCGTGCAGCCTCCCGTTCCGATCAGCACCACTTCCATGGGCCGTGACCCCTTGTTTCGCCCGCCGGCCTCCGACGCCCCGTCCATAAGGATGGTGTGCCCGCTTTCCGT
Organism: Sulfuricaulis sp.; assembly: GCF_040901545.1. Classification (GTDB taxonomy): domain Bacteria; phylum Pseudomonadota; class Gammaproteobacteria; order Acidiferrobacterales; family Sulfurifustaceae; genus Sulfuricaulis. The sequence goes on along the minus strand of NZ_JBBDYL010000005.1, from coordinate 201,524 downwards.
CGTGCCGGAGAAACCGACGTCTCCGGTCCATTTGATCGTTGCCTTCATCTCTTCCGCTCCGATAATTTTTGAGGTGTATTAAACAACTCCTGCAGCTTGATGCCCGGGTCCTCCGCCCGCATAAAAGCCTCACCCACCAGAAAGGCGTTGACTCCTTCTGCCCGCAATAATTCTACATCTTCCGGCGCGTGTATCCCGCTTTCCGCGATCACGACGCGACCCGGCGGAATTTTCTTGATCAGTCCGAGCGTGGTTTCCAGGGTGGTATGAAACGTGCGTAAATCACGGTTGTTAATACCGATCAAAGGCGCAGGGAGTCGCAGGGCGCGGTCAAGCTCCCGCTCATCATGAACCTCGATCAGGACATCCATGCCAAGCTCGCCCGCGAGCGCCGCCAGTTCAGGCATTCGATTATCGCCGAGCGCCGCGGCAATCAGCAGCACCGCGTCGGCGCCGAGCACACGCGCCTCATACACCTGATAGCCCTCGACGGTGAAATCCTTGCGCAGGACCGGGAGGCGGCAAGCGGCGCGGGCTTCCTGAAGATGGGCATCGCGTCCCTGAAAAAAATCCACATCCGTCAACACCGACAGACAGGTGGCCCCATGGCGCTCATAACTTCGCGCGATTTCGGCGGGCCGAAAATCGGCGCGCAACATTCCCTGGCTGGGACTGGCCCGCTTGATCTCGGCGATAACCGCGGGATTACCGCCGGCCAGCCGCGCCTGAATCGCGCGCAGGAAGCCGCGCGTTGTCGGCGCCGATTCGACTTGCCGGCGCAGTTCGTTGAGCGGCAGACGACCGCTACGCTCGGCAATTTCTTCCGCCTTGCGCGCGAGAATGCGGCGCAGGATATCCGGTGTGTCGTTCATTTTTGCGCGAGCTTGTTACTCAACGCGACCAGATCGAGCAATTTTTTCCCGGCCGCGCCGCTGGCCAGCACGGCCAGCGCCGTTTTGATCCCGGCACCGAGGTCCGGCGCCAGACCGGAGACGTAAATCGCCGCCCCGGCGTTGAGCGCCACGATATCGCGCGCGGGACCGGGCTCGTTTTTCAACGCCTTTTCCACCATGGCGAGGCTCTCCGCCGGACTGGAAACCGCCAGTTTCGAAATATCGCTGCGTTTGAGTCCGAACTGCTCGGGCTGAATGGTGAAAACCCGTACCCGCCCGTCCTTCAGCTCGCCCACGCGCGTGTCGGCGCCGATGCTGATCTCGTCCATCCCGTCCTCCGCGTGCACTACCAGCACATGCCGGCTGCCGAGTCGCTGCAAAACTTCAGCCAGCGGTTCCACCCACTGATCCGAAAACACGCCCAGAACCTGGTTGGGCGCGTTGGCCGGATTGGTGAGCGGACCAAGAAGGTTGAAAATCGTGCGCACCCCCATCTCGCGCCGCGGGCCGATCGCGTGTTTCATCGCCCCGTGATGTTTGGGCGCGAACAGGAAACCGACACCCACTTCATCGATACAGCGCGCGACCTGTTCCGGAGTGAGGTCGAGGTTCACGCCCGCGGTTTCCAGCACATCGGCGCTGCCGGATTTGCTTGAGACCGAACGATTCCCGTGCTTGGCCACCTTGCCACCGGCCGCGGCCACGACGAAAGCCGCCGCGGTTGAGATATTGAAGGTGCCGGCGCCGTCACCCCCGGTTCCGCACGTATCCACGACATGCGGGCCGCTGACGTTGACCGGCGTGGCCAGCTCACGCATGACGCCGGCGGCGGCGGTGATTTCCTCGACGGTCTCGCCTTTAACGCGCAATCCGACAAGAAAACCGCCGATCTGCGCGGGCGTTGCCTGTCCGGTCATGATGCGGCGCATCACCGCGCGCATCTCGTCCCCGGAAAGATTTCGCCGCTCAATCACGGCGCGGATGGCGGATGGCAGATCCATGATCAATGCTCCCTGCGGTTCTGGGTAAGAAAGTTACGGAGCAAGTCGTGACCGTGTTGCGTCAGGATCGATTCCGGATGAAACTGCACGCCTTCAACCGGCAAGGTCTTGTGCCGCACGCCCATGATTTCCCCGTCCTCGGTCCAGGCGGTAATCTCGAGAACGTCCGGCGCGCTGGCGCGCTCGATCACCAGCGAATGGTAACGCGTGGCCTCAAACGGATTGGGCAACCCGGCAAACGCGTTTTTGCCGAGGTGGTGGATCATCGACGTCTTGCCGTGCATTAATTGTTTGGCGCGCACAATTTTGCCGCCGTAGGCCTGACCGATGCTTTGATGGCCCAGGCACACGCCCAGGATGGGGATTTTGCCACCAAGCTGCTTGATCGTCTCCACCGACACCCCGGCCTCATTCGGCGTGCACGGCCCCGGCGAGATAACAATGTGGTCCGGATTGAGTGTCTCGATTTCCGCCACCGTGACCTGGTCGTTGCGGTATACCTGCACGTCTTCCCCAAGTTCGCCCAGGTACTGCACCAGGTTGTAGGTGAAGGAGTCGTAGTTATCGATCATCAAGAGCATGTTCAATTTCCTGGCCGGCCATTAAAGCCGGCGGAGGCCATGGTCACGGCGCGAAAAATGGCGCGCGCCTTGTTCATGGTTTCATTCCATTCATTGCGCGGGTTGGAGTCGGCCACGATGCCGGCGCCGGCCTGAATGTACAACCGGCCATTCTTGATTACCGCGGTGCGGATCGCAATGGCGGTGTCCATGTTGCCGGACCACGAGATGTATCCGACTGCGCCGGAATAAACGCCGCGGCGCGTCGGTTCGAGTTCCTCGATGATTTCCATGGCGCGCACCTTGGGGGCGCCGCTCACGGTACCGGCCGGAAAGGTGGCGCGCAACACGTCGATCGCGTCCATGCCGGGTTTCAGCGTGCCCGTCACGTTGGAAACGATATGCATGACGTGGGAGTAACGTTCGATGACCATCCTGTCGGAGACCTGAACGCTGCCCTCCCTGGCCACCCGGCCGACGTCGTTGCGACCGAGATCCACCAGCATGATGTGCTCGGCGCGCTCCTTGGGGTCGGCGAGCAGTTCCTGTTCCAACGCCTGATCTTCGGCGTCGGTCGCCCCGCGCGGGCGTGTTCCGGCGATCGGTCGCACGGTCACCTGACCGTCTTCCAGGCGCACGAGAATCTCCGGCGAGGAGCCGACAATCTGGAATTCCTTGAGATCCATGAAATACATGTATGGCGATGGATTGAGCGTGCGCAGCGAACGGTAAAGATCTATGGGGGCGGCCGTGAAAGGAATCGCGAGGCGCTGCGACAGCACCACCTGCATGATATCTCCGGCGCGGATGTATTCGAGCGCGCGCGTTACCGCTTGTTCAAACCCCTCCTGGCTGAACGCGGAGACAAAATCGGTCTCATTCACGGAATTGATGCTGGGTGGTGAAACCGCCCGCGACGGTGTTGTGCCCAGTTTCGCCACCAGTTCATCCAGCCGGGCACTGGCCTTGTTGAAGGCGTCACCGATGGCCGGGTTCACGTGGATCACCACGTAAATCTTGCCTTTCAGATTGTCGAACACGACCACCTCGTCCGACACCGTAAGCAGGATATCCGGCGCCCCGATGGCGTCCGGCTTGGCCATCGGGCCGAGCCGGGGTTCGATGTAACGCACGGTCTCGTAACCGAAGTAGCCGACGAGGCCGCCGGTGAAACGCGGGAGTCCGGCCATTTCGGGCACGGTGTACTGGGCCTGGAACCGGCGCACGGCCGCGAGCGGATCGGGCACGGTTTCGTGCTGGATGGTTTGGCTATCCTTTTCCACTTTCATCTCATGGCCAAAAACCATGAGCCGCGTCCGCGCCGGCAGACCGATGATGGAATAACGGCCCCATTTTTCGCCGCCTTGCACGGATTCAAACAGATAGGAATACGGCCCGCGCGCCAGCTTGAGGTAAACGCTGAGGGGAGTATCGAGGTCCGCCAGGACCTCGCGCATCAGGGGGATGCGATTGAAACCAAGGGTGGCGTAGTTATCGAATTCTTTTTTGCTTAGCGGCATGAATCACCATGAGATCACCGGTTAAATGGTCGGACAGCATCACGGCTGGCGGCCCAAGGCCACCACCCGCGCGCGTCCTGCCATTTACGTATGTCGTGTCTCATGGGTGTCGTTCAAGCATCCAGCTGCAGGTATGTCGGCAATTCCAGCAGCGAATCCACCAACGCGTCCGGGTGCGATTCACGGATGGATTGACCGTGATTATAGCCATAAGTGACGCAAATGACAGGCATGCCCGCCGCCCGCGCCGCCAGGACGTCATTGGCTGAATCGCCGACGATAACCGCCTGCGAGGCAGAGATGCCGAAATACTCACAGGCATACCGCAGCGGAAGCGGATCGGGTTTCTGCGCCGGCAAACTGTCGCCCGACAGCACCAGCTTGAAGTAATGGGACAAGCCGAGATTCCTGAGGAGCGGCAAGGTAAAAGATTCGGCCTTGTTGGTGATGCAGGCGAGCGCGAACCCCTGGTCCTGTAGCCGCACCAACGCATCCACCGCGCCCGGATAGGGCCGGCTCAAGTCGGAAACGGCCGCGGCGTAATGCCGGCGGAACAAACCGAGCGCCTGCTCGAAGAGTTTGGGCTCCGGCTCAGCCTGCATCTCGCCGGTGAGCGAACGCTTCACGAAACGCAGCATGCCGCTACCGACCCAGGAGCGAAGCAACGCCGTGGCCCGGGCGGGCCGGCCGATATCGGCGAGCATCCGATTCGCCGCCACGGCCAGATCCGGCACGGTATCGATCAGCGTGCCGTCGAGATCGATCATGACCATCCTCACGGTCAGGGGGAAAACACCCCGGTTGCGGGCGGCGGGAGTAATCACTATTTGGCCTTGGCGAGCTCGTTGCGCATAGCCTGGATGACGGAATTGTAGCGCCGGGGGTCGGTGCTGTTGCCGGCACTGAAGATCGCCGAGCCGGCGACAAAGGTATCGGCGCCGGCTTCGGCAATCTCGCGGATATTTTCAAGTTTCACGCCACCGTCAATCTCGAGGCGAATTTTTCGCCCGCTGGCATCGATGACCTTTCTGACCGCGCGCAGCTTGGCGAGTGACGAGTGAATGAAACTCTGGCCGGCGAAACCCGGATTCACCGACATGAGCAGCACCATGTCGACCTTGTCCACCACGTAATTCAAATAGTCGATCGGGGTGGCCGGGTTGAACACGAGGCCGGAACGGCAACCCGAGTCACGCACCAGCTGCAGGCTGCGATCGATGTGTCCGGTGGCTTCCGGATGAAACGTAATATAAGTCGCGCCGGCCTCGGCGAAGTCGGGAATGATGCGATCCACCGGTTTTACCATCAGGTGCACGTCAATGGTGGCTTTCACGCCATGCTTGCGCAATGCCTCGCAAACCAGCGGGCCAACGGTCAGGTTCGGCACGTAATGATTGTCCATCACGTCGAAATGCACCATGTCGGCGCCCGAGGCGAGCACGTTGTCAACTTCCTCGCCCAAGCGGGCAAAATCAGCCGAAAGGATGGATGCGGCAATCAGGTATTCACGCATGGTTTCAAATTGTAACTGCCGCGAGGAAGAAAGCCACGTGCCGGTTTTCCGTTATCCCTGCCCGGAATGACGTCAACGCGTCAACAAGAACCGGCTGATGTTCCGCACGCTCTTGCCGACATATCGCGCCGTTTTTTCCAGCCACGTATTGCGGTCGCGGGCGAGCGCCTGCTTCTCGGTTTCGGTCAATAATTCCGGGGCGCGGCTGTTCTTAAGGCGCGCGACAGCCACCCGGTCGGCCTCACAGAATTTCCCGTAAATCCAACGGGCCGCCAGGTTCCATTCGCGTCCGCGGCGGAAGTGCGCCGTGAAATCCACCGCGTGCGGTTCGCCATCGGCGCCCACCAGGATGTTTCCCTCGCTGCGCAAATCGCAATGGGCCACGCCGAATTCATGCAGCCGGTCCACCAGCCGGTAAAATCTCTCGAAGAATTGTGGCGGCAATCCGCCGGCCGGGACCTCGCGCGCGCTCGTGCCCGGAATGTACTCCAGCAACAACGCGTTGTGTCCCACGATTCGCAGCAACCGCGGCACGCCTTGGACTCCTTCGAGTTGCTTGAGTGCGCGCGACTCCCGGCGTATCGACAGCGGGCCCACCAAACGTCCGAACCAGGGATCGGCCCGGCTGTAATCCTTCAGGACGGCTTGCTCATTGCCCGCTCTGATGAGCAGCACATCGGGGCGCGAACCGCCTCCCCGGCGAAATGTTTTCACCGCGCGGGCGCGCAAATCCTCGAGTGAAAGTTCACGGAGTGATGTCATACGGCAGAGAATAATATGATCGTCACAAGAAATCTTCTTCCTTTCACGACTCGGGGTATATGCCCGGCACCCATGACGTTGTTGGTGCTAGCTTGCTGATCCTAAACGTTTATTTTTGCCTATCTAGTGATGCGAAAACGGGCGCGTAAATTCGAAAACAATCCGATAGTTCATTCGTTAATTTAAAAATTAATAACGGTTCTGATTAGCGATTTAGTAGTCATGGAGCAGAACAACGTGAACTGAGGGATGACAAAACGGAGTTGCGCGACAACAATCGTGACTTTCGTGATGAATTAAAGGAATCGCGGCGGCAAGACCTTAGGCAAATGGCCGAGGCAATCTACGGTTAACATAGATTTCCTCCTCCACAATAATGATTACTGAAGGAGATTACGTTCGATAGGTTGTGGTCAGATAGTGATCGTCACTGGCGGCTGATATAACCAACAGCACCAGACAATGACCCCGATGAAGCCCCCCGCCAAACTAACAATCCACGCCGCCTTGGTTGATGCCATCCGCTCCGATCGTGAGCCGGAATCCTGTCAGCATCGATCGTCTCCGCTCCCGCCCTGTAGCAGCACGCGCCAGTCCACCTGTCGCCATCACCAGTTGTAATAGACAGAGGTGCCGATAAAGTGAACCCGCTTATCCAAATCCTCCATCAGTTGCGTGCCGTCGAGATATGTCCAGGTGGCCCAGGTCCAATCATCCGTGCTCCAGCGCTGATACCCGTAAACCACCCGGACACCCATATTCTTCTGAAGCGCGTACTTGGCCGTCAATTGCAGGCCGGTGATTTGGGTATTGATATCGGGCGGTGACGTGATGGCGGCGCCGGTGATGGCCTCCTGGCCAAACTTGTCGTTGTAGCTGGCGTATTGAAGCTCCGCCCCCAGCTCGAGTTTTTTTGTCGGTTTGTTGAGCAGACTCAGGCCGAACGCATCGCCGGTGCTGCGGAGGGCCGCGAACCAAAGCTGTCCACCCGAGGTACTCGTTGCCTGGTCGATCCGATTTTTGTTTTGGGAAATCCACGCGCTTCCCTGCCACGTATCCGAAAACACGTAGGTCGCGTCGAGTGCGTAGTTCTCCGCCTTGCCTTTTCGGATACCCAGATCCGCCGCGGTGCGCGAAGAATAGTCGTCTTCGGCGTAGTCCGTCATCAACTGGAACGACAACGGTTCGCTCGGCATCCAGTTCATTGTCAAGCGAACTTTATCGCGATCGCGGTCGGCCAGATGCACCGGCGCAATGAGATTGCTGCCCGCGGCACCGGTGGTCAAAACGGTCGTCAGAAAATCGGACCCTGTGCGGTTGCTGTGAATGTAAGTCAGGCTGCCGGTAACCGTTTCCGACATGGAGCGGCGCAGTCCAAGCCGATACGACGTTTCCTCGGTTTCTTCCCGCGCGCTCACGACGCGAACCGCCGAAAAGTTGCGATCCTTTATGTCATGCTCGATGCCACCGGTCAGGCGGAATCCCGCGGGCAAAGCGTAATTCGCCTCGACCTTTCCCGCGATGGTTTTGATGGAGCGCGGTTCGTTTTCGCCAGTCGCCGTGGTGCTCGCACCGCTGAAATAATCCTCCACGGGCGTCTTGTCGCTGCGGTTTTCGTAACGCAGATTGGCCAGCAGCGACAGCTTGGGCATGGGGCGCGCGGTTATGCCGGCCTGGAGCAAGGACGCGTCAATTTTGCCGCCTAAATCCGTCCGTCCCGGCAAGGATGGGAGGATGAAGGCGTCGTTCTGGGTCAGCCGGGAGTAGGCGGCCTTGAATGTCCCCCGCGTGGTGTTGCTGAAGCTGTAGCCCCCGGCCAGGAAAAGCTGGTGTGATTCGTTGTCGGGCGGCAATCCGATCGGGGTGAACCCGCTCAGCGAGGTCGAGCCTCCGGTTTCGGTGATGTTCAAGGCGGTATTGTGATTATCGTACGCGGTTCCGTAATAGCCGCCGGACAGTTGCAGTTGCTTTCCCGTATAGCCGACGGTGGCCTCGATCTGGCGGGTCGTGGAGTCGATCGGTTCCGGAGTGAATTGAAAAATTCCGGGCGTGCCACGCGCGAAAATCCGTTCTCCGGTCTTTTCCTGCTGCCGGAAACGCACTTGGATATCGAGTTCTCTGGAAAGGTGTTTGCCGAATCCAAGTCCAACCGTGTCGCGCCTGGTTTTCAGATCAACGGGTACGCCGGCCGTGGCGGCCGAAGGCACGGTCAAATCCGGCGTGCCAATGCCGGAGACGGCGGTAGTGGCCTGGAACGGCTCGTAACGGGGGGTCTGGTCGACCTCCAGGAAATACTTCCAGTCGCCTTGCTTGTTGTGCTCGAAGCGAAGCTCGCGATTGGGCAGTCCCAGGTTGCGACCATCGAGCATCGTCCAGGTTCCGGTGTCATCGTCCCGCAAGACCATGTCGAGATCGATTAACCCGTAAAAACCGTTGTCACGCAAACCGGTATACTGGCCGAAGCGCCGGTTATCGTCGGAGACGTAGCCGGCTCCCACACTGATAGTGCTCTCGGGTTTAGCGGAAACTTCATCGACTTCGGCCGCTTGACCCGGGCCGATCACGAAAAGCAGGGCCGCGGCCAGGGCGATCGGTGAGATAACTTTGTGCGTCAGAGTATTCATGATCGTTTACCCCATATATCGACTAACGCCGGAAGGTACGTTCATTGGAAATATCCGCCGGATTGTTGGTGCCATGAATATTGGTGTGGCAATTCAAGCAACCCCGCGCCGCCAGATTCGCGCTGGTGCTGGTCCCGGTGAGCGAACCGATGTTGCCACGGTGGCTGGTCGGCTCGTGGCACTCCTGGCAGAGATACGGCGGGCGCACCCTAAGCAGATTGGGCAACGTCGACCCGTGGGGGTTATGGCAAATGGCGCAGTTCTCCTGCACCGGCTGATGGGTGCGCACAAACGGGCCACGCTTTTCCATGTGGCAGGCGTAGCAGGTATCATTCACATTGTCGCGGACCAGTTGTTTTTCCCCGGCGGTACCATGCGGGTTATGGCAATCGGAACAGGCCACCTTGCCTTCGAGGATAGGATGACGCGAAGGCCGCCTGATCTCCGCACGCTTATCCTTGTGACAGGTGAAGCACACTTCGGTCTGGGTGTGTTTGTCGCGTACCTTGTCTTGGACTGCGTGAACCTGGTGGCATGTGGCGCAGGCCACGTCGTTCGCCGAATGCGCGCTCATCGACCAGTGGATGCGTTTTCCACCCTGATGGCAGGTCAAACACGTCTGATTGCGGACATCGACCGGTGTGGTGGAGTTTTTGGTGAACGTGCGGTCGGGTTTCACTTTATCCTGCTGACCCGAGATGATGCTCGCTATATGCGCCTCACTAGTCCCATGGCAGTTGGTGCAGGTAGGTGTGCGCTCATCGGCCTTCACACCATGGCGGGTCTTGCGCATGGATAGGATCGGGCCCTCCACGGTATCGACATGACACGTGGTGCAGACCGGTTTGACTTCCTTGGCTGGCTGGTCCTCAGCAACCGCCGGCTCAATTAAACCCGTGACCCCCCATAGCAGAAGAACGATCGATAGTCGCCACTTTGTTGACGATTTCATGTGTCCCTCGACCCTGCCGCGCGCTGCCTGCATAGAAAAAAGATTCATGTCCGTTCTCCAGTGACGATTGCGAAGCAAAAAATAATTTCATGAAACCGGGTATTTCGCTGATAACGGCGATCTGGTTGTCGTGACGCGCTCATTTCTCGGCCTTGACGAATTCCGCCCGCCTTGATCGAGGAAACACAGACTGATATATCTTCATACGCCACCTCGCGGACAACCGGGTTGGTACCTTAAATACTAATACCAGAATAGCAACGTGGGAATTTCCGACATTGATGCAGATCAATTTCTGATATGAAAAAAGTTTCCACCGACTTTCGTGCCGATAATTGAAATAAACCCGTGGCTTGTAATGAATGCCGACGAGTTTTCGCCTTGTGAAACCAGGGTAACCCGATGAACCGGTGGCTACCGCATGGGCGATGCCAAGCGATAAAAATTCGTAAAAAAATGCATCGAGCGTTTATTGACGACGGCCCGCGCGTGTGCCGAAAATCGTCATTCTTTTAGCCCAGACCGCTCCGACGCCGACCTGTTTCATGCCGCTGATTACTCGACATGGATTTCAAGAAAGGAAATAAAACCGAGGATAAACCGGTGCGGCCACGGCCGCGATTCGAAAACGTCGAATTACTGCCACGCGTTGAAAACGGCCAGCTGCGTTTTAGTCCTGTTTCAACTCAAGATATTTGATAACTTCAAGTCTGAATCAATACCCCTGTCGTATCAGTTGTTCTTCGCACCCTGGTCAATCCATTTTTTGATCAGGCCGATCTCATCCGTCGAGAGTTGTTCGCTAGACCATGCCAACAGATGTGCCCGGGATTTCCCGGTCAAATCCTTCCGGGGTTTCGGCATACTGATGGAGGGGTCAGCTTTGTGTTCGATCAGAAGGACCAAGGAACTGTTCAAGCTCGAGCCCGGCACGATTACGGGGCCGAATTTAGTGCCCTTCATCAGCATCTCATGATTTTCCATGCTCAGGCCACTCGCGGCGTAACCCTCGCCTCCGGGCTTGTGACAGGCAAGGCAATTCCGGCTCAGTACCGGATACACATCCGCTTTGAAGCTTACGTCCCGGGTGCAACCCGTGGCTGAAACCGCGAGTATTCCGGCTACAACGATGAATGAAATCCTGGTATCCATATATCCCTCCGCAACGCAGGATACCTCAATATCTTATAGTCTGGATACACCCGGCTTGTCATTGAGGAATATCAAAATATTGCAGTCAAGCCAGTACAGTAAACCATCGCCTGGGTTGAAACTGAATTTTTGTATTAGTAACACGATTCACGGTCAGCGGTATTTCTATCATATATATCACTGATCCCCTGGTACCCGTGAAATCCGGTAAAACAAAAAAAGAAAGGATGCCGGTTCGACCGTCGTGATTTGCCTCGCGGTCCCGGAACGTAAAGGCACACAAGTTCGGTAATATCCAAATCCTCCGACAGAATGAGCGCGGGGTTGTCACTCCGCTTTTTCATATCGGATTGCTAACGCGCTACCCGCATACCGCGGTACCTGCGCAACCAGCAGGTTTATTCGTATTCACCGGATTTTGGCAGTGTCACCGTCACGTCCCGAGGTTTACCCACCGGGAGATCGGCACTCACCGCCCCATGTCATCGAACAGTGACTTTTCCGCGCAGAACTCGGATCCTGGCGCAGGAAGCGAAGCGACACCGGCTGACTTGCTGGCATCTCACTGCGCGCGGGAGAACACGCACCGTTGTCGCCGATGGTCTCAATGGGACCGGTGCCCGACGCGAGCAGCGCCGATGGCAGGCGGATTCCGCGTATCATTCTTAGGCGCATATTTTTCCGGTTCAGCGGTAAATGCCTTGTGGCAGTCGTGGGAACAGAAGTAATAATTGGTTCCCTGATATTCGGCCTTGTCTACCGCCTTGTCGGGTTCAACGGCCATGTTGCATACAGGGTCTGTTGCCATAAAGTCCTCCTCAGGTTTCCTGCGCTCGCCTTTCCCGCCGTTGGGTACGCTGCAGCAGACCCCCACCGATCACACGACATGCGTGTCAGTGACAAAATGCTACAGTTGAACCACCGCACTGGTCAGCGTTGGATATTCTTGAACACACGTCCGGTCCGGCTCGGATAGCGAATATCAGCCAGGCGTTAAGTAGCCTTCCGTCTGGTGCGCGGGTCTTTCCTGATCAATCTGGGTATGCATCACGCGTTCCCGCAACTGCTTTTGCAGTGCCTCGGAACGATCACGCGCTTGCTTGAAGTACCCGGCGTTCTCCACGGATTCGCCAATATTCGTACACCCAGCCATGAACACAACCGCTGTTGCGGCGAGAAACATTTTCATATATTGCCCACTCATGACACGCCCTCCTTGCATTGACTGCCCGACTCGTTAATCAATTCATGAATCCTCAAACGTAGTTCAATATACAACATGTGTGCCACGCACAGGTCAATAGCGCAGGCCATTCAGGACCAAACTACATTCCGCCTCCCGTGTTTGCCATCTCACACACGGCAATTATGTCACGGTTTCCTGCCATGACGAGAGGCGTGGAAAGAACGCCGGCGTGCACGCCGCGTAGCGCCGGTACTCCGTGCCGAACTCGCGCTCGACTTCGCGCTCCTCGCGTCGCGCCAAGCGCACGTACATGTAGACCAGCACCGGGAACATGGCCAGCGTCAGGATTGTCGGCCACTGCACGAGAAAACCGAGCATGATGAGCACGAAGGCCACGTATTGCGGATGGCGGATGCGCGCGTAAGGGCCGGTAGTGGCAAGGGTGTGCGCCGCCTGCGCCGCGTACAGCACACGCCATGCCGCGGCCAGCAGCCAGAAACCGCCAGCGATGAAAACCATACTGAGCATATGAAACGGCCCGAAATGCGGGTTGGCCTTCCAGCCGAACAGCGTCTCGAGCAGGTGACCGGCGTCGTGCGCGAACCAGTCCACGCCAGGATAACGGCTTTGCAGCCAGCCTGAAAGAAGATAAATCGTCAGTGGAAAGCCGTACATCTCGGTGAACAGCGCCACCAGGAACGCCGAGATGGCGCCGAAGGAGCGCCAGTCACGCGTCGTTTGCGGCTTGGCGAAGCTGTAGAGAAAGATGATGAACACGGCCGAGTTGATCACGACCAGTGTCCAGAGGCCGTAGTCGGGAACACCGGTATCAGTGCTCATGATCGTCTCCTTTGCGTGATTCGCCGCCATGCCCGCCGTGTCCGAAGAAATGCAGCAGCGGGCAGGCGAGAAGCAGCAGGAACGGCAGGTAGTAAAGAAGCCCGGACAGATGCGCCTTGTGTTCCATAACCAGAAAATAGACGGCGATGGCGAGAAAGGTCAGAAATATCCAGCCCGTGCGCGAGCGCCAGAAGGGTTCGGGTCGATGCGGGTGCTCGTGATTCATGGTGCCCTCCTCGTGGATTCATTCGACGAACTGCCGGCGCGCCACAGCGCCCGGTGTTCGGTGACCAAAAAAGGCGGCGATCGCGGCGAAGGCCAGCAGCACCAGGCCCGATTTCGAATACCACCACGGGCCCGACCCTGACGGTTGGTTTTCAGTCATGGCGATACTCCGTGCGCGGCTTTATTGAAGCGCCCATAATTCATCGCATCCATTCGGCGATCGGTTTCAGGCAATCCGCGCGCCACGGACATTGGAAGTTCAGGCAGGTATAACGTTCGTCCGTGCCAAAACAGGAGGAACTCCCTTCGTGCCGTTGGATGGCCCTGATCAGAACCGGCATCGGGGTGCTCCAGCCATGATCGATACCCAGCGCAGACGCCTTGTCCCGCACCTCCTGTAAGTTCATCGCGACGCCCTCCTGTGTCTGATCCTTCCGTTTTCTGTCGGCTATTTTTCAGATTAGATATTCAGCGCCGCAATCCGTTCCCACCGTACCGGAAAAAAATCATGACGTGGTAAATTGAAACCGGTTTATCCTAAAACCTGAGTGTCGCGTACAGGTCTAGTCTACACTCCGTGGTCATTCGATCTGGGTCGGTACCAAGGGACACCATCACCCGATCCGACCATTAACCCAGGCGTCAAGTTGTCTGATTCCGTTCTTTTGGTTGCGGTGCCGCCGTGCAGAATCCCTGCGCTTCAACACCCAGGGCGGCGTTGAACTTGCTCGAGAGATTCTGAAACGCGATCAGCCCGGTCAGCTCGATAATGGCGTCATCGTCGAAATGGCGCCGCAGCCGCGCGAAGTGTTCCGCCGTGGGCCTGCGATTTGAAAAGGTGACCGCTTCCGCGTACGCGAGCGCCGCCTTCTCCTGCTCGGTGAACAGGTCACTCGACTCAAATCGATCCAGCGCGGCGAGCCGGGCCGGATTGCCCCCGCGTTTCAGCACCAGGGATGAGTTGATGTCGACGCAGAAGGCGCACCAGTTGATCTGCGATACCCGTACCGTAATGAGCGCGCGCAGCCGCGGTTCAATCGGCGATGCGCGGCGATCGAGGGCGCCGAAGAGCAGCGCCACGGCGATGAACACCTTGGGCGTGCGTCCCCACAGGCGGGCGGGCTCCAGCACCGCGCCGTAACGCCGCCGCTGGTTCCAGAAGAACAACCGCACGTACCACGGGAAACGATGATTTGCCGGCGTAACGATGACGGGCATGGTGACCACCTCCTGGGAATCAAGCCGGTATCACCCTGGATGAGGTGATGCCGGCGTATGTTACGTGGCGCAGTCGCGTTGACCGTTTTCCAGGAAGACGCGATGGAGCCACCTGAACCAATCGATGCCTGCAATCGTCCCAGTGTGGGCGCCGTTTTACCGCAGCGTTTGTGCTAGCAGATATACGCCTCTAGCGGATATATGCCTCGGTGGCATAGCGGCGCATCATGCGATGACTGTTGAAAAACGAGGCGCTCTTGCAGATCGCGCCTTTCATCACCGCGATCCACGCGGCCTGGTCGCCGGCATAGCCGTAATACAGCGGCAGGACCACGTGCTCCAGCTTGTCATACAGCGACGCCGCGTCCGCGCCGTCGGCGGACTGCGCGGAATCACCCACGGACCAGCCGGTCACACCCTCGATGCAACCCTCGATCCACCATCCGTCCAGCACGCTCAGGGATGGCACGCCGTTGAACGCCGCCTTCATGCCGCTGGTGCCGGAAGCCTCCAGCGGCTTGAGCGGCGTGTTGAGCCAGACATCCACGCCGGCGACCATCGCCAGCGCGATATCCATGTCATAGTCCGGCAGATAGGCAATGCGGATCACGTCGCTGAGTTCATGCATGTGACGATGCAGCGTTTCAATCAGTTGCTTGCCGCCGCCGTCGCGCGGATGGGCCTTGCCGGCCAGCACCAGTTGAAATGACCGCTGCCGCGCGATGGACTTGAGGCGTTCGAGATCGGAAAACAGCAGATCCGCGCGCTTGTAAGCGGTCATGCGCCGAGCGAAGCCGAGGATCGGAACTTTGGGATGCAGGCCGACACCGGTCAACGCCTTCACCTTCTCGATCAATCGATTTCTCGCCTCGACATGCGCCCCCCAGATGGCGGCATCCGCAATGCGGTCGGCGCGCACCAGCAACTCGGGTTCGTGGCACCAGCCGGGGAGATGGGCATCGTAGAGCTTAATGAAGCTTGGGCAAGTCCAGAGGTAAGGATGCACTCCGTTGGTCACGGCATGGACACGATAGCCAGGGAAGAACTGACGCGAGACCTCGGCATGACGCTTGGCCACGCCGTTGACAAAATCGCTCAAGTTCAAAGCCAGGCACGTCAAATTGAGCGCGTCTTCGCCGGCCAGTCGCTTCAAGACAGCCAGATCGACGTAATCGCCGAGGACCCGCTGCACCAGATCGTAGGGAAACTTGTCGTGCCCCGCCTCCACCGGAGTGTGCGTGGTGAAATTGCACAGCTCGCGCACACGCGGAATGTCATAGGGCGATTCGCCGGAGCGTACATCCTCGGGCGAGTAGGCATAGCGTCGCAGCAGTTCCAGCGCGAGCAGCGCGGAGTGCCCTTCGTTCATGTGATACTGGCGCACGCTGAATCCCAGCGCCTGCAACATGCGCACGCCACCGATACCGAGCACGATCTCCTGCTTCAGCCGGTAGGTTGTGTCGCCGCCGTAAAGATAATGCGTGATCTCCCGGTCGTCGGCACGGTTTTCATCGAGATCCGTGTCCAGCAGGATGACCGGCTCGCGGCCGTTCATGTGATCTTTTAATATATAGAGCCAGCCGCGCACCCAGACTTCGCGCCCCTCGATGGATACCGCGATCTTGGCTTCGAGCGGCGTGGCGAAGCGGCCGGGGTCCCACGGGTTCGGGTGCTCCACCTGCCGACCCTGCGCGTCGATCTCCTGGCGGAAATAGCCGGCGCGGCTGACGAGGGTAACCGTCACCAGCGGCAGTTCCAGGTCGGCACCGGTGCGCACGGTATCGCCGGCAAGCACCCCCAAGCCCCCGCTGTAGGTGGGAATTTCATTGCGCAGTGCGATTTCCATCGTGAAATAGGCGATGCGATCTTCGTGAATGAATTCAGCGTGCATCGGTTGCTCTCCAGCCGGTCACCAACGCAAGCCGGCGTGACTCATTCAGGCAAAAACAGCCGTCAGTATGACCAACAACGCCGAACGATTGCCGGTATTACTGATCCATCTCCTTCATGCGCGGCCACCATGACGATTACGCATAGCGCGATACGAAGACTTGTGCGTTGACCATGCATACATCCTTCACCTACATCCTGATCCGCCGCAACCGCAATGCGTTCGTGACGACCGACACCGAGCTGAAGCTCATGGCCGCCGCAGCGATGATGGGCGAAAGTAACAGGCCGAAGAAGGGATAGAGGACGCCGGCCGCGACCGGCACGCCCAGGCTGTTATAGATAAAGGCGAAGAACAGGTTCTCGCGGATGTTGCGCATGGTTGCGCGCGACAGCCGCCGAGCGCGGGCGATGCCGCGCAGGTCGCCCTTGACCAGCGTCACCCCGGCGCTCTCCATGGCGACGTCGGTGCCGGTGCCCATGGCGATGCCCACCTGCGCCTGCGCGAGCGCCGGCGCGTCGTTGATGCCGTCACCCGCCATCGCCACCTTGCGCCCTTCGGCTTGTAGTTTCTTGACGATCTCCGCCTTCTGCTCCGGCAGCACCTCGGCCTGCACCTGGTCGATGCCGAGCTTCGCGGCCACCGCCTGGGCGGTGGTGCGGTTGTCGCCGGTGAGCATTACGACTTGCACGCCTTCCCAGTGCAATACCTCCAACGCCTCCGGCGTCGAATCCTTGATCGGATCGGCTACGCCGATCAGGCCGCCGGGCTTGCCGTCGATCGCCAGGTACATGACGGTCTGTCCTTCCTGGCGCAGGGCGTCCGCGCGCGCCAGCATGGCCGCGGCGTCGATGCCCAATTCCTCCAGCAGCTTGCGGTTGCCGAGGGCCACCGCCTTGCCCTCGACTTTGCCGATCACACCGCGGCCGGTCCGCGAATCGAAGTCTTCCGGCGACGCGAGCGCCAGCTTGCGATCCTTGGCGCCGCGCACGATCGCTGCCGCCAGCGGATGTTCGCTCGCCTGCTCCAGGCTCGCTGCCAAGCGCAGCACGGTCTCTGCCTCGAAGCCCGGCGCCGGTTCGACCGCGACGAGTTTGGGCTTGCCTTCGGTGAGCGTGCCGGTCTTGTCGACGACCAGCGTGTCGATCTTGCACAGGATCTCCAGCGCCTCGGCGTTCTTGATCAGCACGCCCATGGTGGCGCCGCGGCCGGTGCCGACCATGATCGACATCGGCGTCGCCAGTCCCAATGCACAGGGGCAGGCGATGATGAGCACGGCCACGGCATTGATGACGGCGTGCGCCAGGCGCGGCTCCGGCCCCCAAAAACCCCAGACGATCAGCGTGAGCACGGCGATGATCACCACCGCCGGGACGAAGTAGCCGGCGACGATATCGACCAGCTTCTGGATCGGCGCACGCGACCGCTGCGCCTCCGCCACCATGCGCACGATCTGCGCCAGCAGCGTGTCGGTGCCGACCTTCTCCGCGCGCATCAGCAGACCGCCGGTGCCGTTGACGGTGGCGCCAATGAGCTTGTCCCCGCTCTGTTTCGTCACCGGCATGGGCTCGCCGGTCACCATCGACTCGTCCACCGCGCTGCCGCCTTCGAGCACGACGCCGTCCACCGGGATTTTCTCGCCAGGGCGCACGCGCAACCGGTCGCCGGGCTTGACCTGCTCGAGCGGGATGTCCTCCTCGGCGCCGTCCTCGCGCACCACGCGCGCGGTCTTGGGCGCGAGCCCGAGCAACATCTTGATGGCGGCGCTGGTGCGTGAGCGGGCGCGCAACTCCAGCACTTGGCCGAGCAGCACCAGCGCGGTGATCACGGCCGCGGCCTCGAAATACACCGGCACCTGCCCCGCCGCCATCTTCACCGAGGCGGGGAAGATCCCCGGCGCGACCGTGGCCACCACGCTGTAGGCCCAGGCGATCGCCACGCCCAGGCCGATCAGCGTAAACATGTTGAGATTCCAGGTCACGACCGAGCGCCAGGCACGCACGTAAAAAATCCAGCCGCCCCAGACCACGGCCGGTGTCGCCACGACCAGCTCCAACCACTGGCGCAGGCGCGGGTGAATGAGCTGCGCCATCGCCTCCGGCCAGAACTCCGCCGCCATTGCGCTGAGGAATACCGGGACAGCCAGCACGGCGCTGGCCCAGAAGCGGCGCGTCATGTCGCGCAGTTCGGGGCTTTCCTCTTCTTCCATCGTGACTGTGCGCGGCTCGAGCGCCATGCCGCAGATCGGGCACTCGCCCGGCTCATCGCGCACGATCTGCGGATGCATCGGACAGACATACTCGGTTTTAGTCGTTAACGCCGGCGCACCGGCCGGCTCGAGCGCCATGCCGCACTCGGGACAGTCGCCCGGCCCTTCCTGCCGGACCTCCGGATGCATCGGGCAGGTGTAGATCACGCCCTTGCCTGCCACCGCCGCCGTCTTGCCCGCACCTCCGCCTGCACCGAGGTAACGCTCAGGCTCGTCAATGAATTTGTCATGACAGTGGGTCGAACAGAAATAGTAAACGCGGCCTTCATGCTCGGCCTTGGCCGCCGCGCGACCGGGTTCGACCGTCATGCCACATACCGGATCGGAGATCGTGATCGTCTCTTTGTCCATAAGGTTTATTTAAAGAAATCCTCTCAACTTGATTTTAATTTTAAACCCGCGTGTGACGCGCAGGTCAAACCGCTCGGCCGTAACCTTGCCAACACCAGACAGGGACGACTGGACTACTCAAGCTGCCAGCGAAACTTCCGCACCTCAACTCCGCCGATGCCCGTAACACGGAGTTCCACCGCGGCTTGCTTGCCCGGCAGTGGCTGGAAGCGCAGCACGCCGCGACGATGATGGGCGCCCGGCGGATCGCCTTCCCAGCCGACGGCGGGGTGTGATTTGCCCGCAGCATCAATCAGGACAGCGGAGCGGGACATGTCCTGATTCAGCGCCTGAGTGTGGGTATCCAGTATAATCTCGAATTCCCAGCTGGCGGCATCCGGTGCGAGGTTGCGCGGCGTGATTTTGACGGTAACAGCGCCTTCGCGGTTAGTCTGCGCTGCCGGGATCGCCCGGGTACCGGCCGGCGTGGCCGCGAACGCGCTTCCGTGCCACAGTGGATCCAGTGCTGAAAACACCGCTCCCGCAAGCCCGATTACCAGCGCGATAACAACTCCGCTTCGGTGCAAATGGATATCTCTCATGTCAGTGTCCCTCCATCAATGCCATATGCCTCGATGCCTGAACGGCCTTGTTACCGACGTAGACCACTCCGGCCAGGTTAAACGCCAAACCCACCCAGAAAAGCTGGGTCTGGTATTGCGCCACCAGTGCCACCACCCCGGTCGCACCCAGCACGGGCAGCACATTGGTCAGATAGTGGGCGCAGCAGGCGATCATCGACCCGGTGGACGTGGCCCCGGAGACGGTCACGACCTTGCCCGAAGCGTCGGTATGGGAGGTGATGCGCCTGAGATGAGTGTACAAACCGATCTGCACGCCGAAACCAACCGCAAGCGTCACAATGAAGTACCAGTACATCGTGAATTGCGTGAGCGTGAACTCCCAGCCAGAGACCAGGGTCAGCACGGAAAAATAAACGGCGAGCAGCAGTACACATGCAAGTGTACCGATCAGTCCTGGTTTAATGAGAGTCTGCAATTCCATCCTCCTGGGTTCAATCGAGCACTTCACCTGGAAACGGCTGATGCGATGTTCGCATTTCGGCCACCGCTAAGGCGCCGCACACGCAGCACCAAACCATTCACGCCCATAATGCTTACCCGATCCCCGGCACGCAGCTTATCCAGTGACTCGGCGTTCCAAATCTCGCTCTGCACCCGGACGCGTACCCTGTGCCCATGCACCTCGATGACTTTGCCGGTTCCCTGAAGGATTGCTTCCGTCCCAGTCACCACCGGTCGCCGCATGGCCAGAAAGATGAAGTAATAAAGCGACAGGGATAAAAGGAAAATACCCGCATACACCGCTATCGCGACGGGCATGGACCACAACCAGAATGCTGCCAGACCCAGCACCGGCAGCGCCAATATCAGGTGACACATACTGCCTCCGCTCTCGCCCAACAGAACACGGTCGAGGTTTTATCCGGCGTGTGATTCCCCATCACCCGAGATCGCGCTTTTTCTGCTCGAATTCCTCGCGGCCAATGGCACCGCTTGCATATCTTTCCTTAAGGACATCGAGCGCGGATTTCCCGCCGGATTTGTCGCCCTGTCCGGAACCACCGAACAGCCACCGCGCGAGCACGACAGCAGCCGCGATGATCACCACCCAGAACAGGATCATGAAAATCCCGCCGAAACCCATGCCCCAGCCCATGCCGTTACCCATGTGATCCCAACCCCAATTGCCCATGACTCACCTCCGGATGAAATCCGCTCCCCAGAAATCCGGGGAGCGGTCGGACTTCAGCGTCCCATCATGTTACCAGGCATGTTCCCGGGGCCCATGGTGCCGCGCTGGCCACCCGCCGGACCGCGCGGTCCCTCGCCCGTGCCCCTTCCACCACGATGCCACTGACGGAGCTGATCCCGTTGCTCTTTGGTCAAGATATCCTGCATCTGGTTTGTCGCTTGAACATGCGACTCGATCATCTGCTGCTGCAGCTTACCAATCTCGCCGTACACCGCGCCGACTTTTTTCGGATCCGGCTTGTCGGCGGCGTATAGGTCGCGCAGCTTATTTTGCCCTTCCATCATCTTGCCCATGATGGCCCAGTGTTGCTGCTGTTGAGTGTCGCTGATTTTGTTGATCTTGGTACGCTGCTCGTCGGAAAGATCCAAACTTCCCAGCGGGCCTAAGCCCATCATACCGGGGCCCATCATGCCCATGCCGCCGTGACCACCCATCATGCCCTGGCCCATGCCCATCATCCCGCCCATCATTCCCATGCCGGGACCCATGCCGCCGTGACCGCCGCCCATCATACCGGGGCCCGGGCCATAGCCGCATGTCACATTATCGGTACCAGCGGCCCAGATGGTCGCCGCGGATGCCGTCAGTGCCGCCGCGAATACCAGACTCGCCAATCTCGGAATCATCGATTTATGCATCACACATCTCCTTTTGAACAATAGTTAAATGAAAACCAGCCACACAAATTTTTCCTCTTGCTTGGTGTTATCCAATCCAGGTGCTGCGGATCTTTCCTTCAATCTTCGACAGTGGAAAGATCTTTCATTCATTCCCGTCCGTCGGTAAACACGCTGAGCATAATCATCAGGGCTGTGCGCTGCACACATGTCAAGCGTTCATTGGCGTAACTTCTGTTGATTCAATCAAGTGGCACCGCGACTCACCCTGCGGTTTATGGTCTGGCATCCGCTCCCAACTGGCCAAGGCATGTTCCATCCGTTTCTGCAACGTCATAAGCTCATCCAGCTTGCCGCGATTTTCTTTTATCCGCTGCCGTAGAATTTGCCTGACTCGGGCGCACGGCGACTGACCGTGGCTGCAAGTCGCGAGGATTTCGCCGATTTCGTCCAAGGTATAACCCAGGCTTTGGGCCTGGCGTATGAAGTGTAACCGGCTGATATCCGAGCGCGAGAACAACTTGTACCCGTTATCCGGATCGCGCGCCGGATTTAGCAAGCCGATACGGCTGTAAAAACGGATCACATGGGAAGGAACGCCGCCTTGCATCGAAAATTCGCTTACCGTCATCATGATTGATTCCTCGTGTAAAACTTCATGTTGTCCAGACACAATAAATTTCTTGAACAACGCTTACATCCGTCCTGGTCTTGTGGCGTAACCGGTCGCTCTCCGCCCGGAATTATCCGGTGGAGCGGTGAATATCAGATCAGAAGATGCAGGTAACGCAGATAAAGCCGGAAAGGCGGGGCAGAAATAGAATAAACCGACGTCAAAACATTACGCGTAGCAGAAGCAAAAGTTAACGACGAGATAACGGCGTAGGCACCGCCATCAGATGAAGAAGTATATTCAACAATCGCCGGCGCGGCTTTGGCTAAAGCTGGACCAGTGTTTGCGCCATGACCGCAGTAATCTTGCGACTTGTCAGAAACACAGTTAGAGAAAACATGGTTATGGCTAATTCCAGCAGGGGTAACAGCTGATGCTCGACTGTGCTTCGCTAATTTTCCTATAGATGGAGATAATTCGCAGCAGGGCTGGAAACCTATGGCTATTAATAATATGGACAGCAACATAACCATCATCGACGCTGTAACCCGCGTTCCGCGCCCGTTGCCATGAACGGCTTGTAGCTGTCCGCCGATTTTCATCGCCGATGCTCAATCAGGATCGTTTTGACCCTCGCAGGTATGGAAATCATAACGAGATAAGTTAACGCCAGTATCTGACACCGTAGGTTACAAACCTTCCCGGTTCATTACTTTGACATGCGTCAAAATTAACAGTTCTGCTTATGGGCGATATTTGGCAAAAAGACGCCAAAAGTCCCTTATTCCGTTCGTTTCCAGTCCTTGGCCAGAAAATAACAGCTCTTGCCAGGCAATACACGAGAAAAAATGAGAGGAACCTCGGGTATATATCGATTCACTACACTGTCCAGAAATACAAAATCATGAGGATTGATGCCATCAGCCATTGCAGCAAAGTCGCAATGCCCGCGGCGAGGATAACCAACGCGGGCTCGCCCCTTTACCACCGAACCGTCTCAACGTCAGTCTGCGGCGATAAAATTATTTCCCGACTAACTTGTCCCGTACGCGCTCGAGCTTTCCGCGCACTTCTTTTGCCAGGGTCGTGACCATGGGATCACCGGTGAGCTTCAAAACCGCAATCGGATCCATGAATCCCACGTTGATCTTTTTATCCGGCTGCTCGCGCACCACCACACAATTTCGTCGGGAACGAAATTGGGCGCGCGTCGCGCGCCCGAAGGGCGCGGACCATGGAAGGTCCGCGTCATTGCAGGGCAGCAGCAGGCCGATATCCGGATCGGCCGTGAGGGCCTTGTGTGCAAGTGGGGGATTGCACGCGCCGAGGATGCGGTAGGGTGGTCCGTCGACGTTGAGCTTCGCCTTCATCGTCGCCTGCACGTCGATATCGGTCAAGACGCCACAATTCTGCCGGGAGCAGAATTGGACGCGCTTCAGCGCGCCCCGAAGGGGTGCGCGCCAGGGATGGCGCGCATCAAAGCCTTCACTCTTGAGCGCCTCGGTGACGCGCTTGACCGTGTTGTCGAAACTGTCCTGTAACATTATATTGAATCCGTACATGATTACTCCTTGCTTTTGTTTAAACAGATCACTTCTTTCCCGCGTCGCTCAGCAGATATTTGATCAGCGCGGCGATCACCAAAATGACAATGATCCAGATGGCAATGCCCATTAGCGGGTCTCCTTGGGATAACTGCTGCGATTAAAATCGACCGGCCGCTCAGCTTTCCGGCAAGGCAGATTGTACCGTGGCTTCGCGCCAGCGGTCATAGACATCCGGCGGCCATAAGGCTTGATACCAATTGATAATATCGCCGATATCGCTCTCGCTCAGTCTTCCGCTCCAACCCGGCATGACGGCGGTTCCGTGGCGACTTGCCCCTTTTTTGATGATCGCGATCATTTCCTGCTTGCGGCGCTTCCATGCATTGCCGGTACCGTTCAGCGGAGGAGCGGCGACAACCTTGGGGTTGCTCCAGTCCGGATGGCCCTGCGCCTCCGGGCCATGGCAGAGCGCGCAATGCTCCTGATACAGGCGCGCCCCGCGGACCAGGCTCTCGGGAGAAAAACGCCGGTCATGGGCGGAGTCGGATTCCGCGCCGGTCGGGGTTTCCGGTTTTTGCTTGCCGCAGGAACTGATCAGCAACGCAAACATCACGATAGCCATGATCAGTTTCATGCTTTGGACACCAGCGCACGTGTGGCTTGCCAGTTATGATAATCGGGATGACGTTTAATTAAAATCAAGCCGGCGAGCTGGCTGACTTCCACGGGCACCGACGAGAACTGAATTAGCTTTAAGAATTTCCAAAGTTTACTTACCATCTCCCGAGTTTCAGAACCAGAAGCGCAAGCCTCCCATGATGCGCGTTTCATTTGTCCGTTTTCCCGCCGCACGGATAAAATCGGCGGTACCGCCGAAATTCCCGACCCGCTCGACCCCGAGGTAAGGGGCGAATTCACGCCGGACTTCATACCGCAAACGCAGGCCGGCCGTCAGGTCGGATAAGCCGGAGCCGGTCTCACGCGCGGTATCGCGCTTGCCGTAGAAATTGGCTTCTATTCGGGGTTGCAGGACGAGCTTCTGCGTCAACAGCAGTTCGTATTCCGCCTCGACGCTCAGCGCCGTGCGACCCTGCTCTCCGGCGAAACCAGTGATATCCATTTCAAACCAGTAGGGAGCCAAACCCTGGACGCCGAAGGCCAGCCAGGTTCGGCTCGGCGCTTCGCCGCTGTCATGGCGCACGCCCAGTTGCGTATCCCAATAAGCCGTCACCGCATGCCCCCATAGTAGCTGCGAGTGGGCGTCCTGGAGCTTGCCGTCATCCACGTCACCTTCGGCTTTGAGTACGGCGCGGTCGTATGTCCGGCCAAACCAGGCCTGCAGGTCATAGACCGTGGACGAGTTGTCGCGCGTGCGCACCCTTTCCAGCCGATCCATCCACAGCGATCCGAAATTGTGCTCGTCCGCCATCCGCAGCGGCCGGGCCGGATCGAGGGTATAGCCCCCGGAATAGGCATGCGGGTCGCGGGCGTCGGGCGGGGCCGAACCGCCCTGCATGGAACCGTGATCCATGCCACCCATGTCTTGGTCTGCAGTCGGTGCCGTCCCTGACTTGGTGCCGTGATCCATCTTGGTCGCTCCCGACATCCTGTCTTCCGCGACACTTGTACGTCCCTGTACGTCGCTATGGTCCATTTCCGGCATCGGCGGGGCCGTCGGTTCCTGCGCCCACGCGCTGGAAATCCCGAACAGCGTCACGGCGGCGATAAAAATCGTTCTGCTATTCATCATTTCGTTCTCCGTTGTTCGATGTACCGCATTCATGCCACCACCTCCGTCAGCGCATTGCACACATCGCTGCCGTGGTGTCGGTGGTCGGTGGCATTCGCCACGGTTGCATCCCCACGCTGCGCGTGGGGCCCCTGCGCCCTGCTCATGCCACCACCACTTCGCGGAACATGCCGGCATCCATATGCAGCAGCAAATGACAGTGCCAAGCCCACCGGCCCAAGGCATCGGCGGTAACGAGAAAGCTCACACGCTGCGCCGGCTGCACATTAATGGTGTGCTTGCGCACCTGAAAACGCCCGTCAGGACTTTCCAGTTCGCTCCACAGGCCGTGCAAGTGCATCGGATGAGTCATCATGGTGTCGTTGACGAGTAGCACGCGCAGCCGCTCGTTGTGGCGGAAATGCACCGGCGTGGATTTACCGAATTCCAGTCCGTCGAACGACCATGAATAACGCTCCATATTGCCGGTGAGGTGCAGCTCGATTTCCCGCTCCGCTGTTCGCCGGTCTATCGGTCCGCCGAGGGTGTGCAAATCTGCATAGGTAAGTACGCGCCGGCCGTTGTTGCGCAGACCGATGCCCGGGTCGTCCAGGTTGGTGCGCGGCGTGTCCACGCGCATGTCGACGCTCGGACCGTACTCGGTCCTGGCATGACGCACGCGTGCGGTGCCGGCACCCACGTCCATGCCGCCGTGGGCGCTGTGATCCATCGCGCCCATGCCACCGCCCATGTCGCCCATCATGTCACCCATGGTGAGTGGCTCGGGCGCGTCCGGCGCGGGCGCCGCCGCCGTCATGCCGGCACGAACCGCCAAGGTGCCGCGGGCGAAGCCGGTGCGATCCATGGACTGGGCGAAGATCGTGTAGGTCTCGTCCTGGGGCTGGACGATCACGTCATAGGTTTCGGCCACGCCGATACGGATTTCATCCACCGTGACCGGGTCGACGTTTTGGCCGTCGGCCTGAACCACGGTCATCTTGAGCCCGGGGATGCGTACGTCGAAAAAGGTCATCGCGCCGGAGTTGATGAAGCGCAACCGCACCTTATCGCCCGGGCGGAACAGGCCGGTCCAGTTGCCGGCCGGCGTGACGCCGTTCATGAGATAGGTGTAACCGTAGGCGGAGATGTCGGCCAGATCGGTCGGGTTCATGCGCATCTGGTTCCACATGCGCCGTTTCGCCAGGGCGGCCGATACGCCGTCCCGGGACACATCACGGAAGAACTCGACCGCCGTCGGCTGGTTGAAATTGTAATAATCGCTTTGCGCCTTGAGTTTGGTGAGCACCCGCATCGGGCTTTCATCGGTCCAGTCGGACAGTTGCACGACGTATTCGCGGTCGGCGTGGATCGGATCCTTGCCGGGCGGATCGATAACGATGGTGCCGTACATGCCGGTCTGCTCCTGCATGCCGGAATGGGAGTGGTACCAGTAGGTGCCGGTCTGCGCGACCTTGAAGCGATAGGTGAAGGTCTCGCCGGGACGAATGCCCGGGAAGCTGATGCCCGGCACACCGTCCATTTGGTACGGCAGCAGAATGCCGTGCCAGTGAATGGAGGTGTCCTCGGCGAGCCGGTTGGTGACTCGCAGCGTCACGGTATCGCCCAAACGCCAGCGCAAGACAGGTCCCGGGATCGCGCCGTTGATGGTGG
The DNA here is from genome assembly GCF_040901545.1 of Sulfuricaulis sp. GTDB lineage: Bacteria > Pseudomonadota > Gammaproteobacteria > Acidiferrobacterales > Sulfurifustaceae > Sulfuricaulis. The sequence continues at coordinate 174,575 of NZ_JBBDYL010000005.1, read as the reverse complement.
TGGCCATGCGCGGGCTGCCGGTGAAATCGACCGGCGTTTCCGCTAGCGTGAGATCGAACTCGGTGCCGGTGAGCACCGGGGCGCTGCCCGTGGCGGTGCCGGCCGCGCGCGCCCAGTCCGGCTTGAGCCAGGGTGCCATTCCCAGCACGACACCGCCGGCGGCCAGGCCCCGGAGAAATTGCCGGCGCGGCCGATTCATCAAATCACGACGTTTAGACATATCGATCTCCCGAATACATGAAAGCAAAAAACTGATGATTCGCCGTACGTAACGACACGACGCGCTATGGCGCCGTCAACAATCGAAAATCACAGGGAGAGTGAACGCGGGGGACGGTCGGGTGACGCGATGAGAACGAATGAATACAGCCGGGACAGAACCGGCGTTGTTACCGGATGCGAATGGACGTGCAGCGGTTGGACCAGGGAAACCGCGCCGAAACAATTCGCACAGCCGGCACAGCACGGACCGGCGCAGGCAGCGTGCGCGGTGCACGGCTTCGACGGTTGATCCGCCTGGACCGGCCCGCCCGCGCCGTGGTCACCGCCATGCGAAACATGCGCGGCGTGCGCCCCGTCGCTCCCGGCCCCGGTGGCCAATGCCGACGCCAGTGGCGCAAATACCACGCTCACGGCCAACAGGAGCGTCAGCGCACGTTTAATGAAATAGGAGTGAAGCATGCGTCGAACTTTAACAGATACCGTTTCCGGCAAACATGTCCTCGGTACGACCGTGGTCCGGCGCCGGAAGTTCCCGCCGTCGAGCGCCGCCGGACACGTCAGCCAGCGGGGATTTTCGCATCCGAGCCGTTTTCGATATTATTCAGGCGCTTGAGCCAACCGGCTGCGCGGAGTCATCCGCACGCACCGGCCGCATCGTTCAGGAGTGCCGCATGAAAGAGCCCGGATACGCCAGCGAAATCGACGCCATCGACGATCTGCGCCGGCGCGGCTATACCGCCAATTTCCAGATCCGCGACAATACGCTGAGCGAAGTCACGAGCGGCCGCATGTTCCGGCCCGGCGAACTGGTCATCGTGGAGCACCATCGCTTCGAGGGCGCGAGCGATCCCGAGGACATGTCGGTGGTGTACGCCATCGAAAGTGATGACGGCGTGCGTGGCATCGTGGTGGACGCCTTCGGTGTCTATGCCGATCCCGCGCTCGCGGTCTTTCTGAAAGGTATCAAAAAGCGGGAGCATGTCTAACCGCGAACGCGTTATATTTCCAACCCCATTTGCCCGCTCACCCGGCAAGCCGCTTCGGCGCCCCGCGTCGCATCGGCGCTGTTCCAAGCTTGCAGTAACCAGCCGGCCGCATGTTATGTCCCCGTAGACATGTACATACACATTCTATAATATGTACATATCGTGCATGGAGTCGCCGTCATGAGCCAGATTTCCCTCACTACCCTGCGTCAACAATTGTTCAAGGTGGTTGACCGCATCATCAAGACCGGTGTCCCGGTCGAAATCAGTCGTCGTGGGCACAAACTGCGCATCGTGCCCGTAGTGAAAACCAGCAAGCTCGCGCGCCTCACGCCGCACAAGGCCATCGTCGGTAACCCCGAAGACCTCGTTGAGTTCAAAGCAGGAAAATGGCGAAAAGGAAGGAATCTCTAGCCTATCTCGACACGCACGTCGTTGTCTGGCTTTATGACGCGCTCACCGACCGCCTGAGCCAGGCCGCGGCCGAAGCCATCGAAGACAACGATCTGGTTATCTCATGGATGGTCGAGCTCGAACTGCAATTCCTCCACGAGATCGGCCGCGTTCGCGTCAAGCCGGCCGAAATCATCCGGCACCTCTTGACCCGGATCGGCCTGCGGCTGTCCGACGTCAACCTTGAGCGGATTGTCCGCGCGGCGGCGGAGATGGACTGGACGCGGGATGTCTTCGACCGCCTGATCGCCGCGGAATCGGCAGCGATGGATATTCCGTTGATCACCAAAGACAGATCGATACGCGCCCACCACAAGCTGTCTATCTGGTAAGTCTACCGCGGCATCATCTTCACCGCCGTGGACGGGATGAAAGTCGCCGAGGCCGTGGCACAAAAAATCATTCAACGTAGGTTGGGCTGAACGCCGGTGAAGCCCAACTTCGAACCGTAAGCTTGCTTGTTGGGGTTCATTACATTCACATCAACCTACAAGCAACTGTCAGGCATTAATTGCTCGAAGCTCTGTAATTGCTCCACGCAGCACAAACAGCGCTGATCGAAGAAAGAGCGCGGCGAGTGCCAGGCCAACCAGAATGTCGGGCCAACCTGAACGGGTAAGCCATACTCCCACGGCGGCAAACAACACCGAGACATTCGCAATGATGTCGTTGCGAGAACACAACCAAACTGAAGTCATGTTTATGTCATCGGCTCGATGCCGCCAGAGCAAAACAAAACAAATACTATTCGCGACAAGCGCCAGCAGGCCAATTACACCGATGGCCTCGAATACTGGAACGTGCGGGAAAACGATCTTGTAAACTGCTTGCCCAAGAACGAAAAAACCAAAGGCCGCCATGATGCCGCCTTTGAACAGGGCTGCATTGGCCTTCATTATTGCGCCGCGCGCAACAACGTAAATGCTGAAGCCGTAGACCAGTGCATCACCCAGCATATCCAGCGAATCCGCAACCAGCGAGACGGAACCAACAACTAGTCCCGCTGTGAGTTCTACTACGAACATGACAGCATTAATACCCAGCACTATCTTAAGCGTCGAGCTTTGGCGATTACGAAGCGCCTCGATCTCGCAAGCTTTGTCGTTGCAACAATCAGCCATTGTCTGTCCTGAAAAATGTCTAATAATGATATAGCTGAATCAAGCTCCGTAATTAAAAAGACGAAATGCCGTGTCGCTGGTCGCTTTCCCAGGAACAAGGACTACCTGACAGCGCGCGTACCGGTTTCGCCGCCGGTCAGCCGCGTCAGGGCTTCGCGATATTTTTCCGCGGTCTTCGCAATGACTGCCGCAGGCAGTTTGGGCGCCGGGGGCTTTTTGTCCCACCCAAGACCCTCGAGGTAATCGCGCACGTATTGCTTGTCGTAGCTCGGGGGACTTGAGCCCGGTTTGTAGGAATCCGCCGGCCAGAAGCGCGAGGAGTCGGGCGTCAGCACTTCATCGATCAGCGTAAGCGTGCCGTTATCGTCCAGGCCGAATTCAAATTTGGTATCGGCAATGATGATCCCGCGCGTCAGCGCATAGGCGGCGCATTCCTTATATATGGTCAGGCTCGCGTTCTTTACCTTCTCCGCCATGTCCCGGCCCAGGAGTTCGGCAGCCTTTTCGAAACTGATGTTCTCGTCGTGCTGCCCGATATCCGCCTTGGTGGAAGGGGTGAACAGCGGCTCGGGCAGTCGATCCGCTTCCTTGAGACCCGCCGGCAATTGAATACCGCACACGGTACGGCTCTGCATGTATTCCTTCCAGCCGCTCCCCGCAAGATAGCCGCGCACCACGGCCTCCACCGGCAACGCCTTGAGTTTCTTCACGATGATGGCGCGACCTTCCACCTGTTTGCGTTCGCCGGGATCCTTGAGGACCGAGGCAAGCGGTATGTCGGTAAGCTGATTCGGGATCAAGCTATGCGTCCGCGCGAACCAGAAATTCGACATCGCGGTCAACACCGCGCCCTTGCCGGGAATGGGGTCGGGCAACACCACGTCGAATGCGGACAGCCGGTCGGTCGTGACGATCAGCAGATGCTGGTCGTCGACATCGTAAATATCGCGCACCTTTCCCCGATTGCGCAGCCGCAAGCTGTTAATGTCAGACTGAAACAGTGTTTCCGGCATGGTCCACCCCGAGCGATGAATCGAAAAAAGGCGATTCTAACCGTTCGGGCCGACAGGCACTATACGGATAGCGCTACCGGTACTTAATCTTAAAAACCAGAATCGTCAGCGATAATCCGAGCGTCAAAGCATTTGCGAAGATTACCGGCCAGGCTTCTATCTGGATGCCATAGAACAGCCACAACAGCACCCCTAAGCTGAAAATCGCGAACATGCCGGAGGAAATGTCGCGCGCGTGTTTTGATTTCCAGATCTTGACGACTTGGGGAACGAAGGCCACCGTGGTCAGGGTACCGGCCAGGAGGCCGAGTGTATTGGCAGATTCCAGGTTCATTTTTATTGCTCCAAGACCAATGGCGGGATTGTACCTGTTCCTCAGGCGCGCCGGCGGGCGCCGCTGTTGCGCTTCAACCTTCAAGCCCCAATCGCTGATGCCACTCGGCGATGGATTCTTCCGGGTACTCGTCGAACTTCCTGTCGCGCTTGCCGGCAAGGACCGGCACCCAGTTCGCTTTCGATCCCAGCATCACGTGCGTGCGCTCGGGCGGAACCGGAAGATCGGTGTCGATCGCCGAGGCGAACGGATGCACCAGCTCCGGCCACTGCGGGTCCCAGAGCCACAGCGCGCTGCCGCATTTCTTGCAGAAATGCCGGCGTCCCGTGCTCTTGGTGATTTTCCCGGTGGCTTCGTCGCGCAGCCGTGCGCGGTAGACGGAAATATTTGCCTTGCCCGTAACCTTCATCGTTTTGTAGTGGCCGCTGAGGTTGATGGCATAGCCCCCTCCGCCCGCAGTCTTGCGGCAGATCGAACAGTAACAAAGATTGAACGGATACGGGTGCGGCGACTGGACGGTGAATCTGACGCTCCCGCAGTGGCATGATCCCTTGAGTTCCATGGGTAATCTCCCGGCATTCGTTCGTCAGAACCAGGGCTTAGCCTACACCTCCAAGGGTTGATTTCGTATTGTCAGCGGAACATGGTTGGCGGCGGTGAAGAAACAGCTTTCAATCGAGGCCGAACGGCGCCGAGGAGACCGGCGCGCGGGGATCAATCCGTGAGCGACTGGTAAACGGCGCGCGCAAGCGCGAGCAATTCGGGCTTGTCCACGTCGCCCGAGAGGGCGTAACCGAGCGGGCCGTCGACCCAGTAAAAGGTGCCGACACTGTCGGCGTGCAGGTAGCTGAAACCGCTGGTTACGTTGCTCCCGACGCCGCGGCGGATATAGAGCGTGATGCGCCGGCCATTCGGCTTCTGATACATGAACTGCGCAGCCATGAGATCGGTCGAAGGCAGCAGCCGCCCCCCGACGAGCGCATATCCCTGGGCCGCGAGGCTCGGTACCTTCAACGGCGTCTCCAGTCTGCGCGACAGCCACTTGACCAGGTGTTGCTCGTCTTCGGCGGTCACTTCCACCGGATGCAGCTTTTCGACGGCGAAGACGCGGTGCGCGTACACCGCCGGCTGCGCGAGCAACTGCCGCGGGCCCGGTTCGACGGATAACACGGCGGGCTTCAGGACCCAGCCGAGCACGGCGCCCAGCGCCACCCAGCCGAACACCGCCGCGACGCGCCACGGCCGGCGCCGCGGACGCGGCGTCACGCGCAATTGCGGCGGCAGGGGTTCGGACAACACCGGGTCGTAGAGCGCGCGCAAACCCTGGTTGAAGTCACGGTAAGACTTCACCTGCGCCACCGCCCCGGGGTTTTCAGCGAGGTAGGCCGCGACCTCCTGACGCCGCTCCGGGTTCAGCTGGCCGTCGACGTAGGCATGCAGGTCGGCTTCGGTAATGGGCGTGCGATAGTTCATTTGATTCTCCGCAGGGTCACTTCGGCACCTCCCTCGAGCGCGCGGCGCAGCCGCTCGCGCCCCCGCGCCAGGCGCGACATCACGGTGCCCTCCGGCACGCTCAGGATCGTCGCGACCTGCTGGTAACTCAGGCCCTCGAGCGCGACCAGCAGCAGGATTTCGCGCTGGTCCGGATGCAGCCGCGAGAACGCGCGTTCGAGTTCCAGCAGCGACACGGGATCGGCCGCGGGCGGCGCGGCGATTTCCTCGATTTCTTCCGGCGCCTGCGCGAACGTCGCCTCGTGGCCCGCGCGCCGCAGCCGGTTGACGTAAAGATTATGCATGATGGTGAACAGCCACGCGCGCAAATCGGAATCGTGCCGCCACAGCCGCTGGCGGCTCAGCGCACGTTCCAGACAATCCTGGACCAAGTCGTCGGCGGCGGCGACGTCGCCGCGCAACAGCGCGCGCGAATACCGCCGCAGCCGCGGTATGTGTTCAACAACCTGCTGTTCGATGCTCTGCATGCGTGGCCACCTTCGACACCACTTTAGCGAGCTCGGCTCCCTCCGGCTAGAGCCCGGCCCGGTCATGGTGCGCGGCAGCTTTACCGTCGCGGACTGCGAGCCGGAATTCACGGTCTGTCCGGATCTCCGATCCGCTAATACTTCAGCCTTCGGGGGTCCCGCTCGCCCCCAGGGATGGCATACATGGAGTAAACGCTTGAACGAGCGCTTTATTCCCTGACTGCCTGCCCTCCGCGGCAGCACCAGCAATATCGGAGATTGAACGGGTACGGATGTGGCGACGGGACGGTGAATGTGACGCTCCTGCCGTGGCATGATCCCTTGAGTTCCACCGGTAATCTCCCTAACCTTCGACCCGTCAACCTCGAGCCTTTACCTGCACCACAATAACTTGGCATCGCCGCCCGCTCGCAGGCCGCGGCGCGCGCGTCGGCGTCTTCGGCCGCGTGGGTCGCGTCACCCTGCGCGATGCCTGCGCCACATCTTGTACACCGTGTCACACAACCAGGCGACGGCGAAGCATATCCACGCCGTCAACAGCACGTGGGAAAGAAAATGCGCGCCGCGCACGATCTGCGTCAGCCCCGTCAGGGCACCCAGCACCAGGCTGAAGGCCAGCGCGGAAAGCGCCGCCGTGCGATCGACACCGCGCAATGCGACATAACCGGCGAGCCAGACGAATCCGGACGCGGCATGGCCGCTCGGGGCGCAGCGTCCGGAGCCGGGATTCAGGGGCACAGCATCGAAGAACCGGAAATAGTCGGCGCTTCCGCCAAACAAGTTCAACTCCCAGGGGCAGCTGTGCGCGGAAAGGGCGCGCAGGGATGACACGGTGAGCGAGGCCAGCAACGCAACCGGGAGTGTAAAGCCGATGGCGCGGCGCAGCGGCTGCCGGGAAGGCCGACGTCGAAGGCTTACCCACCACAGCAGGAGCGCGAACCATACGGCCACACTCAGGTACTTGAGTCCCGTATGCATGATCGCCGCCCAGAAGGGCTGGTCGCGCAGCGGAAACTGGCGTGCGGCGGGATCATAGAAAAGCCCCGTCAGCGCGTGATCGAGCGGGGTGTGACGCGCGAGCAGGATGATCAACGCCAGGGCCCCGACCAGCCACCACAGTTCGCGCAGCGGCCGTGACACGGCAGTGGCCAGGCGCGCGGGTTGGCGCACGTCAGTAGCCCGGCGCCATGAGTTTACGGTACTTGAACGCCGCGGACGCCGTCTGATAGTACGCGATGGCCTCATCGCGCAGCGTTTCATTGATCGGTATGGGCGTTGCTTCCAGTGTTTTCGGATCGATTTTGAAACTCTCGATTTTGCGCTTGGGCTTGAGCACGGTAAGGATGTCCTGCTTGTAGTAACCGAGCGACTGGTAATTGCTGACGAACGCCCGCTCTCCCGTCAGCTCCTGTTCGTGAACCGGATTGCCGAAATAATGATCGTCGCCTTCCACCCCGAGAATGGCGAAGATGGTGGGCGGCACGTCGATCTGGGAGACCAGGCGCGAAAAGTGGCCGGGCCTGACTATCTTGGGTCCATAGAGAATGAGCGGGATATGGTATTTCGCCACCGGCAATTCGGTCTTGCCGGAGACCGAGGCGCAGTGATCGGCAATGACGACGAACAGCGTGTCGTCGAACCAGGGATGGCGCCGCGCCTGCTCGATGAACTGGCCGATGGCGAAATCCGTGTACTTGACCGCGCCTTCACGCCCGCCGGGCGAGGGAATGTCGATGCGCCCGTCCGGATAGGTATAGGGACGGTGATTGGAGGTGGTCATGATGTGCATGAAAAACGGCTTGCCGTTATTTCCGGCCTTGTCGAGCAGGGGTAAAGCGTTGTTGAAAAGAACTTCGTCGGCCACGCCCCAGACGTTCTCGAAGGTCACCGATTCTTTCGGGAAATCCGTGCGGTCATGGGTGACGTAGTCGTTGCCGGCGAAATACGCGTTCATGTTGTCGAAGTAGCCGTAACCGCCGTACACAAAAGAGGTCGCAAAACCCAGATGCTCGAGCAATTCGCCGATCGTGATGAGATGCTCGTTGCTGGGCCGGCGCACGATGGCCTGCCCCGGCACCGGCGGCGTGCCGAGCGACAGCGCCTCGAGACCGCGCACCGTGCGCGTGCCGGTGGCCAGCACCCGGTCGAACTGCACGCCGTGGCGCGCCAGCTCGTCGAGCCGGGGCGTCAGGCCCTGGCGCGAGCCGTAGACTCCGAGATACTCCGCGGACAGGCTTTCGACCGTGATCAGCACCACGTGGCGCGGACGCCGGAGCAGGAAATCGGGGGTGGGTTCCTGTGCCTCGGGAACCGAATGGCGCTTTTTAAGCACGACGGAAAGCGGCACGCGCTCGACGCCGAGGTCATACAAGATGCGGTCCGCGCGCGCCTGCGGCATCGTCGCATACCAGCGCTCGTAGTCGAGCTCGTTGCGCCGGAACGCGCTAGCGAATGAAAACAGACCGTTCCCGGAAAGCTCCTCGACAAAATTATTTCCGTGGCCGTACATCTGGTCGATGTTCGCGAACAAACCGCTGGCGAGCGGCAGGAGTATCGCGGCCAGCAGCAGGTGGCGGCGCGCGCCGCGCGCCAGACGCACGCTGAACGCCAGCGCCAGCGGGCCGCGCAGCGCCCAGGTCAAGAGGGCGGCCAGCACGGCAACCGCCAGCAGCAAAGGCAGAACAGGATAAGACTCGCGGATGTTGCCGATCACCTCGCGGGTGTAGACGAGATAATCCACCGCGATGAAATTGAAACGGGTTTCGAACTCGATCCAGAACAGCAGTTCGGCCAGCGCATTGAACAACAGCGCCGCCGTCACAAACCAGAACACCCCGTAGCGCACCCAGCGCTGCCAGCCCGCCGGGCGCCAGCGGTTACCGAACGCGGCTTCGTACAACAGGAACGGCACCAGCAGGTAACACAGGACGGCCACGTCGAACCACACTCCCACGGCCAGGAAACGCGGCCAGCCGGACAGCGGGACGCTGTCCATGCCCGTGTAGAGCGCCAGAACGATCCGGGTGGTGGTGAAGATACCGAGCGCGACCAGCACCAGCAGCGCGATGAACAACAGCAGCCCTCTTTCCGCCAGCCACGCGGCCGATCCTCGCGGATTTCCTTGCATTATTCTATTGTCTCCGAAACAGCGGCCATCGCCGTCGAAGAGCGATCGCTAAAAACACAATTATCCACGAAAGGAGGAACCCCCGCATGAGCATCAGGCCGTACCGCATCGAAGGCGGAAAGCCGGTCGGTGGCGACGATAAGCAAGTGCCGGTCAATGATGTGCCTCCGGCATGCTTGGATTTCCGGGTTTTAAGGACTTGTGGCACGAAAGCCAGGGTAGTCAGGGCGCCGGCAACGAGAACCAAGATATTGGCGTAATCCACATATAATGATCCGGTTATGAAGTTTTGAACTCCAAAGGCACGCCTGGCCGCGGCGATCCGAAATGGAGACCGTAGCCACCGGTTTTGCATGTGGTAACTGAAGTGGAATATTCTTGCATCATGGACACAACGAAGTCCCCGGACTCTCGAGTCGAAATTTCGCGGGCACTCCCAAACAAGGGCGCCACGGCTAACCGTGTTGCCGAAATAATCATTACCGTGCTAGCGAGCGTTTTTGCCACCCACGCGGTTTCGGCGCAGATGTTCGACGTACCATCGGCGGAAAACGGGCTCGTGGGTAAAATCACGGTGGTGCGGGCGCACCAGGAGGACACGCTGTCCGACATCGCCCGCGCTAACTTCGTCGGTTTCAACGAAATCGTGCACGCCAATCCGCGGGTCGACCCATGGCTGCCCGGCGAAGGAACGGGCGTCATCGTTCCCACGTGGCATATTCTCCCGGACACGCCGCAGAGCGGTATCGTGCTCAACCTCCCCGAGATGCGGATTTATTATTACCCGCCACCGCAAAACGGAAAACCGGCGAAGGTCATGACATTTCCCGTGAGCATCGGCCGGATGGATTGGTCAACACCCCTGGGGCTGACACGCGTGACGGCCAAGGTCGTTAATCCGCCATGGTATCCTCCCGCCTCGGTCAGGGCCGAACATGCGGCGGAGGGAGATTACCTGCCCGCCATGGTCCCGCCCGGCCCCGACAATCCGCTCGGAGAATATGCCATACAACTCGGTATTCCGGGTTACTTCATTCATGGAACGAACAAGCCATACGGAATTGGCATGCGCGTGACACACGGGTGCGTGCGGATGTATCCGGAAGATATTCGCTTGCTGTTCAGTGAAGTGCCAATAGGAACGCCGGTACGGATCGTCAATCAGCCTTACAAGGCCGGTTGGAATCGCGGCGTGCTTTACTTCGAAGCGCATCCGCCACTTGAAAAGCTTGATACCGGCGCGAGTCGCAACCTTACTCCGGCGACGCGCGTGGTGGTCGACGCCACCAACCGGCAATCAGCGCGTGTGGACTGGGAGCGGGTGACCCACGCGGCTGTCGAGACGCGTGGTGTTCCCGTGGCTATCTCGCACTAACTTACTTTTGCACCGACTTCTTGAATGCGCGATCAATCTTTTCGTTGGTCTGCATGGCGGCGGCCTTGGCCTCTTCGGCCGCGCGGCGCGCGGCCTCGGCGGCGGCACGGGCAGCGGCGGCTTCTTCTTTCGCCGAACGGGCGAGGGCGGCCGCGTCCAAGGCGGCGCGGTTCGCTTCATCCGCCCTGTTCATGGCGTCTTGCGCCAATTTTCCCGAGTCATCCGTGGGTGTTGAGGCGCAGCCAGCCCCGAGAACAAGGGCGAACAATGCCGCTGGAAGTCCGAATGCACGAAGTGCGGTGAAAGTCATAAAGTATTCCTCCTAATTAAATTAAATTTCTGCAGAAAGTCAATTACTACGTCCTGGGTCTTACACGGCACGGCTGCCATTTCACTGTGCCAGATCGAACACCATTTCCGTGGGTTTGTATATTTTTCCCCAAGTGTAAGGCCTAGTCTACCGATATACGGTACATGCGCCAATGCGCGATTTTCGACTTTTATAATCCAGGTGGCTTGGCGCTGGAAAAACTTCTTCTGAAATGTCGATATACCGCAAATTCACCGCATGCGTGGTGGTGACTGGCCTCCCTGGTAATCCGTATCCTCGTTAGCCGAACACGGTCTGCGCCCCGGAGTGCCGGAGCTATCTCCGATCAGCGCGCGCGGGAATCCGCCACGCCGCGAAAGATCACCATGGCGGTGCCCTGCGTCTGCCGGTACCGATCGTAACCCACCAGGCGCACGTGATTTTCCGGGTAAGCCCGCAGACAGGCTTCGGCTTCGGACAGAATCTTCTGGACATCGGATTCGCCGAACAGCGGCAGCTTCCACATGGACCAGTAGCGTTCGCGGGCATTTTCCGGCTTGGCATGCTCTATGGCCGGATCCCAACCGCGCCTGACGATGTATTCTACCTGCTTGCGGATTGCATTCGTCGTCAGCGCCGGCAAATATGAAAATGTCTCGAATCTCCTGGCGGATGAATCGGTGAGATTGGAGTTGGAGTCATTGATTTCGCGCACCACGGATTCCTCAATCGAAAGTTCATGCCACATCGAGCTTGTCGACGGTGTCGAACTCGAATTTGATTTCTTTCCACGTATCCATGGCGGCCTTGAGCTCGGCACAGGATCGCGCGGCCACGGTGAGAATCTCCTTGCCCTCCTTTTCGACGGCACGCCCCTCGTTGCGCGCGGCCACGCAGGCCTCAAGCGCCACCCGGTTCGCGGTCGCGCCGGCGGCGTTTCCCCACGGGTGGCCGAGCGTGCCGCCGCCGAACTGGAAAACCGCATCGTCACCGAAGATCGCCAACAGGGCCGGCATGTGCCACACATGGATGCCGCCGGAGGCAACCGCGAACACTCCCGGCATCGTGCCCCAATCCTGGTCGAAGAAAATTCCGCGGCGACGGTCTTCCTCGATGTATTTTTCACGCAGCAGGTCGATCCACCCCAGCGTGGAGGCTCGATCGCCCTCGAGCTTGCCCACCACCGTTCCGGTATGCAGGTGATCGCCGCCGGAGAGACGCAGGGCCTTCGCCAAGACCCGGAAATGGATGCCGTGGTGCGGATTGCGGTCGAGCACCGCGTGCATGGCGCGGTGAACGTGCAGCAGCACGCCATGCTCGCGGCACCAGTTGGCGAGTCCGGTGTTGGCGCAAAATCCTCCGGTCAGATAATCGTGCATGATGATCGGCGCGCCCAGCTGCCTGGCGTATTCCGCGCGTTGGTACATCGCTTCCGGAGTCGGCGCCGTGCAGTTCAGATAATGGCCCTTGCGCTCGCCGGTTTCCTGCTCGGCCTGGCGGACTGCTTCCATGACGAACTCGAAACGATGCCGCCAGCGCATGAACGGCTGGCTGTTGACGTTTTCATCGTCCTTGGTGAAATCCAGGCCGCCGCGCAGGCATTCGTACACCGCGCGGCCGTAATTTTTCGCCGACAACCCGAGCTTGGGCTTGATGGTGCAACCGAGCAGCGGACGGCCGTACTTGTTCAATTTGTCGCGTTCAACCTGGATACCGTGCGGCGGACCGCCGCAGGTCATGACATAGGCCAACGGGAACCGCACATCCTCGAGACGCAGCGCGCGGATGGCTTTGAAGCCGAACACGTTGCCGACCAGCGAAGTGAACACGTTCACCACCGAGCCTTCCTCGAACAGATCGATGGGATACGCGACGAAGGCGTAACAGCAGGTGTCATCGCCCGGGACATCCTCGATCCGGTAGGCGCGCCCCTTGTAATGTTCCAGGTCGGTCAGTAAATCCGTCCACACCGTGGTCCAGGTACCGGTGGAAGACTCGGCGGCCACGGCGGCCGCCGCCTCTTCACGCGCTACCCCCGACTGCGGGGTGATCTTGAAGCACGCCAGGATGTCGGTGTCCCGTGTCCTGTAGTCCGGCTCCCAATAGGTCTCGCGATACGCTTTGACGCCCGCCTGGTAAGTTTTCATTTTGCCCGCCATACACTTCCCTCGCTGAATAATGGCCATGCGATGTGGAGTTTCAAATTGCCCTCCGACCCGTGGGGCCGGCAGGACACAACACAGCGTAGCCCTGTCTTGCCATAAATAACATTCATGATATTTTGTGTTTATAATAAGCTATTACTTATGATAAATCGCTGGGGGTTCTTTGCACCTTACACTGCGGCAACTCAAGGTTTTCGAAACCGTGGCACGGCATCTGAATTATACCCGCGCCGCCCGGGAGTTGTTTCTGACTCAACCCGCCGTGTCCATGCAGGTACGACAACTCGAGGAGGCGCTGGGCGTCCCCCTGTTTGAGCAGCTTGGAAAACGCATACACCTCACCGAAGCGGGACGCGAGGCATTGACGTACGCGCGCGCCATTCACCTGCAGCTCGATGAGCTTGAGACGGTGCTGAACCACCTCAAAGGCTTGAGCGGTGGACGGCTGCGTCTCTCGGTCGCTTCAACGGCAAATTACTTCATCCCGGCGCTGCTCGGGGAGTATTCTCGCCGCTATCCGCAGGTAACGATCAGCCTCGAAGTCACCAACCGCGAGACGCTCTTGCGCCAGCTTGCCGAAAACACGGTGGATCTCGTCATCATGGGACAGCCGCCTGACGGGCTCGACGTCGAAGCGCATGCCTTCATGGAAAACCGGCTGGTGATTGTCGCTACGCCGAATCATCCGCTGGCGCGGGAAAAGCGGATTCCGCTGACGCGGTTGCAAGACACGGTGTTTCTCGTCCGCGAGCCGGGATCGGGCACCCGCAGCGCCATGGAACGTTTCTTCAGCGAACACGGCGTGCGGATCAAGACCGGCATGGAAGCTGGCAGTAACGAAGCCATCAAGCAAGGTGTGCAAGCGGGGTTGGGCCTTGGGTTGCTGTCACGTGCGACCATCGATCAGGAGCTGGCGCTGAAACGCCTCGTGGTGCTCGATATCCGGGACTTACCGATCATACGCCACTGGTATGTCGTACACCGGCGTGGCAAACGCCTCTCGGCCGCCGCTCAGGCGTTTAAAATTTTCATTCTCGAAGAAACACACACCGCAACGCGGGACATGAAGCGTTCACAGGGGAAATCCGCGAAGGCCCGCCGTCACTGATCCGGCTGTCGATGTGCTTGCGTGTGTGTGACGGATTGGCACAGTTCACACATGGTTCCAGCTCGCCCTTGGCATAGCGGTTGGTCATGGCATCGAGCGAAAACGCCCTGATTTTCGAGGCCTGTCCGGCGCAGCCAAAAGACTCATAGCGCGCCTTGCAGATTTCTTTCATGGCTTTGGTCGCGACGGCAAGCTACCGAAGAAGGTTTGTCCCCCGGAATCAAGAATGACGCACACTCATTGACCGCCTATCGTCGGGCGGTTAGTCTGTGCTTGCTTGGTTCCGCCTTCACGGGCGGAGGTAAGAGGGAATCCGGTGTCAATCCGGAACGGTCCCGCCGCGGTAACGGGGACAGGCTGCCACAAACGCCACTGGGCTAGACCCGGGAAGGCGTGTCAGCGGTGACGCCATCGGCGTCACACCCGAAGTCCGAAGACCTGCCAAAGCGCCAACACAGCCTGCGATCCTCGTGAATTGGGATGTCAGGACGTCGCCACGTAATTACCCGTTGTTGGGGAATGCGCGTTGTCGTCCGCCGCTCCTCTTTCCGCTTCGACCCCGAGCTGTTTTTTCTTTAACTCTCCCGGCGAGACCCGGGCAAACGGAGCAATCATGACGACGGTACATATTCTGGGTTTCCCGCGCATCGGCGCGGGACGTGAACTCAAAACCGCTGTGGAGAGTTACTGGAAGGGCGAGAGTCCGCGGGCGGAGCTGGTACAGACCGGACGCGAACTGCGCGCACGCCATTGGCGGCAACAAAGGGACGTGGGTCTAGATTTCGTTACGGCGGGCGACTTCTCGTTCTATGACCAGGTGCTCGACATGAGTGCGACGCTCGGCGCCGTGCCGCCGCGTTTTGAATGGCCGGGCGGAGACGTCGATCTCGACACCTATTTCCGCATGGCGCGTGGTACCGCACCTAGCGGCAAGGCCACGCATGCCTGCGAGATGACCAAGTGGTTCGATACCAACTATCACTATATTGTCCCGGAGTTTCAGCCGGACCAGGGCTTTTGCCTGGCCTCCCACCGGCTGTTCGACGAGGTCGCCGAGGCCAAGGCACTGGGTTACCGCGTCAAACCGGCGTTGGTCGGCCCACTCACCTATCTGTGGCTCGGCAAAGCCAAGGGAGGCGATTTCGATCGTCTCGATCTGCTCGATCGCCTGCTGCCGGTGTATCGGGAAATTCTTGCGCGCCTCGGCGCCATGGGCGTGGCATGGGTGCAGGTAGACGAGCCGGCGCTGGTATTGGACTTGCCGGAAAAATGGCGCGCGGCCTACACCCGCACCTATGAAGCGCTGCGAGATACGCCGGTAAAACTTCTGATCGTCACGTATTTCGAAAGCTTGGGCGCCAACATCGCCATAGCCTGTCGCCTGCCGGTAGCCGGGCTACACATCGATCTCGCGCGCGGCGCGAGCCAACTCGACGCGGTGCTCGCGGAGCTGCCAACGAACAAGATCCTCTCTCTCGGAGTGATCGACGGGCGCAATATCTGGCGCGTCGATCTCGATCACGCTCTGGCGATCTTGAGGCGTGCCGCGGACGTGCTCGGCGAACGCTTGTGGCTCGCCCCGAGCTGTTCGCTGCTGCACGTGCCGGTGGACCTCGAGCGCGAGGACAAACTCGATGCGGAACTAAAATACTGGCTCGCCTTTGCGACGCAGAAAATGAACGAGCTGAGCGTGCTCAAGGCGGCGCTCGAAAACGGCGCGAACAGCGTGCTCGAGGAGATGGAGGCGGTCCGCGCCGCGCGCCGGACACGCCTAAGCTCGGTGCGCATACGCAACCCGCGGGTGCGACAGCGCGCGGCTTCCCTGGCCGCTAAAGATGAGCACCGCACGAGTCCCTTTGCGCAACGGCACGCGGCGCAGCAGCAGCGCCTCAAGCTACCGCCGTACCCAACCACCACCATCGGCTCATTCCCACAGACCGCGGACATCCGCGCCCCGCGGCGCGACTTCAAGGCCGGGCGCTTGAGCGAAGCGCAATACAAAGAAAAGATGTGCGCCGAGATCGCGCTCGCCGTGAGCAAACAGGAACAGATCGGCCTCGATGTGCTGGTGCACGGCGAGGCCGAGCGCAACGACATGGTCGAGTATTTCGGCGAGCAGCTCGAGGGCTTTGCCTTCACCCGCCATGGCTGGGTGCAGAGCTACGGCTCGCGCTACGTCAAGCCGCCAATCGTCTACGGCGACGTGTCGCGCCCTGGGCCGATGACAGTCGAGTGGGCCGTGTACGCGCAGTCGCTCACCCGCAAACCCATGAAGGGCATGCTCACCGGCCCCGTGACCATCTTGCAGTGGTCGTTCGTGCGCGACGACCAGCCGCGCGCCGACACCGCGTTGCAAATCGCACTCGCTATCCGCGATGAGGTGCGGGACCTGGAAGCGGCCGGTATCAAGATCATCCAAATCGACGAGCCGGCGCTGCGCGAAGGCCTGCCGTTGCGCGCTGCCGACCGTCCGGTCTATCTCGCCTGGGCAGTTCGCGCGTTCCGCATCGCCGCGAGCGGCGTACGCGACGATACCCAGACCCACACTCACATGTGCTACGCCGAGTTCAACGACATCATCGAGGCGGTCGCGGCGATGGACGCCGACGTCATTACCATCGAAACGTCACGCTCGGACATGGAATTGCTCGATGCCTTCGTCAACTTTAAATATCCGAATGAGATCGGCCCGGGCGTCTACGATATCCACAGCCCGCGCGTGCCGGACACGGACGAGATGGTGCGGCTGATGCGTAAAGCGCGCCGCGTGCTGCCGCCCGAGCAACTGTGGGTCAATCCCGATTGCGGTTTGAAGACACGCGGCTGGCCGGAGGTCGAAGCGGCGCTCGCCAACATGGTGGCGGCGGCGCGGGTGTTGCGAACAGCGCCCCCGCAAGCCGAAAACTAATGGACCGGGGTGCACGCCAGGCTCGTTGGGCCCGGCGTGCGCATTGTGCGGTTAGTCCCAGCTCAGTGCACCGCCGGTTTGATACTCGATGACGCGGGTCTCGAAGAAGTTTTTCTCTTTTTTCAGATCCAGCATCTCGCTCATCCATGGGAAAGGATTGGTGATCCCTTGATACTGCACCGGCAGGCCGATCTGCTGGCAGCGGCGGTTGACGATGAACTTGAGGTAGTCGTCGAACATGGTGACGTTGAGTCCTAACACGCCGCGCGGCAGGGTGTCGACGGCGTAGCGGTGTTCCAGTTCGACGCCCTTGCGGATCAACCCGATCGCTTCTTGCTGGAACGACTCGCTCCACAGGTGCGGGTTTTCCAGTTTGATCTGGTTGATGACGTCGACGCCGAAGTTCAAGTGCATGGACTCATCGCGCAGGATGTACTGATACTGCTCCGCCGCGCCGGTCATCTTGTTCTGGCGGCCGAGCGCCAGGATCTGCACGAAACCGACGTAGAAGAACAACCCCTCCATGATCACGGCGAAGCCGATCAACGCGCGCAGCAATTTCTGGTCGTTCTCGGGCGTGCCGGTGTGAAAGTCGGGATCAGTCAGCGTTTGAATGAATTCGAGCAGAAATTCGTCCTTGGCGCGGATGCTGGGGATTTCATGATAGGAGTTGAAGATCTCACCCTCGTCCAGCCCCAGGCTTTCGACGATGTACTGATAGGCATGGGTGTGGATCGCCTCCTCGAACGCCTGGCGCAGCAGGTATTGGCGACACTCTGGATTGGTGATATGGCGATAGGTGCCGAGCACGATGTTGTTGGCGGCGAGCGAATCGGCGGTGACGAAAAAGCCGAGGTTGCGCTTGACCAGGCGCCGCTCGTCTTCCGTCAGCCCGTTCGCGCTTTTCCACAACGCGATGTCGCGGCTCATGTTGATCTCCTGCGGCATCCAGTGGTTGGCGCAGGCGGCGAGGTACTTCTCCCACGCCCATTTGTACTTGAACGGCACCAGTTGGTTTACGTCCGCTTGGCAATTGATGATGCGCTTGTCCTCCACGCGAACGCGCCCGAGGTTCTCCCCGTTATTGTTCCGAGCGAACGCGGGCAGGTTGGGGTTGGGCTGCAAGCCGGCGCCCTTGGGCGCGGCGGGAATGGCATCGTCAAACGTCAGCATGTTGTATTCCTCCGAGTGGTATTACTGACAGGATTCGCAATGGGGATCGTCGAGGGCGCACGCCTTCGGCGCGGCGTCCCCTGGTACAGCGTTTAGCGCGCCGTCGGCGATGGTGGATTTTTCCGCCGCGGTGGCGCCCAGCGTGCGCAGGTAGTATGTCGTCTTCAGACCCTGCTCCCACGCCAACAGATACATCTCGGACAGCTTCTTGCCCGAGGGCTCGTCCATGTACAAATTGAGGCTTTGCGCCTGGTCTATCCACTTTTGCCGGCGCGACGCGCACTCGATCAACCACGCGGGCTCGATTTCGAAGGCCGTGGCATAAAGCGCCTTAAGGTCTTCCGGGATGCGATCGATCGGCGCGACGCGCCCGTCGAAGTACTTGAGGTCGTTGACCATCACCGCGTCCCACAACCCGCGCACCTTCAGGTCGCGCACCAGGTACTCGTTCAATACCGTGAACTCGCCCGAGAGATTGGATTTCACGAACAGGTTTTGATACGTCGGCTCGATGCTCTGACCGACCCCGGCGATGTTTGAGATGGTCGCGGTCGGCGCGATCGCCAGGCAATTGGAATTGCGCATGCCGTGCCGGACGATGGCCTCGCGCACCGGTTGCCAATCGAGCCGCGTGCCGCGGTCCATCCGTAACGCGCCGTCCCACGCGGCGCGCTGCGCGGCCAACAGCCCGATGCTGTCGATCGGCAGAATGCCCTGGCTCCACAGCGAGCCGGCGTAGCTCGGGTACGTCCCGCGCTCGGCCGCCAGCTCGGTCGAGGCGAGGATGGCGTGATAGCCGATCGCCTCCATGGTTTCGTCGGCGAATTCCACCGCCGCGTCGGAGGCATAGGGGATGCGCCGCTTGAACAGCGCGTCCTGGAAACCCATGAGCCCGAGGCCGACCGGACGGTGCCGCAAGTTGGAGGCGCGCGCCTGCGGCACCGCGTAGTAATTTATGTCGATGACGTTATCCAGCATGCGCAGGGCGATGCGCACCGTGCGGCCCACTTTGTCGAAGTCCAGGCCGCTGTTCGGATCCAGGTGCCGCACCAGGTTGATCGAGCCGAGGTTGCACACCGCGATCTCTTCGTCCGAGGTATTCAGGGTTATTTCCGTGCATAAGTTCGAGCTATGCACCACGCCCGCGTGCTGCTGCGGGCTGCGTACATTGCACGGGTCCTTGAACGTCAACCACGGGTGCCCGGTTTCGAACAGCATGGTGAGCATCTTGCGCCACAAGTCCTGTGCGCGGATCTTCTTGAACAGTTTCAGCTCGCCGCTCGCGGCCTTTTGTTCGTAACCCAGATAGGCCTCGGTGAATGCCTGGCCGTAGCGATCATGCAGGTCGGGCGCGTCGGACGGCGAGAACAACGTCCACTCGCCTCTCTCGCGCACGCGCTGCATGAACAGATCGGGAATCCAGTTGGCGGTGTTCATGTCGTGCGTGCGACGACGGTCGTCGCCGGTGTTCTTACGCAGTTCCAGGAATTCTTCGATGTCGAGATGCCAGGTTTCGAGATACGCGCACACCGCCCCATTGCGCCGGCCGCCCTGGTTGACCGCGACCGCGGTGTCGTTGGCGACTTTAAGGAACGGAATCACGCCCTGCGAGCGGCCGTTGGTGCCCTTGATCCACGAGCCGAGCGCGCGCACGCGCGTCCAATCGTTGCCGAGGCCCCCGGCATACTTCGACAACAGCGCGTTGTCCTTGATCGCGCCGTAAATACTGTCGAGATCGTCGGCTACGGTGGTGAGGTAGCACGATGACAACTGCGAGCGCAGCGTGCCGGCGTTGAACAACGTCGGCGTCGAGGACACGAAGTCGAAGCTCGACAGTACCTCGTAGAACTGAATCGCGCGCGACTCGCGGTCAATCTCGTTGAGCGCGAGCCCCATGGCCACGCGCATCCAGAACGCTTGCGGCAATTCGATGCGCCGATCCCGGATGTGCAAGAAATAACGGTCGTACAGGGTTTGCAGGCCGAGATACGTGAACGCCAGATCGCGGTCGGGGTTCAGCGCCGCGCCCAGGCGCGCCAGATCGAATTCGGCGAGACGCGGGTCGAGCAGTTCGGCCTCGACGCCCGTGCGCACGAATCGGTCGAAATATTCGGCATAGCGGGTACGCATCTGCGCGTGCGTCGCCGCGTCGCCCAGCACCTCGTGACGCAAGGTGTCGAGCAGCAGGCGCGCGGTGACGTAGGTGTAATCTGGCTCGGTCTCGATCAGTGCGCGCGCGGATAAAATCGCCGATTGCATCACGTCGCCTTCGTCCACGCCGTCGAACAGGTTCTTGAGGGTGGCGTGCAACACCCGTTCGGCGTCGACTTCGTTCAAGCAGGCGCAGGCTTCGCGCACGACCGTCGCCAGGCGGTTACGGTCGAGCGGACGCAGTTCGCCGTTCGCTGTGCGCACGTTGAGGCCGGGCGCCGGCGGTTCGGGCGGTTGTTCGGCGGCGCGTGCGTGCGCACGTTTTTCGCGATAGAGCACGTAACGGCGCGCTACCTCGTGGTGGCCGTTGCGCATCAACGCCAACTCGACTTGGTCCTGGATGTCCTCGATGTGCAGCGTGCCGCCGCCTGGAAGGCGGCGGGTGAGTGCCTGCACTACCTGCCGCGTCAGACCGGCGACGATTTCGCGCACGCGCGCCGAGGCCGCGGACGTGCCGCCCTCGGCGGCGAGAAACGCCTTGCTGATCGCCACGGCGATCTTGTTGGCGTCAAAATGCGCGGCCGCGCCGTTGCGCCGGATGACATGCAGGTTGTTCGGTACGGGCAGCGCCGGGCTGTCGGTGAACGGTGGTGTGCGAACGGGTGGCGACGGCGAAGCGACGGATGTGGCGTGCATACATTCCTCCTCGGGTGAGCGTTGAGCCGGCAGCACCAGTCCCAGGGAGGAGGCATTAGGCAAACACGAAAACCGCGAGGCGGAACCTAGTTTCGTGGTCATCCCGAAGTCCCAATCCACGAGGACTCTCGTAGCCAGAACCGGCTTATACAAACCCCGGAGGGTCACCAGCCGATCGATTGCGAGGTGTGCTGTGCTTGGCAGGTCTTCGGACTTCGGGTGGCGACGCAAAACGGTCTTGCGTCGCGGCTGCTGCGCCTTCCCAGGTTTAAACCCAGTGGCGTGTGCGGCAGCCTGTCCCCGTTACCGCGGCGGGACCGTTCCGGATTTACACCGGATTCCCTTTCTACGCCTCAGGTATAACACCCGAGGCACCAAGAAAACACAATATATTGTGTAGACTACACTGAGTCAACTCAAGATATAGTGGTCAGATGGGGCGTACGCTTTCGGCAGGATGCGTCGCGGGTGTTGCTTGCTTACAGAACCCAACGTCCGCCGTGGGACGTGACGACATTACACAGGTTCTGCAAACAACTTAGGGGCGGTCGCCCGCCCCTTAGTTATTGACTACTCGACACAACCTCGCCCTTGGCATAGCGGTTGGTCATGGCATCGAGCGAAAACGCCCTGATTTTCGAGGCCTGTCCGGCGCAGCCAAAAGACTCATAGCGCGCCTTGCAGATTTCTTTCATGGCTTTGGTCGCGACGGCAAGCCATTTGCGCGGGTCGAATTCTTTCTTGTTCCCGGCCGGGAACTGGCGCACCGCGCCGGTGGACGCCATGTGCAAGCATGGGCGCTTCCATGATGGCGCGCATTTGTTCGAGATCGTTGACGTTGAACGCCGGGACCCCGTAATCCCGCTCGGCGGCATGGTCCAGAAGCTGGCGCAGCGTGATTAAAACCATGAGCCCCCAAAAAAGTGAATGAAAGATTATTCCGAAAAATCAGGCAGCGGGCAGCTTGCTCACTGTGACGATCTTCATCGTATTGGTGCCACCCATGATGCCCGACAAATCGCCTTTGGTGATGATAACCTGATCCCCATCACGCACCGCGCCGCGTCGGCGCAGTTCCTCGACGGCTTCCTGGTTTATTATCGCGTGATCGGATGTTCCCGGATCGAACACCACGGGGCAAACGCCGCGAAAGAGACTCATCTTTCTGCCTGTCTCCAGTTGGCGCGTCAAGGCATAAATGGGAACACCGGAACTGATGCGCGACATCCATAACGGCGTCCCGCCGGATTCGGTGAGCGCGATGATGGCCTTTACGTCGAGATGATTGGCCGTATACATGGTCGCCATCGCGATCGCCTCGTCGACGCGCTCAAACGTTACGCTCATGCGATGTTCCGAGTGGGTGGCTTCTTCCTCCATCTCCGCCACGCGGCAGACCCGATCCATGGCCGCCACCGCGGCGACCGGGTGCTTGCCGACCGCGGTCTCGGCCGACAGCATCACGGCATCCGTGCCGTCCAGCACGGCATTGGCCACGTCGGAAACTTCGGCACGCGTCGGCAGCGAATTCTCGATCATGGATTCCATCATCTGGGTGGCGGTGATGGTGATCTTGTTGAGCTTGCGCGCCATGCGAATGATGCGCTTCTGGATCGGCGGCACCGCGGCATCGCCGATCTCGACCGCCAGATCGCCGCGCGCAATCATGATCACGTCCGAGGCGCGCACAATCTCTTCGATATTCTCGATCGCTTCGGCGCGCTCGATCTTGGAAACGATCCCCCCGTGCCCCCCCGCATCGTGAAACAGACGTCGCGCCTCCTCCACATCCTCTGCGCGGGATGGAAAAGACACGGCCAGATAATCCGCCTTGATGGCAGCCGCCACTTTGATGGCCTCACGATCCGCATCGGTGAGCGCCGCCGCGGACAGGCCACCGCCCTGGCGATTAATGCCTTTGTTGTCGGTCAGGTGACCGCCGACAACCACCCGGCATATGACCCTGGTACCTTCCACCTTTTCAACCTGCAGCGAGATGCGCCCGTCATCGAGCAGCAGGATACTGCCGGGAACGACATCCTGCGGCAGAGTCTTGTACGTGGTTCCGACACGCTCCACTGTCCCCCCGTCAAGAGGAAAATCAGTGTCGATAATAAAAGTGGCTCCCTCCTCCAGTACGACGCCGCCCTCCTTGAACTTGCCGACGCGGATTTTCGGTCCCTGCAAATCGACCAGCACGCCGACCGTTCGGCCCCGCGCTTCGGCGGATTCACGCGCAACCCTGGCGCGATTGACATGAACCTCGTGGGTACCGTGTGAGAAGTTGAGGCGCGCCACGTCCAGACCAGCATCGATCAGTTTGCCGATAACTTTAGGATCGTCCGTGGCGGGGCCCAGTGTGGCGACAATTTTCGTTCGACGCAGCAATGTTGACTCCTATCAAAAATAAAAAGCGCGGCAGAATCGCGCGTGAATTCGGTTTAAGTTATTTTTTTGCCCGCGCTTCAAGCATGGCCACCGCGGGTAATTTCTTGCCCTCGAGAAATTCAAGAAACGCTCCACCGCCGGTGGAAATATATGAAATCATTCCGCCGATTTTATACTTGGCCACGGCGGCCAGGGTATCGCCGCCGCCGGCGATGGAAAAAGCCGGGCTCTCCGCAATGGCCAGCGACAGCACCCGGGTGCCTTCGGCGAATTGATCGAACTCGAACACGCCGACCGGACCGTTCCAGATGATCGTGCCCGCCTGTTTCAACATCTCCGCGAAGTGTTTCGCCGTTTCAGGACCGATATCGAGGATCATGTCGTCGTCGGCCACCTCGGTGACCGGCTTGTGCGTCGCCGGGGTGGTTTCCGCCAGTTCCTTGCCACAAACCACGTCGCTCGGGATGGGAATACGGGCGCCGCGCGATTCGGCCTCGGCCATCAGTCTCCTGGCGGTGTCCACGAGTTCCGGTTCGTACAGCGACTTGCCCACCCGGTGGCCGGCCGCCGCGATAAAGGTATTCGCGATTCCGCCGCCGACGATCAGCTGATCGACCTTTCTCGAAAGCGATTCGAGAACGGTCAGCTTGGTGGACACTTTAGATCCGCCCACGATGGCCACGAGCGGCCGCTTCGGGTCGGCGAGCGCCTGGCCCAGCGCCTCCAGTTCCGCGGCCAGCAATATCCCGGCGCAGGCGACGGGCGCCAGCAGACCCACGCCGTGCGTGGAGGCCTGGGCGCGGTGTGCCGTGCCGAAGGCATCCATCACGAATATATCGCACAACGCGGCATATTGCCTTGACAATGCTTCGTCGTTTTTTTTCTCGCCCTCGTTGAAGCGGACATTTTCAAGCATCACCACTTCGCCATTTTCCATACGCGGAGCGGTGTCGAGATAGTCCTTCACCAGCGGTACCTTTCTGCCGAGCAGTTTTGAAAACGCCTCGGCGACGGGTTGCAGCGAATTTTCCTCGCTGTACTCTCCTTCATTGGGTCGGCCCAGATGCGACATCAACATCACCTTGGCGCCGGCCTGCATGGCGTATTCGGTTGACGCCAGTGAAGCGCGCAGGCGCTTGTCGCTGGTGATCCGCCCGTCCTTCACCGGCACGTTGAGATCCGCACGGATCAGCACGCGCTTGCCGGCGAGGTTGAGCTCGGTCATTTTTATTACAGGCATTAACAACTCTTCATAATTTATTTCGCCGATGACGATGCCCGTGAATCGAGCTTTTTCTTGAGTAGCAAGTAGCAAGAGTAGGGCGTCATGCGCCCCTTCAGGTGGCAAGTAGCAATGAACTTGCTACTTGTCACTTGTCACTTGCAACTTATTTCGCATTCATCAACGCCACGGTGGTATCCAGCATGCGGTTGCTGAAACCCCATTCATTGTCATACCAGCTCAGTACCTTGACCAGATTGCCGATGACCTTGGTCTGGGGCGCATCGAAGGTGGCAGACACGGCGGTATGGTTGAAGTCGCTGGAAACGAGCGGCTGGTCATTGTAGGCCAGAATGCCTTTCAATTCGCCATCGGCGGCGGCTTTCATGATGCGATTGACTTCATCGTTATTGGTGGCGCGCTGGGCGATGAACGTCAAATCCACCACCGAAACGTTGATGATCGGAACACGAATGGCAAAACCTGAAAGCTTGCCGTCAAGTTCCGGCATCACCAGACCCACCGCCTGGGCGGCGCCGGTCTTGGTGGGAATCATGTTGTGCGCCGCGGCGCGCGCGCGATACAGGTCGCTGTGGTACACGTCGCTCAACACCTGATCGTTGGTATAGGAATGCACCGTGGTCATCAGCCCGCTCACGACTCCGATTTTCTCGTGCAACGGCTTCACCAGCGGGACCAGGCAGTTGGTGGTGCACGAGGCATTCGAGATCACGCTGTGGACGGATTTGAGTGTTTTGTGATTGACGCCATAGACAATCGTGGCATCGCACTCGTTCTTGTCCGCCGGCGCGGAAATGATTACCTTTTTCGCCCCGGCCGCGAGATGCGGCTGACACTTGGTTTTGGTCCGGAATATTCCGGTGCACTCGAGCACCACGTCCACCCCCAGTTCCTTCCAGGGCAACTTCGCGGGCTCGCGTTCGGCGCAGGCGCGGATCTTGTCGCCGTTTACGACCAGCCGGTCGCCTTCGACAGTTACCGTGCCGGGGAATTTTCCATGCACCGTGTCGTAACGGGTCAGGTGGGCGTTGGTCTCGGCGTTTCCCAGATCATTGATCGCGACGATCTGAATATCCTTGCGGCCGGACTCGTAGAAAGCCCGCAAGACGTTGCGGCCGATACGGCCATATCCGTTAATAGCGACTTTGATTGCCATTTCGCATCTCCAGAAAGTTTATAGTTACAGTTGCCACGGAGGTCATTTCGGTCATTACGTCGCGTCCGATCACCCGGGTTTACAACGTCATGCCGCGGTCAAGAAAAATTTAAAGCATCGCTTCCACAGTTTTCGCGATGTGTTCAGCGGTGAAGCCGAAGTGCTTGAACAGCACCCCGCCCGGCGCGGACTCGCCAAACCGGTTCAAACCCACGATCCGCCCCTGCTCGCCGACATGCTTGTACCAGCCATCGGTGACGCCTGCCTCAACGGCCACCCGTCTGATGTCTTTCGGCAGAACATTGTCGCGGTAAGCGGCTGCTTGGGAATCGAAGACATCGGTGGACGGGATGGAGACGACGCGCACCTTGATGCCCCTCATGGCGAGCAGTTTCTGGGCTTCCATGGTACAGCCGACCTCGGAACCCGTCGCCAGCAGCACGGCCTGCGGTGTGCCGCCTTCAGCCTCGGAGATTATATAACCACCCCGCGCTATCGCGGCGATTTGTGCCGGTGACCGTTGCTGATGCGCCAGATTCTGGCGCGAGAAGACCAGGCAGGTTGGACTCTGTTTCCGCTCAATGGCCAGTTTCCACGCCACCGCGGTTTCGACGGCGTCACACGGGCGCCACACAGACATATTAGGTATGAGTCGCAAAGTCGCGAGTTGTTCCACCGCTTGATGGGTCGGGCCGTCCTCGCCCAAGCCGATGGAATCGTGGGTATAGACAAACAGCGTGCGGATTTTCATCAGCGCCGCCAGCCGCAGCGCATTGCGCGCGTAATCCGAAAAGATGAGGAAAGTCGCGCCATACGGGATAAAGCCGCGGTGCAAGGCGATGCCGTTCAGAATGGCGGACATGCCGAATTCGCGCACACCGTAATGAATGTAATTGGCATTGGCCACGGTTTTGTTTAATGCCTTCGAGCCGTTCCAAAGGGTCAAATTCGACCCGGTGAGATCCGCCGAGCCGCCCAGCAATTCCGGCAGCAGCGGACCATAACCGTTCAGGGCATTCTGCGATGCCTTGCGCGACGCGATGTTTTCGGCTTTCGCATCCACCGACAGGATGAATGCCTCCACCTTCGATTTCCAGTTTTCCGGCAATGCGCCGTTCTGGCGCCGGTTGAATTCAGCCGCCAGTTCCGGATAGGCCTTTTCGTAGGCAATGAATCTTTCGTTCCAGGTTTTCTCCGCCTGCGCTCCCTTGGCGCGGGCGTCCCACGCGCCATAGATCTCTGCCGGTATCACAAAGGGCGCGTGTTTCCAGCCGATGTTCTCACGGGTCGCCGCCACTTCGGCTTCGCCGAGCGCCGCGCCGTGACATTCCTCCTTGCCCTGCTTGTTGGGGGCCCCCCAACCGATGATCGTTTGGCAACAGATCAATGACGGTTTGTCGGTAACCTGACGCGCGGATTCAATGGCTTGCTTCACTGCCGCGGCATCATGGCCATCCACCTTCGGAACCACGTGCCAGCCGTAGGCCTCAAAACGCCGGGGTGTATCGTCGGTAAACCAGCCGCGCACCTCGCCGTCGATGGAGATGCCGTTGTCATCGTAGAAGGCAATGAGTTTACCCAGTCCCTGGGTGCCTGCCAGCGAACAGGCTTCGTGCGAGATGCCCTCCATGAGACAGCCGTCGCCGAGAAACACGTAGGTATGATGATCCACGATCCGGTGCCCGTCCCGATTGAACTGGGCCGCGAGAATTTTCTCAGCCAGCGCCATCCCCACGCCGTTGGCCAGTCCCTGACCCAGGGGACCGGTCGTGGTTTCAACGCCCGGCGCGCAGCCGTATTCGGGGTGGCCCGGCGTCATGGAATGGAGTTGACGGAAATTCCTGATTTCTTCCAAGGGCAGGTCATATCCCGTTAAATGCAACAAACTGTAAAGCAGCATGGAACCATGACCGTTGGACAGGACAAAACGATCGCGGTCGACCCAGTTTGGATTGGCGGGATTGTGCTTCAGGTAGTCGTTCCATAGCACTTCGGCGATATCGGCCATGCCCATGGGAGCGCCGGGATGGCCGGAATTCGCTTTCTGCACCGCGTCCATGGAAAGCGCGCGCAGGGCATTCGCCAGCATGCGCCGTTTCATGAGTGGCTGATTCCTGTCGCCATGGGCGCCTGGGTATCGATAGTCAGGGAGTAATCCATTTTTATTCAAGCGGCCTGTCCAGACGCCGGTCAACGTTTAATTGGCAACGAACCGGCGCGCCGCTCCTGCCGGGCAATTAATTCCTCGGCAAGAATGGCTTGAGTAACCGCCATCGGGAGCGGGAACCTGGACGTTACCGATGAATCATTCAGCTGGATTGCCGTTACCTTGTATGGCTGCAATGACTTGGGGTCCTGGCGGCACGCCTGAATCGCGCGCATTTTCCCTCACGCACCGTTTTTGGGCAATAGCCGCGGTTATTTCACTGCGCGGAAAAATAGCGTTGCCGCTACCGGCCCGACATATTCCAGTTATGGTCGATCCACCCCTTCCATTCCGAAAACAATGACGGCGAGGCCGCCGCCACTACAGAGCGTGTTGCCACGCCGAGGCAGAAGACATCTTCCCCGTCCAGCGTGCAGGCACGGCCACCGGCTTCGCTCAAGATCAAACTGCCCGCGGCATAATCCCAGAGTTTTTGCGCCCCATGCAGGTAGAGATGGAACCGTCCATAAGCCACCCAACACCATTCGAGACTGCTGGCACCGAAATTTCGCTGCGAGCCATACGGAGGATGCGCGCCCAGCTGGGCAGCCAGCGGCGGGGCCAAGCGCTTGAAATCCACCGCGGCAATGCAGCGGCGGATCCCGTCCGGCAACGACGGCTTGGGTCCGGAAAATGCGATATTGTCGAGCCAGGCGCCTTCGCCTCGCCGCCCCATGAAGCATTCATCGCGTATCGGATCGTACACAAGGCCCACTTCGGAACGGCCATCCGCAATCAGCGCCAGTGAAACGGCGAAGAAAGGAATACCGGCCGCATAATTGCTGGTGCCGTCGAGGGGATCGACACACCACAAACCATTACCGGCGGAGGCGGTCAGCCGTTCCTGTTCGCGACCGGTCATTTCTTCGCCCAGAAAAGCAATGTCCGGCCAGTGGTGCAGCAAATCCGCCTTCAAACGCCGCTGCATCGCCACATCCGCTTCGGTCACGATGCTGCCATCGTGCTTGATTTGCCGGGCTACTTCCGCAAACAACGGCAACAGTTCATCGCGCGCCGCCGCACGGACGATATCTCGCAACTTCTCAAGCGACGGCAATGTCATCGGGTTTTGCCGGTTTTGAACCTTTCGATTGTGAGACAAAAGCGATGAACAACAAAAACATTATCAGGAACCAGTTGCCTTACCGGTACTCCCAAATTGTCATGGATTCGATTTTTTCCACTTGATCGAGCAGCCGATGCTGGGAATCTGGTCTTTGGGTCCCTGACCGGTTTGCGCCACCTGCTTCATCGCCTCGAAAAGATCGCGTCGCGCATTGGGCAGCGTGTCCTTGCGCGAGGCATCGAGCCGGCCGCGGTACTGGAGTTTGAGATCCTTGTCGTAGCCGAAAAAATCCGGGGTACAGACGGCGCCGTAGGCTTTGGCGATTTCCTGCGTCTCATCATAAAGGTATGGAAACGGATACTGGAATTCGGCAGCCACCTTTTTCATGTTGTCGAACGAATCTTCCGCGTATTCTTCCGGATCATTCGACATAATGGCGACAGAATTAATACCGTGTCCTTCGAGCTCGCGTGCATCGCGGATAATGTGTCGGCGCACGGCTTTGACATAAGGACAATGATTGCAGATGAACATCACCAGCAAACCGTTCTTTCCGCGAACATCTTCCAGCGTCCGGATTTTCCCGTCCACACCGGTCAGTCGAAATTCCGGGGCGGGCCGGCCAAAATTACATACCAGAGACTCAGTTTGCGCCATGGCATCGCTCCTTAGGATCGAATCGTGTATGCCGGTCGTCTGTTCCCTTCGAAGAGAATTGTGCGTGGGCCACTATCGGTATTCTTCATTAACACGGGGCAAGTCGTCCTGATATGATCTCGCAGTCTATGGATAACGACACGTTGATGCAACGCGACCTGCGCGTGGTGTGGCATCCCTGCACCCAAATGCACGACCATGAGGCCCTGCCGCTCATTCCGATCCGTCGCGGTGAAGGCATCTGGCTTGAAGATTTCAACGGCAAGCGTTATCTCGATGCCATCAGTTCCTGGTGGGTCAACCTCTTCGGCCACGCCAATCCGCGCATCACGGCCGCCATTGAAAACCAGCTGCAACAACTTGAACATGTGATCCTGGCGGGATTCACGCACGAGCCCGTGGTCCGGTTATCGGAACAACTGGTGCAACTGGCGCCACCCGGGCTCACGCGTTGTTTTTTCGCCGATAGCGGCTCCGCGGCCATCGAGGTCGCGCTCAAGATGAGCTTTCACTATTGGTTGAACCGGGGCGAGAAAAAACGCACACGCTTCGTCAGTCTTGCAAACGGTTATCACGGTGAAACCCTCGGCGCCTTGTCGGTGGGAAATATACCGCTCTACAAAGACACCTACCGGCCCCTGTTGCTGGAAGCGATCACGGTTGAATCACCGGATTGCTATCACCGGGAATCCGGTCAATCCTGGGCGGATTATTCCACGCAGGCATTCGCCCGCATGGAGGAAGTCTTGGCGCGTCACGCGGAGGAAATCTGCGCCGTGGTGGTGGAACCGCTGGTGCAGTGCGCCGGATCGATGCGCATGTACGACCCGGTTTATCTCCGGCTGCTGCGAGATGCGTGCGATAAGTACCGGGTGCATCTGATTGCCGATGAAATCGCCGTGGGCTTTGGCCGCACCGGGACGATGTTTGCCTGCGAGCACGCGGCCATTGCGCCCGATTTTCTCTGTCTCGGAAAAGGACTGACCGGCGGATACCTGCCGCTTTCGGTGTGCCTGACGACGGAAGACGTGTACCAGGCCTTTTATGCGGATTACCGTACCCGCAAGGCGTTCCTCCATTCCCACAGTTACACCGGGAACCCGCTGGCCTGCCGCGCCGCCCTGGCCACGCTCGACATCTTCCGCGACGATGATGTGATTACCCGCAATAAAGTGCTCGCTGCGCACATGGCGGTGGCGACGGCGTCGCTGGCCGATCACCCTCATGTCGCCGAAGTGCGGCAGACCGGAATGATTCTCGCGATTGAAATGGTTAAGGACAAGCAGACACGCTCATCATTTCCGTGGCAGGAGCGGCGTGGCCAGGCGGTTTATCGTTATGCGCTCGAACGCCAGGCGCTGTTGCGGCCGCTCGGCGACGTGATCTATTTCATGCCGCCGTACGTGATCCAGCCGGATGAAATAGATTGGCTGACGGGAGTGGCCTTGGAAGGAATTAACCGCGCCACAACCTGACGGTCAAGCCGGATAGAACACCCGGTGCAGCGCCTCCAGATCCGGAACAATCATCACTCGTCCGTCCACCTTGATTCCCCCGGCCACGTAAGGTGAATCGGGCAATTCGGAATTATCGGCGATCGGTTGCGAGCCGTCCGCCGACTGGGGCCGCGGTTCCGTGTTCGTGAGCAATCCAAAAAATTCCCACTCTTTTCTTCCGCTCAGGGGATAGAGGACGACGATTTTCCCGGCGGTTGGGTTTACCGGCGCCATCCCGCCGAGAAGCACCTCGTAAGAAATGACCGGCACGGCGAGCGTGCGCCAACCGATCACGCCTTTGAGCCAGGGCTGGCTGAAAGGAATCTGCGACATGTTTTGCGGATTGATTACCTCGGCGACCGTGGCACTGGGCACCAGCAGCGACGCGCCTTCCAGCGAGATTTCCAGCAAATGCAGCCGAGGGCGTGATCGTGGCTTCTTCATACGTTCCCCAAACTCTGCAGATAACTGACGAAGGCCTTTGGCTCGAATACCAGCATAACCTGATTACCGGTCACCCAGGCACCGGAAAACAGATGTCCCAAATGCGTGGGAGGAAGACCGAGGGGAATGAACGGTGTTATCGTGGTCTCCGCGCTTGGCAGCAGTTGCACTTCGTCGACAACTATACCCACGGCATGTGGCAGTGCTTCCAGAAACACCGCGCGATACCAGTGATGATGACGCGTCACGCGCAGCGTCGCGTCCAGACAGTAGGCCGGGTACCGAGCGGTGCGCACTGTGCGCCAGGCGGCAACATTTCCTTCAGGAGACTTGTTGATCACAAGGTTGTCACGCTGCTCGATGTTGTAGCCGGAGGTGCCCGGGAGCAGATAACTTATGCTCCCCAGTTGCAACCGTAAGTACTGGTTATGCTCACCGACGGCCATTTTTTCCCTGAATACCGGGTCTGGCTGCACAATCAATCAAATCCACGAAGCGGTTCATCGTTCCTGGAGCCGTTCCAGGAGATTATCGATATTTTTGAACAATTCCTCTTCTTGATAGGGCTTGCTCATGTATATGTCTACACCGAGGTCGATCGCTTTTTGCCGGTGTTTGGAACCCGCTCGCGACGTAATGATGATGATGGGGATTTGCTTCAGGTTCTCGTCGGATCGCACGCGGGTCGTCAGTTCATACCCATCCATCCGCGGCATTTCAATATCGACGAGCATAAGATCAGGAATGCGGTCACGCAGTTGTTCAACGGCGTCGATGCCGTCCTTCGCCACCATCACGTCCATCCCCCGCTTTTGCAAATGCTTGCTCATAACCTTGCGCACGGTAAGCGAATCATCCACCACCATGATAACGGGTCGTTCCCGGATTTCCGCTGCCGGCTTGGCAACCGGATGGTGTTCGAAATGTATGATGTCTTCACGAAACCACAGCGCGGGTATATCCAGGATGAGCACGACGCGTCCGTCACCGAGGATGGTCGCGCCGGCGAGTCCCTTGATTTCAGAGAGCTGCGGCCCGATCGATTTGATCACCACTTCGCGGGTGCCGCCCAGACCATCGACCTGGATGGCGACTTCGCGTGTCCCAGCCCGTGCAATCATTACCGGTACTTTCTTTATGTTACGCGGCGTAGAAGTCAGGCCCAGCCGCTGCCCCAGGCTCATGTACGGATACACTTTCCCGTCGTGAGAAAGCAGCGGATTCTTGCCCACCGCAAGATTGGCGACTTTCTCAAATGGAAATTCAATGATATTCACCACGGACCCCAACGGGAGCGCGAACAGCTGGTCCCCTACATACACCATCAAGGCCTGCATGATGGACAATGTCAATGGCAGGCGAATGATAAAAGTCGTTCCCATGTCCGCTTCTCTGTCCACGGACATGCTCCCCCCCAACTGCTTGACTTCGCTGTGCACCACATCCATTCCCACGCCGCGTCCCGACAAATGGGTAATTTTCTCCGCGGTGGAAAACCCGGACATGAGAATGAACTGGATCAGTTCTTCTTCGGTCAAGTCGGCTTCGGGTGACATGAGACCGCGCTCAATCGCTTTGGCGCGAATCGCCTGAATATTGAGGCCGGCGCCGTCGTCGGACAAGCGGATAATCACTTCGGGTCCTTCCTGCGAGCAGGCTATCGTGATGCGCCCGACCGCCGGTTTATTTTTCTGCCGGCGGACGGATTCTTCTTCAATGCCATGGTCAATGCTGTTGCGGATCATGTGCTCAAACGGCCCGATCATGCGGTCGAGCACATTGCGGTCTATTTCCACCTCGGCGCCATCCAGATTGAGTTCCGCGCGCTTGCCCAATTCACGTGCCGTCTGGCGAACAATATGCCGCAAGCGCGCCGCCTGCGTCATGAAGCTCACCATGCGGGTGCGCATCAGGCCTTCCTGCAGATCGGTATTGATACGCGCCTGCTGCTGCAACACCGCTTCGGCTTCTCCGGCGAAATTTCCCAGACTGTTCTGGATGGTGCCAAGATCGTGCAGACTTTCAGCCAAGGAACGCGACAACTGCTGCAAGCGGCTGTAACGGTCAAATTCAAGCGGGTCGAAATCTTCCTCGTGATTCTCGACGCCCGCCTCCTGCTCCATGCGGTAAAGAATCTGCGACTCGGATTGAATTTCCAGCTCGCGAATCTGCTCTCGAAAACGGGTGATATTGCGTGACAGTTCCGAGAGGTTGTCGCGGAAACTGAAAATCTGCTGCTCCATGCGCGAACGCGAAATACTCACTTCGCCGGCGTAGTTGACCAAGTCGTTCAACAGGCTAGTATTGACGCGCACCTGGCCGCGGCGTTCCATCATTTCCGGCCACTGCTGCCGATCGTCGTCTTCCGGCGGCTGACGGTGTTCCTGAAAATCCGTGCCGGTGTTAAACGCTGCGGGTATTGCCGCACTCTGCTTGTTTTCGTCTGACGCCGCGGTTTCAACGACGGGTTCATCGAGCGAAACCCTATCAGCGGTATCGTCCGGAATCGCGGCGACCGGCTTTGGCTCCCTGGCCGTCACAGAAACGTCCGTGACCGGTCGGCCGGATGACAACGCCAGCACCCTGGCATTCAGGTCCGTGATGTCGGGCGCGGGCCGGTTACGGCGGGCATGGCCGAGCATAATCATCAGCAAGTCGTGGACCTCATCGAGCAGGTCGAACAGCCCAGCTCCCACATCAACCTTGCCCTCTTCGGTATTTCTAAGCAGTGTTTCAGCATTATGACTGAGCTCTCCCATGGTCATGGCGCCAGCCATGCGGGCCCCGCCTTTCAGCGTGTGCAACGAGCGTTTGAGTTCCGGCACCAAAGCCCGGTCGTCCGGACGGGTACGCCAGCGGGTCAACGCCTCTTCAATGGTGTTCAGGATGTCCGTGGCCTCTTCCTGGAAGATATCGAGCAACTCGGGATCGATCTGCTCGGGTATCGTCTCCGGTGAGGTGCTGGAAAACTGGGGGGCACGCTCGGGCGCGATTCCGGTATCGGGAGGCAGTGACGGAGGCGGAGTGATTTTCGCTGGCGCGGGTGGCGGCGTTGCGACTTCCCTTGCCGGGATGCGAACTGACGGCATAGGATTTCTGTCGAGTGAGGGATCCGGTTCATCGATATATTCAATCACCGCGTGGGTATCGCGCGAAAGCTCGGCAAACCGCTGGCGCAGTATCCCGCTTGAGGTTTCCCCGCGGTTCATCAGCTCAACGAGCTCCGTAACGGCCGATTCAAATCGTGTTACGAGCTCCTGATGAACCTCATTCAATGGAACATTTTCGGTTTTAAGCGTATGCAGGAGCTTTTCTATTACCGAGCAGGGTTCGGACATCGTCTCAAGCGTCAGTGAACGGGCGTTACCCTGAAGCGTGTGTACCGCGCGATAGAGAGTTTCCGATACAAAACAGGCGCCGCCAGTCTCACGGCAAGAAGAAATCTGCTGGCGGATGTTGGCGAGGTTATTTTGCGCTTCCGAAGTGAAAATTTCGAGCAAGGCTCCATCCAGTTTCGGGAGATCAGCGGTTTTTTTTTGAGGAGCTCTGGATTTCACATCCGGACCCGGTCCGGGCGTTGCTCTCCGTTCCGTTTCCGTCGCGGATGCTGCTGCCTTTTTTCGCGGAATCTTCGGCGGCACCGCCCCAGGCTCCGCCAGGGCGAAGGCAAATTGGCGCAATGATTCCAATTCGACACCGTGCGGCGACCGATCCGCGAGGGCATCGACCATTTTCGGAAACGTCTCCTCAGCCTGGTCCAGCAGATCGATAATCGCCGGCGAGGGTGCGATTTTGCCCTCGCGCACCTTGTTCAGAACATTTTCCACCGACCAGGCCAGCTCGGCAATTTCGGTGGCCCCCACCATCCGGCCACTGCCTTTGATGGTATGGAATCCGCGGCGGAGGTCGGCCAAGGCATTCTGGTTAGCGGTATCTTCCCGCCAAACCTCGAGCTTGTTCTTGATATTCTCAATCACATCGCGCGCGTCTTCGATGAAGATATCCATGATCTCATCATCGAATTCCTCGTCCGCGGCGGTCTGTTTTTCCGGCGCAGCAGGACGCGTGGCGGGCTTGAAGGGGGCGGATCTTGTCTTTTCCGCAGTTTCGGCATACTTCGGCGCGGGTACTTCGTCATCGAAGTCCGCCGCGGGACGATTCGGCGTGGCGCGCGAATCGCGGCGCACGATCAGCCGACGGCCGGCCAGCGCGGATACGGCGGTGAACGACTGTTTAAGGGTATCTGTGATTTCCTCCGTCACACGCGTGGGATCATCGGCCACGAGCGCAAGCAGTTTATTCATTTCGGCGCTGAACAGTTCGATCTTTCTCTGACCTTGCTCCCGGGCCAATTGCGAAAGATCTGAAAGCTGCTGGGCTAGCGTCTCCCGCGCCGGGTCGTTCTCAAGGTCATCGAGCCAGGATTCGAGGCTCATACGAATACCGTCAATCAGCAAACCCGGGTCACGTTTTAGCGTTTGCCTGGTGGCGAGTGCGTTGTCCATATCCTTGAACGCCGCATCGATCAGCATTTCCAGGTTCGGCCGGTCAGCACGCAGACCCTCGATAAATGCACCGATCGTGCCAACGCACACGGCCAACCCATCCATGACGGTGCTGTCGGCGATGAGCGTGCCACGTCGGATGTCTTCGACATATTGTCTGGTTACTTCCACCAGTTCACCGGCGCGCGATTGGCCGAGGATCTGCATCGCGCCCAGGATCTGCGATAGCAGGGCCGGAACCTGGTCCAGCGATTGCACTTGGGCAGGGTCAGCGGCGAAACCTTCGAGGGTTTCCTCGATGCGAACCAGATTATTGCTCACTTCACCGGCCACGACTCCGAGCAAATGCTTGTAATCCGATTCCGTCAGCTCTCCATCCGATACCTCGATTCCATCCGTCGCGGGCAACGATTCGCCGTCATCCGGCGAATGCAGCGTGCGCAACCGCTGGATGGCATCGGCAATCTGGTTTTTCCACTCGGCCGGGGAACGGCTCATGTCGCGCGTGCTGTTTTCGACCATGAGCAGGGCCTCCGCCATGGGCATGGAGGCCGAATTCGGATTCGCAATCTTGTTGTCGAGCAGGGCGCGGCAGGTCTGCGATAACTCATCCACCAGCGACTTGAGTATCGGTACATTCAGCATATCCAGCGTACCGGACATCTTGCGGAATGACTCCAGTAATGGCTCGAGCGAAACGCTGGCGTGATTTTCCGGGTCAAAATAGGTGGACATCAGATCCTGTGCCGATTCTATTTCCTTGCCGAGCGCCGAAGACACCGACTGCAGCGCCTCGGGCGCCGGCAGGTCAGTCACGGTCTCGGTCTCCTGGACTCCGCCAGTCAGCAGGAACGCCAGGTCGAACGCATGCTTGAGTTGCGTGATACGGGACCCTTGTGAACTCGCGTGGGCAATTTCCCACAGGATCGCACGCGTCAACGATTCGGAAGAATTACGCAGAACCGATTTTTCCGCGCCATCGATGATTTTTTTGAGCTGCTGATCCAGGCTTGCAAACAACTTCTTGCGCTCGGGCGTTACCTCAAGCCCGCCGTCGATCAATGCCTCGAATAGGCCTCCGGCTACCCAGAATAATTGTTCGAGCGCCACCAGGCTTACCTTGGCATGCAGCTTTTCGAAGACATCCGCAATTTTCCGCAGCGCCGCTTTATCTTCCGCATTCCTCAGCCACTGAAGCAATGTCGATTGGAATGTGCCGCGAAGCTGCTTGGCGAGTTCGCGGAATTCGGATTCCGATGCCTTTTCCTTCGGTGAGTCGGAAGGTGGCGGGCGGATGGAAAGATCGGGCGAGAACAACTCCAGCTCAGAAATGGTCGGGACCTGCCTCGCCACACGCAGCTCGTTGATGAGCTTGATATGCTTGAGCGGTACATCGAGCTGACCGTATTGCAACCGCGCCAGATAATCCGGGAGCGTGAGGATTCCACGCGTCAAGGCGTCAAAAACACCGGACTCGGGAGCGACCTTGTCGTTGACGACGGCTTCGGCAAGCGCCTCGGTTTCCTTGGCGAGCAAGGCCGCGCCGTCGAGTTCGACCATGAGCAGCGTGCCCACCACCTGATGCAGATGGGTGATACAAAAACGCAGCCGGGTTTTGTCGGACGGATTTTCGGCGAACGATTCCAATGCAAGACGCGCTTGTTTCAGCGTCTCATCGATCTCGGTTTTGACCCAACCCAGCGTGCTCAGGTCAACTTTGCTGTGTGTACTCATTGAAATCGCAAACTCTCCACCGTGCTCTGTCCTCACGCTGTTCCAATACGCGTGAAATCCTTGACCGAATAGCGCCGCCCGAAGGTGACGTTATGCCGGCAGCTTGAAACCCGCCACGGAGGCTTGCAGCTCGCGCGCCAGATCGGAGAGCTTGCCGATGGCTTCCGCCGTTTGCCGGCTGCCCGAGGAGGTCAACGTGGTGGTCTCCTGAATCTTGGCCATATTCCCTGATACGTCCGTCGCCGTCTGAGACTGTCGCTGCGCATCGCGCGCAATGTTCACGATCAAATTTGAAAGCTGCTCGGACACGGATTCGATCTCACCCAGCGCTTGTCCCGCCGCATCGGCCAGCCGCGTGGTCTGTACCACGCCGTTGGTAGCCTGCTCCATCGAGGCCACGGCTTCATTGGTATCCGCCTGAATGGTTTTGACCAGGTCGGCGATCTGCTTGGTCGCTTCGGCCGACCGCTCGGCGAGACGCTGCACTTCGTCCGCCACCACCGCAAAACCCCGCCCGGCTTCACCCGCCATCGCCGCCTGGATCGCGGCATTCAGCGAGAGTATGTTCGTCTGCTCGGCGATGTCGTTGATGAGCTCCACGATCTCGCCGATTTGCTGCGAGGATTCACCCAGACGCTTGATGCGTTTGGCGGTCTCCTGGATCTGCTCACGCATCTCGTCCATACCCTTGATCGTATCCTGCACGGCGACCGCGCCGCGTTTGGCGGTCGCCACGGATCCTTGCGCCACTTCGGCGGAGCGTTCGGCGCTTTTCGACATGTCTTCCATGGAACGGGCCATGGCCACCATCTTGCCCGTGGCATCGGTGATCTGCGCCGCCTGACGCAATGCGGCTTCGGTCAACTCGGTGGCGGTTTGCCGCGAGTGTTCCGAAGCGACGGCCACTTGTTGCGCGGCATTTTTGATACGCATCACCAGGTTTCTCATTTCGCGCACCGCGTAATTGATAGAGTCCGCGATTGCTCCCGTGATTTGTTCGGTCACCTCGGGCTGAATCGTCAAGTCGCCATCCGCCAGGTCGCCCATTTCGTCGAGCAGTTTCAGAATCGCGTCCTGACTCTGACGGTTCTGTTCAACGCTCATGTGCGCGCGGTCACGGGCGTCTTTGACCAGCCTGAACGCCAGCAAAAAGAGGAACAAGACCGAGGCAAATCCCGCAATAATGATGGATGTGCGAATACCTTCGCGGTGCTCGGTCAGGCCGGAGTAGGCATCGACCAATTGCCTCGACTTCTGCAACAGCGGATCGGACTGTTCAAAAACCGTCTGGCTCGACCGTTGCGAGACGAACAGTTCCGCGGCGCTGCCAAGGATACTTTCGATGTGCTTGTTGATTTTTCCGAACGCCGCAGCGGATTCGTCAATTTTCTCCCGCACGGACGGGGGCGCGTTCCGCCGCAGGAATTCGTTGGATTCCTTGTATAATTTCGCATCCTTGCCGAACTGCGCGGCCGCCACCGCCGCCTCGTTGCCGCCCTGGGCAAACAAGTTAACATCCTTCGCCATGCGCTGGGAAATCATGCCCTGGCGGGATGCCAGGTAAAGCAATTCCTGTTTCATTCCAGCCTTGGCGCCCAGCTCGGCAATCTCGTCGGAAAGCGACAGCAGCAATGGACTCATCTGGTTAATCGCCAACACCGAGTCGTGCAGGTTGAATTGCGATTTTTCCAGCGACAGAATCTGATCCACGTTCGCCCGTAAACCCTCGTTCGGTTTGGGCGTCCACATATTGAAAATTTCCTTCAGCTGGTTATTCGCGATTTCCTGCGGGCTCGGCGACACTCCCAGCTGGGAATTGCCGTCACGCAAGGAGGTTAAAATTTCGTCAAACCGGTCGCGTGATTCCCGCAGGCCTTTGAAAGCGCTTGGCTCACCCAAAACCGCCTCGCGCGCATCCTTGGCCAATCGTTGCGACAACATCAGCAACTGTGATGATTGTTCGATATACTTTGCCTCGCGCTCGGTCTGCTGGGCATTGATTACCAACAACCAGATCATGGCGATGATGGCGATCACCATTCCGCCCAGGACGAGTGGCAGACTGCCGAACAAGTTCATCAGCCCGCCGCTGAATAATGATGACGTCGGTTTCCCGACATCGACAAAATCGTCGCCCAACGTCGATCCGGCCGCCTCGTCCGTAAGATCGATGATATCTTCCGAGGGCTGGTCCAATCCTGTCTGCGTTTTACTTTTCCTAGCCATGCTGTCCACCTCGTCTCATACTGAATACTGTGAATTCATTTGTACCTGGCTATTTCACGGTGATTATACTTGCCGGTCAGGCGGCGACGTGACGGAAGGAAGGACTTTCCGCCAGAGATTTCATATCAAAAACTCCCCACAAAACATTGTCGCGCAAAAAAGCACCCGTCAACTGGCCCAGAACGGGGTCGTCCACTCCGGACAGATCCTGCCGCTCCAGATCCTCGTCAAAATGTCGCAGTCCTAAAACCTCGTTAACCAATAAGCCGGTGTTCAGTCCTGACGCATTCATGATCATCATCCGGGACTTGTCATCCTGAAAGACCGGCGGCTTGCCGAAATATTCCGAAAGATCGACGATCGTAATCAGGTTCCCGCGCACGTTGGCAATGCCCTTGAGCCAGGGTTTCACGCCCGGCACCACCGCCGCCGGCGGCGGCGGTAAAATCTCGAGCACATGATCGAGCGGCGTCACCAGCATCATGTTCCCGAGTCGAAATCCGACACCGGACCACAACTTCGTCACTTCGACTTCTTGCGGCAAGCCAGGAGCATTCTCCAGGCTTTGTTGCTGCATCTTGCGCAGGAGTTCGAAGGGGTCTTGTCGCGAGGTTTTAGCCATGCGCTAAAGCGACCTTATTTTCCCGATCAACACATTTTCGACAATTGGTTTGACGATGTAATCCTTCGCGCCTTGCCGCAGCCCCCACGCTTTGTCGGTTTCCTGACCTTTGGAAGAGCAGACAAATACCGGAATGGAAGCCGTCTCCGAGTCCTTGGAGATTACCCGCGTGGCTTCAAAGCCGCTCATACCCGGCATTACGATGTCCATCAATATGAGATCGGGCTTTTCCTTTTTTGCCTTGGCTATTCCTTCCTCACCGCTGGTGGCGGTTATTACGGAATATCCGTTTTTCTTCAGCATTTCCCCCAACATGTGGGTATCCGTCGCTGAATCGTCTACTACTAAAATTTTTTTTATAGGCATCTGACTGCTCCGTTTTGTCTGATTACTATAATTTCCCCGTCTCCTTCACGCCAAGCCGGCCGTATCAGTGGACATATCGGTTGATGACGTCAATCAACTCCTCCTGGGTAAACGGCTTGTTAACATGTTCTTCGGAACCGGCGATACGCCCCCGGGCACGGTCGAACAGGCCGTCTTTGCTCGATAACATGATCACCGGTGTATCTCTGAATTTCTTGTTGTTCTTGATCAGTTGGCAGGTTTGATAACCGTCCAAACGGGGCATCATGATGTCAACGAAAATAATGTCCGGGAGATTATCGGTAATCAGCGACATGGCCTCAAATCCGTCGGCGGCGGTGTATACCTCGTACCCAGCCTTTCTCAGCAACGCTTCGGCGGTGCGCCTTATGGTATTGCTGTCATCGATTACCATCACTTTAATACTCACGACGCTTTCCTCGCCTAAATTCTTGCTATCGGACATTTTGACGGACACGCCGAGTCAGGCCAGTCGGTTTGTGATGTAATTTGTGCGGATTTATGGCTATAATAATGATTTGGTAGCACAAATCCCGCCCAAAATCCACGCACATGATCGCTCCGGCCACTCCCTTAACAATATAGTCTATGCCAACCTTGGCGTTTGGAGCCCGGCCACGGGCCGTTCATCCCGGTCTTTCCCGGGAAATAACCGGCGGAATATCTGCATCTATCGTGCCAAACCGCCTGGGACTTACCTTTATCAGAACCAATCGATTACCATGGAGTCTGAGAACCGGCCCACAAAATCCAGCGAATCATGGGTAATGCATCTCAGCCAATCGTCCCGCATCTGACCACGGCCCTGACCGGGCCGTTGCAAGAAATCGAGGCGATCCTGCTGCGCAACCAGGCCGGCATCGAGCGCTGGTTCCGTACTCAATGGCGGGAGACACCGGCCCCGTTTTATTGCTCGGTGGATTTGCGCAACGCCGGTTTCAAACTCGCGCCGGTGGATACCAACCTGTTCCCGGCCGGGTTCAACAATCTCAATCCCGCGTTTCGTCCCTTGGCGGTGCAGGCGGTGCAAGCAGCGCTCGAACGGGTTTGCCCCAGTGCCGGGGGAGTGCTGGTCATTCCGGAAAGCCACACACGCAATGTCCATTACTTTGAAAGCCTGGCCACGCTCGTGGAAATCCTGACCATGGCCGGACTCAGGGTACGGCTCGGTTCGTTACTTCCCGACATCACCGCGCCAAAAACCATCGTATTGCCCTCCGGGCGGGAACTCCTGCTTGAGCCGCTCGTGCGCCGGGACCACCGGATTACCGTGGCGGATTTTGAGCCCTGTTTTGCGCTGCTCAACAACGACCTGTCCGGCGGATTGCCCGCCATCCTGGAAAATCTGGATCAAACCATTGCCCCGCCGTTACCGCTTGGCTGGTGGAATCGCCTGAAATCGAATCACTTCACCCACTATCATCGCGTCGCCACCGAATTCGCCGCCTTGGTCAATCTCGATCCATGGCTGATTGACCCGATTTTCCGCAAATGCGGCAAGGTAGATTTTGAAAAACGCACCGGAGAAGAATGCCTGGCCACCAATATCGCCGAGATCCTTGTTGAGATGCGGGCCAAATACCGTGAGTACGGGATCGATCAGGAGCCCTTCGTCATCGTCAAGGCCGACGCCGGCACCTATGGCATGGCCATTATGTCGGTCAAAGATGCCAAAGAGGTATACGCGCTCAATCGCAAGCAGCGGACCAAGATGGCTCGCGCCAAGGAAGGTCATGCGGTGCGCGACGTGATGGTGCAGGAAGGGGTGTACACCTTTGAAACCTGGGGACCGAAAAACGCCGTGGCGGAACCGGTTGTCTACATGATCGATCACTTTGTTGTCGGAGGATTCTACCGGGTGCATACCAGTCGCGGGATCGATGAGAACCTCAATGCGCCCGGCATGCAATTCGAACCGCTCGCCTTTGCCGAACCCTGCAGCTATCCCGATCCAAACCAGGCGCCGAACACCAACTCCAACCGTTTCTATGCCTACGGGGTGATCGCACGTCTCGCGCAAATCGCCGCGGCGCGTGAATCAGAAGAGGCAATAAGGACGCCGGCGGCATATAAATCAAACGATTTGAAGAAAGCCAACTACTGATCGTTTCCCGCACGCGAGCTCCATGACGATCCGACTCGGTGTAGTGATGGATCCCATCGGGGCCATCAATATAAAAAAAGACAGCACCTTCGCGATGCTGCTCGAAGCTCAGGCGCGCAGCTGGCAGATCCAATACTTGGAACAAAGCGATCTGTTCCTGCAAGACGGGCGATGCTTTGCGCGCCACCGTGAACTCCGGTTATTTGAAAACTCCGATCGATGGTTCGAATGGGGCCCGGAAAACACGGGTCCAGCCGAGATGCTTGATGTCATCCTGATGCGCAAGGATCCGCCGTTTGACATGGAGTACGTATACACCACCTATCTCCTGGAACGCGCGGAAGCGGCCGGCGTGCTGGTCGTGAACAAACCGCGCAGCCTGCGCGATGCCAATGAAAAACTTTTCACCGCCTGGTTTCCTCAATGCATGCCACCGACCCTGGTGACGCGTTCCGCCGCGCGGGTCCGCGATTTTCTCTCGGCTCACGGCGACATCGTACTGAAACCCCTGGGCGGCATGGGCGGCGAATCCGTTTTTCGCCTGCGCCGCGGCGACCCCAACACGAATGTTGCAATCGAAATCCTGACCGCCGATGAAACCCGCTTCGCCATGGCGCAGCGGTTCATTCCCGAAATCGCCCAGGGCGACAAGCGCATTTTGCTCATTGACGGTGAACCCATCCCTTATGCACTCGCCCGGATTCCCGCCGAAGGCGAAACCCGCGGGAACCTGGCCGCAGGCGGGACGGGCGTGGGCGCGCCATTGACCGAGCGCGACCGCTGGATTTGCGCACAGGTGGGCCCAGTGCTGCGGGAAAAGGGATTGATGTTCGTCGGACTCGACGTCATTGGCGATTACCTGACGGAAATCAACGTCACGAGCCCGACCTGCATTCGGGAACTCGACCGGATTTACGAACTCCGGATCAGCGCCAAACTCATGGACACCATCGCCGCCAGCCTCTCCCGACAGCGTGCACGCCAGCAGGATTGAGTTATAATTTTTCTATCGAATATCGACACGATTTTCTCTCGAGCATGACGGCATATACTATCACGAGTATTTCACAGAGCGACCGTTTCGGCGTGAGCATCTTCGGTTCGTTCCTGGTGCACATGGTCGTGATTCTGGGTGTGACGTTTACCTTGCCCAAGCTGAGTGATTTTCCGGGGCTGCCCAGCCTGGAGATTACGCTGGTGCAGACCGCGAGCGATAAACGGCCGCTCGACCCGGAGTTTCTGGCGCAGGCCAACCAGGATGGCGGTGGCGACAGCGATGCCGCGGAAATCGCCAAGAACCCGCTGCCGGTGCGCGAGATCAGTCCGGTGAATCGCGATTTTCCAACCTTTCAGACCATGCCCCAGAAGCGCGTGACGTCGGAACGTGAAAAGACCGCGCTGCTGTCACAGCAAGCCAGCCGTAAAATCAAGGACCAGGAAATCAAACCGGAGAAAAAGGAATTACAGCTCCAGCCGCCCCATTTGGGGCTCATGGCGCGCGCGGAAATTCAGGAGGAGCGTGCGCGCCTGAATGCCGAGATCAGCCGCACGTGGCAGGAATACCAGAAACGTCCACGGCACAAA
The DNA here is from genome assembly GCF_040901545.1 of Sulfuricaulis sp. Taxonomy (GTDB): domain Bacteria; phylum Pseudomonadota; class Gammaproteobacteria; order Acidiferrobacterales; family Sulfurifustaceae; genus Sulfuricaulis. The sequence goes on along the minus strand of NZ_JBBDYL010000005.1, from coordinate 129,636 downwards.
TTTCTGAATGCCCGTACGCAGGAATACAAGTACGCGGCATACATGGATGCCTGGCGTGCGAAAGTGGAGGCCATCGGAAATCTCAATTATCCCGAAGAAGCCAAACGTAGACATCTGACCGGCAACCTGTTGCTGGACGTGGCGCTGAATCCCGACGGGACCGTCAACGGGATATCGCTGCGACGCTCCTCGGGACATAAAACGCTGGACGACGCGGCGATCCGAATCGTCGAGCTGGCCGCGCCCTTCGCACCGTTTCCACCCGAAGTCCGCGCGGACATCGATGTGCTGCATATCACGCGTACCTGGAAATTCAATGAATCGGGGCTTTCCAGCGAAAACTGATTCGCCGGCTTGCCGGTTGGATTTAGTCAATCACAAATCTGTCCGGTGGCGGATTCATCCTGAAATCCGAAATTACGACCGGCTCGGACCAGACACCCTTGTATCGCGCATCCGAGTGCCGGATACTCTTTTACCATGACAGCCTTGGTCTCTCTCGCCAATCATTTCCTGATCGCCATGCCAACCCTGGCAGATACGAATTTTGCACGCAGCGTCACCCTCATCTGCGAACATTCTGACAAGGGCGCCATGGGTATCGTCGTCAACCGTATGACCGATTTGCGTTTAGGCGAAATCTTCGAACAACTCAGCATAGATCCGGCCAAGGCTTCGAACACCGAATCCGTTGTCTATCTCGGTGGGCCGGTACAGAACAATCGCGGCTTTGTGCTGCACGAGCCGCTTGGCAACTGGGAATCTACGCTTACCGTGACGGACAATCTTGGGGTGTCTACCTCGCGCGACGTCCTCGAGGCCATCGCGCACAATCGCGGCCCGGACAAATACATGGTGGCGCTCGGTTACGCCGGGTGGGGTGCCGGGCAGCTCGAACGCGAAATCTCCGAAAACTCCTGGCTCTCCGGACCCGCCAGCCGCGAGATTATCTTCAACTTACCGGTGGAACACCGCTGGAAAGCGGCGGCCCGGCTCATGGGTGTCAATCTCTCCACGCTGTCCGGAGAGGCGGGACACGCGTGAGACCAGGGTTTATCTCCAAGGATACCCGCCGGCACGGCCCCTCCTAGGCATGCCCGAGAGCACCACGGCCGAGACCTTTCTCGGGTTTGACTACGGGGCAAAATATATCGGCGTCGCCGTCGGGAGCCGCCATTCGCGTCAGGCAGAACCCTTGACCACCCTGCGTGGCTCGGCCAAAAATCCCGACTGGGTCGGTGTTTCGAAGCTTATTGCGCAGTGGCGCCCGGATGCCCTGATCGTCGGTTTGCCGCTGAATATGAATGGCAGCGGCAATCCGATGACTCGCGCCGCCCGGCAATTTGGCGAACACCTCAAGGACCGCTACAATTTGCCGGTACATATGGTGGATGAACGTCTCTCAACGCTGGCCGCCCGCGATATCCTGAACGAGGCGGGCGTTCCCATGAGACGTCACAAAAAACGGCTTGATCAGGTGGCGGCCCAGACCATCCTCCAGACCTTCCTGAACGAACTTCCCGGAGGCCCCCCGTGACATCGGCGATTGACATCGAAGCGGCGATGACGCGGATGGCCGAACAGCTTCGGCCGCTGCTCAAGCGTCGTCCGCTCATGATCGGTGTCCACACGGGTGGGGCCTGGATTGCCGAACGCCTGCACCAACAACTCGATCTGAAAGAACCGTTGGGCACACTCGACATTTCCTTTTATCGAGATGATTTTACCCGCATCGGCATGAACCCCCAGGTCCGTACTTCCCATCTTCCCGTCAATGTCGAGGACCGCCACATCATTCTGGTGGACGACGTGCTGCATACCGGACGCACCATCCGCGCCGCGCTCAACGAAATCTTCGACTACGGCCGTCCGGCCTCGGTGATGCTTGCCTGTCTCATCGAACGTGATGGACGCGAATTGCCCGTCGAAGCCCAGGTAGTGGGTGAGCACATGAAGCTCGGGAAGAAAGAGCACATCAAACTGCTGGGACCGGATAAACTCGAGTTACGCGTCCAGGAGGTCAACGGGTGAAACCAGGCCTTCAATTCGATGACGCCGGCCGGTTGCGCCATCTTCTCACCATTGAAGGTCTTTCCCGTCAAACCATTATTGAAATTCTCGACACCGCCGAGTCCTTCATCTCGATGGGTGAGCGTGAGATCAAGAAAATCCCCCTGTTGCGGGGAAAAACCGTCGTCAATCTGTTCTTCGAGTCCAGCACCCGCACCCGCACCACCTTCGAGATCGCCGCCAAGCGCCTGTCGGCGGACGTGATCAATCTGAATGTCGACGCCTCCAGCACCAGCAAGGGCGAAACCCTGCTCGATACCATCCGCAATCTCGAGGCCATGCATACCGATCTCTTTATCGTGCGCCACGCCGAATCCGGCGCGGCGCACATGATCGCGCGCCATGTACCGCCACACGTCCATATCATCAACGCCGGCGACGGCCGCCATGCGCACCCCACCCAGGGTCTGCTCGACATGTTCACCATCCGTCGCTACAAGGGTGCGTTCGAAAAACTCAAAGTGGCCATCGTGGGCGACATCCTGCACTCGCGTGTCGCGCGCTCGCAGATTCACGCGCTGGTCACGCTGGGCGTGGCGGAGTTGCGCGTGGTCGCTCCCAAGACGCTGCTGCCGACGGCGGTGGAGATGCTTGGGGTTCGTGCCTTTACCCGCATGGAGGAAGGTCTCGACGGCGTGGACGTAGTCATGATGCTGCGGCTGCAGCGCGAACGGATGCAGGGGGCTCACATTCCGAGCGAGCATGAATTCTTCAATCTCTATGGACTGACGCCTGCCAAGCTCGCGCTGGCGGCCAGGGACGCCATCGTCATGCATCCGGGCCCGATGAACCGCGGCCTGGAAATCGATTCCGCCGTGGCCGACGGCCCGCAATCCGTCATTCTCCCGCAAGTGACTTACGGCATCGCGGTACGGATGGCGGTGATGGCAATCATCATGGGTGGCGCGTCTGAATCTCCGAAGTACCGGGACACCCAGGTGTCGCGCGCGGTGAAAAACCAGCCACGATCCGGCGGGAGGCGCTGATGACGGGAGTCGTCATTCAAGGCGGTCACCTGATCGACCCGGCCCACGGCGTGGACGGCAAGAAGGACCTCTACATCGACGGCAATGGTTTCGTGGTTGGAGTCGGCAAGGCGCCGACCGGGTTCAAGGAAACGAAATCGATCAATGCACGTGGCTTGATCGTCTGCCCGGGTCTCGTCGATCTGCGGGCCCGGTTGCGCGAACCGGGATTGGAATATAAGGCCACGATCGAATCCGAAGTCCATGCCGCGGTTGCCGCCGGCATCACCACGCTTTGCTGTCCGCCCGACACGCGTCCGGTGATCGACACGCCGGCCATGGCGCAGATGATCCAGTCACGGGCCTGGCGGTTCGGGAAGGCATTCATCCATCCGCTGGGCGCACTCACGCAGGGCCTCGAAGGCAAGCTGCTGGCGGACATGGAATCCCTCGATGAAGCCGGCTGCGTGGGATTCACCAATGCCTTGGCGCCGATGACGGATACGCTGGTCATGCGGCGTGCGCTGGAATACGCCGCCACGCTCGATCTCACCGTATTCTTGCATGCAGAAGATCCCTGGTTGCGGAACGGCGGTTGCGTGCATGAAGGCGAGATCGGTACGCGCCTGGGGCTGCCCGGCATTCCGGAAGCCGCGGAAACCGTGGGCGTGGCCCGCGACCTGGCGCTGATCGAGCAGACCGGATGTCGCGCCCATTTTTGCAATCTCTCGAGCAACCGTGCCGTGGCCATGATCGCCGAGGCAATTGCGCACGGGCTTCCCGTCAGCGCCGACGTTACGGCGCACCACCTGCATCTCACCGAGCACGATATCGGCGATTTCAATACCCTGTGCCATGTGCAACCGCCGCTACGCGGTACGCACGATCGCAAGGGCTTGCGCAAGGCATTGAAGACCGGCGTCATCCGCGCGATCTGCTCGGATCACCAGCCGCACGAACCCGATGCCAAGCTCGCACCGTTCGCAAAATCCGAGCCCGGCATCTCGGCGCTTGAAACCTTACTGCCGCTGACGCTGAAACTGGTGGACGAGAAATTGCTCAGCTTGTCGGAGGCGTTGACGCTGTTGACGCACAATCCGGCGGAAATTATCGGCGTGGAGACCGGACACCTCGGCGTCGGTGCCACGGCCGATATCTGTATTTTCGACCCGGAGGCCCGCTGGATGCTGACGGAAGACAAACTCATCTCCCGCGGGCATAACACGCCGTTTCTGGGGTGGGAGTTCCGCGGGCGGGTGATATACACGTTGGTCGGCGGAAAAATTGTATTTGAAGCCGGCGAAAAATAACGATTTTTCCTTTTCGCCTTTTCGTCAGCTCGAATACCTGCGGCAACTTTCCTGGCGACATTTTTTCGGCGTTGTCCGTTCGGACTTCAGCAGTCGTTATTTTTTCAATCGTAGCGGTACACCCACCATTCGCCTTCGTGACAGGCAAAGACTGTTAGCTTTCCGCGGCGAATGCCGACGATGTGCCGTCGCCTGCACCCATACGGAACCGCCACGGAATTACTTGAAAGTCACGTTGCGCATCGACTCACCGAGCTCGCGGCTCTTCGAGTCCTTGCCCTCGAGCTTGATGCGCAGCCGCACGTCGTTGATCGAGTCGGCGTTGCGCAGGGCATCGTCGTAGGAGATGAGATCGGCCTCGTACAGATTGAACAGCGACTGGTCGAAAGTCTGCATGCCGGCTTCCGTCGACTTGCTCATGAGGTCCTTGATCTCAGGAACCTTGCCTTCCATGATCAGGTCGGCGATCAGCGGTGAGTTGATCATCACCTCGACTGCGGGCACGCGCCCCTTGCCGCTTTTCATGGGGATCAGCCGTTGTGAAATAATGGCCTTGAGATTGAGCGCCAGGTCCATCAGCAGCTGATTGCGCTTTTCTTCCGGAAAGAAGTTGATGATGCGATCCAGCGCCTGGTTGGCGTTGTTGGCGTGCAAGGTGGACAGACACAGGTGACCGGTTTCGGAGAACTGGATCGCCAAGTCCATGGTTTCGCGCGAGCGGACCTCGCCGATCAGGATCACGTCCGGGGCCTGGCGCATGGCGTTCTTGAGCGCCACCTCGTAAGAGGCGGTGTCCACGCCCACTTCGCGTTGGTTCACAATGCAGTTCTTGTGGTCGTGCACGAATTCCACCGGGTCCTCGATGGTAAGAATATGACCGTAGCTGTATTCATTGCGGTAACCGACCATGGCCGCGAGCGAGGTGGATTTGCCCGAACCGGTGCCGCCGACAAACAGGATCAGCCCGCGCTTGGTCAGCGCCAGGTCCGCCAGCACTTTCGGCAGATGCAGATCGTCGAAGCGCGGGATATCCGTATTGATGGTTCGCAGCACCATGCCGACTCGCTGCTGCTGCATAAATACGTTGACGCGGAAACGCCCGATCTCCTGCGGCGAGATGGCGAAATTGCACTCGTTGTGCGCCTCGAACTGGCGGCGTTGGTCCTCGTTCATAACGCCATAGGCGAAGGCGCGCGACTGCTCGGGGGTCAACGATTGTTTCGTCACCGGCATGATCTTGCCATCAACCTTGATGGAGGGCGGAACGCCGGCCGTGATGAACAGGTCCGACGCCTTTTTGTGCTTCATCAACTTCAGAAGGTCAACAAAATTCATCTGGCTTTACCCCCGGTGGCTGCCGCTACCGCGGCGGCGGTTGAAAACAGATCTTTATTCATGGCGACAGTGCGCGCCTCGTCAATATGCACCTGGCGTGTGCGCACCAGATCTTGCAGGCACTGATCCAGCGTCTGCATGCCGACATTCTGGCCGGTCTGGATGGAGGAGTACATTTGCGCCACCTTGTTTTCGCGAATCAGGTTGCGGATGGCCGGCGTGCCGAGCATGATCTCGTGTGCCGCCACGCGTCCGCCGCCAATTTTCTTGAGCAGCGTCTGGGAGATTACCGCGCGCAGGGATTCTGACAACATGGCGCGCACCATGTCCTTCTCCGCCGCCGGGAATACGTCGACGATGCGGTCGATCGTTTTGGCCGCGGAACTGGTATGCAGCGTGGCGTAAACCAGATGTCCCGTTTCGGCGCCGGTCAACGCCAGCCGGATCGTTTCGAGATCGCGCATTTCACCGACCAGGATCACGTCCGGGTCCTCGCGCAAGGCGCTGCGCAAGGCATTGTTGAATCCCAGCGTGTCCTTGCCCACTTCGCGCTGATTGATCAGGCAGTTCTTGCTGGTGTGCACGAATTCGATCGGATCCTCGATGGTCAGGATATGCTCGTGCCGCAATTCGTTTACGTAGTTAATCATGGCCGCGAGCGTCGTGGACTTGCCGGAACCGGTCGGACCGGTCACCAGCACCAGGCCGCGCGGCTGGTCGGAAACGTGCTTGAACACCGCCGGCGCGTTCAGTTGCTCGAGCGACAGGACCTTGGAGGGTATGGTCCGGAACACGGCCGCCGGGCCACGCAACTGGTTGAAGGCGTTGACGCGAAAGCGCGCGATGTTGGGGAGTTCGAAGGAGAAATCGGTTTCTAAAAATTCCTCGTAGTCTTTCTGCTGTTTGTCCGACATGATGTCGTAAATCATGTTGTGGACGGAGCGATCGTCCAGCGGATCGACGTTGATGCGTTTGATGTCGCCGTCCACGCGTATCAACGGCGGCAGACCTGCCGATAAATGCAGGTCCGAGGCGTTCTGTTTGAAGGCAAACGCCAGCAGTTCAGCGATATCCATCCGGGTCTCCGGGGGCCATGTGGTTGATAGAATTCATTATCGATTCGCCCCTCCCTACTTTTTTAGTCCATTCCAGCCTGATCTGCAAACGGGCTGCTCGCCGGCCGGGCGTGCAACACCGTGTAACTAAAGGGTTTCCGTATCTTCCTTACCGGATTTACCGCTTCCGTTCGTGCGAATGGGGCTTTAAACTCGCTCGGCTATGGCTAGAATCGATGCGAAAACGGCGGGGCCTCAGCTGGGGTTCATCGGCGCCGGCAACATGGCACGCAGCCTGGTCTCCGGTTTGATTAAAAACGGCTGGCAGGCGGTCCAACTCTCCCTCTCCGACCCCGAGCCCACCCAACGGGAGGCCGTTGAAACCGTACTCGGTGTAAACGCCTATGCGGACAACAACGAGGTTGCCGGGCGCGCCGATATTCTGGTGCTGGCGGTCAAACCCCAAATCCTTGCCACGGTGGCCAGAGCCCTGGCATCCACGGTCCAGAGGAAAAAACCCCTGGTCATTTCCATCGTCGCCGGAGTGCGTATCGAAGATATCGACCAGTGGCTTGGCGGTGGCCTCCCCATCGTGCGGGTCATGCCCAATACCGCCGCGCTGATCGGAAGCGGCGCCTCGGGGATGTACGCCAATAATAACGTGAACGCGGCCATGCGCAATCAGGCTGAATCCATACTGCGCGCCGTGGGCGTGACGGTGTGGCTTGAGTCCGAGGATCTCCTGGACGTCGTCACCGCGCTGTCCGGCAGCGGTCCGGCATATTTTTTCCTTGTCATGGAGGCCCTCGAGCGTGCGGCGATTGAATCGGGCCTGCAGCCCAAACAAGCGCGGTTGCTCACCATTGAAACGGCGTTTGGCGCCGCCAAAATGGCACTGGAAGGTCATGAAGAACCCGCCCAACTGCGCCGGCGAGTCACGTCACCCGGCGGGACGACGGAGCAGGCGGTGAAAGTGCTGGAAGACGGCGGTATTCGGCGCCTGTTCAAAAACGCGGTACAGGCGGCCATTGACCGCGCCCGCGAGATTGCCGACATGTTCGGGAAGAAACCGTGAACTCGTTTCTTACCGAGGCCGGCATTTTGCTGGTCGAGGTTGTCTTCGGCCTGTATCTCCTGGCGGTGCTGCTGCGCTTTTTGTTCCAGCTCGCGCGCGCCGATTTCTACAACCCGATATCCCAGTTTCTGGTCGCATTCACCAATCCCTTGTTGAAGCCCTTGAGGCGGTTGATCCCGGGACTATACGGGATTGACTTGGCTTCGCTGGTGTTGCTGCTGGCGCTCAAATGTGTCGAGTTATATCTGCTCCTGTTACTGGGGGGCGTTGCGGTTCAGTGGCTGCCGATCGTCGCCGCGGCCACGGTCGACCTGCTGCGGCTGACACTCAATGTCTATTTTTTTGCGATCCTGATTCGGGTGATTTTGAGCTGGTTCATGCCCTATGGCATTCACCAGAACCCGGCCGGCTCGCTGCTGGTCAGCCTGACGGAGCCGTTGTTGCGCCCTGCCCGACGCCTTATTCCTCCGATCGGCGGACTTGATCTCTCCCCCATCGCTGTCATCGTGGTCTTGCAGCTCATGCAACTCGCCTTGGCTCATCTGATACGTTAAACCCATAACCCATGCTTCTGGTAACGGCCCCTTCCTGGCCGGTCCCGGTCGTGGCCCGGTAGTCATCGCCGTAGCGTGTCGGTCCTGCCCCCAGAATCCGCCGGTTAATCCCCGAACAATCCCGACCCAGAGCAAGCGGACACCTTTCGACCCCGGCGGTGAGCCGCCCGAAACGACCAGGAATAATTTCTCCGCGCTCATAACCGACCACCCCTCTCCGCCCCCTACCCGGTTCAAGCCGTCCGTTGAAACGGCGCTTCCCAAGGCGGCAGATACTAGATATAGTTTTTAATTAAGTTTATATTCTAACCACCTGTATTCGCTGAATATTCAATATAATGATAAGTGCGCAACAGCTGACAGAACGGCCCCGACTCAGCATCAACGAATTCAGCCGCCGGCTGGGCGATTACAAACGTTGGCGCGACGAACTCATCGAGATCATTAACGAATACCAGACATGGGTGGAAAGCCACGGCTTGGCGAGCGGCGACGAAAATCTCCAGCTTTACGAATTGATCGACGCTCTGCGCTCGGACAAGCTCACGATTGCACTCGTGGCGGAATTTTCCCGCGGCAAAACCGAACTCATCAACGCCATTTTTTTCGCCGACTATCGCCAACGGCTCCTGCCCTCGGAAGCGGGCCGCACCACCCTGTGTCCGACGGAATTGCGTTACGATGAAAACGAACCCCCGTGTTTGAAACTGCTGCCGATCGAAACCCGGAAAACGCCCACCGCCATCGCGGAATACAGACGTACACCTTCCGCCTGGACGGTGATGCCACTCGATCTCGATTCACCCAAGAAGATGGCCGAGACGTTTCAGCAAATCACCAAGTCTAAATCCGTCAGCGCACATCAGGCGGAAGCGCTGGGTCTGTTTCACCCGCGCGCGGAAGCCACGGCCTATTTGCTCAACAGCGACGGAACGGTACAAATTCCCGTCTGGCGGCATGCCATCATTAATTATCCGCATGCATTGCTGAAGCAGGGCTTGATCGTGCTCGACACGCCCGGGCTTAATTCACTGGGGACAGAACCGGAATTGACGCTGAGCATGTTACCGAATGCCCAGGCGGTGCTTTTCGTTCTGGCGGCGGATACCGGCGTCACCAAAACCGATTTTGAAGTATGGACCAACCATGTCTGTCCCGCCAGAACCGGCAAAGACTCGGGTCGGCTGGTGGTACTCAATAAGATCGACGCCTTGTGGGACGAAATGAGCAATGAAACGGCCGTCGCCACGGCCATCGCGAAACAAATCCAGGAAACGGCCCGTATCCTGGGCACCGGCAAAAATCAGGTGCTTGCCGTCTCGGCCCAGAAAGGGTTGCTCGGTAAAATCAAAATGGATTACGCGCTGATCGAGCGCAGCGGAATACCAGCACTGGAATCCCGGTTATCCAGCGATATTCTCCCGGCACGGAAAGAATTATTGCGCGAGCGCATGATACACGATATCGGCTCCATGGTTGAGACCACCAACGCCATGATTGAGGCACGTGTCAAGGCGGTGTTGGATCAAATACAAGAACTGCAGGCGCTCGGCAGTGATAATCGTGACGCCGTGCAGGATCTGGTCAACCGCCTGCGTGACGAAAAACAACGTTATGATCAAACCCTCGTCAGCTTTCAGCAAACGCGCGCCGTGCTTTCGGATCAGGTAAAAATCCTGCTTGATTACCTGAGTGTCGAGGCCTTCGATGTCGTGGCGGGAAAAGCGCGTCAGGGGATGTCCGAATCCTGGACCACGCCGGGTCTGCGCGAAAGCATGAAATCGCTTTTCGACGGGGCGCTTGAAGTCATGGAAAAGACCAACAAACAAACCCTGCAAATCCGCAGCCTGGTCCAGTCCATCTACGGCAAATTCCACAGCGAACACGGGCTCGCCAAAATCAAGCCGGTGAATTTTTCTTTGCTGCCGTACCGCAGCCGGTTGCAAAAACTGTATGAAGAGGCCGAGTCTTTCCGTAACAGCCCGATGATGATCATCATGGAACAGCATTTTGTGGTTCAGAAATTCTTTGCTACGCTGGTCGATCAGGCGCGGGAGATTTTCAGCGAATGCAACGCTGCCGCCCGGACCTGGAGCAAGGCGATCATGGCGCCGATCCTGTCACAGGTGCGCGAGCACAAAATCCTGATGGATCAGCGTCTCGAAAATCTGAAAAAGGTTCACGAAAACTTCGATCACCTCGACGACCGCATTTCCGAACTTGAATCCAACCGCCAGAACCTGGAAAACCAGCAGCTCGTCATCCGCAATATGCTGCGCAAGATCAACCAGCCCCTGCCCACCGATTGCTAGTCACCGGCAGGCACGCGTAGCGGCGATCGCCCGTCTCACGGACCGGATGCCGCCATGAACCCCCCGCCCACCCGGTGTCTTGCCTCCGGAGCTAACCCGTTATGAACGGTCCGCATTTCTCGTGGCGTTCAGTCTGGCTCGCCCTGCGCAGCCGACGCACGGCGGCCGTCAGCCTGCTCTCTTTTTCCTCGGGACTTCCGCTCGGACTGGTGTGGATCGCCATTCCGACCTGGCTGGCGCGCGAGGGTGTGGATATTCGAATTATCGGCTTGTTCACGCTGGCACAAGCGCCATGGAGCTTCAAGTTTCTCTGGTCACCGTTGATGGACCGCTTTGCCCTGCCGCTGCCGCGGCTGGGACGGAAACTCGGCTGGACGCTGCTGTGGCAAGTGGCGCTGTTGCTCTGCATCGTGCCGCTCGGGGGGTTGTCTTTCAGCCCCGACATCCTTTGGATCATCGGCAGTCTCACCCTGGCCATCGCCTTCGCCTCCGCGAGCCAGGACATCGCCATCGACGCGTATGCCGTCGAAATTCTAGAGCCGGATGAACAGGGGGTCGCGGTCGGGGCGCGGATTGCTATCTACCGCGCGGCCATGTTTGTTGCGGGGGGATTGACGATCACGCTCGCCGGTTTATGGTCCTGGCCGGTCATGTTTGCCGTGCTCGCGCTGCTGTTCGTGCCGATGATGGCGGTCACCTTACTCGCCCCGAAACCCGACGCCGACCGCATTCACGCTCCGGCCACGCTGCGCCAAGCGGTGTGGGAACCGTTCGTGGGCTTTCTGTCAAAACGCCGCGCCCTGGAACTGTTGGCGTTCGTGGTGCTCTACAAACTGGCCGATAACCTGGCCGGTTCGTTGGTCCGCCCGTTTCTGGTGCAAGTGGGATTCAATGATTTCGATGTCGGCGTCGCCACCGCCACCATCGGTCTCGCGGCCACGCTCATCGGGACCTTCATCGGGGGCATGCTCACCACCGCCATGGGTCTGGGCCATGCCCTGTGGACTTTTGGCGCGCTGCAGATCCTGTCGAATTTCGGTTATGTGCTGATCGCCGAGATCGGCGTGAACCGGCCGCTGATGTACGGCGCCATGGGATTCGAGAGCCTCACCACCGGCATGGGCACGGGTGCCTTCAGCGTCCTGCTGCTGCGCATGACGCAAAAACAATTTTCCGCCACGCAGTATGCGCTGTTCTCGAGTTTGTTCGCGCTCCCGCGAATTCTTGCCGGTCCGGTAACCGGCGTCATGGTGGACGCCGTCGGCTGGAGTCAATTTTTCTGGTTTACCATTGCCGTCGGCATCCCCGGTCTGCTCATGTTGCACCGGTTCGCGCCGCTGGGTGCGCGTGAACCCGAAATTGAAACACCGGCCGAGATACATCCACGCCGGATGTCGCGCGGCAGGCTGTTAGTGCGGGGATTGCTCGGCGGGGTTATGGCATTCGCGATGGCGGCACTGGCGGTCGCGCTGCTGGAGGCCGTCAAGCGCCAGCGACTCGCGCCGTTGGCTGACTTCGATCTTTATGCGCCGATCATGGATTTGTTCCTGCCGGCAAATTTATCCGACTGGCTGAGCCTCTTTGGTGTCACCCTCTTCAGCCTGGTGTTTGCGCTTGCCACCGCGGCCACGGCCTTTGCCCGGTCAAAAAAATAACCGGGCCGCTCTGCTTTATCACAGCGCGCGGTCGTAATCGATAATCAACGGCGCGTGGTCGGAGAATCGTTTTTCCTTATAAATCTTTTCCTTACCTGCTTGTTTCGCCACCCCTGGCGTTGCTATCTGGTAGTCGATCCGCCAGCCGACGTTTTTGGCCCACGCCTGGCCGCGGTTCGACCACCAGGTGTACTGATCGGGCTGGTCGTTGAGGGTACGAAAGACATCCACCCAACCGAGTTCGTCGAACACCCGGGTAAGCCAGGCGCGTTCTTCCGGCAGGAAACCTGAATTTTTCTGGTTGGACTTCCAATTCTTTAGATCGATTTCCCGGTGCGCGATGTTCCAGTCGCCGCACAAGATATATTCACGCCCATCATGGCGCAGTTTCTCAAGCACCGGGAAAAAGTGATCCATGAAACGGAATTTCGATTCCTGGCGGTGGGCGCCCGCCGAACCCGAAGGCAGATAAACCGACACGATGCTCAGATCGCCAAAATCGGCCTGCAGGTAGCGCCCTTCGTCGTCGTGCTCCCTGGAACCGAAACCAACGCTTACCCGGTCGGGTTCCCGCCGGGCATACAACGCCACCCCGGCGTAGCCTTTCTTCTCGGCGCAGTAAAAGTACCCGCGTAAACCGGCCGGCGCCAGCATCCGATCGGTCAAGTCGGCATGCTGCGCCTTGACCTCTTGCAGGCACACGGCGTCGGCGTGCTGATGCCGCAGCCAGTCGTACAGACCTTTCTTGGCGGCGGAGCGGATTCCGTTGACGTTGAGCGTGATGATGCGCATGAAACGCAAGTTTCAAGTAGCAAGTGACAGGTGGCAAGTAAAACCTGGCGTGGGCCGTCCGTACCACCCTCTTGCTACTTGCTACTTGCTACTTGCTGCTTGTATCTTTTGCCTATGAAAGACTACCAGCGCGAGTTTCTGGATTTTGCCGTCGTGTGCCAGGCCTTGCGTTTCGGTGAATTCACCCTGAAGTCAGGACGCATCAGTCCTTATTTTTTCAACAGCGGTCTGTTCCATACGGGACATAAACTGATGTGCTTGGGCCGATTTTACGCCCAAGCCGTAAAGGATAGCGGCATTGCCTTCGACATGCTTTACGGACCCGCCTACAAGGGAGTGCCGTTAGCCTGCGCCACTGCAATCGCCATCGGCGAACGCGACGTGCCCTACGCCTTCAACCGCAAGGAAGCGAAAAAACACGGAGAAGGCGGGAACATCATCGGACACCCGCTGCACGGGAAAGTGCTGATCGTGGACGATGTCATCACCGCCGGTACGTCTGTCAAAGATTCCGTGGAGATCATTAACACCGCCGGCGCGGTCCCGGTGGGGGTCGTCATCGCCCTGGACCGACAGGAACGTGGCGCGGGATCGCTTTCCGCGGTGCAAGAAGTGGAACGCACCCTGGGCCTGCGCGTGATCAGCGTCGTCACACTGGAAACTATGCTCCGCTATCTGGAAGGAAAAAAAGACATGCGCCGGTATCTCGACGCCATCAACGCCTATCGCCGCACCTATGGCGCCTGAAGTGCCACGGGCCTGATTATTTTTCTTTTAGCGGTTCGCTTTCATTTGCCTCGCGGCGTTCGTGATAGCGCGTGATCTGGGTCTGCTTGGCCATGCGGATGGAACCGTCATGCGACGCGCCGCGTGCGATGGCCACCACGGGACTCGTGATTTTACCGCGGACGATCGCGGTGCGGGCGAGCTCCACCTTGCTGGTGGCGTGGATGTCCCCGTCAACGGTCCCCGCAACCACCACGCTCACGGCGCGGATGTTTCCCGTCCAGCGGCTGCCTTCACCCAGAACCAGAACACCTTCGATGTCGCATTCTCCCTGGACTTCTCCGTAAACAATATGGTTGTCATGGCCCTGGAACACGCCCTGGTAGCGTGATTGCGGTCCGAGCATGGTGGCGAAATCCTCGACCCGGTCGAGGGTGCGGCGATTTTTATTGCCGATCTTCAGGATTTCGTCGAGTTTCAAGGTGAGCCTTCTACAATCCGTTCGCGTTTCGTGGCCCTGCGGGACCATCACTAAAATAGTAGCAGACGTTGAAGCAGGCGAATTTATCCGGGAGAGCCGTTGGGGGGCATTAACATCATGATGATTTCAAACATGTGTTTTATTTGGAACCCCGGGGCCAGGGCGCGGAGGTAACGCGAATCACCGCAATAGGCCGGCGCATGTCGGTCGGCCGCCGTCTTTCGGAAGTGCGGCACCGCACGGCGGACGTGGTTGACATGACCTGCCACCAGCACCTATCTTGAGGTGATTAGGAGCCGCCCTTTATGTTGCTGAATAGATTTGTCTACGCACTTTCCCTGACCATCGGACTCATCCTGATCGTCTCCGGCTCTCAGGCCGCCGACAAGGTACATTCCATCAAGAAGTGCCAGGATGCCACCGGTCACTGGCATTACGGGGACACCGCCGCCGAAGAATGCACCAGATCCAAGATTACCGTAATCACGGAACAGGGTACGACTAAAAAGGTTATCGCGGCGCCGCCCACCCAGGAGGAACTCAATGCGCAGGAAGCGCGCCGGGGGGCCGTGGCGGAGGAAAAGAAACAGGCCGAGGAACAGGCCCGAAGAGATGCGCTGCTGCTGACGACTTACGGCGTGGAAAGCGACATCGTTTACGTGCGTGACCGGAAAATTGCGCAGATTGAATCCCTGATCAAGGCCAGCGCGGAAACGCTGAAATCCCTGCAGGGGGCGCTGACGCGCATGGAGGCACAGGCGGCGGATGAAAGCAAAGGCAGGAAGGAGGGAGCCGATAAATCCACGGCGAAAAATATTGAACAGACCCGGGCACAGATGACGCGTCATGAAGCGGCGATCGCCGCCAAGCGAAAAGAACAGGAAGAACTGCGCCAGCAATATGCCAAGGAATTGGAACGCTACCGCGAACTCAAAAAAGGCCAACTGGCCACTTCATCCTCCCCCGCGAAGAAACCGTAAATCATTCCCCCCGCTCGTAACGGGGACGGATCAAAACCACTGGTCGGCGGTTTAATGTTTCGGGCGATCACCGAAGGCAAAATGCCGGCAATTCGCGCCACGCCCGTTGATTACTTGAAATCGATGTCTTGAAACATCACCGCCATCCCTTCATCGGTTACGCGCACGACCCTGGCGGAAACCGTGGACAGTTTCTCGCCCCATAACTCGCCGGACATGCGCAGTGTTACAACTCGCCCGACGGGGAGACAGTTTTCCCGTTGCAGCAGAATGAATGCGCCGGACTTGCTGATGTTCCGGATGACGAGGTCTACTTTGCCAAGATGGGGTGGGTCGAGAATTTCAACGGAAATTGATATCCCCTGACGTTCATCAGCCCGTCTTTCCATGATACCCCCCTTGTTTTTGTAACGTTCTTGAATTTAACTTTATCATCTCAAAAAGGATTGTCTAGCGACAAACATTTAACAAGACTGGTAACGTGAGGATCGATACATTACTCCAGTTCGACGTGCCTTCCTGATTCTGCTGCTGTTGTTCGTCACGCTCGGCGTGATGATGCTGCTGCCGCCGATCGCACAGGACCCGATGTATCATGCCTTTGCGGACCGCCGCGCCCTGCTCGGGATTCCCGGTTTTCTTAATGTCGTCACCAATCTTCCCTTTCTCGTTGTCGGATCGGCTGGAATTATTCTATGTGCTCGCGGGCCTGGTTTTTCCGGGGCACGTTGGGCTTGGCTTTGCTTTTTCATCGGCGTGACGCTAATCAGCCTGGGTTCAGGTTATTACCATCTGGCGCCTGACAATAACACCCTCGTGTGGGACCGATTGCCGATGAGCATCGGATTCATGGGGCTCTTGGTTGCCGTGGTGAGCGAGCATGTCAACGTGAAACTCGAAAGGATTCTGCTTGCGCCGGCAATATTGCTGGGCGTCGCCAGCGTCATTTATTGGCATTACACGGACGATCTGCGGCTGTATGTGTGGGTGCAATTCATTCCCTTGCTGGCGATTCCCGCATTGCTGTTAATGTTTAAAAGTCCCTATCCCCATAGAGGGTTGTTGATCGCAGCCCTGGGAATCTATATCGCCGCCAAGGTCGCCGAGTATTACGATCACGCTGTTTTCGTACGGACCGGAGCACTGATCAGCGGACACTCGCTCAAGCATCTGCTGGCGGCGCTCGCGCCTTTCCTGGTGTATGTGATGCTCAAGCGACGCGCATTCAGGAAAAATTGACACTCTGTAACTCCGGGATCCACCCATGCACCGATCAATCGCAACCGGTTCATTGCGGTAAACCTGGGCTGGCCCCGGACAATAACGTCATGGATATGACGACACATCGGGTTCTTTCGCCGACCCCAACGGCGCGGTATCCTCATCTCTTAAAACACTGAGGGTGGTTGCCATGAGCGAAGCTGTGCGTATCGGTATCGTCACCGTCTCGGACCGTGCCAGCCGCGGTGAGTATCAGGACCAGGGCGGGCCGGCGATCGCGGAATGGCTGAAACTGGCGCTGGCTACCCCGTGGCAACCGGTAATACGCCTGGTCCCGGACGAGCAATCGGAAATCGCGCGCGTGCTCCGCGAACTCTGCGATGGCGAGCGGTGTTGCCTTGTCATTACCACCGGCGGCACCGGTCCGGCGCCGCGTGACGTAACCCCGGAAGCCACGCTGGCGATCGCCGACAAAGTCCTCGAAGGATTCGGCGAGCAGATGCGCGCCGTGAGCCTGAAATACGTGCCGACGGCGATACTTTCGCGCCAAGTCGGCGTCGTCCGCGGGAAAGCGCTGGTGATCAACCTGCCGGGCCAGCCCAAGGCGATCAAGGAAACACTCGATGGCATTTTCGCGGCCGTCCCGTACTGCATCGACCTGATCGGCGGGTCTTACCTCGAAACACGCGAGGAAGTGATCAAGGCCTTCCGCCCGAAGTCGGCCATACGTCCCAAAAATTAACAGCGGTTGAGAAAAAATCGTATAACACGGGATTTCACGCCAGCCGACAAACTTGACCAACCACGACAGGTACCGATTATGTCCGCTTATATCATTGTGGATGTCGAAATTACCGATCGCGCCAGATTTGACGAGTACGCGAAGTCCGTGCCGCCAACCCTCGCTGGGTACGGCGGCCGGTTCCTGGCGCGCGGCGGGAAAACCGAGAATCTCGAAGGTAAGTGGCAGCCGCAGCGCGTGGTCGTCATCGAGTTCGAATCGTACGAACGCGCGAAACAGTGGTGGGCCTCCGAGGAATACCGTGCCCCCAAGCAACTGCGACAGAGCGCCGCGATCACGAACATGATCGTGGTGGCCGGCGTTTGATCACGGACGGCAGAAATGGAAAGCGTGGGATCGAATCCGTGGTTACCGCGCCGCTGACGCGGCCGGTTGGGATTAGTGATTCCACGGCGCCAGGATGAACTTATGACGCGACGTATTCCGTGGTGGTTCTTGCTATGCGTGCTCATGGCAACGGGTGTGTCATTCGCGGACACGGCATTGCCGGTGTTTGATGCGCATATTCATTACAACGCGGACGCAGCGGACGGGACCGCGCCGGAGGCGGTGATCCGGATTTTCGACCGCGCGGGAGTCACGCGGGCGCTGGTGTCGAGTACGCCGAATGACGGAACGCGGTTGCTGCACGAGCAGTATCCGGACCGGATTGTGCCGATGCTGCGCCCCTATCGGACGGACGCCGATCGGGGCGGATGGTTCCATGATACGGCGATACTGGCCTTGGTCGAGCAGGAGCTGAAGCGCGGTATTTACCGGGGCATTGGCGAGTTTCATCTATTTTCCGGTCAAGCGCAGACTGGTGTGATTCGGCGCATCGTTGAACTCGCCGTACAACGAAACTTGCTGCTGCACGCACATTCGGACGCGGGCGCCATTCGCGAGCTGTTCGCGATCGATCCCAAGTCAAAGATTCTGTGGGCCCATGCCGGCATGGCGTCATCGCCGGCGCAGATCGCGGCCCTGCTCGACCGGCATGCGACATTATGGGTCGAGCTGTCAGGACGCAACAGTGACGTAGCCCCGGGTGATCGTCTCGATCCGGCGTGGCGCGCGCTGTTTTTGCAGCATCCCGACCGATTCCTGATCGGCACCGATACCTGGACGTCGCATCGCTGGCAGGAACTGGCGACGGACATGACCACCGTCCGGCGCTGGCTGGCCCAGCTTCCGCGCGAGATCGCCGAAAAAATCGCCACCGGCAACGCTGAACGCGTGTTCCCGCGCTGACGCAAGCATCATGGAAGACGTTGAGTCAATCCTGCACTACTGGTTCGGTGGGGCGGCGAACAACGCCGAGATCGTCCGCGAGAAATCGGCGTTGTGGTGGAAAAAGGATCCCGGGGTTGACGCGGAAATCCGGCGCCGTTTCGAGATGATGCTGGATGCCGAGATAAAGGACGAGTTTGCGTCATGGAGCAGCTCCCCTCGCGGTCAGCTGGCACGGGTACTGCTGTGCGACCAGTTTCCACGCAACATGTATCGCGACTCGCCGCGTGCGTTCGACTACGACGAGCGCGCACGGAAGCTGGCGCGTGAGGCCCTCGATGCGGGTCGCGACAAAAAGCTGCGCCCGGTGGAGCGGGTATTTCTGTTCCTGCCGTTCGAGCATTCCGAGGCCGTGGACGATCAGGTGTTGGGCTTGCGGCTGTACACGGCATTGGTTGAGGACGTTCCCGAAACCGACCGGCCGACGTACCAGAAATTCCTCGAGTTCGCCCGGAAACACAAGGAAATCATCGACCGTTTTGGCCGTTTCCCGCACCGCAATGCCATTCTGGGTCGGCAATCTACCGCTGCTGAAGCGGAGTTTCTGAAAGGGCCCGGCTCATCTTTTTGAAAAACTACTGAAAGGATAATACACATATGAAAGCGAGCGTCATGACCGCGCCCGGCGGACCGGAAGTATTAAAACTTCAGGATTTGCCCGACCCGACGTTGAACTTGGATACGGATGTGCTGGTGCGCGTGCAGGCCGCCGGGGTTAATCCCGTCGACACCAAGATGCGCGCGCAGCCGAGCGCCTACCCGGTGCCGTTGACGAATGTATTGGGCTGCGACGGCGCCGGAATTGTTGAGGCCGTGGGCAAAGCCGTTAAGGATTTCAAGCCGGGTGACGCGGTGTATTACTCCCAACCGCCGATGCACGGACGGCTGGGCAATTACGCCCAAAAGGCGGTGATCGATTACCGGTTGATCGCGAAGAAACCGGAGAAATTTTCTTTTGAGGAGGCCGCGGCAGCGCCGCTGGTGCTCATCACCGCGTGGGAATCGCTGCACGACCGGGCGCAGGTAAAACGGGGAGATAAAGTTTTGATTCACGCCGGCGCCGGCGGTGTCGGACACGTCGCGATACAACTGGCGCGGATCGCAGGCGCGGAAGTTGCCACGACCGTGGGGACACGCGAGCACGCCAAGTTCGTCACGACCCTCGGCGCCCAACGCGCGATATTTTACAAAGAGGATGACTTCGCGGCGGCGGCGCTCGAATGGACCGGAGGACGCGGGGTGGATGTCGCGTTCGACACGGTCGGCGGTAAAACCTTCACCGACAGCTTTGCCGCCGTGCGCTACGCCGGTGATCTCGTGACCCTGTTGCAACCCGGACCGGATGTCGACTGGACCGTGGCGCGGGTGCGTAACCTGCGTGTGAGTTTCGAACTGATGTTGATTCCAGTGGCCCTGGGTCTGACGGAAGAAATGGCCCATCACGGAGAAATCCTCAGGCGCTGCGCCGCGCTGATCGATCAGGGACAACTGCGGGTGCACGTCGGTAAAGTGCTGCCGCTGGCGCAGGCGGACGCGGCCCATGCTCTGCTCGCGGCCGGCAACATGACAGGCAAAATTGTTTTGGCCATCGATTGATCGCCGACCCGGGTGACGCGAAGCGCTTTTCCCGCCGGCGGCCGCTCAGTTTCGCTGCGGCAAAACCGCCTTCAGTTTTTCGCGAGCGGAACGTAGCAACTGCTCGGTGGTCTCCCAGCCGATGCAGGGGTCGGTCACGGACACGCCGTATATCAATTGCTTCAGGTCCGCCGGGATCGGCTGGTGGCCTCCGTGCAGGTGGCTTTCCAGCATCAGCGCCACGATCGAGCGGTTGCCTTCCAGGATTTGATTAACGCAGTTTTCCGCCACCAGCGGCTGGACCGCGGGATCCTTGTTGGAGTTGGCGTGCGAGCAGTCCACGGCGATGTTGAGAGGCAGTTTGGCCTTGGCCAGTTCCTTCTCGGCCAGGGCGATGGAGACCGAATCGTAGTTCGGGTGCCCGTTGCCGCCGCGCAGCACGATATGGCCGTAGCGGTTTCCGCGGGTACTAAACACGGCGCACTGGCCGTCCTGATTGATGCCGAGGAAATGATGCCCGCGCGCCGCCGACTGCAGCGCGTTGATCGCCACCGTCAAACTGCCGTCGGTGCCGTTCTTGAAACCGAGCGGCGTGGACAGTCCGCTCGCCATCTCGCGGTGCGTCTGCGACTCCGTGGTGCGCGCGCCGATGGCGGTCCAGGTGATCAGGTCGGAAAGATACTGCGGCGTGATCGGGTCGAGCGCCTCGGTCGCGGCCGGCAACCCCATCTCCGCCAGGTGCAGTAGCAGCTCGCGCGCCAGGTGCAACCCCTTCTCGATGTGGAAGGAATCGTCCATGAACGGATCGTTGATCAGGCCCTTCCAGCCGACGGTGGTGCGCGGCTTCTCGAAATACACGCGCATGACGAGATAGAGCGTGTCATTCACCTCTTCCGATAACCGCTTGAGGCGCGCGGCGTATTCCTTGGCCGCTTTGATGTCATGGATCGAACACGGGCCGATGACGAAGAACAGGCGCGGGTCCTTGCGGTCCAGGATGCGCTGCACCGTCTCGCGCCCCTGCAACACTGTCGCCTGCGCGCTTTCGGTCAGCGGCAGCGCATCCTTCACCTGCTGCGGCGTCGGCAGCAGGTCCTGCGACAGGACGTTGAGATTGTTTACCGGATCTTTGGCCATGGGAGATTTCTGGAACGGGAGTCAGATCACAATAGTCGCTTATGTTAGCGGAAACTGTGATTCGATCCCATTTCTTCGCCCCAACCCGCCGCCTTCAGGGCGGGATCAATGTGCCCGGCTCTGGTTTCGGCTTCGTTCATGAGTTTTTCAAAACATACCGACCGGTCTTATTTCCACCGACCTTCTCGACCACACCTGCGTCAAGCAGCGGACGCAATAAATCCATCGCACCCTGCCGAGACACACCCAACGCCTCCCATATTTCAGCCGGAGCCATGCCCCCGTGATCGCGGAGCAGGTGGAGAAGCTGTTCCTGACGCGGACGTAAAACCAGTTTTTCCGTGGACTTTGCCTGGAAGGTTTGAATCCGCAGCCATGCCCGATCCAAGGTTTGCCGGAGTCCCGCCGTACAGTATTCCAGCCATGCCGTCATATCTTCTCCGGCCCGCCGCACACCATCCAACGCGGCATAATATTTTAGCCGATCTTCCCAGTAATACTCATCCACCGAAAAAATATGATGCGTGTCAAAGCCGCGCCGGTAGAGTTCCCACAAAGCAAGCGTTCGGCCGGTGCGGCCATTGCCGTCGGCAAAAGGATGAATCGCCTCGAACCGGTAATGCAGAATGGCTGAACTGAGAACCGGCGAGAGTTTTTCTGCGGCCGTGTTCCACCACTCCAACAACTCGAACATCAGTCCCGAAACCGCATCCGGCGGAGGAGGAAGATACCGCCCGACCCGAACAGCGATCGTCCGGTATTTTCCCGCCTTGCCCTGATCCATCACCTCCCCGGCCAGAATCCGGTGCAGCTCCAGAATGTCCGCATGACGAATAGTTTTCTTGGCCGTATTTTTTTCCACATAGCGCAATCCGGCAAAATAATTGAGGACTTCGCGCTTGGGCCGCGCACCGGACGCGGAGAGTTCGCGCCCTTCTTCCAGGGCGCGCACCTGTTCGAGGGTCAGCGGGTTTCCCTCGATTGCCGTCGAGGCATGTCCGTTACGCGTACGGGTATCCTTCTGCAAAGCCGGCACCCAGGCAAGATCGACCACCGCGCTTTGAATGCGCTCGCGCAGCGCCGCCACCTGCTCAACTTCAGCAAGCAGGGTTGGAGTGATGGTGAATTGCGGAACATAGGTCATGGGAAAAGGCTAATTGAGTGTCAAGTATAAGTCAAGTTATGAGTCAAGTCGCCTCACAACTCCCCCCGCGAAAGCCTTATGCAGCAGCGATTTTTTCAGATCATCCAGCGCGGCGAGCTTGCGCCGGCTGGGGGATTCGAGGCGTCAGCGGTGGTGCGCGGCTTCTCGAAATACACGCGCATGATGAGATAGAGCGCATCGCCCACCTCCTCCGCCAGCCGTTTCAGGCGCGCGGCATATTCATGGGCCGCCTTGATGTCATGAATGGAACACGGGCCGATGACGAAGAACAGGCGCGGGTCCTCGCGGTCGAGGATGCGCCGCGCCGTCTCGCGCCACTGCAACACCGTCGCCTGCGCCTTCTCCGTCAGCGGCAGCGTATCCTTAACCTGCTGCGGCGTCGGCAGCAGGTCCTGCGAGAGGACGTTGAGATTGTTTACCGGATCTTTGGCCATGGGAAATGCATTAGAAAGCCAGCAAGTTTAACGCGTCGCGCGCTCGATCCAAAATCGGCCGGCCAGATGTCCGCGTCGGATCGATGCGGTTCAACTTCTGCTTGCGACGGTTACCGCGGCAGCGTCAGTACCGCCTCGAGTCCGCCGCCGGGGCGGTTGCGCAGCGTCAGCTCGCCCCGGTGGGCGTGGGCAATATCGCGCGCGACCGACAAGCCGAGCCCGACCCCGCCGGTCGCACGGCTGCGCGAACCCTCGACCCGGTAGAACGGCTCGAAGACGCGCGCGAGTTCCGCCTCGGGAATGCCGGGACCGTCATCGGCGACGATAATACGCAGTTCGCGCACGGCATCCTCGGCGCGCACCTCGACATGGGTTCCATACTTGAGCGCGTTCTCGAGCAGGTTCGTGAGGCAACGCTTGAGCGCCAGCGGCCGCGCCGGATACGGGGCCACCGCCTGATCATGCACCTTTACCGCGTGCCCCGCCTCCTCCATGTCCGCCTGCAGGCTTTCCAGCAAAGCCAAAACGTCCACCGGCTGCACCGGTTCGTCGGCGCGCACGCCGCGCAGGAAATCGAGCGCCGCCGTGGTCATGGCCTCCATCTCGGCGAGGTCCTTGGCGAATTTCGCCCGCAGCGATTCGTCCTCGATCAGCTCGGCGCGCAGCCGCAACCGCGTGATCGGCGTGCGCAGATCGTGCGACACGGCCGCGAGCGTCTGTTCGCGCGCGCGCAGATATGTCTGGAGCCGCTCCTGCATCGTGTTGAAGGCGGCCGCGGCGCGCCGCACCTCCACCGGTCCGTCCACGGCGAGCGGCGGGCGGCGGATGTCACGCCCCAGCTCGTCCGCCGCGACCGCAAGCACGTCGAGCGGGCGCGTCAACCAGCGCACCGCGAGCAGCGACAATCCGATCACCGACACCAGCAGCACCGCGAGCGTCAACAGCAGCTTGGTCGGCCAGGCGAACGGCGCTTCCGGCAGTCGCTGGGCGAAACTGACCCAATGACCGTCCCGCAGTTGCGCCTGCACCAGAAAAGAGGCGCCACGCAGCGGCAGTCCCGCCATGAGTCCCATGTGCTGCCCGCCCATGTGGCCGCCGCGCGGCGGTCCCATGGGCTCGAAATCGACTACCGCCTCACCCGGCTCAAGTACCCCGACACGCAGCGTGCGGTCGTCACTCAGCGCCCGGCGCAGGATTGCGCGCAGGCGTGTCGCGTGCATGCTTTCCGCAAACGCCGCGTTGGTCCCGGATGATTCGCCCAGGGAAACGCGCAGGCCGGTGGTGTTCACGGCCGGCAACATCAGGAGACGCTGTTCCGGCGTGAGCGTGTCGAACACGCGTATGATGCCGGCGATCCGTTGCGCGGTGGAGAGACCACTGGCTTCGTAAAGCGACGTCGCGCGGTCGCGCAACAGCAAGGCCGCGCCCAGGAGCTGCGCCAGCAGCAACCCCCCGAGCAGCACCAGCACCAGGCGGCCGAACAGCGTTGATGGAAGCCAGCGCATTATTTCCGCGCCTCGACCGCGGCGGCGAGCACGTAACCTTCGCCGCGCACAGTCTTGATCAGCACCGGTTCCTGGACGGTATCGCCCAAGCGCCGGCGCAGCCGGCCCACCTGCACGTCGATGCTGCGATCGAACGGCGTGGACTCGCGCCCGTGCGTAAGATCGAGCAGCTGGTCGCGGCTGAGCACCCGATTAGGGTGCTCGAGAAACACCGTGAGCAGACGGTACTCACCGCCGGACAGCGGAACCACAACCCCGGCCGGCGAGGTGAGCTGGCGGTGCGCGAGGTCGAGTACCCAGCCGGCGAAGCGCAGGTGGCTGATCTCGGCCGCGGCCAGCGGCTGAGGCGCCTGCGCCCGGCGCAGCACCGCCTTGATGCGCGCGAACAACTCGCGCGGGTTGAACGGTTTCGGCACGTAATCGTCGGCGCCCATTTCGAGCCCGACGATGCGGTCGGTCTCTTCGCCGCGCGCGGTCAGCATGATCACCGGCAGATTCGAGCGCGCGCGCAGATTACGGCACAGCGTGAGACCGTCCTCGCCCGGCAGCATCAGATCGAGAATCACGAGATCGAACCGCCCATTTTCGAGCGCGGCGTGCATGCCGCGGCCGTCCGCCACGGCTTGCGCGCGCATGCCCTGGCGTTCCAGATAATCGCGCAGCAGGCTGCGGATTTCGGCGTCATCGTCCACGATCAGGATGTGCTCGGGTCGGTCCATGGCGTCTTTATACCCCGGTTGCGGCGCGTCAGCGCGGGGAAATTGTAACGCAATGTAACGGTCGCGCGGCTGACGCAATGCGTTACAAAAATCCCCGCCCGCGACACATCGCGGTTACACGGGGGTGGTTTCATGCGGCTCGAAGCAGGTTCTCATCCAACTAACCAAGGAGATACGTCATGAAAACATTTTCCAAGATTGTCATCGGTACCGTCGCTGGCGTGGGCATTGCCCTGACGGCGGCCGCATTCGCCCAAGGCCCTGGATACGGTCATGGTCCCGGCGGTTACGGACATACAATGGGCATGCACGGGCCCGGCGGCGGGATGCATGGACCCCAGGGGTACGGTGGCGCGGGCATGGTCGATACGCACCTTAACGCCATCAAGAGCGAGCTGAAGCTCACGGACAATCAGACCAAAGCCTGGGAGGCCTTCGAGAAATCAGTCCGCAATCAGGTACAGTCGATGCACGAAGGCCGGACGGCCATGCGCTCCGGTGGGCAGAATCCGGATGCGCACATCGCGTTCATGGAGCAGCGGCTTGCGGGCATGAAGGCGGTGCAGAAAACACGCACCGATCTGTACGCGGTCCTGACGCCGGAGCAGAAGAGCGTTATCGACCGGTATGGGTTCCACGGCTCACGCTATTAAGCGGCAAGAAGCGGCGGGGCATCTCGCCGCTTCTCTTGTATTTAGTTTAGGTGCACCCCCCGGCAGGCCCCTCATTGAATCACGTTTCTTGACCTGTCGGGGTGCGTTACATGCGGCAGCGCGCTTTTCACCTGCTGCGGCGTCGGCAGCAGGTCCTGCGACAGGACGTTTAGGTTGTTAACCGGGTCTTTGGCCATAGGGCTTATTGCATGGAACTGGAGTCAGATCACAATAGTCGCTTATATTAATGGAAACTATGATCTGACCCCAATTATTTCATGAACGTTCGTCACACCGATGAAGCCAAGAAATCAATTGGCGTTTCAACTCTGGAGTTGCTTAAAACCATATTTGAACAATCCAGCGGCCTTCCGCCTGGAGTAGGCGCAACTCGTTTCCGCGCAAAGTATCCGAAATGGATGGACGAACTCCACAGCATGGGCCATTCCAGCATTCTACTGAAGCCGGATTTCACGAAAGATACCTACCGCGTATCAGCCTATGTCCTGCCCCTTATTGAGTCTCAGCATGCATCCGAGTTACTTGCCTGCATGGAAGCAGTGTACAAATACTTGCGTAAATACTATGACGAACATCTGCTACAGCCGATTCGTGCTAATCAATTAATTGAAACGGCTGGAATTGAATACACGCTATTACTAGAGTCACTTTGCTATATGCGTGATGTGGATGGTTGGTGGAGCGGCTTAGGTAACGATTTTCCTCTGGAAACGAGCTCAACAATAGTCGTCAACGAACGGGTATTAAAATACGATTCATTCAGCGAGTTAATCTCACGAGTTTACGAGAACACTTATGTTATTCCAGCTCGATATCCGGGAGGATTGACCTGGGTTGATCAATTTGACGAATCGCTCGTTCAGTCTAACCATCCGGAACAAGAAGTTAGAAACACAACCGATATAATTGCGATAGAAATTCTTATACATCCCTTAATTCAAAAGAGCTCGCTTAAGCTGTTCTTAGACGGGCATCTTCGAGAAGCAGTTCTTAATTCGATAGTGGCAGTATTTGACTTGATTCGTGATCGCACGGGACTTAAAGAGGATGGGGACCGTTTAATAGGTAAAGCATTCTCTCTAGACGATCCTTTCCTAGTATTGAGCGAGCTTGCTACTGAATCTGGCGCCAACGATCAAAAAGGATTCATGCAAATATTCAAGGGGGCTTATCAAGGAATCCGCAATACCAAGGCCCATAGACTGGAGCACGATCTTACAGAGCATAAGGCCGCTCAGTATCTCGTTTTTGCAAGTCTCCTTGCACGAAGGGTCGACGAGGCCTCTCTGATGAAACGAACAGATCCTTAAAAGCTCCTTGAAAGATATACATAATTCGTTGCTTCGAGCGATCAAAGAGCAGACGCGCCCGGCTCGAATCTTATCTCACGTAATCGCAAATAAATTTGCAAAACAGGGGGGCGACAGATCTAAACTTGATTTCGACAAACTTGAATCTGCTGTTCAGGATAAATTGAACAAGGAAGGATTGGCTGGTCTCAATTCACTTTCTATTGAGACTGGAGACGCTGAATTTGACGCCAAAGATATAAAAATAATCCTTGAGCCAGCAGATATTAAGGACCTCGGAGACAGAATTTCTGAGACAATAGAAAAAACACTTCCAAAGATCACGGTTGATCTGTCGAGATCATTATTGAGAGGAATAAAGCGGAATTCCAAGAAAGGTCTTCAAGATCGTCGCGTTGAACAGATTTCCTTCGAGTCTGGACTCTATGCTCATTGGGGTAAAGCACTTGATTTGCTTGCTGTTGAAGTTGCATTGGGCACAGAAATTGGTGAGCAACTGAATGAGTCACTTCGCAAGAAATTCAGAAAGAAGAACTTGTCTGTCGTTGATGCGCTTACACGATTGCACGCTCGTGCAATTCAAGTAGCGCGTGAGGTCGAGATCCTCCTATTAAGCGGGTATGCGGACGGTGCTATAGCGAGGTGGCGAACGCTTCATGAAATCTGCGTGGTTTCGTGGTTTATTCGGGAACAGGGGAACGAGGTTGCAGAACGATACTTGTCCCACGTTGCGGTAGATTCTTGGCGAGGTGCGATTCAATATAATCAGTACGCTTCGATTTTGAATTACGAGGAGATTCCCAAAAGAGAGCTGAAAGCTCTTGAGCAGGATATTCAAAAACTAAAGCGACGCTTCGGAGAAAAATTTCTAGAAGAGTATGGATGGGCTTCTGAAGCTTTGGGTAAGAAAAATCCTAGATTTTCAGATATCGAACGCTCAGTGGGCCTCAGCAAAATTCGCCCTTACTACAAACTTGCCAGCCACAATATTCATGGAGGACCAAAAGGAGCGATTTATCGAATAGGACTCCCGCCTTACTCCAAACCGATGCTTTTGGCAGGCCCAAGTAGCTCGGGATTGGAAGAGGCAGGAAGATTGGCAGCCTTTTCCTTCGCCCAAATCACAACAAATATACTGCTGTTCAGTATTTCGTTTGACTCATTAGTCTGGTCCAGAATAATGCTCGCACTTTCTCGGAATGTAGAGGCGCAGTTTATTAAATCTCAACTGCGTCTTGAGCAGGAAGGGCACAAGAAACTGCGGAGAAAGCAAAGAAAACGAATCTCAAGGTCGGCATATCTTGGACGGAAAAATATAAGGCGCGAAAACGGGGTCAGATCACAATAGTCGTTAATATTAACGAAAACTGTGATCTACCCCCAATTCTTAAGGCTTAGCCGAAGAGTTTTCCCTGCGACTGGACATCGGACCTGAGCTCTGGCCAAAGCTCGACAAACGATTCTGCGGAAACACGTGCCAACTCGTTCGGCTCGATCTTGTTCAAACCGCCGCCGTAAACCCGGCCTTCGCCGCGGAGTTCCTGGCCGGTGACTTGACCGAGCAGAGCGTGGACGGCTTTGGCACGGTCGGGATGACGGCGAAGCATCGTCGCAAGGCTGTACTGCGGGTAGAGCATAAGATAGAGATTAGTTCCAATCGCCTTCGAGCGGTTCCAGATGAAGCGGAACGGCTGCTTGTCGTCGGAGCCACGGCCCATGTATGTGCAGAGGAACGGGGCGGGTTCTCGCTGTTCCTGTTTGTACCACGGGCTGCGCTTGCCGATCAGATAGCCGTCCATGATGCCGAGTGCTTGGGCAGTTTGAAGGTAATCCCAAAGTGCCGGGTGCTTGGTTTCGACCATCGGTTCGGGCAGGTCGCAATCGATCACACACAATTGGCGGTCGATGAGTGGATAGCCGTCAGCGTCAGCGTCGATGATCGTGGTCTTAAGGTGACGCGGGCCGGGAAGGATCGGGCGGAGGTACTTGTCCGGCAGGCCGCGACTCTCCGCGTCCGCGCGGTCGAGGACAAAAAACTTATTGCAACCGGTGGCGATGCCACGCTGGACGCGGAAGAAGTTGCCAAGTGTCGGGCCGCTCCCGTCGCTCAGCGTGAGCCGGTCGTTCTTTGCGTGACTCGGGTATACGGTCCACTTGCGAGACTCGCGCAAACGTTCAAGCGAGATGAAGTCGCGAGCGTGCGGTTCGGTTAGCGTGCCACCGTAGGTAAACTCGACGGCGTGACCCACAGCGGGCGGCGTCTTGCGGAAGACCAGCACGACCGACGACACAAGGGCATCACCGAATTGAACATCGTCGGGATCGAAGCGGTGGGCGCGGAGAAGCGTCACCTTGTCCGTGAGATAGCACTTAAGGGCCGCACCGTAGTTAACATCCATGAACTCCGACGGAATGAGCCAAGCAGCAATCCCGCCATCCTCCATCCACGCCGTAGCAAGAAGCAGGAAATAGACGTACAGACCCGCAAGGCCGTTGACCTCAACACCGGTCATCTTGAACGCCAGGCGCTGGAGGCGTTCCTTGTCCTCGCGGTCCATGTGGTGATGACGGACATAGGGCGGGTTTGCCATGACAACGTTGGGCGCGGCCGGGCACGAGCTGTTGGTGACGATGCGGGTGAAGTCGCCGCGCACCACCTTGAGACCGGCATCGGCCCACAGCTCGCGGGCAGCATCGGCAAACGCAGGATCGAGTTCGACCCCCACGGCGCTCTTCATTCTCTTGGAGCCAAAGACGGCAAGCGCCGCCGAGAAGAAGCTGCCCGAGCCAATCGAAGGATCGGCGAAGCGAATTTCACTCTTGCGCCTTTCAACGATGAGCGATTCGACATACCGGGCGATATCAATGGCGAGGGTGTTTGGCGTGGCGAACTGACCGAGACGATTTCGTTCCGCTGCTGACTTACGCGTATCGATATCCGCCTGCATTGCTTGGCGGCGAATTTCAACCAGGTTGTATTGGTGCGCGATCATGTGGTTCAAAGTCCCAATTTTACAAGATCGTCGATGCGATGCTCCCACACCCAATCAATGCCCTCGGCGGCTTCGTAACCCAAGTAGTCGCTGCCAAAGTAGCCGCAGAGGAACAGCACGAACGGCACTGTTTTACCGTAGGCAGTTTGAAGCTGGTGGATCTTGGTGGCTTCTTCTTTGCGCCGCTTGTTGGTGTTGGTAAAGTCGCCGGCCGACTTGGCTTCGATCAGAATTGGTAACCGATCCTTGCGCAGCTTCTTGGGTTGAATCACCACATCAACCGGGATGTTCACCTTGAGCGCCTTACCGACCGGGAGGTTCATGCGGAACGTGTACGTCCCGGTTTCCATTTTGATCAGTGGCTTCCCGCTGGGATGGCCTTGTTTCCGGTAGCCTCGTGCGTCCAGCCAATCGCCGATGAGCTTTAGTTGCCGCTGTTCCTGAGCGTTGCGGACAATTGGGTTTGCCACGGCGCTGCATAAGCGGTCAGCGACAATGGTTGAAGCTCGGTCGCGTTCGTGTTCGGTCGGGTCTTTCGCCGCCTCCAGCCACGGGAAGATGTCGCGGTCCAGCAGTTTTGAGATGATGCGGCACAGTTTGGTCAATTCCGCATCCAATTCGACGGCGCTCAGTTTGGTCGGGAGTTTGCCGCCTTCCATGCGACCGACAAGATTCTTGCTCGCATCGGCCAAGCCAATCAAGCGGTCCACGGCCAGCGGCGGGGCCGTGCACATGCGGAGCGTTGGCAGTACGCTTGGATTACCCTTGAGCGTCGCGGTATCGATACTGCGCAGATTGCGGGTGGTAATGAGCGCAGCCTTGACGTGCCCGATGGTCTTCACGCGTGTTGAGCGGAACGCAACGGGTGCAAAGCGCATGAACCATTGGTTGAACTGGTCAACAGAAGCTGCAATGTCGGTCTTCCAGAGATGCGGTTTGTCGGCGTTGATGCGTCTGGGCATCATGAATTCGATTCGTTCAAAATTACTGGCAATCCGGTTTGATAGAGACAACCCGTCTCAGAAGCCGATTCTGGCTCTCTGAAGATTTTTTCAGCACAAGCTTGTAGACGCGTTTCTTCTCGGCGGAAGAAGCGTTGCGGATGAACTCCGAGAATGGAGTTGAGGCAACCACCTTGGATTTTCGTTTGAGCGAAAGCATTGACCGTACCCCTAAATTTCTATCCATTGTAAACTTCCGACCTGCGCTCTCCAAACTCATGCAGGACCTAACCGACCTTCTCCACCTTGATCGCCGCGCCGGATTTCACCGACTTGAGCTGTTTCACATCGCCCTTGGCCTTGCCCCAGATATTGGTCCGGGCCGCAAGGCGGATTTCATCGCCGCGGGAGATGGGCGTGCGGCCGAAACCGATCGCGATGGAATCGCCTTCCACCCAGAAGGCGAGCTCGCCCGGCTGCACCACGTCGCGGGCGTCGGGCTCGCGTTTCACCTTCACCGGCGTGGAGAAATAAACTTCCTCGCCCCAGGTGTTCGCCTTGGAGGTGAAGGGAAGCGCATTCCAGATCGCTTCCGCCGTGGGCGTGTCCAGCAGCTCGGCCTCGAGCACCACGGAACCGATGGTCATTTTGATTTGGCGCGCGGACATTCTTCTTTAAAAGTCTCCAACAAAATAAATTTCACAAGATTAACAGGATTTTTCAGGATTCACAGGATTAAGAATTTTTAGAATTTAAGAAATCTTCTTAATCCTGTCTTTTAATCCTGTAAATCCTGTCTGATTTTATTTATCTTATGCGGCCTTACGCCGCTTCCTCGCCTGATCGAGATCGTAGGTCGCCTGCAAATTCATCCAGAGTTTCGCGGAAGTTCCCAGCGCCTTGGCCAAGTCCAACGCCGCTTCGGCCGTGATGCCGCGCTTGCCCTTGATGAGTTCGTTCAGGCGCGCGCGAGTCCAGCCGATCTTCTTGGCGAACGCCATCTGGGTGATGTCCGCCGGCTTGAGAAACTCCTCAAGGAGAATCTCGCCGGGGTGGAATGGATTCTTGGGTTGTCTCATCGATAACACTCCTGCACACCGGATTCAGTGGTAATCGGTAACCTGAACATCTTTGGCATTCCCGCCTTCCCACCGGAACAAAATGCGCCACTGGTCATTGATTCGGATCGAGTAGTAACTGGCGAGTCGTCCCTTCTTTGCCTCCAGCCGGTTACCCGGTGGGGTGCGTAGGTCCACGAGTTCCGCGGCATCATGCAAATACAGTAATTTTCGCCGTGCTGCGCGCCTCAGTTCCGGTGGAAACTGGCGCACCTCTTTCGAGGTTTTGTCATAGAATAAATCTTCGGCAAGCCGATTGCCAAAGCTCTCGATCATTGTTTTGATGTTATCATATTATGATAATCTTGCAAGCCGTTGAGATATTGGCCATCGTCCCGAAATCGGAGGCAACATCATGGCTCGCACAATTCGCAAATCCGGAATGAAGGAAGTTCCCCTTTCCGAGGTCAAGGATGATCTTTCGCGTTACCTCAAGGAGGCCGAGAAGGAACAGATCGTCATTACCCGTCACGGCAAGCCCGCCGGAGTGTTAATCGGGTTTGAATCGGAGGATGAATGGTTCGATTTTCGACTAGAGAACGATCCGCGCTTTCTCAAGCGCATCGAGAGCGCTCGTGCCAGCCTTCGCGCTGGGCGAGGGATTAAGCTTGAAGATCTTTAAGCGGATTAAATGTCACTTCGGAATACCAGCCTGATTTCTGCCGCGCCTCCTGTTTATTTCCAGGAAAATCTTTAACGCTTTATTCATCATCGTTTGGTAGCCCGTTCCCGCACGCTCGGCTCGCGCACGAAACTCAGCAAGTACCGCGTTATCGATATAAATGGTGGTGCGCGTCTTGCCTTTCGACGGTATCAGGGCGCCTCGATTGCCTTCCGAGAATTCGTATTCAGTTCTCATAAACTGAGCATGTCGAGTACAGCAGTAGGTTACGTGGCATCGCTCAGATCTTGCTTAGCTGCCGCCTCTGCCCGAAGTTTCCCGAACCCTCGATGGCCCAGTTTCTTTTCCATGCCCTTTCCGAGCTTGTTCGGCTTGCACATAAGACAACCAGCCCGGGATGGTTTCGGGCGTTTGTGCTTGTGATTCATGTCACCATCCGTTAGCGCTCGTCGCCTTTCACCGGAGGAACCTTTGGCGCCCGGCGAATGTATTTCAGCATATCTTTTGGTTTGGCCGTACCGGCCCGCTGCTGCAAGAAATCACGCGCACCGCGCAGCGTACCGACCTTCTCGGCCACGGCGGCAGCGATGAACTGATTCAATGAAACCCCATCAAGCTTGGCCAGATCGGCTGCCGCGTTCTTTATGGAACTGGGCAGCTTGAGCGGGTAGGTTTTCTTGCTCATTTCTTTAACTCCTTTAGCAGCGCTGCCGGGGTCATGACTTTGTTCTAGCTTCCTCCACGGCGCAGTCATCGTAGGAAACAGAGAAATACTGGCCGGTTGGGACTTGCCAGAGAGCTGAGCCGGGAAAATGCTCTTTGATGAACTTGCAGCGCAACGATTCAAGTCGCTGCTCGATCTGCCCTTTTGTGAGTTTTTTATCACTCCACGGTTTATCTACCATGGACCGTTTGCTCGTTCAGTTGAGCGACAGGATAAATTTCGTATTTGTCATTTATCTTTTCCTGTGCGAACCAACGTGCAAACCGGGAGGGCGGCGCCTCGCGCGCCTTTACCGTCCGACCTTCGTTAAGTTTGTAGAGCTCTTCGATGGTGGGAACTATGCTTCGGAACAACTGGTCATGATCCTTGCCCCACAACCACAAACCGGGCATATCGTCACTGGATATATAGACGGTCCCGTCGCTGCGGGTTTGGATTTTGATACGTACGGTGGTTAGCGGTTTTTCAGACATAAGTGCAACCTCCTGTAATAAGCGAAGATTGCTACCCTCTTTGATATGTTTGTTTTAACGATCTTGGAGTTTTTATATCACAACACATTGTTGTATTGAAACCTGACGGATAAATGCCTTTGTCTAAAGATTCCAATACTTACAAAAGCGGCGGCGGACATGGGCAAATGTGCCGAGGGGTTATGGTCTGCATGCTCGCCACCATGGCCGGCATGCCCGCCCGGTGCCGCCAGGGTATACACGCCGAACAGCAGGATCAATACACCCGCGCCGCGGCGCACCCAGACGAGACGCACCACATTCCCCAGCCAGCGCGCGGTAGCGCCCATGGCGAACAGCATCGGTAGCGTGCCCAAACCGAAGGCCAGCATCAGCAAGGCGCCGTGGGCGGCATCGCCCGTCGCCAGCGACCAAGCGAGCGCCGAATACACCAGCCCACAGGGCAACCAGCCCCACACCAGACCGAGCGCGAGCGCCTTGGCCGGGTGATTCACCGGCAGGAAGCGCCGGCCGAGCGGCTCGATGCGCACCCAGAGTTTTCCGCCGAGACGCTCCAGCGCTGAAAGGCCCGGCCACCAACCGGCGAGATACAGGCCGAGCGCGATCATGAAGCCGCCGGTGATGATTTTCGCCGCCAGGTGCGCTTGTGCCGGCGGGAAAAGTTGCAATATCTGCGCGCTCAGGAATCCCACGATCGCGCCGGCGACGGCATAGCTGGCGATGCGTCCGGTGTTGTACGCGAGGAGATAGGGAATGAGACGCGCGGGAGAACGGCGGATGTCTTCGTGCAGGCCGAGCGTGAGCGCGCCGACGATGCCGCCGCACATGCCTAGGCAATGCACCGAGCCCAGCAGGCCCACGAGGAAGGCCGAGACGAGGGTGATTTCCGTGGGCATGGAAGATGAATGGACAGGATTTACAGGATTAACAGGATTTTTTCTCAGCACTCTTTTGGTGGATTGCTGAAAAACGCATCGTCACCCCAGCGAAGCCTGCCCCGGCATGTTGTAAGCCGGGGGCCGGGGTCCAGGAAATTAAAAATAATGAATTCATTAATATGCTGGATTCCGGCTTCCGCCGGAATGACGGGCTAGGATGTTTTTCGGACTTTTTCAGAAACTTTTAAACCTGTAAATCCTGTCTAATTTTTCTTAAGGAAGCGACGGGCGAAGGTCGAGACCGCGTTCGCCGGGCACGTGGAACGACCCGACCAGACGCCAGTCCTGCGCCGCAAGCTGCACGTTCCAGTGGCCTTGCGCCAGTTGCGGCAGCGGCGCGCGATAGCTGCCGTCGGATTGGCGCGCGAGAACCAGTATCCGGTCGATGCCGGAGCGCGTGGCGTGCAAAAATTTAAGCTCGACATTGTCCGGGATCGTGGCCTGCGCGCGGGCGGTGAGCCGGATCAGTAATTGATGCTGCGCATCATTAAGCTCGACGCGGCCTTCCAGACCACGGGCCGCCGCGGCCTGATCGCGCGCCAGCACGCGATTGATTTCCTTGCCGCGGCGGTAATAGTCATCCTCCACCAGCCCGTCGTCCGATGATATGGCCAAGCCCAGGGTGACGAAGCCCGCAATCACGGCCGTGAACGGAAACGCGATCAGCAGCCATACGAACGGCTCGCGGTACCAGCGGTTATCTTCTTTCATGCGCGCCATCATGCTCCCTTTCACGCTCTGCTTCATGCTCATCTTCATGTTCGTCTTCCTCCGGGCCGAGGAAGCGAGCTGTCTGTACCGTGCTGATGCCGTCCACGTCGCTAGATTCGAGCTGAAAATAAACCGGGACGCTGCGCTGCATCAAGTGCTCACGATCCGCCTGCAGGCTGACCGGGACCTCCGCCACTGCGCCGGCAGCGACCGCGATTTCGCGTCGGTCGGCGCGCAACCGCAACCCTTCGATCCCGCGCGCGCTGAGGGTGTAGCTATGGGCGGTGTTGTCCATGTTCATGATCTTCAGGGTGTAGGTGTTTTCGATCAAGCCCTCGACCGTTTCGCGATACAGCGCGTTGCGGTCACGCAGCACGTCGAGCTTGAGCGGCACGCGCAACAATACCGCGACGATCAAGGTCACGGCAATCGCCGTTAGCAAGCCGCCGTAGACCAGCACGCGCGGGCGCAGCAATTTCACCGGCTTGCCTTCGAGCGCGTTCTCGCTGGTGTAGCGTATCAGCCCCCTGGGATAGACCATCTTGTCCATGACCGAATCGCACACGTCCACGCACGCGGCGCAGGCGATGCAGCCGATCTGCAGGCCGTTGCGGATGTCGATGCCGGTGGGGCAGACCTGCACGCACAGGGTGCAGTCGATGCAGTCGCCCAGGCCCGTCAGTTTCGGGTCCTCCGAACGCGCGCGCGCGCCGCGCGGCTCGCCGCGCGCGGGATCGTACGAAATGATGAGCGTGTTGCGGTCGAACATCGCGCCCTGGAAGCGCGCGTACGGGCACATGTACAGGCACACCTGCTCGCGCAGCCAGCCGGCGTTGCCGTAAGTAGCGAAACCGTAGAACAGGATCCAGAAGGTTTCCCACGGACCGAGCGAGTACTGCGTGAACGACAACGCGAGCTCGCGGATGGGCGTGAAATAACCGACAAAGGTGTAGCCGGTCCACAGGGAAAACAGGATCCAGACGAAATGCTTGGCGCCCTTCTTCACCAGCTTCTCACGATGGTTCCACGGCAGGCGCGCGAGCTTCATCTGCATCGGGCGGTCGCCCTCGATGCTCCGCTCGATCCACAGGAACACCTCGGTCCACACCGTCTGCGGACAGGTGAAGCCGCACCACACGCGCCCGGCGATGGCGGTGAACAGGAACAGCGACAGCGCCGACAGCACCAGGATGGCCGTGAGATAGAACAGGTCCTGCGGCCAGAAGGTCCAGGCGAACAGGTGGAACTTGCGGTTGGGGAGATCGATCAGGAAGGCCTGTCGGCCCTCGCCCCAGTTGAACCACGGGAGAAAATAATAGAGGCTCAGGGTGAACCCGACCATGGCCACGCGCAGGTTGGCAAAGATGCCGTGCACCTCGCGCGGGTAGACGCGCTCGCGCTTGGCGTACAGCTCCTCGGTAACGGCATCGGCCGCGGCCACGGGAATGATCCGTTTCGGAGTTGTGCCCGGCTTGCGCGGTGTTTTGCTGGCACGCGGGTCGTCACCCGCGAAGGCGGTCCTGGCCTGCGGTTCGACCGATGAGACGTTGCGCTGCTGTTTTTTTTCTGCGCCGCTTTTGTCTTTTTCCTCCCGCTCCGGTGCGTCGGCTGGCGGTTTCGCTTTCAAGGTTTCTCCGCTCGGCTCTCCGGGGCGGGATGTGACAGGCTGTAGACGTAGGCGGCGAGCAAATGCACCTTGGCCTCGCCGAGGAATTCGGCATGCGCCGGCATCCGGCCGGAGCGGCCCTTGTCGATGCTCTGCATGATGGCCTGCTTCGATCCGCCGTAGAGCCAAATGTTGTCGGTCAGGTTGGGCGCCCCCAGGGCAGGGTTGCCCTTGCCGTCCGCCCCGTGGCAGGCCACGCACAGCTGCTGGTATTTGGCCTTGCCACTCTCGGCCACGGTGTCATTCACGCTGCGACCACTCAGCTGCAGCACGTATTCGGCGACATTGGCCGTGCCTTCCGGTCCCAGCACCGCGCCCCACGGCGGCATGGCGCCGCTGCGGCCGTTCATGATCGAAGTTTTGATAGTTTGCGGGTCGCCGCCGTACAACCAGTCCTCGTCGCGCAGATTGGGAATGCCCGGCACGCCGCGTGCATCGGCGCCGTGGCAGGTGGTGCAGTAATTCACGAACAGGCGCTCGCCGGTATTGAGCGCCTGGCGGTCTGCGGCGAGCACCATGAGATCCTCCCGCAAATATTTTTCATACAGGGGATTGAAGGTCTTGTCGGCTTCGGCGATCTCCCTGGCATACTGGCCCTCCTGCGTCCAGCCGAGCACCCCGGCAAAGTTTCCCAAGCCCGGATACAGCACCAGATAACCGATGCCGAACACCAACGTGATGTAGAACAGGTTCAACCACCAGCGCGGCAGCGGGTTGTTCAGCTCGTGTAGGTCCTCGTCCCACACGTGCCCCATAGTCCTGGGTTTGTGGAATTCCTTGCGCCGGGGCTCGGTCATCCAGCGGTTGAGCCAGAACATGGCGATGATGCCGACGACCACCGGGACGATGATGAACCCGTTCCAGAAACTGTTGGTGAAATCAGCCACGTTTCCTCTCTCCGGCGGAATCGCCCGGCGCCGAATCCTCGTCTTCCAGCGGCATGCGCGCCGCGGCGTCGAAGCGTTGCTTGCGCCCCGCGCTGAAGGCCCAGATGACGATGGCGATGAACAGGATCACCAGCAGTACCGTCCACAGGGAATGAAACATCGCCGGGCTCATGTCATCTCCTTTGCTTGATGCTGGTGCCGAGCCCCTGCAGGTAAGCGATGAGGGCGTCCATCTCGGTCTTGCCCTCGAGTTCGGCGGGGGCGTTTTTGATTGCTTCGTCGGTGTAGGGATGTCCGAGCGTGCGCAACACCTGCATTTTCTTCCTGATCAACGCCGGATCGAGCTTGTTCCGTGCCAGCCACGGGTAACCCGGCATGATGGATTCCGGGACCACGTCGCGCGGGTTGATCAGGTGCACGCGGTGCCACTCGTCCGAGTAACGCCCGCCGACGCGATGCAGGTCCGGCCCGGTGCGCTTGCTGCCCCACTGAAACGGCCGGTCGTAGACGAACTCGCCGGCCACCGAGTAATGGCCGTAACGCTCGGTCTCGGCGCGGAACGGACGGATCATCTGCGAGTGACACACCATGCAGGATTCGCGGATATAGATATCACGTCCCTCGAGCTGCAGCGGTGGATAGGGTTTTAATCCCGCCACCGCTTCGGTCGTGGATTTCTGGAAATACAGCGGCACGATTTCCACCACGCCGCCGATCGCGACCACGATGACCGTGATAACGATCAGGAGGCCAACGTTCCTTTCGACTTTGTCGTGACCGGTGGTCATGTCACCCTCAACGCGCGCCCGCCGGCGCCGGGATGGTCGCTGTAACCGGTTTCGCCCCGGCAACGGTCTTCCACAGGTTGTACGCCATGATCAGCATGCCGGCGAGGAAGAACACGCCGCCCAGGGTGCGCACCACGTAGAACGGATGCATCGCCTGGATCGACTCGACGAAGCTGTACGTGAGCGTGCCGTCGGCA
Source organism: Sulfuricaulis sp. (assembly GCF_040901545.1). Taxonomy (GTDB): domain Bacteria; phylum Pseudomonadota; class Gammaproteobacteria; order Acidiferrobacterales; family Sulfurifustaceae; genus Sulfuricaulis. The sequence continues at coordinate 90,457 of NZ_JBBDYL010000005.1, read as the reverse complement.
TTGACCGCGCGCCACATCAGGCCCTGCATCACGCCCGCGATCCACATGGCCGAGATGTATAGAACAATCCCGATGGTGGCAATCCAGAAGTGCGTCTCGATGAGCTTGACGCTGAAGATCGGGCGCCCGAACAGGCGCGGTATCAAAAAGTACATGGCGCCGATGGAGATCATGCCGACCCAGCCGAGCGCGCCCGAATGCACGTGGCCGATGGTCCAGTCGGTGTAATGCGACAGCGCGTTCACGGTCTTGATCGACATCATCGGGCCTTCGAAGGTGGACATGCCGTAGAACGACACCGACACGATCAGGAACTTGAGGATGGGATCGGTGCGCAGCTTCTGCCACGCGCCGGAGAGCGTCATGATGCCGTTGATCATGCCGCCCCAGGACGGCGCCAGCAGGATCAGCGAGAACACCATGCCGACCGACTGGGTCCAGTCGGGCAGCGCGGTGTAGTGCAGGTGGTGCGGCCCGGCCCAGATGTAGGTGAAGGCCAGCGCCCAGAAGTGCACCACCGACAGGCGATAGGAATACACCGGCCGTTCCGCCTGCTTGGGAATGAAGTAATACATGATGCCGAGAAATCCCGCCGTCAGGAAGAAACCGACGGCGTTGTGGCCGTACCACCATTGCACCATGGCGTCCTGCACGCCGGCGTAGGCCGAATAGGACTTCCAGAAGGAAACCGGGAGTGCGGCGCTGTTGACCACGTGCAGCACGGCGATGGTGAGAATGAACGCGGCGAAGAACCAGTTGGCCACGTAGATATGACTTACCCGGCGCTTGACGAGCGTGCCGAAATACACCACGGCGTAGGCGACCCACACCACGGTGATCAGGATATCGATCGGCCATTCGAGCTCGGCGTATTCCTTGGTGGTGGTGATGCCGAGCGGCAGCGTGACGGCCGCCGACACGATCACCAGTTGCCAGCCCCAGAAGGTGAAAGCCGCCAGTCCGTCACTGAACAGCCGCACGTGGCAGGTGCGCTGCACCACGTAATACGAGGTCGCGAACAGCGCCGAGCCGCCGAAGGCGAACACCACCGCGTTGGTGTGCAGCGCGCGCAGGCGCGAGAAGGTAAGCCAGGGAATGTCGAAGTTGAGTGCCGGCCAGGCCATTTGCGCCGCGATGAATACGCCCACCAGCATGCCGACGATGCCCCACACGACGGTCATGATGGCGAACTGCCGGACGACCCTGTAGTTGTACGTCTCCTGTTGGGCGGCCATGATTCTCCCGCTGTTCAGTGTCCGAATTCGATGCTTACGTTGAAAATTGCCGCGGCATCGCCGCACCGGCCCGGCGGTGAAACTACTATGGATGCGGCCGGTTCTCGTTGACGCAGATCAAAACCTAGCCGGCGAAAACCGGCCCGACGCCGATGTCCCAGAGAATGACCGTGGCCGCCAGCACCGCCACCAGCGTCACCAGTCCCACGGCCAGCACCGCGGTGGAGAACAGGAAGCCGCGCTCCGCGGGAATGCCCATGACGATCGGCAAGCCGGTGTACAGCAGATACACGGTATACCCGAGCACCGGCAAACCGATCAGCAGGTTCAGCCACAGCACCGGGTACAGGAGCATGATCCCCGAAAGGAACAGCGGTGTCGCGGTGTACGCTGCCAGCGTGATGCAGTGCGGCAGCGTCTGCCTGGCGCCGTAGGTCCGGCTCATCCAGTGGATCAACTTGCCGATGGTAAAGACCGCCACCAATATAGTGAGATAAGACAGGATCGCGATCCACAGCGCGCTCTCCGGCGTCAGTCTGTGCACTTCGCGCGAGACCACCTGCCAGCCAACTTGGGTGGTTCCGATATACCCGGCAACCGGGGGAATCGCCGCGAGCAGCAAAACGTGGGAGCTGTAACTCTTGCCAATCGTGCGGCTTTCTTTCCGGATGGCTTTCCACTCTTTCTCCGGATGCGCCAACAGACCCCACACGTGACTCAGAACCATGTTTCTCCCCCGCCGTCTCTTATAAATGGGTGCGGTCAAGTCTCCTGCAAACCGCTAAGATCGTCAACGACGCAAACTCGCCTTAATGGCCCAGTATTCCGCTAAACAAAAAAATTTATCGCGAATTATCTTGTGTTCTGCCGACCGTGCACCGCTATCATGGGTCGTGGCGTCGCGCGGTGAGGGCAATCATATAGAATGGCCCTTGCCCTATCTGGCAATTCCTTGACCACCCATGTCCACGCCCGTCATGCTGACGCCCACCGCCAAACACGCCGATACGGCCGCGTGTTTTCATTGCGGACTGCGGGTGCCGACGGGAACGGATTTTACCGTCGCCATTGACGGAGTAAGCCAGCCCATGTGCTGTCGGGGTTGCGCGGCGGTGGCTCAGGCCATCGTTGACGGGGGTCTGGGCGATTATTACAAGTTCCGGACCGCCGATGCGCCGACGGCGCGCGAGATTGTGCCGGAATTCCTGCGCCAGACCGCGCTGTATGACCTCCCCGAAATCCAGAAAAGCTTCGTGCGCGCCGAGGGCGGGCATGTGCGCGAGGCGGCGCTGATTCTCGAAGGCATCACCTGCCCCGCCTGCGTGTGGCTCAACGAACGCCATCTGGCGCATGTGCCCGGCGTGCTGGAGGTGCACATCAATTACGCCACGCACCGGGCGCGCGTGCGCTGGGACGAGCGCCGCGTGCACCTGAGCGACATCCTGCAGGCAGTGAGCCGCATCGGCTACCTGGCGCATCCGTTCGATCCGGGACGCTACCAGCAGCAGCTCGAAAATGACCGGCGCCAGTTGCTGCGCCGCGTGGGCGTGGCCGGCGTCTTCGGCATGCAGGTCATGACGTTCTCGGTGGCGCTGTATGTCGGCGACTGGTCGGGCGTGGAAGAGGAGTATCGGCGTTTCTTTTACTGGATCAGCCTGTTGCTGACGCTGCCGGTCCTGCTCTATTCCGCGCAACCCTTTTTCCGTTCGGCGTGGCGCGATCTGAAACATTGGCGCACCGGCATGGACGTGCCGGTGTCGCTCGGCATCGGCGCGGCGTTTCTGGCGAGCCTGTGGACCACCGTCACCGGCGAGGGCACGGTTTACTACGACTCGGTGTGCATGTTCGCGTTTTTCCTGCTGAGCGCGCGCTACTTCGAGCTGGCGGCGCACAAACGCGCTTCCGAGGCCTCGGAGGCCCTGGTGCAGGCCACGCCGGCCACGGCCACGCGTATCATCGAAGTTGCCAGTTTCTCCCCCTCATCCCTATCAGTTCCTGCCGGGGTGCGCGAACATCCTGCGCACCCGTTCGACGGCGCGGATGTCCACTGGACATCC
>NZ_JBBDYL010000005.1:9768-87155 GCF_040901545.1 Sulfuricaulis sp. | reverse complement strand
CCCCCCACAACCCCGTCTCACCTCCCTGAGGGAGAAGGGCCCCTCACCCCGACCCCTCTCCCGCAGGCGGGAGAGGGGAGTTCTGTAAGATCGGAGCCGAGAGAATCTATTTATTTGACCGAAATCGTGGCGGTGGCGGAACTGCAAGCCGGCGAGCGCGTGCGCATCCGGCCCGGCGAATCCATCCCGGCGGACAGCGTGGTGCTGGAGGGCCGCTCCACCGTGGACGAATCGCTGCTCACGGGCGAAAGCCTGCCGGTGGCCAAGGGGCCGGGCGAGAAACTGGTCGGCGGCGCCATCAACATCGAAAGCCCGCTCACCGCGCGCGTCGAGCAGACCGGGCCCGACACCATCCTGTCCTCGATTCTGCGGCTGCTGGACCGCGCCACGGCGGAAAAACCGCGCCTCGCGCAACTCGCGGACCGTATCGCCGCCGGCTTCGTGGCCGCGGTGCTGCTGCTCGCGGGCCTGACCGCGCTCTACTGGTGGCGCCACGACGCTGCGCTGTGGCTGCCCGCCACCATCGCGGTGCTGGTGGTCACCTGCCCCTGCGCGCTGTCGCTGGCCACGCCCGCGGCCATCACCGCGGCCACCGGCCGGCTCACGCGTCTGGGCCTGCTGGTGACGCGCGGGCACGCGCTCGAAACCCTGGCGCGCGCCAGCCATTTCATTTTCGACAAGACCGGCACGCTCACGCGCGGGCGCTTGCGGCTGCTGGAAACCCGGGGCTTTTCGCGCCTGTCGCCCGCGCAATGCCTGGGCATCGCCGGCGCGCTCGAACGTCACTCCGAGCATCCGATCGCGCGCGCGCTGGGCGAGGCCGCCGGGCCGGGCGAATTGAGCGCGAGCGAGGTGGTCAACACGCCCGGCGCCGGACTGCGCGGCAAAATCGACGGCCGGATTTTTTTTCTCGGCACGCCGGCGTATATAAAAGAACAGGCCGGCCTCGCGGCCGACGCCGACACGCTGGAACAGCTGCGGCGCGCAGGCGACACCGTGGTGGTGCTGGCCGGACAGGAAGGCTTGCATGCCGCGTTTATGCTCAGCGACGAGCTGCGCCCCGGCGCGCGCGAGCTGATCGCCGAACTTCAGCGCCGGGGAAAAACCGTCATGCTGCTCACCGGCGATCATGAAACGGCCGCGCGCCGCGTGGCCGACGCGCTCGGCATCCGCGAGCTGGCCTGGGACCTGAAGCCGGCGGACAAGCTAGAACGCATCAAGGCGCTGCAGCAACATGGCGCCGTGGTCGCCATGATCGGCGACGGTGTGAACGACGCCCCGGTGCTGGCGGCGGCCCAGGTATCCATCGCCATGGGCGGCGGGACGGCGGTCGCCGCCGCCAGCGCCGACATGATCCTGCTGTCGCAGATATTGCCGCACCTGGCCGAGGCCCTGGGGGTGGCGCGCCGCACTCTCGGCATCATCCGCCAGAACCTCGCCTGGGCGGTGGCCTATAACCTGCTCGCCATTCCCGCCGCCGCCGCGGGCTATATCTCGCCATGGATGGCGGCGCTCGGCATGTCGGCCAGTTCGCTGCTGGTCGTGGCCAATGCCTTGCGCCTCAGCCGGCGCTCGCAACCGAAGCCGTCATTCACCGTGGCGGTGGCGCAGGATTGAATCATGGAAATTCTCTATCTGCTGATCCTGCTCGCCGTTCTCATTGCCGGCGTGATCGCATGGGCCTTTCTCTGGTCCATCCGTTCCGGGCAGTTCGACGACCTGGAGGGTCCGGCGCACCGGATACTGATGGACGAGGACGAATCGCCGAAGCATGCCGCCGACCAGCCTCCGGAAACGAAACCAGCGCCACGCAGCGATTGATCGCACGCAGTTCCGGCGCCCGCAGACGGTAGAGGTTTCCGGCGCGCTGGAATAAACTTTAATGGCCCACTGGCCGGAGGAGCGTGGCGGGGATGCCGCGCCCACGGACCCGAGGATGAAAAGGCCATGAGCGCAAACCAACACCAATCACAAAGCGCGCGACTTGCGTTCCACTATGCTCACAACGGTTCCCGGACCGTCCCGGCCTGCTATTCCCTCCCGAAAAACGCGTCACTACCTTCAAGGAGCGACCATGCGCAAGATCATGCTGCTTAACGCCAAGGGCGGCTGCGGGAAGAGTACGATCGCCACCAACCTCGCAAGTTATTACGCCATGCTAGGTAAGTCCGTGGTGCTCGCGGATTTCGACCGGCAAGGATCGAGCACGGAATGGCTCGAGGCGCGACCGCAAGATCGCCCTGCCATCCGCGGCCTGGTGGCATGGCGTGACCCGGTACGGGTAGCGCGTTCCACCGATTACGTGATCATGGACGTGCCCGCCGGCGCCCACGGCCCGGTCCTCACGGCGCTGGTGCGCCGCGCGCACACGTTGATCGTGCCCGTGTTGCCGTCACCCACCGATATCCGCGCCGCGGCGCATTTCATCCATGAACTGCTGCTGGTCGGGAAAATCGTCCGGGATGAGTCGCGGCTCGCGGTGATCGCCAACCGCGTGCACGAGAACAGCGCCATTCAGAATTCAATGGAGCATGTCCTGAACAGCATGAGCATCTCCTATAGCACCCTCAACACCCAGATTTATCACAACCTGGAACGGTTCCTCTCGCGCCTGAAGATTCCGTTCGTGGCCACGCTGCGCGAGAGCAATAATTATCTTGTCGCCGATGCGCGCGGCCTCGGCATTTTCGATCTCAACAGTTCACAAGCACATCGCGACATCGAGCAATGGCAACCGATGCTCAAATGGCTGGAAAGCAAACGCAGTATTCCCGATCCGGTAGATTGAATATCCCTGCGTCCGAATCCGGCGGGCGATCGTCACGCGCCCGGTTGCAAATCCAGCCGGTTATGTCCGCGCCCGTTCCAGCTTCACCAGCGGGATGACCGGACCGCTGCCGATGCCCTCGCAGCGGCGCGCCTCCGCGCGCCAGGCCTGGCGGCTGGCGAGTTCGGGCAAGAACGGATAGGCGCGGCACTGCCTTGGAGAGTGCTTCGGAGAGTGCTTCCAAAATACCATCATGCCGCGGCCTCGATTCTCTGTAATATGACAACGCCACAGCATGCCATACGGCGCGCGACAACAAAGCCCGGCGTTCAAAGGCATGCGCACCTCGGGGACGGGGATATGACGTCGAGTCAAGCGGTTTTTCTACGTCGGCGGGAGCGTCGGCTTTCCGGAACCGGAATGCCGGTTCATCTCTGGGGTTTCCGGCCCCGGCGCAGTTTTTCTATTTGCCGTTCCGCTTCCGCAATCTGCTCACGGGAGAGGTTGAACACTAAATTGCCATGTGCCTCGCGCGCCATGTCGCTGCCTGAAGCGATGGCGATTTTGTACCAGACGTAAGCGCCGATGACATTGGACTTAACGCCGCGTCCCGCTTCATACATCCTGCCCAACGTGTACTGGGCATTTGGGTCGCCGCTGAGCGCGGCGCGCCGGGTCCAGTAAAACGCCTTGCGCTCGTCACGCGCCCGCTCGGGGCCGTCGAGATATAGCCGCCCCACGCGCTCCTGCGCCTTCGCATCGCCCTGCTGCGCGGCCTCGAACAATTTGATCAATTCCTCCGGAATCTGGCGGCTGTCGCTGAAATCCTCCGAGGACGAAGACGTTTCCGTGTTCATGGCCCGGTGCACAACAACCAGCGAGAGGAAGACGATGACGCTCATCAGCGCCAGCTTGCGCCAGCGTGACGCGCGCGGGGCGGTGTCGATCGGTTGGGCCAGCGCCCGTTGCAGTTCAGCGGCACTGGAGAACCGTCGCGCGGGTTCCTTTTCAAGGCAGCGCAGCACGATCGATTCCAAATGCGCCGGAGCGTGCGGGAGCAACTTGTGCGGCGGGACCGGACGCTCCTTGAGTTGTTTGAGCGCCATCTCGACCGGAGTGGCACCGGAGAAGGCGCGGCGGCCGGTCAGGCATTCATACAGGATGAGGCCCAGCGCGTAGAGATCCGTGCGTTGATCGATCGACTTCCCCTGCGATTGCTCCGGCGCCATGTAACCGGGCGTGCCGATGACGGTTTGCGTGGTCGTGGTATTACCGCCGAGCGCGCGCGCAATGCCAAAATCCATGAGCTTTACCAGACCGTCGCGCGCTAGTATCACGTTCTCCGGCTTCAAATCGCGGTGCACCACCCCTTGCGCGTGCGCCTCACCGAGACCCGCCGCGATCTGACGCGCCAGATCGATGACGCGTTCTGGCGGCAACTTTCCGGCACGCTCGAGATAGTCGCGCAGGCTTTCGCCATCCACATACTCCATCGTGATATAAACCAGATTATCAACGCGATTGAAATCGTAAATGCGGCTGATGTTCTTGTGCGTGATTCGGCGGGCGAGCCGGATTTCATCCTTGAACCGCACCATCATCTCCGGGTCGCAGGCGATTTCCGGTCGCAGCAACTTGAGGGCCAGTATCTCGGTCGTTTCCCGGTCGCGTACCCGGTAGACCAGCCCCATGCCACCCTCGCCGAGTCGCTCCAAGATCTCATAGCGCGGCGCCAGGGGCGCGAGTACCGGGTGGGTAGCAGCCGCCATGCCCTCCTGCGGCAGACTGATTTGCTGGGTTTTCTGGATTGGCTGCTTCACCTGGATCTCCAAGGATCGGAATATAGGCGCTCACTTGACATATCACTTAAGTATAATCAACGCCCGCCGCACGCTACGGTAGATGCCGCAAAACGTTTCCCGGCGCGGCTAATCCGGGCAAACGCATCACCGACGCCTTATCTGACAGATCCCTGAACGGCAACCCCCTGGCAGCGGTGTTTTGGTATTATTTCGGCGGCGGCGCACCGCTGCCTGACCCGACCACCCCATATCGTGTCGATGCTCGTCTTCAACAGCGGCAGCTCTTCCCTCAAGCACCGCCTCTACGCCGAGGACCCCGACGGGTCGCTACGGCTCATCGCGAGCGGGATGGTGAATGCCTTCGGCGATCAAGCGAAGTTCACCTGGCTAGCCAACGGGCAGCGCCGCGAGACACGTGTGGCCATTCACAACCACCGCGAGGCCACGGCGCGGGTATTGCGCTGGCTTCGAGACCTGACACCGGACGCCGCGGGGCGGGCGGTCACGGCGATCGGCCACCGCGTGGTCCACGGTGGCGAGATCTTCCGCGAGCCGGTCCTGCTCACGCCCGAGACGATCGCGCGCATCGAATCCTTGTGCGCGCTCGCGCCGATCCACAACCCGATTGCGCTTGAGGTGATCCGCGCCTGCCGATTGGAGTTGGAAGACACTCTCCCGATGGTTGCCGTATTTGACACGGCGTTTCATGCGCTGCTACCCCAGCCCGCGCGGACCTATGCCCTGCCCCAGGAATGGACGCGTGCGCACGGCATTCGCCGCTACGGCTTCCACGGCATCGCGCATCGATACATGTACGAGCGCTGCCTGGCGCTGCACGGTGAACCCGCGTCAGAACCGCGTGTGATCACCTTTCAGCTCGGCAACGGCTGCTCCGTCGCCGCCATCCGCGCGGGGCGCTCGGTCGAGACCAGCATGGGCTACACGCCTTTGGAAGGACTCATCATGTCGACGCGCAGTGGCGACGTGGATCCGGGCGTTTTGGTGCAGCTCGTGGCCGCCGGCGGTCTGAGCGCTACCGCGCTCGCCCACGGGCTCAATCACGAATCGGGGCTCAAGGGTCTGTCCGGCGTTACCTCAGACATGCGCGAACTGCTCAGGCTTGAGGCCGACGGACACGCCGGGGCGCGGCTCGCGATCGATGCTTTCTGTCACCGCGCGCGCAAGTACCTGGGCGCCTACGCCGCGGTGCTTGGCGGCGCCGACGCGGTCGTGTTCGGTGGCGGCATCGGCGAGCATGCCGCCCTGATTCGCGCCCGCATCTGCGCCGGAATGGAGTGGTGTGGCTTACGCTTGGATGCCGCGGCCAACGCCGCGGCAGTAGGAATCGAGGGGCGCATCTCGACACCGCGCTCAGCGCCGGCGGTTTATGTCATCCCGGTCAACGAGGAACTGTTAATCGCCCGCGATGCGCGTCAGTTGCTCGCGTCGCGGGGCGCCGGCTAACGGTGGCGCCGTGGTGCCGCGCACGACCAGCCGCACCGGCAATTCCCGGCGCGGCGGCAACGGCCCGCCGGCGATCGCCTGCAACAGCTGACGCGCCGCGAGCTCGCCCATCTCACCGGTCGGAAAGTGCATGGTCGTGAGGCCCGGTTGCAGCATGGACGCGATCTCCATGTCGTCGAAGCCGGTGATCGATATCTCGTCGGGAACGTGCAACCCGATCGCGGCGCACTCCGCGATCGCGCCGATCGCCAACACGTCGTTACCGCAGATCACCGCCGTCGGGCGCGGCGCGTGGCGCAGCACTTCGATCAAACCGTCGCGGCCGTTTTGCAGGGTGTACGGCCTTTCGGCGTAACGCTCCGGCGGTAGCTCAATTCCGCGGCGCTGGAGCGCCGCGCGCACGCCGGCGGCACGCTCGCGGGCGCGTTCGTTGGTCGCCGTAACGCCAGATATCATCGCGAATTCGACGTGACCCAGCTCGAGCAAGTGCTCGGTGAGCGAGATCGCTGCGTTCTGATTGTCGAACCCCACGCACGGACGTCGGGTATCTGTCGCGAGCGCCCACGTGAGAACATACGGGATGTGGTGTCGCTCGAGCAGCGCGAACAACTCGGGTTCATGCTCGGTACCGAGCAGCACCAGACCGTCGACCCCGCGTTCGATGAGTGTGCGCGCGAGTCGGCGCTCCGCCGCCGGGCTGAAATCGTGACAGGCCAGGAGCAGCATGTAGCCCGCCGCCCCTAAAGTCTTTTGCAGGGTCTGCACGGTATTCGCGAAGCTCGGGTTATCGATGGCGGGAATCAGCGCGCCAACGGTCAGCGAGCGTCGCGACGCGAGCGCCCGGGCGCTGCCGTTGGCCACGTAGCCGAGCGTCTCGATGGTTTCGTTGATGCGTGCGAGTGTGTCCGGCCTGAGCTTGTTGGGAGCGGTCAGGGCACGGGACACCGTCGCGATCGACACCTTGGCGGCGCTGGCGACATCGCTCAGCGTGATGGCACGACGGTTCATTCGGACGATCCATTGGCGGCCGCGTGTCCCTCCCGCCGGATGGTACGGATGTGGGTCACGAACGGGATGACGAGCGCGAGCAGCGTCAACACCATCACCGTACCGCTGATCGGCCGCGTGAAGAACACGGTCCAATCGCTCCGGTAGCTGATCATCGTGGTGGTGAAGGAGCTCTCGGCCAGGGGCCCGAGGATCACCCCCAGCACGAGCGGCGCGATCGGGAAGCGGTAACGCTCGAACAGATAGCCGATGACTCCGAAAGCGACCATCAGCCACAGATCGCCGATATTATTGCGAATGGACAGCGCGCCGATGAAGCACAGCAACATGATGAAGGCCGAAACCACCGCCTCCGGGAAATCGAGAATCTTGACAAGCGGGCGGATGGCGAAGAATCCCACGAGGCACATCGCAACGATGCCGAGGAACAGCGAGGCGATCACGGTGTAAATCATCTCGGTAGAGGTCAGGAACACCTGCGGCCCCGGCTGGATGCCGTGCAGCAGGAACGCCCCGAGGATCACGGCGGTCGCGCCGCTGCCCGGAATTCCGAGCGTGAACAGCGGGATCAACGCCCCGCCCACCGAGGCGGTCGCCGCCGCCTGTGGCGCCACGATGCCGTCCGGGATACCGGTGCCCAACTCCTTTTTGCGCTTGTTGTACTGGCCCTCGAAGCCGTAGGCCACGAACGAGGCGATGGTGGCGCCGGCGCCGGGGACCACGCCGATGATGTTGCCGAGCACGGAGTTTCGCAGCAGCACGCCCTTGAGTCGCGACAGCTCGCGCCAACTTGGGAGACGCGTGCGCATCTCGCCGATCTGCTGGATGGGCGCACTCGCGAACCCCTCGTGCAACCGGATGAACACCTCGCCCAGGCCGTAGGCCCCGACCATGACGGTCAGGAACTCGATGCCGTCGAGCAGCAGCGGCAGGCCGAAGGTGTAACGCGTGCTGCCGTAGATCGAGTCCACACCCACAGTGGCGATCAGGAGCCCCAGGCACAGGCTGATGATGGCATTCGGCAGGCTGCCGCGGCCGAGCGAGACTACGCTCGTAAGTCCGAACAGGACGATCGCGAAGTACTCAGGCGTCGAGAAGGTGAGCGCGAGCTTTGCCACCGGCTCCGACAGCGCCACCATGATCGTGACCGACAGCAACCCGCCGACCAGTGCCGCGATCAGCGTCCAGCCCAGGGCCAGCGCCGGCTGGCCGTTGCGCGCCATGGCGTAACCATCCCACAGCAGCGGCACGTGGATCGGCTCGCCCGGAATCTTGAACAGAATCGCGGTCGGCGCGCCGCCGTAGGTGCCGGAGACGTACATCGCGGTAAGCAGCACGATCGCCGGTGTCACGTCCATCGAGTAGGTGAAAGGCAGCGCCAGGATCACACCCATGACGAGCGTGAGACCGGGGAGCACACCGACGATCAGTCCGACGACGATCCCGATAAACAACATCGCCATATTGACCGGCTGAAGGCAGCCGAGGAAACCTTGGCCCAGATTCGCGAGTATGTCCATTTCCGTCCCCTATCGAGCACCGAGCAGCGCCAGCAGCGCGTAGCTCCAGGTCGAGAACGGCGCGCTCCCCATGGGGAGCGAGACATAGACGAAGCGCATGAAAATCAGCAGGAACATCAGGGTTCCGATGACGCTCGTCGCGATCACAACCCGGTGGCGGCGGTAGCGGCCGATATACATGAAGGCGGCCAGGTACAACAGCGTGCAAAAAATGAAACCGATGACCGGAAGCAAGGCAACGTAGGCAAGCGTAATCCCCATCCCGAGGAGCAGCCGGATCGTATAGGGTTTCTCTGGAGTCGCTACGTAGGCGCGGAACGCCGCCTGTTCGCGCCAGCACTGCAGGACGATGCAGACGATCTGATAGATGCTCGCGGCCATGGCCAGGACCAGCACCGCCTTCGGCCAGAGATCGGGCCCGATCTGGCCGACCTTGCCGACATAGCTGATCTGGCCGGCGAGCATGAAGAGGACGATCGTAACCGCGAGCACGGCTACATACGGCGCGGTTCGCTTCAACATTTCGATGCCCATGCCTGGATCCCCCGAGACGTTCTGACGGGTGACCCGGTCCGGCCGCCATCGGCCGGACCGCGTCTCTCCTCGAACTTTCTTGGTTATTTCTTCTTCGTTCCGGCCAGTTTCTTCATGGTCTCGAGCTCGCCGCGGATGAACTGGCGGGCCTGGTCAGCCGGCATGTAGCTGTCCTCGGCGGCGAACTGCTCCTTCAGAAACTCCTTGTACTCCGCGGTCTGAGCCACCTTGCCGAAAGCATCGGACAGCATCTTGATGGTCTTCGGGTCGGTCTTGCCGTGCACCACGACCGAGCGGAACTGCGGCAGACCGATGTCGTAGCCGAGCTCTTTGGACGCCGGCACGTTGGGAAAGTCGGCGGCGCGTTTGTCGCCGAACACGACGATCGGGAGCATCTGCTTGTTCTTGAGGAAACTCGCGACGTCACCGGCCTGCTCGTAGAGCACGTCCACGTGCCCGCCGAGCACCGAGACGTAGCGCTCGCTCGGTTTCGGGTACGGCACCTGGTTCAGCTTGATGCCCTTGCCCTCGAGAAACGTCAGCGTCATGTCATCGACGCTGCCGAAACCGACGGTCGCCACCTTGAGCGCGCCCGGTTTCGCCTTCGCGGCTTTCTCGAAATCCGCCCAATTCTTGATCGGACCGTCCGATTTCACGAACAAGTACGACGGCGCGGAGATCATACGCGCGACCGGCGTGATGTCGTCCATGCCGTACGGCGGATTTGAGGTTGCCAGCAGCGCGTGCGTGTCGGCGATGTAGATCGCCATGCTGTAACCGTCCGGGGCCGCCGACACCAGCTTGGCGACACCGGTCGCCCCGGTCGCGCCGGGCACGTTGAGCACTGGCACCGATACCTTCAATGTCGATTCGAGCAGCTTGCCGCTCTTGCGCGCCAGCTGATCGGCACCGCCACCCGGCCCGAACGGAACGATGAACTCGATCGCCCGCGACGGGTAGGGTTGCTGTGCCAGGGCCGAGAAACCGACGGTCAGGATCGCAACCGCGCACGCGAACGGTAACCAACAACGACTGCATTTTAGCTTGCTTATCATGATGCTCCTCCTGTGTGACTGGGTTTTACCGAGAATCGATCCCGTTATACGTAGGATTTGTACTTGTCGAGATACCGCACCGGCTTTTTGAGCGCGTCGCGGCGGAACGGTTCGCCGAGCTCGCGCGTGAGCTGCACATCGAGCACCGTGCAGCGGTTGGATTTGACCGCGGCCTGGAGCGCGTCACCGATCTGATCGACGTGACTCACGCGCACGCCCTCGGCCCCCATCGCGCGGGCAACGTCCGCGAAACTGGGATTGGTGAGGTTGGTGCCGACGAAACGATTTCCGTAGTAGTCGATCTGGTTTTTCTTTTCGGCGCCCCACTGCAAATTGTTGAACACCACGGCGATCGCCGGAATTCCCTCGCGCACGCAGGTCATCACCTCGGCCAGACTCATGCCCCAGGCGCCGTCACCGACGTAGGCGACGGCCGGGCGATCAGGCCGCGCGACCTTGGCGCCCATGACGGTCGGAAACGCGTAGCCGCAGTTGCCGAAGCTCATGGCGGCGAAAAAGCTCCGCGGCTGCTCGAAGTGCAAATAACTGTTCGCCACCGAGCAGACGTTGCCGATGTCGGTCGAGACCATGGCGGTCTTCGGCATGGCCCTGGCCAGCGCCGCCAATGCCTGGCGCGGGCCGATGCGCCCGTCCTCGGAGGGCGAAGGCCAGCCCGCCAACTCTTTGGCCCACTCATCCTTGGCCTGCCGGATCTCGTTGATGCGCGCCTCATTGCGTTTGGCCGGCAACGTAAACGCCTGCAACCGCTGGAGCAACGCGGCGGCGGCCTGCTTCGCGTCGCCGCAGATTCCGACGGCGATCTTTTTTACCAGCCCGAGCATGCGCGGATCGGCGTCGACCTGGATGATCTGTGCGTCCTTCGGCCAGTAGTCCATGCCGTGCTGCGGCAGCGTGCCGAACGGCCCGAGCCGCGAGCCGAGTGCCAACACCACGTCCGCCTTGGCGATCAGCCGCATCGCCGCTTTTGAGCCCTGATAGCCGAGCGGGCCGGTCGCGAGCTCGTGCGAGGCGGGGAACGCGTCGTTGTGCAAATAACTGGTCACGACCGGCGCCGTGAGGTACTCGGCCAGCGCGCACGCCTCGCTCACGGCATCCGCCATGATCACTCCACCGCCGGCCATGATGACCGGGAATTTCGCCGCCGCCAGCAACTTCGCCGCCGCTTCGAGGGATTCGGGTCCGCCGGGTCCACGCTCCAGGTACTGTACCGGCGGGATTTCGGCCTCGATGTCAGCGTAGAAGTAATCGCGCGGAATATTGATCTGCACCGGTCCGCGTTCGTTGATCGCGTTGGTCATGGCGCGGTTCGTCAGCTCGGCGATGCGCGCCGGGTGGTTGATGTGCACCTGGTACTTGGTGATGGTCGAAAAGATCGGCATCTGGTTCGCTTCCTGGAAACCGCCGAGGCCGACGCCGAGGCTCCCGGTCTCGGGCGTGATGCAGACCACCGGCGAGTGCGCCCAGTAGGCGGCGGCGATGCCAGTGACGAAGTTCGTGATACCGGGCCCGTTCTGCGCGATACACACGCCGTGGCGGTTGGTCGCGCGCGAAAAACCGTCGGCCATGTGCGCGGCGTTCTGTTCGTGCGCCACCGAGATGAAACGGATGCCCGCGGCCGGAAAAATGTCGAGGGCGTCCATGTACGCCGAGCCGACGATGCCGAACACCGTGTCGACCCCGTGCGCAACCAGCGTCTCGACCAGTGCCTCGCTCGGTGTCATGCGCACGTGCCCGCCCGGCTGCGGCGCGGCCGTTGGTGGATTCTTTTGTGGTTGCCTGCTCATAGGGAAACTCCTGTGGATGGTATCTCGATCAGTTTAAGCCGTTGGACTTTGCCGGATGGCCCCTTGGGAATCGAATTGACGAAGCGAATGATTTTGGGCGTCTTGTAGCGTCCCAGCTCTTTCAGACAGAACGTCCGCAACTCGCCCTCGGAGCACCGTTGCCCGGGTTTGAGCACGATGCAGGCCATGATCTCCTGGCCGTAAGCCGGATCGGGGATGCCCACCGCGGCCGCTTCGAGTACCGCCGGGTGGCGGTATAACGCCTCGTCGATCTCGCGCGGCGCGATGTTCTCCCCGCCCTTGATGATCAGTTCCTTCAATCGCCCGGTGATGAAGAAAAACCCGTCGGCGTCGCGGTAGCCGAGGTCGCCGGTGTGCAGCCAGCCGTCGGGCTCAAGCGTCTCGGCCGTGGTCTTCGGGTCCTGGTGGTAGCGCTGCATCACGTTGTCGCCGCGCACCAGGATCTCGCCGACCGCGCCGCGCGCGCGCTCGCGGCCGGCGCGGCCGCCGTCCTTGGCCTCGACCCCGAAGGCGACGCCGGGCGAGCCGACCTTGCGCTTGGCGGGATCGAGCGGATTTGAGAACACCGGCGCGGCGGTTTCGGTAAGTCCCATGGTCTCGATGATGTCGAAACCGAACTGGCGTTCGAACGCCTGGTGCAGGCTCGGCGGCAGCGGCGCGGAGGCCGAGCGCCCGAAGCGCAGCCGCTCGAGCGCCAGTTCGCGACGCGCGACACGCGGATCGGGCTCATTGAGCAGGTAGGATACGATCGTCGGCACCACGTTGAACCAGGTGCAACGATAATGCGCGAGCAGCTCCCAGAAATTCGAGACGCTGAACTTGTGCGGCATGACGATGCTGCCGCCGTGCACCAGCGGCGCGACGACGGTCACGATCTGCCCGTTGATGTGGTACAGCGGCAGCGAGCACAGCACCCGGTCATCGGGTCCGAGGGCGTGCGCCTCGCTCGTGAAGCGGCCGCCGGCGACCACGTTGCGGTGCGTGAGCAGCGCCCCTTTTGGCCGCCCGGTGGTTCCGGAGGTATACATGAGCAGCGCCTCGCCGTCTTCCGCTATTTCCGGGAGATCTTCCTCCGGCGACGCACCGGGAAAAATCTCTTCGGCGTCGATATCGATCTCGTGCACCGCCACCGGACGCGTGCAACCGGCGAGCGCGACCGTGAGCCGTTCGCG
Source organism: Sulfuricaulis sp. (assembly GCF_040901545.1). Lineage (GTDB taxonomy): Bacteria > Pseudomonadota > Gammaproteobacteria > Acidiferrobacterales > Sulfurifustaceae > Sulfuricaulis. The sequence continues at coordinate 74,007 of NZ_JBBDYL010000005.1, read as the reverse complement.
GTACTCCGGCGCGACGAAAATGACGCGCGCACCGGAATGTTCGAGCACATACGCCAGCTGCGATGCTTGCGCCAGCAGGTTGAGCGGCGCGACCACGCAGCCCGCGTACATCACCCCGAGGAACAGGTCGGCCGTCTGGTAACCGTTGTGCAGCATCAGCGCTACTTTTTCACCCGGGCGCAACCCCTGCGCGCGCAGCACACCGGCGAGCAAGCGCGCGTCGCGCCGCAGTTGCCCGTAGGTGAGCGTGCGCCCGGTTTCAGGGGCAAGAAGGTAGACCTTATCCGGCTGCGCGTCGGCCCGCAGGTCGATAACATGGCGGATCGTGCGTGGCAGCTCCACGGTTAGGCACCGTGCTTCTTCCGGTACGCGCCGAAGAGCTCGTCCTCGGTCGGCTCGACCGGTGGGATCGTGCGCACGATGCGCGTGATGTTGAGGAAGTGGCGGTAGTTCAAGTTGTCGTCAATGCTGTTGCGCCCCCAGGTCCCGCAGCCCATGGAGAGCGAAAACGGCAGCCCGTTGTCAAAGCTTCCGCCGGTGGCGATCGCGTGCGCCTGGTTCACGATCACGCGGCAGACGGGCATTTCCAACCCGAGGCGCATCACGTGCGCGTCTTCGCGCGTGTGGATGCCGCACGAGTGTCCGGCGCCCTGGTGAATCAGGATGCGGCGCGTGATTTCAAACGCCGCGTCGAAATCGTGTGCGCGGTAGACCGTGAGCACCGGGGAGAGCTTCTCCCGCGAGAACGGGTAGTCCTTCCCGATTCCAGTCTCCTCCACAAGCAGAAAACGCGATGCCTTGAGTTCCGGCCGGTCGAGGCCCGCGGCCGCGGCGATCGCCGGGGCGCTCTGGGCGATGATACGCGGATTGAGCCGGTCGTGACTCCACATCACCGCCTCCAGTTTGCGCTTCTCCTCGGCGTCAAGCAGTGCGCCGCCCGCTTTTTGCAGGACCGCGAGCGCCTGGGCGTAGACCGCATCGAGAATCACGAGACTGTTCTCGGAAGAGCAGCTCGTGGCGTTGTCGAAGGTCTTCGAGCGTGCGATTTTGGCCGCGGCGTCGGCGAGATCGGCGGTCTGGTCGATGATGACCGGCACGTTGCCAGTGCCCACCCCGATCGCCGGTGTGCCGCTCGCGTAGGCCGCGCGCACGTTGCTCTGCGAGCCGGTGACAACCACGAGATCGACCTGGCGCATCAGCTCCTCGGTTAGCGCCTTGGTGACGGGCGCGGGCAGCTGCTGCACGAGGTCGACCGGCGCGCCGATGCGATTCAGCTCCGCGCGCACAATCTCGAGCAGACGCGTGCAAGTGCTGTAACCCTTGGGAGACGGCGAGAGGATGATGCTGTTTCGCCCCTTGAGCGCGTTCATGATCTTATTGGCGGGCGTGGCCACCGGATTGGTCGCGGGGACGACGGCGCCCACCACACCGACCGGGCGCGCGATCTCGATAATTCCTTTTTCCGGATACTCGGCAATGACACCGGCGGACCGGGCATATCTGAGATCGCGCAGTGTCCCCATCGTCTTGCGTCGGTTCTTCGCGATCTTGTCCGCGACGTTCCCGAGGCCGGTATCCTTGACGGCGAGTTCCGCCAGTTCGCGGCAATGGCCGGGATGAACGATTGCCCAAGCAACGCCGGTCACGACCTCGTCCACCTGCTCCTGGAGGTAGCGCTCGTATCGGGTCTGCGCACTACGCGCGCGCCTCACCAGGTCGGCAATCACATCGCGGACGGTGGGATCGATAACGCCGATAGTATTACCGGGGGCGTGGGGCACCACTCTCTCTCCTTCTATTGATTGGGGCATAGACTCACCGGCCGCTGGCTCGGTTAGCCTTACCATGAACGTCGGATTTTTGTAAGAATCCAGCACCGTGTCGACGCCGCATGTTGGCACTGACGAACGGCTGACTGAATGAAAGCGCTTACATTTTCAACATAAATGCAGGTTCTTGTCAAACCGGACTGAACCGAGGGCAGTGTCGGTAATCAGCCGCCGGCCTTAAGGACGACGCGTGGCCGTTTTTTTCCGCGCGCCGCCCCAATGTCAGGACCAGGGACTTTCCCGGTTCGCGGGCGATCAGCGACAAGGGCGCGAAATCGGCAGGTACATTAAATCCCGCTTACGAGGTTGTTGGTGCCGAGGAAGGGCGATTTATTTCCTGGTCCGCAAGGACATTTGCGGCGCGCCCACGATCAGCTTCAATATGGTTTTGCACGCCCCTTTCAGCGCTTCGTTATCCTGCTCCGCGCGCAAGCCTGGGCGCGCCCACGCGGTGGCGCGAATGCTCACATGGCATGCGCGACTGCTCCGCCTCCCCCGGGGACTTGCCCGCGTCACAAATCAGTTCGGGTCAGCGTGCGTCCTTAGCTCCGTAGGCGGTACATCCCGGTACCACTTCTCGCTTGCTCCGCGGTCCACAAAAATCGTAGAGCGCGGCCCGAAGGGAAAAGCCCAAGGAGGGGCTTTACCAACCTGCTTCTGGCAGGTTTGTGCCACCATGCGATTTTGCGCATACTGGAGGAATCAACGGTTAATCGATATCCATGGCCCCCATGTCGTTATCAAAAAAAATCGCCTCATCGCGCACGACCAAGCCCGAGGAGTACCTCATCAAGGAAGAACCTTACTACGAACCGCTTGGCAAGGAAGTGGCCATATTCGAAGCGGCGTTCCGGCAGCAGTTGCCGGTACTGCTGAAAGGTCCGACCGGCTGCGGCAAGTCGCGCTTCATGCAACACATGGCCTGGCGCTTGAAGCGTCCGCTCATCACCGTTTCGTGCCATGACGATCTTACCGCGACCGATCTCATCGGCCGCTACCTCATCACCGCCAATGAAACGGTGTGGGTGGACGGACCCATGGCGCGCGCGGTGCGCACCAGCGCCATGCTTTATCTCGACGAGATCGTGGAAGCGCGTAAGGACACCACCGTGGTCATCCATCCGCTCGCCGATGACCGGCGGGTATTGCCGATTGAAAAAACCGGAGAGCTCCTTACCGCCGGACCCAGATTCTGTCTTACCCTTTCCTACAATCCGGGCTACCAGAGCGTGCTCAAGGATTTGAAACAAAGCACGCGTCAGCGATTCGTCGCCATCGAATTCACCTACCCCTCGGTGTCACTCGAACAAAAAATCGTCCGGCGCGAAACCGGGATTGACCAGGACATGGCGCAGCGTCTGGTCAAATTCGCGGGCATGACCCGCAACCTGAAAGGCAGCGGACTGGACGAAGGCGCCAGCACGCGCCTCCTGGTGCACGCCGGCAAGCTGATTTCAACCGGTATCGACCCACGCACCGCCACGCGCACCGCCGTCGCCGCCGCGCTGACGGACGATCCCGAGATGATCGCCGCCATCAACGAACTTTCGTCATCCCTGTTCTAGCCGTTTCTTGAAAAAGAAATTTTTCGGTCGGGTCGAAAACCTTTATATCAGCTACTATTTTTTACTGACATTTGTTCCAAGGATTTCGTTTAACGTTAACTTGGCAAACTCCTCGTATAACCAATTCATGCGTGCATCATCCTGCCCACCGCCGAAACCGCCCAACGCGTATGCAGCACTTACATGGAATTCCAGCCATGACAGCCCACCGGACTTCGGATTGAGCGAAACGACTCCTTCTACACGATCGTTCCCAGCCATAAAACCAAACATCACGGCTGAAAAGTTGGAACGAGTACGTATATCCGTGACCAGAACATTTACGATATTCTCCGACTTGGAATCGATTAACTGGCGTGCTTGCAAACTTCTCACGATAACTTGTTCCAATTTAGTAGCATCGAATTTGATGTTATCCTTGAGCTTTTCCTGTGCATCCGGATTAAGACTGACTTTAACTGCCGAGAATTTTTGACCAGCGTATTTATAATTATCGTTTGTACTTGACCGATTGACGCCGCTCGCACATGCCGTAACACCGATAATTACTAACGAAAGCATTAGTAACTTTTTCATGTTTCAATTCTCCCTAAATAGAGGTTTGATAAAAACAGCGAGGTTACTGGGAAGAAGTATAGATCATGCCAATTACACCTTAGTCTTCAGGTTAATTTCCTATACAGACAGAATCGCAAAAAATACCAATCCCAATCAGAGTTTTTCGTCATTTCACGTCAATTGAACCCTCCCAGCTTAAAGACCGACGAGATCAAAGCCATACTCGACAAATCCTTCGAGTCGGTATTGTCACCCACCCGCTCGACCGAATTGATTGCACAAGCTGTTTCTAAGCTTGATCGACGTCACCAGAATTTCGCCCTGCACTGGGTGGATGTCATCGCCAAAACCAACACCGAGTTGGCCTATCAGTTTGCGGTGCGTGTGACGGATGCCTTCCGGCTGATGGACCTGCCCGATATCGAGCGCTGGATCATCCGTGCCATGGACATCTACGACCGGGACGGGCTTAATCCTGGAATTGCCGCACTCGTCCAATACCAGGTCGTGGCCGTGGAGGCCGGCGAATGGCGGCGCGGCGTGACGCTGGAAGAGATTCACCGCGTGCTGGAGCTGTATGTTCAGGGATTGGCCGGACGGTCGCTTAAAATTGCCGCCGCTTCCGACTGCTACACGGACACCGAGACACTGTTCCTGCCGCACCGCGTGGCCACCTTTTCCGAACGTCAGGACAATTTCCGACGCTACAAAACGACGGTCGCCCATTTGTGGGCCCAAACCTGGTACGGAACATTCCGCACGCCGGAACAAGCGCAACCGCTGGATGAAATGTTGGCGGAATTTAACGACGAACTAACAGCTATGCGCGTGTTCCACGCGCTCGAAACGGTGCGCCTCAATGCCAACCTGGAACGTGAATTTCCGGGTTTGTACCAGGACATGGTGGAACTGCAACAGCGCACCGGCGAAGTGCGTTACCCGGCAACTTGGAGGACAGCCATTCAACAATTGAAACAACCCGAAGCGACCGTGTCCGATTCGCGCGCCTGGCTGCCCAAATTGTATTCCAGTCAGTTACCGGAAACGTACTGTTATCAAGGAACGCTCATTCCGGGCCGGGCGCGGCAGGTCGCCGAACAGCGAATGGCGCGGGAAAAAATGCTTTTCCAACAGGCACTCGACCAGCTTGGAAAGCATTTTGCGGCCAACCTGAGCGATGCCGGCATATCGAGTCACCGGCCACGTCAAGTTATCAAACCGGTTCCAGATCCGGACCATCCGGGCGAAATTTCATTTCTGTCGGCAGCGGGCGGCCAGCCCGTCCAGTTGCCGGCGCACCTGCGTGCGTTGGTCCAGTCGATTATCCAGGATCATGGCCGGATACCGGAAGATTATTTTTGGGAAACTGCCGGTGAAAACCCCCCCGCGCCGGAGGAACAGCCGCATGCAATGACCGCGGAGAATGAGGCGGACGGCGGGGCAAGCGTGTTCATCTATCAGGAATGGGATTTCCGGCGCCATCACTATCGCAAGGACTGGTGCGTCCTGCGCGAACGGGATGTGTTTCCCTACGATGATCCCTTTGTGGCCCGCACACTTGCGAAATACCGCGGTGAGTTGCCGCAGCTTCGCAAAACATTCGAGGCCTTGCGGGGTGAAAACCGGTTGCTCAAAAAACAGATAAACGGTGACAACATCGATTTTGACGCGCTGGTGGAAGCCCACGCCGACATGAAAACCGGACGGGAACTGTCCGAGCGGCTGTTCACGAAATTACACAAGCATGAGCGCGACATCGCGGTGATGTTCATGGTGGACATGAGCGGCTCGACGAAAGGCTGGATCAACGACGCCGAGCGCGAAGCCCTGGTCCTGCTGTGCGAAGCGCTCGAAATTCTCGGTGATCGCTACGCGATCTACGGTTTCTCCGGCATGACCCGCAAACGCTGCGATCTGTATCGCATCAAGCATTTCGGTGAGCGGTACGGCGATGACGTCCGGCGCCGCATTGCCGGCCTGCAGCCTCAGGATTACACCCGGATGGGGGTGACCATCCGCCATCTGACGAAATTGCTGAACGGCGTGGACGCCCGAACCAAATTGCTGATCACGCTTTCGGACGGCAAACCGGATGACTACGACGGCTATCGCGGCGAATACGGGATCGAGGACACGCGCATGAGCTTGATTGAAGCCAAACGCAGCGGCATCCATCCCTTTTGCATCACCATCGACGAAGCTGCGCGCGACTACCTGCCGCACATGTACGGCGCGGTGAACTGGGTGCGGGTGGATGACATCCGTAAACTGCCCCTGAAAGTTTCGGAGATTTACCGGCGGTTGACGATGTAACCCCCTGGCTTCTTGAAAACGGTCGCGAATGATAGGATGGCACGATCCGCACGCGCCAACCTCGGCGAAAAATATAAGGATCGATTTTTCGTCCTCAGAAACGCGGATTACATCACATGCTCAAACTGGACAAAAAATCGGTCCTCCTGCTTCTGCTGCTGTGCGCGGTCATGGGCGGTATCGCCTACGGGCTGTATGCCTCCGGGCTGTTCGATTTATTCATCAACCGACGCCATTTTCTCGAATTCATCAGGGATCACGAGGCCTATGCGGTCGTAATCTTTATCGGCCTGCAAACCGTTCAGGTTGTGGCCGCGCCCGTCCCCGGCGAGGTTTCCGGATTCGTCGGCGGAATTGTCTTCGGCCCATTGTGGGGCGTTGTCTATTCAACCATCGGTTTAACTGCCGGGTCGTGGGTCGCGTTCATGCTGGCCCGAATTCTGGGACGGCCGCTGGTGGAACGATTGGTCAAAGCGGAAACCATCGAGCGATATGACTACGTGATGAAACACAAGGGTCTGCTGCTGGCCTTCTTGATGTTTCTGATACCGGGGTTCCCCAAAGATTTCCTCTGCTACCTGCTGGGTCTGGGCCACATGCGGCAACGTGATTTTCTGCTGGTGTCCGCATCTGGACGGCTGCTGGGCACGATCCTGCTCACCATGGGGGGCGCCTATTTTCGCGATGCGCGTTATGGCGCGCTGTTCACGATCGTCGGCCTCAGTCTCGTCATCATCTTGATCGTCATGATCTACCACGATCGTATCGAGCATGCCTTTCGACGGATGGCCGGCGCCCTGCGAAAGGACACGCAAAAAAAAAATAAACCCAGCAAGTAAGAATTCATCAACTTTAGAATTCAATGTCGTCGTACCGAGACAGACTGATTCATCCCATTAAGGGTTTGTTGCTATGCCTGGCGGGCGGATTTTTCTGCAGCTGGATACAAACGCCATTGCCCTGGATGATTGGACCCTTGCTGGCAATGGTTGCCGGAAAGGTAAGCGGCGGCGGCGTGGACGCGCCCCAGGGAGGCCGCCAGACCGGCCAGCTCATCATCGGCTGCGCGCTCGGACTCTATTTCACTCCGGTGGTCGTCAGCATCCTCGCCGTTCACGCGGTGACCATGCTGCTGGCCGCCGTCTTCGCGATCCTGCTCAGCTATATTTGTGGATTTTTACTGTCCCGCTTTTCAGGTGTCGACAAAACCACGGCCTTTTTCGCCAGCGTCCCCGGCGGGGCGGCTGAAATGGCGGTGCTGGGAGACCGTTTCGGCGCCGCCATGGACAAGGTCGCGCTCGCTCAGTCGCTTCGTATCCTGCTGGTTGTGGTGTTGATCCCCGCGATTCTGACGTACTCCGGCGCCCACGGCGCGGATCAATATCAACCATCGCCAGGCCAGGTCAGTTACCCCGGGTTGGCACTGCTGCTGACGTTATGCGCTTTCGCCGGCGGGTTGCTCGCGTTGGCAAAAATTCCGAACGCCTGGATGTTGGGACCGTTGTTCGCAAGCATTACCGTTACGGTCATGCAGGCAGACCTTTCCGCCATGCCGGTTCCCTTGTCCAATCTGGGCCAGCTGCTGATCGGTTGTGTTCTCGGGGCGCGTTTTGAGCGGGGTTTCATGCTCAAAGCCCGGCGATATCTTCTGGGTCTGTTGCTGAGCATCGGCATCGCGCTGATTCTCTCGGCATTGTTCGCGCTCGTGTTGACCTTCTTCACGGGAATACCCATTCCTACCCTGATCCTGGCGACGGCACCCGGTGGCATAGCCGAGATGGGGATCACCGCCAAGGTGCTACAACTAGGTGTCCCCCTCGTGACCGCGTTTCATGTCACCCGGGTTGTTCTGCTCGTAACCGCGACCGGGCCCTTGTTCAAAGTCATGCGACGGATTTCTGCAAATCTCAAACACAAAGGGTCAGGCACAGACTGATGCCTTCCAGAATGGCCGGCAGGGTGTCGTCATGGCGGCGATCGCGTGAGCGCCGGCCGGTTCGAGACGGCCGGCCAGTCAGACCGCGCTTTTCAGCGTATCGGGTTGCAAACGGATTCAACGCACCGGACAATTCCAACCCGCATGACAAGAGGTGCACGCAAAAAATGAATACCGACTGGATCCAGGCATGGCGGCTTTAATCTGCGGTTCGTTCGCGTATGACACCATTATGGTCTTCAAGGACCAGTTCAAGAATCATATCCTGCCGGACAAGGTTCATATCCTGAATGTCTCCTTCCAAGTCCCGGAACTGCGCCGTGAATTCGGCGGCTGCGCCGGCAATATCGCCTACAACCTCAAGTTGATCGGGGGTGAACCCCTGCCGATGGGGACGGTGGGCCGGGATTTCGGGCCCTACGCCGAGTGGATGGACCGGCACAAAATCAGCCGCCGCTATATCAAGATGTGCGAAGACACGTATACCGCCCAGGCATTCATCACCACGGACATGGACGACAACCAGATAACCGCGTTTCACCCGGGCGCCATGAACCGTTCCCAGGAGACACACGTCGGAAATGCCCATGGAGTAAAACTCGGAATCGTCTCACCGGACGGGCGTGAAGGCATGGTCCAGCATGCCCGCGAATTCGCCGAGGCCGGCATTCCGTTCATATTCGATCCCGGACAGGGCATGCCGCTGTTCGATGGGGAGGATTTACTGCGTTTTTTGGAACAAGCGACATGGGTTACGCTGAATGACTACGAAGCCGAGCTGCTCCGGGAACGCACCGGAAAATCCCTGAGCCACCTCGCGGGCTGCGTGAAAGGGTTGATCGTCACGCTCGGCGCGCGCGGTTCGCGCGTTTACACGGCTGGGCGGATCATTGAAATTCCGGCGGTGCCCACGGCAACGATCAACGACCCAACGGGTTGCGGCGATGCCTACCGCGCCGGGCTGCTATATGGCTTGGCGTGCGATATGGATTGGGAAACCACGGGCCGTATTGCCGCCTTGATGGGGGCGATCAAAATCGCACACCACGGCACTCAGAATCATCGTATCACCCACGACGAATTCGCCGTCCGTTTCTGCGACAGCTTCGGTTATAGTTGGTAGCTGCCGCGGGAATGACCCGCCGCCGATCTGCCGAGGAAGCGACGCTCCGTGGAAACCCGACTTCCCCCTCTGCTGCAGGCTTTGCTGCACTCGGACTGTTACGACCATGCCGTGCGGGAAATGCACATTGTCGAAACGCACATTTCCTGGGTCATCCTGACCGGTTCTTATGCCTATAAAATCAAGAAACCGGTCAATCTCGGTTTTCTCGATTTCAGCACGCTTGAGAAACGCCGCTTTTATTGCGAGCAGGAATGGCGTCTTAACCGGCGACTGGCCGAGGCATTGTATCTCGGGGTGGTGGCGATCACCGGATCGGAATCCGCCCCGAGGGTAAATGAAAACGGGGTCGCCATCGAATACGCGGTGAAGATGGTCCAGTTCCCGGAATCGGCGCGACTGGACCGGATGCTGGCGCGCGGCGAGCTGCAACCACGGCACATCGATTTGCTGGCTCAGGAGCTCGCCGAGTTTCATGGCCGGATCGCCATTGCCGGCGATGACAAGTCCTTCGGCGATCCGGATCATGTCAATGAACCGGTACGCCAAAACTTCGAGCAGATGGAATCGAGGATCGAGACACGTCATCGCGCACAGCTGCAGCGGCTGCGAACATGGAGCATGCGAACTTTTACCTTGCTCAAAAATACATTCGCCGAACGCAAACGCCGAGGCTTCATACGCGAGTGTCATGGCGACGCGCATCTGGCTAACATGATTTGGCTGAATGAACGCGTGATATTATTTGATTGTCTCGAGTTCAATGAAAATCTGCGCTGGATCGACACCATGGGTGAAACCGCGTTTCTGACCATGGACCTCGATGATCGCGGGCGCTCCGATCTGGCCCGTCGCGCGGTGAATGCCTATTTGGAATTTACCGGTGACTACGAGGGTCTCGCGGTGTACCGTTTCTACCAGGTTTATCGGGCGCTGGTGCGCGCCAAGGTCGCCTGTATCCGGTTAAGTCAGGAGGGGCTGGACGAACAGGAAAAGCAGAGAACGGGCGTGGAATATCTCGGTTACGCCGATCTCGCTGAACGTTATACGCAACCGCTTCATCCCGCGCTGATCGTTACCCATGGGCTCTCGGGCAGCGGCAAGACCTGGCTCTCACAGCAACTGCTGGAGGCTTGGGATGTTATCCGTCTGCGCAGCGATATCGAACGCAAGCGCCTGCATGGACTGGCGCCGCATGCGCGCAGTGGATCGGATGTGGATCAGGGAATCTATTCAGCGGAATCCAGCCGCCAGACCTACGCGCGACTCGCGGAACTTGCGCGTTCGATTTTGGCGACCGGTTATTCGGTGGTGGTGGATGCCGCCTTTCTCAAGCGCAACCAGCGCGAACGACTGCGTGCCGTGGCGCACGAACTGCGCGTGCCCTGCATGATCCTTGATCTCCAGGCACCGGAAAGTTTACTCCGTGAGCGTTTACGGCAACGCGTCCGGCAATCGCGGGAGGTATCCGAAGCAAGCCTCGCGGTGCTGCAGCGCCAGTTGGCCACTCGCGAGCCGCTCACGGTCGATGAACAGCGCGTTGCCTTAACCGTCAGCCCCGATGCCGCGTGCGATATCGGCGGCCTTGTGCAAAAAATGAACAGCCTGACCGGCACCTCCTGACGGTATCGCGGCTTCCCCTGCAGCCCGTTAACCTGTCTCTGGCATCCGGGTTAACCATTGAGGGCCGATCGCCTCACCCCATTCGACTATCGGTACCTATATAAAAGGAAAGCGCTGCTCCGGTGCCCGAAGCAACTCTTTGAAAATTGCAATCTTGACATCTCCCACCTGTTGGGGCTAAAACTACAATATGTAGTGGTTGGCCGAGGTTACAGGCCCGACACCTAGTATTACACCCAATAAACAGGCACGTTGTGTGCCCGACAAATATTGCCGGCACCGGAGGACAGGAATCAATGAAGGTCGTCCAATTACAAGCAGAAAACCCGGTTATCACTGAGAAGTGCGCCATGGATGGCGCGCCTACGGACCTAAGGACGGAAATCTCCATACAACCCGCTTCGCTCGACATCTGGGACAAAAAATACCGCTTAAAGAGCAAAACCGGGGAAGCCCTGGACCAGGACATTACCGGAACCTACGCCCGCGTGGCTCGGGCCTTGGCCGATGTCGAGGAAATCCCGGAAAAACGCGAGGAATGGTTCGAAAAATTCTTTTGGGCCCTGCAAAACGGGGCGATTCCGGCCGGGCGCATCATTTCCAACGCCGGCGCCCTGGAGCATAAACCCGCCACCAGCACTATCAATTGCACGGTATCCCGAGCGGTTCCGGATTCCATGGACGGGATCCTGTCCTCGGTGCACGAGGCCGGCCTGACGCTGAAGGCTGGCTGCGTCGCCCCTGGCACCTGGGTCGTCACCGAGCGCGGCTTGGTCACCGCCGATCGGGCGGTCGCCGAGCGCCATGCGCAAATCCTGTGCTACGACCGCGACGCCGGACGGTTTGAGATGCAGACCATATTGCGGCACCTCACCACGCTTGTGCCGCGCGCCGAGAATATCGAGATCGTCTCGAACGGTGCCTCACTCAAGACTTCGATCAAACACCCGGTGCTGGTTTATCGGCATGGCAAGCTGATTTACACGCGGGCCGACGATGTCCGCACCGATGACGCCCTGGTGCATCACCACTTCGCGTGGAGCGCCGAACCGGCGCGCGCACTCGAGGCATGGTTCGCCGGCGCGCACCTGGGCGATGGCAGTGCTTATCCCAAGGCCATGGCCTATAAACCCTCGCGCCAAGCCTGGGCCGCGCGCGCCCAAGCCTACGGTAAACGGCTGGTCTTCAAAATCCGCGCCGCCGAGCGCGAGGTGGTGGAACGCTACGCGGCGTTTTTCCAATCCTTCTGCGGCGCCCAGGCCAAGGTCGTCGCCACCGCCACCGCCAACGGCACGCCGGTATGGGACTACACCGTCGCGAGCTTCGAGGCCACCAACGCCGCCGGGCTCATTGACCATCAGATCGGCGCCAAGTCGGACACGCTGCGGGTGCCGGCCTGGATCAAGACCAACCCCGAGAAATATTTGCTCCCGTTCCTGGCCGGTCTCATCGATACCGACGGCACGGTCAGTAGGGAAACCGGCAGCGCCGGCATCGCCATGCAAAACCCGGACTTCGCCGAGGAGCTTAAAAGCCTGCTCGCCCTGTTCGGCATCCACGGTGCGATCACGCTGCGTACGCCGCGCCCGCATGTTTACAACGGTCATGTTGTCAACGACCACGGCGGCGCCATGCTCAAGATCAGCGACTCGGAGTTTCTTGCCAAGGTCGCCGAACATATGGCCGACAGCGGGAAGCGCGGACGCATTCTCAAGTGCGCCACACAGTCGGGCCAGTACGACACCTATGTATTGCCGCAGACCCTCCATGAGGCGTTGGAACAGGAGCTCCCCGGACTCGGCCACGTCGAGCGCCAGAAACTGGGCTTCTACCACGGCTACCACCGGGCACGCGCGGTCAGCCGCATTTGGCTCGATCGCTGGGAAGCGCGTTTTCCGAACCTTCGCCCCCTTATCGGCCTTGCCCGCACGCTGCGTCCGGTGGAGGCGATCCAGCGCAACCTGGATCTGCCCGAGACCTTCTACGACTTCACTGTCGAGAAGCACAACAACTACTTGGCCGGCAATAATGGCCTAGTCACGATTCATAACTGTGGAATCGGTTACGAGTTCTCTACCCTCCGCCCCAAAGGGGCGTTTGTGAGTGGGGCCGGAGCTTATACCTCCGGTCCCCTCTCTTTTATGGATATCTTCGACGCCATGTGTTTCACCGTCTCGTCCGCCGGCGGGCGGCGCGGGGCCCAGATGGGCACGTTCGACATTGCACATCCGGACATCATGGATTTCATCCGTGCCAAGCGCGAGGACGGGCGGCTGCGACAATTCAATCTCTCGTGCCTCATTACCGATGAATTCATGCAAGCCGTGAAAATGAACACAACCTGGGATCTGCTGTTCCCCGTCAACCGGCATGAATACGAAGACCCCGAGTCGCATATTGTCTGGCGTTACTGGCCGGTGACCGAAGGCTATATCACCAACAACCTTGGCCAGGTAGCCTGCAAGGTATACAAATCCCTCCCGGCACGCCGCCTCTGGGACCTGATCATGGCCTCGACTTACGACTACGCGGAGCCCGGTTTCATCCTGATCGACAAGATCAACGAGATGAACAACAACTGGTTTTGTGAAAACATCCGCGCCACCAACCCTTGCGTGACGGCAGACACGCGCCTGCATACACAGTACGGCCTGGTTCCCATCGGCGAGCTATATGCCGCCGGCGTCCCGCTACAAGCAACGGTTGACGTGCGCGCCCTTGGGCAGGATGGCCGTTGCACAACTGTACGGCCGGCCGTGCCAGCCTTCATGACCGCTCAAGAAGCCGATGTTTACCGGGTGCAGACGGCGGACGGGTACGAGATCAAGGCCACTGCGTGGCACGACTTCTACACTCAGCGCGGCAAGATCAAACTCAAAGACCTGCGTCCGGGCGACGAGCTGCTGGTGCAGTCCGGAAAAGGGCAATTCGGAAAAGAAGGCAATGCCGAACTCGGAGCACTTATCGGTCTCATCGCCGGTGATGGGCACTTTACCAACCGAGGCAAGGGTAAACAGGCTGCCATCGTTAATTTCTGGAACGAAGACCGTGCCTTGGCACCGGTCGTGGCCGGTTATATCAATACCCTGATTGCTGGTCTGGCGGTAAGACCACGCGCCTACCGGGTAGAGCCTGTGGCGGTGCCCGACCGTCACCATGTCTTCCTCCGCTCCGTGCTGCTGGCGCGTTTCCTGGAGCATTACGGGTTCACCGCATCGACCAAATACAAAGTACCCGGGGTCATCTGGCGTGGCACCGAGGACTGCGTCAAAGGGTATCTGCGTGGGCTGTTCCAAACAGATGGGACAGTGAATGCGACCGAGAGTAATAGTTGCTGCACGATTCGTTTAGCTTCTAGCCATCCGGACCTGCTAAAAGAAGTACAAACCTTGCTGGCAAACTTTGGCATCTTTTGCCGTATCCATAAGCGGCGCGAGGCTGCGCAGCGGTCTATGCCGGATGGTAAGGGCGGAAACAAGTTGTACCACTGCTGTGCCGACTACGAACTGATCATTGGTAGCGAGTCACGCGAACGCTTCATGCGCGAGATCGGTTTCTTAGGTGAAACCAAAAACAATCGTTACCGTGTATGGGCACAGGACCGCGCATTGCAGCGAATGGATTCCTTCACCGCGAAAATTACTGAGATCAGCTATATCGGCAAGGAAGCCGTGTTTGACACTACGCAGTCTGACCATAACACACTTGTCTTCAACGGCCTGGTGACAGGGAATTGTGGTGAGCAGCCCTTACCGCAATACGGCTCGTGTTTGCTCGGCTCGGTCAACTTGACCAAGTTCGTGGAAGAACCGTTTACCGACGCGGCGCGCTTTAACTGGGAGCAGTATCGTGAAGTCGTGGCGGTGTTCACCCGCATGCTCGACAACGTGGTCGAGATCAACGGGTTGCCCCTCGAACCCCAGCGGCATGAAATTCACTACAAGCGCCGTCACGGCATGGGCTTCCTGGGCCTGGGCTCGACATTAACCATGCTCAAGATGAAATACGGCTCGCCCGAGTCGCTCGAGTTCACCGAGCGCGTGGCGCGCGAGATGGCCGAGGTGGGCTGGAGAGTGGGCATTGAGCTTGCCGAGGAAAAAGGACCGGCCCCGATTATGGAGGACGAGTTCACCGTTACCGAGGAATTGCTCGTCAAACGCCCGGAGATGCGCCAGCACGGTTATAAAGTCGGCGACAGCATCAAAGGCAAGGTACTGCTCGCCCGCTACAGCCGTTACATGCAGCAGTTCGACGCGTCGCTCACCTCCCGCATTGCCGAGAAGGGCGCGCGCTTCACGCACCATACCTCGATCGCGCCCACCGGCACCATTTCACTGTCGCTCGCGAACAACGCCAGCAACGGCATCGAGCCGTCGTTCGCTCACAAGTACAGCCGTAATGTCCTGCGCGAAGGCAAGAAGAGCAAGGAAAAGGTCGAGGTGTTCTCCTACGAATTGCTGGCTTACCGCTCCCTGGTGAACCCCGACGCCGACCCGGACGCCGAGGGCGGAAGCAACCGGCTGCCGGACTACTTCATCACCGCCGACCACACCAAGCCGCGCGAACACGTGGACGTGCAGGCGGCGGCGCAGAAATGGGTGGACTCCTCCATCTCCAAAACGGCCAACGTTCCCACGGACTTCCCGTACGAGGACTTCAAGGACATCTATCTGTACGCCTATGAGCAGGGCCTGAAAGGCTGCACCACCTTCCGCTTCAATCCCCAGGCCTTCCAGGGCGTGCTGGTGAAAGACAAGGATCTCGAGAACACCACTTACCGCTTCCAGCTGGAGAGCGGCGAGGTGATCGAGGTCAAGGGCAACGAGGAAATCGAATACGACGGCGAGGTCCATAACGCCGCCAACCTGTACGACGCCCTCAAGGAAGGCTATTACGGGCGGTTCTGAAATACCGTAAATTGTGAGTCGTGAACCGTGTCACGACAGGCCGCCAGCGACTCACGACTTACGAATCACGTCTCACGGAGTTTAAACATGGCTATCAAGATCAACGAAAAAATCATGGGCTACGAGGTCATCAAGGAGGAGCCCTTGCGCGCCGAGAGCAACGTCGTGCATATGCACGAGAAGCTCGAACGGCCCGAAATGCTGGTCGGCTCCACCTACAAGATCAAGACCCCGCTCACCGAGCACGCCCTGTATGTCACGATCAACGACATCGTGCTCAACCCGGACACACCCCATGAGAAGCGCCGGCCCTTCGAGATCTTCATCAACTCAAAAAACATGGACCATTTCCAGTGGGTGGTGGCGCTAACCCGCGTCATTTCCGCCGTCTTCCGCAAAGGGGGGGACGTCACCTTCCTGGTTGAAGAGCTCCACTCCGTGTTCGATCCGCGCGGCGGCTATTTCAAGAAAGGCAAGTACACCCCTTCGCTCGTGGCCGAGCTGGGTGATGTCATCGAGCGCCATCTGAAGTTGATCGGCCTCATTCCCGTCGAGCAACCGGATGCAATACGCCAGCAGATCATCGCCGAGAAGCTCGCCGAACTGAAAAAACGCGCCGGCGTGCCGGAAACTATCGCCGGCGAGGCCAGCGTATTTCCGTCCGACGCGTTACTTTGCGTCAAGTGTTCCACCAAGGCCGTCATCATGATGGATGGTTGCATGACCTGTCTCAATTGCGGTGACTCGAAGTGCGGATGACGACTCGAGACGCGCGAAAAATTTCGAAAAAACTGTTTGCAATTTTTTTTCCATTGCCTTAATGTCTTGACACACAGGGTCGATGTGCTAAACATGAAGTGTTTATTGAACACAGATGCTACCGCCCAGATGGCGAGTTGCCGCACCAGCGCAAAGACACCTGCGCGGCGGCGGGCGGAACTAGGATCAACCAAGAGTTAATGGATCGATTGCGAAGCTCGACAACCGGTAGCAAACATACGGCACCCACCAGCGGCAGAGCATGGCTGCCAGGTTCAGTTCTTCCCGTTCTCCTCGTGAATTCAAATGCGCCGACCTCCCGCGTCGTGCGCTCCTCCACGGAATCCGTAAAAAGACGGTCTCAGACTGTCTTTTTTCATTGGCAACGCGCAGTAAGGTCGGGGATTGTTGGCCCCTGACTCCCCCTGCAAGTCCCTTAACCACAATCCAAAGGAGCTTATCATGGCCAAAAAGGCAAAGAAAAAAGCAGCTAAGAAAAAGAAATAACCCGACGGCGAGGGGGATTCCGTGCAGCCGGGCGACCCGCGCTGAGCGCGGGATGACGTCGCAGCATCGGATAACCCTGACCGCCTTCGCAGGCAACATGCCGGTAACACCCGCCCGATGATTACGGGTGGCGAGGTGTTACCGGTTTTTTATTGTCCGGGTCGCCGTATCTGTCTTCCACGACGACGTTCCCGCCCGGTTATTTTCTCAATAACCAACCCTCCCTGGCACAGTAATTATATCCATCTGATTTTTATGGATTTTTTAGGCGATCCGGCCGATGGCCTGCGCCGATATTGTTAACAACGGGGGTTAGGACTCCGGGAGTCACGCAATTCCTGATTCAACGCCGCGAGCCGTTGCGGCGTGCCCACGTCGCACCAGCGACCGGTGTAATGTTCGCCGCTGACCCGGCCTTGCGCCATGGCCGCAAACAGCAAGGGCGCGAGTGGAAATTTGCCGGGGTGACAATCCGCAAACAGCGCATGCGTATAAACACCGATTCCGCTGAACGTGAGCCGCGACTCCCCCGCGGCCAGAAGCCGACCGTGTTGCAGCGAAAAATCACCCTGCGGATGATGATCCGGATTGTTCACCAGCACGAGATGCGCCAGTCCATCCAGTTTCGACGGCAGACGTGTGAACGGGAAATCGGTCCAGATATCGCCGTTGACCACCACAAACGGATCGGTGTCGATCAGGGGAAGCGCCTTGAAGATCCCCCCGCCGGTCTCGAGTCCGCCGCCTGCCTCGTGGGAATAAGCGATGTGCACGCCATATCGGCGGCCATCGCCGAGGGTAGCCGGGAATTTTTCCCCGAGATGAGAATGATTGATGACCAGCTCCCGAAATCCGGCTTCCGCCAACCGCTCGACCAGATGAACGATTAACGGTTTGCCGCCAACCGGCAACAATGGCTTGGGAACGGTATCCGACATCGGGCGCATGCGCTCTCCCCGACCGGCCGCGAGGATCATGACTTTCATCAGCACCTCCAGTGTGCTCCCAGATGAATTGTCACCTTAATCAGCTCCCGGGAGCTTGAGTTCCTGCATCAACGTCAGGAACGGTTGCAGTTCCGGGTAGCGGACGCTGACCTCGTATACATAACCCAGGGTACGCGGGATATCCGGCAGATAGCCCGGCTTGCCGTCGCGATGGCACAGCCGCACGAAAATCCCCGTGGCCTTGATATGACGCTGCACGCCCATCAGGTCAAACCAGCGTAAAAATAGCGCATCATCCCCCCCAACCGCGATATCGGATTGGCGCGCCAGCATCTGATAGTCCCGGATCCAGCTTTCCACGCGGTCGCGCGGCCAGCGGATGTAGCAATCACGCAACAATGACACCAGATCGTAGGTCACCGGACCGAGAACCGCGTCCTGGAAATCGAGAATACCCGGATTGTTTTGCGCGGTGACCATAAGATTGCGCGAATGGAAATCACGATGCACCCACACCCGCGGTTGTGAAAGTGCCTCGCGCACCAACAGGACAAACGTCTGATCGAGCACCGCCTGCTGACGCGAGGACAAGTTAATTCCGAGATGGCGCTCCAGATACCATTCACGGAAGATCTCCATTTCCCGCCACAGCAGCGCTTCGTCATAGTCAGGCAGGAAGCGGGTGGCGGTGGCGGATAACCCGCCTGTCTGGAGCAGCACCATGGCCTCCATGGCATCGCCATACAGACGTTCGACCGTCTGTTCATGGAGATTATTCAAGTACACCCGATCGCCCAGGTCCGTGACAAGATAAAACCCGAGACGGTGGTCCTCTTCCAGCACCTCCGGGACGTTGAGGCCGAGCGTATGAAATCGGCGGGCAATGGCGACATAGGCATGCATGTCGTTCTTGTCCGGCGGCGCATCCATGACGATAAAGGTCTGCTGACCCAGGCTGATGCGAAAATACCGCCGAAAGCTCGCATCCGCCGTGGCCGGCTGTACGTCGAACTTATCCGTGCCGAGTGCGCGAGCGCTCCACTGCTTGAGTGCGACGATTCGATTATCCAAAAGCGGCCCTGCGCCGGTGGCCCGTGGTACCGGAATCACTTGATGGGGAATACATAGTATGCAATTTTATGCCTCCCATCATAAAACAATGACACGCTGGTTCCCATGCTGCAGCCGCGTCCCATTCTCGCTCGCCTGTGCCTGATCAGCATGATGGCAGCGGGGGGCAATCCGGTGGCACAGGCCGTAGAGGAAGGGGTATGCCCCGAACGGCCACCGCGCCTGTCCGCACGCGTCAAGCCCCGCCCTCCCGTGGATCTGCCTACGGAGATTCGTGCACGGGAGCTGCGCTCCACGTTGGGCGATGTCGGCGAATTCACCGGCGATGTGGAATTGCGCCGGGGCCTGCAATCCCTGAGCGGCGATTATCTGCGCTATGAAAAATCGACTGGCCAGGTGGACGCCTCCGGTGACGTCACCCTCCTGGATCACGCCGGGTCCCGCTTCGAGACATCCGAGACGCATTTTAATCTTGATACCCACACCGGTTACACCGGTCCGAGCCGTTTCTATCTGGAGGATGCCCAGGCCAGGGGGGACGCGGAACGGGTTGACTTTGAAGGACCGAACGATACCCGTCTTACGCGCGTGCGCTACACCACGTGCGTGCCGGGCCAAAACGACTGGTTTCTGAATATTCGCGAACTGAAACTCGACACCGAGGAAGACATTGGCAAGGCTTATCATGCCACCGTGAATTTTCTGGGCGTGCCGGTCTTTTATCTGCCCTATCTCTCTTTTCCGATATCAGATCAACGCAAGTCAGGATTTCTCATTCCACAACTGGGATATTCCACCAAACGCGGGGCGGAAGTAGCGGCGCCTTATTACCTCAATCTCGCTCCCGATTACGATGCCACCGTGACGCCACGGTACATGTCCAATCACGGATTGCAGTTACAAAACGAATTTCGCTACCTTACCCCGCGCTCGGAAGGCAGACTCCAATTCGAAGTGCTTGCGGGTGACCGACTGGAGAATGGGGATAATCGGGCGTCGGGCATCTACCAGCACAAACATGCTTTCAATCCGCTCTGGTCAGGTTATATCGATGTGCGCGGGATCTCGGACAAAAACTACTTGGAAGATTTCAGCGACCACCTCGGCGTCACCAGCCAGACTCATTTGCCGCAGAATGCCGAGCTGAATTACCGCGGCCCGCTGTGGACATTCGGCGCCCGTGCCGCGGATTACCAAACCATCGACCGTACCATCCCGCCCGCCGCGCGTCCTTACGCACGTTTGCCGCAGCTTAACTTGTTGCTCAACCGACCCGTGATGCCGAACCGCGTGAATTATTATTTCGAAAGTGAAGCGAGTTATTTTGAGCGTGATGCCAGTGTC
This sequence comes from Sulfuricaulis sp., assembly GCF_040901545.1. Classification (GTDB taxonomy): domain Bacteria; phylum Pseudomonadota; class Gammaproteobacteria; order Acidiferrobacterales; family Sulfurifustaceae; genus Sulfuricaulis. The sequence continues at coordinate 53,525 of NZ_JBBDYL010000005.1, read as the reverse complement.
AGCGGCAGAAGAGTGAGCTTGAGTCCTGCCGTTGGTTTCCCGCTGGCCAACAGCTACAGTTATCTCACCCCTAAAATCGGCGTGCGAAACCTTGCCTATCACCTCAAGGACGCATCGGTTGACGAGTCACCGTCCCTGTCACGGGGGGTTTTCAGTCTCGACGGCGGGTTATTCTTCGAACGCGACTCCCGGTGGGGTGAGCGACGCTATACCCAAACTCTCGAGCCGCGGCTCTTCTATCTTTACATCCCGGGAAAGAACCAGGACAACCTGCCCAATTTCGATACGGGGTTGCCGGAGCTTACATTCGCCAACCTGTTCCGCGAAAACCGCTTCGCGGGCGGCGACCGCATCGGCGATTCCAACCAGATCACGGCCGCCGTGACCACGCGCTTCATCGACGAGGAAGACGGCAGCGAGCGCGCCCGCGCCAGCATCGGCCGGATCTATTATTTTTCCGATCGCGAGGTCAACCTCCCGGCCGGGACCACCAGCGCCGCGGCCTCGGACATCGCCGGGGAAACCTCGGCCACTCTGGTTGGCAATTGGCATGCCCGCGCCAATGTCCAGTGGAACAGGCAGGAAAGTCACGCGCAAAGATACAACTACTACCTCCAATACAATCCCGCGAAAGACCGCATCGTGAACGCCGGCAAGCGTTTCTCGCGCGGTGAATTGGAACAAACGGATATATCGGCGGAGTGGCCGATCGCCGGCCGCTGGACCTTCCGCGGCCGTTCGCTGTATTCGCGCCGGGACCGCCACAACGTGGAAAGCTATGTCGGGGCGGAATACAACGCTTGCTGCTGGGCGCTGCGCCTTTTGGCGGGACGGCGGCTGTCGTTTGACGCCAACAGCGCCCCTATCCAGGCCACGCATATCTTGTTCGAATTGCAATTAACCGGCTTCTCCAAACTCGGTCGAGTCCCCGACAGCCCGTTGCGCGAGAGCGTGTTTTCGTTCCCGTCCCGCTACGCGGCGCCAGGATACTCCGTTCCCTAGCGAACAGCCGGGGACGGATGGGTTGCGGCAAGGCCAACGCAGATTTATTCGAGAGACATGTTCCCAAGCGGACCGACACCCTGGAATCGCGCTACCTTCCCCACGGGTTCCGCTGGCGGGTTCGTGTTATCCTTGCGTCGTTTCAGCCCCGTTTCAGAGCCATACAGCCCGTGTCCACAAACCGAAATATGAATCTTGCCGCCAAATCAATCGCCGCCGGTTGGATAGTGCCGGTGCTGGCGCTGTTGGTGCCGACCACGCTGACAGTCGCCGCGCCCGAACGGTCGTCTCCCCGTGAGATCGACCACATCATCGTCATCGTCAACCAGGACGTCATCACCGACAGCGAACTGAGCCATCGGCTGGATGACACCAAGAAACAGCTCGCACTGGAGAAAATCAAGACTCCGCCGGACCCCGTGCTCAGAAAACAGTTGCTCGAGCGAATGGTGCTCGAACGCCTGCAGCTTCAGCTTGCCGCCCAGCTCGGAATCCGCGTCAGCGACACCGACGTGGATCAGGCCATTGAATCCATCGCCCGGAGCAACAACCTGAGCGTGGAGGCATTTCGCGATACCCTCAAAAAAAGCGGGATCGACGCTGCGTCACACCGCGAGCAGATCCGCGCGCAGATCATGCTCCAGCAACTTCAAGATCGCGAAATAGCCAACCGGATAAACGTCACGCAAACCGAGATCAATAATTTTCTGGAAAATCCTCAAAGCCAGGCAGACATGGGGGTGTCGTATGAACTCGCGCATATCCTGATCGGGATTCCCGAGACCGCCTCGCCCGAGGCGATACAAGCAGCAAAAAAACGCGCGGAGGATATTCATCGTCAACTGAAAGCAGGCGGCAACTTCGAGCAGATGGCGGTAAGTTATTCCCAGGGCGCGGACGCGCTGAGGGGCGGGAACCTCGGATGGCGGCAAGCGGGGGAATTGCCCGAACTGTTTATCGGTGCGCTCAAAAACATGGCGCGCGGCGAGATCAGTGACGTGCTCCGCGGTCCGAACGGCTTCCATATCCTGAAACTCAACGACCAGCGCGGCGATACCCACACCGAGTCGGTGACCCAAACCCATGTCCGTCATATCCTGTTGCGGCCGAGTGAAATCCAGTCGCTGGATGAGGCGCGCAACAAGCTGCTGGCGCTGCGCGAACGCATCGAAAACGGTGATGATTTTGCGGCCCTGGCGCGCGCGCATTCGGAGGACACCGGCACGGCCGCCAACGGCGGCGATCTCGGCTGGGTCAATCCCGGCCAATTGGTGCCGCCCTTTGAAAAGGCCATGAACGCCTTGTCGCCCAACAAGCTGAGCCAGCCGGTTCGCACCTCCTTCGGCCTACACATCATCGAGGTGCTGGACCGCCGCCGGCAAGACGTTACCCAGCAACGCCAGGTGTCCAACGCGCGCCAGCAGATCCACAAGCGCAAGGCCGATGAACGCTTTGAACAATGGGTGCGCCAGCTGCGCGATGAGGCGTATGTGGAATATGTGCAGGAAGACGTGAATTGATGTGTCTGTCCACAGAACCGTGCTGACATAACCAGAACGCCGTGGAGAAATTCCTGAACATTCCCGTCATCGCCCTCACGCCCGGCGAACCGGCCGGGATCGGGCCGGACCTGGCGGTGCAACTTTCCCAGGACCCCCCGGACTGTGCCTTGGTGCTGATCGCCGACCCAATGGTCATGGGTGAACGCGCGCAACAACTGCGTCTGCCCTTCTCACCCCACGAATGGAACGGTCGCGCCCATTCAAAACCCGGTGTCTTCGTGTTGCCGGTCAAGACCGTGCGTCCCGTGATTTCCGGGCAGCTGGATGTGGCCAACGCCCATTACGTTAAAGCAACGTTAAGCATCGCCATCAAAGGATGTCGGGACGGCGAGTTCGATGCGCTGGTTACCGGGCCGGTGCACAAGGGGATTCTCAACGACGCCGGGATTGCCTTCTCCGGGCACACCGAATTTCTGGCGGAGCACAGTGGCGCGCCACACCCGGTGATGATGCTCGCCTGCCCCTCCCTGCGCGTGGCGCTGGTCACCACGCATCTGCCATTGGTGGAAGTCAGCCGGCACATCACCCGGGAACGCTTGTCGGCGGTGCTCGAGGTGTTACATCGCGATCTACGGACAAAATTCAATGTGGCACAGCCCAATATCGAGGTTTGCGGCCTGAATCCGCATGCCGGCGAATCCGGTTATCTCGGGCGCGAGGAAATCGAAGTGATTGAACCGGTGATCCGGGAACTGGTTGGGCGGGGTATGCACCTGCGCGGTCCGGTGCCGGCCGATAGCGCCTTCATTCCATCGCAGCTGGTGGGCGTGGACGCGGTACTCGCGATGTATCACGACCAGGGACTGCCGGTATTGAAGCACCGCGATTTCGCTCACGCGGTCAATATCACGCTCGGCCTGCCGTTCGTGCGCACCTCGGTGGATCACGGCACGGCGCTGGGACTGGCGGGCACCGGCTGCGCGGACGCCACCAGCCTGCGCGCCGCCATCGATGCGGCGTGCGCGCTGATTCAATGACGCATCACCGGGCGAGGAAACGCTTCGGGCAGCATTTTCTTCATGACCGGAGCATCGTCGAACGCATCGTCGCGACATTGGACCCGAAAGCGGGTGAGCGGATCATCGAGATCGGCCCGGGCCAAGGGGCGTTGACCCGGGAATTGCTTGCCCGCGTGGCGCATTTGGACGCGGTCGAACTGGACCGCGATCTGGTGGCCACCCTCAACACCCGCTTCCCCCCTGACCGGCTCACGCTGCATCAGGCCGATGCCCTCAAGTTCGATTTCTGCCGGCTGGCGGAACCCGGCAACAAGCACCGGCTCGTCGGCAACCTGCCGTACAATATCTCCACCCCGCTGCTGTTCCGCGTGCTGGATCAGCATGCCTGTATCCGGGACATGCTGTTCATGCTGCAAAAGGAGGTCGTGGACCGCCTGAGCGCCGCGCCGGGCGGAAAGGAATACGGCCGGCTCTCGGTCATGATTCAGTACCGCTGCGCGGTGGAAAAATTGTTCGACGTGCCGCCCGGCGCCTTCAAACCGGTACCCCGGGTGGATTCTGCTGTGGTTCGCCTTACGCCGCACGTGGCAGCGCCGGTATCGGTCAACGATCCCGAGCGGTTCGCGACCGTGGTGCGCGCCGCCTTCGCCAGCCGCCGCAAAACCCTGCGCAACAATTTAACGGGGCTGTTGCCCCCGGAGCAGATGCTGAGCCTGGGGATTGATCCGATTCGACGGGCCGAAACGTTGACGCTGGCCGAATTCGCCGCGCTGAGTAATGCAGCGCCCACCCCTTGATTCCAATACTTCGTTATTTCTTATTTTCGGTACTATTTAATGGCAGGCCAGATCAAACACGCTAAACGCGAATCTCACTTGACTATTCATGGTACGGAATTCCAGTATTATGCGGCTTTATAAAGCGACATTTAGGTCGTCTAATTCTCGTTAACCCATTCCCTCCAATTCCCGCATCTTGTCCTCAATCCACGTCTCCGCGCGATCGCGGATCTCTTCCGCGGTCTTGCCGTGAGTTTCAATCACCGGGCCGATGACGACCCGGACGGTACCGGGGCGCTTGAAGAAGCTGCGCCGCGGCCAGAACGTGCCGGCGTTGTGCGCCACCGGCACGACGGGATAACCGGTCTCGGCCGCGAGCACCGCCCCACCGATCCCGTAGCGCCGCCGGGTGCCGGGCGCGACGCGCGTGCCCTCGGGGAACACCACGACCCAGATGCCGGAGCGCAGGCGATCGCGCCCCTGCGCGACGACCTGCTCGATCGCTTTGCGGCCCGAACCGCGATCGATGGCGATCGGATGCAGCAAGGCCAGCGCCCAACCGAAAAAGGGTATCCACATCAATTCGCGTTTCAGCACCCAGGTCTGCGGGGGGAAAATCTCCTGGTACACGATGGTCTCCCACGCCGATTGGTGCTTGGAAAAAATGATCGCCGCCCCCGCGGGCAGGTGTTCGCGGCCCTCGACGCGGTAATCGAGCCGGCAGAGCGTTTTCAGCAACACGACCTGCCACCGCGCCCATTGGCGGATGATGCGATAGCGTACCGGGAAGGGCAGCACCACGGTCAGCAACGACAGCGGAGCATAAATGACGACCGAACCCCACAGCAGCAAGTTGAACAGTACGGAACGGGATCGAGCCAAGTTCAATTCGCGGGCAGTGTGCCGGAAAGGAGGTCGTCGGTGAAGGCCGCCAGGTCGTCGTACACCGGAACGTTCGTCAACGCTTTGCTTTTTTTCTGGGTGCGTTTGCCCTTGCCGGTGCGCACCAGCACCGGACGCGCGGAGACCAGACGCGCGGCCACGATATCGTGCTCGCTGTCGCCCACGGCATACACGCCGTTGAGATTCACCTTCAGCCGGTCCGCGATTTCCTCGAACAGGCCGGGTTGCGGCTTGCGGCAACGGCAGTTGTCTTCCGGCTGGTGGGGACAAAAGAAGATCGCGTCAATTTCACCGCCCTTGGCGCGGACCGCATCGAGCATCTTGGCGTGGATGCGCGCCAGCGTATCCATCTCGAACAGGCCGCGGGCCACGCCGGACTGGTTGGTCGCGACCACGACACGGTAACCCTCGCGGTGCAGCCGCGCGATCGCCTCTAAGCTGCCGGGAATCGGAACCCACTCCTCGGGCAGCTTGATGTAATCGTCCGAGTCGTGGTTGATAACGCCGTCGCGGTCGAGGATGACAAGCTTCATAAAAACTGTGTATAGACAGGATTTACAAGATTAACAGGATTAAGGGAAACAGATCGTGTCTCGGTTTTAATTCTGTAAATCCTGTTAATCCTGTCCATTTTTAATCCTTGAATTCCGAGACGCGGATGCGGCCGTTGATCAGGCGGGCTTCGCGGCTTTCGACTAGCTTCATCTTGTCCCAGAATGCCCGGCGCAAACCGAAATCCGCCGCGATCGCGGTGCCGATGAGCAGGATATACAGATCGGCACATTCCTCGGCCAGTGCCGCTTTGGATTTTCCCTTGGCGACACAAGCCGAGATCTCGCCGAGTTCTTCGGCCATGAGCGCGACGCGATAGGCGAGCTCTTCACCGCCGGTTTCACGGAAACGGTGTTTGGCATGAAACGCCTGCACCGTGGTGAGCATGTCCTGATACGAATCGGTATTCATATGAAAAAACCAGAATGGACAGGATTAACATGATTTACAAGATTAAAACAAAAGTAATCACAAGTCCCCGATTTTTCTCGAATCCTGTTAGTCCTGTAAATCCTGTCTATTTTCTCAGCCTTGCAGCCGTGAAATATCCGCGACGTTCAGAAACAAATTGCTCAGGCGGTTCAGCAGCGCCAGCCGATTATGGCGCACCGCGCTGTCATCCACCATCACCATGACCTTATCGAAAAATTCATCCACGACCGGGCGCAATCCGGCCAGGCGCTTGAGCGTCTCCGCATAGTTGCCCGCTTTGATCAGCGGCGCCACCCGTCCTTCCAGCTTCTGCACCGCCTTCGAGAGTTTCCGCTCCGCGGGCTCGGTCAGTTGGTTGACGTTCACCTCAAGAGCGGGCGTGCCCCCCGCCTGGCGCAGGATATTCCGAATGCGCTTGTTGGCCGCGGCCAGTGCCTGGGCCTGGGGCAGCGCGCGAAATTCCTTGAGCGCCTTGAGGCGCGGCAACACCTGATCCAGCCGCGTGGGCGGTGGCGTGAGCACCGCGTCGATTTCATCCGGTTCAAAGTTTTTCTCGCGCAAATAAGGTTTCAGGCGCTCCAGCATGAAGCCATGAAGCTCCGGGGCAACACTCCCGGCAACAACACCGTCCGGAAATTGGCTGGCTGCAAGGGAGAGCAGCTCCACTACATCAAGCGGCAGGGACTTCTCCGCGAGGATGCGCACCACGCCCAAAGCCGCACGTCGCAGTCCATAAGGATCTTTTTCACCGGTCGGCACCAGTCCGATCCCGTAAATGCCGACCAGGGTGTCGAGCTTGTCCGCAAGCGCCACGCACACGGATATGGATTGTTTGGGCAACGCGCCGGCGGCGGTACGCGGGTAATAATGCTGTTCAATGGCCTCCGCGACCTCGACCGCTTCGCCCTCGTGGCGCAAGTAGTACCGCCCCATGATGCCCTGCAATTCCGGGAATTCACCCACCATCTCGGTCAGCAGGTCGGCCTTGCACAGCGAGGCGGCGCGTTCGACAAGAATTTCATCGGCTTTCAGCCGTCGCGCGATCGCCACGGAAAGTTTCGTCAGCCGTTGCGTGCGCTTGAGCTGGCTGCCGAGCCGGTTGTGATAAACCACCTCCGCCAGCCGCGGCACGCGATCGGCGAGACTGGTTTTGCGATCCTGATCGTAGAAAAACTTGGCATCGGACAGCCGCGCCCGCAGCACGCGCTCGTTGCCGTGAATCACCGCTTTTGGATCCGACGGATTCATGTTGCTGACAAAAAGAAAAGACGCGAGCAGCTTCCCTTGTTTGTCGACCAGCGGAAAATATTTCTGGTGCTGCTGCATGCTGAAAATCAGGCACTCCCGCGGCACGCTCAGAAATGCCTGGTCGAATTTGCCCGCCAGCACCACCGGATACTCGACGAGGCTGGTGACTTCCTCCTCGAGTTCCGCGGCCTTGCCGATCCCCCAACTCGCGGCCGGGGCGACTTTTTTCGCCTCCCGGTCCAGCATTTTCGCGATGATTTCCCGGCGTCCCTCGAAGGAGGCGACTACCTTGCCTTGCTGTTTCAGAATTTTTTCGTAGTCACCGGCGCGGGGAATGGTGATTGCACCGTTACTCAGGAAACGGTGGCCGCGCGTCTTGTTGCCGCTCGGGAGCCCAAGCACCACGCCCGGCACGACCTGGTTCCCGTGCAGCAAAATGACCCCGTGCACCGGACGCACGAATTGCGCCTCGCCAGCGCCCCAGCGCATGAGTTTGGGCACCGGGAGTTTCACGAGCGCCAATTCGACGATGGCGGCAAGATGCTGCTTCAGCGGCGTGCCTTTCTGCCGGGAGGCGTAAACGAAATATTCCCCCTTGTCGCCGGAGCGCTTCCCGAGTTTCGCCACGGCCACACCGCAGGATTTGGCGAAACCCAGCAGCGCCGGCGTCGGCTTGCCCGCGGCGTCCAGCCCCGCCGTCACCGCCGGACCTCTGCGCTCCACCACGCGTTCGGGTTGCTTGTCGAGCACCCGCGTCACCAGGACGGCCAGTCGCCGGGGGGTGGCGTAAGGCCGTGGTTCGGCACCCGCGGCCAGTAAATTCTTTTCATTCAACCCGTCAAAAATATTCTTGCTGAACGCCTCCATGAGCCGGAACAGCGCCTTGGGCGGCAACTCTTCCGTGAGCACTTCGATCAGCAGGGTTTGATGAGCCCCGACCCGGGCCGGGCGGCGGGTGGCGCGCCGTTTCCTGCTGCGAGTGGAAGGGCCGGGCACGATTATTTCGCCTTTTTCCGCTGGAGCATGGGGAATCCCAAGCGCTCGCGCGCAGCGTAATAGTTCTGGGCGACCAGGCGCGCGAGCTGGCGCACGCGACCGATGTAGGTAGCACGCTCGGTGGTGGAAATGGCGCCGCGCGCGTCCAGCAGGTTGAAGGTGTGCGAACACTTTATCACCATCTCGAAAGCCGGCAGCGGAAGATTCAGCTCCATCAGTCGCCGGGCCTCGGTTTCGTAATCGGTGAATTGTTGAAGCAGCCACGTGACATTTGAATGCTCGAAATTGTATTTCGATTGTTCGACCTCGTTCTGATGATAAACGTCCCCGTACGAAACCCCACGGGTCCACACGAGGTCAAAGACGTTCTCCACCTCCTGCAGATACATGGCGAGACGCTCCAGGCCGTAAGTAATCTCACCCAACACCGGTTTGCACGGCAGACTGCCGACTTCCTGGAAATAGGTGAACTGTGTGATCTCCATGCCGTCGAGCCACACTTCCCAACCCAGGCCCCAGGCACCGAGCGTGGGTGATTCCCAGTCATCCTCGACAAAACGAATATCGTGATTTTTCGTGTCTACGCCGATGGCGCGCAGCGAATCCAGATATAAATCCTGAATGCCATCGGGCGAGGGCTTGAGCACCACTTGGAATTGGTAATAGTGCTGCAGGCGGTTCGGATTTTCGCCATAGCGGCCGTCCTTCGGTCGCCGCGACGGCTGCACGTAGGCCGCCTTCCACGGTTCGGGTCCGAGCGCGCGCAGAAACGTGGCGGTATGAAACGTGCCCGCGCCCATTTCCATGTCGTAGGGCTGCAGCATGACGCAACCCTGGCGGGCCCAGTACCGGGACAACTCAAAAATTAGATCCTGGAAAGTCACGAATAGATCAGGTGGAACAACCGGATTGTTTGCCCGGGATTATACCTTTCCCCGTGCCCGGGTACACCGCGCGTTCAGCGCGTTTGGCCCGGGATAGATCGATCTTCGACCGGCGGCAGTTTTTCCACCAGCGGTGGCGTTGAAGAATTATCGGGGGACTCGCTCGTTCCATTCCCGTTTTCCGGCGGCAAGGCAAACATCTCAAAGGGTCGCGGGCGGACCGCTTCCGCGGCGTCGCCCGGAAAACGCATAAGCAGGCTTGACAGTCTTCTGGATCGTTTTTCAAAATAACGGCTGCGGGTGACCGGATTGTTTTTCACCGGACTGGGAAGCGTCGCGGCCAGCTCCGCCGCTTGCGCCACCGTCAGTCTGTCTGGCGTGATTCCCCAATAGACGAGTGCGGCGGACTGCGCGCCATAAATGCCATGGCCGAACTGGGCGATATTGAGGTAGAGCTCAAGGATGCGCCGCTTGGACAAACTGCGTTCCATGCCCCAGGTCAAAATCAGCTCATGCCATTTGCGCAAAGGATTTCGTGACGGACTCAAGAACAGGTTCTTCACCGTCTGTTGCGAGATGGTGCTCGCGCCCAACACGAAACGGCCTTCGCTCAGGTTGTAGTCCATGGCCTCCTTGAAGGCGATGAGGTCGAATCCGCTGTGTTCGTAGAAACGGCTGTCCTCGGCAAGGATCACGGCGCGGATCAGGTGCTTGGGAATTGAGTTAATGGAAACGGGTTGCCAATTCAGGCGCGGCCAATTTTTTTCCTCGGCACGCTGCTTCTCGTACGCAACCATAAAAGCCGATTTCGGCACCGGGCCATCGGCCAGCTTCTTCCAGTCCGGCCACGTGATCCCGAGGTAAAACAGGTCAACAACTAAAAGCAGCAGCAGAATCCGGAATGCCCAGCGCAATATGCGCCCCGACCGGCGCAGGTATTCCCTGAAACCGCGTCTTCCGCGGCGTCGCTTCAAGAATAAGCCGTGCGAAAACATCTGTATCCGTAAACTCACCGATGACCGCCGTGGAATCTCAATTTTAGCACTGCCATGGAAGCTGTCCGGACCGTATAGCCTGGACCGCGGCACGCCTGTCACGGAAAACGCCAACGTTTCCAGGGCCCATAAAACAATCAAAGGGGGGACCGCCGTGGCAGAGATTAAGATGGACAGAGTGGATGCGATTCGTTATTGTTTGCGCGTTTCTGGGTAACGCCTGAGTCACCACGGGGGAAGAACCCGGTCCCTATGAAGACCGGCATAACAATAAAATGGGCCCGCAAGGGCCCTTTTTTGTGGGCCCCGGTTATCTCGAAGCCGCCTGACAGCCGCGATTGCATCCGGACCCGCGTTGGGCCATTCGATTCAGATTTCTGCATCGTACATTTTTCTTATCCCGGTATTCATTGATTACGCGCGCGGCCGTAGCACATCACACGAGCAACCCCGGATCGCCCGCGATAATCCACCGGCGTGCCGGATGCCGTCAATTGCGCTAGTATTTCTTCAGCCAGTTTTAGTAACGGTGTTTTCATGACAATCCGACCTGCACCGACAACCAAGCTCGATCATTCACCCGTGTCTCCGACTTCGGGAGAACCGCGCAAAGCGGTTGCGCTGATTTCGGGCGGGCTTGATTCCATGCTCGCGGCCCGAGTCATGCTGGACCAAAATATCCACGTTGAGGGGATCAACTTTTATACCGGCTTTTGCGTGGAAGGGCATACGCACGCGATTCGCCGTCAAGCGCAAGCCAAGCCAAAGCGCAACAACGCCCTGTGGACGGCGGAACAGCTCGGCATCAAGCTGCACATCATCGAAGTCATCGAGGAATACAAGGAAGTTGTCATCAATCCCAAACACGGTTATGGCGCCAATCTCAATCCCTGTCTCGACTGCAAGGGATTCATGGTGCGCAAGGCGCGTGAATGGATGGAACGGAACGATTTTGATTTCATTATTACCGGCGAGGTACTGGGCCAGCGCCCGATGTCGCAGCGCAGGGACACCATGCCGGTGGTGGCGCGCGAGTCCGGCGCGTTCGACCGGTTGCTGCGGCCGCTGTGCGCCAAGCTGCTGCCGGAAACGTTGCCGGAACGTGCAGGCTGGGTGGACCGCAGCAAGCTGCTCGATTTCAACGGCCGCAGCCGCAAACCGCAAATGGCGCTGGCAAAGCAATACGGTTTCTCGGATTATGCCCAACCCGCGGGCGGCTGCTGCTTTCTCACCAATGAGCAGTATTCACGCAAGCTGGCGGACCTGTGGGCCGCGCGCGGCACCAAACAGTACGAATTCGACGACATCATGCTGCTCAAGGTCGGCCGCCACCTGCGTCCGCGGCCGCATTTCAAGCTGATCGTCGGCCGCGACGAGGGCGAGAATAATTTTCTGAACGGGTACCGGAAAAACTTCATGCATCTCTATGCCACGAGTCACGAAGGCCCGCTGGTCCTGATCGAAGGGACCGTGACCGAGACTGATCTGGAGCTGGCGGCGCGACTGACCGCACGCTTCGGCCGGGGTCGTGATGCCACATCGGTGACCCTCACCGTGACCGACACCGCGGGGCATAGCCGCGTGCTGCATGTGGCCCCGCTCGCTGCCAGCGACGTGCCTGCCGAGTGGTACTTGTGAGCCATTTTGTGCTGGACGCGCGGAACTTGCTGTGCCCGATGCCCGTGATCCGGACGCAAAACCGGGTTGCCGAGCTCGGCCCGGGGGATGTCTTGGAGGTGCGGGCTACCGACCCCGGAACACTGCAAGACATACCCGCCTGGTGCCGGATACACGGTCACGAGATGCTCTCGGTCTCGAAAAATGAGGGTGAGATTACGTTAACACTCCGCGTGAGAGCGGCATGAGCCGCGGAGATGGCGACCGCGCAGCGCGGTGCCGGACGACCGCCGGGGGCGGAGCCGGAGCCCCACGCCGTGGGGATGCGACCCCGAGGCGGGATGAAGGCGCGCTCCCTGCGGTCGTTGGCGTCGCCTGTGCTGGCCGATCCCGCTACGCGGGTCCCTCGGGCGACGCTCCGGGGCGCCCCCCGCGCAAAACGCGGGGATGCGACCGGCGAATTGCCGCCGGCCGCCGACAATACGATATATCAAATTTGCGCGACCTGTCGGAGGCGGCGGCATGAGCAACGCCCGGTCACATAGCGATATCGACACCACGAGCACCGAACGTTATGCCGCCAGCCGCCGGGTGACGCTTGTCAGCGTGCTTTGGAACCTGGTGCTTGCCGTGTCCCAGGTCATTATCGGCCTCGTGGGGAATTCCCAGGCGCTGGTGGCCGACGGCATGCACACGCTGTCCGATGTTATTACCGATTTCATGGTGCTGTTCGCGCTGAAACACGGGCGCAAGGACGCAGATGCGGAACACCCTTACGGACACGCCCGTTTCGAAACCGCCGTCACCCTGCTTCTCGGAATCATGCTGATTGTGGTCGGGGCCGGCATTGCCATTAACGCCGGAATTCGCCTGACTACGGCCCAGACCTTCGTCATTCCCGCGGCGGTGACGTTTTGGGTCGCCATGACGACACTCGCCGCCAAGGAAGGGCTTTACCGTTACACCATGCTGACCGCCAAACGATTCGACTCAAACATGCTGCGGGCCAATGCCTGGCATCACCGGTCCGACGCCCTGTCTTCGCTCATCGTCGCGGCCGGCATCGGCGGCAGCCTGCTCGGGTTTGGCTTTCTGGATTCGGTTGCCGCGATCGTGGTGGCGCTCATGGTGATCAAGGTCGGCGGGGAACTCGCCTGGCTAGCACTGCGTGAATTGGTGGACACCGGGCTTGCCCCCGATCAACTCGAATCCATCCGCCGGGTCATTCTTTCCATCAGTGGCGTAAAGGCCCTGCACCTGTTGCGTACCCGGCGCGTGGGTGAAAAGGCCCTTGCCGACGTGCACATCATCGTGGATGATCACCTGAGCGTCTCGGAAGGCCATCAGATCGGCGAAACGGTGCGTGCGCGGTTGATCGAGGAAATCGCGCCGATGGCCGATGTCATGGTACACATCGATACCGAAGAGGATATCGATGACGCGAGCTGTCTTGACCTGCCGACACGACAGGAAGTGGAGCGGCGGCTAAAAAAATATTTCGCTCACATCCCTGAAGCGCGCCAGATAGAGCAAACGACGCTGCATTATCTGAAGGGACGCATCGACATTGAACTGCTGCTCCCGCTGACTGCTGTCGCCGATGCCACGGGAGCGCAGGATCTTGCGCGGCGATTCGCCGAAGCCAGCCAGGCAGACCAAGACATTGGCCGGGTGGAATTAAAGTTTCATTAATGCACTATTACGGTGCATAATAGAAAATTCATGCACCGTAATAGTGCAAATGCGCTGCTATTTTATCCGCTCTTTCATACTAACTATATGAATTTACGTCACTTTATGCATGGCATGTTTCATGCAAAAATACGCACTCAATTTCCAGCTGTCATTAACGGCTAACACTACCATTTCCGAGGAGGAATTCTGATGTCGCCCGGTGCAGACGTTCTCAAAATGATCAAAGACAAGAAGGTCAAGTTCATCGACTTTCGCTTTACCGACACCAAGGGCAAGGAACAACACGTTTCCGTGCCGGCCAGTACCATCGAGGCGGATACGTTCGAGCACGGAAAAATGTTCGATGGCTCCTCGATCTCCGGCTGGAAAGGCATCCAGGAGTCCGACATGATTTTGATGCCGGAAGCCGACACAGCGGTCCTCGACCCATTCATGGAAGAGCCGACCCTGATCCTGCGTTGCGATGTCATCGAGCCCAACACCATGCAGGGTTACGAGCGCGACCCGCGGTCGCTTGCCAAGCGCGCCGAGGCGTATCTCAAGAGTACCGGCATTGCCGACACCGCCTACTTCGGGCCCGAGGCCGAGTTCTTCATTCTCGATGACGTGCGCTGGGGCGCCGACATGAGCGGCTCGTTCGTCAAGATCGATTCCGAAGAAGCGTCCTGGAACACGGAAAAGGTCTATGAAGGCGGCAACCTCGGGCACCGGCCGAATATCAAAGGCGGTTACTTCCCGGTCCCCCCCGTGGATTCACAGCAGGACATCCGCTCGGCAATGTGTCTGGCGATGGAAGAGATGGGCGTCAAGATCGAAACCCATCATCATGAAGTGGCGACCGCCGGTCAGAACGAGATCGGCATGCTGTTCAATACCCTCGTGAAGAAGGCCGACGAGCTGCAAATCTACAAATACTGCGTGCACAACGTGGCCCACAGCTACGGCAAAACCGCGACCTTCATGCCCAAGCCAATCGTCGGCGACAACGGTTCCGGCATGCACGTGCACCAGTCGCTCGCGAAAGACGGCAAGCCCCTGTTCAGCGGAAACGAATACGGCGGGCTGTCGCAGACAGCACTCTTTTACATCGGCGGAATCATCAAGCACGCCCGTGCCTTGAATGCGTTCTGCAATTCGACCACCAACAGCTACAAGCGTCTGGTGCCGGGCTTCGAGGCACCGACCTTGCTTGCCTATTCGGCACGCAATCGTTCCGCCTCGATCCGTATTCCGTACGTCTCGAATCCGAAAGGTCGGCGCATCGAGGTACGCTTTCCGGACTCCGCCGGCAATCCGTATTTCACATTTGCCTCCATGATGATGGCGGGTCTCGATGGCATCCAGAATAAAATCCATCCGGGTGAAGCCATGGACAAGGATCTCTACGACCTGCCGCCGGAAGAGGAAAAGAAGATTCCGACCGTGTGCCACGCGCTGGACATGGCGCTGGAAGCACTTAACAAGGATCGCGCCTTCCTCAAGGCCGGGGGCGTGTTCACCGACGACGTGATCGATGCCTACATCGGACTTAAGATGAGCGATGTCACGCGCTTGCGCATGACGACCCACCCGATCGAGTTCGACATGTATTACAGCGTTTAAAGGGACGCCAGGTCGTTGCATCATCCACGAACGCCCCCTCCTGGGGGCGTTCGTTTTCAAAGGATTGTGTTGAGTCGATTAATGCACCAAAATGGTGCATGATAGAATGATACACGGAGTATCTTTATAACCCATTTATTCATAAGGAAAACTGATCGACGTGACGCATGCGCTTTCCGATCATAGCCGCCATCGAAGCTTACCCATGTCCACCGGACTGCCTCCGCACATACTGGAAAATCTGACCACGGCGGTGCTGACGTTCGATGCCGACTTGCGGCTCACCAGCATCAATCCCGCGGGCGAAATGCTGTTTGAAGTCAGCGCGAAGAAAATCATCGGGCGCCATATCGCCGAGTTATTGCCGCATTCCCGCCGTTTGGTAGCGAACCTCCGTCAAACGCTGGCCGGCCGGCAACCTCTGACCGCGCGCGGGGTACGGCTGAAACTGCCGGGAGAGAGAACCATCACGGTGGATAGCACCGTGTCACCGCTTGTCGACAGCGGCAGCGAAGCGGTGTCACTGCTGGTGGAGCTCACGCAGGTCGACCGTCTGCTGCGCCTCGCACGCGAGGAAAACATGCTTGACCGGCAGGCGGCAAACCGCGCCGTGATGCGCGGGCTGGCGCACGAGATCAAAAATCCGCTCGGTGGATTGCGCGGTGCCGCCCAGCTTTTGCAACGCGAACTCCCCGACAAGGCGCTGCGGGAATACACCCGCATCATCATTCACGAGGCGGATCGATTGCGTAATCTGGTGGACCGCATGATGGGACCGCACCAGCCGCTGAAATTAAAACCGGTTAACATCCATGAAATTCTGGAACACGTCCGCAAGCTGATCCTGGTGGAAGTCCCCGTCGGACTTGACATCGAATGCCAGTACGATCCCAGCCTTCCGGATTTCGATGGCGAGCCGGAACTGCTGACGCAGGCGGTGCTCAACATGGTGCGCAACTCGGTCGAGGCGATGCAGCACAAGGGACTTATCCGCTTGCGCACGGGTGTCGAGCGCAGTTTCACCATCGGCCAGAAATGCCATCGTCTCGTATTGCGTGCCGATATCGAGGATACCGGTCCCGGTATACCGGAATCGTTGCAGGACCAAATTTTTTATCCGATGGTCACGTCCAAACCCGGCGGTACCGGCCTCGGTCTGTCCATCGCGCAGGATGTCATCGCCAAACACGGCGGGCTGATTGAATGCCGCAGCCGACCGGGACAAACCGTATTCAGCATTTATCTCCCCCTGGTGAAAAATCATGGCTAGGCAGGACATCGTGTGGGTCATTGACGACGATCGTTCGATCCGCTGGGTCCTGGAAAAAGCCCTCGGCCAGGCTGATATGAACGTCAGGAGTTTCGACTCCGCGAATGAAATCGACGAGCTGCTCGAACGGCAACGCCCGGACGTGGTCATTTCCGACATCCGCATGCCGGGGGTGGGCGGGCTGGAAGTGCTCAAGATCGTGCACGCCAAGGCGCCGGAAATCCCGGTCATCATCATCACCGCGCACACCGACCTGGAAAGCGCGGTGGCATCCTACCGCGGCGGCGCGTTCGAATATCTGCCCAAACCGTTTGACGTGGACGAAGCGGTGCGACTCACCCGCCGCGCCATCGAGCATCGCCGCCGGCAAAAATCGGCGGCGCCAGTCGGCGAACAAACCCCTGAAATCATCGGTTCAGCGGCTTCGATGCAGGAGGTCTTCCGCGCGATCGGGCGGCTGTCCGGGTCGCACCTCAGTGTACTGATCAACGGTGAATCCGGAACCGGCAAGGAACTGGTCGCGCGCGCGTTGCACAATCACAGTCCGCGCTCGGAGAAATCTTTTATTGCCATCAATATCGCGGCGATCCCGGGCGAGCTGCTTGAATCCGAGCTCTTCGGCCATGAAAAAGGCGCCTTTACCGGCGCCACGCAGCTGCGCCAGGGTCGCTTTGAGCAAGCCAACGGGGGGACTTTGTTTCTGGACGAAATCGGCGATATGCCACCGGGACTGCAAACCCGTTTGTTGCGCGTGCTCCAGGACGGAAAATTCTACCGGGTGGGAGGACACGATCAGGTGGAAACCAATGTTCGCATCATCGCTGCCACCAACCAGAATCTGGAAAATCGCGTGAAAGACGGGCGATTCCGCGAGGACCTGTTTCACCGCTTAAATGTGATCCGCATCCATTTGCCCGCGATACGCGAGCGCCGCGAGGATATTCCGGAACTCGCGCTGCATTTCATGAAAAAATCCGCCGCCGAACTGGGAGTGGAAACCAAACAGCTGACGCCGCAGGCGATGGAGTACCTGAGCGCCCTTCCCTGGCCGGGCAACGTGCGCCAACTGGAAAATACCTGTCGCTGGCTGACCGTGATGGCGCCCGGTCAGACCGTGCGCGTGGAAGATTTGCCTCAGGAACTGCTGGCCATGGACGGTGACATCACCCGCGAGTCCGAGTGGGAAGGCCGGCTCAAGAGCATTGTCGAACAGCGTCTCGCCCGCGGTGAGGGAGAAATTTTCAAGGACATCAATAACAGTTTTGAACGCATCCTTATCGAGGCTGCCCTCAAGCATTGCGGCGGACGCAAATTGGACGCGGCAAAAAAACTGGGGTGGGGGCGCAATACGCTCACCCGCAAGCTCAAGGATCTCGGTTTGGCGTAATATCCCGGCGGCACCGTCTCCGGTTGGGTCGGAATATTTCGGTGTTTCTCCCGGCAGGTTGGTACACCGCCGGGGCAATCAAATCAGCCGCTCGTCGGTCTGCATGACAAGCGAATTTCGGTGTGGCTGGATTCCCCGGAATTGCTGGCTAGGCTTTCCCCTTACAAATACGGCGGATCATGATGAACCGGGGTTTGAAACAGGGTCCGTCGCGGCGTCCGCGCATGCCGATTAAAACAGCGGTTGGGATTCGGGTTTTCGGGAAAGGGAGCGTCGCTGAATATGAAAATGAAAACCGCGCAGGGAGTATTGCTGGCAGTTCTCATCATTCATGCGACGTCATTATTGGCGGCAGATTCCTCAGACTCCAGAATGCCGTCCATTCGGTCGATCGCGAACGCCTTCAAAAAAGCCGCATTTACGGAGCCCACAACCGCAACGCAACCACTCTGGCCGCGCGTCTGCCTGAAACACCGGTAGCGCTGATATTCACCGCCCCGCCGCGCGAGACACCCGATGAAGGTAAAAAAATCTACCAGCCGATCGCCGAGTTTCTGAGCAAGGCGCTGGGGAAAAAGGTCGTGTACCAGCATCCGGAAACCTGGGGGCTGTATCGCACGAAAATGCTCAACGGCAGCTACGACCTCATTTTCGACGATCCGCACTTCGCCAGCTACCGCGTGGAAAATCTCAATTACACCATCCTCGTCAAGCTTCCCGAGCAAAACGAATTAGCCGTCTTCGTCAGCAACCAGACCGCGGCGCGCGACGTCAGGCACATGGCGGGGCGTACTTTTTGCACCCACGCGCCACCGGATCTCGGCGCGTTGGTGTTGTTGAGCCAGTTTGACAACCCCGCCCGTCAACCGGTGATCGTCGACACCAAAGGGTGGGAGCAGATCTATAACGGTGTGATCGCCGGTAAATGCGACGGCGGGGTCATGCCGCTTCCCAATCTCAAAAAATTCGACCGCGCGAATCTAACCCGGATTATCTACATAACCATGGCCATGCCGAATCAGGCCGTTTCCTCCGGACCTCACGTGTTGCCCGACGATCAAACCAAGATCGTCCGGGCCCTGCTTGCCCCCGAGGCGGATGCTTCCACCGCCGGGCTGCGTGCGGCCTACAAGGCCGGTAACCGGTTTGTACCCGCCAGCAATCAGGAATACCGCGGCCTGGCGAAATTTCTTCGCAATGAATGGGGCTACTACTGAGACGTGGCCGGCACGGTTGACGCGCGCTAACCGGAAACCATAAATTATCGGACAACCAGGAGGTTTTATGTACAGTTTAAAAAAATCAAGAACAACCGTCGCGACCGGCATGATTTCCCTCGGGGTGCTGCTGCTGACAGCGCCCATCAGCGCTGGCGCGGATGAAAAGTCCACACTGGGAAAACCGCCGGCCGCACGAAAAGCCGCATTTATACCACCCGAGAATGCCGCCAGTCGTTCCCCCGCGCTCGAAGGGATCGTCCGTGGCGCGCCCGCGGGACGCGACAGTGTCCTGGTATTCAGTGCACCGCCGCGCGAGGCAAAAGCGGACAGCGCTCGCATCTATCAGCCGATTGCGGAATATCTGTCGCGCGTCACCGGTAGAACTATCGTGTACCAGCGCCCGGCCGATTGGCTCACCTACCAGATGGAAATGCTGCGCGGCAGTTATGACATCATCTTCGATGAGCCGCATCTCAACAGCTGGCGGATATCGAACCTGCGACACAGCGTGCTGGTGAAGATTGCCGATGAATTTGCGTACACAGTCGTGGTGCACAAGGACAACAAAAGCATCTCGACCATTAAACAACTCGCGGGACAGACCGTTTGCGCGATGGATCCTCCCAATCTGGGGACACTGGCCGTGCTCAGTAAGTTCGATAACCCCGTCCGCCAGCCGATGATTGTCAACAGCGGAAGCTGGACAAAAGCTTACGAGGGTGTTGCGACCGGGAACAAATGCGAGGCCGCGATTGTCCCGCTCGCCATTCTGGAGAAACTTTCCGACAGCGAAAACACCGTACACGTCATTTACAAAACCAAAACGCTGCCTAACCAGGCGTTCTCCGCCGGGCCACGTCTCTCATCGGTAGACCAGGCAAGAATCTCCACGGGGCTGCTCTCAAGGGAAGGAAAAACCGCCACCGCCCGGCTGATGGAAACCTATGCTTCCACCAAGGGGCTGGTCTACGCCAACGACAAAGATTACGCCGGACTCGACGTGTACCTGAAGGACAGCTGGGGCTACGCGCGCTAGCGCGGAAATCTCTGGTTAATTAATTTCACCGATGTGGGGCGCTGGTGAAGCGCGCTGGCTTCAGCCGGATGCTTGCAGTCGCTGTGCTAGCGCCTTGACCTGCATGGGATCATCCACTCCCTTAAACACCACCTCGATCCCGCTACCGCCGGCACTGGAAAACTCAACATCGCCCACGTTCACGAGGCGATGCCATAATGTTTGATTTACGTTGATGTTGCGCAGATCCTTGATCCGGATCGACTGCACCTTGCGCGCAATGATCCCTTCGCGGCTTTCGATCGTCGCATCGTCTATTTTGTAACGCCACGAATACCGGCGGAATATAACCACCACCATCAAGTAGACAAACACCGCACCAATCACCACATAAACCACGCGCAGGTTCTCGGGGGAAAAATATTGATGGCCCTTGTAGACGGCCAATATGAAAACGAAGGGCAGCAAGAACATAATACCGATCTGCCACCACTGATTCAGCCACGCCGGACGCGCACTGTAGTTCATAGTTTCTTTCTCCGAGGTTGGTTCGGGGGGTTCTTCCTTATTTTCACGCGAAGCGAGGTATTTGTAGTCTTTCATACGCGCTTAAAGCCTGTTGTTCCGCTCATTATTTACCCTTGGACTTCAATAACTCTGTAAGTCGGTACGGCACCGCTAGATCGCTCTCGGTGAGCCAGAGCCTAAGAGCCTCTGCTCCCTCCTTCATAAGTTGCTGACCTTCAGGTTCAGCCGAAGCTTTGATTACCTCTTTTAAAAGGGCTTCTGCCTCTTTATCAGTGTATTCGCCAAGTTCATTTTGGAGCATTTCGTTAAATAGCAACATTGTTGTCTGTTGATCGACACCCTTAACTTGGCAGACCATATCAACCGCCCCAAACATGTAGAGAAGAATTGTCATTCCATGACTAGAGCTTTTCTCGTCAATACCACTTAGCGGTATGAAGGATGCCTCAATAAACTTTTCTAAGATCGCGCGAACATGCGCAACATTGTTACTTTCTTCACGCTTACCAAAAAGTTTTCTAAAAAAACTCATGTTCCCCTATTGCTGTGAGTTTACGAGTTCGTCGCAAGGTGAATTGATCATTCCGCAAGATACCTTTTAATCATGGCATGATGCTCATTAAATTTTTTATTAAGCAGGGCACGAAGATCAGCAAGGCCGGGTTGCGTTAATAATCTATCAAACGCGTGAGCCGTGAGGTTTAACTGGCGACAGTACTTATCAATCACCGTTGGGGGAGCAACGCGATATTTATTTGCGACATTATGCGTTGCTTCTTGTCGACTAAGACCCTCTTTTCGGACGATATGTACAACTTCAAGAATCTGCCTAAGCGCTATCGGCATTCCGGTAGGCATGATAGGTAAATCTAAACCATTATTGCGAACTACGGATATACGTATAGACCCTGATTTATCCCCCAACAATTCCTTTCGCAGTACTGTATTTGGAGTATCAACGAATGGTTCCGCTTTTCCCTTAAGATAATGAAAGATTTCATCATCTACTTCGATTCGATGCATACGCATGGTGCTTCCCTCTAATTCCAACGAGAAACTAAATTTACTATTAGTATAATTAGTATGTCAAGTAATTTTAGGTAAAATGGACGCCACTGGGGGTTTTTTAGAATCCCGTATGGCGCGCCCGAGCATCGCCAGCCTTTGCCCACCAGCCCGAAGGGGCGCGGGCGGGAAAGCCCGCGCGTCATGCACGGCACAGGGAAGTGCCGTTGCGCGACCTGCACGGCAAAGGCGCGAAGCACAGGACAAGCGCGTCATCCGGGCGGCATTTTCTTTCGTGACTTTCTTTTGGCCGAACAAAAGAAAGTCACCCAGGGTGCAGGGGTGGAGCTACCCGCAAATAGCTTTTCAAAATAAAAGCCGCCAAAGGCGGCTTTTACTCATTTACACCCTGGATTCCGGCTTTTGCCGGAATGACATTCTTAATTCAAGGCTCGCCTCGCGAGCTTGGGCAGATCCCCTTCCAATCCACTCGCCCTGCGCATAATAAAATTTTTGATGGGTGTCGCGGCATTGGTGAGATCAAGCCCCAGATTCCGCAGCTGGCTAACTCCCGGGAGATCATTGCCAAAAAGATACTTAAACCCACCCGTGATGGAAATCATCGCGAGATTGTCGCCCTTGCGCCAGCGTTCGTAGCGCCGCAACACGGCGTGATCCCCGATGTCCTTATGGTTTGCTACGGCATCCAGCAATACCTCGGCCAATGTCGCAGCATCGAGGAAACCGAGGTTCACGCCCTGCCCGGCCAGCGGATGCACCGTGTGGGCGACATCGCCGATGAGCGCCAGATGCGGCGCGGTGTAGGTTTTGGCATGCGACAGCACCAGCGGAAATGCGGCACGCGGTGTGACCGTGTGAATATTTCCCAGGGATGATCCAAATGCTTGATGCAAATCTGGGATAAAAGCCGCGTCATCGAGCGCCATCAACTGCTCGGCCCGCGTATTGTCCGCCGACCAGACGATGGAACAGGTACGCGGCTCATCGAGCGGCAGGAAGGCCAGCGGCCCGGTCGCCAGAAACCGCTGGCGCGCGATATGCTCGTGCGGCCTTTCCGTTGTGACCGTCGCCACGATGCCTTGCTGATTGAGTTTAAGCGCATGGGTTTCGATACCGGCCGCCTGTCGCACGGCGGAGTCCGCGCCGTCGGCGCCGACCAGCAACCGCGTCTGCAGCAAGCGTCCATCTTGCAGCACGATCACTGCACCGTTATCCGCCAGCGTAATATCGCCGATCTCGACCGGGCACAGATAATGGACATTGGTGAACTGATGTAGCCGCTCGATGAGCGCCGTCTGGATCACGCTGTTCTCGACGATATAAGCGAGCGCCGGCTCGCCGATTTCGGCCGCATTGAAATGAATCGACCCGCCGTCGTTGCCGCTCCACACGTGCATCTCGCGCACCGGGGAGACACGCCGCCGTTCCATCCCAACCCAGGCACCGAGATTGTCAAACAAGGCGCGCGAAGCCAGCGTGATGGCGCTGACGCGCGGGTCATAATCTTTCTCCGGTGGCGGTGCCGCGCTCACGCGGTCGAGTACCGCAACCTTGAGGGGTGAATTTCCCAGTGCGACGGCCAGCGCGGTTCCCACCATGCCGCCCCCCACGATCACGATATCGAAGTTACTTTTCATGACACTTTAATTATCAGTCTCACAACGGCAGCCCGCGCGCCAGGCGCGGGAGCCGCCCGGCCTGGCCGCTGGTGATGCGTATGAGTCCGCGCTTGATTCCCGGGAGCAGATCCACGGCCAGCAGCCCGGCATTGCGCGCCAGCGTGAACGGAAACAGGTTGTTGGAAAAAATCCGGATGAGGCCATTGGTAAATCCCGCCGTTATCCGATTATCGCGCCGGCGCCAATCGGCGTAGCCGCGCAACACCCGAATATCTCCAATATCCTCGCCGTCCCGCACGGCATCGGCCAAAATCTCCGCCAGCGCCGCCACGTCCCGCAGCCCCAGATTAAAACCCTGCCCGGCTACCGGATGCACGGTGTGGGCCGCGTTGCCGATCAGCGCCAGGTGCGGCCGGACATGTTCCCTGACCCGTGTCAGCGTGAGTGGATGGGCGGCACGCTTGCCGATTCGGGTGAACGTCCCGAGGCGGTCGCCGAAACGATTCTGCAACCGGGATAAAAATTCCTCGTCGCTCCAACCCAGAATTACTTTTTCTTCGGCGTCTTGTGCGCTCCACACCACCGCGACATCGTGGGTACGCAATGGCAGCAGCGCCAGCGGCCCGGTGTCGGTGAAGCGTTCGTATGCCGTGTTGCGATGCGGTTCGCTGGCCGTCGCCGTGGAGACGATGGCGCTCTGGAAATATTCGGTACGCTCGGCCTCGATTCCGAGCGCCGCGCGCACCGCGGAATGCGCGCCGTCGGCGGCGATGATCAGTCGCGCGGTGAGTGTCCTGATCTGGTCTTGATGGCGAATGGTCGTCGTGGCGGTGTCGGGCGTGAGCCGGATATCCTGCATTTCCGCCGGGCACAACCACTCGATCTGCGGCGCCTGCTGCAACCCGCCGAGCAACGCCGCCCCCAATCGGCGATTGGCCACGACATAACCCAGGGCCGGCAGCCCCGCATCGGCCGCCGAAAGGCGCGTAACCCCGAAGCGGCCACGGTCCGAGATATGAATCCGGTCGATGGGGGTGGCATCGGGCGCGACGGCGTCCCAAACCATCAAGCTTTCAAATATCCGCTTCGACCCATAGGCCAGGGCCAGTGTGCGGTCGTCATAACTCGGCTGTGCCGACGAGGCTAGCGGCACCGCCTCGATCACCGCAATGCGCAAGGGGATAACCCGCAAGGCACAAGCGAGGCTCGCGCCGACCAGACCGCCGCCGATGATGAGAATGTCGTAGTCCATAAAATCGATTGCAAGTTTCAAGCAGCAAGTTGCAAGTAAAGCTGCAGAGAACCGTTCATTTTTTTCTTGCTACTTGTCACTTGTAACTTGCTACTTTTTCATCAAGGCTTCGATCTCGTCGATGGCCTTGGGCGCGTCCCGCGAAAGCACTTCATTGCCCTCGCGCGTTACCAAAACATCGTCTTCGATACGCACGCCAATATTGCTGAAACCGGCCGGAATATGCTTGCCTTCGCCGATATACAGGCCCGGCTCCACCGTGAGCACCATCCCGGGTTCGAGCAGCCGCCAGGTCTCGTCCAGCTTGTAATCGCCGACGTCGTGCACGTCCATGCCGAGCCAATGTCCGGTGCGATGCATGTAGAAACGCTTGTAGTCTGCGTTTTCAATATGCCCGTCCACGCTGCCGTCGAGCAGCCCCAGATCCTTCAGCCCTTGCGTTAGGCAACGCACCGCGGTTTCATGCGGATCGTTCCAGTGCTTACCGGGCTTGACCTGCTCGATGGCCGCCGATTGCGCGGCCAGCACCAGCTCGTAGACGGCGCGCTGCTCGCCGTTGAAGCGCCCGGTAACGGGAAACGTGCGCGTGACATCCGCGGCGTAGCCATCGATCTCGGCGCCGGCGTCGATGAGCAGTACGTCGCCGGATTTGAGCTCGGCATTGTTGTCCGTGTAGTGAAGGATGCAACTGTTGCGCCCGGCCCCGACGATCGGCGGATAGGCCGGGTAGGCGCTGCCGCCTTTTTTGAACTCGTACAGCAATTCCGCTTCAATTTCGTATTCTTTCATGCCCGGCCGGCACGCTTGCATGGCTCGGCGGTGCGCCTGCGCGGTAATCTTGGCCGCCCGTTTCATCAGCCGGATTTCCTCCGGTCCCTTGAACAGGCGCATCTCGTGCAAGATGTGATTCAGATCCACGAACTCGCCCGGCGCGTGCACGCCGTTGCGCGCCTTGCCGCGGACTTCATTAACCCAGGTCATCAAATGGGCGTCAAAATCCGGATAGCGGCCCATGCTGTAAAAAACTTTTTCGCGATTCTCGAGCAGGCCGGGCAGGATTTCATCGATGTCATCTATGGGAAAAGCGTCGTCCGCCCCGTACAGCGCGCGCGCGCCTTCGAGACCGGCGCGCCTCCCTTCCCAAATCTCCTTTTCCGGATTGCGGTCGCGGCAGAACAGGATGTATTCACCATGGCTGCGCCCCGGGACCAGCACCGCGACGGCCTCGGGTTCGGGAAAGTGCGTCAAGTAATAAAAATCGCTGTCGGCGCGAAAAGGATAATGCACGTCGCGATTGCGCACGCGCACCGGGGCGGTCGGCAGAATGGCCACGCCGCCGCCCATGTGGCTCATCAGCGTTTCGCGGCGTTTTTGGCAGACTTTCATGTCCATCCAATCCATTATGCCAAATTCGGAGCCGAAACGTTGTCGCTGGTTAGAATCCGGCAACTTGTTATAATTCCCGGCCAGTAAACGGTCTTTGTCAGCAAGAAATTCGACGGCCGGTATAGCTTGCTGGACGAAACCGGGTGGCCGGTATGGCGGCTGCCCCTAAGGTTAAATTATGCTGGATCAACTTCATCCCACGTATCAGGAGATCAAACTAATGGAAAAACTTCGTCGCCTTACCAAACCCGTCAGCCATCTGGTTGTGCTGGGCCTGCTTGCGCTCTCCATCCACTTCCCCAGCGCGCAGGCCGGCATGATCGGCACCGAGGTCGTGGTCAATGCGGCTCAGGTGCAACAAGATCGTGAACGACTGAAGACTGTCCTCAACCGCGACAGCGTGAAATCCCAACTCGTCGCCCGGGGTGTCGATCCGGCGCAGGTGCAGGCGCGTCTTGACAGCCTGACGGATAACGAAGTCCAAACCCTGGCGGCCAAGATGGATCAACTGCCGGCGGGCGGTGACGGCCTCGGACTGCTGGTGTTTATTTTCATCGTGCTGCTGATCACGGATATCCTCGGATACACCAATATATTCCCGTTCGTCAAGCATCCGAAGCGTTAAGCACTTCGATCGGCGTTAACCCGGATGAGTCGTAAACAAACCGCCCGGCTTTGCACGGGCGGTTTAGTTTTTTTCGTGATCGTGCTGACGGCCGGTTGTGCCACCCTGCAGACCGATCGAATACGCGCCACCGCCGAGGTCTTCCCGGACCCGGTCGAACTCACGTCGGTGCCCTTCTTTCCGCAGGAGGAATACCAGTGTGGGCCGGCGGCATTGGCGACCGTGCTCACCTGGAGCGGGAGCCAGGTCACTCCCTCTGACCTGGCGCCCCAGGTTTACATTCCTGAACGCCAGGGGAGCCTGCAACTCGAGCTGATCGGGGCCGCGCGCCGGCACGGACGCATTCCGTATGTCTTGCAACCGCAGCTGGAATCGCTGCTGGCCGAGGTCGCAACCCATAATCCGGTGGTGATTTTGCAGAACCTTAGCCTGCCGTGGTATCCCATATGGCATTACGCCGTGGTCGTCGGATTTGATCTGAAAGGCGACCGCTTGATCCTGCGATCGGGAAGGGAGAAACGCCGCGAGGTTCCGTTCAGGGTTTTCGAGCGCACGTGGCGCCGATCGCAGTACTGGTCAATGGTGGTGATGCCACCCGATCGCCTCCCGTTCACCGCCGAGGAAATTCCGTATCTGCAGGCGGTTGCGCCGCTCGAGCGCATCGGTCGATGGAATGAAACCGTTATCGCCTACGACACGGCGCTCAAGCGCTGGCCGAAAAGCCTGGCCGCCCGCATCGGGCTCGGAAACAGCCGCTATGCGCTGGCAGACCTCCACGGTGCCGAGGAGGCATTCCGGCAGGCGACCCGGGATCACCCGGACGCCGCCGTGGCCTACAACAATCTCGCCCTGACACTGGCGGATCAACAACGGTGGGGGGAGGCACGCGTCGCGGCACAGCGCGCCGTGGATATCGGCGGACCGCAACGGGAAACCTTCCGTGAGACACTGAAGCAGATCGAGGCAAACCTCGGAAAATAATTAATTCACAGGATTAACAGGATTTTTCAGGATTTACAAGATTAAGGATTTTTAAAAATTAAAACAATTAATCCTGTTAATCCTGTTTTTAATCCTGTAAATCCTGTCAATTCTGTCCATTCATTCTTTATCTTAAGTTTCTTAATGCTTTGCGGCCGGCGACTGCAATTCCTCGAACACGAGTTGTACGCCGATACGCAGATATTCCACAATTTCAATGAGTGCCCGCTCTTCCTTGTCGCCGGCGCGCGCGGTGTCCATTTCAGCCTCCGAAATACGGGTGATATCGCGGACTATTTCCCTGGCGTCGCCGGAAAGTGCCCGCGCATCCCTTACTCCTCCGGCATGCAACCCGAGGAGGTAACCGCGGCACCAGTCGGTCAAACCCTCGATCTGCTCCGCCAGGCTGTGTTCGTCGCCCGGAAGCAAGGGCGTAAACGCGTGCTCCAACCCGTTCAAGTGGGCGAAGGCCGACCGGTACATGGCCGCGAGCAGCTCGGACAATTCCGCCGGGGTTTCGCGGTTTCCTCCGGCATCGCGACCGAGTATCAGTGTTTGCCAGGCGACCCGGGCGCCGTCGGGCGCGCACAGCACGCCGGTGATGATGCCATGCGCCTCGGCCGCGCCGGTGGTAATACCGGCTTCCCGCAAGCGGTGCGTGGCTACGTCGTAGACAGGGTAATCGGCTGCGGTTTCCACGGTGTCAGAGACAAGCGCCGACAAGGCGATTCGGTAAAAAAGAATGGGAAGTTTACACCCGCCCGGGCGGCGCCGAAAGCGTTGACCCGTGAGGGCGTCAGTCCTATAGTGAATGCACCATGGCACCCGACGATCAACACGCCGAAAGCTTGGATCTCAAAATTCTGGAAAGTCGCATCGATGAGCTTATCGAGACGTGCCGGCGCCTCAAATCCGAGAACCAGTCGCTCAAAACGGATCAGAACGATTTGAGCGAGCAGCACGCGCGCCTGATGGAAAAAACCCGGCTCGCGCGCGCACGCATCGAAACCATGATTGACCGCCTCAAGGCGCTGGAGCGCAGTTGACGTGAAGGAATCCCGCGATGGCGTGACCGTCACCATACTCGGAAAGGAGTTCATGGTGGCCTGCCCCGAGGGCGAACGCGCGGCGTTGGTAGCCGCGGCCGGTTACCTCGACAAAACGATGCGTGACATGCAATCCAGCGGCAAGGTAATCGGCACCGAACGAACCGCCGTCATGGCGGCGCTCAATATCGCGCATGAATTGATCGAGTTGCGCGGGCGCGGCGGCTTGCCGCTCGACATGGCACAAAAAATCAAATTCCTCCAGACCAAGATCGATGCAGCCCTGCATCAGGATGCACAAACCCGCCAATAGGTATATGCTTAATGTGCGCCCCCTGCGGTGCGCGTGATTGCTCCAGTTATCCTCTGAACCTATAAGTGCTTATGACGGGAGCCGGATTGCAGATGCTGTTGTGCAAGCCCGCCTTGCAGCGGGAAGCCTGATGCATCTCTGAGGCGCCCACTTGAACCTCACGGTTCAAGGCTACGGAGCAGCACGGCATCTGCGGAGGGCGCCTTCTTTTGGCTTAGTGATTATTCCGTGTCGACTGAAAAAACCGATTTGCGCCGCGCCCTGCGTAACCGGCGCAACCAGCTTACCCCGGAAGAACAGCGACTCGCCGCCCGTAAACTCGCGGCGAAGGTGGTGGGCACGCGTCTGTACCGCGCAAGTCGACGCATCGCCTGCTATCTGCCGATCGACGGCGAGATCGATACGCGCTGCATCATCGAACATATTCACCGGATGCGTAAAATTTGCTACCTGCCGGCGATCTCGCGCCTGTCTCATGACCGGTTGTGGTTTGCCAAAAATCAAGACGGGACCGAATTAGTACGTAACCGTTACGGGGTGCTTGAGCCGGATGTAACAACGCGCGATCTCGTGCGTGCGCGCGAACTCGATCTGATTCTCATGCCGCTCGTCGGATTCGACGATCACGGCAACCGTCTCGGCATGGGCGCGGGGTTCTACGACCTCACCCTGGCCTTCCTGCGACGGCGAAAGGGCTGGCGGAAACCGCATATCATCGGGCTGGCTTATGATTTCCAGCGGATCAACGGTATCGAGGCCGACCCCTGGGATGTTCCGTTGCAGGGCGTGGTCACCGATCAGGCCGTCTATATTTATTAATCGTTAATCGCTTCAAAACAAAAAGGCAGGCATCATGAATTTGCTCTTTATCGGCGACGTCGTCGGGAAACCCGGGCGACGTGTCATTTCCGAACAGCTACCCCTATTGCGGAACCGTCACAAAGTAGACCTAGTGGTGGCCAACGCCGAGAACATCGCCGACGGCGCCGGAATAACCCAAAAAACCGCCGAGGAATTGTTTGCCGCGGGTGTCGACGTCATGACCAACGGCAACCATGCGTGGGACAAAAAAGAGGCGCTGGAATACATCACCACCGAACCGCGGCTCCTGCGTCCGCACAATTACCCTGAGGGTACGCCCGGCACCGGATGGTTCGTGATCTCGGTTGCAACCGGCCACCGGGTCGGCATTCTCAATCTGATGGGCAATGTATACATGCACCCGACACTCGCCTGCCCATTCGCCGCCGCCGACACGGCGCTGGCGGCGAAACCGGAGGATGTGAAAATGGTGCTGGTGGACCTGCATGCCGAAGTCACGAGCGAAAAAATGGCCATGAGCTGGTTCCTCGATGGGCGGGTGAGCGCCGTGGTCGGCACCCACACCCATGTGCCGACCGCCGACGAGCGGGTTCTGCCGCAGGGTACCGGGTATATCACCGATGTCGGAATGACCGGTTGCTATGATTCGGTCATCGGCATGAATA
The DNA here is from genome assembly GCF_040901545.1 of Sulfuricaulis sp. Classification (GTDB taxonomy): domain Bacteria; phylum Pseudomonadota; class Gammaproteobacteria; order Acidiferrobacterales; family Sulfurifustaceae; genus Sulfuricaulis. Next base: position 23,144 of record NZ_JBBDYL010000005.1, on the reverse strand, counting down.
CCCAGAAAGCGCTCAGACGCTTTGTGCTGAAACTCCCCGAGCGTTTCGAGGTCGCGGAGGGCATGGGAACCCTTTGCGGGGTCTTGCTCGACATTGATGAAAAGACGGGATTGTGCCGCGCCATCACGCGGATTCGAGCAACGGAGACCGTCGTGCAATCCGCCGTCAGGGTTGCCTAGCGGGACGAGCATTCCCGGAGACGGCCGTCACGATGGTAATCGGTAATAAAAATTATTCCTGCTGGTCCCGGCAATCGTGACACATGCCGCGCCGTGACCTAGGTCATCTCGCCTTCAATCCGGACACATGAATTACTGGTTGATGAAATCCGAGCCGGACGCGTTCAGCATTGACGATCTCGGATCGCGCCCCCAACAGACCGAACGATGGGACGGCGTGCGCAATTATCAGGCGCGCAATTACCTGCGGGCGATGCAACCGGGCGACGCGGCATTCTTCTATCACTCTCGCTGCGCCAAACCGGGCATTGCCGGCATCGTCAAAATCGTGAGTGCCGCAGCTCCCGACCCGAGCGCGTTTGATCCCCGCAGTCCCTATTATGACCCCCGCGGTTCGCCGGAAAAGCCGTCATGGTTCATGGTGGAAGTGCAACTTAGGCGGCGCTTCACGCGCGCGATTTCATTGAACGAGATCAAGGCCAACCCGGCGCTGCGTAAAATGCCACTGGTGCAGCGCGGCAGCCGGTTGTCGGTCATGCCCGTCACTCCCCAGCAATGGAACGCCATTCTGAAAATGGCACAGTCAGGAAGCAAACTGGATAGTAATTAAATTGATTTAAGCGATCAGGGTTCCCGTCCCGGCTTGATGGGATAACCCGCCTCGCGCCAGGCGTTCATGCCACCGTCCAGCGCCACCGCGCGCTGATATCCCATTTCGCGCAGTGTCGCCGTGGCCAGCGTGGATATTCGGCCTAATTCACAGTAGGAAAGGATGCGCCGTGTCGGGTCGGGGAGGTCCTGGTTGACGCGTAATTCCATCTGCCCGCGCGGGAGCAGCACCGCTCCGGGAATGTGCCCCTCCTCATAGGCATCGCGCTCGCGCACGTCCAGCACGATCAGGCCGCCCGACAGGGTGTCGAGACGGCTCTTGAGTTCAGCCAGAGACATGAATGGCACGTTCGCGGCGGCTTCGCTCAGCAATTGCGCCACACTCTTTCCCCCGCTCATGTTGGTTCGCAGCGCCTCGGTAATGTGTTTCGGCATGCCGAGATTGAGGCTTCGCATCATCTCGACGAAGGTCTTGCGGTCGCGCTGTTGCAGCCGCGGATTGGTGGCGAGTTCCTGCGCGATGGATGACTGGGAGTTCCCCTTGTAATCGTGGGCCGGGAATATTTTGAGCGCGGGATCGAGCCGCAGCAGCCGGTGAAACAGGCTGTCATAGAGCGCATCCGGGTCGCCGCTCGGCAGGTCCGTGCGACCCGTCGCACCGATCAGCAGCGTATCGCCGGTGAACACCCGGTCCCCAAGCTGGAGACACATCGAGTCACGCGTGTGACCGGGGGTATGGATGACTTGGAGCCTTTCTCGGCCCAGCGCCACCATCTCGCCATCGTCAAGCCGTATATCCACAAACGGCGCCGGACTCAGGCGATGCATCACCACCGGTACCTCAAGCTGTTTTGACAGTTGCAGCGTGGCGGAGAAATGATCGGCGTGCGTATGCGTGTCGATCAAATAACGGATGCGCAGTCCAGCGCGCGCGGCCAGCGCCAGGTAGCGGTCGATTTGGTTGATCTCCGGGTCGATCACCGCCGCCACGCATGTCTCGGAACAGCCGACCAGGTAGGACAGACAACTGCCGGTGTTTATCTGTTCGAAAATCATTATACCGCTCTTAACTCCGATACATTAACTCAGAAACAACCGATATGCTTTGTTCTTTGTTTCCTCAACATATTCATAACCCAGGTTATCGAGGAATTTCTGAAAATTCCTTTTAGCTTTCCGTGGAACCTGCATGCCGACTAGCACGCGGCCGAAGTCGGCGCCGTGGGAGCGGTAGTGAAACAGGCTGATGTTCCAGCGTCCGCCCATTTTATCCAAAAAGTTCATCAGCGCCCCGGGGCGTTCGGGAAATTCAAATCGATAAAGGATTTCGTCGACGGCATTCGGCGCGCGCCCGCCGACAAGATGGCGAATGTGCAGCTTGGCCATTTCGTTGTCGGTCATGTCCAGCGTGGCGTAGCCGTGCTGGCGCAGCGTGGCCACGAGCTTCTTGGCCTCGGCGGTATCCGGCGGAATCTGGACGCCGACAAATATGTGCGCGTTTTTCGCATCCGCGTAGCGGTAATTGAACTCGGTGATGTTGTGATTGCCGAGGATGGTGCAGAATTTCTTCAGCGCGCCGGGGCGTTCGGGGATGGTGACGGCGAACAGCGCCTCGCGCCGCTCGCCAATCTCGGCGCGTTCGGCCACATGCCGCAGCCGGTCGAAATTCACGTTCGCGCCGGAAGCAATGGCGACGAGGTTTTTGTTCTTGAGCCGCTTCTGCTCGGCGTAGCGCTTCAGGCCCGCGAAGGCGAGCGCGCCGGCCGGCTCCAGAATGGAACGGCGGTCCTCGAAAATATCCTTGATCGCGGCGCAGATCTCGTCGTTCGACACCACCACCATGCCATCCACGAATTGCCGGGCCAACCGGAACGTTTCCCGGCCCACCTGGCGCACCGCCACGCCGTCGGCAAAGATACCGACGTGATCGAGCATGATGCGCTTGCCGCGCTTCAGCGACAGGTCCATGGCGTCGGCATCTTCCGGCTCCACGCCGATAATTTTCACCTCGGGGCGCAGTTGCTTGATGTATACCGCGATGCCGGCGATCAGCCCGCCTCCGCCCACGGGGACGAATACGGCTTCGAGCGGTCCGGTGTGTTGTTTCAGGATTTCCATCCCGATGGTGCCCTGTCCGGCGATTACTTCGGGATCGTCGTAGGGATGCACGAAAGTCAGTTTGCGCTGGGTCGCGATTTCGCATGCGCGGGTGTAGGCTTCGTCATAGTTGTCGCCGTGCAGTACCACCCGAGCGCCCAGGTTATGCACGGCATCGATCTTGATCCCGGGGGTGGTGCGCGGCATGACGATGATCGCCTTGGTGCCCAGTTTCGCGGCCGCCAGCGCGACACCCTGCGCGTGGTTACCGGCGGAGGCGGCGACCACGCCCTGTTTCAGTTCTGCTTTCGGAAGGCCCGCCATTTTGTTATACGCCCCGCGGCACTTGAACGAAAACACCGGCTGCTCATCCTCGCGCTTGAGCCAGACGCGGTTGCCGGTGCGGCGCGACAGGATGGGTGCGAGTTCGAGCGGGGTCTCGCGCGCGACGTCATACACCCGGGCGTTGACGATGTTCTTCAGGTATTTCTGGGGCATTGCGGTTATTGACCTGGCACAAATTCACTTGAAACGAAGCGATAACGCACGCATGGATCTCCAACTTTTCGGCAACGTTGAGATGTCAGATCAATAACGAAAATCCCTAAGAATTTTCGATTATTGAGATGGCCAGGCGGCTTATCCGGAAAGCGCACCGGGTAATTCAACCGCAACAGTTCAGTCGGGTTCATGCCGCCTCAATAATCTATCAGATTGGACGCTTCATTATCACGCGGACAATAGGTATTCTGATCCCCTTTCAGGCAGCGAGTGAGACATGACCCCCGATGCAAAGAAAAAAGCGGCCGCGCAAGCGGCGCTGGATTACGTCGAATCCGGTTGGGTGATCGGTGTCGGCACCGGCTCCACGGCCAACCATTTCATCGACGGGCTGGCCAAAATCAAGGGCAAGCTCGACGGCGCGGTGGCGAGCTCCAACGCCACGGCCGAACGGTTGAAAAGGATCGGCATTCCGGTGCTCGATCTCAACGCCACCGGCGATCTACCGCTGTACGTGGACGGCGCCGACGAGGCGACAAAACATTTATACCTGATCAAGGGCGGCGGCGGCGCGCTGACGCGCGAGAAGATCATCGCCGCGGCGAGCCAGAAGTTCGTCTGCATCGCCGACGATTCCAAACTGGTAGGCGTACTCGGAAAATTCCCGTTGCCGGTCGAGGTCATCCCGATGGCGCGCAGTCTGGTGGCGCGCAAAATCGTGGAACTCGGAGGGCAACCGGAATTGCGCCCGAACTTCAAGACCGATAACGGCAATCTCATTCTCGATGTGCACAACCTGAGCATCCTGAACCCGGTGGAACTGGAAGCGAAGCTCGACCACCTCGCCGGCGTGGTAACCAATGGCCTGTTCGCCCGCCGACCGGCGGACGTGCTGCTGCTCGGCGGCGACCAGGGTGTGCGTACGCTGACCTGATCACCCTGGCCGCGCGGCACGCGAGCCGCCGCGATCACCGCCGCCCAGCCCCACGCGCTCGACACAACGCCAGACTGGACCGCTGGTATCATAAAGCGCGAGCTGCTCGATGCGGATGTTTTCGTCGAAATGCCTCCCGATTTCATTCAGGACGGTTGCTTTTTCTTTTTCCTCCAGATTGCCGTAGACGAGGCTGAGGTGCGGGTAGAAACCCGCGTTCGAGCGCTGATCGAACACTTGCCCGGCCGCTGCGTGCGCATCCTGCAGCGCGCGTGATGGGACGACCTCCACAAACAGGCAGCAGTAGTATTCGTCGAGGCTGGCCGCCTCGTGCAAGCGTACCTCGAGCGGCTCAATCGCGGCGGCGAGCGCGCGCGTTCGCTGGCACAACTCCTTCCCGCTGCCGCCAAGTCCACCGAGCAATGTGATGTGCGGCTCGAACGCGGGCGTCCCAAGCCGCGCGCTCAACCTGGCGATGAGGGCCTGAAACCGCGCATGCGCTTCCGGTGCCAGCAACAGCCAGAGGGTGAAGCGCGGGGTTTCTGTCATGGCGCCTCGCCGGCCTGCGCCAGCGCCTCGACCACGGCGGCGAGCGCGGCGGTTACGCGCGCGAGACGCGCATAGTCTACCTTGTCGGGCGTGTCCTGCTCCGAATGGTAATAGGGATAACGGTACAACGCGGTGTCGGTCACCATGATCGCCGGATAACCTTCGCTCCAGAACGAGCCATGATCGCTCCAGTCCACGCCCGGGACCCAGCCAAACGTGGACACGTATTCGAGGGGAAAATCGCTCGCGGCACGAAACGCCGCCACCACCTGCTTGAGCAGCGCGCGCGAGCGAAAGTTCGATACCAAGCCGATAAAATTGCCGCGGTCCGGGAAGAACGGCGCGAACAACGGCGGATAGTTCTGGCTGCCGGGCTTATCGTCATAGTAGCCGATGGTCTCGAGCGCGAGCATGGCGCGGATGTCCTCGCCCCGGGCGCGCGCGCCGCGGGCGTAATGCCGGCTGCCCATTGCGCCGGTACGGAAGAACGGCGGCTCTTCGTTCACGAAGGCGACGAAGCGCACGGTGCGCTCGGTGTCGCGCGCGGCGAACAGGCGCGAGAGCTCAAGCAGTGCCGCCACCCCGCTGCCGTTGTCGTTCGCGCCCGGACTCCCAAACACCGAGTCGTAATGGGCGCCGATGACGACGATCTCATTCGGCACCAGACGTCCCGGAAGGATGACCTCCAAATTCGCCCAACGATCGTTCTCAAGCTTGTATTCATGTTCAATGACTTGGTAGCCATACGATTCCCACTGGCGTCTAACATAATCCGCGGCCGCACGCAGCGCTTGCGGTTTCAACACGTTGCGTTCACCGATGTCCCCCGCCAGGGTCTGCACGTGCGTGCGCAAAGAGGTTTCCGAGATACTAGCCGCCATGGTAGAAGTGAATATCGTTACCGCCAACATCAGCCATAGAACGATGATTGCACCGGCCGAACGTAATGTCACAAGTTTCCACATGGATGCTAACTCCGATTATCCCAACCAAGGCCGGTAAGCTGGCGTGTTGCCGCCGACAGGGTGACCACGCATCCGGCCCTGCGCCTGCCAGATGACGATGTCTTGGTGCACCAGACGTGGCAGGATATCGCTATGAAAAACTATGCCTTATTCTATATAGGTATGGGGCTGCTTACCGCCTGCGTTACACCGATGGCGGAGCCCACCACGCGCGAGGGCGCGCTGACCGTCCCGGTTTTTCTCGTGAGCCACGGCTGGCATACCGGGATAGTCATCCGGCGCGCCGACATTCCGGCCAGATTATGGCCCGAGGCCAGCGATTTCCCACAGGCTGAGTATCTCGAAGTCGGCTGGGGCGACCGCGCTTACTACCAGGCGCGCAACCCGGGCCTATGGCTGACGCTGAAGGCCGCGCTCGTGCCGACACCGAGTGTGTTGCATATGGTCGGGTTTCGCGACCAGCCGACCGCCCACTTTCCGGCAAGCGAGATCGTCGCACTGACGTTGACGCGCCACGATTTCGAGCGCTTGGCAAAATACTTTCATGACGCCCACGCCCGCGAGGGCACGCAGCCGGTCGCGCCGCTCGGGCCGGGGCTGTACGGCGACAGCCGTTTCTACCCAGCACGCGAGACGTTTCACGTGTTCAACACCTGCAATGTCTGGACGGCGCGGGCGCTACGCGCCGCGGGGCTGCCGGTACGCGACTCGATCACTACTGAGGGCTTGATGGCCCAGGCGCGCCGCCTCGGGAGGGTAGTGCAAGCAGTGCCGGCCGAATGAAATCAGCGCCTGAGCCGCAGAGGCTAGAGCAACACCCGTTTGCTCGGCTGTTTGTCTGTTTCGATCATTAGCCAAGCGGCCAAGTCTTGCCATCTAGTCAGGATTCGATGCCACTGATGCGGCCAGAGCCGGTTCGCCGCAATGCGCCAGGATCTGGGTGCGGGCCGCGTCACGCAGCTTGAGTGCCGCCTCGAAGTCCGTGCCCGGCGGAAGAATTGGCGCTCCCACGGTCACAACAATCCGGCCGCGGCGCGGGAACCATTGATACTCGCGCAGGATCGAGCGTGTGCCGCGCAGAGCGATCGGCACCACAGGAAGCTGCGCCTCGGTCGCGGCAATGAAGGCACCAAGATGGAACGACTTGAGCCCCGGTGCACGCTCGAACCGGCCTTCCGGGAAGAACACCAGCGTGCGTCCGGCGCGCGCCGCCTGCGCGAGCTCGCGTGCGTCCGCAACGCCGCGTTGCCGCTCGAAACGCTCCACGAATTCGGTACCGATGTGCGTCAGGAAACGGCGCGCGATGACCTGGCCGGCCAGTTCGCGCTTGGCGACATAGCTGTAGGCGCCCGGCAGAATCGCGCTCAGAACGATACCATCGAGGTAGCTGGCATGATTCGCCACGATGATGCATACACCGTCCGGCAAGTGTTCGCGCCCACGCACCACGAGCGGCGTGCCGGAGAGTTTAATCAACAGCCGCGCCGCCACGCGAATCAGCCGCCGATTAATGGCCTGGTTCGGCACCAACGCGACCGCCGTCCATACCACCGGCGCCAGCAACCAGAAGAGCAGCAAGGCATAGAGCGCGTACAGCATGCCGGTGGCGGTGCGCCGCAGCCGATGGAGCTCGGGCCGGAGCGCCGACCAGGCGAGCCGCGCAAGTTGCCACCACACGTATTTCGGCTGCCGCCCGATATCGCCGCGCTCGTAACGCTCACGGCTCGCGGCGCGCCGGAGTTTGCCGCTCGAAGTCTTGAGTACGGTGTGCGGCGGCGCCAGCACCACATCGTCGGGCGGCATACCAACCAGATCGGTGGCGATCGCAACGATCGCGTGTCGCAGCTGCTCGCGCGTCGCCGCGTCCGTCTCGCGCGTCTCGGCCAGCGCTATCAACTTCTCGGTGCCCGAAGCCGTGTCAGTGCTGCCGAACACCGCCACGCAACCCTTGCGGATACCGCTGAGATTGCCGATCGCCTCCTCGAGTTCGTGCGGGTAGACGTTGCGCCCGGCGCGGATGATAACGTCTTTCACGCGCCCGGTGAGATATACCTCGCCCTCAGCGATGTAGGCAAGATCTCCGGAGTCGAGCCAGCCATCGTGAAACAGGCGGTGCGTCTCCTCGGGGTTACGGAAATAGCCACTCGTGGCCGAAGGCCCTTTAAACTCGAGCCGGCCCTGCTCGCGCTCGGCCGCCTCATATCCGGTCGCGTCCACGATGCGGACCTGGTGGCCGGGCAACGGCTGGCCGCAGGCGACAAAGCGCAGCGCCGTGGTGTCATCGTCGGCCGCCGGGAGCGCGCGGCCATCGCGCATGAACGTCTCGCGCTCGACGCGATCGACAATCGGCGCACGCCCGGGCGGCGGGAAGGCCAGCCCCACCGAGCACTCCGCCAGCCCGTAGACCGGCGCCATCGCCTCGGGCCGGAAACCGTAACGCGCGAAGCGCGCGGCGAAGCGCGTGAGCGTGTCCGGGCTCACCGGCTCGGCGCCGTTGAACGCGAAGCGCAGCGAACTCAGGTCTAATCCCTTGACGGCGCTGTCGTCGATACGCTTGAGGCACAGCTCGTAGCCGAAGTTGGGCGCGCCCGAAAGTGTCGCGCGGTGGCGGTGGATCGCCCACAGCCAGCGCTCCGGGCGCGCGAGGAACATGAGCGGCGACATGACCACCAGCGGCATGCCGTAGTACAGGCTGCCGAGCCAGGCACCGATCAGCCCCATGTCGTGATACAGCGGCATCCAGCTTACGAACACATCCGCGGAGCTCGCTTGCGTGACCGCGCCCATGTCGCGAATATTGGCGAGTAGATTCGCGTGCGTGAGGATCACGCCCTTGGGGTTGCCGGTCGAGCCGGAGGTGTACTGCAACAGCGCGATGTCCTGGGCATCGAGCGCGGGCGCCGCCACAGCCGCGCTGCCCGCGGCGCGCTCGATCAGCTCGCCGGGCGTGACTACGCTGCGCAGCTTCGCCACGTGCGCGCGCAGCAATCGCGCGAGCGGTCGCGCCTCGGCGACCGTGATCAGCACCACGGCTGCCGCATTGTCGAGGATGCGCGCGTGGCGGCGAAGGTGCTCCTCGATCTGCGCCGGTCGCAGCGGCGGGTAAATCGGCACCGGAATGCCGCCCGCCAGCAGCACGCCGAAGAAACTCGTGAAGTACTCGCGCGCGGTCGGCAGCATGATCGCCGCGGTCTGGCCCGGCGTGAGGCCGAGATCGCGCAGTCCCGCGGCAAGCGTCTGCGCCTCGGCGAGCAAGGCACCGTAGGTGACGACCTCCTCGGACGCCTCGTCCTGCGTGAGATAAATGTGCGCGCGGTTCGTCACCGCGCGCGCATGCCACGCGAGCGTCTCGATGAGCGTCTGGGCATGTACCGGCGCGGTCACCGTGCCCGCCACGGGGGTCGCACGCACCGTGGTATCCGCCGGGGCCGCGGCGTGGCCTGTCCCTGCCGCCAGCGCGCGCAACAGATCGCGCGGTGTCTCGGCGCCCGCCAGTACCGTCTCCGGCAGGTGCGTGCCGAAACGTCGCTCAAGGCGGGCAAGCAATTCGACGCGCGCCAGACTGTCGAAACCGAGTTCGCGCTCAAGCGAGCTATCGAGACTGATAGTAATTGGTGGACGGTTTGGGTGCAGTTCAGCGGCCAGCGCGTGTACCACGGCGAGCAGGTCTTCCGCCGTGGCTACTTCCTCGGAATTGGGTTGTCCGTTCGACATCGCAAGTTTCCTCGCAGGAAACCATTTGGGTACCGATGCTCCGGTATCACAGACAATCATTTAAAACCGAACACGAGGGCTCGGCGTTGACCTAAATCAATGTATAAATAGCGACCGCGTTAAGCTGATGATCATGACAATAACGACACCAAGCGGTCAAGGCGAGAAGATTGCATATCGAAGCCATCAAGCGCGCCTACCGGCGCGCGAAGAATGACCGGCTCGGTTGAATACGCTTATGGAAAAATTGAACATATCCTGGTCGCCACTGAATTCTCACCGCGGGTAAACCGGGCGGTGAAACGTGCGGTGGCGTTCACGCTAGCATCATGCCGCGCTCGACCTGTTGCACACGGTAAGCAGGACTCCTCTCAAAGCGCTGGAGTACCTCTATGGCGGCGATTTCCGGACATCCAGATATAGTGCGAACAACTCAAGGCGGATCTGCTGCGCGTCGCCTACACATCCTTAATCCGCCATCAGATCTGGGCAAATAGAACTGCAAACAGCCCGAGCAACAGAAGCACAGCCGCGCCGATGACACTCTATGAGCAGCCATCGCTCGATCCGGGCAGCGGTGGCAAGCGGTTGTGACAAGAATTCCAGCGCGAAGTGTAAGACGGCGATCGCCGGTACACGACGCCCTGCATCCGCGAACCATCGCAGCGCTCGCTCGATCGGTACGAGCAGATCGCCGGGCTGAATCGCCATTACCCAGCGCCGCGCGGGCCGTAATGGCGGCAGCATGGCGAGACTGGCGGCAAGCAGGCCCGCGGCGAGCGGCTACAGGCTCACCCACAGCCCAGCCGGCGCGAGGGTGCGCGCGAAGCGCTCCGGCGACCATACCCACGGCGCAGTCCAGGAGATAGACGCAACACCGAGCAGCCAGAGCAGCCACCACGCGAGCCACAAACTGTGCCCAACGGCCCGCGCCGGCGAGCGCTTGGCGGCGATGATGAACAAAAAGCGGATCATGAGCACACTCGTGCCCACGGCTGCGAGCGGCAGCAGCCATGCGAGCCAGGCCGGCCAGGGTGCAGGCAACATCATAATCGCATCCTTTTATATATGCCTTGGCGAGTGCCCCGCTGGTCAATGGCGCGCCAGCGACGGCAGCAGCTGGCCGAGTAGCACCCAGGGCCGCGCGCCCCCCCCCCCCCCCGCCACCCCCACGCCGAAAAACAGCGAGCCCTTGGCGAAGGCATGATGCAGGGCATAGAGCGTCACCGCCGGCAGGAGCGCCGGCCAGGCCTGCGGCGCGAGCAGTCCGGCGCCGATACCGGCGGTCATCAGGCCCATTTGACTCATGCTCGAGTAGGCGAGCACCACCTTGGCGTCGCGCTGCGTCACGCCGATCGCCCACCCCGTCAGCCGGAGGCGAGCAGGACGATGAACAGCCCGAGCAACGCCAGCAACGCCGCGCCGACCACCATCCACGTCCGCAGCCGCGTCTCGAGCCGCGCCACCGCCGCCGGCAGGCGCGCGCCGGGAAACGCCACGGACGGCATGGCGCCCATTGATGGCAGGCGCCGCGCAAAACCCGCGAGCCGGTGTAACGCGATCTCGGCCGGCACCAGCACGTCGCCCGGCGGCAGGGAAAAACGCAGTCCGCGCCCGAAACGTATGGCGACGGCGGCGATGACGATGCCGAGCGCCACCGGCCAGGCGGCGCCGGCGAGCGCTGCGGGCGCGAGCAGCGACGCGCGCTCCGGCGGCAGCATAAGCCAGCCTGCCGCCAGCGCCGCCGCGACCAGCGCCACCCATGGCCAGGCCAGGGCGCCCAGGCGCAGCAACGTGACGTCTGCCGGGGCGAGCCGCAGCCGCCACAGAAAACGCGCCATGAGTAGCGTGGTGCCGATCGTGGCCAGCGTCAGCGCCGGCGCCAGCGGCCAGCTCGTGAACAGCGCCAGGTCCTTGAGATAATGCTTGGCCAGCATGCCGCTGGTGAGCGGCGCGCCGGCCAGCACTAATGCCAGCAGCACGAGTCCGGCAAACACCCGGCCGCGGCGCGGTGGAGCCCCTCGCCGAGGAACAGCGCACCCTTCACCAGCGCGTGATGCAACGCGTACAGCGTGAGCGCGAACAGCGCCGGCACAGCTGCCGCCGGCGCCGCCAGCCCGAGACCGACGCCGACGGTGATCAGCCCCATCTGGCTGATGCTGGAATAGGCCAGGATCACCTTGGGTTCGCGCTGCACCAGGCCGATGACCACACCATAGAGCGCCGCCGCCAGCCCGAGCGCGATAAAAATCGCGCTCCATTCGGGCACGGGAAAGCCGAGCGGCAGGAAGCGCAGCCAGCCGAGCAGGCCGGCCTTGATCATGGCCGAGGCCAGCGCCGCCGCGCCCGGCGCCGGCGTGACGCCGTAGGCGAGCGGCAGCGCCACATGCAGGCCGAGCACGCCGGTCTTGACGCCGAAACCGATCAGCAACAGCATCACGATCACGTCGCGCCACGGCGACGTAGATCGCCGGCACGTGGTCGAGGCCGAGGGCGATGGCGATGAAATAACCGATTACCGAGGTAAACACCACCTGACCGAGCCCGGTGGCGAGCGCCACCGGACCCATGCTGCGGATCAGGTGCAGGTCGAGCTTGAGGCCCACGACGAACAGCAGCAGGGCGATACCGAGGGTGGCGAGCAGGTCCACCTGGTTGCGCGCCGTGACCCAGCCCAGGCCCGCCGGGCCGACCGCGATGCCGACCACGATGAACGCCACGATCAGCGGCTGGCGCAGCTTGAGCGCGATCCCGCCGGCCGCCGCCGCGAACAACAGCAGCGCGGTGATCTCATAAAACACGTTGTCAAAGACGGGCAACGTACCTCCCTCGGCATTGCACGCGGTTCATTCGTCATGAACCGCCCGGATTTCCTGTCAGACGGGATGTCGTCGCAAGCCGCGCACGAACGCCTTTTCGAGTTCCACGACCACGTAAATCGAAGCCGCGATCAGCACGATCCGCATCCACGACTCCGCGTCCAGCGGCGCGGTGTGGAACAGCGTCTGCATGAATGGCGCATAGGTGAAGAGCAGCTGCAAGCCCACAATGAGTGCGATGCTGAGGGGCACCCAGGGATTGCCGCGCAGGGCCTGATGCGGCCACGCCACCGCCAGCAGGAACCGCGTGTTGAGCAGGTATACCGCCTCGAACATCACCAGGGTGTTGACCGCGGCGGTGCGCGCCACTTCAAGGATCTCGCCGCGCGTCTGCTCCCACTGAAACATGCCGAGCGTGCCGGCCACTACCACCGTGGTGACGAGCAGGGTGCGCCATAGGAAATGGCGCGAGAAGATCGGCGCGCGCGGGTCGCGCGGCGGGCGCCGCATGATGTCGGGCTCGGCCGGCTCAAACGCGAGCGCCAGTGACAGCGTCACCGCCGTGACCATGTTCACCCACAGAATCTGCACCGGCAGAATCGGCAACACCATGCCCAAGACGATGGCGACGACGATGATGAACGCCTCGCAGGCGTTGGTCGGCATCATGAATAGCAGCGTCTTGCGCAGGTTGTCGTAGATCGTGCGCCCCTCCTTCACGGCGTTGACGATGGAGGCGAAGTTGTCGTCCGCCAGCACGATGTCGGCCGACTCCTTGGCCACCTCGGTGCCGGTGATGCCCATGGCAATGCCGACGTCGGCGCGCTTGAGCGCCGGGGCGTCGTTGACGCCGTCGCCGGTCATGGCCACGATCTCGCCGCGTGCCTGCAGCGCCTGCACCAGGCGCAACTTGTGCTCGGGGCTCACGCGCGCGTACACGTCGATCTCGCCGGCGCGCTGGCGCAGCCCGGCGTCGTCCAGTCGCTCCAGCTCGGCGCCCGGGAGCGCA
>NZ_JBBDYL010000005.1:0-9758 GCF_040901545.1 Sulfuricaulis sp. | reverse complement strand
GTCGCCGATGTCGAGCCGGGCGGCGATGGCGACGGCGGTGGCGGCGTGGTCGCCGGTGATCATCTTCACCCGGATGCCGGCGGCGTGGCATTCGGCGACGGCGCGGATCGCCTCCTCGCGCGGCGGATCCACCATGCCGAACAGGCCGAGCAGCGTGAGCCCGCCGTCCACGTCCTCGAAGTGCAGCGCGCGGTGTTCGTCGCCGGCCGGCCGGAAGGCGACCGCGAGCACGCGGCTCCCGCGCTCCGCCAGTTGCCCAATCAGGCGCTCCCAGCGGCCGCGGCGTAGCGGTCGGTCCTCGCCGGCCTCGCGCTCGTGCACGCACATCTCGAGCACGCGCTCGGGCGCGCCCTTGACGTATACGAAACCGTGGCCAGCATGATCATGATGCAGCGTGGCCATGAAGCGGTGTTCGGATTCGAACGGGATCACGTCGGTGCGCGGGCGCTGTTCGGTCTCCCGTCGTGCCTCGAGGCCGGCCTTGCGCGCCGCCACCACCAGCGCGCCCTCGGTTGGGTCGCCGTCGATCAGCCACTGACCGTCGTGTTCGCGCAGGCCGGCGTCGTTGCACAGCAGCCCGGCGCGCAGCAGCTCCAGCAGTTCGGGGCACTGCTCGGGGTCCACCGCCGTGCCGTCCCGCGTGAGCTCGCCGCGCGGCTCGTAACCCACGCCGGTCAATTCGTAAATGCCATCGGCGGTGACCACCGACTGCACCGTCATCTCGTTGCGCGTGAGCGTGCCGGTCTTGTCCGAACCGATACAGGTCACGCTCCCCAGGGCCTCGACCGCCGGCAGCACGCGCACGATGGCGTTGCGCCGCGCCATGCGCTGCACGCCCATGGCGAGCGTGATGGTGATGATCGCCGGCAAGCCCTCGGGAATGGCCGCGACCGCGAGCCCGACCGCGGCCAGGAACATGTCGGCGGCGGCGTAGCCGCGCAGGCCCGTGCCGAGGGCGAAGGTCAGCGCCGCGAGCGCCATGATCGCCAGGCTCAGCCAACGACCGAACACCGCGAGCTTCCTCAACAGCGGCGTCTCGATCCGCTCGACTCCGGCGAGCAGCTCGGAGATGCGCCCGAGCTCGGTGGCGTCGCCCGTGGCCACCACCAGCCCGGTGGCCTGGCCGTAGCTCACGAAGGTGCCGGAGTAGGCCATGCAACGGCGGTCGCCGAGCGCGACCTCGTCCGCGACCGGCGCGATCGCCTTCTCCACCGGCATCGACTCGCCGGTGAGCGAGGCCTCGTCGACACGCAGGTTCTTCACCCGGATCAGGCGCAGGTCCGCCGGCACGCGGTCGCCAGAGTGGATCTGGACCACGTCGCCAGGGACGATCTCCTCGGCGGGAATCGTGATCGAACGCCCGTCGCGCAACACCAGCGAACGCAGCGACAACATGCGCCGGATCGCCTCGAGCGCGCGTTCCGCCTTGCCCTCCTGGATAAAACCGACGATGGCGTTGATCACGACCACGCCCACGATCACCCCGGTGTCCACCCAGTGGCCGAGCAGCGCGGTCACGCCCGCGGCCGCGAGCAATACGTAGATCAGCACGTTGTGGAATTGCAGCAGGAAGCGCACGAACGGCCCGCGACGCTTGCGTTCAGTCAGGAGATTGGGTCCGTGGCGATCGAGGCGCAGACGTGCCTGCTCTCCGCTCAATCCGGTCTCGGAGGTCTCAAACCGCGCCAACGCCGTTACGGCGTCGATACCGTGGGGCGCAATGGCGTTGTCGGTGGTTTCGGTGGTTGATGTCATTCAGACCGTTGGCGGGATCATCTGCTCCATGACGCGGCAAGCCGGAAAAATTTTTCGTCGCGACCCAACCTTAACCCAGGATGTGTGCCGGGCCAACCCGGCGGACGTGCGGCGGAATCAGTTGACCACGCGGTTGATCTGTATATTGAGTTTCTTGATGCGGTGCCACAGGCTGCGCTCCGAAATCCCCAGGTGTTTGGCGGCGCGGGCCTGCACCCCATGACACTGCGATAACGCTTCCCGGATCGCCCCGCGTTCGACTTCTTCCAGCCAGTGATCCAGATTTTTATCGCCGGTTTTTTTTGGCGAGAATCTTTCACCGCTGTTGCCCGCCCCGGTACGCGCCATGATCGTCATCGGCAGATCGTCCACTTCGATCGCCCGTCCCCGGCAAGACAGCAACGATCGTTCCACGGTGTTTCGCAGCTCGCGGATGTTTCCGGGCCATCGGTAGCGCTGCAATACCTCGAGCGCCGCGGGGGCAAATTCAGACACCTGTTTGTCCATTTCGGCGGCAAGCTCTTGCAAAAAAGTTTTTGCCAATAACGGAATGTCCTCGCGCCGCTGGCGTAAAGGCGGGACGACGATGCTGTAGACATCCAAACGATAAAGCAGGTCTTCACGAAACTTCCCTTCGCGCACGAGCTCTTTCAGGTCACGATTGGTCGCGGTCAGGAACCGAACGTCAACGGGGCGCACCTGATCCGATCCCACGGGGGAGAATTCACGCTCCTGCAACACACGCAACAATTTCGACTGCAGCGACATGTCGAGATCGCCGATTTCATCAAAAAAGAACGTTCCACCCTGGGCCTGTTCAAGTCGGCCAAGGCGTTTCTGGGCGGCACCGGTGAACGCACCCTTGACATAGCCAAAGATCTCCGACTCCATGAGGTCGCGCGGTATCGCGGAGCAGTTGATGGCCACCCAGGGACGGTTGCGTCGGGGTGAAAGGTCGTGAATCGTGCGCGCGACCAGTTCCTTGCCGCTGCCCGACTCCCCCGTGATCAATACACTGGTCTTGTATGGCGCAACGCGTCGAATTTCCTCAAGCATTAATTTGGCGGCGTGGCTCTCGCCGATCATGCGTTGCGCGCCGAGCGACTCGCTCACCGCCGCTTTGAGCTGCTCATTCTCTCTCAGAATATCGCGCAACTTGATCGCATTGTGCACCGCGATTTCGAGCTGCTCCGGTTCGAAGGGCTTGGTAAGATAATCCGCCGCGCCATCATGGATGCTTTTTACAGCGGAGCGAATCGTGCCGTGGGCCGTTATGATGATGACCGGCACATCCGGGCGTTCCTTGCGACAGTTGATGACGAATTCTTCACCGCCCATTCCCGGCATCTTGAGATCGGACAACACCACGTCGAGATTGGGATTATGCACGTCCGCGAGTGCCGCCTCGCCACTATCCGCGACCAGCACCTGATGACCGGCGCCCTCCAGAACCATGCGGATGACCGCCTGCATGTTCTGCTCATCGTCGACCACCAGAATCGTGCGTTTCATGACGTAGCCTCGCTATAAACCGGGAATCGCATGACAAACCGTGCGCCACCGCGCTCCGGAGGCATGGCCTCGAGTCGGCCTCCGTTAGCCTCCGCCAGGGTGTAGGCGATGGAAAGACCAAGACCCGTTCCCTGATCCTTGGTCGTGAAAAACGGCTCGAACAAACGCGGCATGATTTCCGCGGCCACGCCTGGCCCGTTGTCCTGGACCGAAAGCACGATCTGTCCGGCGGCCACTTCGGAAAAAAGCCTGATTTCACGGTCTTTTCCATCCATGGCCTGGATCGAGTTCGTGAAGATATTGCTCCATGCCTGGAGCAGCAGGCCCGGATCAGCCATGATTTTTACGCCATCGTGATTGAATTTCTTATGCACCGTTACCGGATCCACGCCCGCGAGCACCATCTCGAGCGCCCGTTCCATGGGTTGAGTCGGGTCAACAACGGCGAAAACGGGTTGGCGATGGCGCGATAGCTGCAAGAAATCCTGCACCAGGTTCGACACGCGCAGGCTTTCTTCACGGATCATGCGCGTGAGCTCCGCGCTCCGGCCGGGATCGTTTCCCGGTTTGTCGAGCAATGCCGCCGAAGCATTGATGACGCCGAGGGGGTTACGGATCTCGTGCGCCAGCGCAGCCGACATCTCGCCCATGGCGGCAAGCTTGTCCTTCTGAAACCGCTGCGTCTGCTCGTCACGCGTGTCGCGCAGGCGTGCCGCCATGGCATTGAATGCCTTGGCCAGGTCGCCCAGTTCGTCATTCGAATTAATCGGCACGTTGGCATTAAAGTTATGCCCGGCGAGTTGCATGACACCATTGCGGAGATACTGCAGGGGGCGGACGACCAGTCGGGAGAGTAAAAATCCCGCCAGGACACCGATGATAATCCCTAACAGCGAGATGAGAAGAAACAGGGCGATACGGTTGGTCAACACTTCCTGGAAACCCCTCCGTTCGAGCCCGCTGAACATGATCGCTTCGACGCGACCCGTGGGATCGACAATAGGCGTATACAGCCCGCGGTACGCGCCTCCTTCCGCTTCCTGGCTGTAATAGGATTTTTTCTCTTTCTCGATGGTAAAAAAAGCCTGCTTCGGGAGATCCTTCAAAGTGGTAATCTGACCCGGCGAGGAAAACAGGTCGTAATATTTTTTTCCCTCGCGGTAATAGAGGCGCGCATCCAGACCCGTCAGCTGCGCCAACTCCGTCATGAAATTCTCCCCGAGCAAACTGCCCAGCACGAGGTAATACCGTGGCTTGCCAACGCGCGGAACCGGCGTGATGCCGACAGCGGCCAACATGGTTTTCTGCTTGCGCACGACCTTGAGTACGGCTTCAGTCTGACCGCGTTCCCACAGGGGGCTTACCGCTACCGGCAGCGAGGAATACAACAGTTTCTTGTCCGCTGAATAGAGCTGTATGAGGTTGATGCTCAGTTCCTGGGAGATACGCCGTATTTGAAACGGGATCGCCGCTTCCGGATCGCGCTCGAGATCGTCGATAAACGCGGGATCGTCCACCAGCACGCGTCCCAGCATGCTGGCGTCATTTTGATACGCCTGCAACCAGTTCTGATTCGCACGGGCCGCGTCCACGATCCACTGCTGGAGGCGGTTTTCAAAACTGATGGATACCCACTCGGCAGCCAGCCAACCGGCCACCAGCATGGGCACAATCACAATGATGGAAATAACCAGCAGGATCCGGAATTGGAGGCGTCCCAGTTTGAAATGGCGCGAGGGCATAAATTTACTCAAAATGTTGCAAGCCACAAATAATGATGCTCGCTACAAAAAACAAGCATAACGCAGTTGCGGAGATATCTATAACCAATTGATTAGAATTCGATTCCATGCCCATAACACATGGCACAGCGATTGCAATTGAATGCAGGCCGATGACGAATGTTTTTCGGTAATTCCACCGTCTATCGGCATCAGTGATCATAAAACTAAACCTTTAAGGAGCTACGTTAATTATGAAAAAGCCGCTAACCACCCTGTTTGCCCTGACCTTTGTCCTGCTGTTTGGTTTGGTAAATGTCGCCAGCGCTATGAAGCACGAGATGCCGGCAGGCAAAACGGATATGAAGAAGGAACAAAAAGCTGACAAAGCCGTAATCAAGGCTTGCAAAGACAAGAAAGCCGGCGATGTCGTAACCGTTAATGGTAAAGAAGTGACATGCCCGGAGAAGAAGGCAATGAAGAAGAAGTCCACCGAGAAGAAAGCGGCCCCGGCCACACCGGCAACGCCTGCTCAACCGGCGAAATAATAGTTTTTATTCTCGCAGTACAAAAAGCGCCCCGAACCGGGGCGCTTTTTTTAAGGAACGGTGCGCGGGGATTGTGACGACAACACCCTGACAGTTCTTCGGACTTAGCCAGAGAGTGCTATTTCCCCACGGTGAGCACACGCTGACCGGCCAAGCGAATGGTGAGTATTCCCGCCAGACAAACCAGCAACGCACCGGCAAAAGAAAATATATCCAGGATTTCCCCCCAGAATAGGCCGCCCACCATGGCCGCGAATACCACCGTGGAGTACGTAAATGGCCCGACCTGAGCGGCCGCGGCGCAGGAATAGGCGCGCGTGAGCAACGATTGGGCCATGCTCGCGAGCACCCCCACGGCCAGCAACGATATCCAGAGACCGGGTTCCGGTGCCTGCCAGCGCCAGATGAGCGGCACGGCGGATACCACGGTGCACACGGCGCTGAAATAAAAAACGATGCGCAAAGTGGGCTCGCTGCTCGTGAGGCGACGCACGCTGACCACGGCCAGGGCCGCGAAAAATCCCGAGGCCACGCCGATGAGCGATACCGGTTCAAACAGGGCCATGCCCGGTTTCAGTATCAACAAGATACCCAAAAAACCAATGGCGATGGTCACCCATAAACGACCGGAAATTTTCTCTCCCAGCCACAAAACCGAGATGAAAGGAACAAACAGCGGCGAAGCGTAATTGAGCAGCGTGGCTTCGGCCAGAGACATGTGGGCGATCGAATAGAAATAACAATACATCGCCGTCAAACCGGCCAGTCCACGCAACAGGTGTCCCTGCAGTTTTTGCGTCTTCAGTTGACCGAACCCGCGCTGCCATACCCACGGAAACAGCACCAACAGCCCCAGAAAACTGCGGAAGAAAACCACCATTTCGTTTGGCAAATGGGCGGAAATGTATTTGATGATGCCCCCCATCGTGGCAAACAACAGGCCCGAGGCGATCATCAGGGTTGCCCCGCGTTTAAGATTGTCCGTCTGCACAGTAAGTAAGCGCTCAGCCGCCGGTGCGCAGCAGCCATTCCCGCGGATCGGGATGCAGATAAGTCTGACGTGCGATATAGGGATCCGGGTAACGCCGGAAGTGATGTTTGAGCAGTGTCAGCGGCGACGCCAGGGGCAATACGCCTTGTCGATAGGCATGGATCAACTCCAGCAGTTCAGCCTTGTCGATGGCATCCAGCTCTTTTTTCAAATATCCCATCAGATGCATCATTACATTGGCATGTCGCGCCGGCGTTGCCAGACGCTTCATTGCCGTCATGAAGCGGCTGATATAGTCATGCCGCAGCTCGTTTGGGGTCCTGCTTCCGGCCCGTGCCACGAGACGACCCAGGGCACGATAGGACTCGACGTCGTGGGCCATGAGGGCCAATTTATGGCGCGTGTGAAAATCCACCAAGCGGCTGGCGGTCAGACCGCTCGCCACCAGGTCCTGCCAGCGCCGGTAGGCAAACACGCGCTCAATGAAATTTTCCCGCAAACGGGGGTCACCGAGCCGGTCCTCTTCTTCCGCCGGGAGCCATGGCCGAACGGCGAGAAACGCCTCGGCGTAGATTCCCCGCCCGTTCTTGGCGGGGATACCGGTGCGCTGATAGATCTTTACGCGCTCGATTCCGCAACTCGGCGAGTTGCCCTTGAAGACGTAACCGCTCAGGTCGACTAGCTGGCGAGCCTGTCGTCTTCCGTAGGTAGCGAGTTTGTCGGTCACATCGAGGGAGCCGTCTTTCACGCCGATAGCGCGCGGCGACTCGGGCGATCCCACCAGCCGGATCGGCGGGCGCGGGACACCCAAGCCGATGGCGACTTCGGGACAGACGGGGACCCATTCAAAATACATCCCGAGCGTTTCGCTAAGATAACTGTCCTGCTTGTGGTTCCCGTCAAAACGTACTTTCTGACCCAGCAGACAACTGCTGATGCCAAGGCGGATTCGAGAGCTGCGCACGTTCGTGATGTTCGAATAAACCGGTTCGATCGATACCGACATTCTAATGCAGACCTTGCGTGTTGCTGCAATTTGTCCGCCGCGATGTCTTTTAAACCAGGAATGTTAAAGTACGACTTATGATGATCCCCCAGCTTGTCGCCCACCGGGGTTACCCCCGCCACTATCCCGAGAACACGCTGATCGGCATCGAGGCCGCCGTCGCGGCGGGCGCCCGTTTCGTCGAAGTGGATGTTCAAATTTCCCGTGACCGGGTGCCGGTGCTGTTTCACGATCGCGGGCTGCGGCGTATCTGTGGCGTGGATGGCCGAATTCGCGATTATAGCCATGACGAACTCTGGATGTTGCGGGCCAGCGAACGCGAAAAATTCGGCGACCGCTTCCGGGACGTGCACCTCACACGGCTGTCGGAACTTGGGCTGTTTCTCAGCCGTCATACCGGTGTCAAATGCTTTATCGAGCTCAAGCGCGCCAGTCTCGAATACTTCAGCACTGAAACTACTCTGGACCTCGTTCGGGCCGCGCTTAACCCGGTGCTAGCGCAATGCATTTTGATTTCTTACGCGCTGGATGCGTTGTGGGTCGCGCGCCGGCACGGCTTCGCCGAGCTGGGCGTGGTCATCGATAACTGGGAAGAACGAAACCAGAAACGTGTTGTCGAGATCGGCCCGCGGTATCTTTTCTGCGATTCCGGTGGATTACCGCGGAATGGCATGATCCGTTTCGAAGGCGCCCAACTTGTCATCTTCGAAGTGGCGGATCCGGTCGTGGCGCTGGACCTGGCCGCGCGCGGCGCGGATTTTATCGAAACCTTCGCCATCGGCGAGATGGTGCAGGGTTTGGCGCGCCTGTCGGCTGCTCCCTGATGTCAACCGACAGCTACGAGACGGTGGTCATCGGCGGCGGGATTCACGGGGCGGGCGTCGCCCAGGCCGCGGCCGCCGCAGGATACTCCACCCTGCTGCTGGAGCGGAAAGGCGTCGGCAGCGGCACCTCCAGCCGATCGAGCAAACTGATTCACGGCGGGTTGCGTTACCTGGAAAGCGCCCAGTTCGGACTTGTGCGCGAATCGCTGCATGAACGGGAAATTCTGTTGCGAATCGCGCCCGAACTGGTGCAGCCCGTGGCGTTTTTTATCCCGGTTTACACTTTTACTCAGCGTCGGCCCCTGACGATACGCGCGGGGCTGATCCTCTACGCGGTGCTTGGCGGACTTTCCCGCGGTGCGCGTTTTGAAACCATTCCGCGAGCGCAATGGAACGAACTCGACGGGCTCGATACCCGCCAACTGCAGAAGGTGTTTCGCTATGAGGATGCACACACCGATGACGCTCTGCTGACGCAGGCGGTGGTACGCTCGGCGCAGAAACTGGGGGGGACACTGCACTGCCCGGCCGATTTTCAATCGGCGAGTCGCAACAGCAACGGATATGAAATCCGCTATCTCTGGAACAATAACGAGATCACCTGTCATGCGCGTACGCTGGTCAACGCGGCCGGTCCGTGGGTGAACCTCACCCTTGAGCGGGTGACGCCGCGACCGCCGATTGTTCCGGTGGATCTTGTTCAGGGGGCGCACATCGTCGTTGAAGGAGAAACCCGCCGCGGCGTGTATTACCTCGAGGCACCCCGTGACCGCCGCGCGGTATTTGTCATGCCCTGGCAGGGTCAAACGCTGGTCGGTACCACTGAAACCCCCTTTGCGGGTAACCCGGCGGGAGCGCAACCGCGCGCGGACGAAATCGGTTATTTACAAGAAATTGTCGCGCGTTATTTTCCTGATCGGCACAACCGCTTGCTGGACAGTTTTGCCGGGCTGCGCGTGCTGCCCCGCGAGCCAGGACCGGTGTTTCACCGCTCACGCGAGACCGTCCTGCATCCGGACGATCCAAAGCAGGTGCGGCTTGTCACGATTTACGGGGGCAAACTCACGGGATACCGGGCCACGGCCGCCAAAGTGATCCGCCTGCTCAAAACATCGCTGCCCGCGCGCCCGCCCATCGCCGACACGGCGGCTGTCAGTTTATTGCCGTGACTGGCCAATATTCTCTTTTCCGATCTACCAAATAGCATCGGTATCCTTGTGAAACTCATTGCTGCAAAAACACTTTTTTCCTTCGGACGGAAATCGCTTGTCAGATGTCCCCATCTTTCACAGAATGTCGGTAAAATAAATAACGCGTGAGCGCCAAACAGGGGTGCAGGAATGAACGGGGTGCAGGAATGAACGGGGTGCAGGAATGAACGGGGTGCAGGAATGAACGGGG
>NZ_JBBDYL010000004.1:90611-211227 GCF_040901545.1 Sulfuricaulis sp. | reverse complement strand
GTGAGCGCACGTTAAGTGCGCTCACGACAATTTCGCCGGGAGCGAAATTGGACGCGCTTTAGCGCGCCCCCCCGGGGGGGTGCGCGCCAGGGATGGCGCGCATCAAAACCCCGCCTCACCCTACTAAAACCGAAACGTGGTATTTTGAGATAGGTTCTAGCACTCTCCATGAGAGTCTGCGAAGTTGTAAAGGAAGAATAGTACCCTTCTAAACGTTCTTTTTATGCCGCGCATTCAGCGATTCGAAAAGTTGCGGTGCGTGGGTGCGCAGGATCCGAGCCGCCGTGCGGCGCGCTCGATTGGCGGCCTGAGGAACCGAATAAAAAGGGTTCCACCACCTGTGGAAGCGGTAAATGGAATGCCTTAACGCGCTCTGATACGTAAGGGATTCGTTCTCGTGCAGGATGACATCGCCCGGGCGCTTTTCCGGGAGCAGGATGCCGAGCGCAAAACCGCACCACATCTGCCGGTAGCTATCGCCTTCTTCCTTGGTGACAAATCGGCCGACGACGAAATCCAGCTCGACCATGTGGACGTGGGGGTTGCTCGACCAATCGGTTTGCATTATCGCCCCGCGGCATTCCGGGTTGAAGCTGTCGTGCATGATGAGGTAAAGCGGCCGATGGGGCCGGTAACGAAGTATATTATTGATGTCACGGCAAACCCCCTCCACGGAATGGTCGGCGTCAATCAGCACGAATTCGAGAGCTTCTCCCGAGGCTTGTATCCGGTCAATCAGCCTGGGCAAAGTATTTTGCGATAGCCCCGTGATGAATTCGACATTGGGGAAACGGCTGGCATACGCGGACTCGCAGGCCGGATCCTTATCGAGCGCGTAGACCTTCCGGCTGTGCGCCGCGAGAATGGCGAGGCTGCCGGCCTTGTAGACTCCGACTTCAATCGCGCATTGTGGTTTCAGCGTGGTGAGTAAGGAATGCAGGGTGGCGCGTTCCGCATCGGTCATCAGCCACTCGTCATGCACATCGCTCAAGCGCTGAGTGATATCTGCGGAGTTTAACGGCAGTTGGACTGATCGATTAAAGAACTGAAATGCCATTGATCACATGCTGTTTAAGGCGCCGTTGATTAGCATTTGCCGCAGTGACCACAGACATTATGGCACTTTAAAGAAATAGTTTGGATTATAGTGTGCAGTAAGAGTGGATTTCCATAAAACCAGCTTACTGGCAGGTTGGCAGTACGGGTACTGTCGCGCCTTGCATGTCCAGTTTCCACTTATCCGCCATCATGTTGTAGCCTGTCTGGTTTGGATGGAGGTTATCCCCCATCAGGGTCGGGTCGGCTTTGTCCAGTTGCCCCTGGAGCTGCAGGACGTCCTGTTGATTGACATTGTAAACCTTAACGGCAGGCCGGTCGGTGGCAATCGCGGCGACGTTATCGTTGAAAGTATTCACAGTCTTAGTGCCATCAACAGCCGGAATGATTCGAGCCACGAATACCGTTACGGGAAAATTGGATTGTGCCCAGGTACTGATGTTAGTGAGAATACCATCCACACCCGCACTGCTTACGTTGAAATCGTTCGTACCGATGTGCAGCAGGACAATGTCTGTCGGGTTTCCTGATAGAAACCCCTGGACGGAGTCTTTGATATTTCCGAACCCACCGCTGCATGGACTGTCATCGCACCATCCGCCGTGACCTTCATGATTGAGATCAAAGTCTGGAGGATTACCCGATGCCAGACTGCCGACAAAATCCACACGTCCCGTACCAACCAGCGCTTCAAGCTGCTGGAAAAGCCGTCGACGGTAGCCCACGCCGTTCGGATCGCCAGTTCCTTCCGTAATGGAATCGCCAAGCGGCATGATGCGCACCTTGCCATTGTTGAGTATCCAGGCTGTCGCCATGGAGGAAGAAAGCCCGCCGGCATCTGTCACGTGGAAGTTAAACTTGTCCATGCCGCGCAGGCCCGTTGCGCTGGCATTAGGTGTGTAAGTGAAACTGGCGCATTGGGCGATGGTTGCACACGACTGCAAGCAGGGCACAGAAACACATCCGCTGAGGCTTCCATTCGTTGGCAATGTATCGATTGTGTACGATGCAATCGTGGCGTTACCGTTGCTGTCGTTTGCCGACAGGGGGACCACAATAGAGGGATCAGGGTCCATGATTGCATTGCAGCTATTGCTGGCCACCGGTGGCACATTGAAGAGGGGTGCAGAAGTGCCCCCGCCACCGTCACACCCGGAAGCTCCAATCAAAAGCAGCACCAGCGATATAAAATGCCGGGCGGTTATTGATGGGAGGTTTAGCAGGTCACGCATATTGAAATAATGCAGTTGATGCACAGGCATGGTGAATTATGCCTCAGGTAGTGTCGGTGTACTACCCATCTTTGAATTATCTG
The DNA here is from genome assembly GCF_040901545.1 of Sulfuricaulis sp. Classification (GTDB taxonomy): domain Bacteria; phylum Pseudomonadota; class Gammaproteobacteria; order Acidiferrobacterales; family Sulfurifustaceae; genus Sulfuricaulis. The sequence continues at coordinate 208,856 of NZ_JBBDYL010000004.1, read as the reverse complement.
CCCATAAAAAAACTGCGCCGCCGTTGCAGCGCAGTTTTTCCAAATAACAACCGCTTATGTAAGCAGCTCAAAAAACCGCTTTTTTGTTAATCCGTAAACTTAGCGGGCACAGCGAAAGAAGATAAAAGAAAAGCCGGCATCATAAGCAGCGTTGTTCCCAAAGAAAATATCGCCATCCAATGCAGCACCTCCGATGGCGGCGGCGGTGGCTGGCCCCATGTAGCCCACAACCATCCTACCAGCATAGCCATCCGCGAGATCGTTGTCTGTCGACGAAGCGCTAGAAGAAACTGAATCAACCCACTCAAACTCTCCGTTGGTAGCCATATTGGCGACTGTACCCGCATTTTTGGCAGCGATGTACTCGCCCGGAGTCATGAGCCGCTTGCCGGCGGTGCGGCAGGTGTTAACGGCGTTATTCCAGGTCGAATTCGCGGCCTGACGCGCGTTATCAACGCAGAGCGGACCGACGCGGATCGCGCCTGCATCCACGGCGCCGGCGTTGGTACGGCAGCTCGTGCTCGGAACGTTGCCCTGAAGGTCGTTGACCGCGTTCTTGATGTTGTTCATGTTATCGGCCGTAAGCGTGCCACCCGGAGAGAATGTGTCAGTAATGGGGCCGGTCGCGTACACAACTCCGCTGAGAGCAACACCCAGCAATATCCCGAGTGCATAACCAAGTGAAGAAAGTTTGTTAATACTACTCATGTTTGATCTCCTGCTAACGGATGTTAAATGTGGATACTAAATTGAATAGGTGAAAACTCAGCCTAACGTGCATGTGCCAAGTACTGCGGCTGTATCGAGTAAGCACGTTGTGCTTCCCGCGGGCGCAGGACTACCGCCACCGCCACCGCCGCATCCGCCCAAAGCTAACAGGGCCAATACGAGCAGCAGGCTCCTAAGATTGATCAATACCTTCATCGTGTATCTCCTGGCTTTCCTGAAAACAAATAACCAATAGATTTCCCTCCCTGGACCTGTCTCCTCCCCATGCGTCTAAACTGGCGTAGGGGCTTTCCTGTCCATGAGAGACTAATTACCTTCCGTTGTTTCCCGAGAGAAGCTTAAGCGGCTCCTCCCACCTAGTGTTCGGCCAAACTTACAACTTAACTGCGTGTAGTTTTTGCAGACGCGTAGTCTATCCTAAAACGTCAAATCGGTATATCGAACTTACTTAAACTTCCATTGTTTCAGCCATAAACCGAAACTGCACTTCATACGGGGGGTTTAATTGCCAAAGAAAGTCCCTGTATATTAATAGAATCTTAAACGGAAAAACACGAAAACACGGCATTCTTTATATGTATTGGCATACTGCTGTAAAGTGGCGCAAGTACATACATTAATTATTACCAGTTTCGTAGCCGACGCGACATAGGGGAGAGGCGGAGCAGGCGCCGTGCTGCATGACTGGCTGGTAGTGTAGGTGGCCATAACCCGTAATGCGCAATCAGTCAATCGAAGCGTTCACCTGCTAGACTTGCATTTCTCCAGCAAGATCCCTTCTTGCCGGCTAGATCAGCGCCATGCTTTGGCGTCCTGTAACCAGGCATTGTTGTTGAACCAGCATGACCATTACACGACAAGCATGCGCCTGATAGATCAGCCGACCGCCTGAAAAAACATGGACGTTATTTATTTCCTGGGCTATGCCCGGGTTGCGGTAGCGTGCCTGTGAACTTTGAAGTAGCCGAAATTGGGCTTCTAGCCAGGTTAAATTCTTTGACTTGGGTTGTTGGATGGCGAGTCAATTTTGGGGCGGGTGAATGCAAACAATCAATTGCCCTTTGAGTACTGATGAGGGAGATAGCAACACTCCAGAGGGATGAGCAACAACAGCGCGTTTCGTGCGCAATGCAAATCCAAAGAGGTCTTTAGATATGAATACAGTACGCCTAACTAAACATCTAAATTCAATTGCAATGCGGGGCAATCCGTATCTCAGGCTGTTTCGATGCAAGCAGTTTTTGCTGGGACCGCAATTCGCCCCCGGGATGGACAATTGGCGACACCTTACCCTGGGTCTGAGGCTCAAGCTGTCAGCTCATCCGGAACTCGACGTGACGCAGGCAAGCAGTGAAACGAAGTCCTTGGTGGCGCTTGGTTTTCTCCTGGATCCAAATAATCCCGAGGCGGGCGACCAAGAGATCCTGGACGGACTGCTCGAGCGTTTCGATTCACTCGAACAACTTCTGCAAGCGACCAGCGCTTTGGGCGGGCGCTGGGCGATCATCGCAACACATGGACGTGCGCAGTATCTTTTCACTGACGCATTCGGCCTACGCCAGGTCTTCTATACGCTGCCGGAACTTGCGGGCGACCTGTATGTGATGTCGGAGCCAGCCGCTGCCGCCGCGCTGCTGAGCCTGCCCGTCGACGACGAGGCGCGCGCATATATGGACTCGAAAGAGTTTCGGATCAACTCAGAGTACAAGTGGCCGGCGGCGAGTTCGCCCTTTCGGGGCATAAGCCGTCTATTGCCAAATCATTACCTCGATCTCGGTAACGGTGCTTGCCGGCGGTTCTGGCCGGAGAGTAGGTTAAGTACCGTCACTCTCGAAGAGGGCACGGAGAAGATCGCCGGTATTTTGACCGGCCTGTTGCACGCGGCGGCCAACCGGTTTGAACTCGCCATAGCTGTCACCTGCGGAATCGACAGCCGGGTTGTGCTCGCCGCCTGCAGGGACATCAAGGAAAAGGTGTCGTTTGTAACGCTGCGGCAGTGGCACATGGCCGACGACAGCCCGGACATCACGATTCCCCAGACACTTTTGATGCAGCTCGGGCTCAAGCACGACGTGATTAATGCCCCGGTGACAACGACTCCCGAATTCGCCCAGATATTTAAATCGAGTACGTACCTGGCCCACGAGCACTACGGTCCGGATGCGGAGGCCATTCTGGGGCGCTATCGACGCAGAAAGGTTGCCGTTACCGGAAGCGGCGGCGAAGTTGGTCGCTGTCAGTTCCGGGCGGAACTGCCGTTCTTCGATCGCAAGCGGGTAACCGCCGCCTATCTTTCCCAGCTGGAAATTGGCGCCATAAACGGATTCGCCATGAAGCATTTCGGGATGTGGCTGGACGATGCGGGTCCGGGCGAAGGCATAAACAAGTTGGATTTGTTTGAATGGGAGCAAGGGTGTGGGAGTTGGCTTGCAACAACACAGCTTGAGTTCGACATGGCGTGGAAGGATATCTTCACGCCATTTAATTGTCGCGATCTTGTCATCGCCATGTTGTCGGTTCCGACGAAATACCGCAAGGGACCGAATTACCCGCTCTTCCGCTGCCTGATTCAGAAATTGTGGACAGAGGTTCAAGGGGCGCCGATCAACCCGCACAGAAAGCGGTCCGCCGTCAGTCAATACTTGCACGAGGCAGGACTCGTTGCGCGGCATGTGTTACAACGCTTCCGTTATCGCTAACTCGAGGTTGCCTGAACGGCCGCGGATACCGAGGAAAGCCACCATGCTGCAAGCCGTGCTCATTGTGAATGTGCGTCACGCTGGGCACGTTGGCATGGTTGCGCCAGGTCAGGTACGAAATGACACAATCTTGCTTTGAACCTGGAAATCAAGCCATGCGTGGGAAAACGGGACTCATCAGTCTGTCTGGGCGGATAATAGAGCCCGGCCTGATCAATGATATGAAGGACGCGATCTTTTATCGCGACCCGGACGACGAGGGCGATGTACTGATTTACCAGGACCGGTCGCGAGGTAAATGGCAATGATAAAAAAATTCGTGCGCAAATGGGTCAGCTCAATGCTGTTGCGTCTTTACAAAAAGATGGAGGAGATCGCCGAAGCCGATCTTCCACGTTTCGCCAGCAATCCCAGAAATCTGAAAATAGAGTTACCACGCCGAATATACGATGCGCAATTAATTGATATCGGTAACGACGTATCGATCGGACCGGGTTCGCTACTGGTTCCACAGAGGATTTATCCTTCGCATGTAATGTCTAATCCGGAAATAAAACATGATGTCCAAAAATTCAATCCAAAGATTGTAATTGGCAACCGCGTGACGTCGACGGGATCGCTGACCATTGCCGCGATGCAAGAGGTTACGATTGAAGACGATGTAATGATCGCCTCAAATGTGCTGATTGCGGATGGCATGCATGGCTTCGAGAACGCCAACGAACCGTACAAATATCAAAAAATGTGGAAGATTTCACCGATCGTCATTAAACGCGGCTGCTGGATAGGCCAAAACGTGGTGATCATGCCGGGGGTAACGGTGGGAGAATTGTCGATCATCGGTGCAAACAGCGTGGTAACGAAAAGCGTTCCCGACCGATGCATCGCGATCGGCGCGCCGGCGCGGATCGTCAAGCAGTGGGACGAAGCGGCGCAGCGGTGGAGCAGCCTCGCATAGCGGTGTGTGACCGACGGCGGAACTTCAGGAACGGAATCCGGATGACCGCGTCATTGTCCTCGGACCGGGGCAGGCCCGGACATGGAGAAAGGAGATGTTTTGCCAGGGACATGCGCCCGGGTTGCGGTAGCGTGCCCGGTGTCCCGAATAAAGGTAAATCGAAATGGGCGCCGCCAGCGATCGCATAATAAACGTTCTTAGGCGAATCGGACCGCTGCGCAAAGCCGTGCGCCGCGTCCGTGGATTTATTGATCCCTATAGGGTGCGTGTCTGGTTTCTCGAGGGTCAAGAACGCACCAGCCGGGCGCGCCTCAGTATTCTTTATATGGGGCAATTGGAAAACAAGAATTACATTGAGAATTTGGCTTTTGAAGGGGCAAACGCGCAGCATGATCTCGGCACGGCGTGGATATGGAATGCCGCCCGGCGGACCAGCTGCCGACGTGGGAACCCGGATTTGATCGTTATGGATCTGGAAGATCGGCACTACTACCGCTTTGGAAACGATGGCGGTTTCTACATACCGACCTGGATGGGCGCGGAATTTGTCTTGTCCGAGGCGTTGGAGCGATTCAAGTCTCGTGAAGGCACGTCACGCGATCCACGGCGCATTAGGGGAAGCAAGGGAGGGTTTTTCGATTTTGAGGTGTCTAAAAGTCCGGAGGAATTTAAGCGCTTTTACCACACGATGTATATACCGTACGTGAAGCAAAGACACGGCGATCGCGCGTTCCTGGAGCCTTATGAGCGAGTGCGCGAGGAAATGGGCCGCAGCGAATTGTGCCTGGTCAAACGAGACGGCGACTGTGTCGCGGGCTCGATCGTTATCCACGAACCGCACCGCGCGCACTGGTGGATCCTGGGTGTGAAGGATGGAAATCGCGACCACGTCAAGGCAGGCGCGATTACGGCGATGTACTACTACAAGATGCTGTATTTCAGCGAGCAAGGTTATGAACGCGTCTACGCCGGCGACACGCGGGCGTTCCTGAACGACGGCGTGCTGCAATTCAAAAAAGGATGGGGCCTGCGTTTTGCGGGCAGAAGCGTTGCCAAGGGATTTTGGCTGCGATGCGGACGAGTTTCGCCGGGAGTAAAAGCGTTCTTGGTCAATAATCCTTTTGTTGCGCGGACCGACTCGGGGTTTTCGGGCACCGTTTTCCTGGAGAGCGAGACGTTCGTGGGAGAGCAGCCGTTGAGGCAACTACACCGAAGCTACTACGTTCCGGGGATGGAACGATTGAATATCTATCTCCTGGGCGGGCAGCGCGAGGAAATTCCTGTTCCAGCTGACCTCGCCGGCAGTATCGAGCTGAGACCGGCGCCTGTTCTCTCATCCGTGTAGCTCCGTAGCCTTGGCAAAATTTCGTTGTCAGTCAGCCTCCACGGAAGATCAGTATTTACACTAACCGAACCAAGACTTGGCAAGAAGTGCAAACGCAAAGAACGAAGTGATCGCCCGATGCAGCAACGCTGGAATATGTTCTACCGAATGCTGAACTTGGCGGTACGGCTGGCGCCTACGCGCTGGAAGTTTTACGGCAACACTATTTTGTTTAGAAAAACACTGAATAACGTCCAGCCTGTGCCGATACCGACACCTTATCGATGGAAATGGGCGAGCGTGGAGGAAATAGCGTTCATGGATAAACATCCTGAAGCCGATATGCCCACGGCTTATCCCAGGAGAGCCGCGTACGGCGATCGCTGTCTATGTCTGATGAAGGGCGAGGAACTCGTCGGTTATCAGTGGATTTCGTTTCGCTCGGGTTGCACTTGGTGCGATCCCCTCCGTACCTCGTGGGAAATACCGTTTCTTCCGTTGAAAGCCACGCAGGCATTTGTATATGACCTTTATGCTTATAAGCAATTTCGAGGGCAGGGACTTGGAAAATTGATCAGACGGCTTAGTTTTCGGATCTTAAAGGAACAAGGAATTGAAGAGGTTTTTTCGCTGGTCAGATTCGACAATGTGATCGCCCTTAAGGTACGTATCCGCACCGGGGAGGAACCCGAGCGTACGGTGAATTATTACCGCATCCGCGGTTGGGGCAAGGTGTTCCTGGGACCCCAAAAAGACCCCCAGCTGATGCAATGGTGGGCCAGATTCAACGAGAGAACGGCAGCTTGATTGGAATTCGATATTGCCTGGAAAAATGATTTTTCACCATTCAACTGGCGGGTGCTGCTGGAGACAATGTTGTCCGTTGCCGAACGCCTCGGCATGCCGCCGATGTACGCTTCTTTATGAACGCGCGGTGTAGGTAAAAACCGCGTCGGTGATAGTCAAGCAAGTGTAACTCGGAAACGATGGAGGCACGAACCAAGTCGGTATTACGATCGTTCGGCTTGACCGAAAACCCGTACCGCTCGCTGTTCCGGTGCAACCAGTTCATAATCGGTCCGGAGTTCGCGCCCGGGCTCGAAGATTGGACGCAGGTCGTCGTGGGGCCGCGGCTAAAGCTCACGGCGCATCCGGCGCTCAACGTGGTCCAGGTCGGAACCGGCGCGAAGACTCTGGCCTTGCTCGGGCATATGCTCGATCCGTACGCACCGGAGGATGACGATCGGCAAATACTCACGCGACTGCTGGATCGGTGCGAATCGCTCGCTGCCTTGATCGCGGCGACGGATTCGCTCGGCGGGCGCTGGGCGATCGTCGCGGTCGCTGGAGATGAGGCGCATCTGTTCAACGACTCTTTCGGGTTGCGTCAGGTGTTCCATACCCTGCCCGGCGCCGTGGGCGAGGTCTTCGCGATGTCCGAGGCGGGCCTTGGCGCGGCCATGCTCGGCCTACCGGTTGACGATGCCGCGCAGGCCTACATGGACTCGGAGATTTTTCGCACGGACCGGGAATACAAATGGCCGATGACGGCCTCGGCATTTCGCGACATTCGGCGTTTGGTACCCAATCATTCCCTCGATCTGCGGCACGGGGTATCGCGGCGCTTTTGGCCCACCCAGACGCTGCCGGCGCTGGCGCTGGAAGAAGGCGTGTTGAGGACGGGCCGTTTGCTCCGCGGACTGATTCGAGCCGCCGCCAATCGGTTCGACTTGGCGGTGGCCGTCACCTGCGGAATCGATAGTCGCGTGGTGTTGGCTGCTTGCAAGGACATTGCGGATAGGGTGTCATTCGTCACCGTGCGTAAATGGAACATGTCCGACGATAACCCCGACATTGCGATTCCGTCAGCGCTTTTGGCACAGCTCGGTCTGAAGCACGAAGTAATCCTGGCGCCCGTGACGACGACCCCCGAGTTCGGGCGGATATTCAAATCGAACGTCTATCTGGCGCACGATTATTACGCTCCGGACGCGGAAGCCATCTTCGGGCATTTCGGAAGAAAGAAAGTCGTAGTAACGGGCAGCGGCGGCGAGGTCGCGCGGTGTCAGGGCAGCCAGCAATTGCCGTTCTTCGACCGCAAGCACGTCACGCCCGCCTATTTGTCGCGCTGCGAGATGGGCGGGCGCAACGAATTTACCGAACGTTACTTTGAGAAGTGGTTGCAAGACGTCGGCGTGGTAGACGGAATTAATCGACTCGATCTGTTCGAATGGGAACAAAGTTGCGGCAGCTGGTTGGCCACGACGCAACTGGAGTTCGACATGGCCTGGAAGGACATCTTTACGCCGTTCAATTCGCGCGAACTCTTGACGCTGATGTTGTCGGTTCCGTCACGCTACCGCAAGGGATTGAAGCCTCCGTTCTTCGCGCGCATGATCGAACATCTTTGGCCCGAGGTACTGGGTGCACCGATCAATCCCCACAAACAACCCTCGCTGATGGGGAGATACCTGCGCGGTTCCGAACAGTTGCTGCGCCACGCGGCGCACTTCATTCGTTATCGCTGATATGTGTCGATCGGCATAAGAGAAACAGGACAATGACAAGAGCTAAGAGGAAAACTGAATGTGCGGCATCGTAGGTATAGTTGATCTAAGCGGCGCCGTGGTCTTGCCGGGGCTGCTCAAGACCATGACGGACGCGATTCACTACCGTGGCCCGGATGATGAGGGCTATGTGTTGATCAATCAGAACACGTCGCGCTACCAGGCTTATTCGGGACCGGCGAGTCCGGAATCGGTGCGCACAGCTCTGCCGTCAATTTCCTCAGCGGGAGATTTTTCCGCTAACATCGGTCTGGCCCACCGGCGTTTCTCCATCATCGACCTCTCCGCCGGCGGCCACCAGCCGCTGTTTTCTCAGGACGGTTCTTGCTGCGTGGTGTTCAACGGCGAGATTTACAACTATATCGAACTACGCGAGGAACTCGTGAAACTTGGTGTTACATTCCGATCAACCTCGGATACCGAGGTCCTGCTCGAGGCTTACCGCATCTGGGATACCGGCTGCTTCAGCCGCTTCAACGGCTTCTGGGCGTTGGCTCTGTATGATTTTAGGAAGCGGCGCTTGATTCTCAGCCGCGACCGGCTTGGCAAGAAACCCCTATATTGGACGCAGTTCGGGTCAAAGCTCTATTTCGCATCGGAGATCAAATCGCTGCTCCGGGTCCCGGCTGTGTCGAGCAGCCGGAAGGTCAATGAAGAAGCAATCTGGCATTGGTGCGTGGACGGCCGGCGCGATCTCGATAACTCCACTTTTTTCGATGGGATCCAAAGCCTGCCGGCGGCCTGCTGGACAGTCGTTGATAATAATTTTCCGAACAACATTCGGACATATTGGGAAGTACCACGCGAACGCCTGCATGAGACTGATATCTCGGTCCCCGAGGCGATGCGGCTGGTGCGCGAGACGCTCGACGATGCGGTGCGTATCCGACTGCGCGCCGATGTGCCGCTCGCCTTAGAGCTAAGCGGGGGTTTGGACTCTTCCACCGTGCTCGCGCTTGCCGCCAGGCACCATCCCGGCCGGATCACCACCTACACCGTGAAGTTCGCCGAGTCGCAGTGGGATGAGGAGCCGTTCGCCCGCTCCGTCGCGAGCCGATACAACACGGACTACCGCGTGCTCGAGCCCGGGTTCGGTGGTTTCTGGCAGGGAATCACGGTGTTCACCGAGCTGCAGGAAGAGCCGTACCATTCACCGAACATGCAGACGAGTCAGGTGATCTGGTCGCTTATGCGCGCTGCCGGGACTAAAGTCGCGCTCACCGGTGCGGCCGGCGACGAAATGTTTGGCGGATATTCACGCTATTATTGGAAGGCCCAGATCGAAAATCTTATTCATGGCAGATTGGGGCATTTTGTCGATAACGCCGTGCACTGGACAGAGCGCCAGCACACCCTGACCGCCATCGGAAAGGAAATATTGGGGATGCTGGGATTAAGGCCCCTGGTGCGCCGGATCAAGACCGCGATCCCCATGCTCGAAAACCAAAAAATCAGAAACCTCCGCACACCGGGAAGGCAATACTACGCTGCTACGCTGTCGGCGTGGTTGCGGGAAGAGATCGTTAACACCCAGATACCTTACTGGCTGCGCTCAGGCGAGAAGAACTATATGGGCATGCCTTTTGAGGCACGTTGTCCATTCCTCGATTATCGTGTTGTCGAAGCGGCGGCGCGGATGCCGGTTACCTATCTCATACGCCACGGCTGGCACAAGTGGATCCTGCGCAAAGCGATGGAGGATATCCTGCCGGCCGACGTCGTGTGGCGCCGGATTAAAATGGGTTTTCCGTATCCTTACGAAAAGTTCTTTGTGAATTATCGCCAGATCGTTGATTTGATTCTGACAGAGGCGCGCAATCCTTACATTGATTTCCGTCGACATGAACAGTTGAGAACGGATTGGAACGCGATTAGTTTCATTCTGTGGTACGAGCTTTTCATCAATGAGAACAAATCGCTATTCAGGAAGATTGAAGAGAGAATCTCGGAATTGGAGCAGCCTATCGCTACGACCTACACACCTGAATTCATGAAACCGTGTTCACGTAAAGCAAATACTGAAGTGAAAAATGCCGTCGTTTAATGTTGGGAGAATCGTTACCCGGCCCTGTAATAACCGAAGGATTGATTCTCTTGTATCTCCTCTGCCAGTTAAAACCTTTAAGCTACCACAGCATATGTCACCGTTTTTTCTTGTTTCGGACGTTCTGGGAAATATTTATTGATGGCATCGAATTAAAGTTATGGAGATTTCATGTCGCGATCGGCTTTCAAACCGGCAACATGTTGACGATCCATTAACTACTGATGTCATGCTGATATGAGCAACTAAACCTTTCCTCTGGTCACTATCGGCATCCCGACGTACAACAGAGTGAATAGATATCTGCGGGAAACGCTTGAAAGCGCTTTGGGCCAAAGTTATTCGAACCTGGAGTTTGTAGTGTCCGACAACGGTTCAACCGACAACATGGAGTCTATTGTCCGTAGCTATGCAGATCCGCGAATACGTTTTTCCGGCAGCAACCACCGGTTATTCCAAATGAAATTTTCAATTCCTGTCTGCGACGGGCGAATGGTACTTATACAGGGCTTCCCTAATCGACTGATGTTGAAAAAATCTTCTTACGCGAGCCGATACCACGCGGACTAACGTGCTCCGAGACGGGAGGATTCTGGCACCGTGAGGGAATCACGGCATTTACTGCGCTACCCCCAATATGCGCGCTAGTCAGATGATCTGTTCGCCTATGCATGCCGCGCGCCGGGTACAAGGCCGCGTTTAACGATGAGGCCGGTGACGATATGTTTGCCAGTACGTGCGCCTTGCTCTGAGGTTGCTCACTGTCCAAGGGTAAAATGAAACCCATTCTGATCTGAGATAAGCGCACGAATAAAATGAATGCCCTAATAAATATCACGATCCGCCTGCTATTGAGAATAAAGGAATGGTTAAGAGAACAACCCGTAGTACAGCGAGCTCTGCATGAGAAGTGGAGCCGTGATACATTTCGTAATTACTACATCCACGAGATCATGCTGTCGGACGCCGTGCGTGTGAACGCATACCATCGTGCGATCCAGAAATACGTTAGAAAAAATGACACAGTCGTAGACATGGGAACGGGAACGGGACTCCTGGCGTTGCTTGCTTCGCAACAAGATCCAAAAAAGATCTACGCAATTGACCACTCGGACATTATTGACTCGGCCAAGCTCATCGCTCAGCGTAATAACAGGATTAATATTGATTTCCTGAAGCTGCATAGTAGGGAATTCAACCCTCCCGCTAAAGTAAGCGTCATTCTGCATGAGCAGATCGGCTACTACCTGTTCGATGAGAAGTTCGTTGACAACATAACGGAGTTGCGCGATCGGGTGTTGGAGGAGGGCGGAAAGATCATACCAGCCAGGTTTGACTTCTTCATTGAACCCATGACCCTCAACGATGAATACCGAATCCATTTTATCTGGCAGTTAAATCTGCACGGCATCCGGTTCGACGCCCTGCTTGACATGAGCGAAGACTGGAAGAAGTTTCAAAATGATGGCACCATCTCCGATTACCTGCAGCAACGGATTTGGCCATACCAGGTGAAGCATCTTCTCTGTGATCCCGAGAAACTGTTTTCGATAGATCTCGAGACCATGAAGAAAGGCGATGTGCCAAACAGACTCACGTATGTGAAAAAGGTAACTCGTGACGGACGCCTCGATGTCCTCAGTATCTATTTTCGCGTTAATTTCGACGATGAAATATCCTTCGATACGTCACCGTTGAGTCCAAGGACCCATTTCGAGAATGTGTGTGTCAGGCTAACTGGCGAGGATGTGAGAAAGGGCGATGTCATAGAGTTTGAATGGGTATTCGAAGATATCGCTGTCTTCAGTACCTGGAAACTCAAATACAAGATAAAAAATAGGGAACCTGACAGAGTGTAGCGATGGTTAAAAACAGCAATCCGATTGTTACCATCGGTATCCCGACGTATAACCGCGCGAATGGTTTTCTGAGAGAGACGCTGGAAAGCGCGCTGGCTCAGACATACCAGAATATTGAGATTGTTGTTGCCGACAATTGTTCACCCGACAATACACGAGAAGTGGTAGCAGGTTACAGTGATCAGCGCATCCGCTATTTTCGTCATAAGACAGGGATGAAGCCGAACGACAACTTTAACTTCTGCCTGCAACAGGCGCATGGCGTTTATTTTCTAATGCTTCCTGACGATGACAAGATTGATCGTGATTTTGTCGAGACATGCATGCATGCAGCCGGACACAGTGCTCAGGTGGGAATCATCCGGACAGGAACGCGTATCATTAATGCAAATGGTACCGTGATCAATGAGGGCAAGAATCTTGTGGCTGGTTTATCAACAGCCGATTTCTTCCTTGGGTGGTTTTCGGGCAAGACGCCACTTTATGTGTGCAGTACCCTCTATCATTGCGAGGGTCTCAAACGGATCGGGGGGCTTCACTCGCGACACAACCTCTTTCAGGACGTGGCTGCCACGGCCAAATTAGCTGCGACAATGGGGCGAATCGATATCGAGGAAACGAAGGCGAGTGCACGGCAACACGGCGGCAAGTGGACGCATGTGGCCCGGGTGCGGGAGTGGTGCGAAGACTCGCTCGAGCTACTCGACCTGCTGTGCGAACTGGCACCCGACAAGCAGGCCGAGGTGCGCAACCGTGGATTGCAGTTCTTTGCCAACGTCAACTACAGCCGCGCGAGCGACGTGCGCGCTCCGGGGGAGCGACTCAAGGCGTATATGATTGTTTATCGACAGTTTAATCGGCAATACTTTCCGCCCGTCGGCATGTTGTTTCACAGCACTTCGCTCTATCGCAGTCTACGCTACATAAAAAGAAAAATTATGGGAATGCCGGCATGGGTCGAGTAAGTATCTGGCGCACGCTTAAAAAACAGGGCTTTTAACAGCCATGCCATAGTCATGGCCGATACCAAGTCGGAACATCATCCATATCGGCAGGGAAATTAAATATTGAAGTCTCTCTGTTTTTTTATCCAGAAATACCTGAACCGTTCCGCTACTCCATGTGCACGTCACGCAGATAAAAAACTGTAGTCAACAATCGGAATATTAGAAACCAATTCTCGTGTTGATCAATCTCCTAAAACGTTACAAGCTCCACATCGCAACGATACTTGTCGTCTTATTCATAATCGAAGGTCTCACTTACGCATCATTTGTTTTGGTAATAAGCAGAAAGGAAAGAAGTTTTATTTATGACGATTACGATGCGCTTCGGAACAGCGTCACTCTGCAAGAGCTCCAAAGATTCCGGGTCGGCTTCTACGATAAAGTAACAGGGTGGATTCCGCCGTCGAATAGCCACGATGAATTATCGCCCGACGGAAATGGTATTCACTGGTCCTATACGATCGACAGTAAACGTGCCCGTCGAAACCCCTATGCGGCTAAACTCGTAAGAATATCTGCATATGGGGATTCCTTTACTTTTTGCGATCAAGTGAATGATGACCAGACTTGGTCGTACTTCTTATCAAAATTGACTAACAGCCATGTAGAGAATTGGGGAGTCGGTGGTTACGGTACCGATCAGGCGCTGCTACGTCTTAAGCAGAATCTGCCAAAATACCGCACCGACATAGTAGTGCTCGGGGTGTTTAGTGAAAACATTAACCGCCTGATGAATTCCTATCGCCCGTTTTATAGTGGATCAATGGACTCAATGCGACTCGGCTTTAAGCCCATGTTACACAATCGTAATGGAAAACTTGAATGGTTATCAAATCCTTTGGTTTTTCAGTCAAATTTGCTTGAGGATTACGATCGCGCGTATGACAAGGCGCGGCAGGCAGATTACTGGTACGCCCTTAACCAGAGAAAAGCGGTGTTTAGGTTTCCGTATACGCTTGCATTCCTACGAGCGACGCATTACTACCTGTCTGTTGGTCCCCGGCCAAATCTCTACGAACTTGATGCGGCGGTCGAAAAACTGGATCGTATTCTCGAAGAGTTCCAGTCGCTCGCCCGCCAGCATGATTTTGTAGGCGTAGTGCTTTTCATACCGACGAGTGATGCAGTCAAGCTACAACAACGTAATGGAACTTATGATTACAGCAATTACGTCGCCCATGTACGGGCACGCGGTGACCTGGATCGACTAAGAGTAGTCAACATCATTGAACGACCGTTCGACCGCGCGAAATTCAATCTTAGGCCATTCATGTTTCACGCTAGCCCCTATGGAAACCAGATTATCGCCGAAGCGGTGCACGAGACGATCAAAGATCGCCTTTAGCTTGTAGTAGAGTAATAGCCTCGAATACTGCGCCCTGGACAAATATCGCCCCGCCAATCTGACGGAATATATCGATGCTCCCGGATTTGATGGATACCTCAAAAGGCGCGGATCTATATATTGGTTAATCCGTGAGGCTTTTGATATGGAATATGAAGAGATGTTCTACGGAAGAGCCCGCTGTTACTCTAAGCACGGTTACCAGTCGCGGACGAATTCGAGACACAGCAGAAGCGACTTAATGAGCGACTCGAGGCGTATACGATCGTCTACCGACTGTTTAACTGGCGGTACCTTCCGCCTGTCGGTATGGTGTTCCACAGTACCGCACTTTATCGCGGTCTGCGCCGCATCAAAAGAAAGTTGCTGGAGATACCGGTGTGGGTCGAATAAAGATGACCTTGCATCTTCATTATCGAGGCGCCATTTTCAGTTCTACAAGGCTGTGGATAAACGTTGTTTTTGACAAGGACATAGTGCGGTGAAGGTCGCTTACATTGTTGGTTCTTTTCCGGCACCGTCGCAAACATTTGTGGCGAACCAGATACTGGGTGTCGAGAATTGCGGCCATGACGTAACTATCTATACTACTGATCATTCGGAGAAAAATACATCCGCGCATATCGAGATTGGTGGATTATCAAGACGTACACACTCAATTTCCCCACCTAAGAACTATGCTGTCCGACTGTTCAAGCTGCTTGGGCTTCTGATCATGTACGGCTGGCGTGCACCGCGGGTCGTAGCACGCTCGCTCAATGTATTACGGCATGGTCGCCTGGCGATGTCGTTGTGGTTGCTGCATGCCGCTTTAACTTTCGTACGCATCGGAGAACGAAAATACGACATTGTGCATGCCCAGTTTGGACCGTTCGGTCTGTACGCGCTGGAACTCCTAGAGGTTGGCGCTATCGAGGGTGTATTGGTGACATCTTTCAGAGGTTATGACGCTACTCAAAACCTGCGAGCCGACCCTCGAAGATATGCGGAACTATTCCGTATGGGCCAGCTACTTCTTCCCGTGAGCGATTATCTGGCCCGAAGGCTGATGGAAGCGGGCTGCGATCCGTCGAAAATCCACGTACTACATTCTGGAATTGACTGCGCAAAGTTCAAATACACCGAACCTCGGTTCCGCGAAAGACAGCCGAACCGGATGGTGTCCATCGGCCGCCTTGTCGAGAAAAAAGGCGTCACGTATGCACTGAAGGCGGTAGCGCAGGTTATTGCATCGGGGCGCACGGTTGTTTACGACATCGTCGGTGACGGGCCACTTCGTATTGAGATCGAACGTTTGATCGAGCAATTTGGCGTCGGCACGCAAGTCCGGTTGCATGATTGGATGAGCCACCAAGAAATCGTGGCAATGATGGAGGTATCCCATATCCTGCTGGCGCCGAGCGTCACTGCAGAGGATGGTGACGAAGAAGGAATTCCGAATGTCATCAAGGAAGCCATGGCCGTGGGGCTTCCAGTCATCAGCACGAAACACGCCGGCATCCCTGAATTGGTGACCGATGGTGAATCTGGGTTTCTGGTTGCCGAGCGAAGTGTTAACGATCTTGCCGAGCGAATCATCTATCTCTGCGACCATCCGGAAATCTGGCCGCAAATGAGCCGCGCCGCGCGGCGCAAGGTTGAGACTGAGTTTGACATCGGTGGACTAAGTTTAAAACTTGTTAAACTGTACACAACCTTACTCAAGCAATATGGCGAACAAACACCGATGGCAGGTTGTGGATCACCGGTGGTGACTGATGAGTCGAAGATTGTGAATACGGGAAATGGCGGAATACCTCGACCCATTCAGCGGGGTCACGGTAGCTGACCATGTGCGGAATTAGCGGGATCATCGGCGTCAAATCAAAAGAAGACACTAAGGCGGTTGAGCGCATGGTCGCGTCGCTTTCGCACCGCGGTCCTGACGGGCACGGGATACTGAATCTGGGTGAGTGTCAGCTTGGCCACACACGCCTGAGCATCATCGATCTCGAGGGCGGCGTGCAGCCAATGAAGGATGCGAGCGAGCGTTATGCCATCACGTTCAATGGCGAGATTTACAACTACCAGAAACTGCGCGAGGAACTGCTGAAGAAAGGGCATCGCTTCAATACTCATTCTGACACCGAAGTGATTATGTCCGCCTATGCGGAATGGGGCACGCAGTGCCTTGACCGGTTCCGTGGGATGTTCGCCTTTGCGATCTGGGACACGAAAAAGCGAACACTTTTTGCCGGCCGTGATTTATTTGGCGAGAAACCGCTTTATTATGCGATGGCGCCCACGGGGTCGTTGTTGTTTGCCTCGGAGATCAAGGCGCTTCTTGCCTCGGATCTTATTGTCCCCTGTCTCGATCTCATGTCTGTTGATGCGTTCCTTGCGTTCGGTTATGTCCCTCCTGATCGGACAATTTATCAAAATGTCCATTCACTCCCGCCGGGGCACTATTTCGAGTGGGACGATCGAGGGTTGCGAGTCACCCGCTACTGGAATGTGCGTTTCGATGCACAACAGATGACCTTGGACGATGCGGCGGTCCGTATGCGGGAGCTTTTGCAACAGGCGGTGCAACGCCAAACGGTCGCTGACGTTCCAGTCGGTGCTTTCCTGAGCGGCGGACACGATTCGAGCACTATAGTGGCTCTCATGCAGCAACTTTCCAGTCAACCCGTGAAGACTTTCTCGGTGGGGTTCGGAGAATATATCAACGAACTGCCGTACGCCCGCGCGGTGGCGGAGCTTTATCGTACCGAACATCACGACATCGATCTTGGGACACCGCCCGTGGCCCAATTGCTTCAAACCATGGCGGAAGTTTACGACGAACCTTTCCGGGACCCCTCGCATATACCCACGTACCTCATATCCCAGTACGCGCGGGGGAACGTGAAGGTGGTTCTCACCGGCGACGGCGCGGACGAGCTTTTCGGGGGGTATGCTTGGTACCCACTGTTGGCCAAATCGACGGAGGTATCGGCCTCCTGGTTTGTGTGGCTCGTGCTGCGAAGCGTGAGCCGCCTTGTCGGTAATAAGGTCCGATCACTCGACCGTTACTCGCGCGCTATCGGTATTGCGGTACGGACCCCCCAACCTTGGAGGCGATATATCAGAGAGATTACGGTGGCGGGCGAGAGCCGGCGAAGCTGGTGGGCGGAACAGAGCATGGCATCGAGTTCTTACTTTCCCGGCGAATACTACCGACCTCCCGCCAGCACTACGGGCATGGATGAAGTACTGTACTTCGATCTCATGTCTTTCCTGCCAGGCGACATCCTTGTCAAAGTGGATCGCGCCGCCATGGCCCATGGGCTCGAGACGAGGGCCCCATTTCTGGATCGTGATCTTGTAGAATTCTCGCTGTCATTGCCTTCTGTGTTGAAGGTCAAGGACGATGAGACCAAGGTCCTTTTCAAGCACGCGCTTAAGCAATACTGGCCAGCTTTGTTACACAAGCGCGGCAAACAGGGTTTTGCCGCCCCGTTCCAGGCATGGCTGGAGTTTCCGGAGGTCAGGACGTTGTCGCAGCGGGTCTTCGCCGATGGATCGAAACTGCGTGAACTGTTGCCCGGCGTGCGTTCCGAACAGCAGCACGGCCGGAACTACGAGACCTGGAACCTGTTGACGCTGGGGCTTTGGTTGGAGCGACATGGTGTCGCGGGATAGAGTGTAGTGCTGGTTTTTACGGTAGATAAGCTATATCTCCAATCAAACATTCGAGGCAGCAGGAAAAATGAAACAGGTTAGTCAAAACTACAAGACGGGAGCGATACGTCTGGAACAAACAAATGTCCCCGCTGTCCGGGGTGGCGGCGTTTTGGTGCGGACACACTACAGCGTGGTTTCCGCCGGTACCGAAGGCATGAAGGTCAAGGAAGGGAAGATGTCGTATCTGGGAAAAGCGCGTGCGCGCCCGGATCAGGTTAAAAAAGTCTTCAACACACTTCGTCAGCAAGGATTGGCGGCGACCTATCAGAAGGTGATGAACAAGCTGGATAAGCTAACGCCCCTCGGTTATTCCCTGTCCGGGGAAGTCATCGCAGTAGGTTCTGGAGCTGAGGAGTTCCGTGTTGGACAGCGCGTCGCTTGTGGCGGCGCCGGATATGCGAACCATGCTGAGGTGAATTTCGTCCCAAAAAATCTCGTCGTCCCGATACCGGATTCTGTTTCGACGAAGCACGCAGCGTTTGCCACTGTCGGTGCGATCGCCATGCAGGGATTCCGGCAGGCGGAGATGCAATTGGGCGAAACCGCCTGCGTGGTGGGACTTGGATTGCTGGGACAACTCTTGGTTCAGATACTCCGGGCCGCCGGCGTGACAGTCATCGGCGTTGATATTGTCGAAGCACGCTGCGAGCTGGCATTAAAGTGCGGGGCAGCCGCGGCCGTGGGGCCGGACGATCCAAGGCTCAGAAACGTTGTTGGGCGCATGACCGATGGACACGGAGCGGATACTGTATTCATCACGGCGGGAGGATCGAGCAATGGCCCACTTGAGCTTGCGGTGAGCATAGCACGCGACCGCGCCCGCATCGTGGATATCGGCAAGACGAAGCTCGATCTGCCGTGGAACGATTGTTACATGAAGGAATTGAATGTGCGGTTTTCCCGGTCCTACGGACCAGGACGCTACGACCCCCAGTATGAAGAACAGGGCCTCGATTACCCGATTGGCTATGTGCGCTGGACCGAGAGAAGAAACATGTCGTCCTTTCTGGACCTCGTCACCGACGGGCGGGTGCAGCTCGAGCCGATCATCTCCTCCGTCCGGTCATTTGAGGAGGCGGAGCATGTCTACCAGGAGCTCGCGGAAGGCAAGGGAGACAGTCTCGGAACGGTGTTTGAATATGCGCTGGAAGAGGACTTCCGCAAAAGCCTCCCCACCGCTACAGCAGCGCGCGCGGTGGCTGGAAGGACTCGGGTGGATGGCGTTGTGCGATTGGCGGCGATAGGAGCCGGCAATTACGCGTCCACGATGTTATTGCCGCACCTCAAGGCGAATCGCGCTGTAGTCCTGGACGGCGTCGCGACGGCGTCAGGACTGTCCGGTCAGGACGCCAGGCGGAAATTCGGTTTCCGACGGGCAACGACGAATCACAAGGAGCTACTCGAGAGTGCCGACGTTGACGCGGTTGTCATTGCAACGCGCCATTCTTCCCATGCCCGGATGGTCGTGGAGGCCATACGGGCAGGCAAAGCGGTGTATGTGGAAAAACCGCTGGCGCTCAACCTTGAGGAAGTGAAGCTGATCAGAGAAGCGATCGCAGAATCGGGCAATGATCGCTTGATGGTCGGCTTCAACCGGCGTTTTGCGCCGGTCGTGGCGGAGATCGCGAAGCGTTTCAGAAAGGTACAGGCGCCGTTGACCGTTCACTATCGAATACACGCGGGCCAACTGGAGTCCGGATCATGGTATCTTGATCGCAACGAAGGTTCACGTTTTGTCGGTGAGGGCGGTCATTTTATCGACACGATTTCATTTATAAGCGGTTCACGTCCCGTTTCAGTTTTTGCGCAGTCGTTGCGGCCAGAAAAGATGACTGTCGATGATCTGGAGAATATCGCGATCGTGATGCAGTTCGAAAACGGGTCGGTTGGAAACATATTGTACCTTACGCAAGGCGGTCCCAAGTCACCGAAGGAGTTCTTCGAAGTATTCGGTGGCGGAGTGACGGCACAAATGCACAATTTTGAATCTGTCACCTACTACGAAGGTGATCGATCCTCGAAAAACCGGTGGCGGGTGAACAAGGGACAAAAAGAGGAAATGGATGCCTACATCGAGTGTGTGAAGTCTGCCAATCCATTGCCGATTTCATTGACAGAGTTGATCGATACGACCTTGGCAACGTTGGCGGTAATCGAATCGCTAAAAACGGCGGCCCCGATCCATTTGGCGGATTTGTACAAGGCAACAGATTAGAACCTATCTCAAAATGCCATGTTTTGATTTTCGTAGGGTGCGTCCCACGCACCAATGGCTTCGATTAAGCTGTAGATCGGTGCGCAGGGCGCACCGTTTTTGAGATAGGTTTTAATCTTTGATTGAGAGAATGTCGATGACTGATGTGCATCAAAAAGGCTTGCATGCACGGGCAGTCGATGACTTTGGCGGTTTCGTGCTTTGGGAGTTGAATTTTCATTGGTAGAAATTGGCGGACATACACCATCCGGCAGTAGGGAAACGACGGTAACGAAGGTTGTACCCCTGGTCAGCGTTGTTATCCCCACTCATGAGCGTGCGCAGCTATTGAAGCGCGCTATTAGCAGCGTGTTGGCTCAAACCTATTCCAGACTCGAGGTCATTGTGGTGGATGATGCATCGCGAGATAACACGCAAGAGGTTGTGGAGCAATTCAAAGACTCGCGAATTAGGTATATCCACCATCAGACGAATAAGGGTGGTTCGGCGGCTCGAAACAGCGGAATCCGTGCGGCAACTGGCGAATACGTTGCCTTTCTCGACGACGATGACGAGTGGGAGCCGGAGAAAACCGAGGAGCAGATAAAGGTCCTCCAAAATTGCGACGTGGTATTGTGCGCATCGACGGAACCGGGCAGTGGCTTGCACGAAGGCCAATCGAAAGAGACAGTGGACCCTGAGGATCTTCGGCGAGGTAAGTTTACTGGTGGTGGAACAGGAGTGCTGATGACTAAGGTCAATGTTTTGAAAGAAACAATGTTCGATGAGAGCCTGCCACGTTACCAGGACTGGGATTTTTTCATTCGTATTGCGCTGAAACATAAGATCGTATATCTGAACAAAGCGCTTGTACGATATAATGCAGGAACCCATCGCCGTATTACCAACAGCATTCTCGACATATCGGCTTCAGAGTTAGAGCAGCAGTTTTGTATGGTGTACAAGCACAGGCAGTTCTTCGGTAGGAGATTGTTCAAGCGCCATATGTGCAGGTCGTTACTCTATGGCATCAAGCACCGACGGGACAAGGTTGCATTGCTTGCATTTACGGCACGTCGCTACGGCGCCATGAACGTTGCGTGTTTGTTGGTAGAACGGGTGGCAATTAAGCTACGCGACTCTTTTTCAAAATCCGCCTCGACAGAAACGAAACGGAGGGGAAGTCAGCCGTGACCGAAAATCCACTGGTTACGGTAATAATTCCGACTTTCAAACGGCCTGGTCTTGTTCAACGCGCGATTGAGAGTGTTCGCCAGCAGACGCACCGTAACATTGAGATACTGGTCATCGACGATTGTTCGGACGATAACACCGGGGAAGTGGTTCGCGCGATTCCTGATCCTCGAATAAGGTACATTCGTCACGATGTTAACAAGGGACTACCCGCAGTCAGAAATACCGGCATACGTGCAGCGGCCGGTGAATACATAGCGTTCTTGGATGACGATGACGAGTGGCGTACGAATAAACTCGAACGGCAACTGGAGGCGATCAAAGGCTATGATGCCGTGGCTTGTATCGCCGACGTCAATGGGAAGGCGCTCAGGGTTCACCGGGATCCCACAATTACGCTGAAAGACTTGAAGAGAGGGAGCTTCGCCCCCTCGGGCCTTATGATGAGAACGCCGGCCCTTCGCAATGTAATGTTCGACGAGAGTCTCAGACAGGGTGAGGACTGGGACGCCTTCATACGTATCGCTCAGGGCTACTCAATAGGATGGGTTGCCGAGCCGCTGCTTATATATAACGAAGGTGGTCATGACCGCATGACCAACGAGGCGAAGTTTCTTAGCGGCACTGAGCTCGACAAACGCACGGCCATCTTGCGCAAGCATCGCGAATTTTTTGGAGTGTGGTGGTTCAAGTTTCACCTGGCTGACACTTTCTTGGGTTACATCGGTAGCCGGCAGAACAAGCTGAAGTCCATCGCTTACGCCGTCAAGCAATGCGGTGTCCTGCCAGTCGCAGCTAATCTCCTGGATAAGGTATTGCGGCGCGCACGATTACTCGTTTGGTCAGGCATTTCAAACAACGCCCGTTCTAAGTAACTTTCTTCGGTATCGGAAAAATGCGGTCCAACTGGGTTACGGCGCGTCTCGCGGAAGAAAAACCGCGCATCCTGTTCGTCCCGGGATTCGTGGCCGACACCTACTCCGAGATCGAGCAGTCGTTCGTAGAGTTGTGCGCCGCTGAAAACAAAAACATGGAGTTTCTATGGCTAGTGCCCGACATTTCGTCAAACTACGATAACTTTGCGAAGCCAGAAAGCCGTGCAACACTCAAGGAGCCTGTTTATGTCCAGCACCTCAGAAGCAACAAGGTTTCATACATTGTTGGTACAATATCTAAATTCAACGTAATCGAAAATATTTTGTTGTTTCGCAGGATCTTTCGCGAGTATCGAATTGATGCTGTGTACACTCATTTTGGATATGAGCGGTTCTGGGCGGCATTCATCGGTAAGCTCTTCGGAAAGGCAACCGTTTGGAACGAGCATTGGTATTCGCTGGGTATGCGATTCGGGCCGTTGAAGCGGCTCTTCTATCGCTTTTTTGTAGACGAGTTTATCTGCGTCTCTGAATTCATTTGTCGCACGTTGCCACGTCAATATCACGTCCACACCATACTGAACGGTATCAGGCCGGAGATCTCGCGAAAACTAAACGAAGCTGAGTTGCACGCGCTTCGTAAGCAGCTAGGAATCGATGTCAATGTGAAGATTGTGTTAATGGTCGCAGCTTTCACCCCTCAGAAGCGCCACGAGATAGCACTCAAGCTATGCGAAGAAATTCTTAGGAAGCGAAGGGGCGTGATGTTTTACTTTCTCGGGGATGGCGTAACGCGCAAATCGTTCCTCGCGAAAGTGCAGGAGTGTGGTCTCAGCGACCATATTTTAGCGCCCGGCTACGTGCGGAATGTTGACGATTATTATTCCGTTGCGGATATCTGTATTTTGACTTCTCATAGCGAGGGCTTCGGTTACACCGTGCTTGAGGCTATGCGATACGGCCGCGCGATGATCGCTTTTGATACAGGCGCGCCCCCCGAGTTGATTAGGAACGGTGAGACCGGTTTTGTCGTGCCAGAGGGTGACCTCGACTCGTTTACCGATAGCATACTGGAATTGATTGACAATCCGGCGTTGCGGTTTGTTATGGGCCAGAATGCGTGCCGCGCGGTTCGTGAGAGGCACAGTCGTGAGCTTTGGATTGATAGGATACATGCGACGCTCGGTGACATCGTCACGCGACGCGTGTTATCGAAGGGTTAACTGAAGTGATGTATGAACAGGTGATGTCGAAGTGCCGGTTCTCCGGTTATTTCTGACGATAACAGTCGATGGAATTATTACTTGTCAACCTATTTACGGGCGCAATGATTGGCTGGAGATGCATACGAGGGTATTGCGCCGAAGCCAAATCACTGTAGCGGGACCACATTGTCCTGTCGATCGCGTCGGCGAGTCGAAAGGCGATTCCCCCGCCACCAGACCCTTAAGGCAAGGTCTATTCATAGATTCCCACCTCCTTATCCATCGAAGAAAGAGCAGAACTTTACGGACAGACGGCGCAGAAAATGCGGATCGCTTACCTAATTCTTGCACATATACATCCATCTCAAGTGGTGGAATTAGTGACCGCACTTGACCACCCGGAAAAATCGAAATTCTACATCCACGTCGATCAAAGAAGCGCTGACTATCCTCGATAGTCCAGCTCTAAAGCCGATAATGGATCGGAAGAATGTGTCATTCCTCAAGGACCGGGTAAGGGTGTACTGGGGAGGGTTTTCTATCGTGGAGGCAACATTACGGCTGCTTCGAAAGGCGGTAGACGAAGGTGAATTTCAGTACGCGGTGTTACTGAGCGGCCAGGACTTTCCAATCAAGAGTAACAGACACATAGAGTCGTTCTTTGAGGCGCACGAAGGAAAAGAATTCATTTCCTATACCCCGTTACCGCCTAAGGAGTGGGGCTGGGGCCCTGAAATAATGGAGCGCATCGAATACTATTGGAGGGTCGACGGTGTCAGTCATCTGCTGGAAATGTTTGGCTCAAAAAGGTTACAAAGATGGGGATGGAGCGCCTATTCCAGGCTAACCACATCGGTGTACAGGCACGCACCTAGTTTAAAAAGAAAGTTTCTGCCGGGGATTGCGCCCTACGGCGGCCCAAGTTGGTTCGCGATATCATCCCGCTGCGCAAAATATGTACTTAATTATTTGCGGGCGCACCCTGAGTATTGCAGATTTTTCGCGCGCACACTTGTCCCGGACGAGTTATTCTTTCAGATGTTGATTCTGAACTCACCATTTCGCGATCATGTTTTAAATGATGCGTTGCGATTTACCGATTGGGAAACCGGTGCATCGTCCCCACGAGTACTGACTGGCGGGGACTTTGATCGCTTGGTCGCGTCTGACAGCCTTTACGCCAGGAAATTCGATAGCACCAACTCCCCAGACATCATATCGAGAATTAGAAGTTACATTGCCATGGATATTTGATGATTTCACAAATAGATAGCTCTGGATCCGCCGTTCTCTTTATCCTGGATGACTGTCGTTACGGACATGAAGTCGGTATCCGTCTACGATATGGTTATTTCGTAACTGGAGTGACGTCGTAAATGGAGCTTTTCCTACTAAAACTGGTCGCACTGTTAAGACCATTGGCATCGATGGAATATGCCGAGACATTGTTCTCCATATTGGGTGTCGGACTGTTCGCTCTGCTCTTTGCGGCTGTGCTCATGAAAGCCGCGCTGAACAAGTCGCTTAGATTGAGTGCGGTTGATGGAGTGATAGTGGCGTTCGCAGTATGGTGTATCGCTATTTCTGGAATCTATTACGAGGGTACAAAGATCGCCGAAGTAGTAAAGCTGTTAGTGCCGGTGCTTAGCTATACGCTGGTCAAGAATATAATTCCGGATCAGCAAGCGTATAGAAGCCTGCTCTTCTGGATAATTATTGGCTTTGCCGTTCCGACGCTTGTGAGTGCCTTGCTGATAGCGGTAAGTAGTTCAACGGCGCTTGATATAGTGAATTATTGGACCCAAGTACCGCGCTGGAAAGGTGTGTACACCGGTGCGCATAGTTTTGGCCACAGTATGACACTATTTTTTATCACCCTTGTGCTGTTCTTTACTCTACGAAAAACGGGTGAGACCGAACAACATACGATATCCACTCATCTCGCGAATACTCTTTTTGCATTGCTTGGTATTGCGGCACTCTATGGTCTTTATATGAGTCAGGTTCGCACGGCAGTGCTAGGCTTGTTGATTTTCTTATGTATTTTTTCGCTTGCAGTGAATAAGAAGGTATTCCTAATTGGAGCAACTACTTTCGTCTTGGCGGCGATCGCGACATCTTCCTACTGGCTCGTGGCCTTCAATCCTGAATTGGGTGCAGAAGGACGTGGCGTAGAAGTAGGCGTAATAAATATAGGGTCGGGTCGGCCCAATCTCTGGTTGAATGACATCAGGGTATTCGCCGAGCGGCCGATCGATGCAAAGCTTGCGGGTGCGGGAATCGGTAACAGATCTGGAATCGGTGAGGCCGAAGGCCAGGTTTATGGTCATAACGATTGGCTGGAATTGCTTACGCAAACAGGACTTATTGGCTTATTGCTATTTGCAACCTTACAAATTTTGATTTTCAAAAAGATTCTAAGAATGAAAGGAAGGGAGAAATACGCGTTTATTGCGCTCTTTATAGCGGTAAATTTTATGATGTTTGTCAGCAATAGCTATGTATGGAGGATTCAAGTTGGGCAATTGTATTATATGATGCTCGGATACATTGAGATACGACAAACTTTGAATCCTAAGGCAGTGCATACAGCGATAACAACGGATCAAGGAAAGAGCAACGCACTGGATAGATATGGGCGAGGTACTGGCTAAGGCCAGCCTCAGTTCAGTAGGCTTTGGGGAACAGATGTATGTGACAAGCTGTAAGTACTGTTCTGGCCACCCTAGAAGTTGTCCGTTCCGAAGGCGATAAATCCGGCGCTTTTTTTGAGAATCGTCGATGTTTCCTAATTTCATCCTCTAACTGTCAACTGATAACGTATTCTAATAATGCAAGCATGTCACTTGTTGTGTTGGTTGTACTAGTAGCATTTTTCATCAGCGATCAACACCCCCAGTGGTATTTACCGAAATGAAAGTCCGTGTTCCGGGCGATAATGGCTATCGCGCGCGTATTCGTCGTTTCGCCGACGCTCGATTGTGGATTGTTCAATGTTGGGCACGCATACGTTCGTATGATACTAATGAACCGATGGGCTTGTTTGTTTCCGTCGGTGAGCTAAAAGCTGTTTTCGATCTGGTTGGCGCACTTGACCATTTGAAATCGACGGGCAACGCGGCAAAGGTAGTTATAATGTGTCCTTTTGACACAGACATATATGTTTGTGGAGAGCGGCTACAGTGTTGATCTGTCTCTTCTAAGAAACCGTCAATAGGAAAGTAAAAATATGTGCGGCATCGTTGGAATTTTCCGGATTCGGCCCGAGCATGCGCGACCGTTGGAGCCAGCTACTGGGAGTCGAATGGTAAAAACCCTTTGGCGGCGAGGTCCTGATGGGGAAGGCCAGTGGTACTCAAACGACAAGTTGTGTTGGTTGGGTCACAAGCGCTTGGCAATTATCGATCTGTCGTCTGGCGATCAGCCGATGTCAAACGAGGATGGGACTGTCTGGACCGTATTTAATGGAGAGATCTATAACTATAAGCTCCTTCGGACAGAGCTGACTCAGAGTGGTCACGTATTCCGTACCGCCAGCGACACAGAAGTTCTTGTGCATGGGTTTGAGGAGTGGGGCTGTCAGGGACTCGTCAATCGGCTCAGAGGAATTTTTGCGTTCGCCATCTACGATACGAAGCAGGGGCTACTTTTCCTCGCGCGCGATCAGCTTGGGGTAAAGCCGTTGTATTGGTGGAACGATGGAAACACTTTCCTTTTTGCCAGTGAAATCAAAGCTCTGCTCGCTCATCCACTTTTGTCTGAGCGTCGCGTAAGTGGCGCAGGGGTGGCGCAGTTTCTGGTTACGCGGTACGTATCACGTCCGCATACCATGTTTGATAGTGTTCACCGGCTGCCGGAAGGTACGTTTATGACTGTTGCTCGGGGACAGTCTGGTGCACCGGTACCGAAGCAATACTGGGACGTTCGCTACGGCGAAAATCGTAGCGAGGCATCGTTTGAGGATTCTGTCGAACAGCTTGACTCGTTGCTAACGGAAACCGTTGAGATGCAGCTAATGTCTGATGTGCCGGTGGGGGCTCAGTTATCGGGTGGCGTTGATAGCAGTGTAGTTGTCGCACTGATGGACAAGGTGCGCAGACGCAATGGGGAGAAGGATCCCATAAAGACTTACTCCGTCGGTTTCGACGTGGAGGGCTATAGCGAGCTTCCATATGCGCAAATTGTTGCCTCGAGGTATGGTACGAATCACCGCGAAATACATGTTGGTTTTCGGGAGTTTTTCGATGAACTCCCCTTGCTCAGTTGGATATATGACGAACCCGTCGGAGAACCATCAGCGGTGCCGACATATTTTATGTGCATGAAGGCTAAACAAGATGTGAGTGTAATGTTAACCGGCGAAGGAGCCGACGAGCAATTTGGCGGATATCGGAAATATGTGTTTGAACAATTCTCAAGGTATCTGCGGTTACTTCCGAACAAGGCGAGAACGACATTACTCAAAGGCGCAGGTTCCGCGCTGCCGTTCCGGGCGCGGAGACTTCGCAGTATTGTCGAGATTCTAGCATTGGAAGAACGAGGCGAGAGGTATGCTTCATGGTACGGCGCGCTGGATACAGCGATACAACGGTCCTTACTTAACAAGGAACTGCGTGACCAAGTTGCAGACTGCTTCCTGAAGACTGTTTTCGCCGAAGTATTGGGACAATGTGATAGCAATGACGATGTCGAGCAGTTTCTATACTGCGACATACACACCAGGCTGGTTGACGATCTCCTTGTGAAAGGCGATCGCATGAGTATGGGTGCGAGTGTCGAGGCGCGCGTCCCTTTTCTTGATCATCATGTTGTGGAGTTCGCAGCAAGGTTGCCGAGAAAGTACAAGGTGAATGGGCTTCGCACCAAGATCATTCTAAAGCGCCTTGCCGAGCAATACGTTCCAAAGTCAGTTATCTATCGGCGCAAGGTTGGTTTTACGGTGCCATTATCGAGCTGGTTTGTAGGGCCCATGAGAGATTCTGTACGTAACGTCTTGCTCAGTGAAAGATGTTTGGCGCGTGGCTACTGGGAACCTTCTGTTCTTATCGATTTGGTAGAGGGTCATCTGCAAACTAAGGTTGACCGAGAACAGGGGATATGGGTTCTGCTAGCCCTTGAAATATGGCACAGGCTGTTTGTCGACGATGATGGCAGCGAGGACGCGGTTGACCGGGTTAGGAACGACTGGTTTTCTATCGTTCGAAATTCACGGCAGGCATTATCGATATGACTACTAAGACTGAAGGAAACGTTAGGCAACGGATAATGATCGTTGGCCCCCTTCCCCCGCCGGTTGGAGGTGTAGAGACCGTCACGAAGGCGCTGCTTGAGTCTCATGCGTTCCGTGAGTTCGAGGTGCGCCACTGTGATACAACCAAAGGCCGCTCGAAGCAGACACAAGGAAAATTTGACCTCGGCAACATGTGGTGGGCGATGATACATTTTCGTCGCATGCTAAGTAATGCAACGAGTTTCAAGCCAGACGCGGTCTACATGCCAGTTACCGCAACATGGTCCGGTTTTTGGCGCGACGCGGTGTTGGCGCTGATAGGTCGACGCGTTGGCGCAAAGATCGTCGGACACGTGCATGGGGCATGGTTCGATAGGATTCTTGCGCGAAAAGGCCTCACAGGAAAACTGGTACGCGTCTGTATCAGCCAGTACGACACCCTATTGATGCTGGGTACACCGTGGAAACGGCTCATAGAAAGCTACGGGTATCGTGGTAACGTATTTATCGTATCGCCGACAGTCTCATGGAAATGCTACGAGGAAGGGAAGACGTTTGTCCGTCGATACGAGAATAGTTTCGGTAAGGGATTATTCGTTGGTCAAGTAGGTGCCCGCAAGGGTGTGTTCGAACTCCTTGAGGCCTTACAGTGCCTTAAGGTCGCTGGTAAGAAGGCGCTTATGACGATCGTAGGTCCACCTGAGTTCAAGGGAGAGTGGGATACTGTGATGACATGTTGGAAGAAACTTGGCCTTCAGGATATCGTGCGATTTACTGGCCCCTTAGAAGGCGAAACATTGTATAGAGAATTCCGCGATAATGACTATTTAGTCTTACCGAGCCATTCTGAGGGTCTACCCATCGTAATGCTTGAGGCAGGGATGTTTGGCCTTCCAGTTGTTGCAACACCGGTTGGAGCGGTAACAGATGTACTGGAGCATGAACGGAACGCGCTGATTGTCCAACCAGGAGATGCCAAGGGCCTTGCAGAGGCAATCGAGCGGGTAGTGAAGGATGCGGAACTTCGGAAAAGACTAGGCTGTGAGTTGCGGCGTGACGTAGATCGTTATCAACCGGATGCCATTTGCAACAGAATCGCCGTGGCGATTGTGAAGACGATCGAGGCCAAGCGTGTTTAGCAGTGCTTTCTATGTCCACAGCCCACTGTGGGCGCAACAAGCCATGATTGCGATGCGGGAACGGATACAGCGCGCTCTTCGGGAAAATCGCAGGTTTGATTGTGTGCTCGCCGAAATTCAAAGTACACAGTGGCTTGACGAGCAAGCGCTGAAGTCTCTCCAGGACAAGCGACTTATAGCGATCGTCCGATATGCGGTGCGGCATGTTAGGTATTACCGGGAGTTATTTCGCCGCGAAGGGTGGGATCCTCGCGATTTCCGCGGTGCAGAAGACTTACGGTTGCTGCCGGTGCTTACAAAGCAAGATATCGTGGCAAATCCAAGCGCATTTGTCGCGGTTAGTATAGGCCGTCCGCGATTTCGAGTAAGCACGAGCGGTACCACGGGAACACCGCTTACGCTTTATCAAGATCAGGAAGCGATCATTCGGGAGCACGCTTTTGTTTGGCGGCACCTTCTATGGGCGGGACTACAGCGCGGGCAACGGCGTGCGTGGTTTCGCGGTGACATGATCGCGCCGGTGCAGAAAACAGAACCACCGTTCTGGCGCATGAATCGACCGGCGAACATGTTGATGCTGTCGTCCTACCACTTGTCTGAGGCGAATGCCGAAGGATACATCCGGGCACTTGAAAGTTTCGATCCCGTGGTAATCCAGGCGTACCCATCCTCCATCAGCTTCCTGGCAAGGGCGATGGAGATGTTGTCGCGATGCTACGAGGGTCGTAGTCTTAAGGGGATTGTGACGTCGTCCGAGACATTGACCACCGAACAGAGAACAATAGTTGAGTCCAAATTCAGATGCCGCGTCTTCGATCAGTATGGAAGTACCGAGAAGATAGTATTGATAGGAACATGCGAAGCAGGGACGCGCCATATGGAATTGGACTATGGGTTCGGGGAATACCTTGATTGCGACGACGGTTCATGCGAATTGGTGGGCACGGGCTTCTACAATAGCGTGACGCCACTTATTCGATACAGAATTGGCGACAGAATCGTTTTGAAGAACCGGTCGGAACGTTGCACATGTGGACGTAATATGCCGATTGTGGAGCGAGTCGAGGGGCGACTAGATGATTATGTGATTACTCCAGACGGCCGGCAAGTCGGGAGATTGGATCACATTTTTAAGGACGTTTGGAATGTTGTGGAGGCGCAGATTAGGCAAGACAGAGTTGGCGAGGTTACGATACTGGTGGTACCGGCCGAAAAGTTTGGTAAGCCGGATCAGGACAGGATCATTCATAACACAAGAGAGCGTCTAGGGGCCGATACAAGGATTAGCGTTCGGTCAGTAGAAAGTATTCAACGTGGGCCCAATGGGAAGTTCCGTGCTGTTGTATGTACATTGAACTCTGTCAGTACGAACGCATCAGATTCATACTGAGGAGAATGGCAAATAGTACGCACTATCGTTCAGTTACTGTGCCCCTTACACCTCCGGGAGAAGGACAGGATGTGGGCCTTGTACGATCCTGGGTCAGCAAGCCACTTGATCGAATGTGACCGTAAAGTGCTTAATGCCAACTTCTTGGTCATATGGACTATTTTAATGACCGAGCTCTGGTTTTGGATGTATTTCGGCAGTGTTTGATACGGGACAAGTGCTAGTGTCGGTGAGGCTGCACTCCAACGCGAAGTCGCAAATAGCGGAATTGTAACGCTGAAAGTTCGGAAGAGAGTAATGAAGCAGGTTTCGCAAAACTACAAGACGGGTCAAATTCGGGCCGAAGATGTTGAGGAGCCGGCACTCAAATCGGGTGGCATACTGGTCCGTACGCTGCAATGCAATTATACAATCAGGCACACCGGAAACAGGACCTGGAGGCTCTGGGAACACTGTCGAATTCAGCTGAAAGTCTGTTCGAAACGACCCTAACGACACTGGCCGTAACGGTGCCGTTACGAACGGGGAAGGAAATTGAGTTGGCCAATTACTGACTGTAACTGCCCCGAGTGGGCTTATTGCAAACTAGATTTGGAACAGTTGGAGAAGAAACAAGTTCAGAGGGCGGAGCGCTATAGGTTTCACCTCCGTTTTTTAACCCAACTACATTCGTCCCGATAGTAAAGTCTGGATCAGTTCGAGTTATTGATTCCTATCCCACTCCTCGCTGCGTAATTGGACGGACAGGCGTTGATCTCTGGGGTGCTGGCGTGGGCGCGCGCATAGGGAATCGTGTAGGATTCCGGTGATGTGAGTAGTTTTCGGTAAAATGTGTACGGTCCCCGGATCGCCTGCCATGTAACGCTTCCGTCTGTAAATGTGCAACCAAGTACGGTGCAAGGAGTGGTAGAGGAATTGGATGTGATTCCTGCAGCGACGGCACGATACATATAATTGTTTAATGATGCCGGGACCATCAAGTCCCCGATGCTGTAAGCTTTTGATTTGGAATGAATCGTCACTGTCTTGTTAATATTTGTATCTGTTCCACCATAAGTAAACAGTGTTGACCCGTAAAACACGTTGAAGTCGGCAATATTCCCAGAGCCTCCAGGTCCTGTTTCCGGTGCGCCTGATTGAATGATTGCGTTGCAGCGTATGTCCATATTTCCACTAATACCCGATATGGTAAAAACTTCCGCCTCAATGATCGAATTGAGATAGATTTCCGAGGCTGTAGCACTTTCCGGGGCAAACGCATGCGACCAGAATTGCCCCGCGTAATATTTTTTAATCTGATAGAGGAGGTTTCCTATGAAGGAGATGTTGGTATCATCGCCATTAACAACTTCTATACCCTCTTGGGCATCGAATATAATGTTGTTCTGTACCAGGATGTAACTCAGCCCTCCAGGTATCGGGCCGTTAATGATAAACGAAGCGCCCGCTCCTGCCACGATACCGGACAGGCTCGCATCGAAAACGCGACTGCCCCACACCCGGTTATGAATGATCCTGATTGGATTTGTAGATGTTCCCCGTGATTTAATTGCAAGATTAGATTTTGCTCTTGTGCGACCATCTCCGGTATACCAAGCGGGAGTCAGATAAACATCATTATTCTCGACAACCAACCCGCCCATCGTGGGCGCGTTGTTTTGACCGCACTGAATTGGGTGGGCCGACCAGTCATAAATTTCATTATTCACTATATGAACATCGGTTCCATTCCCGCAAGATATGCCCATTGGTTCGGCGCCGACAAAATTCCACGAGTTTCTAACCACACTGTTCTGAACCGTTGTATTATCTCCCCCTATAGACATTCCATCGGAGAGGTTTGAAAATCCGTTAGTATGTCCCTCTATGAGTACACGACTGATAATATTATTGGCGAACCCAAAATCACCTATATCGACACGCGCTATGCCATTAAAGGCCACGTCTATACTTGGGAACGTCAGGCGGTGAATAATCCAATAACTTGCGTTAATGTCAAGGCTCTTGAGCTTGGCCTGATTGGCACTAGACTGGTTCCATGGATCGTCGTCGTTGTCACTCGACCTTGTATAACGTAATACACGACTCGCCCCCGAAGTACCTGAAGTGGTAAGCGTAAAGATTCCTTTCCCCGTGTAGTCACCGTTTTCGATACAAATAGGTGAACTACCGGTGTTCAGTTTGGTATTTATCGTACCGGCACTGTCTGCTGTGGTGATAGTCTGGGCACAAGACGCTGTAACATAACCTACGACATCCACGTTACACTGAGGCCCACCAGCCCGACACTCGTAAAGAGCGTTATAGCCGTTGGGGTCAGCGGCGAAAGTAGGCCATGCCACAAAAAACATTACCAGTAGAGCGACAAAATATTTTGTCATAACAGCTTCCTCGAGCGATTCCATGAAAAGCTCAGCAAACCATAAGGACTGCTAAGCAACGTGATGGAACAAGTTGGGAACGGAACGATGACGCACATTAAAGGGTTACACATTGCTGGGCTGTTCTAGATGTGCATGATTATACGACGGTGCATTGTACTTCGGACCAAGAGTATGGCACGCGCGCTGTATCATAGGCTAGGATCAGGAAGCACACAGTGTCGCCCATGCTTAATCCCAGGTCTAATAACGGTTGGTAACTGACCGAGGGGGCGGAAGCATCAAAATTCGATGTATTATACGATAGGTCAGAAGCAAGCGTACTGGCCGTATCGGACGTTGGTCCGTAATAAATAAAGTAACCCGATGCGGTCCCTGGATAAGGCAACCAGGAAATATTTAGTGTTGATCCAGTCAGTACCGACTGGGTAGAGGTTGTTAAATTCAACGCAACTGCTGATATCGCCGGTCCGATGGCTTCAAGAGCCCCTGGGGTTGGCGAGGAGTTGCGGCACGCACCAGATAGATCTGCCGGGCCGCCGCTTGAGCATTGAGCGAAGGTGACAGAAGAAGACCCGCCCAGACCGGAAATTCCGCCAAAAATGAGCGGTTCACATGCTATCAGTAATGCACTAATGCAGGTAACGGCTATTTTGCTTGTGAGATCTAATACTTTTGTAAGCGATGACACGTGACATTCCCTTGTCTTGGTAACATCCTATTTTGCTTTTTGCATGCCGCAGCCATGTACCAATGTTGAGTGAACGACCAAAGTGTTTTCATGCAAAGCAGGTGGTCAAAAAACAACTCCTTATCCAACTTATTTAATTTAAGTTCTTTATCAAGTCATCTAACTACAGGAATCAACTCTTTATCTGTAAGCCGATAGGGCTGGCGTTTCAGCCATCAAACTTGATCCCTTATCAAGATAAGAACTCAGTCAGCGATCATCAATGTGGTGCGTAGCGTAAGTATCGTAACCAGGGGGCAAATGCCAAATTATTTACGATACAAGCGGTGAATCAACGGATTAGCGGTTAAAGTCTTCTTAAGCCAAGTATCAACGGGGTGACAAGGTGGTATGGTTAGTTGGAAATCTGGACTGAGGAAATGCAGTGGGCAGGAATATCCCTCTTCCCCCGCAGTACCGGGAGAAACTCGTTACATTAACCTCTGAAATAATTTGCCAGGTAATAATCTTTGCGGCGAAAAAAGAAACTCACAGCTGAAAAAAGACCGCGACTGTCTTTAAGATACCAGTTCAGGCGGCATGCATACTATCCAATCGCAAAGCCCAATCGTAAAGCAGGAAGTCAAATATAAAATGTAATTAACACTTCGTGAAAAGATTGGAACCAGAACAAATTTACCGACCTCAATTTTCTTCCTAATCCTGATGGTTTAAGTAGGTTATCTCCAGTATTTTCCTACATGAAGGTGGGAAATCGATATGGGTAATTTACAAATACTCAAGGAGCATGGAAGCTCATCTAAAAAAACAATTAAATGATGTTGCGCAGGCTGAGTAAAAAAATAAGCGTGATGACTTCAAAATTAGATTCCCGTTCAACCATGGTCTGGTATTGGACCCGCCTGAGGCGCATGTCTCCCTCGGAGATAGGGTATCGTATCCGGGTGAAGTGCGCGTCGCTGTTGCAAAAAATGGGGATCGGTACGGCGGGCACGGTGCCTCAACAGATTTTATCGAAATCCGTAGTCGACTTTATCGGTTCTGGACATGGGAGCCAGACTCAACCGTACATCGATGCCGCGGATAAAATCCTCCAGGGAAAGTTACGAATTTTCGCTTTGAAACACGTTTTTGGGCATTTTCCTCAGTGGAACCAGGATCCTAAAACAGGAACCGTCGCGCCACTGGTCTTTTCCAAATCGCTGGATTATCGCAACGAATCGCTTGTTGGCGATATCAAATATCTTTGGGAATTAAATCGCCATCTCCATCTGGTGACATTGGCGCAAGCTTATCGCCTTAGTAAGGATCAGCGTTACTTGGACGGCTTGCAGAGTCACCTTGCGTCCTGGTTTGACCAATGTCCCTATCTGAGGGGTCCGAACTGGACCAGCTCGCTGGAGCTCGCCATCCGGTTGATCAATTGGAGTATCGCTTGGCAGCTGATCGGCGGGATTGACTCGCTGATGTTCTCGGGAGATGCAGGAAAGAAATTCCGGGAACGCTGGCTTGCAACGATTTACCAACACATGCATTTTATTCGCAGGTACTACTCGCGTTTCTCATCCGCCAATAATCACTTGATCGGTGAAGCCGCTGGAGTATTTATTGGCTCGATTACCTGGCCTTATTGGAACGATACGCAAGACTGGGGCTCGGAAGCACAGGCCATACTCGAGCGCGAGGTGCTTTTGCAGAACACGCCGGATGGCGTCAATCGGGAGCAGGCAATTTCATATCAGCAGTTTGTCCTGGATTTCTTGATAATCGCCGCACTGGCGGGACAAGCGAATAATTGTAAATTCCCGAATACGTACTGGAAGCGCATCGAAGCGATGCTCGAGTTTCTAGCATCGATCATGGATGCCGGCGGGCATGTTCCGATGATCGGCGATGCCGATGATGGCTACGTGACACATCTCTCACAGGAGCCGGGCTTCTGTCCCTACCGCTCGCTCTTGGCCACCGGCGCGGTACTTTTCGGTCGCGGCGATTTCAAGGCAAAATCCGCGGCGTTAGATGACAAAACGCGTTGGCTGCTGGGGGATCGGGCAGAGCCGGATTTTAATGCACTACGGCCGGATCCGAATTCGCTTCCAATTCGACGGGCATTTCCGGAGGGCGGCTACTATATTCTAGGTGCTGATTTCGAAACGGAGCGTGAAATCAAGCTTATTGTGGACGCGGGGCCGCTGGGTTACCTGAGTCTGGCTGCTCACGGACACGCAGATGCGCTGTCACTCACGCTGTCGGTCGGGGGACGCGAATTCCTGATCGATCCGGGAACCTATGCCTATCATACGAGCAAGGCCTGGCGTGATTACTTCCGTGGAACTTCCGCGCATAACACCGTGGTGGTAGACGGGCAGGATCAATCGGTAATTGGCGGAAATTTCATGTGGGCGCACCATGCTCAAGCAAAATGCGAAGCCTGGGAACCCGGCGAAAATCAAGACCGTTTTGTCGGGGAGCACACTGGATATCAGCGTCTGTCCGACCCCGTTACGCACCGGCGCTCGATCGTGTTCGACAAAAGGGCGCGTGTTATAGAGATCGAGGATAATCTGTTGTGCCGCGATGAGCACGTGGCAGAAACACACTGGAACGTTGCCGAAACATGCGAAGTCTCGCTGGAGCGGGATGGGTCGGTTCTGGCCGTGAATGGGAAGCACAAAATACGCCTGATTTCCGATGGTCGTGATGCCAAGGTAGAACTGCGGCGAGGCGAGGAAGACCTGATTGGAGGATGGGTGTCGCGTCGGTTCGACGTGAAGTCCGCGACCACGACGGTGGTTTGGCGTTCCAGGATTTTCGGAGACACGCAGCTTCAATCCAGGATCGAAATTCTCGATTGAACCACGTGGATGGATTACGTGCTCCGCTCAGCCATAGTGAGAAGAGGGAGTTTTTGAGCTAGTTTCTAGCTAAGATTCGTAATGTCCCTATCGGCAATGACCAGTGTAAGTGGAAGGTAATGAAAACATCCACACAATTACAATAATGAATTAATTTAGAAATCAAGCAATCTTCGTCTGCAATTAATTATAAAGAGAGCACTATGAGAATCAGCATTTTCGGTCTGGGTTACGTGGGGGCGGTATCGGCCGGGTGTCTGGCGCAGGATGGCCATGAAATAACCGGTGTCGACCCCTCCGAGGCGAAGGTTGATCTGATCAATCGAGGTCAGACGCCCATCATCGAAACCGACATCGGCGGGATAATCGAGCACGCCGTCAAGGATAAACGCCTCCGCGCGACCACGGATATTGCGGCCGCGTTCAACAACTCGGATCTTTCGATCATCTGTGTCGGCACGCCGAGTCTGGCGAACGGCGGCCTGGATCTCGGTTATGTGCGACGCGTGTGCGAGCAAATCGGCGAGCAACTCCGGAACAAAAAGACGTTTCATATCGTGGTTGTCCGCAGCACCATGTTGCCCGGCTCCATGCGTGCAGTGGTGATCCCGACGCTCGAGCGGTTTTCCGGCAAGACAGCAGGCAAGGACTTCGGCGTTTGCATCAATCCCGAATTCCTGCGCGAGGGAACGGCGGTATTCGATTTCTACCATCCGCCCAAGACCGTTATCGGAGAGATCGATGCGCGGAGCGGCGATACCTTGGCGCAGATTTACGCGGATCTCGATGCGCCGCTGATTCGCACCACTATCGAGACCGCCGAGATGGTGAAGTACACCGACAATGTGTGGCACGCGCTAAAAGTGGGTTTTGCCAACGAAATCGGTAATATTTGCAAGTCGCTAGGAATAGATGGTCATAAGGTCATGGATATTTTTTGCCATGACACCAAACTTAACCTTTCGCCGTACTACCTCAAGCCCGGTTTCGCCTTCGGCGGATCATGCCTGCCCAAGGACGTGCGAGCACTCACATACAAGGCGCGCAGTCTGGATTTGGACTTGCCCATCTTGAATGCCATTCTGCCGAGCAACGAGCGACAGATCGAGCGCGGGCTGCGCATGATCCTGGGTAAGGGCAGCAAGCGCATTGGGATTCTGGGTTTCAGTTTCAAGGCCGGGACCGACGATCTGCGCGAGAGTCCGATGGTCGAAGTGATTGAGCGGCTGCTCGGAAAGGGACATGAGCTGCGGATCTACGACCGCAACGTCAAGCTCGCCGGCCTGGTGGGCGCCAACCGCGAATATATCCTGCATCGTATTCCCCATATCTCGCGGTTGATGGTCGAGACGATCGACGATGTTTTGGGGTTTGCCGAAACCATTGTGATCGGCAATGGAGATAAGGAATTCCGTGATGTCCCCGGCCGTCTGCGTGACGGACAAAACATGATCGATTTCGTTCGCGTGACAGACAGCGTCAGCAATAGCAATTACGATGGCATCTGCTGGTAATCCGAAGCGTGTTCTGATTATCGTCGAAAATCTTCCGGTACCGTTCGATCGACGTGTCTGGCAGGAAGCGACAACGTTGCAGCAGGCCGGTTATCGGGTGTCAATCATATGCCCGAAAGGCAAGGGCTATGAGCGGGGACATGAAGTAATCGACGGGATTCACATCTACCGCCACACGCTGCCCATCGAGGCATCCGGCGCGCTGGGCTACGC
Source organism: Sulfuricaulis sp. (assembly GCF_040901545.1). Classification (GTDB taxonomy): domain Bacteria; phylum Pseudomonadota; class Gammaproteobacteria; order Acidiferrobacterales; family Sulfurifustaceae; genus Sulfuricaulis. The sequence continues at coordinate 169,738 of NZ_JBBDYL010000004.1, read as the reverse complement.
CATGGAATACGCGTGGGCGTTGTTCTGGGAGTTCTTATTGGCATGGCGGGTATTGCTTAGCCGCGGGTTTGATGTCATTCACGCCTGCAATCCTCCCGACACTATCTTCCTGGTTGGCGGTTTTTTCAAGCTATTCGGCAAGAAATTCATTTTCGATCATCATGATATCAATCCGGAGTTGTACGAGGCGAAATTCGGACGGCGCGATCTGTTTTACAAATTATTAATCGCTTTCGAGCGTTGGACATTTAGAACGGCGGATATTTCCATTGCCACCAACGAGTCGTACAAGAGAATCGCCATCGAGCGCGGCGGCATGCCACCGGAGCGAGTATTCGTCGTGCGCAGCGGCCCTGACTTGCGTCGCTTGAAAATTATTCCGCCGGTGCCGGGGCTCAAACAGGGCCGAAAATTTCTTGTGGGCTATGTAGGGGTCATGGGAAAACAGGAGGGTATTGACTACCTGCTTCGGGCAGCACAACACACCGTCCGGGAATTGAAGCGGACGGATATTCACTTCGGGTTGGTGGGTGGCGGCACTGAACTTGAGGAAATGAAAGTCTATGCAAACTCATTAGGTGTCAGCGATTACATTACATTTACCGGGCGTGTACCCGATCAACAGATGCTTGAAATGTTGAACACGGCGGACGTGTGCGTGAATCCGGACGTGGCCAACGAGATGAACGACAAGTCCACCATGAATAAAATCATGGAGTACATGGCCTTGGGAAAACCCGTCGTTCAGTTCGATTTGACCGAGGGACGGCACTCGGCCCGGGAAGCATCATTGTATGCCGAGAAAAACAACGAACGTGACCTGGCGCGTAAAATCATAGAATTACTAGATAATCCAGAGCTTAGGGAAAAGATGGGCCGCATTGGCCGAAGCCGTATCGAGAACGAGCTGGAGTGGAAACACGAGGCACCAAAACTATTGAGGGCCTATCAAGCCCTCTCGGATCATAACTGCGGGCAATATCAGTAAGGCCTTTTAATTAATAGAAAAGGATATTTTTTAGCAAACTTCTGCTTGCTGGTATAAAAAATCGCTGCACGATGTCTTGGTCGTTACGGGCAGTTGGGTAGCACGTCTGCAGTCAACATATCCCCCCGCCATTTATCCGCCATCATGTCATAGCCTGTCTGGTTCGGATGGAGGCTGTCGCCCATATCGGTTGAGTAATCAAGCCCTGCTCCCGTCTGCTGATTTATGATGACGATTTTGTCTCCACTATCAATGCGGGTCTGTGCCATCGACTCTACATTGTTATTAAATGACGTTATATTGCTATTGGTTGTGATATTAGGCGAGCCGATGATGCGCGCCAAGAACACGGTCACAGGCGAGCTATTGGCGATCTCCCAAGCCTTGATCTTATCCAGAATTGCGGCGACGTCTGCCGAAGAGGTACCGCCTGGTTCGTTTATGCCGTTGGTGCCGATATGTAGCAGTAAGATATCGGGCCGAGCGCTGTTCAGCCAATCGGTGATATTGCAATTAGGACAGGCAGGGTCCTGTTTGCCCGGAACTACGGATCCATTGACGATCTCGTCATCGCGCCAGCCGTCGTGTCCTTCGTTATCGCGATCGGCGAGTGTCGGGTTAGCACTTGACCCCAAGTTGGTGACGGTCCCCACGAAGTTGATACCGAACCGGGCCGGATTGAGTACAGAAATATCGTTATAGAGCTTACGGCGGTAACCGACCCAGAAAGGTTCCGTGATATTAAGGCCCGGGTAACCCGCGGTAATTGAGTCTCCCAGTGGCATGATCCGGACGGCTCCGTCGATGAGCACCCACACGTCGCCAGTTGCTGTGAGTCCGGCTGCGTCCGTGACCTTGTAGGTGAATTTATCCATCCCGCGTAAATTCGGATTATTGGGCGTATAGGCATAGTTACCCGATATATCGAGGTTCACTGTTCCTTTGCCGGCTTGTGTAACAAGGGCATACATCAACGGCTGACCTTCCGGATCGGTCGCAGTCAATTGACCGGTTACTGGTGTATTCACGGGGGTTGATACACAAGCGTTGATGGCCACCGGCGCCTGATTCGGCGGACCGCTCGGCACCGGCACGCCGTAGACTTCGATCTCGGCCAGGCCGATGTTGATGGTGGTGCCGCTCACGCCGGTGACCGTCATCGTGAGGCTCGTGATCGTGCGCGCGGTGAAGTTCACGGTCACGCCGGCGCCGTTGTTGGTGAGCGCTCCCAACGCCACGCTCGAGCCATCGCTGAAGCTCAGCGTCACGCCGGTGATCTGATCGTTGCTGTTCGGCCGGTCATGCAGCACCACCTGGTTGACGGTGTAGGCGCTGGCCCAGGTGAGCTTGAGCCAGGCCCCGACCTTCTGGCTCAAGGTCGCCCACTCGCGCGTGTAATCTCCGGGGTAACCGTCCACCACGCCGTCGACCGCCTTGATCGCCTGCTGGTTATCCGCCGGATTCTGCGAGGAGGCCGTGACGGTGGCGAGGCCGGCGATGTTGCCGCTGGCCGTCGCCGGCACCGTGACGTTCACCAGGTCGGGGGCGCTGCTCAAGATGCCATCGCTGACCACCAACTGGAAGGTGAGGATGGTGTTCTGCGACAGCCCCGAGGGCGTGGTGAAGGAAGGCGTGGCGCTCGCGGCGTTGACGAGGACCACCGCCGGACCCGCGGTCTGGGTCCATTGGTAGGTGAGGGAGACGCCCTCGGGATCGAGACTTCCGGTGCCGTTCAATTGCACCAGCGCACCCGGGTTCACCGCCTGATCCGGTCCGGCGTTGGCGGTGGGGGGTTGGTTCGGCGGACGGACCGTGACGTTGATGTCATCAAACCCGGTGGCTCCCTGGTTGTCGGTGACGGTGAGCCGGAAGGTGAACACGGTGGCCGCACTGACCGCGGGCGCGGTGAAGCCCGCCGTCGCGGTGTTGGTGCCGCTCAACGTGACCGCGGGACCGAGCGTCTGGGTCCAGGTGTAACTCGCGATCGTGCCGTCGATGTCGGTGCCGCTGCCCGGCAGCGACACCACCGCCCCGGCGGTCACGCTCGGCTGATCCAATCCGGCGTTGGCGCTGGGGGCATCGTTCACGGCGGTGACCGTGATCGAGACCGTGGCCGGCGCCGAGGTCAGCGCGGCATCGCTGACCGTGAAGGTAAAGCTGTCGGGGCCGTTGTAGTTCAGCGTTGGGGCATAGAGGAGATTGGGCGGCGTGCCGGACAGGCTGCCGTGCGCGGGGCCGCCGGCCACGGCAAACGTGATCGGGTTGCTGTCCGGGTCACTGCCCGTCAGCGTGATCGACCTTGGTGAATCTTCCGGCGTGGTGACCGACTGGGCGTTGGCGGTGGGGGGTTGGTTCGGCGGACCGCTCGGCACCGGCACGCCGTAGACTTCGATCTCGGCCAGGCCGATGTTGATGGTGGTGCCGCTCACGCCGGTGACCGTCATCGTGAGGCTCGTGATCGTGCGCGCGGTGAAGTTCACGGTCACGCCGGCGCCGTTGTTGGTGAGCGCTCCCAACGCCACGCTCGAGCCATCGCTGAAGCTCAGCGTCACGCCGGTGATCTGATCGTTGCTGTTCGGCCGGTCATGCAGCACCACCTGGTTGACGGTGTAGGCGCTGGCCCAGGTGAGCTTGAGCCAGGCCCCGACCTTCTGGCTCAAGGTCGCCCACTCGCGCGTGTAATCTCCGGGGTAACCGTCCACCACGCCGTCGACCGCCTTGATCGCCTGCTGGTTATCCGCCGGATTCTGCGAGGAGGCCGTGACGGTGGCGAGGCCGGCGATGTTGCCGCTGGCCGTCGCCGGCACCGTGACGTTCACCAGGTCGGGGGCGCTGCTCAAGATGCCATCGCTGACCACCAACTGGAAGGTGAGGATGGTGTTCTGCGACAGCCCCGAGGGCGTGGTGAAGGAAGGCGTGGCGCTCGCGGCGTTGACGAGGACCACCGCCGGACCCGCGGTCTGGGTCCATTGGTAGGTGAGGGAGACGCCCTCGGGATCGAGACTTCCGGTGCCGTTCAATTGCACCAGCGCACCCGGGTTCACCGCCTGATCCGGTCCGGCGTTGGCGGTGGGGGAGTTATTGGAGGGGGCGGTGGACTGCACTGTAATGCTCATCAGATCAGGAGCGCTGCTCAACTCTCCGTCGCTCACCACCAACTGGAAGGTAAGGATGGTGTTCTGCGACAGCCCCGAGGGCGCGGTGAAGGAAGGTGTGGCGCTCGCGGCGTTGGTGAGCCCCACCGCCGGACCCGCGGTTTGAGTCCATTGGTAGGTCAATGGGCTTGCCTCGGGATCGACACTCCCCGTGCCGTTGAGCTGTACTGCGTTTCCCTGGCCCACAACAAAATTAAATCCGGCATTAGCCCGAGGGGGTCGGTTGCTGCCATTTAAATTTTCAGGCCAGAAAACCTCGTCCTTGTGTAGAAACCTTCCCAACAGGGCATCGCTGTTGCCTCCCTGACTGGCATGCGTATCGATGGCTTGATACTTTGGATTCAATGCCGTGTCGGTTGACTGCATCGAAAACGGAACGTCAAGACTCTCTCTGTCGTTCCATTGCAGTCCTACATCGGCGAAGTGACCCTCGTCATGAGTGTTGTAGGCTGTGGGGTCCGGAGGGGCTGGCCAAGTGAAGTGGAAATGGACCATCGTCTTGTGCACAACGGGTCTGTAGTTCGGATCGACACTAAACACCGCCGAGAGTGCAAGCTTAAGCAAACTGTAGGTTGTAGAGTGATCGGTATGGGTGTCGTATTCAGAGACGGTATAGATATGGTCAGGTCGATACGTGGAGATGATGTCCTGTAGATCGAGAACAATATTGAAGCGATTGTAGAGCGCAGCCGAACCGAATCGAAACGTGTGGTAATCGCTTAAACCGAGACCGCGATTGCCATAGGTCACGGATTGACCAAAAGGGGTCGTATAACGATCGCCACTGTTTATAAAATTAGAATATATTTCCTGAAGATGACTATCTGGATAGCCAAGGAATATCAGATCATTTTCGGCGGTTCCGAGATAGGTTGTCTGCGCTGTTACCGCTTCTCCCTCTCGTAGAAACCCTTGACCAGTACCGCTGATATCGCCGTTGGTTACATAAACTACCTTGACTGGTTGTCCCTGGCTGATCGCGTTACTGATTACTCCGGAGGCGATAAGAACGTCATCATCGGGGTGGGGAGCAAGCACAAGCATACCTGCTGCATTCAACTGCTCGATCCATAGCAGCAGTATCACGGTACTGAACCGTATAAACCGTCGCAAAAGGATATGCACGTGCGACCCCAATTCTTGTAGTCACAACGCGTCCATCCTTGGCGCTAGAAGTTTTTTCCCGAATAGGAAAGATAATACGTGATTGACTTAGAAGTATCTATCAACCAACTCGTTATTTCGGGAACCTTGGCAGTATTAGTAAATCGATATTGAATAAAATCATGAATATTGGTTCATAACAATCGAATAAATATGAATAAAGCGATTGCTTCAAACCCTGGCTAGTACCGAAGGAACCAACAACGACTCAGTTGCTCGGGGTTGGATTAACGTCGATACTTTATCCCTTTTGCGCAAGGGAATTCACGAGTCCACTACAAAAGTTAGAATGAGTTCAGCGAATTATTTATCGATTGCCGGATTGCGGCAATGCCTTAAGGAGTAATTGTGAGTCAGGCCATACTCGGGATTTCGGCGTATTACCACGACAGCGCGGCGGCGCTCGTGGTGGACGGCAACATCGTTGCCGCTGCGCAGGAAGAACGCTTTACGCGCAAGAAACACGATGCCGGCTTTCCGGAAAATGCACTCGAGTATTGTCTTACGCAGGGCGGTCGCGATCTTAAGGACATTGACTACATCGTCTTTTACGACAAGCCGCTGGTAAAATTCGAGCGCTTGCTGGAGACCTACCTCGCGTACGCTCCCAAGGGTTTTCGTTCGTTCGTCGCCGCGATGCCGATTTGGCTTAAGGAAAAGCTTTATCTTAAGAGCACGTTGAAAAAAGAACTGGCGGCGTTGAGCGGGCTCGATGAAAAAAACCTGCCACCGTTGCTGTTCAATGAACACCACCGTTCGCATGCCGCCTCGGCGTTCTTCCCCAGCCCCTATGAGAAGGCGGCCGTATTGTGTCTGGACGGTGTCGGTGAGTGGGCGACAAGCTCCGTTTGGCTCGGCGAGGGCAACCGTCTCACCGCGAAATGGGAGATCGATTTTCCGCACTCTCTGGGCCTGCTCTATTCGGCCTTTACGTACTACACAGGCTTCAAGGTCAATTCCGGCGAATACAAGCTAATGGGCCTCGCGCCCTATGGCGAGCCTAAATATGTGGATCTTATCCTTGAGCATTTGCTCGATCTCAAAGCGGACGGCACCTTCCGGCTCAACATGCGGTATTTCAACTATGCGACCGGCCTGACGATGACGAACCGCCGGTTCGACGAACTCTTCGGCGGTCCACCGCATAAGCCGGAGGAGCCCCCGACCCAGCGTGAGATGGACATCGCGCGCTCGATCCAGGCGGTAACGGAGGAAGTGATCCTCCGGCTTGCGCGTACCGTGCATCAGGAACTCGGAACGGAGTACTTGTGTCTCGCGGGTGGCGTGGCGCTCAATTGTGTCGCGAACGGGCGCATTCTGCGCGAGGGCCCTTACCGGGATATCTGGATCCAACCGGCGGCGGGCGATGCCGGCGGCGCGCTGGGGGCGGCGCTTTCGGTCTGGCACGAGTATCTGGAAAAGCCGCGGCACGCCAACGGCGCCGATAACATGCGCGGATCCTATCTGGGGCCGTGCTTCACGAATGAGGCTATTCGCCGCTACCTCGACAAAATCAAAGCCCCTTATGTGCAAATTGATGACCAGAGCCTGATGCCGCGCCTGGCGGAAATTCTGGCGGCGGAAAATGTGATTGGCTGGTTCCAGGGACGAATGGAGTTTGGCCCGCGAGCGTTGGGTGGGCGTTCCATTATCGGCGATGCCCGCTCGCGAAAGATGCAGTCGGTGATGAACTTGAAGATCAAGTACCGCGAGTCTTTCAGACCCTTCGCCCCGGCGATCAAGATTGAAAAGGTGTCGGAGTGGTTTGAGATCGATCGTGCGAGCCCCTACATGTTGTTGGTGGCGCCGGTCACGCCACAGCGGCGCATCTCCATGACGCCGGAGCAGCAACAATTGTTCGGCATCGAGAAGCTCAACGTACCGCGCTCCGATGTCCCGGCTATCACTCATGTGGACTACTCGGCGCGTATCCAGACAGTGCATCGCGAGACCAACCCCAGGTTTTACTCGCTGCTTGAGGCCTTTGAGTCGCTGACCAACTGCCCGTTGCTGGTGAATACCTCATTCAACGTTCGGGGTGAACCGATCGTCTGTACGCCGGAGGAGGCGTACCGCTGCTTCATGCGCACCGAGATGGACTATCTGGTGATGGAAAATATTCTCCTGGCCAAAAAGGATCAACCGTCGTGGCAGGAATCCGGTGATTGGCGCAAAGAGTTTACCTTGGACTGATCCGCATGGCTTTGATAAACGCGACACCAGACGCGATATTCTTGCGCAAATTCGGGCTGACAACCGGCGCCATTACCGCGGTTCTGTTTGGCGTGCTATTGCCATGGATTATCGGCCATGGCTTTCCCTTGTGGCCCTGGATAGTCGGTGGAATCCTGGCGGCGTGGGCGCTCCTGATTCCCGCGACTTTGCACCCGGTTTATCGCGCCTGGATGGCCATTGGCCATGTCCTGGGATGGGTTAACTCCCGCATCATCCTCGGACTCATGTTCTACGTTGTTATATTGCCCGCGGCCGGTATTATGCGTGTTTTCGGCAATGACCCCATGTCACGGCGCTTCGATGCCAAGGCTCCCACGTACCGGGTGACGAGTATCGATCAATCGCGAAAACATCTGGAGAGACCTTTCTAATGCTTGATCTGCTTAAAGACCTGTGGGTATTCATGTGAGTGCGCAAGAAATTCTGGCTCGCCCCGATTATCCTTATCCTGGTGCTGCTCGGCGCGTTGATCGTTCTGACGCAGGGTTCGGCGGTGGCGCCGTTTATCTATACGTTATTCTAAAGGTGGGCGCCGGATTGCATGGCCGATGTTAAATCGATTGATTTAAGCCGCTGATCCCGCCGCCGGTGGTGACGGCAACACGGTTGCGAATATCTGTTTGAAAGAAAAGGCGTTTACCATCCTGCGACCGGGTATGACCGGTCCGTTTATCGCGGCGGATGCTGCTGGATGACGCTTGTGATAAAATTTAACTTTATAAATATCAGGTCTGTAGATGGGGGTTAGGTCTCTGAGTTCGCCCCAGGGTGGTGCTTAAGCAGTTGCGGCCGGATGTTCGGGCGTCCACCGATAGACTGATATTCTTCCGATCGAGTTTGAGCTCACGTACCTAACGTCTCGGTTTTGATATTTTTGAGAATTTATCCTGATGAACCTGGACGAAACCAAAAGATATATCGATAAGCGCCTGAGCAGATTGGGATGGGCCGTCAATCTCGACAAGCCCGGATACTTGATGATTCATCAATTCAGCCGGGGTTACGAAAATCGGCTTAGCCAACTTTATTACAAGGTAGTTTCCATCGGTTCTCAACAGCCCAAGCGTGAAGTTACCAACGATGTCGTTGAAGCGGCCATCGACGAATTGGTGCGGATGTCGGATATGCTGGACAAATCCATAAAGAAAAACCGGAACAACAAGGAGCATGTCCTGAATAATCAGCAGAACGATCGATTGTCGATCGAGCAGCTTGCCAAAGAACTCGAAATGGGCGCGGCTTCGAGCCTGAAGATCGACCACAACAAGACCACCGCGGGTGTCGCCGCGAAATCCCGTGGCAATGGCGCTCAGGAAATAGCCGTCAAGCCTGGTTCAGGCACGGCGCTGCCGACCATTCTTGTGGTCGACGATTCTCCGACCATACGCGCCGTGGTGAATAAAGCCCTGGGGGTAGATTTTACGATTGTCCAGGCCTCGGATGGCGACGATGCCTGGGATTATTTGCTTGCGAATAACGACATCGAGCTGGTGGTGACCGATCTGATGATGCCCAATCTGGATGGTTACGGCCTCATTGAGCGTATCCGGTCGGATAAAGCCCCATCCTACCTTTCCGGCATTCCTATCATCGTGGTGACGACGCTTGAAGACACCAACGCCAAACTCAGGGCTTTGGTTTGCGGGGCGAACGACTTTATCACGAAAAGTACCGATGCCGCGGAATTGCAGGCGCGTGTCCTGGCCCGATACCGGCTGGCCCAGACACTGAAGGAGACCGAGAAGCAGAAAACCTACAATCGCAGGCCGAATTTGAACGTGCCCATGCCGCCATCAGGCGCTGCTCATTCCACAGGTAACTCCGCCTCGGCTTCTGCCAAGGGTGGTGCAAGCAGCGCTAAAACCCATGTGGCATCGTTGGCTCAGGCAAATAAACAGTCCAGCAAGACGGCTGCTGGCGGTAAACCGGATACCGCCAAACCCGGAGTGCAACATTCCGCCGCCCACGCGAAAATTACACCCACCGCAGGGATGCATGAGCGATATGCGGTTGGGAAAGCGAATCAACTCGAGGCAATGGCGGCGAAACCCAAGTCTCGTCTCAACCCGACTGTCACCATTACGCTGACCGCGACATTGTTAGTTTTAACAATCATCTTTGGGATCACTCGTCTTGACCTGTTCGAACCAATGGTGGCGGAACAACCAATCGAAGTTGCGCAAGCGGCAGGATCTGATGCGAAGACAATAAACGATGATTCGCAACGACAGCCATTGTCTGAGCAGGAAACGTCATCGCTGCTATCGAAATCCGGCAGCACTGCTTCGCAGCCCGAGATGTCGCCGATGACGGCAGGTAGCGGCGTAACAGATAAAGCGGGTGGTGCTGCAAAAGAACAAAGTCAATCGGCCATACCGGGAGCGATCAAGTCAACGGTTAAAGAGACGTCATCTCCGGCGGATAAGACTGCCGCTCAGGCTGTGTCAGCAAGCTCACCGCAGAAACCAAAATTACCCGATGTGGCGGCTAATGCTGTTCCCGGCAAATCAATCGTGACCACTGAAAAATCGGCGAAACCCACGACGACCATTGAGAAATCAAGCGCGGGGAAAAGTGCGTCGAGCGCCGCATCTACTTCACTCTCGAAATCGAACGTGTCTTCACCGGGGCCGTTGAAGGCAGAAACCAAGGATCTGAAATTGGGGCAGGCGCCATCAAGTGGACAAAAACCGGCGCAATCGGCGTCCGTCGGTGACTTCTCCGTAACGTCGCCCAGTGATTCACAATCATCGCAGAGTGCTTCGGTAGCAGAATCCAATACAACAGTGGCGCGGAGCAAAGTTGAACTGGCGCCCGTGACGATTGCGCCGGCTACCCCCATCGGACACGTCAGCCAGGCTGAGCTGGCCGCTTTGATTAAAAGATTCATTTTTGTTTACGAAGCGGGCGATATCAACCAGTTCCTGACTCTGTTCGATCAAAATGTGCGCACGAATGACCAATCTACTAAAGAAGGTTTGCGTGAAGATTACGAAGGCCTGTTCAAAACCACGGATCTGCGGCATATGACTCTCGGAAACGTCGCCTGGGAATTGCGTGACAACACGGCCGATGGCTGGGGAAATTTCGAGGTCAAGGTCCGGAAAAAAGGCGAGACGCAAATCAAGGCCTTTGTGGGCAGCTTGACTTTCAATGTAGTGAAAAATGACGGACGGTTGCTCATTAAGCAACTTTATCACGGCCAGCGCAGGGCTGGCGGAGGCTGAGACCGCACAAACAGTGTCTGTAGCAGGTTGCTGAAAAAGTCTTTTCCTTCTCCCTCCGGGAGAAGGTCAGGATGAGGGGGACATTAAAAAACAAATGCTTAATGGAATATGAACACCCTCACCCCTTCCCTCTCCCATAGGGAGAGGGAGTTTTTCAGCAACCTGCTAGCACTGTATTGAATGCTAATGAACTTTTCCATTGTCAGCAGAAATAATGTGTGGTTTGATGGTTGTATTCGTTGATGCATTGTGGGCATGGTTCCCGGGTATGACAACGCAGCGAATTGCAGGTACCTTGGGCGGGATGATCGGGCACAAAATACAGATGCCGTTACATATGGCTGAGGAGCAACGATGAAGAAACACACCTTGTTAAGTTGGTGCATCTCGATTGCCATCGCGATTTCGCCGATCGTTCACGCCGCGGGCGAGGGCAGCATACAGGTGGCTAAGGCTATCGGTGAGGATTCTTCATCCTCTCCTGCAGCACCCACGCCGCCAGGAACAGAGACGGCAAAAACTCCAGATGTTCCGGCTGATTCCCAGCCAATGTCACCGGCTGCAAAACTTGGCCTTGCGATTGCCGGATTACTGGCCTTAGCGGGTGGTGGCGGTGGTGGAGGCCATCCATAAAATTTCGTCAACGGGTCATAACAGCCCGTGCAGCTTGTGACTCAATCAGTTGTCACGCTTCGACATCATGCTCTCTCATCGGCTATGTATAATCCTTAGGCTACAAACTGCTTTTCAGTTTTATAAATCGAGTTATTCTGCTATCGACCCGAGAGAGAATATTTCCTACATAAATCAATTACGAGATACCCAGTTAATTTTGGGCACTAATAAAATAAAGCGTATTTAACTGGAGGTTGGAGATCATTGATTCGCTGGTAGGATCGTTAGTTCACAAAGACCGCGATTGTTTGTTCGTCCATGCCAAAAGGTTTAGGCGGGGGCTTCTATACTGCAGCCTCTGGCAAATCATCATTTCATTTTTTTTCTTAATTTCAACTATAGTCCGTGCGGCTGAGCCAACTGTACTCGGCCAAACAGGTCTTATATACATGCCTGATGCGCGGATCGAGGAAGAGGGTACGCTGAGATTCGGTGTGAGCAGTGACGATCCTTATTTTATTCTATGGAGCAGCATAACTTATCTACCGCGGTTAGAATTATCTGCTCGTTTTACAAGAATTGATGGAATTCTTGCTTCGATAAATGATCCAGATTTCGGAAATTATGTTGACAAAGCATTTGATGCAAAAGCTGTGCTGTTTAAAGAGTCGCAGTATTTTCCGCAGCTGAGTATTGGTACTCAAGACTTTACCGGCACGCGGATATCAAAAGCGAGTTTTATTGCATTCAGCAAGCAGATCGGATCAATCGATTTTACGGCAGGTTACGGAACGGATCGAATCGATGGCGCGTTTGGAGGTTTGCGTTACAGCCCATCTTGGCTAAAACATTTCAGTTTTGTAGTTGAGCATGATGCCACTGATTATAAGAATGATTTTAACGCCAGTCTTTCCGGGGCTGATAAACGTAAAGGGGGCGCGACTTATGGCATCGAGTATAAGTACGGCTGGCTGGGCGCCAAGTTGTCACATCAGGAAGACCAATCCGCCGTTAATTTTTTTGTCGCCATCCCGCTCATGCAGAAAGAATTCATTCCCAAAGTCCATGAACCTAAACCTTATACCAAGACGGTAACACTGCCGACCCTGGAGGAATGGCGATCGGACCCTCGGCATACCCGCGAACTTGTCCAGGCGCTGGAGCGACAGGAATTCCAGAACATCAAGCTGCGCATGGACGACGGCATTGCCGAGGCAAGTCTGACCCATCCGCGGATATCCCTGATGAGCCGTGCCATCGGGCGCGCGGCCAGAACGATTTTATTGCTGACCCCGGCGGAAACGAAAACGCTCAAGATTACCTATACGCTGAACGACCTGCCGTTGTTGACGTATACCATCGATGACGTATCTCTGGTGCGGCGTTATTTCGCCGGCGAGGTTACCTGGGACGATGCGCGTAAACACATCACGGTTGAATCTACCGGGACAGCAGACTTATCCCGATTGAACACGCTGGATAAACTGCCTCGCTACGATGAAGCAGAAAACACGCCCCCGCGGAGTGCGTCCGAGGATGGAGGCGAGGTCATGCAATTTCGCCGCCAGGGCAGCTCGCTATCTGGATCGTATATCGCCCCATTCAATCTGGGTTTTTATTTCATAAATCCAAACGGCAATGCAAGCTATGACACGTACGCTTTATTCGGTCATACCCAGCATTTGGGAAATGGATTGTTTCTCGATGGAGCGGCTCGACTGCAGTTGTTTGAAAATGTCACTGACGTCATAAAGCCTTCAGCGAGTGTTTTACCTCATGTAAGAACAGATATCACTGCCTATCGGAAGGAAGGTGATGCAATAAAATTAAATTCATTGCTTCTAAACAAGTTCTTTAAGCCAGGAAGACCTGTTTATGGGCGCGTGTCGCTTGGTTACTATGAAGAAATGTTCGCCGGCACCGGGGGACAGATACTGTATCTGCCGGAACGGAGCCACTGGGCCTTTGATCTGTCAATAGACTGGCTCAAGCAGCGCGCGCCGGAAAAAAGCTTTGGGTTTCGTGATTACGATGTCGTGACGTCATTAGGGTCGTTTCATTATAGATTTCCAGGATTCGGGATAACAACCACAGCACGAATTGGCCGCTTCCTGGCCAAGGATGAGGGCGTGCGATTTGAGGTCAAACGAAGATTCCGTTCCGGCGTTGAAACCGGTATCTGGTTCACGCACACGAATGAGAATGACCTCACCCAGCCGAATCGCGCCGGCGACCTATTCCGCGACAAGGGTTTGTTCATTTCAGTTCCATTGGGTTCGATGTTGACGAAGGATACCCAGCAGCGGTCAAGTCTCGCGCTGGTGGAAGCCACCAGGGATGTCGGCCAGATGGTTACTTCACCGGGCGATCTTTACCGTATGGTAGAGCGGCCGCTGATGCTTGACAGCGGGGAACACAATCCGCTGACGGATTTCGCAAAATAGCAACATGCGTGTGGGCATGAAACTGGGGTAATTCTTGCACAGTACAACGGTAACGCCGCACATAGTTGGATTCTACTCTCTTGGCACTTAAGGTCCCTGACAAAATGAAAACCGATACCATGCTGTCAAAAATGGAGTTCCTTCTCCCTCCGGGAGGTGAGACGGGGTCGTCGCGGGTGCACTTAACGTGCATCCGCGCCGTCGAACGGGCGCGCGTAATTTTCGTGCGCCCCGGCAGGAACCAGGATGAGGGGGATATTTCCGCGGTGAGTTTAAGAATCCCCTCACCCCGGCCCTCTCCCGAAGGGAGAGGGGGTTCGTGGCGATGTACATTTTATTGGCGCTTTTAGGGATTCCGGCTTGTCATGCGTCGCAATCGGCCGGTAATATGCCTAACGCTGAGCAGACAAGCCGTTAGAATCATAAAGACACACGAGGGTAGCATGGCAATTCCGTTGTATCGCTGGGGCGCCGTACTTTTTGTTCTGCTGCTTTGGTTTCCCCCTGCGTCCTATCCCGCTGACACGGCGCCCACCAAGGAGCAAATGCAGCAGTTTCAGCAATTGCCCAAGGCTGAGCGGGAAGCAATCCTTCGGTCCTTGCAGGGCAAGACACGCGGACCGGTCGATCGAGGGTCCTCAGCCGTTCCTGATAATTCTGGTTCGCGAATAACCGAATCGAATGCAGTGTCAGTTATCGATCCGAGCCTGCTACAACCACCGCGACTCAAGGCCGGAGATACGGTTGTCATCCAATTCCAGCGTGTGTTGACCGAAGCCGTCGCCCAACCAATACCAGATAAATTTTCCCAGGAAGATCGCGACGCACAGGCTGGTATTCCGGAACAAAAACTACACGTGCTCGATCAGTTCGGCGCGGTAACGTTTGAGAAGGCCGGCCGTATCGTGCTCAAGGGTCTGAATGAAACCGAGGCCGAACAGCGCATCGCGGCGGAATCGGCGTTCAAAGGGCTGCAAGTAACGGTAAAGCGGCTGCCGGTGGAAGAGCCGCTGAAACCCTTCGGATATGATTTGTTCACGGGTGTCCCCAAAACCTTCGCACCGGGAACGGATATACCCATACCGGCGGACTATACCGTTGGGCCCGGCGATTCCGTATTGGTACAGTTGTTCGGCAAAGAGAACGCGGAACACGAGCTGGTGATCACCCGCGACGGCGAAATCCTGTTTCCCGGCATCGGACCCATATCGGTAGCGGGTCTCACCTTCGCGCAACTGGAGCGGCAGGTTCAAAACCGGGTCCAGAAGCAATTGATTGGGATGAAGGCCTCCGTGACGCTGGGCCGGTTGCGGTCAATTCGGGTATTTGTGCTGGGCGACGCGGAGCGGCCCGGATCGTATATCGTCAGCGGGTTGTCTACGTTGACCAATGCTCTGTTTACCAGTGGCGGCATCAAGCGCATCGGGAGTCTCCGCGATATCCAGCTCAAGCGTAAAGGCAAGACGATCTCGAGCATGGATCTTTACGATTTATTGCTGCGCGGCGATAACAGCGCGGATGCGCGGTTGCAATCGGGCGATGTCATTTTCATTCCGCCCATCGGCAAAACCGCCGGAATCGCCGGCCGGGTCCGACGCCCCGCGATATATGAGTTGAAGGACGAAAAAACCATCGGCGACTTGATTGCGATGGCGGGGGGCCTGGCGCCCGATGCGTATCTGCAAAACGTGAAAGTGGAGCGAATCCTCGAGAATCGCGAGCGCACCCTGATCGGAGTCGATCTGGCGCAGGAAGCAGCAAGAAATACCGCGCTGCGCGACGGCGATATCGTGAAAATATATTCATCGCTCGAGCAACTGAAAGACGTCGTCAAACTGGCGGGACAGGTGCAACGCCCGGGCGTCTATCCATGGAAGCCGGACATGCGCCTCACGCATGTTATTCTCTCGGTATCCGACCTGCAGCCTCAGGCCGACGCCCGATATCTGCTGATTAAACGTGAAGCTGCGCTTGACCATACCATCACGTTTCTCGATACGGACTTGATTGCCGCCTTGAATAATCCGAATGGCGCGGCCGATGTTCTGCTTCAACCTCGGGACGAGATTCATGCGTTCGACATACGCGCCAAACGCGAAGCGCTGATCAAACCGCTGCTCGAACAGGCCAGGGCGCGCTCCGCGCCGGATAATCCGGTGCGCGAAGTCGTTATCGAAGGCACGGTGCATCATCCGGGCCGGTACCCCTTGTCATCCGGCATGAAAGTCAGCGATTTGTTGCGCGCCGCCGGCGGACTCACGGACCGCGCCTATACCATGGAAGCTGAACTGACGCGCTTCACCGTCATTGACGGCAAGGAACGGGAATCGTCGCGAGAAAATGTGGATGTCGCGGCAGTGATGAAAGCCGACGCGCAAAAAGACATGGTGCTGAGGACGCACGATCAACTGATCATCCGCCGGATCCCGAAGTGGGACGAAGAAGGCGCGATTGAAATTGTCGGTGAAGTGAAATTTCCCGGTAAATACCCCATCGCCCGCAATGAGAAATTAAGCGATGTGCTCAGGCGCGCCGGCGGGATCACGGATCAGGCCTATCCCGATGGCGCGCTCTTTGTCCGTGAGTCGGTACGCGAACGCGAACAGGAACATCTCGAACGACTCGCAAGCCAGTTGGAGCGCGATCTCGCGCTCCTCAGTGTGCAGGAAACAAGTGCCAGCGTTAAAAAAGAGGAGATTCTGGCGCAGGGCAAAGCCCTGCTGCGGCAAATACGGGCAACCAGGGCTGCGGGTCGCACGGTAATCAAGCTAAATGACTTGTTGCAAGGTCGCGAAAATTTCGATGTGACCGTCCAGAAGGGTGACAAGCTCTTTATTCCCCAACGGCCCCAAGAAGTCACCGTGCTGGGTGAAGTTTACCATCCCACGTCGCATCTGTTCGATGCAAAGCTTAGCGTCACTGACTACGTGCGGCTGAGTGGCGGAGTGACGGAACGGGGCAAGCGGAGCGCCACGTATGTGGTGCGTGCCGACGGATCGGTCAGCCCCCCCACCGGATGGTTCAGCCGCAACGCGGAACTGGGACCCGGCGATACCATTGTCGTGCCGTTGAAGGTTGACCGGGTGAGCGGCCTCAAGCTTTTCGGTGAAATCACAACCATACTATTCCAATTGGCGGTCACGGTGGCTGCGTTGGATGCAGCCGGTGTATTTTAAAGAATGATGCTTACTCTTTCTTGGGCTAAATAATGTTAGGGAACCTCTGATTTATTCAAAAATGTAGGGTGCGCCCTGCGCACCGATCGACAAAATGGTGCATGGGACGCACCCTACATCGGATTATTCAGGGTTTCCTTAGAAGAAAATCCGGCACGGATTCTTTGCATTTCTCCGAAGGGGAGTTTATGACAACGCGACCAAAAGTGCTTTTCATAGGTCTGGATGCGGCCGATCCCGCGCTGCTCGCGCAGGGTTGCGATGCCGGCTGGTTGCCGGTGTTGCAAGGCTTGCGGAGCAAGGGCGCGTGGACGCGGGTGCGAGGGCCACGCGGTTTTGGCGATGGAGCGATATGGCCAAGTCTCTTTACCGGCGTCAATCCCGGCCGGCACGGCCGTTACTTTTACCGACAAATCAAGCTCGGCACTTACAATATTGAAGACTTCGCGGAAGATGTGGAATTTGGACACAAGCCTTTTTGGGAATTTCTAAGTCAGGCCGGTCACCGGGTTGCGACTATAGATATGGTAAAGGCCCCGCTCTTGAAAGACATCGAAGGTATTCAAATCGTTGATTGGAATGTGCACAGCCGGAAATGGCCAACACGAAGCTCGCCTGCCTCATTAGCGTCAGAAATCATCGCTCGTTATGGTTCCGATCCCTTTAATGGCGAAACCGATACCTACAAGCAACGAACCGCCGAGGAATATAAGTCGTTCCGCGACGCCATGGTCGCTCGCGTGCACGCCAAGGCGACGCTTTGCGAGCGTTACCTAAAGCAAGACTCGTGGGATTTGTTTATGGTGGCGTTTGGCGATGCCCATGATATCGGCCATCAGTGCTGGCACCAACATGACCCGGGCCACGCCCTATACGATGCTCAATGGGTCCAACGTTACGGAGACCCGGTGAAGGACGTTTATATCGCGCTCGACAGCGCAATCGGCAGGCTGCTTGACTGTATTGGGCCGCAGACGATGACCGTCGTGTTCGCCGGCCCGGGCATGGGCCCTAATTACTCCGGCAACTTTCTTTTCGACCAAATACTGCGCCGGATCGATGGACGGCCGGACCGAGACAGGAACCTTGTTCCCCACGCCATTGTGAGCCGGCTGCGACCGGCGGTGCTCCAAAAGCTCGGCCAACGCATTAATCATGCAAAGTCAGTGTACAGCATCGGCCGGCGCAAATACTTTGAGATTCCACATAACGAGACTGCTGGCGGAGTTCGGATCAATGTCATTGGACGCGAGCCGGCGGGATGCGTGAAGCCGGGAGCGGATTATGAGACCGTATGTAAATCGCTCACCAAGGATCTACTGGATCTGGTAAACGCCGACACCGGAGGTCCCGTTGTCAAAGAAGTAGTCCGCGTTGCCGACGAGTGTCACGGCCATCGCCTTGATACGCTTCCGGACCTTCTAGCGGTCTGGGCGCGCGAGGCCCCCATCCGGGCGGTTACTTCTCCCAAGATCGGCCTCGTCACCGGAACCCGTATTATCGGCGCACGCACGGGAGACCATAACCCGGATTGCGTGCTCTACGCCCATGGACCCCGCGTGACGCGGCGCGGGATGATTAACCCCATGGCGGTCGAGGACATCGCGCCGACGATTACGTCATTGCTCGAATTCACGCTTCCCGACTGCGATGGCGTTCCCATCTCATTCGATATGGCAAATTAAAGAGGCCGGTAGCGACACATCGGGCGAAGATTTCAAGATGTAGGACAAAGAAGTTCGTCAGGTCACGCGGAACGAGCGTACCGGGTTGGTCGGCCATTCGAGCACCGGCATTCGGCGGATTGCGGCGTTAAGCATCGCGGCGCCGGTAGAATGGTGCGACAAGCAGGCATCGGCGATGTAGAATTAGTGAAGGAGGCTAGCCATGTTAAATTGTATTACCTTCGACCCCAACATCATGGGCGGGCGGGCCTGCATTCGTGGTATGCGTATACCCGTTTCGGTGATCGTGCGTCAAATCGCCCACGGGGCATCGTTCGAGGAGATCCTCGAGGGTTACCCCGACCTCACACGCGAGGATATCCAGCAAGCGATCGAATACGCTGCCTGGCTCACGGAAGAACAAGTGCGCGCGCCTTGAATGCCGCCGCTACGATTTCTCGTTGATGCCGATGTGGACATCACACGGTCACCGGCCAGAAAACTCTCCAGATGTGTAGACGGTACACGGACGCGTGGGCCGATGATCTGGCGATTTGGTTCGCATAGACAGTGAGACTTCCAAACGGCGAGCACGCGGTAGTTGATCTTTCCAAGCTGCGGAACTACTGTTTGAACAAAGAACACCCGGAGGGAAGGCACAAAGCGCGGCTATTTCTTGCCGCGCTCGGGTTGACCGCCGCGGAGGCGGAAGACCTTAAGGAGGCCTTGCTTGGCGCCGCCCGTTCGGGCAATGCGATCCCGGGGCAAAGCGACGAGCATGGTCAGCGATTCGTGGTGGATTTTGCCATGCGTCGTGGCCATCAGGAAGCGCGGATTCGCTCCGCCTGGATAATCCGGCGCGGCGAAGACTTCCCGCGCGTGACGAGCTGTTTCGTTTTGTGAGGATCTAGTCATGAAGCTCTTGGATGTGGTGGCATTGACAAAGGACATGCCAGAAAGGCATCTCCAATGCGGTCAAGTAGGAACGATTGTCGAGACGCTTGGTCCCGACGTATTCGAGGTGGAGTTTGCCGATTTGGAGGGGCGGACGTATGCGTCTCTTGCCGTGCCGGAAGACAAGCTGATGATTCTCCATCACGGACCGGTCGAGG
This sequence comes from Sulfuricaulis sp., assembly GCF_040901545.1. Lineage (GTDB taxonomy): Bacteria > Pseudomonadota > Gammaproteobacteria > Acidiferrobacterales > Sulfurifustaceae > Sulfuricaulis. The sequence goes on along the minus strand of NZ_JBBDYL010000004.1, from coordinate 149,958 downwards.
AGGCCGCCTGAGCGTTCGCACCCACTTCCTGGACCTGCGCGTTCCGAGGAAGAACTTTGTGGTGTCGAGGTGATCGGCGAACCGTTTCGACTCGTCGCGTGAAATGATGCGATCTCGTTCGACACTTCGAAACTCACGGTTGTCGCTTGCTACGCGAAGTCGCGAAACGTTCGGTCTGCTTCAACGCGGCGATGCAAAAAAGGCGTCGAGTGTGCCGCGCTAACGCGAAATCAACGAGTTTCTCGTGCGCGAGATCTGTAAGAATCTCGAAATTCCAATGGTGGACTCCTAAACAGTGACCAAGCAGCAACCGCCATCCCAGACTCCGCCGCCGTATCCCGGCTATCCACCTCCCTACGTGGTCTACCCGCCGGAAGAGCCGATCAACTGGAGCGAATACTGGCGAGTGCTCGTCAAGCACCGCAAGCTGATCGGCATTATCACCGCCGCCAGCACCCTCACTGCGCTGCTGATCGCCTTCCTGTTGCCCCCGGTCTACCGGGCGGAAGTGCTGTTGGCGCCGGTGACGCAAGACAAAAGCGAGGGCCTCAGCGCTATAGCCAGCCAATACGGGGACCTGGCGGCACTGGCCGGCATCAACGTGGGTCCCAGCAAGGACAAGACTGCCGAGTACATTGCTGCCTTCAAGTCCCGGGTGTTGTCGGTGGCCTATATAAAGGAAGCAAACCTGATGCCCGTCCTGTTCGCGAGCAAGTGGGATGACGCGAAGAAACAGTGGAAAGACAGCGCTGACGCGCCAACCGAGTGGAAGGCGTTCGAACTCTGGGACAAGGATATCCGCCGGGTCAATCTGGACAAGCGAACGGGGTTGGTGACACTGATCGTCGAATGGACAGACCCGGCTCTCGCCGCGAAGTGGGCTAACGATTTCACCAGGCACGTGAACACCCGGCTTCGGACGGAAGCGATTGAGGATGCCGAGAAGAGTATTGCTTATTTGGGAAAACAGTTGCCAACGACAACTTCGGTGGAAGTTCAGCAAGCTATTTATCGCCTCATCGAGACACAGACGAAGAAGAAGATGGTCGCTAGCACACGTGAAGAATATGCATTTAAAGTAATCGATGCGGCAGTTATTCCTGAGAGAAAAATTAGACCAAAACGGATACTAATGATCGTGATGGGCTTCCTGATTGGTTTGATGTTTGCGGTGTCTGTTGTGCTTATTCGTAACGCTAAAGGCAGGCGCGGGGTGCAAACGGATCCTCCGCTGCGGTAGGCCATTACAGATCTAAAAATTGATCAATTCCGATGTTGTTTCGACATAGTGCACTTTATCTTCTGGCACGTGGATTCCCAGCAGTTATCAATTTACTGGCGATAGCGCTCTATACCCGGTTGCTGGGCACAGACGAATATGGGCAGTACGCAATAGTCATCGCTGCTGTAAGCTTGTTGAACGCTGTGTTTTTCTCGTGGCTCATTTTGGGTGTGGAACGCTTTCTTCCCGCACATAGCGGTAGCAACCAGGAACTGTTTGAGGCAGTTGCTCATGTCTTCCTCTGGTTGGTGGGGCTTACGGCAATACTTGGCGGCGTCCTTGTCCTGTATTTTCGGCAGGACCAAACTCTGCGCTGGCTGATTGGACTGGGAGTTGTCATGCTTTGGGTGCAGGCATGGTTTGAGCTGAACCTTGCCGTGGCTAGAAGCAAATTCGCCCCGCTTCGTTACGGGGCGATCTCCGCACTTAAGGCGGGTATAGCCCTCGGTTTGGGAACGATTCTGATCGCTCTTGGTTATGGGACGACTGGCGCCTTGCTGGGGTTGTTGGCAGGTTTGTTTTTGGCATCAGTGAGTTTTGGATGGGGCGAGTGGATTGGCGTGCGCCTGAGGCGAGTGGACCGCAGAGTGCTCCTGAACCTGGGCAGTTATGGCTTTCCGCTCACGATACTGTTCTTTCTTAACTTCCTGGTGAGCAGTTCGGACCGGTTTCTCTTGGGATATCTTATGAGCGTTGGCGCGGCCGGTGTGTACGCAGCCGGTTACGATCTGGCTCAGCAGTCCGTCGGGTTATTAATGTCGGTCGTAAACCTGGCGGCGTCCCCTTTGATTGTCCGGGCGATGGAAGACGGCGGTGCAGATGCAGCTCGGGAGCGGCTGAGAAAGAGCGCGTTTCTGTTGCTCGGCATCGCGGTTCCGGCTGTTACCGGTTTGTGCATGTTGTCCGACAATATTGGCAATGTCATTCTCGGGAAAGCCTTTAGCAAGGACGCGTCTCTGGTTATTCCGTTGATTGCGGTTGCAGTATTACTTTCTGGAATCAAATCGTTTTATGTCGATCTGGGGTTTCAGTTGGCGCGCGCCACTCACAGACTGCTGTGGAGTGTGATGGGTGCGGCACTGGCAAATATTCTGTTAAACCTGTGGTGGATTCCATTGTTTGGGCTTGTTGGCGCCGCTTACGCGACAATAGCCGCGTTTGCCGTAGGACTAGGCGCAAGCATGTTACTGGTAAGGAAAGTTTTTGTCGTGCCAATGCCTCCGAGGGACACCTACAAGCTCCTGCTGGCGTCAGCCGTGATGGCGCTGAGTCTCTGGCCCATCATTTCGTTCCGGGGTCCAATAGCTTTGGTCATGCAAGTTATCTGTGGTGCAACCGTGTACATCTTTTTCCTTTGGTTGCTGAACGCCGGAGGATTTCGGAAGAAGGTCGGCGCCTTTGTGGAAAGAAAGTGGAAATATGCGTGAAGAAGAATCCCACTACACCTTCACGGTATTCACGCCAACCTTCAATAGAGGCTACACCTTGCCGTACGTATATCGGAGTCTGCAGGCGCAGACGCTTCGAGATTTTGAATGGCTCGTTGTTGATGATGGCTCGACCGACGATACTTCCGATCTTGTGAGCGCCTGGCAGACGGAGGCAGGATTTCCTATCCGCTATATCTATCAGGAAAATCGGGGAAAGCATGTGGCCTTCAACTGCGGCGTGCGAGAAGCCCGTGGAAAGCTGTTTTTCATCATTGATTCGGACGACAGTTGCGTGCCGAAGACGCTGGAACGATTCAACTATCATTGGGCATCAATTCCCGAGGAACAGAAACAAGAGTATTCAACTGTCACTGCGCTTTGTATGAATGAAGACGGCAGTATCCTGGGAAAGTATTTTCCTGCGGATGTATTGGATATAGCGCGACTCGATATACAGATAAAATATCGCTCGCTCGCAGAGCGATGTGGCGTAAATCAGACCGCACTGTTGAGGCAATGCCCGTTCCCCGAGATCGAGGGTGAACGTTTTATATCGGAAGGCATTGTATGGAATCGTTTGTCGCAGAGGTATAAAACGCGGTTTGTCAACGAAATGTTGGTGCGCAAAAAATGGCATACTGATGGTCTTAGTGCCTCCTCTGTAGCAATACGAGCAAGAAATCCTAAAGGTGCAAGGTTGTATTATGCTGAGTACTCCTCATTACCGGTACCCACTGCATGGAAGATCAAGGCACTGATCAACTACATTCGTTTCTCGTTTCATGCGGGACTAGGCGGAAGAGCCTTGGCGGCTGGTGCGAGTCGTACTTCCCTCATTCTAATGTTGCTGCCGCTGGGCTATCTCGCCTACAAGCTCGATCAGCGACGGCTAACCGGTGTTTAGCAACAGATGACGCATAAGCCATGCGAGGAGGAGGTAGTTTGATCTATGTCGTAGTCCTTGCGCTCGCGATGCTGCTGGCGCTGAATTATTACTGGAACCGGTCACTACTTGCGCCTGCGGCATTGTATGCGGCGGTATGGTGCGCAAGTGTGGCCGGGTTGATGTTTTCGGGTGATACCCTGTATCCGGTGTCAGACCAGACGTTGTTTCTGTATCTCCTTGGGGCGGTGGCGTTTACGCTGGGTGCCATCTTTACCGACGTGTGCATCCCGATAGTTGCTAAGAGGTCGCTGGCAAACTTGGGCATCAGACGTCCATTCTTCTATTTCGTTCTGGATATCGTTTTGGCGGTCGCCTTGCTCGGATTACCAATGTATTTGAAAGAGGCTGCTGGTGAATTAGATATGGGTAATCCGGCTTATTACTTTGCTACTATGCGTCAGGCGGTGGTTGAGGCGAGTGGACAGGTAAGAACGTTCAGTGTGGTACGTAATCTGAGTATCGTTTCACTACTCCTTGCCATGGCGATGCATTATGAGAATAACGGTACGGGCGCGCGACGGTGGCGGGCCTATCTCGCGATTGGCATCGCCCTGATCTACGGTGTGGCCGAGGGAACGAAGGGAAATGCCGTTGTCCTGGTTGTGATGCTACTGTTCATCTCCTGGGTAAAGACCGGCCGGATCAATCCCAAGCAGCTTATTGTCGGTGGGACATCGGTGCTCGCTTTCTTTTCTGTCGGGCTTCTCTTGGTCAACTACGCGTATATGGATACGGGAGGGCTCGTCGAGTCCGCGCGTTTTCTGCTGCCTGTCATACAGAACTATTGGCTGGGTGGGTTGGTTGCCTTTGACCGGATCATGCTCGACCCCGGCAGTATCGAGGCCGTGCAGAGTGTTAACCGATTCTTTCTCGAGACCGCAAACAGTGTTGGCGCAAGCTTTCCTGTTCCCTCGCTGCATGCCGAGTTTACAGACATCTCGGCCACGATGGACACCAATGTCTACACGATCTACTACACTTATTTTCTCGATTTCGGCTGGTTTGGGACTGTTCTCTGCCTAGCTGTTTTGGGGGGCATCCTAACCTGGGTCTTCAGATTGGCGCGGCGCGGGCTGCCTGTCGCCGTAATGCTGTACGCCATCGCCGCAGCAGGTATTGTACTCAGCTTTCACGCTGAGCATTTTCTTCTCGCGCTCAATTTCATTCTAAAGACGATTATCTTCTTTTCCTTTTTGTATCTGGTTGTAGCCAGGACGGCGCCGGTCAGGTCAAGTGCAGGCAGGCCAATTAATGCTTAAATGCATCGCGTTAACCGGTGGAAAGAATGTCCCGGGTGCTCGCTTCAGGGTCCGGCAATACGTCAATGCCGTTCGCCCACTAGGAGTGGAGATAAAGGAAGCATGCTCCCCAATGGGTGTGTATCCACCACCCCTGCGCATGGTGCGTCCGCTCTGGGGCATGCTGTCGGTGATGGCCCGCGTACCAGATGTCCTGAGATCGTATGCGTACGATGTGACATTGCTACAACGAGAAATGCTTTCTACCTTCGTAACGCTAGAGTCTTTAACTCATCAGCCCAGGGTGCTGGATGTAGACGATGCGATTTGGCTGCACCGGCGCGGTGGTTATACGAAACAGTTAGCCACTATCTGTGATGCCGTGATATGTGGTAACTCGTTTCTGGCTGACCAGTTCGGGCAGTGGAACAAGAAGATTACGATCATACCTACTGCGGTGGACACAGATCGGTTTCGCCCTGCGTTGAGTGTACAGAAGGAGTTGCTGATCGGTTGGATCGGAACGAGCAGTAACTTCAAATATCTATATATGATCGAATCAGCCTTGCGTGAGGTTCTAGATCGGGTGCCTCATGTTCGACTGCGTATCATTGCGGATAAGGCACCGGTTTTTGAGCAGATACCCTTAGGGCGAGCCGAATTTCTCCGCTGGGCTCCGGAGATAGAGATCAAGGGTATACAGGAGATGGCTGTTGGAATAATGCCCATAGATGATTCGATGTGGGCCCGCGGCAAGTGTAGCTACAAGATGCTACTTTACATGGCTTGCGGCATTCCGGTTGTGGTATCGCCGGTCGGTATGAACAAAGAAATTCTGGATATCGATAAGGTCGGATTGGGTGCCGTCGGCGAGCGCGAATGGGTAGATTCGCTGGTTTTGTTACTGGAGAGCGAGTCCATTAGACGTGAGATGGGACAAAGCGCAAGGTGCGTGGCAGTGGAGCACTTCTCCATCCAGGTACTTGCACCGAAGTTGGCGAACACGCTGCTCGTGGCCGCAGGTCGCGGGCGGTGATCAAGATCTGCTTTTTGATAACAGGCCTTAACACCGGGGGCGCTGAAACGATGCTATACAGGCTCGCTTCGGGACTGGATCGGTCACGATTCGACGTAAAGGTTGTGTCCCTGACCGGACATGGGTTATTCGGTGCGCGTCTTGAGCAGAAGGGAGTTAGGGTGGTCTCTCTTGGTATGCGATCTGGCCCGATGAGTCTGCTTGGACTATGGCGACTTGTCTCGATGTTGCGTGCAGAGCGCCCCGACATCCTTCAGACATGGCTATACCATGCGGATTTTGTCGGCCTCATCGCGGGGTGGCTTGCGGGTGTACGAACTCTTGCTTGGAATGTGCGGTGTACGGCGCTGAATACTGCGTATAGACCTTGGATTACCTACGCTATATCGCGGCTACTCGCTAGACTCTCTCGCCTGCCGAATGTCGTCATCACCAACTCAAGAGCAGGACAAGTCACCCACGAGCAAATTGGTTACAGTCCTAAGCGCTGGGAGTATATCCCAAACGGCATAGATACTGACGAATTTCGCCCAAGTAGCGAGTCTCGTTTGGCACTGCGGGACGAGTTAGGAGTGGCGCACAATACTCCGTTAATCGGACTTGTGGCGCGCTACCATATCGTGAAGGATCACGATACGTTTCTGCGGGCAGCTTCTTTACTGAGATCACACAAACCGGATTTACACTATGTGCTCGCTGGAAGCGGTATTAATCGAGCCAACACGCCCCTCAACGAATTGATCAATGATCTAGATTTGCAAACGCATATTCACCTTCTTGGTGAGCGCGGCGACATCTCCCAAATTATGGCAGCATTAAATATCTATGTTTCCACATCTTCCGCCTATGAGGCATTTCCAAATGTCGTGGCCGAAGCAATGGCGTGCGGCGTGCCCTGCGTGGTTACCGATGTTGGTGATTCGGCAGAAATTGTAGGCAGAACTGGCATAGTGGTTAAACCGGGAAATGCGGAAGCCATTGCAAACGCTTGTATAGAACTGTTGGAACTTCCGGCGGATCAACGGGCCGCAATAAGGACGGCGGCGCGGGATCGAATTGGTTCTTTGTTTTCTCTGGCTACTATTACTCATAAATACGAACGGCTTTACAATGATCTGGCAAAGCGGCAGCGTTGTTACGATTTCATGTCTTAAACATCAATTATGTGCGGTTTTGCTGGTTTTGTAGCAACAGGATCTGCGACTGGGGCTGAAAACCTAGGCGCTGTCGCGTCCCGGATGGTTGGGATGATGGTTCATCGCGGGCCGGATGATGCCGGCGTGTGGCAGGATGCGGATGCAGGCATCGCCCTAGGACACAGGCGCTTGGCCATTGTTGATCTTTCTGTGCATGGCCACCAGCCGATGGTATCGGCCTGTGGCCGTTACGTCATTGCGTACAACGGCGAGATCTACAACTTTCCGAATCTGCGGCAGGAGCTGGAAACGAATGGCGGTGCGGTAGCATGGCGGGGTCATTCCGATACTGAGGTGATGCTTGCTGCCATTACGCAATGGGGACTAGTAGCGGCAGTCAAGCGTTTCGTGGGTATGTTTGCTTTTGCCCTGTGGGATCGCGAGGAGCGGATACTTCACCTGGTCCGTGATCGAATGGGAGAGAAACCTCTCTATTACGGATGGATGAGCAAAACCTTTCTATTTGGTTCGGAACTCAAAGCGCTTCGCGCCTATCCAGGGTGGCGGGGTGAAATAGACCGCAATGCGCTGGCGCTTTTCATGCGACATGACTACATACCGGCGCCACACTCCATCTACGAGGGAGTTAGCAAGCTGCTGCCGGGAACAATCCTGAGCCTGTCGAGGGATCCTGTCAGGGATGCCAAGGAGTCGTGTAGACCTGTCGCCTACTGGTCCGTTAGAGATGTCGCCGGACGAGGGATGGGTAATCGGTACGGTGGGAGCAGTACAGAGGCAGTGAATGAATTGGAGACTTTGCTCAAAGATTCTGTAAAACAACAGATGGTGGCAGACGTTCCTTTGGGTGCCTTTCTCTCCGGCGGGGTTGATTCCTCCACGGTGGTGGCGCTGATGCAGGCGCAAAGCAGCCGACCTGTAAAAACGTTCACAATTGGTTTTGAAGAAGAAGGTTACGATGAGGCAATGTATGCTAATGCAGTGGCCCACCATTTGGGCACAGAGCATACCGAGCTGTATGTTACGCCGGATCAGGCAATGTCCGTGATCCCGGATCTTCCGCAGATGTATGACGAGCCGTTTGCCGACTCATCACAAATTCCAACTTTCCTGCTTTCTAGTCTGGCGCGGCGGTATGTTACAGTGAGTCTGTCAGGTGACGGCGGTGATGAGTTGTTAGCCGGTTACAACCGCTACTTTTGGGGTCGCAAGATTTGGAAAACGGTCGGCTGGATGCCCAGGGGCTTGCGGCGGGTGACGGCGGATATTCTGCGCACTGTGACACCCGAAAAATGGGACTCTTTCTTTCAAAGAATTCCCCCTATAACGGCAAATGTCGGCCAGCCTCGTCAGCCCGGGGACAAGTTGCATAAGTTGGGGGATATCCTGACGATGGACGGACCCGAAGCGATGTATCTCGGTCTGGTCTCACATTGGAAAAACCCATCGTCGCTGGTCATCAAGGGAAACGAACCTCTAACAGTCCTAACTGATCCTGGTCAGTGGCCGAGTTTTCCAGAGTTCACTGAGCACATGATGTACTGGGACATGGTTACGTATTTGCCGGATGATATATTAGTCAAAGTCGATCGCGCAGCCATGGCGGTGAGCCTCGAAACTCGCATGCCGTTCCTGGATCATCGGCTCTTGGAGTTCGGGTGGCGCCTACCGCTTTCCATGAAGATTTGTAACGGCCAGGGGAAATGGTTGCTGCGGCAGGTGCTTTATCGATATATACCAAAGGAACTTGTAGAACGCCCAAAGGCCGGATTCGGTGTTCCCATTGATGCATGGTTGCGAGATCCACTAAAAGAATGGGCAGAATCGTTGCTCGACGAGCAAAGGCTACGTCAGGAAGGATTCTTCAATCAAGGTGCCATCAGGGAGAAATGGACCGAGCATCTGTCAGGTCGGCGAAACTGGCAATACCATCTCTGGAACGTGCTCATGTTTCAGGCATGGCTGGAAGTGCAGAAAGGTCCAGGCTGAATGAACCGATGAAAGTATTGTTCTTTGCCAATACCGATTGGTACTTATATAACTTTCGCCTGTTGCTTGCAACCGCGCTACGCGCGAATGGTTTTGAAGTCGTGTTTGTCTCTCCTCCCGGAAGTTATTCACAGCGACTGGTTGAAGCTGGATTTCGCTGGATCTCCTTGCCCATGAAGCGCCATGGCCTTAATCCGCTGATGGAGTTGATTAACCTGATACGGCTGATACGGGTCTACCGGCGCGAACAGCCGACGCTGGTCCATCACTTTACCATCAAATGCGTGCTTTATGGCTCTATCGCGGCCCGCGCAACCGGCGTAAGAGCTGTCATCAATGCTATTACAGGATTGGGCTTTGTCTTTATCGATGAAGGAAGGAAGGCGAGAATACTGCGGTGGTTAGTACGACCCGTTTACCGAATCGTATTACGGAATACACATGTGATATTCCAAAATACAGATGATCGACAAAAATATGCAGAGGAGAACCTGTTGTCTGGCGACAAGGGAAGGTTGATCCGTGGGTCCGGTATCGATGTTTCGCAGTTTAAACCCTCGCCGCAGGACAAAACGGGTCCGAAGCGAGTCCTGTTTGTGGGGAGACTACTTCGAGCTAAGGGTGTCGCAGAGTATGTGGAGGCAGCCTCTCTTGTGCGCAAAGCGATACCAAACGTTCTGTTCCAAATTGCCGGCGACAAAGATACAGAAAACCCAGATAAGATTGAAGACAACTTCATGCTCGCCTGGAACCAAGCCAAGAACGTGGAATTCCTGGGTCATCGTGATGAAATGTACAACTTGTTGAATCAGGTCGATTTGGTAGTTCTTCCAAGTTATCGCGAAGGAGTGTCACGTGCACTTATCGAAGCGGCTGCATGTGGTTTACCACTTGTAGCGAGCGATGTGCCAGGCTGTCGTGAGATTGTCAAGCATGGCGTAAACGGGGTTCTCGTCCCGATCAAGAATAGCCATGCTCTGGCGGATGCGATTATGATGCTGCTACGCGATGACCAACTGCGAGACAGAATGGGGAAGATATCGAGAAAGATTGCTTGCGAGGAGTTCTCCGATAAGCGGGTAATTTCAGAAACGCTAGATGTCTATCGGTTGGCGGGTCTGCCTGTTGAAGCGGGCACGATGAGAGCTGACCACAATGTTGGTGAACCGCGGGTGCTGCCATGAGAGTGATTATGTCGGTAACGATTGCGATGCTGGTGAGTGCTGCGCTGGTGTAGTTAACGAGACCACTGGTAACACGTATCGGGCTCGTAGATTCACCCGGTGTACGCAAGCAGCACAGTGGGAACGTCGCGATCAGCGGTTGCGCAGGGCAAATGGCCAGTGTTGGCAGACCACTTGCAACACCTTACGAACAATGAGAACCTGTGTGCGGAAATGGGACGCAACGCCAGGGAGAGGTTTGAGCGGATATATGACAAACCGCTCGCAATGAAGACATGGAAGGAGCTCCTGCGTGCCCTGTGATGAGATAATAAGGTATGAATTACTTTCTGGCGGGTGGTGTGGCGATCGGCGTGAGTTGTCTGCTTCTGTGGCTGCTTCGGCCGCTGGCGCTTCGTATCGGGCTGGTTGATCAACCGGGCGAGCGCAAGCAACACTGTGGGAACGTCGCGCTCATCGGCGGTATCGCGATGTTCTGCGGACTGATTTTCTCCGTGCTCATGCTGGATGCATCGCTCGCCGGCTATCGTTCGTACTTTGCGGCGGCGACGCTGCTCATCATTGTCGGTATCCTCGACGATTTTCACGAACTGCCCACCTGGTCGCGATTTACCGCGCAGTTCGTCGCGGCGTTGATCATGACGGTAGGCGGCGGAGTTGTGGTGACCGATCTGGGCGCCATTACGGGCGGTGGTATTATTGAACTCGGTCCCTGGGCCATTCCCTTCACGATCTTTGCGACGATAGGAGTCATTAACGCGTGGAACATGTCCGACGGCCTCGATGGACTGGCCGGTGGTCTGGCCTTGGCGGCTTTTTTATTGCTCGGTATTGTCGCCATGGCGGCAGGAAGGAATACGGAAGGGCAACTGCTGTTCCTGTTGGCGGCCGTAGTCGGCACATTCCTGCTGTTCAACATGCGCTTTCCGAGTCGCAAACAGGCGCTCGTATTCATGGGCGATGCCGGGAGTATGTTCCTTGGTTTTACGTTGGCGTGGTTCGCGATCACCTTGTCGCAGGGGGAGAGCCGCGCCATGACGCCGGTGACCGCTTTGTGGATTTTGGCGGTGCCGGTGATCGATGCCGTAAGTATCCTGGTGCGTCGGCTGTATGCCAAGCGCCCGCCGTTCACCGCGGCGACAGATCATATGCACCATATATTGTCGGCCTTAGGGTGCGGTGTTAATACAACTGTCGGCATTATTGCGGGTACGGCAATCGCGCTGGGTGTACTGGGACTTTTCGGGCTATACAGCGGATTGTCTGAACAACTCCTTTTCTCCGGATTCTTGGGTTTGTTCGTCGCGTATCTTTGGGCGACCGCGCGGGTCGCGAGAGCCGGTAACGCCGTGGCGCCCGAACGCAAGATTGAGTATCCGAATAAAAACAAGCCGGCCACGCTGGATACCAGGATTTAAAGGATCTCCTCTAAGCGGCGTATAACAGTTCTCGAAAGATTTTCGAAGTCACGATATTGCAGGTAGCCTATATCAAGCTTACCGGTCTTCGTATTGGGCGGTTGGAAATTTGCTCATTAAGGGTATGTTGACTGGGCTTCGCGGTGGTTTTTTGAATAACGGCTTGTTTTGAGGTATGTCCATCAAATCTGATCAAGGGGGGGCATGGTAATGCGTGAGGTAGGACTGTATTTAATAAGCCTGCCGCGGTCTTTTTACCTGCTCGGCGCGGCAACGCTGGTGGTGGTGTTGTTCTGGGGTGGGAGCCAGCCGTTTGCGGCCGGATTGGTCCCCGTGCCGTACGATAAGCTGGCGCATTCGCTCTATTTCGGCGTGCTCAGCATGATGCTTTGGTTCGGCACGGGGGGAAGGTGGCCCGTGCTGCTCGTTTTTACCGTGTCCGCGATCGGCGGATTGGATGAACTGCATCAGGGGGCGTTGCCGGGACGTGTCGCGGACTTTTCCGACTTTCTGTTCGATGCGGTGGCAGCGGGTTTGACGATCGCAGCGCTTGAGAGATACAAGCTTGCGTTAGGTATATTTCCGTCCCCGGCAGATAGGATCTGAGAAGAGAAGATCGGCGATATGGGCGCAGCCCATGAGCCGAAGGTTATTTAAGCATCCTGTTTTTGGGCACGTTTTATATGAACATTCGCTTTAGGCGACAACCTTTCAGAAACCCCTCGGCTTACAGCCGAGGGTCGTTTAGTTGCGAAGCACTACACTAGCGCTGCGTCGCCGCGCGCGTTTCGCGCGCCACCGCCCGCAGGAACTTGTTGTCTTTAAGGAGCGCGGTCTTGAGCGCCTCGGCATCGGTCCCTCCGGTCTCGATGGCCCGACGCAGTGTCTGGTTGATCTGGGTTTGGTAGGGCAGCGCCCCCGGACGAGTGGATTGGGCCTTGAAGTACTCGACGACGTCATCATCGAGCGCGATGGTGATGCGCACCTTCGCGGGCGGCGGCCCTCCTGCCTTGAGGCCGGGCAGCATCCCCCGGCGCTTCGCCTTGAGCTTCTTGAGATTATATTCCTTGCGCATAGACTTTTGCCTCCTGGCGGGTGGCCCGCCGTGCCGAGATGATACGGATGGTGTCGGCGCGGATCGTGTAGATCACGATCAGCAACCTGCCTTTATTCGAGTGGCCGACGAGCAACTCACATTCCTCGTCTTTGCTGTGATCCGGGTCGTGGAACGCGACCTGCCGGGGATCGTAGAAGCAACTCATCGCCTCGGCGAAGCTGATCGCGTGCTTGCGCACGTTGGCCCTTGCTTTGGCGTCGTCTCACTCGAACTGCATTGGATATGTATAGCATACGTATCGCGGGAGAGCCAGGGCGGATTGGTCTTGCTTTTAACCGCGGCAAGGCCCCACCCTATAGGGCCTCTCCCCAGCAAAAACAGCAGCAGAGAAACGCCAGGCTTCAGATACGCTCAGATACGGTCAGGCGTGCTGGGTCCGGTGCCAGCGCCAGGCGGTTTCGATGATCGCGCTCAAATCGGCGTATTTCGGTGTCCAGCCCAGGGTGTCTTTGGCTTTGGTTGACGACGCCACCAGCACCGCGGGATCTCCCGGCCGCCGCGCTTGAACGGAATAGTCGATGTCCTGTCCGGTAATACGCTGCGCGGCGTTGATCACATCGAGCACGGAAAATCCCTTGCCGTTGCCGAGGTTGAAGACATCTGTTTTTCCGCCTTGCAGCAGGTAGTCAAGAGCCTTCATGCGGCCCTTCCCACCTTCACGGTTACTAGTCTGCCGACGCGCGCCAACATGTTCACAAGGGCATCCAGGCTGAATTTCTCAATTCGCCCGCGCAGCAGATCATTGAGACGCGGCTGGGTGAGCCCCAGGTGTTTCGCGGCCTGGGCCTGGGTTTCGCCGCTCGCTTCCACGTAACGCTGGACGGCAATCATCAATTCCGCGCGCACACGCATACTGGCGGCCGCTTCGGGTGTGTCTTCGAGGGCATCCCAGACGCTTGCATAGGTCCGTTTCTTCATCGCTCTTTCCTTCAGCGCCTTATAGCGCGTTGTCGCCAGGCTCAAATCGGCCTTGGCGGTTTTCTGGGTCTTTTTCTGGAAGGCATGTAGCACATAAACGGCTTCGGGAAACGTGGCGACATACAGCACCCGAAAGGCACCGCCTTCAGTGTGTACCCGGATCTCGGTGACACCGGAGCCGATGATCTTCATCGGTTTCCAGTTCTCGGGCAGGAGTCCGCGTTGCACGCGGTCCAGTTGTAACCCGGACTCCCGGCGCGCCTCGTGCGGAAAGGCGCGCAACGCCTCGAGAGAATCACCGAGACCTCGGTGTTCCCGGTTACGCCGCCTTGTGCCGCTTTTTGGTTTGAGAGGGGGAGCCTAGTTGCTCGACTTCTGCCGTAACCCTGGCGCCTATGGATTGCTTGGCGATTGTCAGGTCGTAGCGAATCTGCAGGTTCATCCAGAAGTCCGCGCTCGTTCCAAAGAAACGGGCGAGCCGCAGAGCGGTTTCGGGTGTGACGCCGCGCTTGCCGTTCAGGATATCGGTAATACGTCCGGACGGCACGCGCAGCCCGAGCGCGAGGCGATTGGCGGAGAGATCGCGCGCGGCCAGCTCGCGTTTCAGAATTCGGCCAGGATGGATCGGTAGCATGTCAGTCACCCTCGGTGATAATCGGTTATCTCCACAACATAGGCGTCCCCGTGTTTGAATCGGAAGCATATTCGCCATCGGCCATTGACGGTCATGGCCCACTGACCGGCGCGATCGCCCTTGAGCTTGTGCAGACCCACACTTTTCAGTGGGCTCAGGTCCTGCAAGCTCTGGGCGGCGTCGAGCGCCGCGAGCAGATCCTGGGTCGCCTCAACGTCGAGGCCTCGGTACGGCGAGCTTTTCCCGTCGGTATAAAAACGCTCCGAGGCCCGGTTCGCCCAAGTCTTGATCATCTGTGTAGTGTACTATGTACCTCGTAGTATCGCCAGCGCCGGTCCGGTCGAAAAGGGTCGGAGGTACAGAAGAAGACTCACGCCACTCTGGCCGAAGCACGCCGGCCAGTCGACGCAGCCGAGGCCGGCTGCAGACGCGCGCGAAGAATACTCCGTGAGGCGGGGGCGGGCAATGGAAAATCCATTGGGGCGGCCCTCCGCCCTACGGGCCTCTCTCCAGCAAAAACAGCAGCAGAGAAACGCCAGACTTCAGAAACGCTCAGACACGGTCAGGCGTGCTGGGTCCGGTGCCAGCGCCAAGCAGTTTCAATTATTTTATTCAAATCGGTGTATTTCGGTGTCCAGCCTAGAGTACTTTTGGCTTTGGTTGACGATGCCACCAGTACCGCGGGATCGCCCAGACGACGCGCTTGAATTGAATAGTTAATATCTTGGCCGGTAACTTTTTGCGCGGCGTTGATCACATCGAGGACGGAAAATCCCTTGCCGTTGCCGAGGTTGAACGCTTCGGTTTTCCCGCCTTGTAATAGATAATCAAGGGCCTTCATGTGCGCGCCGCAGAGGTCGACGACGTGAATGTAGTCACGAATGCATGTTCCGTCCGGCGTGTCGTAATCATTGCCGAAAATCCTGAGCGAGTGAGCCTCCGGCTGTAACACTGATTTCAACACGTTGGGGATCAAGTGTGTCTCGGTATCATGATCTTCTCCGATTACGCCTCCCGGGTCGGCCCCGGCGGCGTTGAAGTAGCGCAGCGATACGCTGCGCACGCCGAATGCAGCATCGAAATCGGCAAGCATCGTCTCCACCATCAGCTTGCTGCGGCCGTAAGGATTTATCGGCGCTTTGGGGTGTTGTTCGTCTATCGGTGAATACGCCGGAGTACCGTACACCGAAGCGCTGGATGAAAAGATAAGCGCTTTTACATCATGCCGAACCATGGCATCGAGCAGATTCAGCGTCCCGGTCACGTTGTTGTGATAATAGAGTTCCGGGTGCAGCATGGATTCACCGACCAGCGATTTTGCCGAGAAGTGCATGACAGCGGAGTAGTTTTGCCGTTTGAACGCGCGATCAAGATCGCCCGTGACTGTCAGGTCACCCTGGATCAGCTCGCCCCAGCGCACCGCTTCGGCATGGCCGGTTGACAGATTGTCAAAGACGAATACGCCATGTCCGGAGGCGGCCAACTGCATGCACATATGCGCGCCGATATATCCGGCGCCACCACACACAAGTATATTCATGATTGATCGATGGGTTCTTTATTGTTCTGCCGTGCTCAAAGTCTGGATGCGGAATCGATGAACATATTGTAGATTTGATCTCTTGCCGCTGCAAAAAAAGCGGCTGGGCGGAAGTAAATCGCCACGATGAGTCATGACGCAAGGGGTTTGAGATATGCAGGTATTCGTGTCGGGTGGAGCCGGGTTTATCGGGTCGCATTTGACCGAGCGTTTATTGGAACGCGGGCATACTGTATTGGTGTACGACAATATTGGTGTACGACAATCTCTCCACCGGGAAATGGGAAAATCTGCCGGTGACGCATGGCGATCTTGAGTTCATCCAGGGAGATATCCGTAACGCGGCGCTGGTTTCCGAGCTGATGCGTGGGATGGACGCCGTGGTGCATCTGGCCGCGGTGGCATCCGTGCAGGCGAGCATTGACGATCCGGTTACCACCCATCAAACCAATTTTGACGGCACGGTGAACATGCTGGAAGCGGCGCGTCAAAACGGAATCAACCGGTTGCTTTACGCCAGTTCAGCCGCCGTTTATGGCGATACCTCGGAAGTTCCCGTATCGGAGGACACCATTCCCAGCCCGTTATCCCCCTATGCCGCTGACAAACTGGCGGGAGAAGAATGCCTGCTTGATTATTTCAACCGCTTCGGAATTTCCGCGACCTCCTTCCGGTTTTTCAATATTTATGGGCCGCGGCAGGACCCGTCTTCACCGTACTCAGGCGTGATCAGTATCTTCGTCGACCGGCTTATGAGTAATCAGCCGGTGACGGTTTTCGGGGACGGAGCGCAGACGCGCGATTTTGTGTATGTATCGGATCTGGTTGACCTGCTCGTCAAGGCGCTCGATGAATCGCACGGTGCGGGCGGGATTTTCAACGTCGGCACCGGCACGCGCCACTCGTTGCTCGAACTCCTGGACCATCTTGAGAAATTATCCGGAAAGAAAATCGAACGGCGTCACAAACCCGAAAGGCCCGGCGATATCCTGCATTCCTGCGCCGATATCACGCGATTGAAGCAGACTTTCGGGAGCGCACCTGCCACACCGTTCGACCAGGGGCTCAAAAAACTGCTCGAGTCGATGGCGCTGAAATCAGGCCGTTGAAATGAGCATGCGCGCGGCGTGATGGAATCCTAAAACGAAAACGACATGAACAGATTCAAGACAAAATCCGGCGAAGCGCGGATCGTCAAATCCTCCGATATCGACAGCCCCACGTTTTTCCCTGGGGCAAATTCCCACGAGGCACCCAGCAACCCCTGAACGGCGTTGGCATTGAGTTGCCGGAAATCGCTGCCGGTATAAAACGAACTGTGGGCGTCCAATTGGGCGCTGAGTGTCAGTGATGGGAACAGCCGATAGGATAGGCCGATGTTCCCAAAGGCCACGTAATTCCGTTGTTGATTCGGCAATACGTCCCCATCCGTCATCAACAGTAATCCGCCCCCGCCGTAACCTCGCAAGGCACCGGCAGTTGTTAGATCCGGCGCGATGCTCACCCAGAGAGCCAGATCGGTGCTGCCGCTCCCGAGCAGATCGGCGCTCTTGCCCGAGGGTAATTTCAGATTGCCACGCAACGCCACGATTCTTGCTCCGGGATCGCGCGCGAGTTGCACGGCAGCGGCGAGGCGGATATCCCCGATTCCCTCCGTGGAACGGGAGACATTGACAAGCTCGGCGCCATTTCCGATGTAACGGTAATTAATCCGGTTAGGCGGGGTGTTGGGACGGTTACCTTGCGGCAGACCAAAGGTTTGGTGCCAGTCCTCGATGAAATTGTCCATGAACCCGCCGCTATGGGAGACGTAAGGCAGCTCCACGCCCCATTCGTACCCGTTGGCCAGCCCCTGACGGGCTACCAGCGTAAGTCGATGCGTCTCCCCATCCAAGACGAGACTTTCGGCGTTGTTCGACGCCACCGTGGAGTTATTCGCGGCGTGCAGCTGGACTGATACGTTTACTTTGTCTTGGTCCAATACTTTCGCCGGGCCGAGTGCCGGCAGACCGTATATTTGAACGAGTGGACTCTGGTTAAAACTGTAAAGCGGGATAATGTCGGTCGATCCTTCCGCCGCGGTTATGGCCATGCCGCCGGCCATGATCGATAGATACCGCAATAATCCGGCTGCGAACGAACTCACGGTTGGCGTTTTCAATTTAATATGTTATTTCGCCCACGGATTCGTTCACAGGGATAATTACCGGCCGGCATTGTGGTAAAGTCGGGAACCTGATAAATTTTTATCGGGAAAAGCATAGTTCATACCTGATAATAGTATTAAAAATAAGCGCTCCGATGCCATGAGCGCTCGTTGACTATAAGTTACACCAAGATAATAAATTTATCCGTTTCCCAGCCTGCAAAACTTGCTTATACCGGCTGAGACAAAAAATTCAACATTTAATTTCTGGATTGCATAGGCTAGTCAACCGCACTGTATGCGCTATATCCGCCCATTTTCCGAACTAGGCATCAAGGACATTCCGTTGGTTGGGGGAAAAAACGCCTCCTTGGGCGAAATGTACCGCCATTTGAGCAGCGAGGGGGTGCGGGTGCCCAACGGTTTTGCCACCACATCCGAGGCCTATTGGAATTATCTCGAACATAACAAGTTGAAACAGTTAATCCGGGATCGGCTGAAAAATCTCGATTCGCGCAACCTGGCGCAACTGGAACAGGCCGGCGCCGATATTCGCCAGGCGATCATGAACGGGGAAATGCCGCCGGCGCTGGTTGCGGAAATGACTTCCGCCTACGAAAGTCTGGCAAAAGAATACGGGCCTGATCCGGATGTCGCCGTCCGCAGTTCCGCGACCGCCGAGGATTTGCCCACGGCCTCGTTTGCCGGCCAGCAGGATACGTTTCTCAATATTCGCGGATTGAAAGATCTGCTTTTTACCTGCCGTCGTGTTTTTGCCTCGCTGTACAACGACCGCGCGATTTCCTACCGCGTGCATCATGGTTTTGCGCATGACATCGTGGCGCTGTCGATCGGCGTGCAGAAAATGGTGCGCTCCGATCTCGGCGCCTCGGGCGTGCTGTTCACGCTGGATACGGAGACCGGTTTTCGCGATGTCGTGTTCATCACCTCGGCGTATGGGTTGGGCGAAAACGTGGTTCAGGGGGCGGTGAATCCGGATGAGTTTTATGTATTCAAGCCCATGCTGGCGGCGGGCAAACAGCCGATTCTGAAACGCCACCTCGGCAGCAAGGCGATAAAAATGGTGTATGCCGAAGACAAAGGCACCGGCCATGCCATCCGCAACGTGGAGGTGCCGGAGCCGGACCGTCTGCGTTTTTCCCTTACCGATGAAGATATCATCGAGCTGGCGCGGTATGCCGTGAAAATCGAAAAACATTATTCGAAAGGCGCGGGCCGCGACATGCCCATGGACGTGGAGTGGGCCAAGGACGGGAATGACGGAAAGCTCTACGTGTTGCAGGCCAGGCCCGAGACCGTGCGCTCGCAGGACGCGCACAATGAATACGAGGTTTATTACCTCGAATCGCGCGGAGAACTGCTGGCCTCCGGAAAAAGCGTGGGTCGGCGCATCGCCACCGGGTCGGCGCGCATTATCGGCGATGTCGCCGATATGTCGCAGCTGAAAGCAGGTGAAGTACTGGTTACCGACATGACCGATCCGGACTGGGAGCCGGTCATGAAAACGGCCTCCGCCATCGTCACCAACCGGGGTGGACGCACCTGTCATGCCGCGATCATTGCGCGTGAACTCGGGATTCCGGCGATTGTCGGCTGCGGTAATGCGACCGAAGTTATCGGCGATGGCAAGCCGGTGACGGTGAACTGCGCGGAAGGAGATACCGGGAAAATTTACCAAGGGGTTCTGAAATTCCGGGTCGAGAAAATTCTTCTCGATACGGCAAACCGCCCGCGCACGAAAATGATGATGAATGTCGGCAATCCCGACCAGGCGTTTGAACACTCGTTCTTGCCGAACGACGGCGTGGGGCTTGCCCGGCTGGAATTCATCATTAATCACAGCATTCAGGTGCATCCGCGCGCGCTGCTGGAGTACGAAAAACTCAGCGCCGAGGAGCGGAAACATATCGATCAGCTGACGGCGTGCTACGGCGATCGGCGTTCCTATTTCATCAACCGCCTCGCCGAAGGTGTCGGCATGATCGCCGCGGCCTTCCATCCCAAACCCGTCATCGTACGAATGAGCGATTTCAAGTCGAACGAATATGCCACTCTCTTCGGCGGCGCCCGGTTCGAACCGATGGAAGAAAATCCGATGCTCGGTCTCCGTGGCGCATCCCGCTATTACTCGGAGTCATTCCGCGAGAGCTTTGCGCTGGAGTGCGCGGCGCTCAAACAAGTTCGCGAGCAAATGGGACTAACCAATGTTGCCTTGATGATCCCGTTCGTTCGCAGCCTGGAGGAAGGGTTGCAGGTGCTGGATCTCATGCGCGCCCACGGCCTTGAGCGCGGAAAAGCAGATCTCAAGATTTACCTCATGTGCGAATTGCCGGTGAATGCGCTGCTGGCCGAGGAATTTTTGCAACACCTCGATGGTTTTTCCATCGGTTCCAACGATCTGACCCAGCTGACCTTGGGCGTCGACCGCGATTCAGGGCTGGTGACCGGCTTTGACGAGCGCAATCCGGCGGTTCTGAAGCTCATGGAAATGGCGATTCAAGCGGCCACGAAAATGGGTAAGTACATCGGTATTTGCGGCCAAGCACCTTCGGATTTTCCTGAATTTACCACCTGGTTGGTGCGTCAGGGCATCGCCTCCATATCGCTCAATCCAGACAGCGTCATCCCCATGACGCGGACGGTGCTGGACGCCGAGCGAATGACGAAATAGCCTCGAACTGAATCCCAAAAACCCCATCTAATCGTTACTGCGCCGTGTATACTGCCAGTATGGCTGGCATCAGCGCCGCAACAAATCCGCATCCATTTCCAGGGAAGATATGAATACCTCCATGCTACGCGTCGTTTTATCGGTTTTTTTATCGATGATTCTCGGTTGTTCCGTTGCCGCCGGTGAGAAGGACCTGAAGCAGGTGAAAGCCGAGCTCGTGCGTTCCTTTCCGGAACTCGCGACAGCGACCGTCAAACCCGCGCCTGCACCCGGCCTGTACGAAATCGAGTTTGACGCCAAGATTTTCTACACCACGGAAGACGGAAAATACTTGTTTATGGGCGATCTGGTCGAGGTGGGAACACGCCAAAATATAACCGAAGGCAGACGCGCCACGCGTCGCTTGCAGGTGCTCGACGGGGTGGGGGAAGATAACATGATTGTGATGGGCCCGGCCAAACCCAAACGCACGCTGACCGTGTTTACCGACGTGGATTGCCCTTATTGCGCCAAATTTCATCTTGACGTTCCCACGCTGAACCGGGCGGGGGTAAAGGTACGATATCTTTTTTATCCACGCGAAGGGCTGGCCTCGGAGAGCTATAAGCGGTCTGTCGCCGTTTGGTGCGACGCCGACCGCGTAAAAGCGATTGGGACGGCCAAGGCCGGCGGCAAGCTGACCATGAAAACCTGTCCGAATCCCGTTGAAAAACATCATCAATTGGGGGCCCAGCTCGAGATCCGGGGGACTCCCACGATTTTCATCGACGATGGTAAAATAATTCCAGGTTATGTCCCGGCACCACGGTTGCTCGAAATGCTCGGGATTAAAAACGCAACGTCGGGCAGCGCAGCGCGGTGATAAATTCAGCCAGGAGATGGAACTAGGAGAAAAAACGCTGGATCGGAACTGGGAGAAGCTCCGTGACCAGTTGCGCGACAACGAGCGCATTTGGGCGGGTTTCCGGCAGATTGAAGTTCAGATGATCGGGTCAAACTCGTTTACCGATCTGGTCAAAGTAATTACTCGCGGTATCCCCGAAGCGTTCTCCGGCATCGATTGTGTCACCCTGGCTTGTGTCGACCCCGATTACGAGATGTCTCGCCTCATAGACGCCAGTCCTGAGGCTAAACTGATTCGAAAAGGTTTCATCACCATGTCACGGGAAATTCTGGAAGGGCTTTTCACCCGGCCCTGGCGTCCGCGACTCGGACCGGTTGACGAAAATACACACAACCTGCTTTTCTCGAAAGATCCACGAGCATCCGGATCCGTGGCGCTGGCACCGCTTATCCGTCGCGGTGAATTGATCGGAAGTCTCAATCAGGGGAGCCAGGATCGCGGTCATTTTGTCCCCGGAATAGCCACGGACCTGCTCGAGCATCTTGCCGCCGTGTCGGCGTTATGCATTGACAATGCCATCAATCAGGAACGGCTTAAGCTCGACGGTCTCACCGATCCCCTGACCGATGTCGCCAATCGCCGGTTTTTCGAGCGGCGGCTCAAAGAAGAGGTGGAGCGCTGGGCCCGCAACGTCGGGCCGCTGGTTTGCATGCTGGTGGACGTCGATTTCTTCAAGCAGGTCAACGATCAATATGGCCACCAGGTCGGTGACCGGGTCCTGCGGCAGATCGCCAGTATCCTGGGCCAGGATCTCCGCGGCAGCGACGTGCTGGCGCGCTACGGCGGCGAGGAATTCGTGTTACTACTGCCGAACACCACGATCGTGCATGGCACGGCAATAGCCGAACGGCTGCGCGCGAATGTGGAACACAGTGCGTTCGTGATTCCGGAGGGAATCGATCTCGATGTTACAGTAAGCATTGGCTTGGCCTGTATCGTTCATGGTTTCGAATCGTACGGGCCGGATCCCGCTGTCTGGTTGGTCAAGAAGGCGGATGGCGCGCTCTACGAGGCCAAGCAGGCGGGACGGAATCGCATCGTGTTGGCATCGTAGCTGTTATTTTTCCAGCGGTATCTCCACGATGCCGCTGCATGCCGTAAAGAGTAATAACAGGCGTATTTTTTTCCCCGGCCACAGCCGCCGCGCCCCGTTTCCGTACTGTCGCATCTGTTCCGCGAACGCTTCGGCGATGTGGGCGATATTGTTCAAGGTAGCCTGCGCATGGGTCTTGTAATCCATGACGATAATTTCCTTTTCAAGCATGACGATTCTGTCGATGATTCCGTAGATGTCGTCATTCCCATCCCGATAGAGGATAGGCACTTCATTACGGGCTTCCTGATAACCGGCGGGATCGAAAAAAACGCGTAACGCCTCATCATCCAGCACCTTGCAGGCTTCCTGCCACCACGAATCGAACTTTTTTGCATCCGGCCAATCGGCAAATTCAAGGCGCAGTTTCATCTCAACAACCGCTCGCGCCTCGCCACCGGCCAGCTGCTCCAGCATCCTGTGTATGACGATACCCCGGCGTTGGGATTCCACGCGCAGGCTTGACGCACTCAAATCGTAAGGAGTGTCATCCTGATATTGAACCGAAAGGCTGGGATTGAACACGGTACTCGTCCGGATAACCGGAAACGGCCTGGACAGCGACGGATCGATACTGAACGGCACCGGGGGGATTGGCGATGCATCGGGTAATTTTTCAGGGATGCCATATTCCAGCAGGGCACTGGTGTTGAAAACGGATTTTCCTCCGTCCATGGATATCTCATTGACCCGCAGGCCGGCGCGTTGCGCCCGATCTGTTTGAGCTGCCTGGCGTACGCGTCTTTCGATAAAGCCGTACCACCCGCGATCGTCATGTCCGGGTTCACAACCGGAAACAAACAGGAATTGTTTTGCCCGGGTGAGGGCCACGTACAATAAATTCGCTTCTTCGCGTCGGGATGATGCTTCGTGTTCGTGCAGCAGCGTTTTGCTCAGGTCATCGCGCATTTCCTTATTACCCACAAGATGAAAGCAGCGCGGTTGTGGTTCGGTAACCGGCCAGTCAATCAATGCACGCATGCCGTGTTCCCGGTTGGCTGAAGCGCGCGCGGAATCGGCGAGAAAAACCACCGGCGCCTCAAGTCCTTTCGCGGCATGAATCGTCATGATGCGCACGCGCGGTCCGCGGTTCCAGGCGGGCGCGGGTGGCGCGAAGTTGTCATCGTCCGACTCGCTCTCGAGGCGGTCAAGGAAGCGAGACAGGCTCGGATAGCGGCCACTGTCGATATCCAGCGCCAGCTCGATGAATCGTATGAGATTGGACTCAACCCGGGTTCGCAGATAAGCCGGCGCCGCCGATGTGTAGCGGGCAATCATGTTTCCTTCAGAGTAAATGCGGTCGAGCATGTCATGCACCGGTATGCGATCGACATACCCGCGCCAGCGCTCCAGCAGGCTGTTTGCTCTGGCAAGCGGATTATTCGGCGAACCCGTCGCGCCGATCCTCGCCAGTCGTTCGCGCCAGGGACCTGTTTTCATCCGTGCGAGGGCTACAAGATCATCTTCCGAAGCGGCAAAGATCGGCGAACGCAGTACCGAGGCAAGCGCCAGGTTGTTATACGGTTCAACCAGGGCACGGAACAGATTCATCAGGTCACGCACCTCAAGCGACTGAAGAAAAGCGCCGCGGCCGGTTCCTATATAAGCAATACCGGCGCGCCGCAATGCTTCTTCGTAGAACCGCGCGTGGGTTCGGTCGCGCAACAGGACCATGACATCGTTGGCATCGAGCGGACGTGCAATTTTTCCTACCATCACGGGCATGCCCAGAATTTCCCGGATTTTTGCCGCAATGAGATCTCCTTCCTCGCGGTGATGGACGTCATCGCCCGACATGCGCGGTTGCTCCAGAGGATTTCGCCAGACAGCCGAGTCCGTTACCGCCGGATCGGTTTCCTTTCTCCGTATCAACGGCAGCAGTTCGACTCGACCCCAGAGCGTTTGATGCCGCGTATCGTGTGTCTGGAAATCCTGAAGCGGATAATCAGCTTCAGAATTCGAAAGGTCGTCATTTACCCGGTGAAATACGAGATTTACGAATTGGATGATGGCAGGAGAGGAACGCCAGGAAATATGTTGGGTGTAGGTATGCGCCCGCGCATATCGGTGCAGCCAGTGTCTGGCCTCATGGAAAAGCCGGGAATCAGCCCGGCGAAAGCGGTAAATGGACTGTTTCTCGTCGCCGACCAGGAATACGCTTCGTCGGCGCTCCGGGTCGCCTGCTGTCATTTCCGCCAGCAACGGGAGCAGCAGGCGCCATTGTGTCGGATTGGTATCCTGAAATTCATCCACCAGCAGATGGTCGATACGCTGGTCGAGCTTGTATTGCACCCATTCGGCGTGCTGACTGCGATTGAGCAAACGATATGCCTTCCATTCCAGATCGGAAAAATCGAGCACGCCGCGTTCGGTTTTAACCCGTTGAAATTCATCCAGCAGCGCCGCTCCGCTGATATACCAGGCACGTGAAACGCCGTATGTCCATTGACGCTGGTATCGTTTGAGCGCAGCAAGCAGGGATTCGGCCAGTTCCCGATGCAGCCGTACCAATTCATCGGCCTTTTCGGCGCCGATGGCTTTCACGAGGGTTTTTGCAACGGCTAAATTCCGGGGTTCATCTTTTTCGGTTAAAAACGCCCGGCTTATCGCGTGAAAAGTAGACACCGCGGGTGTCGTCACCGACAGGGCGCGATCCAGATTATCGATAATTTTCCTGTTCGTGGCGGTTAAGTGTCCCCCCAACAGGTTACGATAACGGAGTATCAGGTCGCGCTTGCCTGGATCGCCGATAAATTCCACGCGTGAATCTGTCGCTTCATCGATATCGAGGAGTATTTTGAGGCGTTCCGCAGCCTGCAATACATGATCGGTCTTGTTTTCCGTATAAGCCCACCAATCGCTGCGGTGCGCCACAAATCCGTTCAGCGCCTTGCGGACATTGGTCGCCCCGCCACACGCCATCAGCAACATGTCAACGGCCTTTGCCAGTTCGCTTTCTCCGTCGCGGTTTATTTTTTGCTCTAATGCCTGCCAGGCGGCGTCTTCCAGCGTGTCGGTCGTCTCGACCAGCTCAAAACCGGGAGGCACATCCGATTCAAGCGGGAAGCGACGCAGGATCTCCTGGCAAAATGCGTGGAACGTGGTGGTGCGCAATGCGTGAATGGCATTCAGGTGTTTTTCATAAAGATCGCGCGCGGCGGTGCATGCTTGGCGGCTCGGGGCGACGCCCAGCTCTTCCAGCAGCGCGGCAAGCCTGTCTTCCTCACTGACGGCGATTTCGAGCAGGCGTCCGGTAACACGTTCGTGAATTTCAGCCGCGGCTTTGCGGGTGAATGTAATGGCCAGGATCGACCCCGGGTCGCTGCCTTCAAGCAGCAGTCGAATAATGCGGCTGGTTAACAGCCAGGTTTTTCCGGTACCGGCGGCGGCGTGGACGACAACGTTATTATTTGGATCGGTGGCTATCGGAATATTGATCATGAACATAGGTCCTGGCGTTGCGTGACGGTTACCGATTCATAAAATTCAAAAAATCCGCATAAACCTTCGGTTTTTTCCAGCAAAGTAAGCATAATCTTGCTACTTTCCCGTCCCGGTCTATAGGTAGAGAGGAAGGGAAGCACGCAGGGACAAGCCAAATACCGCCAACACGGGAAGCAAACACGGATGTACCCGGGTTACAGGGAAGCAGCCTGGACTAACAAGCAATCCGTAATTAGTATCCAGAAGGCGGCCATGAAAGGCCGCCTTTTTATTTCGTTTGGCTGTTGACCCGAATCTGCTCGTTCCACATCCCTCGACGGCAAAGCCCTTCCATATCGCATATATTGCAGGTTTCCACGTCGCCCCAGGCAGGCAATGGGCTTTCGGCATCGAGTTGACGCTTGAGCATCAATATTCTTTCCTTGACCGCAGTTTTCAATATCTGCAGTGTTTCGCCTTCGAGCTTGTTCCGCTCCGTCACTTTACCGTCGCCGATCGAAAGAAACAGCGCCTGCGCAACGGTTCCTTCCTCCGGCAGCAAGGCGTAAAACGGAAGTTGAACTTTTTCACCACGCTGCACCTGTTGGCGCGTGGGAACAACGCCGGTCTTGTAATCGACGAGCCGGTAGCCGTCGGCGCCGCGATCCAGCCTGTCAATGCGTCCTTTGAGAATCACGCGTATACCTGTCCCGCTATATTCACGTTCTTGCTTCCATTCCGTTGCCTTAATCCGCCAGCGGGAACCGTATTTCAGTTCCCATTCGAGATAAGCCGGAATGCATTCCTCCCAGCGGTAGAGCCAGCCTCGCGCGAGAAAGTGTCGACGCAGATCGTTTGCAAACGCCGACCTCGAAATCTCCCGCAATAGACCGGCGGCTTCCGAAATGGTGTCATCGGTAAGCGGCTTTTCCCACGGGCCGGGAAGGCCGTGCACGCCCGCATGAAACGCCTGCAATATGCGATGCACGTGCATCCCAAAGTCGGCTTTTTCCATTTCATCCCGGACCGCTTCCTCCGGCGCCAGACCCAGACCGCTGGCGCAGAAAAATTGATAAGGACAGTCCATGATTCGCTGATGATCGGTGGCCGTTATCGCGACCGGGACCAGCCCGGCCGGCAACCGTGCCGCCGGCTGATTGACGGGGGACGGCAACGGCGTTTCATGATCCACGATCATGGATTCGGGTTGCTGTACCAGCCACTCTAATTCAGGATTATTCAGTTTTTCCTGGTAGGCCAGTTCGTGAAACGCGCGTAACTTTTCCACCCAGGGGCTGGCCACGAGCCGCTCACCCTCATGCTCGCGCCGCAGGGTGATCAAGACATGCGGGGCGGCCTCCAGAACGTGCCGGAAATCGTGAAACATAAGGGAGTAACGCTGTCCCAGGGCAGGTAATCCCAGGTCGGCGCGGACCCGATCGTTGAAATAAGGTGGGGCGCTGATGTGCCCCGGCAGGTGATCACGCAGCGCCCCGGCGATAATCAGTGCTTCAAAGCGATAAAGCCGGCTTTCCGTGAAACCCATCAGTTCGACGCCACGGCCGTGCATGGGAGGGTGAAAATGCCGCTGTTCCATGTTGCGCCTCAACCAGCGATGAAATTCCGCCCACGTCAGATGCAAATGGCCGTCTCCGACCGCGGTTTTCATTTCATCGAGAACCGCGAGGAGTTCAAGTCCCGCCACGTCGTTTTCAAAGCCGTCCCACAGACCGAGTCGTTTGAGACTTGCTTGCAATGCTGCAATGAATTTCACGGCTGACTGTTGCTGGGTGAATTTCAGCGGCAGTAATTCCGCTGCGGCGTTTTCCAGCCGGTCAAGCAACAGTGCCAACGCCGAAGATATTCCGGAGGAATGGCGCTCTTCCAGTTTGTCCCTGACATGAGAAATCCCGAAACGGTAATTATCGAGACCCGAAGTCAAGTTGCGATCACGCACAATACCCTGTTCGAATGCCGCCACAAGACGGTCAAGCGTGGTGCGTTCGAAGTCAAGATGGAGGAATGGTGATTTGAGGAGATCGAGCAGCGGTTTATAGTAAAAATTCCGCTCCAGACATTCCAACCAGCGGTCAAGCGCGGTGGCCGCGCTCGTGGTCGAGAGCACCCAACCTCCCGCGTCACGCAGTTCGACGTTGGCACGTTCCAGCAGAGCCCGTACGCGGCGCGCGAGCTTGCGATCGTTGGTAACGATTCCGATATCATGGATGTCGTCGCCCAGCCAACGGCGCACCTGTATGTCGATGGCACGCGCTTCGGATTCGGCGTCGGCGGCTTCGTGAATGACCAGGTGGTTCCCGGCCGGACTGCTCGCGGACGCGGCGAATTGTTCCTGAGCACGAGCCAACAGATTTCCGTCAGCCGCCGCAAAGGCGCGGTTTAAAAAATCCGAATAGGGATCGGACACTACGCCTGTTACCGGTTGCACGCCAAGTTCCTGCAGCATGCGCGCAATGCAATTATCCGGGTCACCGCTGTCTGGATCGTATTGGCCCTGCAGCACCAGCGTCAGTTGGCGTCGTGCGTGTAAATTCTTAAGCCACTGAAATTCCGAAC
The DNA here is from genome assembly GCF_040901545.1 of Sulfuricaulis sp. GTDB lineage: Bacteria > Pseudomonadota > Gammaproteobacteria > Acidiferrobacterales > Sulfurifustaceae > Sulfuricaulis. Next base: position 121,240 of record NZ_JBBDYL010000004.1, on the reverse strand, counting down.
GTGAAAAATTCGTGAACCCGGCGAGATAGATCCGGGTATCCTCGGACAGAATATGGAGGCTGCGCGCCAGGCCATCGGTAAATTGCAGGGTCTGGTCCAGGAGGTTGCGATTTTTCAACCGCTCTTGCCATGCCATCCACACTGTATGCACCATGCCGGCTTCGCTCTCGAACGGCGAACTCCCGTTTGACTGAATTCCGAAATATCCGCTGATTTGCCGGACGAATTGGGTTCGATCATCAGGGAGTTGAGCCTGATTGAGAGTGAGTTCATCGAGTAATGCCAGCAGGCTGTCGATTAATGGCCAGGCACCGTATTGGTTTTGCCAGTCTGGATATTTATTCAATAATCCCAGCAAAAGAATTTCACGCGCATTGGCGCTCAGGCGGCGCGCCTTAGCGTTGGCAAACTTGCAGGCCCAGGTGTTGAGTGTCCCGGTAGCGGGAGGAAGCAGGGCAGCGTGCCCCGCCTTTTCCGCCTGTTCCCGCAGTATCCGGCGGAATCGCGGGATTGCGCCGGAATATGGAAACAGAACCGCATGGCGGCTTAAATCAGGAAGCCGGTCACGGTGATCCTCCAGGATGCGCGTTACGAGATGGCGTAGCGGATCGTCTCCGTGAGAGACAAGCAGAATCTCCGACTCAACGCTCAAGGTATTTGAGTTTATCGGGTTTGGTTTCCCATTCCGCCGCGTCCGGCGGCGCCGGAATTTTCTCGGTTATCACCGGCCAGTTCTTGGCCAGATCCGCGTTGATTTGCGTGAAATGCCTCTGGTCTTCCGGCAAATCGTCTTCCGCGAAGATGGCGTTTACCGGACATTCCGGCACGCACAACGTGCAGTCAATACATTCATCCGGGTCGATGACCAGAAAGTTGGGCCCCTCATGGAAGCAGTCCACGGGGCATACTTCCACGCAATCGGTGTATTTGCAACGGATACAGCTTTCAGTAACCACATAAGTCATCGACGATCTCCACAAGCGAGAAAAATTTAATCGCGCCGAATGATACACGCCCTTCAGTACATGGGGAATGACCGGAATGTTTATCCCGCTGTCGGCATGACATCGATTAATAAATTCGGAAAATTATGGAGAATACGGCCTCCTGTCATTCGCTGTACGAGAATGTGCTATATAATTAATTGAAAGTACACATATTTGCCTTGGTTGCGCCACGGAGCATGCATTGACTGGACTCGCCTTCACACTACCGGCAAAGCGGGTATCCGCCTGGATAGTCGAAACTGACCCAAAATACGCGCGTGAATGGTTGGCGTCCTTGCCGCTGGCGGACAGTGCGGCAACGGCGCGCGAAATTTACCAGGCGCTTTACACCCTCAACCGTCAGGACCTGGACAGTACGCGCCGGTTTGAGTTGATGGAGTTATACACTGCTCCCGTCGCCACCGTTACTGCCTCCCTGGAAAATTATTTTACACACGCCGCGTTTCCCCTGAGCCCGAAAAAACGGCAATTGGCGGAATTCATTCTCCAGCTCCACACGGAAATGGCTTATGGGTACAAGGGTTGTTTACAGGATCTGGAACACCTGCGCTTGCGCTGGGGAAAGAAGCCGCAGCGGGCGATCTCGCTGCTTCGAGCCATGCATTATCTTGGCGAAGTGCTGTTTCATTGCTATCGGGTTTACATGCCATTTCTGTCGAATACATGGCGCGAGATACATGCGATTTATCGTCACGCCGTGGAACAGCAACTCGCGACGGAAGTCGTGGATGTATCGGTGCCTAGAGACGAGAAAACCACGCTTGTCGACGAATATATCCGCATACTCTTGCTGGGGCTGTGCAATCCTTACCAGCTCCCGCAGAATGAATGCCATCAGGCGCGGCTGTTCCTGCGGCACTGGGGAACCAAAGCCATTTTGCGGGAAGATCTGGATGTTCCTCGTCAACCCGGCCATTTTCTTGTCGACCTGACCACGGACTCACCGCCAGCACCGTTCCCGACGAAGGTGCAGTTTCAGCCGGGGCCGAGTCTGCGCTTGCTTGATGCATCGGATTTATTGCAAACGATCCGGTTTTTCATCCAGCGTCTGCGGCAGGGAGACAGCGCGCGCGCGCTTTCGCTGGGCGTTGACACATTGGATATGGTTTGTCTCGAAATGCTTCAAAGAATGCTGCGCTCGTGGGGTCAGGTTCCGCGCCGTCAGTTCTCGCGTATTCAGCGCAGCGGGCCGGTATTTGTATGCACGGGCATTGGGGCGTTGCATTTTTTCTCCAGCGGTCAAAAGCCCTTCACGCCTCCTGTTATGGAGTCAATTACCGAGAATACAGACGATAAATTTATCTTGCCACCGAAAATCGAGGATGAGATTGAACTCGAATTTGATGCAGATGAAGATTTTATCGTTCTCGACAAGCCCGTTGCTCAGCAAGGACCCACGCCTGAACCGGACCGTATGGAGGAGGCTGCTTCCATAACGAGTAATCTTTACCGCGTCGAGCGTTGGCAGATCAAGGATGCCGCCCCCAAGGGTCTGCAGCTCATACGCCAGGGTGGTGGACGCGCTTACGTGCGCGTGGGCGATGTGGCAGGCGTCCAACAGATCGATGAGATCGGCCGCTGGAATGCGGGTGTAGTACGTTGGATGAAAACCCCGGAAATAGATTGCGTCGAAATGGGAATTGAATTGCTGGCTTCCGGTGTCCGGCCGGTGGCCGTTGCCCACGCTCGCAATACGAGTGGAGATCAATACCAGCCGGCGTTACTGTTGCCGGCTATAGAAGCATTGCGTCGACCGGCCAGTTTACTGCTTCCGCGCGGCATTTATTCAACCGGCAGCAATTTACTGCTGGTCGAGGAAGAAAAGAATTCGCGTAAAGTCCGTCTTTTACAGCGGCTTGAGTACACGAATGTTTTCGAGCTGATGGTGTTTGCGGATATTCTGTCAGAGGTTTAACGCGCCTGATTTTGCAATTCAGGCGTGAGGTGGGGCTGTATGCGCCGCAACATCTCGGCATGTATTTTTGGATTGCCCGCGACGATGTTTCCGTTTTCAAGATAATTTTGATCGCCGGAAAAATCAGTTACCATGCCGCCGGCTTCCTGGATGATGAGCGCGCCGGCCGCCATATCCCACGGGTTTAACCCTATTTCCCAGAAACCATCGAATCGACCGCAGGCCACATGCGCCAGATCGAGCGCGGCCGATCCAGGCCGGCGAATGCCGCTTGAGGCAAGCATGAATTCGCGCAACGTTTTTATCCAAGCATCCATGTGCCGATGTGAGCGGAAAGGAAAACCGGCCCCTAGCAGCGCATATTCCAGTTCTGTGACGCGGCTCACGCGTATGCGCCGGTCATTGAGATGCGCCCCACTACCGCGCGTGGCGGTAAACAGCTCGTTGCGCGGCGGGTCGAAAATGACCGCCTGCTCAAGACGGTCCTTGTGCCTGAGCGCGATGGACACCGAAAAGTGAGGAAAGCCATGCAGGAAATTGGTGGTCCCGTCGAGTGGATCAATAATCCAGACGTAATCATCCCCGGGTTGGTTACCGGTTTCTTCTGCGAGAATCCCGTGGTTTGGGTATGCCGCGCGCAAATGACGTATGATTTCATTTTCCGCCATCCGATCGACTTCGCTCACGTAGTCTTTTTTGCCTTTGTTTTCCACGGTAAGACGTTCCAACCGGTCGTGATGACGCATGATAATGCTTCCGGCATTGCGCGCGGCTTTGACGGCCATGTTGAGCATGGGATGCATGGAAATACCCGGAAGGCTGTTTGTGCGGGGATGGACTGAATATGGGGATGGATTGTAATGGGCGCGGCCGCGCGTTGAAAGCGGAAGACGGCGTGCGAAGTATGTAGAATACCCGCTGGCGATAAAAACAGGCTAAAATCATGCCGCTTTCGAATATTCGCATCGTCCTCGTGCGACCGACACACCCCGGAAATATTGGAGCGGCGGCGCGCGCGATGAAGAACATGTCGTTGCGAAGCTTGTATCTCGTGGCCCCCGAGAGTTACCCAAGCCCCCAGGCCATGGATCGAGCCGCTGGTGCGATCGATCTATTACGAGACGCCGTGATATGCGACACGCTCGATATGGCGCTTAAGGATTGCCACCTGGTCATGGGAACCACGGCTCGGCAGCGACGTATCGAATGGCCGGGGCTTGAGCCCGATGGCTGTGCACGCCGGCTACTCGATGGGGCGCTTGAAGGGCCGGTTGCCCTGCTTTTTGGGCAAGAACGTACCGGCCTGCTCAACACCGAGCTGGATAGATGCCATTTTGTCGTTACCATAGCGGCGGACAAGGACTTTTCCTCCCTGAATCTCGCTTGCGCGGTACAAATCCTGGCCTACGAGATATACCGCGCGTCGCAGGTATATCCTGGGGCACATGTTTCCGATTTTCGCGATGGCAGGCCCGTGAAGGGTGAAGAAATGCAGCTGTTTTACCGCCATCTGAGAGCGGTGCTGGAACAGGTTGGATTTCTCGACCCGGGAAATCCGAGGCTGCTGATGCGACGTCTGGCTCGATTGTTTAATCGCGCTGGTCTTGACCATAACGAATTGAATATCATGCGCGGCATACTCACATCCGTGCAGCAAAACCTCGGTAATCTTGACAAAAATACTCAAGAATAAAGATAATATAGCCAAATCAGGAAATTAACGCTTATGCTTAAAAACTTACGTGAATATATAAACAGCGTCTTCCAGCGCGACCCGGCGGCACGAACGGTATTTGAAGTGGTAACGACTTACCCGGGAGTGCATGCGCTGGTGATCCACCGCTTATCTCACCTACTATGGCAGTGGCGCCTGAAGTGGCTCGCCAGGGTGTTATCGCTGCTGGCGCGCTGGGTTACGGGTATTGAAATTCACCCCGGCGCCAAAATTGGCCGGCGCTTTTTTATCGATCATGGCATGGGGGTAGTTATTGGGGAAACCGCCACGATCGGCGATGATTGCACGCTATACCATGGCGTTACGCTTGGCGGCACCACTTGGAGAAAGGAAAAACGTCATCCTTCGCTGGGAAACAACGTGGTTGTGGGTGCCGGGGCGAAAATTCTTGGGCCAATTAATGTCGGTGATGGGGCCCGGGTAGGTTCAAACTCGGTAGTGGTCAGAGATGTGCCGGCTGGAGCGACAGTGATTGGCATACCCGGTCGGGTTATCGGCGCAGAAAAAGATGCATCAAAATCCCCACACCGCGAGGCGATGGCTAAGAAAATTGGGTTTGAGGCCTACGGTCAGACCAAGGATATCTTAGACCCAGTGGCCCAAGTGATAGATTTGATGCTGGACCATATGCATCTTATTGATAAAAAGATGAAAGTTTTATCATCCACCCTGGAGGCGGCTGGAATCAAGGTAAATCTGGACTTACCTGAACTTGAGGTCGAAGCCTTGGAAGAATCACAGGATACCGCTCACCAGAAAAGCAGCGAAAACAAAGAGAATAGTTGACTAAATCCATCAAGTATGTAGAATTGTATCGGTACAATATCGTATGGGATTAAATCCATGAAACTGACAACCAAAGGTCGTTATGCCGTGACAGCAATGCTGGATCTGGCCCTGCGCTATGACAAGGGGGCTGTGACACTGGCGGAAATCGCCAAACGGCAGGGAATTTCACTGTCGTACCTTGAACAGCTCTTTGCCAAGCTACGTCGCACCGGGTTGGTGGACAGTGTGCGCGGTCCGGGAGGGGGATATACCCTGGCTATGGAGCCGGGAAAAATATCCGTCGCGGAAATTATCGTGGCCATCAATGAAAGCATTGACGCCACGCGTTGCGGCGGAGAGAAGAACTGCCATGGCGATGAAACTTGTCTTACGCATCAGCTGTGGGAGGATCTGAGCATCCGCATTTATGAATTCCTGCATGGGATCACGTTGGGCGATCTGGTCACCAAGCCGCACGTGCAGGAAGTGGCTTCACGCCTGGAAGAAAGGATGCAGGCGTCGGCGCAATGACCCATCATTTTCGTGGCTGGTTCGGATATGCTGACGTATCCCGATATGGCATCCTTAAAGATGGCGGCGGGTGCACGCCGCTATTTGGGTAGATAAAAGCCGAGGTGCCGGAGAGTACTGAATATGAAAAAGCCGATTTATCTGGACTATTCCGCGACCACGCCGGTTGATCCGCGCGTGGCGGAAAAAATGTGCCAGTTCCTGACCCTCGATGGCGAATTCGGCAATCCGGCCTCCCGCTCACATTCCTTTGGGTGGCATGCTGAAGAGGCGGTGGAAGAGGCGCGCGCGCAGGTGGCGGCGCTCATCGGGGCAGATCCCAAGGAAATCGTCTGGACCTCGGGCGCGACCGAGTCCGACAACCTGGCGATCAAAGGCGTGGCGAAATTTTACGAAAAGAAAGGCAAGCATATCGTAACTTGCAAGACAGAACACAAGGCGGTGCTTGATACGTGTCGCCAGCTCGAGCGCGAAGGTTTCGAAATTTCCTACCTCGACCCCGAACCGAACGGACTGCTCGACTTGGAGAAACTCAAGGCCGCAATCCGGCCAGACACCATTCTGGTTTCCGTCATGCACGTGAACAACGAGATCGGCGTCATTCAGGATGTCGCGGCGATTGGAAAGCTTACACGCGAAAGCGGCGTGCTGTTTCACTGCGATGCTGCGCAAAGTGCCGGCAAGGTCCCGATAGACGTGAATGCCATCAATGTCGATCTCATGTCGCTTTCGGCGCACAAGATTTACGGCCCGAAAGGAATCGGCGCGCTGTATGTTCGCCGCAAGCCCCGCGTGCGGCTCGAGGCTCAAATTCATGGCGGAGGACACGAACGCGGGATGCGTTCCGGAACGCTCGCGACACATCAGTGTGCCGGGATGGGCGAAGCGTTCCGCCTGGCTAAAGCGGAAATGCCCGCCGAGATGGCACGGCTCCGCGCGCTACGCGATCGCTTGCTCGATGCTTTCAAGGATATACCCGAGATTTACATCAACGGCGACCTCAATCACCGCATCGCCGGAAATCTCAATATAAGCTTCAATTTTGTCGAAGGCGAATCGCTCATCATGGCGCTTAAGGACATCGCCGTGTCCTCGGGATCAGCCTGTACCTCGGCGAGTTTAGAGCCTTCTTACGTGTTGCGCGCACTTGGCCGCAATGACGAACTGGCGCACAGTTCCATTCGTTTCACCATCGGCCGGTTTACCACGCAGGAAGAAATCGATCATGCGTCTGCACTGGTAAAGGAGAAAGTAGCAAAGCTTCGCTTGCTTTCGCCGCTTTGGGAAATGCACGAGGAAGGCGTGGATCTCAGCAAGGTACAGTGGGCCGCGCATTAAACAGTCCTGAGGACTCAGGACTTGGTACTGGAGGTTTATATGGCATACAGTGACAAAGTATTGGATCATTATGAAAACCCGCGCAACGTGGGTTCGTTCGACAAGAGCGAACCAAATGTCGGTACCGGCATGGTCGGCGCGCCTGCCTGTGGCGATGTCATGAAGCTGCAAATCAAGGTCAACGACCAGGGTGTTATCGAGGATGCCAAATTCAAGACTTACGGCTGCGGAAGCGCTATTGCTTCAAGTTCCCTCTTGACCGAGTGGGTCAAGGGCAAGACGATTGAAGAGGCGGGCAAGATCAAGAATACCCAGATCGTCGAGGAGTTGGCGCTGCCACCGGTCAAGATTCACTGTTCCGTTCTTGCTGAAGATGCAATCAAGGCGGCAATAGCGAATTATCGGGAAAAGTCCGGCGGCAAAGGCAAAAAGGCCGACGCGGCTTGAACCATTTCAGTCAGGCATACGGAATCTTAACGACGTGTCGATCACCTTGACCCAAGCAGCCGCAGAGCGTGTCCGCAATTTCATTCAGCAGCGCGGCAGGGGGGAAGGATTGCGTCTGGGTGTGCGACCGTCAGGTTGCTCGGGAAAGGCTTATGTCATCGAATATGCCGACAAGATCGAGCCCGAGGATCATGTCTATGAAAGTCACGGCGCCAAGATCATTGTCGATGCGAAAAGCCTGATTTATCTCGATGGCACGGAACTCGACTATACCCGCGAAGGATTGAATGAAGGTTTCAAGTTCAATAACCCCAACGTCAAGGACAGCTGCGGCTGCGGCGAAAGCTTCAACGTCTGAGCCGGTGATCGCCTCCGGCATGCGAGCCGCTCCGGAAAAAAATCATTTCGAATTGTTCGGTCTTCCCGTGAAGTTCGATGTTGACTTGGCCGATCTGGTGTCGCGTTATCGTGAAATGCAGCGCCGTATTCATCCGGACAAATTTGCGCATTCCTCCGATCAGGACCGCCGTGTATCGTTGCAGATGACGACGCTGGTCAACGATGCCTTTCAGATACTCAAGGATCCGATCCGGAGAGGCCGTTACCTCCTGAGTCTGCGCGGAGTTGATATCGACGATGAGTCCGATACCTCGATGGATTCGGCATTTCTCCTGGAACAGATGGAATGGCGCGAAAATCTCGAAGCGCTGAGGCAGGCGGATAATCCGCACAAGAAAATAACCGAACTGGCAAACCTGATTGAAAGACGTTTGCAAAAAGGAATTGAAAATTTTCGCGGCGCGGTTGCCGAAAACACCCCGGAAGCTACTTTACGTGCCCGTGATACGGCCAGAGAACTTCAGTTTCTTGAGAAGATGCGCAAGGAAATCGACAACCTTGAGGAAGAAATGGGTTAACCAATCGCCTTAAAGTTGTCAGCATAGGCAGCTTCAACATCATTGAAATCCTCAATCTGATTGTTTCATAACCGTTTCATCTCAGGCGCGGGTCACTGCCTTAACATTAAATGACTATGACATTGTTTCAGATTAGCGAACCGGGCCGGACGAGCGTGCCTCATGAGCGGCGAAGCGCCGTGGGAATTGACCTCGGCACGACCAATTCGCTGGTCGCATGTGTGCGCAATGGCGTGGCTGAAACGCTTCCGGACGAACAGGGCCGCCATCTGCTGCCTTCCGTGGTACGTTATCTGGCCGGGAACAGGCCGGTGGTCGGTTACGAGGCCATTGCCGTGGCGCACGAAGATCCGCTCAATACCATCGCTTCGGTGAAGCGACTGATGGGCCGCGGCATTGAGGATGTGCGAAAACTCGGGAAATTCCTGCCGTATGAGTTTTCACGTGGCGATTCCGCCATGCCACGCATCCGGACCGTAGCCGGCGAGCAAAGTCCGGTGGAAGTGTCAGCCGAAATACTGAAAAACCTAAGAAATCGCGCTTCTGAGATTCTGGGAACAGAAATCGCCGAGGCGGTAATCACCGTGCCTGCCTATTTTGACGAAGCCCAGCGTCAGGCAACCAAGGACGCCGCCCGTATCGCCGGCCTGAATGTCTTGCGATTGCTAAATGAACCGACCGCTGCCGCCGTCGCCTACGGACTCGACAAGAATCCGCAGGGCATCTATGCCATTTACGACCTGGGAGGCGGCACGTTTGACATTTCGCTCCTGCGGCTTAATCGGGGTGTATTCGAGGTGATGGCCACGGCGGGCGATTCCGCATTGGGCGGCGATGACATGGATTATGCAATCGCCGAATGGGCCATGCGCGAGGCGAATATCGAGTATGACGCCGATCACAAACGGTTGCGGCGCTTGTTGCGCGATGCACGCGCAGCCAGAGAGAGCTTGACAATGGACGAAAGCACCACAATTCAAATCGAGCGCAGCCAAAATGACATCTGGCGTGGCGTGCTTAGCCGAAAACACATGCTTTCACTGGTCGATCCACTGATTGATCGTACGCTACCTCCCTGTCGTCGCGCGCTCCGCGATGCCGGCATCCGCTCCGGCGACGTGGATGGCGTGGTGTTGGTAGGCGGCGCGACGCGCATGCCGCGGGTACGTGAAAAGGTCGCGCAATTTTTTGCACGTGAACCTTTGGCGGACATCGATCCGGACAAGGTTGTGGCAATCGGGGCGGCGCTCCAAGCCGATATTTTGATCGGCAACAAACGTGATGAAGATATGCTGTTGCTTGACGTTATTCCCCTGTCGCTGGGTATCGAGATCATGGGCGGCATGGTGGAAAAGATTATCCCCCGCAATACCACCATTCCGGTGGCGAAGGCCCAAAATTTCACCACATTCAAGGACGGTCAGACCGCGCTCCTGATTCACGTGGTCCAAGGCGAGCGTGAACTGGTTTCCGATTGTCGCTCGCTCGCGCGTTTTGAACTTCGCGGTATCCCGCCCATGGCAGCTGGCGCGGCGCGGATCAGGGTATCATTCCAGATCGATGCGGATGGCTTACTCGGTGTTCAAGCCAAAGAGCTGACAACGGGCGTGGAGAGCAGCGTGGTCGTGAAACCGTCTTATGGCCTTACGGACAATGAAATCGAGACGATGTTGCGCGATTCAATAACCTATGCCCGCGATGACGAACAGAAACGCGCGCTCCGTGAACAACAGGTCGACGCCGATCGCTTGATCTCCGCGGTTACGGGAGCGCTTGCGGCCGACGGGCATCTGCTTGATGAAAATGAACGGGATAAAATCGACTTGGCGTTGCGCAACCTGACACATGCGCGGAATGTGACTGAAGTGGCGGTCATCAGGCAATGCATCAAGTCTCTCAATGACGCCACCCAGACGTTTGCCATGCGTCGCATGGACGCGAATGTTCGCAGAGCCCTTGCCGGCCACAAGATCGAGGAGTTCAATCCTCCCGAGGACGCTCCTCAAACATGACGCGCATTACTTTCCTGCCGCATCCACAGATTTGCCCGAAAGGGAAAACCATCGAAGTGGAGCCAGGCATCAGCATCTGCGATGCTGCGCTCAATGCCGGCATTCCAATCGAACACGCGTGTGAAAAATCCTGCGCCTGCACCACTTGTCATGTCGTGGTGCGCAAAGGCTTTGACAGCCTTGGGACCGCCGAGGATAAGGAAGAAGACCTGCTCGACAAGGCTTGGGGATTGGAACCCGAATCGCGTCTTTCCTGTCAGGCCAAGGTCGGGAATCAGGAGCTGGTTGTGGAAATTCCCAAATACACCATCAATCTCGTGTCCGAACAGCATTAAGGAGCCGCCTATGGGACTGAAATGGACCGATACCCGGGATATCGCCATCGAACTGAGCGAGAAGTTTCCGGATGTGAACCCGATGACCGTCCGCTTCACCGATTTGCATAAGTGGGTGATTGGCTTGCCGGATTTCGACGATAAACCCGAGCGAACCGGCGAAAAAATCCTCGAGGCGATTCAGATGGCCTGGATGGAGGAACACGAAGGCTGAGGCGCGCCTCGCGACCACCCAGGGGAAATAGGCCGGTTTCATTGTCTGGCAAGTTGTCAGACGCTACACTATACGCGCAGGTCGGGTGAAAATTTCCTGCTTTTTCCTTAGTTTGCGAGAGTTTTTTGAAAATCACCACAGATGGCAAGCCCAAGGCAATAATTTAACTTGGCTCGCCAAGGTGCAACGGCGCTTACCCGTACGCAGAGGACAATCTTGTCAGATACCGCAAAAACTAATTTGCTTAACCATGACCGTCGGAGCATGCAGGATTTCTTTGCCGGTATCGGTGACCAGCCATTCCGCGCCACGCAGGTTGTAAAGTGGATCCATCAGTACGGCGTGGACAATTTCGATGACATGACGAATTTGAGCAAGGAATTGCGCGCGCGCTTGCGAGATATTGCCGAGATCCGCCTGCCGGAAGTCGAGTTGGATCAGGTGGCGACGGACGGCACGCGCAAGTGGCTGTTGAGATTGATGGATGGCAATTGTATCGAGACCGTGTTTATCCCTGAGGAAGACCGGGGCACGCTGTGTGTCTCATCCCAGGTGGGCTGTACGCTGAATTGCACTTTTTGCGCCACGGGTCATCAGGGGTTCAATCGCAGTTTGACGGTAGACGAAATAATCTCGCAATTGCTTGTCGCCAATCGTTCCCTGGGCCGCGATCCCAAAGGCGAACGGATTATTACCAACGTGGTATTCATGGGTATGGGGGAGCCTCTGCTCAATTTCGAGAACGTCGTTCCGGCCATGCGACTCATGCTGGATGACCATGCTTACGGGTTGTCGCGTCGTCGCGTGACACTTTCTACCGCCGGGGTGGTACCGATGATGGACCGGCTGCGTGAAGCATGTCCCGTCAGTCTGGCGGTATCGCTGCATGCCCCAAACGACCTGTTGCGGAATGAGTTGGTGCCGCTGAACAGGAAATATCCCATACGTGAATTGCTCGGTGCCTGCCGCCGATACTGCGACATTTCGCCACGCAGCCGAATTACCTTTGAATATGTAATGCTTGCCGGCATTAACGATGGCGTAGAGCACGCCCAAGAGCTGGCGGAGCTCCTGATGACGGTGCCGTCGAAAGTCAATTTGATTCCTTTCAACCCATTTCCTCAGACGCGCTACCGGCGGTCATCGAATGAATCCATAGACCGATTTCGTGAAGTGTTGATCAAAGCGGGACTCACCACGATAACCCGCAAAACACGCGGTGACGATATTGACGCCGCCTGCGGCCAGCTTGCCGGCCGAATCCAGGACCGCACGCGCCGTCGTGTGCGTATTATGTCGCAAATCCAATCATGAACGGCAAAGTTTCCATACCGGTACTTCTGCTATTGTCCGCGTTGCTGGTCGGTTGTGCCTCGTCAGCCGAACGACAGGCCAGACGGGAGCAAATCGACAAACGGGTTGAAACGCATGTCATGCTTGGCGCGAGCTATCTGCAGCGAGGTCAACTGGATGTCGCCAAAAAAGAACTGGAAATAGCGCTGAAAGAATCGCCGAACGACTCTCAAGCCAATAATATCATGGCAGTTTTTCAATGGCGCTTGAAGAATTTGGATGAAGCCGAACGCTTATTCCGCCGCGCCCTCGATAGCGATGAAAAAAATCCCTCGGCGCAACACAATTACGGCACTTTTCTTTGCGATCGGGGGAGGCTGGACGAAGCCATTCGATATTTTGATGCCGCAGCGACCAATCAGCTCTATCCCTATGCGGCAGAGGTGAATCTGAATGCCGGGGTTTGTCTGATGAAAAAGCCGTTGCCGTCGGCGGCGGAAAAATACTTCCGCGAAGCGTTAAGAATCAATCCGAAACTGCCTGGCGCACTTTACCAGATGGCTAAAATCAGTCTCGATTCCGGCAATCGGCTGCCGGCACGCGGTTTTATCGAGCGCTATTTCCAAGCCGCGGATGATACGCCGGAAGCGTTATTACTGGCGGTTAAGATCGAGCGCGCGTTGAAAAACAAGAATGCGGAGGCCAGTTATGCATTGCGGTTGCGGAACAAATTTCCCAATTCGCCCGAAACCGAGAAGTTGCACGGCATATCCGGCCCCGGAAAAAGGTAACAAATGGAAAAAAACAATTCTGCCAAACCGCAAGCAACAGAGCAGCCCGCCGGGCCCGGACGCCTGCTGCATCAGGCCCGCAAGGATTTGCGATTGGCGCCGGAAGATGTCGCGCAGATCCTGCACTTGTCGGCGAAACAGATCGTCGCCCTTGAGAAGGACGATTATAAGAATCTGCCAGGCGCGACCTATATTCGCGGATACCTGCGCAATTATGCCCAGCTGCTCGGATTATCACCGGAGAAGGTACTCGAGTCATACAATAATCTCGCGATTTCGTCCAAACCGATCTTTCCGCGCATGTCGATGCCGACACCGCAAATGACAAGCGCTAATCGTCTTGTCAAAGCAGCCACGATGGTATTAGTGATAATCGTGTTGGGGCTGGTTTACCTTTGGTGGCGCAGTGATGGAGCATCGCTTGACCGTGCAACGTTGTTGTCATCCCAGGAAAGCCGAGCGATCACTGCTGAACCGGAAAGCCGGCCGGGTGCGCCCAAACGCGCCTCGGCACCGCCTCCCGGTGGCGACACCCCGCCGATAACCGCTTCATCCCCGGCGACTATGACGGGCTCAAGCGCAGAACAGGGATCGGACCCGACGAGACAGCTCACGCCGGTGAGATCCGCATCGTCCGACAACCGGTCTGCTGCATCGGGCAGCAGCCCTGGTGTTGCTCCGGCCGATGGCCCCAGGCCGGTAGCGTCACTGATCCCGGAAGTCACTGACCGCGCGATCACGCGTACGCGACGGGAAGCGGATATTCCACCCGGAGTTTCCCGATCAAAACTGGTGCTGCGGGCCAGCGAGGAATCCTGGGCCGACATTCGCGATGCCCGGGACAACAAGCTGCTGTATGAAAACATACCGGCAGGGCGCAACATAGCCATTGAGGGCGTGGCCCCTTTCATGATTTTTCTCGGCAATGCGGACGGAGTCCGGGTAGAATTCAATGGACAAAACTTCGATTTCAGCCGTTATCGGCGCGGCCGCATCGCGCGATTTACGGTTGGCGAGAACGCAACGGTGAATTGATGTTTGGTGAAAACCCCATCAAGCGGCGGAAAAGCCGGCGGATTATGGTTGGAAACGTCGCCATAGGAGGCGATGCGCCAATCAGCGTCCAGAGCATGACCAACACGGAGACCACCGACGTGGCGGCGACCGTGGCCCAGATCGACGCCCTGGAGAACGCCGGTGCCGACATCGTGCGCGTGTCCGTCCCGACCATGGATGCCGCCGAGGCGTTTGGGAAAATCAAACAGCAGGTATCGGTTCCGTTGGTGGCGGACATCCACTTCGATTACAAAATCGCATTGCGCGTGGCCGATCTGGGCGCCGATTGCCTGCGCATCAATCCGGGGAATATAGGCCGTCAAGACCGGGTACGCGCCGTGGTGGACGCCGCGCGCGCTCGCGGCATTCCGTTGAGGGTCGGTGTGAATGCCGGTTCGCTCGAGAAAGATTTGCAGAAAAAATATGGCGAGCCGACAGCCGATTCACTTGTTGAATCTGCGCAACGTCATATCGATTATCTCGATAAGCTCGACTTCCACGATTTTAAAGTAAGCGTAAAGGCCTCCGATGTTTTCATGGCGGTGGCGGCCTATCGCAAGCTCGCCACTTTGATCGAACAACCCCTCCATTTGGGGATTACCGAGGCGGGGGGATTCCGCTCCGGCGCCGTGAAATCAGCCATAGGCTTGGGGTTGCTTCTGGCCGATGGCATCGGTGACACCGTCCGCGTCTCGCTGGCGGCCGATCCGGTGGAAGAGGTGCGCGTGGGGTTCGACATACTGAAGGCCCTGCATGTACGCAACAAGGGCATTAACCTCATTGCCTGCCCGTCCTGCTCGCGCCAGGAATTCAACGTTATCGCCACGGTGAACGATCTGGAACAGCGTCTGGAAGACATCAAGGAACCGCTTGATGTCGCCGTGATCGGCTGCTGCGTGAACGGCCCGGGAGAGGCCAGGGCGGCGCATGTCGGGCTGGCGGGCGGAAACCCGAGTCTGCTCTATATCAATGGCAAACCCGATCACAAAATCAATAATGAGCAACTGGCGGATGAGATCGAACGCGTAATCCGTGCTGAATTGCAACGGCGCCGGGTGGAGGGAAACGGCGACGCCACACCGGACAAGAAGGTATTTCCCATCAAGCAGACCGGTTGAGGACAATCCATTGCGCAAGGCCATACAGGCCGTACGGGGCATGAATGATCTGCTGCCGGATGTCGTGGAGCGCTGGCAGTATATAGAATCCGTGACACGGGATGTTCTGTCGGCCTACGGGTATCGCGAAATCCGCCTTCCGGTGCTGGAAAAATCAGAACTGTTTGCGCGCTCCATCGGCAGCGAGACAGATATAGTAGAAAAAGAGATGTACAGTTTCGAGGATCGCAGCGGGGATAACCTCACGTTGCGGCCCGAGGGCACCGCGGGGGTTGTCCGCGCTGGAATCGAGAACGGGTTCTTGCATAACCAGATTCAGCGTTTGTGGTACGCCGGCCCCATGTTTCGCCATGAACGCCCGCAAAAAGGCCGCTATCGACAGTTTCACCAGATCGGGGTTGAGACATTCGGTGTCGATAGCCCGGATATCGACGCAGAACTGATCCTGATCTGTGCCCGCCTGTGGCGTAATCTGGGTCTGAACGGGCTCACGCTGCAATTGAATTCTCTCGGCACTGACGAATCACGTAAAGTTTACCGTGGTGAGCTGGTAAATTATCTCAAGCAGCTAAAAAGCAGACTGGATGATGACAGTCTGAGGCGCCTGGAAAAAAATCCGCTGCGCATTCTTGACAGTAAAAATCCTGCAATGCAAAAGATAATCTCCGGTGCGCCCAGCATCCTGGATTATCTGGACGAACCTTCACTCCGGCATTTTGAAATGTTTGGCGATTATCTCAAACAGGCCGGGATCAGCTATGCGATCAATCATGCCATGGTACGCGGACTCGACTACTATACCCGCACCGTCTTTGAATGGACCACGGACCGTCTGGGCGCGCAGTCGACGGTCTGCGCCGGCGGGAGATATGATAGATTGGTGGAACATCTGGGCGGTAAACCGACTCCGGCATCGGGGTTTGCCCTGGGCATGGAACGACTGGCCGATCTTCTGGCGTTGCATTCCGATGGAGTTCGAACAAAGCACCCGCATGCTTACATGATCCTTCTGGGGGAAGCAGCGCAAAAACACGGCCTGATGCTTTCAGAGCGGCTGCGTGACGCTGAATTGCATATCGAATGTCATTGCGGTGGCGGCGGTCTCAAGGCACAGCTCAAGCGGGCTGATCGGCGCGGCGCGCGTTTTGCGTTACTGCTCGGTGACGAGGAAATCCGTAATCGTTCCGTCTCCGTCAAGGATCTTCGGGACGGTGGCGCACAGTCGTCCGTATCGCAGGAAAAGCTGGTTGAATATCTGCATGAGAAACTAGGCAGGAGATCGAAAACTTGAGTGCTTACGCTGATCAGGAAGAACTGGAAAAACTCAAATCGTGGTGGAAAGAGTATGGCAACTCCCTGATATTTGGAATTGCCTTGGGTGCCGCCATTCTTGTCGGCGTTCGCTATTGGAACCAATACACCGAACAGCGCCTGGATCAGGCCTCGGTCCTTTATGAGCAACTGTTGCAGGAATTCAACCTGAAGAGCAAGGACGCAGCGCGTAAATCCGGTTCAAAGCTGGTAACGGAATATGCTTCCACGCCTTATGCCGGTTTGGCCGGACTGATGCTTGCGCGCCTGGATTTTGAGGCCGGCGATAAGTCTGCCGCACGCCGGCAATTGCAATGGGTGGTGGACCATGCCGAGGATGAGGCGGTGGCGCATGCAGCGCGTTTGCGCCTGGCGCGCCTGTATTTTGGCGACGGCGAAAAAGATGCTGCGCTGGCGCTGCTTAACGTGAATGGCGAAGGTGGTTTTAAAAGCGAGTATGAGGAATTACGCGGCGATATTTACCTCGCGCAAGGCGAAAAAAACCGCGCGCGCGCGGCCTTTCGTGAAGCGCTGAGATCTCTTCCACCCGGTTCGCCTTATGCCCAAATTCTGAATATCAAACTTGACGATCTGGGACCGGATAAAGCTCCATGAATAAAAAATTGATTCTTTTCATGGCCGTCCTGTTGGTCACCGGCTGTGGTGGGGGCAGGTCGGTTCGTGAAGAACCGGCGAAACTTCTCGATTTTCCGGCTGAAAGACGGGTGAAATTGCTATGGAGTGCTTCCAGCGGGGCAAGCGCCGTCGATCGCGCCGTCACCCTGTCTCCGGCAATCGAAGGCGGCGTGATTTACACCTCCGATCCCAAGGGTAACGTCACCGCCTTCACTGCCGACAACGGGCGTAAATCGTGGGAAACAGGCGTGGATCTGCCGATAACGGGGGCCGTGGCGGCCGGCAGTGGAATTGTCGTTGTTGCCAGTAAAAAAGGCCACGTCGTCGCCCTTGATGGGGCGAACGGTAAAAAAATATGGACCGGCAATCTTCCCAGTCAGGTGCTGTCGCCCGCCGCCATTTACGCCGGAGTGGTCGTGGTACAGTCGGTGGATGGAAAGCTTACCGGATTATCGGCGGTTGACGGAAAAAAATTATGGGTCTACGCACGCGCCGAACCGCCGCTTAGCCTTCACGGTACTGCCACACCGGTGGCAACCGATAACGTGGTGTTTTCAGGATTTGCCAGCGGTAAATTGGTTGCTGTCCAGATTCAGGACGGAAAACTCCTGTGGGACATGGCTGTAACTCAACCGCGCGGACGTAACGAGATCGAACGCCTGGTGGATGTGGATGTTTCACCGCTGCTGGTGCGCAACGTCGTTTATGCGGCCAGCTATCAGGGTAAGGTCATTGCCTTGGATGTGCAAACCGGCCGGATTTTGTGGTCGCGAGATATGTCCACGTATTCGGGAATGGATACCGATTCTTCCAATCTCTATCTCACGGACGTCCAGGGTAACGTAATTGCGCTCGACCTGCGTACCGGCGCCAGCGTCTGGAAGCAGGAACAGCTGCGCGCGCGTCTACTGAATGCACCCCGTCATATCGATGGCCAGATTGCCGTCGGTGACCTGGAAGGCTATGTACACTGGTTGTCAGCCGACGACGGACATTTTGTCGCACGCTATCGTGTTGCCAATAACGCTATCCGGTCCCAGCCTCTGGTTCGCGACGATACGCTTTATGTCAGCAGCCAGTCGGGAACACTTGCCGCGCTGCAGCTTGAGAAGAAGTAGCAAACTTGCTACCTGATCGCCGAGGCATCGAGATATCAAGTATTGGTTCGTTACTTCTGCGGTGAAGACGCCGAATATAATCTAAGCACCGATGAAACCCGTTGTTGTCCTGGTAGGCCGGCCTAACGTCGGAAAATCCACACTTTTCAACCGGATGACGCGCAGTCGCGCGGCACTGGTGGCCGATGCGCCTGGACTGACACGCGATCGTCAGTACGGTGATGGACGAATTGGCGACAGACCTTACTTCGTTGTGGATACCGGTGGAATCGTCGATGGAATGCAGAGCGTCAAACCGGGCGATGATCTGGCCATGCATGTCGCATCCCAGGTGCGCGTGGCACTGGCTGAAGCGGACACGGTGATTCTTCTGGTCGATGGACGAGAGGGCATCCATCCCGCTGATCGCGAACTTGCCGCCGATTTACGAAAACGAGGTAAGCCGTTGTGGCTCGCCGTAAATAAATCCGAAGGGCTCGATCCCGCAACGGTGGCAGCGGATTTTTACGAATTGGGCCTGGGCGAGCCCGTGGCCGTTTCCGCCGCGCACGGTGACGGCGTGTCTGAATTGACCCGGCGTGTATTGGCTACCTTGCCGATTACGGAGGAAATCGCCCCGGCCGAGGACATGCCGCGGATTGCCATAATTGGAAAGCCAAACGCGGGTAAGTCCACGCTCGTTAATGCACTGCTGGGCGAGCAGCGGGTGGTGGTCGGCGAATTGCCAGGCACCACCCGTGACAGTATTCATGTTCCGCTCGAGCGCCATGGTCGGCACTATCTGCTGATCGACACCGCCGGCGTCCGGCGCCGTGCCCGAATAGTAGCGCCCTTGGAGAAATTTTCCGTGCTCAAGGCACTTCAAGCCATCGATGAGTCGAATGTCGCGATTCTGGTAATTGATGCCCAGTCTGGTGTGTCCGACCAGGACGCCTCGCTGGCCGGTTATGCGCTACACGCGGGACGTGCGCTGGTGGTGGCCGCAAACAAGTGGGATGCCGTCGAGAAATCCGAGCGAACGTGGGCCAAACGCAAAATCGAACGCAAATTGCCGTTTCTCGAGTTCGCCCGGCTCCACTATATTTCAGCACGCGCGGGGACAAATGTGGCCAGGCTGTTCCCGTCCGTGGACGAGGCTTACGAGTCAGCCAAACGTACCCTGACTACCCCCAAGCTAAATCGTGTCCTCCACGAGGCCGTGACGGCCAATCCGCCACCCCGGATGCATGGTCGGCGCGCGCGCCCCAAATACGCCCACCAGGGAGGCAGAAACCCTCCCCGGATTGTCATACACGGGAATCAGGTCGCCTCGCTTTCCCAGTCTTATCGGCGTTATCTCGCCAATGCGTTTCGTAAGGCCTTTCAGCTTGTCGGTACGCCGGTGTTAATCGAGTGCCGCCAGGAAAAAAACCCCTACAAAGAGATACCCGGCCGCAGCCAGAAAGGTCGCCGGCGATCCGCGGCAAAACCCCGCTCAAAACGCGTGAACTATACTCAGTTGTAGTTTGAAACATAACGCAAATGTTGTGGATTCGCGGCAAAAATATCGGCGAATCAAAACTCGGGGCTAGCGAGGCAGTTACATGGGCGCGTTTCATAGAAATGCTCTCCGATCGGGTCACCGGCTGGCTGAATACGTTATTGAGTCGGTTCTGGGTCACGGCGGATTCGGCATCACTTATCTGGCGCGCGACAAGTCGCTGGGCGCGCTGGTGGCCATCAAGGAATATCTACCGCACGATATCGCTACCCGGGACAACAAAACCGTTGTCATGCCCAGCCCTGCCCGCGAGGCGGTGCGCAATTTTCAGACTGGCATGAAAAATTTCGTCAAGGAAGCCAGGGCGCTGGCCCGCTTCAAGCATTCGAACATCGTACGGGTCTTGCGCTATCTGCAGGCCAACGGAACGGCCTATATGGTCATGGAATACGAGGAGGGACACAGTCTCTCGGATTATCTCAAGCGCCACGGACCACGCCTTGATGAGCAGACGATCCTGCGTGTTTTTATCCCTATTCTGAACGGGCTCTACGCGGTGCATCAGGCTGAAATGCTGCACCTCGACATCAAGCCGGAAAACATTTATTTGCGCAAGAATGGCAGCCCGATGCTGATTGATTTCGGATCAGCCCGGCGGGGAACGGCGCAAATGAATAAAGTCGCCCTGACTCACGGTTACGCGCCCATGGAACAATACCCTGAAAAGGGCACACCGGGACCCTGGACCGATGTCTACGCTATCGGCGCGTCCATGTACCGTTGTATCAGCGGCAGGAAGCCGGAGGATGCCTTGGAGCGTTATCAGGCGATCCTCAAATATCAGGTAGACCCGCTCACGCCGGCGGTGAAGGCCGGGAAAAACAGCTATCAACGTCATGTGCTCGAATGCGTTGACTGGTCCATGCAGGTTTATCCTCGCGACCGTCCACAGACCGCACGCGAGTTGCAGGAAGCTTTGATGGGAAGAGGTGCCTCGACCCGCCTTGCAGCGGTCAGTCAACCGGCGAAGTTCAGGAGCACGTCGTCCATGGGGGGCGGCAAACGCGTGTTCGCGTCCAAGCCCGTAGCACGAAAAGTCGGGCATTCCTCCGCCGTGGCCTGGATGGCGGCGGGTTTGATGGTGGCCAGCCTCTCGCTGGCAGGTTTTCTGTATTGGTCGGGCATCATTACCCAGTGGAAAGGATTTGGAAACTTTCTGACCCTCACCTCGGCGATTGATACCAAGCCGGCGGGAAAATTTTCTGAAAAAAACGTTGCGACGAGGATTGAGCCGGAAATTATCAAACCCCCGCTGAAACCGGTTGAGAAATCCTCGCCGCCTGGCGTACCCGCGCCGCGGCTTGGATCGACAACGAAAAGCGTCGCATTTCCGTCACACCTCGACAATACACTCACCGGCCATCAGGACTGGATACAGTCGCTGGCATTTTCACCGGATGGGAAATGGTTTGCATCGGCCAGCCTTGACCGGAGCATCAGGCTTTGGGAGACAAATAACGGATCGCTCCTGGGTACATTGCAACAAAGTTACGCGGTCAATGCGGTGGCGATCTCATCGGACGGAATGTGGCTGGCATCCGTGGGCGATGACGGGACAGTAAGATTGTGGGAAGCGAAAACGGGAACACCGCGCGGCGCCTTGAGCGTGCCGAATACGTCGGTATACACGGTGGCATTTTCCCCCAACGGAAAGCTTATCGCTGCCGCCGGCAAGGATAGAAATGTGTATGTTTGGGAAGTGAATGGCGGCAAACGCGTGCTTACGCTGGAAGGGCATACGGGTGATATCTATTCCATTGACTTCTCTCCCGATGGAAGATTCCTCGCCTCCGGCGGTGCAGACAAAACCATTCACATCTGGAAGGTGGCAAACGGCGAGATTTTGACCACGCTGGTCGGTCATAACGATAGAGTAATGTCGGTGGTCTATTCACCGAACGGGAGATGGCTGGCTTCCGGCGATGCCGGAAAGGCGATACGGCTGTGGGATGCGGCCAGCGCCACACATGTCCGCACCATTACCAATGACACGGCCGTGTTGACGCTGTCTTTTTCAATGGACAGTCGATGGCTGGCCGCGGGACTTATTGACAATACCATCCAGATATTCGATGTCAGCAGCGGGATGCTGGCGCAGACGCTGACCGGCCATCAGGATTATGTGCAGTCCGTGGCCTTTTCTCCGGAAAGCAGCTTGCTCATCTCCGCCGGCCGGGACAAGACCATCCGCTTCTGGAAATAAAATTAAATATTTACCGGCGTTGTTCAATGCATTGAGGGAAAATCGTCACTTTTTTCCGCCGCCGGTTATTTCGGGGACAAAAAGCGCCGGGTCGATGCGGCTGTTGTTCAGGCTTATCGTCCAGTGCAGATGCGGACCGGTGACGCGACCGGACATTCCCACTTCACCCAATTTTTGGCCCTGCCTGACATAAACTCCGCGCTCGACCGTGATGCGGCTCAGGTGATTGAGCATGCTGATGAGCCCCTGGCCATGATTGATGAAAACAGTTTTTCCGTTGAAAAAATAATCCCCGGTTTCCATGACTGTTCCATCCAGCGGCGCAACCACCGGTGTACCGATGGGCGCGGCGATGTCAATTCCGCTGTGTGGCAGTCGGGGCTGTTCATTGAAATAACGCCGCAATCCAAAGACACTGCTGATGCGGCCGTGTACCGGAAGCCGGAATTGCAATGACGCGATTGACTCATCCGTCCAGGAATGAAACAGGCTTTGCACGAGTTTTTGTTCACGCGCGATGCGAATCAGATCCGCTTCGGTCGGCTCCACCATGCGCCGGTCCATTAGCTTCAGCCGCTGCTCCGCGTATTCCTTGGGGTGGACCAGAAACGCATGTTTTTCAGTCATGCCCTGGCTGTTGTGGGTCGTGATGACTTGCGGACCGGGCGCCACGGTGAGCGGCAATCCGACCACAGCCCGCCACTTGCCGTCATGACGCAGCACCATGACGCGGTTATTTTCGTAGCGTACCTCCGGCGGCGGTTCACTGTCCGATGTCAGCGGAATTATCGCAATGCCGCCAGGCACCGGGCTTTCACGCGGTAATCCCTGGGCGGCATATACCGTCGCTCCCAGCAGCAAGCACAAAAATGCCGCCAGCTTAGTCCTCACGGGATTCTTCCACCAGACAATCGAGCGAACCGCGCGCTAAACGTGCCCGAATCCGCTCTCCCGATTTGACCGCATTGGCATCGGTCACGATGACACCCGTCGCCGGCCGTTGCACGATGGCGTAACCACGCGCGAGCGTGGCCAACGGACTCAGTGCCTGCAAGGTCTGCATGATTTGACGCAAGCGGAAATCCGCCCGTTCCAGTTCGCGTTCTACAGCCGTAATGAGACGCGAGGAAAGGTAATGATGACGGTGTGCCGCCTGCCGCAGTTTCGGTTGCGGCGAATGTTGCAGCAGTCTCGCCATCACCGTTTGCCACTTCGAGCGACACTCGCGCAGCGCGGAAATCTGTGCCGATTGCAGCCGCTGATAAGTCGCGGTGAACGCCTGTTGAAGCAGCTTCAGGCGGTGACTGGGGTGAACCAGGCGCGCACTCAACCAATCGATAAGCTGGTATCGATTGCGCAGGCGACCGCGAATTTCCGAGACCAGCCGAGTCTCGATCCGGGCAAACTGCGCGAGCCATTCCTGCTGATCGGGACTCAACATTTCAGCGGCCGCCGTGGGAGTGGGTGCGCGGACGTCGGCGGCCATATCGGCAATGGTGAAATCGGTTTCATGGCCAATACCACTGACGATTGGAATCGAACAGGCGGATATGGCGCGCGCCACAATTTCCTCGTTGAAGGGCCATAGATCCTCGAGTGAACCGCCGCCGCGCGCCAGGATCAGGGCGTCACATTCCCGCCTTGCATCCGCCAGCCGGATGGCGGCGGCAATTTTTTCCGCCGCGCCTTCGCCTTGCACCGGAACCGGATAAACCATCACGGCGATTGCCGGGAAACGCCGGCGCAGGGTGGTGAGTATGTCATGCAAAACAGCGCCGGAAGTCGAGGTGACGATTCCAATGCGACGTGGAAGTCTCGGCAATGGTTTTTTTCGCGCCGCGTCGAAGAGCCCTTCCTGGGACAATCTTGATTTGAGAGCATCGAAGGCACGGCGCAGAGCGCCTTCGCCGGCTTCCTCCAGGTACTCGACGATAATCTGATAATCACCGCGACCCTCATACAGGCTCACGCGCGCGCGCGTGAGCACGTGCAACCCGTCCTTGAGCACAATGCCGAGCTGGCGGTGGTATTGCCGAAAAAAGGCGCAACGAACCTGAGCCTGAGCATCCTTGAGGGAAAAATACACATGTCCGGAGGCAGGGCGTGAGAGATTGGATATTTCACCTTCGATCCAGACGGGCGGAAATCCGCCCTCGAGCAATACTTTGACCTCGCGATTGAGGCGCGAAACCGTGTAAATATCCCGAGAGCGGGCCGCGGCTGACAGCGGAAGTTCCATATCGAAACATATCCTCGTTTAACCGCCAAGCAATATTCCCGATCGGCATGGTTTCATCCTGCATCCACCGACGCTCAGCGACAGCTGGGAAATTCCGGGATGAGCCACAAACCCGCGAACCCAGAGTATGCCGGGTTACTGAAAGATGGTTTCGGGATTGGCGTTGTCTTTTGCCTGTTGTTGGGCTAACCGCGCTTCTACCAGTGCTTTCTTGGTGTTGCTCATGGCCTTTTTGAATTCCTGTTCCGCAACGGCGCGATGGCCTTCCTTTTCCGCCTTGTCAGCGGCGGCCTTGGCTGCTCTGGATTCCATCAGATATTTTTCCGTGTTGAACCAGAGAAATCCCGTTCTATCGGCGAGCTTTATCTCATTTTCGGCCTGAGAGAGAAGGTTATTGTATTCGTCGTCGTTGATAACGCTGGCGCACCCCGCCAGCGCCACGGTCAGAACGCCTGCCAAGATCACATGTTTCATTCATTTCCTCCAGAGCCTGCGGACAGTTGAATCAGGATCACGTTAAAACACAAACCAGGTCGGGTCAACGGGTAAATGGGCAGCGGCAGGTTTCCCGGCTGTAAAAACCCGAGACATCGATGGGGTTCACGCGGCCGCCAGTTTACGGTGATCGACGATTTACGTATAATGCGGCATGCGTATAGTCCAGGAAGCACTTACATTTGATGATGTCCTGCTTCTTCCTGCGCACTCGACCGTCCTGCCCAAGGACGTGGAACTGAAAACCTCCCTTACCCGCCGCATCGGTCTCAATATTCCCTTGTTGTCCGCCGCCATGGATTCAGTGACGGAGTCGCGCGCGGCGATATGCCTTGCTCAGGAAGGAGGTCTGGGTGTCATACATAAAAACCTCACGCCCGCAAGACAGGCGGATGAAGTGCGGCGAGTGAAGAAGTTCGAGGCCGGCATCATCAGCGATCCGATAACGGTGACGCCGGACACCACCATTCGCAAAGTACTTGAATTGACGCGCGCGCAACACATCTCCGGTGTCCCGGTAACGCAGGGCGAGAAGCTTGTCGGAATCGTAACCAGCCGCGATCTGCGTTTTGAGACCCGCTATGACGAGCCGGTATCGCGCATCATGACGCCGCAGGAAAAACTGGTTACCGTCAAGGAGGGTGCTGCGCGCGAGGAAATACTCAAACTCCTTCATGAGCATCGCATCGAAAAAATCCTGGTGGTTGACGGCAAATTCGGTCTCAAGGGCCTGATAACCGTCAAGGACATCCAGAAATCAACCGAATATCCGCGTTCCGCCAAGGACCCCAAGAGCCGTTTGCGCGTCGGTGCCGCGGTCGGGGTAGGCCGGGGTACGGAAGAACGCGTCGAACGCCTGGTCGAGGCGGAGGTGGACGTCATCGTCGTGGATACCGCGCACGGTCATACCAAGGGCGTGCTGGATCGCGTGCGCTGGATCAAGCAGCATTATCCTGACATGCAAGTGATCGGCGGGAACATTGCCACGAGTGAAGCGGCGATATCATTGCGTGATGCCGGGGCGGATGGCGTGAAAGTCGGCATCGGTCCGGGCTCGATCTGCACCACGCGCATCGTTGCCGGTGTCGGCGTGCCGCAGTTAACGGCCATTTCCAATGTCGCGGAAGCGCTGAAGGGGGCGGATATCCCTGTCATTGCCGACGGCGGAATTCGTTACTCCGGGGATATCGCCAAGGCGCTCGCTGCCGGGGCGCACACCGTCATGATCGGCAGTTTGCTTGCCGGCACGGATGAATCGCCCGGCCAGGTGGAAATTTTCCAAGGCCGCTCATACAAGTCTTATCGCGGTATGGGGTCGCTCGGCGCGATGGGCGAGGGCTCCAGCGACCGTTACTTTCAGGAAGAAACCAAGGGTGACAAACTTGTCCCGGAAGGTGTCGAGGGCCGGGTACCCTACAAAGGTCCGATGATCAATATTATCCATCAGCTCATGGGCGGTCTCCGTTCCAGCATGGGCTATACCGGTTGTGCGACCATTGAAGCGCTCCGCACCAAAACCCATTTTGTGCGCATTACCGCCGCCGGGGTCCGTGAATCGCACGTGCATGATGTGATGGTGACCAAGGAAGCGCTGAATTATCAGAGGGAGTAGCACGTGGCAAGTAGCAAGTGACAAGGATATGAAATTTTTTTCTTGCTACTTGAAACTTGTTACTTGCTACTGATGTCATGGATCCGCACTCGCAAAAAATCCTGATCCTAGATTTCGGCTCGCAGTACTCCCAGCTTATCGCCCGTCGCGTGCGCGAGGCCGGAGTGTATTGCGAGCTGCATCCGTTTGATACACCGATTAATGAAATACGAAATTTTGCTCCGCGGGGCATCATTTTGTCGGGAGGGCCGGAGTCCGTCACGCAGTCGGAGACGCCGCGAGCGCCCAGGGAAATTTTTGACATGCATGTTCCCGTTCTCGGGATCTGCTACGGCCAGCAAACCATGGCGGCGCAACTGGGGGGATCCGTGCAGAGTTCCGACAAGCGCGAGTTCGGCTATGCACGCGTACGCGTGCACGGGCATTCCAAGCTTTTCCGGGATTTGCGTGACGAAAGCGAAGATTCCGGCGCGGAATGGTTGCATGTCTGGATGAGCCACGGCGATCGCGTCACCCGGCTTCCGCCGGGGTTCAAGGTGATTGCGGATACCGCTGCGGCGCCGTACGCCGGAATCGCCGACGAGTCGCGTGGATTCTACGGCATCCAGTTCCATCCGGAAGTGACGCACACCACCCAGGGGCGCGCGATCCTGCAACGGTTTATACACGACATCTGCGGCTGCGGTTCGTTATGGACGCCGGGGAACATTGTCGAAAGCATGATTCAGTCGGTGCGCGCCCAGGTGGGTCAGGACGAAGTGGTTCTGGGGCTCTCCGGTGGCGTGGATTCCTCCGTGGTCGCCGCCTTGCTGCATCGCGCCATCGGGAAACAACTCACCTGTATTTTTGTGGACAATGGCTTGATGCGCCTCAATGAAGGCGATCAAGTGATGGATACCTTCGCGCGTCACATGGGCGTCAAGGTCGCGCGCGTCATGGCGGAGGACCGGTTCCTGGCGGCGCTCAAGGGAGTGTCCGATCCGGAGCAGAAGCGCAAGATCATCGGGGGGATATTTATTGAAGTATTCGAGGAACAGGCCGCGAAAATAAAAAATGCCAAATGGCTGGCTCAGGGGACGATCTATCCCGATGTGATTGAATCCGCGGATGCCAAGACCAAGAAGGCGCATGTCATCAAATCGCATCATAACGTGGGCGGGCTGCCGGAAATCATGAACATCAAGCTGCTCGAGCCGTTGCGGGAGTTGTTCAAGGATGAAGTTCGCCGCATCGGCGAGGAACTCGGGCTCCCCCACCAGATGGTTTACCGCCATCCGTTTCCCGGGCCGGGGCTTGGGGTCCGTATTCTGGGTGAAGTCAAGAAGGAATACGCCGATCTCCTGCGACGGGCCGATGCAATCTATCTCGAAGAACTTCAGCGCCACAATCTCTACGAGAAAATCAGTCAGGCCTTCGCCGTATTTCTTCCGGTCAAATCGGTTGCCGTGCTCGGAGATGCGCGCGCCTACGATTACGTGATCGCGTTGCGTGCCGTGGAATCGGTGGATTTCATGACCGCCAACTGGGCGCCGATACCCTACGATGTGCTCGGTATTATTTCCAATCGCATCATCAATGAGATCCGAGGCGTCTCGCGCGTGGTTTACGATATCTCCGGCAAGCCGCCGGCCACTATCGAATGGGAATAGCTCCGTTGCGATCAAGCGATGAGGCGTTCATGCGCCGCGCCCTCGCGTTGGCCCGGCACGCCGAAGACGCCGGTGAAGTACCGGTGGGGGCGCTGATCGTTCGCGACGATGAGGTGATCGGAGAAGGCTGGAACCAACCGATTGCCTCGTACGATCCGACCGCGCATGCCGAGATCGTGGCATTGCGCGCCGCGACGGCACGGGTGAAAAATTATCGTCTTCCGGATGCGGTTTTATATGTAACGCTGGAACCCTGTGCCATGTGTGCCGGCGCCATTGTCCAGGCACGCATCGCACGCGTCGTATACGGTGCCGCCGATCCCAAGTCCGGCGCCGCCGGCAGTGTTGTCAATCTGCTGGATTCAACTGCGTTCAATCATCGCGCGCAGATCACAGGCGGCGTGTTGGCCGAGGACTGCCGGCACGTGCTTCAGAAATTCTTTCAAGCACGCCGCAGTGACCGTGAGTCGTAAGTCGTGAATCGTGATTCGTAAAACGCAAAAAAACTTTTACTTCTCACGGTTCACGATTTACGGTTCACGACTCACGGCAGTTATATTGCCGGTGCCTTCAAATCCAGCGCCCGGGGTTTATTTTTGGCTTTTTCCTCGTCGTCGATTTTTACCAGAACGTCATAATATGTCCGCACGCGGTTGACAAAGATAACCGATTCCATTCCGCGGGCGTAACCGTATTTGGTTTTACCATACCAGTTCTTATCAGACAGCAGCGGCAGATTATTCTTGACGTCATTCCATTTGTTCGGGTCACCACCTTTTTTCTGTGTGATTATTCGTGCATCTTCGAGGTGATTGATTCCGATGTTATAGGCCGCGAGCGCCATCCATTGACGGTCAGGGCCGGTGATGCCGGCGGGCATACGATCGATCAGATTCAGAATATAACGTGTGCCGCCGTCAATGCTTTGCGCCGGATCCAGACGGTCGCTGATTTCAAGTTGTCCGGCGGTTTCTTCCGTCAGCATCATGATGCCGCGCACGCCGGTCGGTGAGGTGGCGAGCGGTTCCCAAAAGGATTCCTGGTAACTGATGGCCGCCAGCAGCCGCCAGTCAACATCGTATTTCTTTCCCGCGTTCTCGAACATAATCTGGAATTCGGGTAATCGGCTGCGTATGCGTACCTTGTAAACGCTCATATTTATAAAGTTCGAACGGCTGGCCGGGCCGTAATAGCGGTCTATCAATTGCGCCAGTTCTCCCGAGGCACGGCTTTGTTCCAGGAATTTCTCCGCCGCATGTAGCAGGCTCCGGTCTGCGCTCTGAGGGAAAGCCCAGGCCAGCAATTTCGGTTTGGGCATGGTGAATGCAACCTGGAGGTCGGGGAAGTACTGGCGGTTTACTGACATAATGTTTGAATCCGAAATGGTAAGCTCAACCAGACCTTGCCAGACTTGCAACAGCAATTCCTCGGTATCCTTGCTCACTTCCGTCCATTTCAGATCGGGATATTCCCGCTTAAGTTCCTGGAGGAGTTCTACCTGGCTGGTTCCGGCCTGGACATCAACGTGCCGTCCGACCAGATCCGCCACGGTGGCCGGACGGTCCGTGCCCAAGCGATAGATCACTTGTTGGCGAATCTGTTGATACGGCGGACCGAATTGCACCACTTTGCGGCGCGCCTCCGTGATCGTAATTCCGGCTGCAGCCATATTGGCTTCCCCTTTGATCAGTCGCGGGAGGATATCGTTGAACTTTTCCGCCACGATGAAACGAGGTTTGACGCCGAGGTAATTGGCGAAACTCGTTACCAGATCGTACTCGAATCCGGCCGGTCCTTCCGGAGTGTCGAAAAAGGTGGTTGGACTCGTGCGCGTCAGCACCACAAGTTCTCCGCCCGTTTTAATGGCCTTCAGGCCGTTATTCTCCGTTAGCGAACAGGACAGAAGGGCAGGGAGCATGATCGATACGAGCAGAATCGAACGAATGATTCGCCTCACGGCATTGGCGAGGTTGGACGGTAATAGCGACTCGATGGGGACCATGGCTGCAATCTAATGGAACATATCCCGGGGATTGCAAATATCACGTCTGGTTGAATTGATGCCCGTTGGTATAATAACCGTTCCGGGAGAGGTACCGAAGCGGTCATAACGGCGCTGACTCGAAATCAGATGGGCGGAAACGCCACGGGGGTTCGACGAGGATCGCCGGGAGCGATCCCGAACGCCGCGCCAGCGGCGGCCCCGAAGGGGCGAGGCGCAGGGATGCGCCGAGTAATCCCTCCCGCTATTAAATTAATTCCATGATTCGGATGCTGATATAATCCCATTTTCCGGAGAGGTACCGAAGCGGTCATAACGGCGCTGACTCGAAATCAGATGGGCGGAAA
>NZ_JBBDYL010000004.1:74422-90511 GCF_040901545.1 Sulfuricaulis sp. | reverse complement strand
CGCCACGGGGGTTCGAATCCCTCCCTCTCCGCCATATCCATCGCCAGTGCCAGCCATCCCTGGCGTTACTTTTTCGTCTTCGATCAACCCCGGCCCGTTGCCGGCCCAGGGCGGGCAATTTCAGCCCGCCCGCTCGGCGGCGTGGGCGAGACAGGTTTGTTGTGGATGCGCTTAACGCGCATCCGCACCGCCGAACGGGCGCAAAGGGTTTATTGCACCCGGGGCTGCATACGTTAAGTGCGTCCGCGAATGCTCCGCCTCGCCCCTTTCCGCCATTTTATCTTCCCGCCCGGCACCCCGATGATCTGGTATAGAATGTTTTCTAATAGATACCGGGTTGCTTGGAATGGACAGAGACATTCTCAAAACGCTGGTTCCGATCAATTCGCTGACGCCCGAGAACTTCAAGGAGCTCGCGGACCATGCCGTCATTGATAGATTGCCGGCGGCAAGTAAGTTATTCACGCAGGGCGACCACGACAACTATTCCATTTTTCTGCTGTCCGGCGAAGTAGCGCTAACCTCCGCGAACACGGAATTATCCCTGGATGTTGTTGCCGGTTCCGGTGATTCGCGTTACGCGCTCGCGCAACTCAAGCCGCGCCAATACACCGGAACCGCGAAAACACCTGTTACGATCGCCAAGGTCGATGGCGGATTGCTCGACCGTCTGCTTACGTGGGACCAGACAACCGGTTACGAAGTCACCGAATTCGACGGCAGCCAGGACACCGAGTGGATGATACGCATGCTGCGCAGCGAGACCTTCCAGAAACTGCCACCGGCCAACATCAATGCTCTGTTTGCGCGTTTTGAACCCGTGGAACTGAAGTCGGGGCAGGTAATCGTCCGGCAGGGCGACCCCGGCGATTTCTACTACATCATTAAAACCGGCAAGGTCAGCGTCTCGCGCAAGGCGGACAAATCCGGCAAAGTGTCCATGCTGGGACAACTGCAAGAAGGAGATGGTTTCGGTGAAGAGGCGCTGCTGTCCGGCACGCCGCGCAACGCCACGGTGATGATGGTAACGGATGGCGTGTTGATGCGTCTGGCCCGGGGAGATTTCGATGAGTTGATGCGGGAGCCGCTGGTGAAGTGGGTGTCACTGGATCAAGCCAAGGTTCTGGTGCGGGCGGGCGCCATGCTGCTTGATGTGCGGATCGAGGATGAATACCGCCATGGCACGATCAAGGGCAGCGTGAATCTTCCGCTTTATCTGCTGCGGCTCAAGGCCGCCAGCCTTGACCCGCAGCGTCACTATATTACCTTTTGTCAGACCGGCAGCCGCGGTTGCGCGGCGGCGTTTCTGTTGAGCCAACGTGGTTTTGATGTTTCCGTGTTGCGTGGTGGATTGAGTGGTCTGACTCATACGGTATGAGCCTTGTTTATTATCCTAATTCAATATAACGATTTCCGCGTTGCGGGGATATAACAGCTGGTTTAATCTGGCGTTTCCGTCTGGATACGCGGTGTCGAAAATTATCCCGGAAAGTTATCCGAGTGAGTGCGCGGCGAGATTACGCACTGCCAACGCGAAGCCAGGGCAAGCTGTCACAGCTGCGAGCACCCAGCCTGTAGGGCTGGGCCGGACTTCTAGCGAAGCAGGACTGTGCCGCGAAGAAGCCGAGCAGGCAGCGCGCCAGGAATGGTCGCATGCCGAGGGATTTCAGAGTTTTTGGAGAGGTGTCCGAGCGGTTTAAGGAGCACGCCTGGAAAGTGTGTGTGCGTCAAAAACGCACCGAGGGTTCGAATCCCTCCCTCTCCGCCAGTCTTAACACAAAGGGGCTCATCGGGCCCCTTTGTGTTAAGACTCAGTGTAGGAGGATTCGAACCCTCGGTAGTTCATAAGCCGGGTTCGACAACACGGCGAAGCCGTGTTGAACGCCGGAGCGTAGCGACGGCGGCCCCGCAGGGGCGAGGGCCACAGGCCCGAGTAATCCCTCCCTCTCCGCCAGTCTTAACACAAAGGGGCTCATCGGGCCCCTTGGTAAAGATGGCGTGACAAGGAAGACTCGAACCCGAGCAGAGGGTTCGACAAAATTGCCGGGAGCAATTTTGGACAGCCACAGGCTGGCCCGAGTCGCGAAGCGGCGAGGGCGAGGCACAAGGATGAGCCGAGCAATCCCTCCCTCTTCGCCATTCGGAGAATAGACCGCTTATTCGCGCCGTGTAACGTTATTTCTCAGCTGAGCATGTCCGGTACCAGACCACTATAAGCCTAAAATCACTCTAGAACGATCAAAAATATTTAAATTTGTATCTAAAGGCGGGAACGCTCACCAAGAACTACTGCTTGATACGCAGATTCTCCGCCAGCACCGCCCTCAGGCCACCATGGCCAAGCAACCTGGCGAGCATGGTTAAGAAATGCGCGAAGAGAAGTGGCACTGACTTCTTGGCGTCGATACTACGGACGTAGAGAAATCTGGTAAGACTGCGAACAAGTTAGCGGTTATGATAACGAATAATAATTCGCCATGAATAGGTATGATTGTTACCATTTAGTAACAAAAATATCTATCTATTTTTCCTCTGAGTTACCTTTCAGTTACACATACAAACAATAAGCAGTCGAATTTCATTGAAAAATCAATCTTTGGCAAATGGCACGCGCCTTGCTAGCTCTTCTTGCTGAGTTTTGCAAATCTGACAAGCGATATTTTCCTCACTACATCCAGGAGTGATGCGATGACTAATAAAATCTCACGCAGAGTTTTTCTCAAGTTGAGCGGTGGCATGGCCGCTGGCGCAGGTGTCATGGTTGCCGGCGTTGGGGCGGCGCAGGCGGCGCAAGGAGAGGTCGGCCGCGCCACACTGCCATATCCGCAGAAGTCGATAGGAAAGGCGAAGGCGCTGCGGAACAACGTACCGGTCAGCTTCCAGTATCCGGATGCCGCCTCGCCCTGCGTCATGGTGAAGATGGGTAACGCCGTTCCGAATGGTATCGGACCCGACAAAGACATCGTCGCCTACAGCGTGCTCTGCACGCACATGGGCTGTCAGGTGAGCTACGACACGCAAACCCGGGCATTCAAATGTCCGTGCCACTTCAGCACGTTCGATGCGGAGAAAACCGGTCAGATGATCATCGGCCAGGCGACCGAAAACCTGCCGCAGATCATGCTGGAATACAACGCGAAGGACGACTCGGTTCGCGCGGTTGCCGTGAACGGCCTGATCTACGGGCGCCAGTCAAACATTCTCTAGGAGGACGAATTCATGAGCACCAGGAAAGATCGCGTAGCGTTGCCGCCGGTCAACGCCCAGAAGACCAACATGACCTGCCATTTCTGTATCGTCGGCTGTGGTTACCGCGTCTACAAATGGCCCGAGAACAACGAAGGCGGGCGCGCCCCGCACCAGAACGCCCTTGGCCTCGATTTTCGCAAACAGCTCCCGCCGCTGCAGGTCGTCATGACCCCGGCGATGCAAAATGTCATCACAGACAAAGATGGCACGCGCCATTCCATTATGATCGTTCCCGACAAGCAGTGTGTGGTAAACCAGGGGTTGTCCTCGATTCGCGGCGGTAATCTGGCGACCGATATGTATACCCCGATGGGCGTCGGCAAAGATCGACTCAAGTATCCACGCATCAACATGGGTGACCAGTGGCTGGACACCACGTGGGACCAGGCCTTGGCGGTATATGCTGGGGTCACGAAGAAAATCCTGGATAAGGACGGCCCAAGCGGTTTGGTATTCGACACCGCTGATCACGGAGGCGCGGGTGGTGGTTTTGAGATGACTTGGGGTACCGGCAAGCTCATGTTTACGGCCTTGCAGACTCCCATGGTGCGCATCCACAATCGCCCGGCTTATAACTCCGAATGTCACGCCACGCGCGACATGGGTATCGGTGAGCTGAACAACTCCTATGAGGACGCCGAGGTCGCTGACAATATTATTTCGATCGGCAACAATCCGTATGAGACTCAGACCAACTATTTTCTGGTGCACTGGTTGCCGAATCTTCAAGGTGCAACGGTAGACAAGAAGAAGAAGTGGTTCCCGCGAGAATCGGCGGGCCGCGGAAAAGTCATTTTCGTCGATCCGCGCCGCACGCCCAGCATTGCGGTCGCTGAACAAGCGGCGGGTAAGGAGAATGTGCTGCACCTGGATATCGAACCGGGGACGGACATTGCGCTTTTCAACGGATTGTTTACCTATGTGCTTCAGCAAGGTTGGCATGACAAGGACTTCATCGAGAAGCACACCACTGGTTTTGACGAAGCCGTTAAGGCCAATCGTATGTCGCTTGATGAGTGCAGCCAAATCACGGGCATTTCCGTTGCCAACCTCAAAAAAGCGGCGGAGTGGGCGTACAAGCCCAAAGCTTCCGGGCATCCGCCGCGCACGATGCACGTCTACGAAAAAGGCATTATCTGGGGCAACGACAACTATCTGATCCAGTCGGCCTTGGTGGATCTGGTGATTGCGACGCACAACGTCGGTCGGCGCGGCACGGGTGTGGTGCGCATGGGTGGACACCAAGAGGGTTATACCCGTCCGCCTTATCCTGGCAATTCAAAGATTTACATTGACCAGGAAATCATCAACGGCAAAGGCAAGATGTACACCGCGTGGGGCGCCAATCCGTTCCAGACGACGCTCAATGCCGAGCAGCACCGCGAGACCATCCAGCGTCGCAGCCAGATGGTGAAAGAGGCGCTTTCCAAGGCGCGCGGGGCTACCACCGAAGAGATGATAAACGCCATCTACGACGCCGTCTCGAGAGGCGGGCTGTTCTTCGTCAATATCAATCTTTACCCGACCACGATGGCCGACGCGGCGCACCTGATGTTGCCGGCGGCGCATCCGGGCGAGATTAACATCACGGCGATGAACGGCGAACGGCGCATCCGGCTTTCCGAAAAATTCATGGATCCGCCAGGTGAAGCCAAGGCTGATTGCCTTATTGCCGCCGGCATTGCCAACACCCTCAAGAGCATGTACGAGGCCGATGGCAATGCGAAGATGGCGGCGCGCTTCGTCGGCTTCGACTGGAAGACCGACGAGGATGCGTTTAATGATGGCTTCCGCAAGCCGGAGGGGATCGACAGCCAGGGAGGCGGAACGGGAGGTCTGGTGACCTACCAGCGGCTCAGGGCGCAGGGCAACAATGGCGTGCAGTTGCCGGTCAAGGAGTACAAAAACGGCAAGCTTATCGGCACCGAGATGCACTATATGGACGGCAAGTTCGACACCAAGGACGGCAAGGCGCACTTTCAGCCATCACCCTGGCCGGGCCTGCCAAAGCCAGTCGCGAGCCAAAAAGAGAAGTACCGCTTCTGGATCAACAATGGCCGCAGTAACGAGATCTGGCAGACCGCATATCACGATCAGTACAACGAGTTCGTGAAAGGCCGTTATCCGATGAGCTACATCGAGATCAACCCCGAAGACGCGAAGTCCCTTGGAGTGAGTTCGGGAGATATCGTCGAGGTGCGCAACGACTACGGTTCGACGTACGCCATGGCTTATTTGGAGCCAGACATCAAACGGAACCAGACATTCATGGTATTCGCGCAGGCCAACGGAACGGTGGGGGACGTGGTGACACCGTGGACGGACCGTAATGTCGTGCCTTACTATAAAGGCACGTGGGCCGATATTCGACGGGTCGGTAGCCTCGACGACTACAAGAAAACCGTGAGCTTTAAGCGGCGTCGATGGAGCTAAAGGTTCTCTCCTCCTATATTTGGGCGCCCTGCAGGGCGCCTGTCCTTTTAGTCTGATCTAGCCATACAGGAGACAGACATGCATGCGAGGGAAGACAAGGAGCGGCCGTTCGTGCCGCAGCGGATTGCGGTATTAACGCTTTCCCACACCCCCGTGACGAGAGTAGCGACACCCCCGGGCAGGGCTGATTGAACGCTTGCCAACCGCTGAGCACATTTCGCCGAGCGGGTCATCGTGCTTGAGACATCTGCCAGAACCGGGCGATTGTGTCGCGCTGGATTGCCGATGACAACGTGAACGCCATCCTGATCACCGGCGGCACCGGCCTCACCGGGCGTGACCGCACACCCGAGGCGATCCGGCCGCTGCTAGACAAAGAGATCGCGGGTTTCGGTGAGTTGTTCCGCGCGGTCTCCTACTACGAGGAGAACAAGATCTCCACGCAGCAATCGCGTGCCTTCGCCGGGATCGCGCGCGACACTTTCATTTTCTGCATGCTGGGCTCCACGGGCGCCTGCCGCACCGCATGGGATCACCTGATCAAAGATCAGCTCGACTACCGCAATCGGCCGTGCAATCTCGTGGAAATGCTGCCGCGGTTGCTCGAAACCATGAGGGACATGGCAGAATGATTGGATCGGTCACCACGCGATATGCCTCGGACGGCTGCGACCATGAACCCGCGCCCATCCTTTCGGTCGAGCAGGTCCAGCGATATTTGATCGAGCGCGTACTGCCGGTGGCGGGCAAGGAAGTCGTGGCGACGGAAACGGCGCTCGGTCGCGTGTTGGCGGAGGACCAACGCTCGCTCATGAACATCCCTGGCGCGGATAACAGCGCGATGGACGGTTACGCGCTGGCAAGCCGCGATATCGAGCGCGCGGGTGAGTTTCGCCTGGTGGTGTCACAGCGCATAGCGGCCGGTCAGGTCGGGCAGCCACTCGCCCCCGGCACCGCGGCGCGCATTTTCACGGGCGCGTGGCTGCCGCCGGGCGCCGATACCGTGGCGATGCAGGAGCATTGCCGAATCGAGCCGGACGGAACAGTTGTGATTCCTGGCCCGGTCACGCGCGGCGCCCACGTTCGGCGCGCGGGCGAAGACATCGCCGCGGGCGTATGCATCCTTCGCCGGGGCACGCGCCTGCGTGCCCAAGACCTCGGGCTCGCGGCTTCCGTGGGGCTGGCAAGGTTGCCCGTGTTCCGGCGCCTGCGCGTGGCGCTGCTCTCCACTGGCAACGAACTGGTTGAGCCGGGCGCGGCTCTGCGTCCGGGCCAGATTTACAACTCCAATCTTTACATGCTGGCGGGACTGCTTCAGGGGTTGGGGTGCGAGTGGTTCAGTGCCGGTTGGGTGCCGGACGATCCGACGCAAACCCATGAAGCGCTGGCGCGCGCGGCCGAAGCCGCGGACCTCGTGATCGCCACCGGCGGTGTTTCGGTTGGCGAGGAGGATCATGTCAAAGCCGCCATCCGTGATATTGGGCATCTCGATCTCTGGCGCGTGGCGGTCAAGCCGGGCAAGCCGCTCGCTTTCGGGCGCATCGGCGCGACCCCATTTCTGGGGCTGCCGGGCAACCCAGTGTCGGCGTTCGTGACTTTCTGCCTGTTCGTGCGTCCCTTCGTCCAGCGCAGTCAGGGAATCGTGTGCGGTCAAGGTGGCGCGGACACGGTACCGCGGAGCTTCCCCGTCGTGGCTGGTTTTGAGTGGTCGGGGGCAAAAAAGCGGCGTGAGTATTTGCGCGCGCGGCTGCGTTTGACCGAAAACGGCGCCACCATCGTTGAGATCTATCCCAACCAGAGTTCAGCGGCGCTTACATCCGCTGCCTGGGCGGAAGGACTGGTCGAGGTCCCGGAAGGTCACACCGTGGCTCATGGCCAGACGGTACGGTTTTTCCCTTTCTCTGAATTGCTTTCCTGAGGAGGTCGCCGAATGAATAAAGCCGCGGCCGTGACGGAAATCGAGAAGGCCATCGAGCGCTACCCACGGCGCCCGAGAAACCGGCATCCTGAAGATATATTCGGAGAGGACTCTGATATGGATAAACCCGCGCTCACCCTCACCGACCGCTTCGGGCGGCGGATCGAATATCTGCGTCTCTCGGTCACCGACCGCTGCGACCTGCGCTGTACCTATTGTCTGCCGAAAGGATTCAAGGACTTCGAAGAGCCGGAACACTGGCTTACGTTCGACGAGATCGAGCGCTTGCTTGGCGCCTTCGCGCGGGTGGGGGTGAACCGCATTCGTCTCACCGGCGGCGAGCCGCTGCTGCGGCGCAACCTGCCGGAGCTGGCGGCACGGCTGCACCGCCTGCCCGGTATCCGTGATATTTCGCTTTCCACAAACGCTACCCAACTTAGCAAGTATGCCGGAGCGCTCAAGAATGCCGGCGTGGCGCGTATCAATGTGAGCCTCGATTCGCTAAAGCGCGAGCGTTTCGCCCGTATTGCCGGGCGCGATTGTCTCGACCGCGTCATCGCCGGCCTGATGGCGGCGAAAGAAGCCGGATTCACGCCGATTAAGATCAACATGGTGGCGCTATCCGGCGTGAACGATGACGAGATCGACGACATGGTTGAGTTCTGCATGGCACATGGCTTTGTGCTGCGCCTGATCGAAACGATGCCAATGGGCGTTACCGGCCGCAACGCCGCCTACTTCGACCTGCAACCCGTCAAGCGGCGTCTACAGGAGAAGTTCGATCTGGTTGAAGGTGTCGTGCCGGGCGGTGGGCCTGCCCGCTATTTGCAAACGCCCGACGGAAAATTTTCCGTAGGGTTTATCACACCGATCTCGCAACACTTCTGCGCTACCTGCAATCGTGTGCGTTTAGTGGTGGACGGGACGCTATTTATGTGCCTGGGACAGAATGAGAAGTTTGAGTTTCGGCCGTTACTGCGCGCGGGTGCCCGCGATGCCGACTTGGAAACGGCGATCCGTACCGCCATTGAGCTAAAACCGGAGCGGCATGAGTTCCACGAGACGCCACAGAAGATTGTGCGCTTCATGTCCGCCACCGGCGGTTGACGTCTGTATGTGAATCAGCCGGGGGCGGGAGGTTGACGGGGGAGACTATGTTCATCGATCCAACAGAGTTGCCGTGGCTGCTTGCGTTCGTGGGACTGACGGCTGTGCTGTATTCCTCGGTCGGGCACGGCGGTGCCTCCGGTTATCTCGCCGCCATGGTGCTGCTCGGCGTTGCCCCCACGGCAATGAAACCCGCCGCGCTCGTGATGAACATTGTCGTGACGTTGCTGGTGTCAGTACGATTGTACCGCGCGGGGTATTTCCGCTGGGGCGTTTTCTGGCCGTTTGCCATCAGTTCGGTTCCGATGGCCTTTGTCGGCGGCGGCATGCGAATCGCCGACCCGATATATATGTATGTCGTGGGGTTGGCTCTGCTCACGGCAGCCGCCCGTCTGTGGATCAAGTGTCAAGGTCCGGAAAATCCGTGCCCAACTAAAATGTGGGTGGCGATGCCCCTGGGTGCGGTCCTCGGATTCGTCTCGGGTCTGACCGGAGTGGGCGGGGGAATCTTCCTGAGTCCGTTGCTGCTATTCCTGCGCTGGACAACCGTGCGCACGACCGCCGCCGTCTCGGCCGCCTTTATTTTGGTCAATTCTATTAGTGGACTGGTCGGGTTCGCGGGCAACGCCCCGGTCTGGTCCATGAAATTGCCGCTTCTCGCGGGGGCGGCGCTGACCGGAGCCTGGGTCGGGTCTGAATTCGCCGCGCGTCGCCTGGCCCCTTCCTCACTGAACCGGGTTCTGGGTATAGTGTTAGGCATTGCCGGATGTAAAATGTTTTTAATTGCGTGAAAGAGAGTCCCGCTAACCTTGGGTTACCTTCCGGGTAGGGTAATATCATTTATGACAAGCCGGTTCTGGCTAATCCTCGGTCTTGTGCTGCTTATGGGCTTTGCCCCGGGCGTACAGGCAGAATCACCGTTGCGTATTGGCACGACGGCGGTGTTCCTGGATGACCAGGTAGATTTTCTCAGTGCTTGGCAAGAATACCTCGAGCAGCGGCTCGGACGGCAGGTTATCTTCGTGCGCCGCGGCAACTATGGGGAAATCAATGATCTCCTGCAACGCGACCAACTTGAGTTTGCCTGGACATGCGGCTATCCCTACGTTCGTTATAAGAGCCGGTTGCGGTTGCTGGCCGTGCCCTTGTTCAACGGCAAGCCGCTCTACCAATCCTATTTGATCGTACCAGAGACAGACCCCATACGCGAGACTATGGCGATCTCAAGGGCACGATGTTTGCCTACTCCGACCCCAACTCCAACTCCGGCTGGCTGGTGCCCCAGTATGAAATGTATAAGCGAAGTATCGATTCGGCGGTTTTCTTCAGAAAATTTTTCTTCACGTGGGCGCACCGGAAAGTGGTGGAGGCGGTCGCGGCGGGGCTCGCCGACGCCGGCGCGGTGGACGGCTATGTCTGGGAAACCTTGGCGCTGCAGCACCCGGATCTCACTTCAAAGACACGCGTAGTCTATAAATCGGCCTGGTATGGTTTTCCGCCGTTAGTCGCACGGCGTTCAGTGTCGGAGACCGACTTCGAACGGATGCAGCAGGTCCTGCTTAACATGGACCAGGACGCCCAGGGACGCGCGCTGCTCAAGCGGCTCAATTTGGATGGATTCGTCGCCGGCAACGACGAAATCTTCGCTGGCATCGCATCCAACATGCGTCAGCTCGGCGCGCAATGAAGCTCAGGGACCTGAGTTATCGTTACAAGATTCCGATCAGTTTCATGCTGGTGTCGGTGTTGGTGGTGCTGGCGGTGTCCACCACGCTGGTGGTGCAAACATATCAAAGCGCGCGTCATGACTTGGTCACAAATGCCGAGAGCCTTGGTAAAAGCCTCGCGCGGGCGCTGACACCGATGATATTGCGTGACGATGTATGGAGTGCCTACGAAACCGTGATTACGCCGCTCGGTGCGCCCGCCGGGGAGCAGGCTTTGCGGGGCTTGGTGGTGTTGGACACGCAGGGACGGATATACGTGGCAAGCAACCCAAGGCGCTTTCCCGCCTTGCGTGATTTGGCCACCGCAGGCGTGGGTTATAACCGACTGCTCAATACGGTGCGGTTGAACGGGAACGACGCGTCCCAGGTAGTCGAAGACGAGGAAGATCCCGAGCTGTTCGTGGCCGTGCCGATCCTGACCGATGGTTATCGGCTGGGAACGCTGATTCTGATTTACTCCAAGACCGTGTTTCTGTCGCGTTTCTACGGAGCGATGTGGCGCGTACTGGGAATCACGGGGGCACTCCTGGTGATGCTGATGCCGCTGGGCTGGTATTGGGGGCGGCGCATGGCGAAACCGCTACTACATCTGACTGAATGCATGGATCAAGTCGGTTCGTTGCCGCCGGATGCCATCGAGTGCAACTTGGATTTGGGGGAAGATGAGATCGGCCACTTGGGCAGTCGGTTCAAGGCCATGCTGGCGCAGCTCAAGGAGAAGCAGGCGCTCGAGACAGAGATGGCGCGCGCGAATCGGCTGGCGGCGATCGGGCGTATCGCGGCAGGTATCGCGCACGAGGTCAACAACCCGCTCGGGGGCATGCTGAACGCGGTCAGCACACTCAAGCGTCACGGACATCCGGATCCATTTACCGCCAAGACCGTTTCCCTGCTGGAGCGGGGGTTGCTGCAGATCAAGGACATCGTCGGTGCCCTGCTGGTGGAGGCGCGACTGGAAAGTCACCCCCTCACGCCCCAGGACGTGGAAGATACACGCACCCTCATGACCGCCGATATCCGTGGCAAGGCCATCCACTTTTCATGGAAAAACAGTCTCAATGAGCCGGTATCGTTGCCATCAACCTTGATCCGGCAGATACTAATGAACTTGCTGCTCAACGCCACGCAGGCGGTGCGCGAGAATGGCCGTATCGAATGCCGGGTATGGCGGGAGTCCGGATCGCTGTGGCTTGAGGTTGTGAACGACGGGTGCCACATCGGTGAACGGCAGATGGAGCACTTGTTCGAACCGTTCGCCGAAACGCACGAGCATGGCACGGGCTTCGGGCTATGGCTTGTCCATCAAATTATT
Source organism: Sulfuricaulis sp. (assembly GCF_040901545.1). GTDB lineage: Bacteria > Pseudomonadota > Gammaproteobacteria > Acidiferrobacterales > Sulfurifustaceae > Sulfuricaulis. Next base: position 78,765 of record NZ_JBBDYL010000004.1, on the reverse strand, counting down.
CTACAACTGAACGGAAACATTCGTGTCGAGAGCGTGCCCGGCCGGACCCAGTTCTCGGTGACGCTGCCGCTAGGAGGAGATCATGCAGACCAACTTGAGACCGCATCTTTGCCTTATTGAGGATGATGCAATCATGGGCGAGTCCCTGGTGGACCGTTTCCAGGTCGAGGGTTTCGACATGGACTGGTGCCAGAACGGCTCCGAGGCAATTGAACGTTTTCAGCATAGCAACCCTTACGCCGCCGTCATCAGCGATATCCGTCTGTCCGATTTAAACGGTGACGAGCTGTTTAGACGCCTGTTCCTGGACAATCCGACGCTGCCACCCTTCATTTTCATTACCGGCTACGGCTCCATCGACGCGGCCGTGCGACTGCTCAAGATGGGGGCACACGACTACATTACCAAGCCATTCGATATAGACGAGCTCGTCGAACGGGTCCGTACCTTAATCGAGCCGCGCGCTTTACCGTTCCCCGCTGAAACGACGGATCCCGTCCTAGGCGTTTCCACCACCATGCACGGCATCGAGGCGCGACTGCCGCAACTCGCGCGGCACGACGCCACGGTGCTGTTAACCGGCGAGACCGGTGTGGGCAAGGAGCACGTGGCGCGCTTGCTGCATAAGCATGCGCCCGGGCCGGTGTCGCGGCCGTTTGTGGCGGTCAACTGCGCGGCGTTCCCGGAGACTCTGCTCGATGCTGAGCTGTTCGGCCACGAGAAGGGCGCATTCACCGGCGCGGTGCGCACACGGAAGGGGCTGTTCGAGCAGGCCCACGGCGGCACGCTGTTTCTTGACGAAGTCAGCGAGATGCCAGTCTCGATGCAAGCCAAGCTGCTGCGTGCGGTCCAAGAGCGCGTGGTGGTACGTGTGGGAGGTGAGACGCCGATTCAGGTGAATGTACGACTCATTTGCGCCACCAATCGAAATCTTAAGGAGCAGATGGAGCTAGGCGCGTTCCGCGCCGATCTTTATTACCGAATCAACGTGATCGAACTGAAAATCCCGCCGTTGCGGGAGCGCAAGGAGGACATCCTGTGGTTCGCGCGGAAATTCGTAGATGAATACAATCAGCGGAAACCGGAGGAGCGCAAGCAGTTCAGCCCCTGCGTGGAACAGGCGTTGCTCGAGTATTCATGGCCGGGTAACATCCGCGAACTTAAGCATACTCTCGAACGCGCCTGCATCTTGGTGTCAGGCTCCTTGATTGACTGCGGCGACCTGTTCGAGGACCGCGCCCACGGAGATGTCACCGCGGACGACGGAGTGGATAACCTGAACCGTTACCTGTATGCGTGTCAACGTGCGCACATAACCCGGGCCTTGGAGAAACACGGTTGGCACATAGGTAACACCGCCGTGTGTCTTGGTATCAGCCGCAAGAACCTGTGGGAGAAGATGAAGAAGCTGGAGATGCGCGAAAAGTCATGATTTTCTTGCCCCCGTAAATTTAGCGGTTTTTGTGAGTTCATGTAATCGCGGAAGATCGGGGATATCGATCCACATTGACTAAATCACCTGCATGCCATCGGTGACGATAGGGCTCATTCTAGACGCGGCCGGTCTTCCAGATTCGGTGGTATCGATAAGACATTCATATCCATTTCCGGGAAATCTTTGCTGGCTCATGTCTTCGCCTGCCTTGGACCGCAGGTCGAAATGCTGGCCGTAAGCAGCAATCTGCCGGCATCGCGCTTCGAGCCTTTGGGGTTGCGTGTCATCCCTGATATGCTGGAAGGTGTCAGCGGCCCACTTGTCGGCGTCACGGTACATCGCCTCGGGAGGACGTAACCTCAAAGGACGGCTGGACCGGCACGGATCGCAGGTTACTTTTCCGCCGCGGGCTGACGCGGACATTACGTTCAACATCAACATGCCCGAGGATCTCGCTTTGGCGGAGGATCGGATTCGGAAATCGACAATGCCGGGCTTTCGGCTCGGCTGCTGATCGGCGGAACTCCGTTGGCTCTTTATCGGGAGCTTTTAGTGGCGCGTCCGTAGCGTACAAGTTGGCCTTCTTTGGCGACAGGATGGCCCGAGTAATCCCTCCCTCTCCGCCAGTTCTGGTTTCTGCCGTACAGGTATGAGTCCGTCGGCAAAAAACGCTCTGCACGATCGTTTCACCCACGCAGGAAAACTCTACTGAAATCAGTACATTCCCCCGGTTTTCTGTCAAATCGACCCTGGCCACCCATGTCTGGCGGTTTGTCAGGCACAATCGTTGCATATTATTGGTGGAACACGATTTTTTCCGTAACCGGCCGTTTTACAGCGGTATTGCCGAGCGACTCCGGCAATTTGGAGACAAACGAGTATTCAATTCTTGACGATATAAACATGAAATTGATGGAATTTCTCGACAAGGACATCGAAGTAGCGACCGCAATCACGGGCAGCTACGACCCGATTCTCGTCGCACTATCGTTTTGCATCGTCTGCCTGGCAATCTATAGCGCGCTAAGCATTGGCGAACGTGCCCAGGGTTTGACCAGGACTCATGTCAGAAAAATCTGGTTGACCTGGGGAGCGACAGTGCTGGGCGCGGGAATATGGGCCATGCATTTTATCGGCATGCACGCCTTCAAGCTTCCGGTTGCCGTTCACTACGATCTTCCGCTGACTTTGTTATCCGTCATCCCAGCAATAATTTCAGGCGGCATAGTACTGTGCGTAGCCTGTAAGTCACATTTGCCGCGACCGCGGCTGATTTTAGGTGGAACGCTGGTAGGTGCGAGCATCGGATTAATGCATTACACGGGGATGGCGGCGATGCATATCGGAGCGCGCATGGCATACGATCCGCCATTGTTTATCGTCTCGATCATTGTTGCGATTGTGCTATCCATCGTCGCGCTCTATTTGCATCATCGCATTAATCACCCCGGGGATACACGCGTTTACTGGTCGAAATTTGCCAGTACCGTTGTATTGGGACTCGCGGTGACCGCGATGCATTACACCGCGATGGCGGCGACCTACTTTTTCCCTGAGGCAGGCATCCCCACCACGGCGGTTGCGGTGGATCACGCCTTGCTCCACACATCGGTCAGTGTTGTGACCGTTCTGATAATACTGCTGGCCTTTGCAACTACCATTATTGATTCCCGCCTGAATGCCACGGCGGGGATGAAAAATGAAATATCCGAACGGCACCGCCAGACTGAAATTGTGCGGGTCAAAAATCAAATAATGGATAACATTCTGAACGGCATTCACGATTATTATTTTGCCGTGGAGCGTGATTGGCGTATTTGCTATGCCAATAATCGTGCCCGTGATCTCCTTAAAGGCAACGGCAATGACATATTGGGGGAGGTACTTTGGGACACCGCGCCTGAATTCGCCAGTTTTTCCTATAAGAATTTGACTCGCGCCATGGCGAACCGTGAGGAGGTCACATTTGAAACTTATTTTCCTCCTGAAAACCGTTGGTTCAATCTCCGGGCCATTCCTAGCGGCGACGGAATCGCTGTTTATTTGCATGATATTACCGAAAATAAACAACTTATCGACTCGTTGTCTCAAAGTGAACGGCGTTTTCAGGACTTCGCCGAGGTGGCAGCCGACTGGTTCTGGGAGATGGACGAAAATCTTCGATTTAGCGGAATATCGGGAGGGATGCGTCAGAACATCGGTATTGACAGACATCACATAATCGGCAAAACCCGATGGGAACTGACTTCAGAAGACACCAACAGCAGCAAATGGATTCAACATAAAGAAGATCTGAAGGCGCGCCGGCCATTTCATAATTTTAAATATAAATTCCAAAAATCTGACGGAATTGTTCATTACAGGTCCATCAGCGGTAAACCTGTCTATGATGCCGATGGTCGATTCATGGGATATCGTGGTACCGGCACGGATATCACCGGTGAAATCGTAGCCCAGCGCGCCCGGGATGAAAGCGAGCAGCGCTTCAAGGATTTCGCCGAGACCGCGGCCGACTGGTTCTGGGAAATGGACGAGCACCTGCGCTTTAATTATTTTTCGGACCGCATATTAGAAATCTCAGGCGTAGATCCGAAAGGTTTGCTGGGCAAAACCCGGCGTGATCTGGCGCACGAGGATGTCCATTCCAAGAAGTGGCAGGCACACTTTGCCGACCTGGATGCGCATCGACCGTTTCGAAACTTCAGTTACAGGACAAAAAGACCCAATGGCACGATTGCCTACTGGTCCATCAGCGGCACCCCTGTGTTTCATGTAGACGGAAGATTCAAGGGTTATCATGGCACGGGAAGGGACGTCACCCCGGAAATACAGGCTCAACAAGCCCTGCAGGACAGCGAGGAGCGGTTCAAGGACTTCGCTGACTGCGCGGCCGACTGGTTCTGGGAAA
>NZ_JBBDYL010000004.1:0-74322 GCF_040901545.1 Sulfuricaulis sp. | reverse complement strand
AGGATTTCGCCGAAACCGCGGCCGACTGGTTCTGGGAGATGGACGAGCAGCTGCGATTCTCGCGCCTGGAAGGGAATTTCAGCGAAACCATGGGAGTTCCCAAAGAATACGTGCTCGGCAAGACGCGGCAGGAATTGTACTCCGGTCAAATGAACGATCCGAAGTGGGTGCGTCATTTCGAGGACATGGAATCCCGCCGGCCTTTTACGGACTTCGAAATTAAATGGACATCGACGCGTGAAAAAACAGAAAAAATATTTCTCATCAACGGCAAGCCTTTTTACGACAATGAAGGTGCTTTCCGGGGATACCGGGGAGTCGGCCGCGACGTAACCGAAGCCCACGCGTTATCCACCCAGCTGACGTACCAGGCCAGCCACGACACCCTCACGGGGCTGGTGAATCGCCGCGAACTGGAACGGCGCTTGCAGCGGGCACTGGAATCGACGAAAAAGGATTCGGCGGTACATGCCTTGTGCTATCTCGACCTCGATCAGTTCAAGGTGGTCAACGACACCTGCGGCCATGTTGCCGGCGACGAATTGTTGCGCCAATTGGCGAAAGTACTGCCCAGGTGCGTGCGTCACCAGGATACGGTGGCGCGGCTCGGTGGCGACGAATTCGGGGTGCTGCTGGAGCATTGCTCGAAAGATCAGGCATTGCGCGTCGCCGAGGCCATGCGCCGGATGGTCGCTGACTTTATTTTCTTATGGCAGGACAAGACCTTTAACGTCGGCGTGAGCATCGGATTGGTGTCGATCACCCAGGCAACGGATAATTTCAGTGCCTTGTTAAGCGCGGCGGATAACGCTTGCTATGCCGCCAAAGATCTGGGGCGCAACCGCATTCACGTTTACGACGAAACCGAAGCCGGGATGGTCAGGCGGCACGGCGACATGCAATGGGTGACGCGGATCCATGAAGCTATCGAAGAAAACCGCTTTGAACTCGCTTTCCAGCCGATCGTTTCCGTCGAAAGTTTCACGCCGGGCCAGGATAGCGGATGGGATCATTTTGAACTGTTATTGAGAATGCGGGACAAATCGGGAAAGCTTATTGCACCCGGGGCGTTCCTGCCCGCGGCCGAGCGTTACAATCTCATCAGCAAGCTCGACCGGTGGGTGATCAGCACGGCGTTCCATTGGTTGGCGCGCCACCCAACGCATTTGAAACGGGTCGATCACTGTTCGATCAATCTCTCGGGGCAATCATTCGGTAACAAGGAATTTTTGAGTTTCGTGCTGGGAATTTTCAAAAACGGCGGGATGCCGCCCGAGAAGATCTGTTTTGAAATCACCGAAACCTCGGCCATATCCGATCTGGCGGGTGCAATCGACTTTATCAAGGCATTAAGGGAGGTCGGCTGCCTGTTTTCGCTGGACGATTTTGGCAGCGGCCTGTCATCGTTCGGCTATCTCAAGAGCCTGCCGGTTGATTTCATTAAAATCGACGGTTTGTTCGTGAAGGATATCGTGGAAGATCCCATCAGTTACTCCATGGTTAAATCGATCAACGATATCGGACATGTCATGGGCAAGAAAACGATTGCCGAGTTCGTGGAGAATGAGGCGGTATTGAGCAAACTGCGCGAAATCGGCGTGGACTATGCACAAGGATATGGCATTTGCAAACCTCAGCCCCTCGATGAGCTGCAGTTAGTGCCGGTTCGCAAAAACCTCAGGGTAATCCAGGCGCGTTGATTGAAGTCCACTCCGCCATATACTGTTATCCCGCCAGCAACCAGACAAAAAAAGTGACGATGGTCGTCAAGACCGCTGCCATCACCAGAACTCGATAAACCGGATTTTGTTCTGCCTGGCTCAATGCCCGGGTCAGTCGTCGCGAATCGTCCGGCACCTTGATTTTGGGCGGGGTTTTGTCCCCCAGAAATGCCGATACTTCCTGCATAAAAACCGTGCATGCCGGTTCGTTATCGAGGAACAGGTGGTTGTTACCGTCCATGGGCACAAATCGGGCATTCGGAATTCTGGCGGCGAGCTCCTGGCCCAGGCTGAACGGCACCACGCGATCACCACGGCAGTGAAGCACCAGCGTCCGAGTTTTTACCTGCGATAGAAAATTCGACACGTTGATATCCGATATGGCCAACAGCAGTTTTTCCGCGTTCTCCGGGCTTGCCGACACGCGTTGCAGATCATTAAACCAGCGCATGTGCTCGGCACCGGCATCAGGGATATAAAGCGTCGTGAACATTTGCCGGAATACATGATGGTCGCTCCCCCATCCCTGATGAACCAGCGCGCGTAACGCCTCGACAAGCTCTTTTTCCTTGGGATCACCCCGATGAAAACGCCCGCGCGCGTATGCACCGTAGAGAATCAGGTGGCTGACCCGCTCCGGATGACGCACGGCATACTTGATCGCGACCGCTCCACCTTGAGAAATACCGAGCAGGGCGAAACGTTCCAATGAAAGCTCGTCGACCACCGCTGTTAGGTCTTCCACCCAGGCATCGACCGACATTTCGGATATGTCGCGCTCCGATAGTCCGGTACCACGCTCGTCGTAGCGCACCAGCCGATGTTGTGCCGAAAGCCCTTGCAAAACATGACGCCAGACCGGGCTGCGCCAGTCATGTTCCAGATGGGACAACCAGTTCGCGGTCTTTACAATGGGAAGACCGGAGCCGACAGTAGCAAAGGCGATGGACACCCCATCCCGCGTCGTGCAATACCTGATTTCCTGGTTCATGGTTTGTTTATATATCACGGCGATAACAACTTCGCCTGAAATGTTGCGTTACCAAAATCCGGCACTGCATGTTATTGCGGATTTCCGATAAACCGAAATGCCAGGCCAGCCCCCTGACTTATCCGCGTCGCGTTCCAGGTTGCCAACGGTGTGATGCAGGCCTACTGCGATCGAATACATGCCGTGATACACTTCGTTTTCGAAAGCTGAATATGGCGGTGAGAGCCGGTCCCCTCGGTGGCGGAAGCCTGTGAACCCGGTCAGGTCCGGAAGGAAGCAGCCGCAGCAGACATTTCGGGTACTGGGGTGCGGCTGGCTCGAACCGCCACCCATTCAGGAACGCCATTTTGATAATGAACCGACACCCGTGAGTTACCAGGTATTAGCGCGCAAATGGCGGCCCCGCAATTTCTCCGAGCTCGTGGGCCAACAACACGTGGTTCAGCCGCTGGTCAATGCGCTTGACCATGGCCGGCTGCACCATGCCTTCCTTTTCACCGGCACGCGCGGCGTGGGCAAGACCACCATCGCCCGTATTCTCGCCAAATCGCTGAATTGCGAAACCGGCGTTACGTCGCAGCCCTGCGGAAAATGCAGTGCCTGCGTGGAAGTGGACGAAGGCCGTTTTGTCGACCTGATCGAGGTGGATGCCGCCTCGCGCACCAAAGTGGATGACACGCGTGAACTGCTGGACAACGTGCCCTACGCGCCGACCCGCGGGCGTTACAAGGTGTATCTCATCGATGAAGTCCACATGCTTTCCAGCCATAGTTTTAATGCACTGCTGAAAACGCTTGAAGAACCACCGCCGCATATCAAGTTTCTGCTTGCCACCACCGCGCCGCAGAAACTGCCGGTGACCGTGCTGTCCCGCTGTCTGCAATTCAACCTGAAACGGCTTCCGCTCGATCAGATCGCCTCTCAGATTCAAAAGATTCTGGATGCAGAAGGCATCGTCCATGACGTTGCTTCCATCAAGTTGCTGGCGCGCGCTGCCGACGGGAGCATGCGCGACGGACTCTCGCTGCTCGATCAGGCGATCTCCTACGGCGGCGGCCAGGTTAATGAGCCGGAAGTACGCGCCATGCTCGGTACCATCGATCAGAATTTCATTGAAAAAATTCTGCAAGGACTCGAGGCCGGCGATGTCGCAAATCTGCTCAAGACCGTGTCCGAGGCCAACGAATTCAGTCTGGATTACGAGATCGTGCTGAAGGATTTGCTGCTCGCGCTGCACCGGATCGCCCTGGCGCAGGCCGACCCGGCGCTTGCGGGCGAGGAGGGCGGGAACGTGCTGGTGCACGCAGGCGCCATGTCGCCGCAGGACGTGCAGCTTTACTATCAGATCGGCGTGATGGGCCTTCGCGACCTGTCCTATGCGCCGGACCCGCGCAGCGGGCTTGAAATGATATTGTTGCGCATGGTCGCCTTTCGTCCGGCCGAAGAGATGGAGAACCGATCCAAGGCAACGGCGGCTGCGCCACCAACGCCCGGGATTAAACCGGTTGCCCCGATGGCCGCGCCCGTCGCCGGTGCATCGTCGCCCGATGCCAGTGGCACGGCAGCCAGGTGGGCGGATGTGGTCGCGCGGCTTGGTTTCACCGGATTATTACGTGAACTCATTTCTCACACGACTCTTGAATCGCATTCCAAAGGCGAGATGGTGCTGGTTCTGGAGGAGTTACACGCGAAGCTGTTCAACAAGGATCGCGAGTTGGAATTGAAATCGGCACTGGAAAAGTATTACGGTAACCCGATACGATTGAAGGTGCGTGTTGGAAATCACGCCGTTGAAACACCCGCCAAGGAGAAAAACCGCGTAATGGATGAGCAATATCAAGCCGCGGCCCAGGCCATTGCGGACGATCCCAATGTGCGCGCGTTTCAGGATAAGTTCAATGCACGAGTCAATCCGGCTTCGATTCGGCCCAAGCCCTGACTGGACACGAGGAAAACATGAAAGGCGGACTGGGAAATTTGATGAAACAGGCGCAGGCCATGCAGGAAAATTTGCGCAAGGCTCAGGAACAGTTGGCGTCCATCGAGGTTACCGGCAGCAGCGGCGGGGGCATGGTGAATGTCACCATGACATGCCGGCATGACGTCAAACGCGTGCAGATTGACCCGAGTTTGATGCAGGATGACCGGGAAGTACTGGAAGATCTGGTCGCGGCTGCCATCAACGACGCCGTTCGCAAGGTGGAGAAAACCACGGAAGAAAAAATGGCGGGATTCACCTCCGGACTCGGCCTGCCGGGGATGAAGCTGCCATTCTGAATAAGCAATAGACAGGATTAACAAGATTTTTCAGGATTAACAGGATTTTCGAAAATGAGAGACGAAATTCATCAATCATTCTCAATTTTATTTTTTAATCCTGTAAATCCTGTTCTAATCCTGTAAATCCTGTCCTTTCGGATTTTTCCATGAACGATGTCACCATCCTCGAAGCGCTCAAGCAGGCTCTGCGTCGGCTCCCCGGTGTGGGCCCGAAAAGCGCGGGTCGCATGGCCTATCATCTGCTGGAGCGCGATCGCGAGGGGGCGCGTGAAATCGCTCAGGCACTGACCAACGCACTCGAACGTATCGTACACTGCCGGCGTTGCAACAATCTGAGCGAATCGGATTTGTGTCCGATATGCACGTCGCCGCGGCGGGACAAATCGCTTCTGTGTGTCGTCGAATCGCCATCCGATCTGGTCTCGCTCGACCAGTCGGGCGTTTATAACGGCCTTTACTTCGTGCTCATGGGCAGGTTGTCGCCCCTCGACGGCATCGGTCCGGATGAAATCGGCATACCGCATCTTGAGACGTTGCTTGATGAAGGGACAATTAAAGAAGTCGTGCTGGCCACCAATCTGACCGTCGAAGGTGAAGCCACGGCGCACTTCATCGGCGAGCTGGTGCGCGCCCGTCACATTAAGGCAACGCGCATTGCCTACGGCGTGCCCATCGGCGGCGAGCTGGAATTCACCGATCGCAACACGCTCGCCCGGGCGCTGGCCGGTCGGCGCGAGGCGTAATATATTGAGAGGCAAGCAGGGACACTGATCACCGCCCTGGTTGAGCCAGGCACTGACAGTTCGAGGCTACGCAAGGAACCCGCGGCCACATGCCAAATGCGTCGCTGCTGTCAGTCGTATTTCTCATCTTCACCGCGGCGCCGCTATATTTGCCACACTGGCGCTGTCCGTGCGCCAGGCGCTGATCGTGTCCCGCATTGTGTAATAATCAGTAATTGTTCTATCCGACAATTGCTTACGAAATGCCGGCACTTTCTCAAGTTGCGTGCAAGGTACAGCTACACCGGGCAGGTCGGCGTCAGCTTGCGCAACTACGTAACCATATATAGAACGGCGAAACCCGTCATAACCCGGAAAGCGAAGGAAACATGCCCCACAGCATCAGTCTCATAACCACCATTGCCATCGGTTTGGGATTGGCGATGGTCATGGGCTTGGTGGTGTCGCGATTCAGGATACCGCCCCTGGTCGGTTACCTGATTGCGGGGATCATTATCGGCCCTGGAACTCCGGGCTTTGTTGCCGATGTCGAACTGACCGCACAGCTCGCGGAAATCGGTGTCATGCTGCTGATGTTTGGTGTCGGGCTGCATTTGTCATTCGAGGATTTGCTGGCGGTCCGGCGCATTGCGGTGCCGGGGGCCATCGTCCAGATCGGCGTTGCCACGGCGTTGGGCATGGGTGTTGCTTTGTCCTGGGGCTGGACTTCCGGTGAGGCGCTCGTCTTCGGTCTGGCTCTCTCCTGCGCCAGCACGGTCGTGCTCCTGCGCGCGCTCGAAGATCGGGGCGTCCTGGAGTCGGTCAATGGTCGGATCGCGGTGGGCTGGCTGGTCGTCGAAGACTTGGCGATGGTACTGGTGCTGGTACTGTTGCCCGTGGTGGCGAGGCCGCTCGGCGGGCTGGACGCCATGGCACAGGCCGGCTCGAGCGATAACGTATGGATGGTTCTCGCGATCACACTTGGCAAGGTTGCTGCTTTCGTTGCCTTGATGCTGGTCGTGGGGCGCCGGCTCTTTCCCCGGCTGCTGTTTTGGGTCGCGCGCACCGGCTCGCGGGAGTTATTCACGCTGTGCGTGATTGCCACGGCGCTCGGCGTTGCCTACGGTTCCGCCAGGCTGTTCGACGTTTCATTCGCGCTGGGCGCGTTCTTCGCCGGCATGATGATGCGCGAGTCGGAGTTCAGTCACCGGGCCGCAGACGAATCGCTGCCACTACGCGACGCGTTCTCGGTGCTGTTCTTCGTCTCGGTCGGCATGCTGTTCGACCCGCAGGTGCTCGTCGAACAACCTTTCAGGGTGCTGGCGGTGGTCGGCATTGTCATGATCGGTAAGACGCTCGCCGCCATCGCGCTGGTGCTGGTGTTTCGCTATCCGCTTAACACCGCCCTCACCGTCGGCGCGAGCCTGGCACAGATCGGCGAATTCTCGTTTATCCTCGCCGGTCTCGGCGTCGCGCTCAGCCTGCTGCCCGTCGAAGGTCAGAGCCTGGTGCTGGCCGGGGCGCTCATCTCGATTGCTTTCAATGCATTGGTGTTCGCCGCCATCGAACCGGCGCAGGCCTGGATACGGCAACGCTCGAGTCTCGCCCGCCGACTGGAGCGCCGGGACGACCCTCTGGCCGAGCTTCCCATGTCGGTCGATCAGTCCCGCCTCACCGGGCAGGTTGTGCTGGTTGGTTACGGGCGGGTCGGGCGGCGGATCGCCGACGCTCTCGGCGGGCGAAAAATCCCATTTGTCGTGGCCGAACAGAACCGCGAGTTGGTGGAGATGTTGCGTGCGCGGGATATTCCCGCTGTCTCGGGGGACGCCTCCGATCCGGCGGTTCTGATTCAGGCCCATATTGCGCGGGCGGGCATGTTGGTCATCGCCACGCCGGATACCTTCAATGTGCGCAAGATGGTCGAGGTCGCCCGCACGCTGAATCCGGCGATAGAAGTCGTGTTGCGCACGCACAGCGAGGAGGAAGCCGAGCTGCTGCAGAAGGAGAATGTCGGCAAGGTTTTCATGGGTGAATATGAACTGGCGCAGGGCATGGCACGGCATGTGCTCGACCGTATGGAACACCCGAAGCATGGCTGAAGATGATTCTCGCGACAGGAATGCAGTCATCACCGGGCTGGATAAAGCCATGATAGGTATTTTCACTGCAACATGCGGCTGTCTTGCCGATCGCGGTGCGCGATGATCTCCGCCGCAACTGATGTGCTGATCATAGGTTGTGGCGACATCGGCGAGCGCGTTGCCGTGCTTGAACGTTCTGTGGGCCGCCATGTTACGGGTCTGGTTCGCTCTGCCGGGTCCGCGCGGCGGCTGCGTGCCGCAGGGATTCAGCCGATATCAACTGATCTCGATATGCCAGCGTCCTTGCGTGATCTGCCTGTCAAAGATGCCCTTATCTATTATTTCGCTCCGCCGCCGGGAACGGGTGCGACCGACCCGCGCATGGAAACGTTTGTTTCCATTCTCGACTCTTCCGAGTTGCCGAAACGCGTGGTGCTGATCAGCACGACAGGTGTTTATGGCGATTGCGCGGGGGAGTGGGTGACGGAGGACAGTCCGCCCAACCCGCAAGCGGACCGCGCCAAGCGACGGCTCGCGGCGGAAACCGTGCTGCGGCGCTGGAGCGAGAAAAGCGGGGTGCCGGTGGTGATTCTGCGCGTGCCGGGGATATATGGTCGGGGTTATTTGCCCGAGGAACGCCTGCGTGCCCGCGATCCGGTGTTACACGAAGAGGAATCGCCGTTCAGCAATCGCATCCATGCCGACGATCTGGCGCGGGCCTGCTTCATCGCCGGACATCATGCCAATCCCGGTATCATTTATAACATCAGTGACGGGCATCCCACGACCATGACGGATTTTTTCTACCGCGTGGCGGACGCGTTCGGCATCCCGCACCCGCCGGCGATTACCCTGGAGCAGGCGCGCCGGCGACTCGGAGCAGAGATGCTTTCTTATCTGGCGGAATCCAAGCGCATTGACAACCGGCGCATGCGCGAGGAACTGGGTGTGGAGCTGATGTATCCGGACTTGGCCGCCGGCCTGCCTTCCTGTTTTGACCGGTGCGGATAATCCGAGGTAAGCCCGTGCTTGTCACTCGCCCAGCAAGGCGTTGATCTTGGCGGCGCAGACGCAGTCGTTTTCCGACAACCCCTTGATGCTGTGCGTGCTGAAGCGCACGTGGCAGCGGTTATATCCCACTTCGATGTCCGGGTGATGATCCTCCCGATGGGCGACCCAGGCGAGCGCATTCACGAACGCCATGGTCTCGTAGTAATTCTTGAATTTGAACGTGCGGACAATTTCGGAGGCGGTGTCATTCAGCGACCATCCCGGAAGCTGTGCCAGCAACGTCACGGCCTGCGGGCGGGATAACGGCGGAGTCCCGGGCGCACACGGTTTGCAGGTTTTGCTTTTCAGGTCAGACATGGCTTTTCGCTATTTAAACTTGTAATACGTGTCGTTCAGGTATTTCACCAGATCATCCATTTGTTTCTTTCCCAGAGTGATATTCATCGCATGCCCGCAGGCCTTCATCTGATTTTTCAGCATATCGAGATTGGCGACCTGTCTGTCTTTCCGCTGGTAAACGCTGTCGGTATGGCAGGCGGTACAGTTGGCGTCGTGCAATTTCTTTCCCACGGCGGCGTCGCCCGGAAGCGCCGCGCCGTGGGCGGATACGGAAAACGACATAAGGATAAATACAAGCGCACGGTTTTTTTTCATGGTTCCTCCTGGACGTAAAGAATCAGGTTTTGCCGGTCAGATGCGCGATACGCAAGGTGGCGGGCGGATGGGAATCATAAAAGACCGAATGCAGCGGGTCGGGAGTGAGCGTGCTGGCATTCTCGCGATAGAGTTTGACCAGCGCGCTCACCAATTCGGCGGCATCGGTTTGATCGGCCGCAAAACTGTCGGCTTCATATTCGTGACGTCGCGATCCCCACGCGAACAGCGGCTGCAGGAAGAAAGTGAACACCGGGCCAATCAGCATGAATAGCATCAGCGCCGCATGCATCGAAGGTTGTGACATGCCAAGGCCGGAATAGAACCAGGGTTGCGTGACCAGCCATCCCAGCAAGGCCAGCCCGAACAGGCTGATGCCGAAAGTCAGCAGCATGCGCTTGATAACGTGCCGTCGCTTGAAATGCCCCAGCTCGTGAGCCAGTACCGCCTCGATCTCCCGCTCATTCAGGTGTTCGAGCAGTGTGTCAAAAAAGACGATGCGTTTGGTTTTTCCAAAGCCGGTGAAATAGGCGTTTCCATGCGCGCTGCGACGCGATCCGTCCATGACAAATATACCACGCGTCCGGAAACCGGTGCGTTCGAGTAACGCCTGGATGCGTTCACGCACCATCCCCTCCTTGAGAGGTTTGAACTTGTTAAAGAACGGTGCAATCAACGTGGGGTAAGCCCAGACCAACAGCATGGTGAAACCGCTCCACAACAACCAGACGTAAAGCCACCATAGCTCCCCGGCCTCCTGCATAAGCCAGAGCGCGGCCAGCGCGAGCGGGGCACCGAGTATTCCGAACAACAGGGCCTGCTTTATCGTATCGGCCAAAAAAAGTCTTGGCGTGGTCTTGTTGAAGCCAAATCGGTTTTCGATCACAAAAGTCCGATACACGGACACCGGAAGCTCAAGCAGCCCCATGATGACGAGCGTGCTCAGAATAAATACCACTCCAGTGGCAAGTTCACCCCATCCGATGACGCGTAGCATCTGATCCAGCCAATCGAGCCCGCCCCCCAGTGTCCAGAGCGCGAGCAAACCGGTGCCGTAGGCATTTTCAATGCGTCCGAAGCGGGTGTGGGCGATGGTGTAATCGGCCGCCTTCTGATGATCCGCAAGCGTAATCTTGCTGCGGAACGCTCCGGGAACGGTATTACGGTTCGCCGCGATGTACCGGATGTGACGGGCCGCCAGCCACACCTCCGTCAACAACGACAGGCCGAGCAGAGTCAGGAATAAGTACGTGAAGGTATTCATTGATCAAGGATGTTATCATCACATTGTGTAACAGACAGCAGGGAGCCCGAAAGATTCCCCCAGTTAATCTGGAGATATTTAATGGCACATGCACCCAACGGTGCGCAGGAGACCGGCGCGCTCATCTGGATAGACCTGGAAATGACAGGGTTAAATCCCGATACCGACCGGATCATCGAAGTGGCGACGATTATCACCGACAGCTCGCTCAATATTGTCGCGGAAGGACCGGTGTTGGCGGTGCATCAGCCGGATGAGGTGCTGGCGGCCATGGACGAATGGAACAAACGCACGCATGCCGGAACAGGGCTGATTGAGCGGGTTAGGCAGTCGCCTCATACCGAGGCGGATGTCGAAAAAATCTCGCTCGATTTTTTACAACAGCGTGTTCCAAAAAACAAATCACCCATGTGCGGGAACAGTATTTGTCAGGACCGGCGGTTCCTCGCGCGCGGAATGCCGCAACTCGAGGCATGGTTTCATTACCGGAATCTCGACGTGAGCACGGTTAAAGAACTCATGCGCCGCTGGAAACCCGGTCTCTGCAACGGCCTGGTGAAGAAGAACACCCACAAGGCGCTGGACGACATCAGGGAATCGATCGAGGAATTGAAATATTACCGCGATAACTTTTTTGTGAAATGAGTGTTTATTTTTATATTTACCGTGTACGTCTGGCTTAGTGATAACAGTCAGTCTGACTTTCAAAACCCGTGAGCGACCGCCTATGAACGAAGCAGACATTGATCAGGAATATCGCAGCATCGTCAACTCGTTTATCGACTTGGCCAATAAACATTGTGAAACAGCCAGTCGGGAAAACGTGAGCATGGCCCTGCTGTACGCTGCGTCGCGATTCAACTCTTTTGTTGTGGCATCCCATGCAAGCGATATCAAGAAGTACGAGTCGGACAGGGGCAAGGCTTTTGAATTCTTCACTCGCGAATATCAAAAAATGCTTAATGAAAACCTGGACGATTACAAAAAGTTCTTTGATGAGAACATGAAATATGCGCATCTGATCAACACGCGCCCCAGCTGAGCTGAAATGTTCTTCCGGTTAAATTTGAAAATTATCGTCCATGCGCTGACACTCGTGATTCTTTCAGCAATGCCGTCAGCGCAGGCGATAAAATTATGGAAATGGGTGGACTCTGGCGGCAAAACTCATTATTCGGAATCCAAGCCGCCGCCGCAAGCTGAAAAAATCGAAGAAAAGCAGATCAATCCGGATCATAATGTGATTCAGTTTAACAACCCGCCGGCTGCGACAACGCCGGGTAAGGGATTGTCATCGCCTGATTCAGTCACGGACACTTCGTCGTTAGACAACAAGACTCGGAAGGGACTGTCGGCGGGAGGGGGTGCGGCAACAACGGCACCTGCCCCTTCGCCTCCGGTGACACCTTCACTGCCTCCTGCCAGTACACCACCAATTCCACAACCTCCGATATTTCCATCGCCACCGCCGAGTGGTTTCTGATACGAATTTTTAGAAGTTGCTGCCTCGGGCGACGTGAACCTGTCAGGCAGTTTTCAATAAAATAAATTACTGCTTAACTTATGAACTGGTTGTGGGCCGCCCTAAGTGGCCATCAAATGCCAAGAAACGCAATTAAAAATCACAGCCGTTGGGCAAAGGCGGTTGATACGCAAGATTCGCCGCAAAATCTTTACCCGGATCCGTCTCGGTGAACCCCGATTTTACCGAACCCTTGAACGCCTTGCCGCCGTAACCACTCGTATTCATGTGGGCCCGCACCCAAACCACACTTTCGGATTGAATCGGAACCGGCCCCCCGGAACGCGTGAAAGGCTGCTCTTCCACGTGACTATGTAGCAGCACACGTCTGTAAAGCAGTTTGCCGTCCCCGCTTACCACCTCCCACCAGTCTGCGTACTGCTGGCAGCCCGTGTCCGGGCTGCGGATGCCGACCGTGAACTGGTACGTCCCCGGTTCACCGCTTACCTGAACCGATATTACGTCGGCTTGTAAGCTGGGTTTAATATCTTTCGTTGCCATATTCTCTCTAGCACGTGCAACTTCGGACACCAGGCCGGCCGGCCGTTCTTCGGCAATGCTTCCTGATGCCATTGAGGGACCGGACAATGCCGATACTTCGCGTTCGCTCTTTTTGGCTTCCATGGGCGCTGCCGGCGAGGCGGGAGGCTGCTTGGCCGCCAACGTAGGCGACAGTTCCGGCTGCACCGTTTCTGTTTTGGCCGAGAATTTACCTTGCGAACGCGCGGGTTCCTCCGCTGCCGACGGAGAGAGTGTGGCTGGTACATCGCGCGCAATTCCCGGTGCTGTCGCTGTGTCTGTTGGCGACGAAGGTGGGGGTTGACGATTAAACACACCTTGCTGGTTAAGCAGCAGCACGACGCCCAGACTCAGCACGATTACCGCGGCGGACGACAGCGGATATTCCCAGTGGATGCCGGACGGCGAGCGGGTCTTCTGTTTGGTGATTGCCTTTTGTGCTTCGGCCAGGATTCTTGCATCAACGCTGGCGGAGGGCATCTCTTTCGAGGCGCTGCGGTAGACGCGATCGATCCCGGCCTCACCCGGCATCGGTGTGCCGTCAGCGCCTGGAGATTTTTTTGAAGTCATGTTACGTCCTTCGCCAAACCTTGGCGCAGTTTGACCAGCGCGTAGCGCAGGCGGCTCTTGGCCGTTTCCGCCGTAACGCCGGTAATCTCCGCGATTTCAAGCAACGACAAACCGGCTTCCTCGCGCAACAGGAAAGTCTCGCGTTGCGCTTCGGGGAGTCCGTCGAGCAATTTCAGCAATTGTTGCACCTGCCGCCGTCGGTAAAGTTCGTTTTCCGGTTGATGAATCCCGGCGATGGCCACCCGTTCGATCCGCGGGTCGTCCGGGTCGTCATCGTAAGACAACGGCAACCCGGTGGCCTGCCGCCGGTAATGATCGATCAGCCGGTAGCGCGCCAGATGACAGAGATAGGTCGTGAATTTGGCACGCACTTCCAGAGGGCGCGGTACATCGCGCCCTCAATTTCGTTAACCACGATCGCGGTGCCGTGCCAGCGCCCATTGTACATGCTCGCGCACGATCTCCGATGCATGCTCGCGCCGAGACGTCAGTGCGTGGACGATCGTTTCATCGGTGGGCGCATTGCCGAGTGCCACGGCGATGTTACGCAGCCAGCATTCGTGACCGATTCGCCGGATGGCGGAACCTTCGGTGTATTTGAGGAATTCCGCTTCGGTCCATGAAAACAGTCTGACCAGTTCCGGCGCATCGAGATCATGGCGCGGGGTAAAATCCGCATCTTGCGTCGGACGGGCAAAGCGATTCCACGGGCAGACAAGTTGACAGTCGTCGCAGCCATAAATGCGGTTGCCGATTAAAGGCCGCAATTCCACCGGGATGGAATCGCGCAGTTCGATCGTGAGATAGGAAATGCACCGCCGTGCATCGAGCTCATAAGGCGCGACAATGGCTTGAGTCGGGCAGACATCCAGGCAAGCACGACATTGGCCGCAGTGATTAGCCGACGGGGTATCCACCGGCAACGGCAGGTCGGTATAGAGTTCCCCCAGGAAAAACCATGATCCGGTTCGCGAATCGATCAAATTCGTATGTTTGCCAATCCAGCCAAGCCCGGCCTTTTCGGCCAGCGCCTTCTCCAGCACCGGCGCGCTGTCGCTGAAGGCGCGGTACTGAAACGGTCCGACACAAGTCTCAATCCGCTCGGCGAGTTTTTGCAGCCGGCGGCGCATCATCTTGTGGTAGTCCCGGCCCAGGGCGTAGCGGGAGATATAACCCAGCCGGGCGTCACCCAGGACGGTTTCGGCCGCGGCGGCAGCTTCCGGGAAATAGTCGAGTCGCGTCGAGATTACGCGCAGCGTGCCGGGCTGCAATTCCGGCGGGCGGCTGCGTCGCGTCCCGTGCGATGCCATGTAGCGCATTAGCCCGTGGCGACCACGACCGAGCCAGTTCAACAAATGTGCTTCCGCTTCGCCCAATTCCGTATCGGCGATGCCGGTTTGCTGAAAGCCCAGTTCACGGGCCCATGTCTTGATGTCGGCAGCGAGTCGAATGAGATCGATTTTGCTATTTCGCGCAGTGTGCATGAGGGCCTATCATATACATAATAAAAGGACCAATGCATGACCCTCCCTGAATCGCTTTTTACCGCCTCCCAAGTCCGGGATCTCGATCGTCTGGCCATCGAACAGTACGGCATTCCCGGCGCGACGTTGATGGAGCGTGCCGGTGCGGCGGCGTTTCAGTTGTTGCGCGCCCGCTGGCCGAGATCCCGGCGCGTCGTGGTGATTTGCGGACCCGGGAATAACGGGGGCGATGGTTACGTGGTCGCGCGCCTGGCCAAGTCTGCTGGAATGACCACCCGGGTCTTGAGCATGGGCGATTCAGGAAAAACGCAAGGCGACGCCGCCTCCGCCCGCGACAGCTGCCAATCGGCCGGAATCGCCATCAAGGATTTCACGGCTGATCTTCTGCGGGGGAACGATGTCATCGTTGACGCGATGTTGGGAACGGGGCTTGAACGCGGGGTGGAGGGCGAATGGCGAGCGGCCATTGAAGCTGTCAATCAAGCTGGTGTTCCGGTGCTGGCGGTTGATCTTCCATCCGGCTTGCATGCCGATTCCGGCCGGGTGATGGGCGTGGCGGTGACGGCCCAATCCACGATGACGTTCATGGGTCTCAAGGCGGGATTATTCACCGGCGCCGGTCGCGAGCACGGCGGTGAAATCTTTTTTAATGATCTCGGTGTGCCACCGGATATTTATGGAAACGTTCCGCCTGCTGCGAAACGTTTGACGGAGAAATCTTTGCTTGGTCTCCTGCGTGCGCGTCCGCGTGACATGCACAAAGGCGACGCCGGCCGCGTGCTGGTCATCGGCGGCGATCGCGGGATGTCCGGCGCGGCGCGGCTTGCGGGTGAGGCCGCCTATCGCGCCGGTGCCGGGCTGGTGCTGGTGGCCACGCATCCGGATCACGCCGCTCAAATCGGCGCGGCACGCCCGGAACTGTTGGTTTACGGAATTGCCACCGCCAAGGAATTACGTCCCTTGCTGGCTCGTGCCGATGTCGTTGCGATCGGGCCGGGCCTCGGGCAGGAGAGGTGGGGCCACTGGCTGATGGGCGCGGCGCTCGAATCATCCCTGCCCATGGTAGTGGATGCCGATGCCCTGAATATTCTCGCGGCCGACCCGCAGATGCACCAGGATTGGATTATTACGCCGCATCCCGGAGAAGCCGCACGACTGCTCGGCATGACAACCGGAGAAATTCAAAACGACCGGTTTGCGGCCGCACGCGAATTGGTGGCCAGCTTCGGCGGTGTGTGCGTGCTGAAGGGTTCCGGGACGCTGGTAGCGTCTCTGTACGACGGAATGGTAACGGTCTGTGATCGGGGAAATCCCGGGATGGCGAGTGGCGGCATGGGCGATGTGTTGACCGGGACAATCGCCGGCCTGCGGGCGCAAGGACTTTCCACGCTCGATGCCGCCCGTCTGGGCGTATGGGTGCACGCTGCTGCGGGCGACGACGCCGCTCAAGCTGGGGAGGCGGGGACGCTCGCGTCTGATCTGTTTCCATTTCTCCGTGCCCGGCTTAATCGCCTGGTGAGACATGCCGAGCGTTGATCAACCGGTTGCCACGGTTAGTGATATGGAATCATTGGGGTCAAAAATTGCCGCTCATCTCAGCAGGGCTTCTCTCATCTACCTCCGCGGGCCGCTGGGCGCCGGCAAGACCACACTGGTACGCGGAATGTTGCGTGGCCTCGGGCATGAGGGGGCGGTTAAGAGCCCGACTTTTACGCTGGTTGAGCCCTATTCCTTCCCGGAACTTGAGTTTTACCACTTTGACCTTTACCGTCTGAATAATCCGGAAGAACTGGAATTTCTCGGCGTACGCGACTACCTTCACGGGAAAGGGGTATGCGTGGTGGAGTGGGCGGAACGTGCGGAGGACGTTTTGCCAACTCCGGATGTGGATATTATGATCTCACCGACCGGGACAGGACGCATGGTGCGAATTACAGCTTATACCGACCACGGCAAGTCCCTGCTGGACGCGGTGCCATGAGCAATTTGTCCCGTGTTCTGTTCCCGATTTTATTTCTGTTAGCCGCGACGGCTTCCGCCGAACCGGTAACTGTCCAACACCTGCGTGTGTGGCGCGCGCCCGATCACACCCGCCTGGTGTTTGACCTCAGCGGTCCTTTGGAACATACCCTGTTTACCTTGTCGGATCCCGCTCGCGTTGTGGTGGACATCGAAAACGCCCGTTTGACGGAACCGTTGCCGGCCGTCGATACCGGGGGACCGCTGTTGGAGAAGGTGCGCGTGGGTCAACCGGATTCGGGTCCGCTGCGCATCGTGCTCGATCTCAAAACCGGAGCCCAGCCGCGCAGCTTCACGTTAAAACCAGCCGGGCCTTACGGCCATCGCTTGGTGATCGATCTCTATGACACCAAGGCGACGGAAATTGAAACCGCCAAGACGGATGAACGCAAGCCCAAAGCCTCCGTGCCGCTAAAGCCGGTTGTCCGTGACCGGGTGGTGGCGATTGACGCCGGTCACGGTGGCGAGGATCCGGGCGCCATTGGACGGCGTTATCGCACGCGGGAAAAAGATATCACCCTGGCCGTCGCCCGTGAACTGGCCAAACTCGTTGCGCGCGAGCCGGGTATGAGACCGGTTTTGATACGTGACGGCGATTACTATGTCAGTCTGCGTCAGCGCTACGAGAAAGCGCGCCGTCTCCAGGCGGACGTTTTCATATCCATACATGCCGATGCCGTGTCCAGTCGGCGCGCCTACGGATCATCGGTTTATGCCTTGTCGGAAAAAGGCGCGAGCAATGCCATGGCGCGATCGATTGCCGACAAGGAAAACGCGTCCGATCTGATCGGCGGCGTGAGCCTGAGTGACAAGGATGACATGCTCGCCCAAGTGTTGCTGGACCTCTCGCACAACAAGACCATGCAGGATAGTCTGAATCTCGGGGATGACATCCTTGCCGAATTACTGCGAGTAGGTCCGGTACATATGCGCCAGGTGGCCCAGGCCGGATTTGCCGTGCTCAAGTCGCCGGATATACCGTCTGTTCTGGTGGAAACCGCTTTTATTTCAACTCCCTCGGAAGAGAGGAAACTCCGCTCAAAAGCATTTCAACAAAATTTGGCTTCCGGTATGTTTCGAGGCATAAAGCAATTTCTCGCGCGGCGACCGGCAACGCCGTCAACCATTGTGGAGGCGAAACAAGATGTGGATCCGGAGCGTGAACATATCGTGCGCAAGGGTGAAACGCTTGCTTCGATCGCACGCCATTACAATGTCCACGTGGATGCATTGCGTTTTCTGAATAACCTGCGGAGTCAAGAGATTCCGATCGGCATAAGACTTCTGATACCCCCCAGGCAAGGGGACGGTTAAATCGCTCTTTTGGTTTGTATTACAGCGCTAACCGGCTGCTTGCGCCCGCGGGAGGTTTGTACGTTAAAATGTCACTTGCCAACGATATCAAAAAATATCAAGGAGACGTCAATGAAGGCATTGCAAACAACAAAGTGGATCGCGTGGTTGCTTTTCCTGACGATCGGCCTCGCCGGTTGCAGTAAGAAAGAGGATAAGGCCGAGGGCGCTGCCGAAATTATTCGGATTGGATCGGTAGCTCCGCTAACCGGTCCACAGGCCCATCTCGGCAAGGACAACGATAACGGTGCCCGGCTGGCGATCGATGAGGTCAACGCCGCTGGGATAACTTTAGGGGGCAAGAACGTCAAATTCGAATTGGTGAGCGAAGACGATCAGGCCGATCCGCGCAACGCGACCATTGTGGCGCAAAAGCTGGTGGATCAGCGCGTCGCCGGTGTCGTCGGACACCTCAATTCCGGCACGACCATTCCCGCCTCAAAAATATACCATGATGCCGGTATTCCGCAGGTTTCCCCTTCCGCCACCGCGATTGCCTATACGGCTCAGGGGTACAAAACCGCTTTCCGTGTCATGACCAACGATCGTCAACAGGGAAAAGTATTGGGTGAATACGCGGTAAAAAAAATGGGAGCCAAGCGGGTCGCGATAATCGACGACCGCACCGCTTACGGCCAGGGGCTCGCGGACGAAGTGGATAAAGCGGTTAAGCGCTCGGGCGGCGAGGTCATCGCACGGGAATTTACCACCGACCGGTCCACGGATTTTCGCGCTATTCTGACCTCCATCAAGGCCAGGAAGCCTGACGTGGTGTTCTATGGCGGGATGGATGCGCAGGGCGGACCCATGGTAAAGCAACTTCATTCGCTCGGGATTAAGGCTTCGTTCCTCGGCGGAGATGGCGCGCAAACAACCGAGTTCCTTAAGCTGGCGGGAAACGATGCGGAAGGTGTGACGGCTTCCTCACCCGGTCTGCCCCTCGATATCATGCCGGGGGGCAAGGAATTCCGGGAGAAATTCACCGCCAAATACGGAGTAATTCAGACTTACGCCCCCTATGCCTACGATGCGGCCATGACCATGGTAGCGGCCATGAAGCAGGCGAATTCAGCGGACCCAAGCAAATATCTCGTCGAAGTGCAGAATATCCAACGCGCCGGGGTGACCGGTAACATTAGTTTTGATGAACGTGGCGACGTCCGTGGCGGGGCAATCACGATGTATCGTGTAACAAACGGGAAATGGGAGGTGCTGGAAACGGTGATGGGAGAAAACGAACAGAAACCGGCGGAGAAAAAATAAGGCCGGTTGATTGCATTATTTGCTGCGCGTAAAGTCAGGTAGCTGTCCGGCTACCTGACTTTATTTTTGCCAGCAGCGATCCGAAGTTCCTGACATGGCTGTTTGTCCGGGGTGTGACCGGATCTTGCGAGGGTACACCGTTTGGATATTTTCACCCAACAATTAATCAACGGTCTGGTTCTCGGCAGTATCTATGCCTTGGTGGCCCTGGGGTACACCATGGTTTACGGAATATTGGAGCTCATCAATTTCGCGCATGGCGAAGTGACGATGTTCGGCGCCATGATTTGTTTGGCTGTCATCGGCGCGCTCGCCGGAAGCGGAATGGGTCTGGATGGGTCGATCATCGTGCTCCTTGGATTGCTTGCGGCGATTGCCGTATGCATGTCCCTTGGCTTCACGATCGAACGCGTGGCTTACCGTCCACTGCGTCGTTCGCCGAGGCTGGCCGCGCTCATAACCGCCATCGGCATGTCTATTCTTCTTCAGAATCTGGCCATGCTGATCTGGGGCAAGCGTTACATCGCTTTCCCTCCCATACTGCCGACCGTGCGTTATGAAATTGGCGGCGCGGTCATCACCAATCTGCAAATCTTTATCATGGTGTTATCGTGCCTGCTGATGATTGGATTGCTGCTGCTCATCAAGAAAACCCGTTTGGGCCGCGCGATGCGCGCCACGGCGCAAGCACAGGATATAGCCGGGTTGATGGGTATCAACGTAAACACCATTATTTCCATCACTTTCATTATCGGCGCCGCTCTCGCTGCCGTTGCCGGTGTCATGGTCAGCGCCTATTACGGACTGGCCCATTATTACATGGGATTCCTCCTTGGTCTCAAGGCATTCACGGCTGCGGTGCTGGGCGGCATCGGCAATATCGCCGGTGCCATGTTGGGAGGATTACTCCTCGGTGTGATTGAAAGCCTCGGGGCAGGATATATCGGCGCTTTGACCGGAGGTTTCCTTGGCAGCCATTATCAGGACGTGTTTGCTTTCTTCGTACTCATTCTTGTTCTGGTGATACGTCCATCCGGCCTGCTCGGGGAACGGGTGGTTGAACGTGCATGATGGTTAGCATGAGGACCCTTCACCGGCACTGGCTTCAGTTCAGGAGCGATCGCCGCCTGGCATGGCTTGCGTATTTGGCGCTGGCAGTGTTGTTGACGGCGTTGCCTTTTTTGACCGGCGAAGCGCTTGGCCGTGGTTGGGTTCGAATTCTCGATTTCGCGCTGCTCTACATCATGCTTGCGCTTGGTCTCAATATTGTGGTGGGTTATGCCGGATTGCTCGATTTGGGTTACATCGCGTTTTACGCCGTGGGCGCCTATCTTTATGCCTTGCTGGCATCGCCCCATTTTGACCTGCATTTGCCGTTCTGGGCATTGCTGCCGTTGGGCGCGGGATTGGCGGGAATTTTTGGGATTTTGCTGGGTGCGCCGACCTTGCGACTGCGCGGCGATTATCTGGCCATCGTCACGCTGGGTTTCGGCGAAATCATTCGAATCTTTCTCACTAATCTCAATGCGCCGATCAACATCACCAATGGCCCGCAGGGAGTCAATCTGATCGATCCCGTTGCATTCGGTGGATTCTCCTTCAACCAGACACACACGTTTTTCGGTGTAATCTTCCCCGGCATTTACACGTATTACTACCTTTTTCTCGTGTTGGCGTTGTTGATGATTTTTATTTCACTACGCCTGCAGAATTCGCGCATCGGGCGCGCGTGGGTGGCGATTCGGGAGGACGAGGTGGCTGCCGAAGCCATGGGTATCAACACGCGCAACATCAAATTGCTGGCGTTTGCCATGGGCGCGTCATTTGCCGGAATCAGCGGTGGTTTGTTTGCCGGCTTCCAGGGATTTATCAGCCCCGAAAGTTTCAATCTCTTCGAGTCAATTATCGTACTTTGCATGATTGTCTTGGGGGGCATGGGGAATATAGCCGGTGTCATCCTGGGTGCGGTATTGCTTACAGTTTTTCCCGAAGCATTGCGCTACATTGGCGACCTGCAAAGATTTATATTTGGACAGATATATGTCGACGCGGCCGACCTGCGGATGCTGATCTTTGGCTTGGCGCTTATTCTCATCATGATTTTCAGGCCGGCCGGACTGCTGCCGTCAGTACGACGTCGTCGCGAGTTCGGCGATGATGCTTCCATGCTTGCCCAGGAACAGGCTTCACTGTATGACATCAAACGCTGATAGAGATACGGAAGAGCGTCCGGAATCATTGCTCGATGTCAGCGATGTGAGCAAGCATTTTGGCGGGCTCGCGGCGCTTCAGGAAGTGGGTTTGCGAATTTTTCCCGGCGAAATTTACGGCCTGATCGGCCCCAATGGAGCTGGCAAGACAACATTGTTCAATGTCTTGACCGGTCTCTACACCCCCGATTCCGGTATGATCACGCTGAGAAATCGTACCGTGTCGGGTCTCAAACCCAACCAGGTGGCAGCATTGGGCATTGCGCGGACGTTTCAGAACATCAGGTTGTTTGCCAACATGACGGCGCTGGAAAATGTCATGGTCGGACGCCATGTACGCACGCATGCCGGAATTATTGGCGCCGTCTGGCACGATAGAAACACAATCGCGGAAGAGACGGCTATTGCCGGACGGGCGCACGAATTGTTGGAGTATGTCGGAATTAGCCAGCATGCGGATACGTTAGCCATGCATCTTCCCTATGGAGATCAACGACGGGTCGAAATTGCCCGTGCCTTGGCCACCGACCCCGTGTTGCTTGCCCTCGATGAGCCGGCTGCGGGAATGAATACCAGCGAGACCGCCAAGCTTCAGACATTACTGCAGAAAATCCGCACCGATGGCGTAACCCTTTTGCTTATTGAGCATGATGTCAAACTCGTCATGGGATTATGCGATCGCGTGGCCGTCCTGGATTACGGGAAAAAGATTGCCGAAGGTATTCCTTCGGACGTACAGCGCGATCCACTTGTCGTTGAAGCCTATCTGGGCGGAGACATCGAGTGAACTTTCTCCAAACCCAAGACCTGGAGGTGGATTATGGGGGGATCCGCGCCGTTAAAGGAGTTGACCTAACGGTGAAATACAACGAGCTGGTTTGCCTGATTGGCGCAAACGGCGCCGGAAAAACGACGACGCTCAAGTCGCTCTGCGGGATGCTCAGACCGAGCCGAGGCGAAATACTGTATGAAGGAAGGGCGATAACCGGTAAACGCTCGTACGAACTTGTGCGCCGTGGCATCTCCCTGGTTCCGGAAGGACGTGGCATTTTTGGACGTTTGACGGTTGAAGAAAATCTCATGATCGGAGCTTACACAAGACGAGATCACACCGGTATCCGATCGGATTTGGAGAATATTTATTCACTCTTCCCGCGCCTGCTCGAGAGGCGGACCCAGCAGGCCGGAACGCTTTCGGGCGGTGAACAACAGATGCTGGCTATCGGGCGCGCGCTGATGAGTCGACCTCGATTGCTGCTGCTCGATGAACCCAGCATGGGTCTGGCGCCAATGCTTGTGAAGAAGATATTCGAGACCATCAAGCGGATCGCGGAGGAAGGCGTTACCATTTTGCTTGTGGAACAAAATGCAAAACTCGCCCTCGCGATCAGCCATCGGGGATACGTGATGGAAAGTGGAAAAATCACCCTCAGCGACAATGCCGACGTCCTGCTCAAAGATCCGAAAGTACAACAAGCCTATCTGGGAGGATAGCGTTCCTCAGGTTGAAACCGCCATCGTGCCTTCATTGGTTACCGGTGCTCCGATACGTTTGATGATTTCATCCTCCAGGCAGATAAGCTGTTGTTTGTCAGACAGCGGAGTCTTCTCGCGACTGTTGACAAAAAAGATGTCTTCGGCGCGCTCACCATAGGTTCCCACTTTGGCCGCGACCAGATTCACACGACAATGCTTGAGTGCCAATGCTATCTGGTATAACAAGCCCGGGCGGTCTTGCGCGGTGACTTCCATAATCGTGAGTTGTCCCTTTGGGGCGGGGCTGAACATCACCCGCGTCTCGATCGGAAAATGCTTGAGCGGCCTGGGAAGGCTGACGGATTGAATGTCTTTTCCGGGACGTGGATCGAGCAACTGATCGCGCATTGCCACTTGCAAATGTTCCAGCGTTTTCGGATCGCTCACGGGGTCACCCGAGTGATCAAGCACGACGAATGTATCGAGCGCGAACCCATTGCGCAGCGTATGTATTCGTGCATCCATGATGGAAAGGTTCATCCGGTCGAATCCCGCCGTGATGATGACAAACAGGTCGTCGCGATCCGGCGTGTAGATCAGAAATTCGCTGCCACCGAGACCCGGGGCATAACGCGTGGCGACAATTGGCAGATCGGCGGCATGCGCCGCGGTAATGACCCGTGCGTGCCACGCCAGGCTTTCAGCGTCGTAGGGAAGAAAGTATTCCTCATCAAGATCCTGCCAGAAACGGTTAACCTGTTTCTCCGTAATCCCGGACGGTCGCAGCTTTTCAAGCGCCGTGTTACGCAAATCGGCTATGTGCTCATGAAGATCGATCGGCTTCGTCAGGCCGCGTCGCAAAACACGGGTGGTGGCACTGTATAATTGCGACAGCAGACGACCCTTCCAGGCGTTCCATACAACCGGACTGGTTCCGCGCATATCCGCCACGGTGAGCAAATAGAGATTATCGAGATGTTCTTGGTCGCCCACCTGCTGAGCAAAAGCCAACACGATGTCAGGGTTGGTTATGTCTTCACGCTGAGCGGTATTCGACATCAGTAAATGATGGCGGACCAGCCAGCAGATGAATCGTGTGTCGTATTCGCTCAAGTTGTGCAATCGGCAGAATGCCTTGGTTTCCTTCTCACCCAGCCTCGAATGATCGCCGCCACGCCCCTTGGCGATGTCATGAAACAAACCGGCAAGGTACAACCGCTCCGGCTTGACGATTTTCTGGATGATTTCACTCTGTTGTGGAAATTCATGGTGGAATTCCGGCACGGTGAAGCGGCGGAGATTGCGCAGAACAAACAGCGAGTGTTGATCCACGGTATAGACGTGAAACAGGTCGTGCTGCATCTGACCGACGACGCGTCCGAAAGGCGGCAAGTAGGCGCCAAGCACACCGTAGGCATTCATTCTTCGCAGTTCATGCGTAATACCGCGCGGTTGACGCATGATCTCCATGAACAGGCTGCGGCAGGCGATATCTTTGCGAAATTTGCCGTCGATTCCATGGAGATTCGCGCGTACGAGACGGATAGTGTCCGCACGTACTCCTTTAAGCTCAGGATGCTGCTGCATGACAAGAAACAGTTCCAGCAGGGCATAGGAAGAGCGTTCAAAGATCCGTGGATGCGTGACTTCCAGAAATCCGTGATGCGATTGAAACCGCCTGTTGATGGCTTTTGTTTTTACTCGTCCACGCGCAAGAATGGCCTCTTCGAAATGCTGCAAAAGTATGACGTTTAGCAGGGATAATTCCTTGACCGTCCGGTAATAGCGTTTCATGAACTGCTCGACAGCGAGTATTCCCGGCCGGTCGACATAGCCAAAGTCCCTGGCAAGCGCACGCTGATGATCAAACAGGAGACGATCCTCGCGTCTTTCCGCCAGGTAATGCAAACCGGCGCGCACTTGCCAGAGGAAATCACGTCCGGATATCAGCGTACGATATTCTTCATCGCTCAGGAATCCGAGCTGCACCAGGTCACGCAAAGAGGCGGTATCGAATTGCCTTTGCGTCACCCAGGAAATCATCTGGATATCTCGCAGACCGCCCGGGCCGTCCTTCACATTCGGTTCAAGGTTATAGGCCGTGTCGTCGAAACGATGATGCCGGTAATTCTGTTCCTCGCGCTTGGCGGCAAAAAATCTCCTGCTTGGCCAGATGTTTGATGAATGTGTCATTCGATGCATTTTCTGGAAGAGAACTTCGTTACCGTCCAGGAGACGGGATTCCATAATATTGGTGACAACAGTGAGGTCGTTACTGGATTCACGCACGCAATCTTTAACGGTTCGCACACTATGTCCGACTTCAAGGCCCATGTCCCACAGGAAACGCACGAATGATTCAATGAATGGGCGGATTGTGGGGGGCGCAACTTTTTCGACCAGTACCATAAGGTCGATATCGGAGGCCGGGTGGAGTTCGCCTCTGCCGTATCCGCCGACGGCGACCAGCGAGGCAGTGGTATGGGACGGCAATAATCCGAGATGCAGCTTCCAGGCGCGAATGACGAGTTGATCGATCAACCAGGCGTGAAATGTTACTACCGAAAATGCCCGGCGTTTTTCCGCAAAACGCTGTTTGAGAAGATTGCGCCCGGACTGCAGTGCATTGCGGAAAAACGGCAAAGGATTATTTGAATCGGTCAGTGACCGATCGAATTCGCGGCTGTTAAACAGGTTGTGTTTGACGGATGCCATGGCACTAATAAGTTTCAGCCGGACCGGCGGAAATTATCAAGGTTCATCACCGGAAAGTAATGTAAGGATTTCATGTGATGCTTCCGTCACCAGGATGGTGTGTTCCCATTGTGACGAAAGGGAATGATCGCGTGTCACGACTGTCCAGTTGTCGGGCAGGAGTTTCACCTCTTTTTTCCCGGCATTGATCATGGGCTCGATGGTGAATGTCATGCCGGGTTGAAGTTCCATCCCTGTTCCGGGTTCTCCATAATGCAGTACCTGCGGGTCTTCGTGGAACTCACGTCCGATTCCATGACCGCAATACTCGCGCACGACTGAAAAACCATGGGCCTCGGCGTGTTTTTGTATTGCATGACCTATATCGCCAAGTCGTGCACCCGGACGGACAACTTCTATGCCCTTGATCATGCACTCATGCGTTACCTGTACGAGACGTTTCGCCTGGATAGAAGGTTCGCCCACGAAATACATCTTACTTGTATCACCATGATATCCATCCTTGATGACGGTAACATCGATGTTAATGATGTCGCCTTTCTTGAGTTTTTTTTCGCCCGGAATGCCGTGACAAACTTGGTGATTGACCGAAGTGCATATGGATCGGGGGAAACCCTTGTAGTGGAGTGGCGCCGGTATGGCTTGCTGGACATTGACGATGTAGTCGTAACATAGACCGTCCAATTCCCCGGTCGTAATTCCCGGGCGTACATGAGAGCGGATCATGCGCAGAACTTCGGCGGCCAGACGGCCGGCGATACGCATTTTTTCGATCTCGGCGGGAGTTTTTAGTGTTACGGGCATGATAGGCTGTGTCACTGCGCGGTATTCTCCGGGAATGAGACCAATTAAAAAAGCCCTTTCATGGTGTGTCTACTACCCAAGCCCATGAAAACATTGTCCTAATAATCCTGCTGTGGTATAAAGCCGCCCGCAGTTATAGTTCCGGTGCGTAGCGTATAGATCGAAGCTGATCTGGTTGCCGCATCAATAAACCTTAAACCCGCACGCGGTACCGTCACAGGCATCCGGGTGTCCGTCTGCTCCTCGGAGCGGCCGGATTGATGCTTGGGGTCCGCGGAGGAAAAACCCGAAGGAGATATCATGAGCAACGTCACTATGCGCCAGATGTTGGAGGCCGGCGTGCATTTCGGCCATCAAACGCGATTCTGGCATCCCAAGATGCGCCCGTATATTTTCGGGGAACGCAATCGAATTCACATCATCAATCTGGAAAAAACCCTCCCGCTCTTCAACGAGGCCATGAAGTATCTGGCCAAACTCGCGGCCAATGGCGGCACCATTTTATTTGTCGGTACCAAACGCCAGGCCACAGAAACCGTACACGAGGAAGCAGAGCGATGCGGCAGTCCTTATGTGAACCACCGCTGGCTCGGCGGCATGCTGACCAATTACCGGACTGTGAAAAAGTCGATTGAGCGGCTCAAGTTGCTTGAGTCCGTTCTGGCGGATGAAGCCAGCAGCCAGAAACTTTCCAAAAAAGAACTGCTGACGCTTGACCGGGAAAGGGTAAAACTTGAAAAGAGTCTTGGCGGAATCAAGGAAATGTCCGGCCTGCCGGATGCTGTGTTTGTCATCGATGTGGGTCATGAATACATCGCCGTCTCGGAGGCGAACAAGCTGAACATCCCCGTGGTCGGAGTGGTGGATTCCAATTGCAAGCCGGATGGTGTGGATTATGTTATACCTGGAAATGACGATGCCATCCGTGCCATTCAGCTTTACAGCCAGGCGGCTGCGGACGCTATCCTTGCCGGTCAGGAACAGCGTCAGTTGACGATCGTCTCCGGCGATGATGACTTCGTTGAAATTAAAGAGGAGCCGGCGACAGTCAAGGTAGTCGCGAAGAAGAAGACCGTAGTCGCGCCCATTGAGGATATTGCCGTGGCAACCGATGATGCGGGCGATGCGGGCAAAACGCTGTCTGTCAAGCCGGAGTCCAAACCGAAGCGTACGGTCCGTGCCAAACAAAAGAGCGGAAGCCGTGGAAAGAAACCCGAAAAAACCGATTAAAAGGATTATTGATGACAATCCGGAAACAATGAGGGCGCAACCCCTCGATTTTATGGCAATGACCGGCATCGTCATTCGTATTAAGCAGGGTTTAAGGTATGACTATTTCAGCTCATCAAGTTAAAGAACTGCGCGAACGGACAGGGCTCGGGATGATGGAGTGCAAGGCGGCACTCACGGAAACGAATGGAGACATGGAAGCTGCCACTGACTTGCTGCGCAAGCGGGCAGGAGCCAAGGTGGAGAAGAAATCGGGTCGGCTCGCGGCGGAAGGCATAATCGGCATATGTGTATCCCCTGACCGCAAGACGGCCGCTATGGTCGAGATCAATTCAGAGACTGACTTCGTTGCCAAGGGTGATGATTTTGCCGATTTCAGTGCCACGGCGTCAGCAACTGTGGCGAGCATGAATCCGGCGAATGTTGACGAGCTCTACAAGTTGCGGCAAAACGGAACATCTGTCACGTTGGCGCAGGCACGCGAAGACCTGGTGATGAAACTTGGCGAAAACATCAGTGTCAGACGCTTCGTTCGTATGACAACGGACAAGTCAATCATCGGCAGTTACGTTCACGGCCGCAAAATCGGTGTATTGATCGAGGTGAAAGGTGGCGATGAAAATCTGGCCAAGGATCTCGCCATGCATGTTGCGGCAAGCCGGCCGGAGTACGTATCGAAAGAGCAAGTTCCGGCCGCCGTAATCTCCAAGGAAAAAGAAATATTTGCCGAACAATCCAAAGCAAGCGGCAAACCGCCTGAAATCGTGGAAAAAATGATCATGGGCCGGGTCAATAAATATCTCAATGAAATTACCCTGCTGGGACAGCCCTTCGTCAAAGACACGGAAATGACGGTTGATAAACTGCTTAATACCAAGGGCGCTTCAGTAATACGATTCATTCGTTATGAAGTTGGCGAAGGAATGGAAAAAAAATCAGCCGACTTTGCCTCCGAGGTGATGGCGCAGGTAAAAGGAGGATAGTTCTTGAAAAGCACGTCCGGAGTTCCTGCTTACCGCCGCGTGCTGCTCAAGCTATCTGGCGAAGCTTTGATGGGAAGTGACGCCTATGGCATCAATCTCGAGGTGCTGACGCGCATAGCCTCGGAAATCAAATCAGTTACCGTCATCGGTGTACAGCTCGCCGTCGTCATCGGTGGGGGGAATATCTTCCGGGGTATGGCGCATGCTGCCCGGGGTATGGACCGTGCGTCGGCCGATTACATGGGCATGCTGGCGACCATCATGAATTCACTTGCTTTGCAAGATGCGTTGGAAAAACTGGATGTTCCGGTAAGGGTGCAATCAGCGCTACGATTCGAGCAGGTGGTCGAACCGTATATTCGGCGCCGCGCCATACGCCACCTGGAAAAGGGGCGCACTGTGGTTTTTGCGGCGGGTACCGGAAATCCTTTTTTCACGACCGATACCGCCGCGTCGCTGCGCGGGGCGGAAATCGGCGCCGATGTGCTGCTCAAGGCAACCAAAGTCGACGGTATCTACGACCGCGATCCGGTGAAACACCCCGATGCCAAGCGCTTTAATCAAATTAGTTACAACGAAGTGCTGGAGCGACGATTGGGGGTGATGGATGCCGCATCGATCGCGCTATGCCGTGATCAGAACCTATCTGTTCGTGTATTTAACATTACTAATCCTGGTGACCTCATGCGGATCTGTCTCGGTGAAAACGTCGGAACGCTTGTAAAAGGAGATTAGCCATGGTGCATTCAGTTGAAAACATCAAAAAAGACGCCGAAACGCGTATGGCAAAATCATTGGAGGCACTTAAAACGGATCTTGGAAAAATACGAACCGGCCGGGCCCACCCCGGGCTGCTGGAACACATACGTGTCGATTACTACGGCAACAAATCGCCATTGAGCCAGACCGCCAACGTGGCGATCGGCGATGCGCGCACGCTTACCGTGACCCCTTGGGACAAGACCATGATTCCGGTGATTGAGAAAGCCATCCGTGAATCTGATCTGGGACTCAACCCCATGACGGCAGGAGGAGTTATCCGTGTCCCGCTTCCGCAGTTGACCGAAGAAAGGCGCAAGGAGCTCTCCAAACATGTCCGGGCCGAGGGAGAAAATGCCAAAGTGGCCATTCGCAACATCCGTCGTGACTCCAATCAGCACCTGAAAGATGCTCTCAAGAAGAAATCAATTACCGAGGACGATGACAAACGCGCCGAAGAGGTGGTGCAGAAATTTACTGACCGTTTCATTGGCGAGGTCGACAAACTGGTGGCAGCCAAGGAAAATGACATCATGCAGATCTGATTTCCGCAGCGCTCATTCTGGGTTGCTGTTCCGGTATCGAAAAGCGAACTAAGATTATTTATTAATGGACAACACACGTATTACCGATCTGGCTGTCGTTGTGGCCAATCAGTCGGACATTCCGAGACACGTCGCTGTCATTATGGATGGTAATGGCCGCTGGGCGAAAAACCGCAATCTGCCACGAGTGGCTGGACACCGCAAAGGGGTGGAGCATGTGCGGGACATGGTTACCGTGTGTGGCGAAAAGGGAATTAAATACCTTACCCTCTTCGCATTCAGTAGCGAAAACTGGCGACGGCCGCCACAGGAAGTTCGCTTGTTGATGGATCTTTTTCTGAACGCGCTTGAAAACGAGATAATAAAATTGCATAAAAACAAGGTTCGATTCCGCACGATTGGGGATATCGAGCGCTTTGGGAAAAAAATCACGGATCTCATCCATCAGTCGGAGACGCTCACACAGAAAAATGATGCTCTGACACTCACTGTGGCTGTCAATTACGGCGGGCGATGGGATATTGCGCGGGCTTGTGCCGAGTTGGCTCAACGTGCCGTACGCGGCGAGATAGATCCAAAAACCATCCGTGAGGAAAATATCGAACCATTCCTCAGCTTGGCCGGATACCCAGAGCCGGATCTATTCATACGCACCGGGGGTGAGCAACGTATCAGTAATTTTCTGCTCTGGCAGCTTGCCTACACTGAAATGTATTTCACGCCGGTCCTCTGGCCGGATTTTGACCGTGCGCACTTCGAGCAGGCTCTAGTCTCCTATGCCGGACGTCAGCGACGTTTCGGTTTGACAGGTGAGCAGATCGAAGCAGCGCGACATGCTTAGAAAACGTATTCTTACCGCAATCATTCTGGTTCCGCTTCTGATCGCGGCGTTGTTCTTTTTTCCCATTCACTGGAATGTCCTGTTGTTTGGGTTATTCGTCGCGGCGGCAGCCTGGGAATGGGCGGCACTCTCCGGTTTTCAGCGATTATCGGCCAAGTTGTTATATGTTTTTTCCCTTCTGGTACTGGGAATCGCCGGGATGTCCACGTTATCGCATGCCACGCTGGTTATTTATTATCTTTTCGCGGCATTGTTGTGGTGGATTTGGGCATTTGTTGAAATCATAAGTCGCAAGGAAATAAACCAGGGAATGTTTACAACTACGGCTGGACGAGCCGTCGGTGGATTTCTGGTTCTTCTTCCGCTCTGGGTTTCTACCGTTTATCTCTTATCGGCGGATCAAGGACGTCCCCGCGATTTGCTGTTTTTGTTTGTCTTGGTGTGGGTGGCCGACACGGCTGCTTATTTTACCGGTTCGTTCCTGGGACGCACCAAACTCGCTCCAAAGGTCAGCCCCGGAAAGTCAGTGGAAGGTGTGGTCGGCGGCCTCATCGGCGCCGTGCTGCTGGCCTGGCTTTGTGGGACAATGATCTGGAATTACGAGTTCAGTCTGCTTATGCAATGGATCGGTTTGGCAGTTGTGGTAGTCCTGTTTTCAGTCGTGGGGGATCTTACTGAAAGCAAACTCAAACGCGTGGCCGGTGTCAAAGATAGCGGAAATCTGCTTCCCGGCCACGGAGGTGTCCTGGATCGTATTGACGCATTGACAGCCGCCGCACCGGTATATGCGCTTGGGCTAATATTGCTCGCGAAGTCCTGATATATGACCACCCCGAAAAATAATTTCACTGACGAACGCGCCAACCATGGCGTGCGTGGCGTTACAATTCTTGGATCCACCGGATCTATTGGCATTAACACGCTCGATGTGCTTGCCCGGCATCCCGACCGCTATCGCATCATGGCGCTTACGGCCAATACACAAGTGGAACGCCTCTTCGAACAGTGCCAGAAATATTTGCCTCCGAAAGCGGTAATGCTGGATCCACATTCCGCGATCCGGCTCAAGGAAAAAGTCAGAAAATCGGGTATTGCGGTGGAAGTGTTATCCGGTATCGAGGGATTGAATACCGTCGCTACTCATTTACGAACGCATATCGTCGTGGCCGCGATCGTTGGCGCCGCCGGGCTGATGCCGACATTGGCGGCCGTGCGCGCAAAAAAGCGGGTGTTACTCGCCAATAAAGAACCATTGGTGATGTCCGGGCATATCTTTATTAATGAAGCCCGCGCCAGCGGTGCCGAGCTGATTCCGGTCGACAGCGAACATAATGCAATATTCCAGTGCATGCCGATCGGTTACACAACAGGCGCCGCCCCCGCCACGGTAAAACGGATTTTTTTGACATGCTCGGGCGGGCCATTCCGCACTTTTCCGGCCGAGGCGCTGGTTTCCGTTACTCCCGAGCAGGCCTGCGCGCATCCCAAATGGGTCATGGGCCCGAAAATATCCGTCGATTCCGCAACGCTGATGAACAAGGGCCTTGAGCTTATCGAGGCATGTTGGCTGTTTGGGGTAACACCTGACCAGGTTGAAATAGTCATTCACCCGCAAAGCGTGGTTCATTCCATGGTTGAATACGTGGATGGATCGGTGCTGGCACAACTCAGTAATCCTGACATGCGCACACCCATTGCCCATGCTTTGGCCTGGCCGGAACGGATTGAATCAGGCGTCAAGAGTCTGGATCCTTTTGAACTCGCGCGCCTTGATTTCGAGCGCCCTGATCTCAATCGCTTCCCGTGTTTGCGTCTGGCATACGAAGCCGCCCGTGCCGGAGGTACCACGCCGGCGATTCTGAATGCCGCAAACGAAGTCGCGGTGCAGGCGTTTCTCGACCGGAGAATAGGTTTTACCGATATACCGCGTGTGATCGAATACACCCTGAAGAATCTGCCGGCAAACCGCGACAATCAGTTGGGAACGGTCCTTTCCGATGACGTTCATGCCCGTGAAATGGCTGGGAGATATGTCACTGAACGTTTGTCCCATATGAGTCAAGGTGTTACATGATGGATTTGTTCATATATGCCGGTGCGTTTGTGGTTGCTCTCGGGATCTTAATCACGGTACATGAATTCGGCCATTTTTGGGTCGCGCGTCTGGCCGGCGTAAAGGTATTGCGTTTCTCCGTCGGATTCGGAAAACCGTTGTGGATGCGGCGCATTGGCAAGGATGAAATGGAACTGGTGATCGGGGCATTTCCACTCGGCGGGTACGTAAAAATGCTTGATGAAACCGAGGAAAAGGTGTCACCGCAGGAAATACACCGCGCATTTAATCGCCAGAAGTTATGGAAGCGCATGGCAATCGTGACGGCTGGCCCGATGTTCAATTTTCTCTTCGCCATATTTGCTTATTGGATGGTTTATTCAATCGGTATAGACGGAATAAAACCTGAAGTAAGCAAGGTAGTTGATGGATCGTTAGCTCAGCAGGCAGGATTCCGAGCAGGAGACGTGATCCAGAGTATTGACGGCAAAGAAGTTCAAAGCTGGGATCATCGCCGGCTGTATTTGTTTCAACGGGCACTTGACAATGCGCTGGTGGGATTTGAAGTGCGCGACATACAAGGTAACGCCAAGTCGCTGAAACTAGACCTGTCCGAATTACCTGTTGAAGAGGTGAACGCCGGATTACTTGAAAGAGGGATCGGGTTGATCGGCTTTTTTCCTGAACCATTACCTGTGATCGGCGCCATGGAACCTGGACCTGCGGCTCGCGCCGGCTTGAAAGTTGGTGATCGTCTGCTGGCGGTGAATCATCAACCGGTGGATTCTTGGGAGAACCTGGTGGCGTTGATCAGCCGGAGTCCCGGAACGTCCATACACATTCTGGCAGAACGCGACGGGGAACGGCTTGATTTTGAGGTGACACCTGATGCCGTCTCACTGGGTGAAAAAACGATCGGCCGTATCAATATTCGTCCGTTATTCGGTGAAATTCCCGATGAAGCGAAAGTTCGCGTGCGTTTCGGGACAGGCGAAGCCCTGGTGGAAGGTATTGGCACAACCTGGGCGATGTCCGTGCTCACGCTGGAAATGCTTTATCGCATGCTCAAATTGGAGGTGTCCGCGCGTAACATCAGCGGTCCCATCACGATTGCCCAGTATGCCGGTCACTCAGCCAAAGTGGGTTTTGAGCAATTTGTGTTGTTTCTAGCCATTATTAGTATCAGCCTGGGGGTATTGAATCTGCTCCCCATCCCGGTTCTCGATGGCGGCCATCTGATGTATTACATTATCGAGGCTGTGAAAGGAAGCCCGGTCTCCGAGCGTTTTATGGTCGTCGGCCAGCAAATCGGAGTGGCCATGCTGATCGGGCTGATGGTGCTGGCGTTTTATAATGATCTAACCAGAATTTTTCTTTAACCCGATCGCCGCTGGCGGGAAATCAGAACTGAACGAAGAATGAAAAATATTCCAGCGGCGTTTTTCCTTTATTTTTTCTCTGTTTCCTTCTGCCTGGCCATGGAGCCATTTGTGGTGAAGGATATCCGTGTGGAAGGTCTGCAGAGGATATCGGCGGGAACAGTATTTAACTATTTGCCTGTCAAGATGGGCGATACGCTAACGGAAAAAAAATCACAGGACGCAATTCGCGCCCTGTTCAAGACAGGATTTTTTCGGGATGTAAGACTCGAACGTGATAAGAATGTACTGATTGTCACGATCGTCGAACGGCCGTCAATTGCCGGCATCAAGATTGTAGGGACAAAGGAACTTTCTGAAGAAGACCTTAAGACAGGTTTGAAAGAGATCGGCTTGGCGGAAGGGAGGGTGTTTAATAAATCCCTGCTTGATCGAGTAGAGCAGGAGTTACGGCAACAGTATTTTGCCCGGGGTTATTACGGTGTCGTCATTCGCCCGACGATCACACCACTGGAACGCAATCGTGTCGATATTAATATTGATGTCATCGAGGGTCGTGTCGCCAGGATTCATGAAATCAACATTGTCGGAAACCGGCTTTTTGGCGATAAGCAACTTCGAAAACTATTCAGTCTTGGTCCCAAGCCGTGGTATGCCCTGTTTTCCAGCCGCGACAAGTACTCAAAGCAAAAGCTCGCTGGTGATCTGGAACGTCTGCGAAATTTCTATCAAGACCAGGGTTTTCTGGAATTCAACATCGAATCCACCCAGGTTTCCATAACCCCTGACAAGGAAAATATATATATAACGGTAAATATTTCCGAAGGAAAAAAGTACACAATCTCCGGATACAAGCTGGCCGGGGTCTTTGTACTGCCTGAAAAAGAAATTAATGAATTGATTGGCATCAAATCCGGTAGTGTTTTTTCCCGCAAGGAAATTACCGAGATTTCAAAAAGAATCACGGATCGTCTCGCCAACAATGGTTATGCGTTTACTAACATCAATCCCATTCCAGACGTTGACAAGGAAAAGTCACAAGTCTTTTTCACGTTTTTTGTCGATCCTGGCAGACGAATATACGTGCGACGTGTCAACTTCTCCGGCAATGTGACCACAACGGACGAAGTGCTGAGACGTGAAATGCGCCAGCAGGAAAGTGCATGGTATAACGCCTCGAAAATCCAGCGTTCACGCATCCGCTTGCAACGGCTCGGATTTTTTGAAGACGTCAATGTCGAAACACCGGCTGTTCCCGGAGTTTCCGATCAAGTGGATGTCAGCATGACCGTTAAAGAAAGGCCTACCGGAAACCTGCTATTTGGCATTGGCTTCTCCGATACCGATGGATTACTGTTGAATGCCAGAATAACCCAGAGCAATCTGTTTGGTACCGGAAAGGAGTTGAGCGTGGGTATCGACAATACGCGGTCCACGACTAACTTCAACATTCGCTACGTCAATCCCTATTATACGAATGAAGGTGTCAGTCGCGGTTTCAATTTCTTCTCAAGCACGGTAGATGCCGCAGAAGCGGACACCGCCGCCTACACTGTGGATAGCAGGGGATTAGGCATCTTTTATGGCATACCATTGAGCGAAGACAACAAGATAGATGTGGGAGTTGACGTGGAGCGGATTGATCTGAAAACCAACTCCACCAGCGCACAGGTTGCGCAGGACTTCGTCGCCATAAATGGGCCATCGAATACTGTATTAAAGACGACGCTCGGCTGGTCATATGATACGCTGGACAGCTTGCTGGTGCCGACCTCGGGATCCATTCAGCGATTAACGGCGGAAATTACCCTGCCGGGTTCCGAGGTCGAGTATTACAAATTGACCTATACCGCTGGCCGTTACTGGCCGTTAAGCGAAACGCTCACCTTCAAGACCAGGGTGGAATTGGGTTATGGTGACGGTTTCGGTGACGATGACTCGTTGCCGTTTTACAAAAATTTCTTCGCCGGTGGCAGCAGCACGGTGCGCGGTTATCGATCGCGATCATTGGGGCCCAGAGATACCTTGCCTCCGAATGATCCCATTGGCGGCAACCGGAGGGTACTGGCCAATATGGAGCTTTTGTTTCCTTTCCCGGGCGCGACAGTCGAAAATAAAACCATGCGACTCAGTCTGTTTACTGACGCCGGCACGGTCTACGGCCCGGGTGAAAAGCTCGATCTCGGGCAGTTGCGCTATTCCGCTGGTTTGGCGTTTAATTGGTTTTCACCGATCGGACCGCTCGCCGTCAGCTATGCGGTGCCGATCAACGAGAAACCCGGAGATCGAACCGAAACAGTTCAATTCACCCTGGGCGTACCCTTGCGATAAGTGGTTAGGAGGTAGTTTTGAAGCACAGAATGGTGCATATCCCGTTAGTTATATTTCTAGCCGTCGCCGGCGTGGCCGTGGGGCCGGTGGCAGCGGCTGAACTTAAAATCGGCTATGTCAATGCCGTTAAAGTGATCGAAGAGGCACCACAGGGTGAGGCCGCGCTGAAGAAACTCGAGGCGGAGTTCGCACCGCGCGACAAGCAGATAATCGAGATGCAGAATAAGCTCAAGCGGCTTGAGCAGGATCTGGAAAAAAATGCTCTGGTGCTCAAGGACGCCGAGGCGCGCTCCAGGGAATTCGAGATCGTTGGCCTTAAACGGGACCTGCGCCGGGCTACCCAGGAATTTCGCGAAGATTATAATCTGCGGCGCAATGAAGAGTTGGCTGCGCTGCAGAAGCTTGTGCAAAAAACTATCGCAGAAATTGCCAAACAGGATAACTTCGATCTAATACTGGAAAGCGCCGTATATGCGGGACCGAAAGTGGATATTACGGATAAGATTCTCAAGAAACTAGGAAAGAAATAAACAAAAATGTCCGTTACCCTCGCAGAGCTGGCCAAGCGATTTCAGGGAAAGGTGCGAGGCAATCCCGATACGAGGATCGAATCCGTCGCGATGCTGGAGACTGCCGGTCCTCATGATATTGCCTACGTTAGCGACCGAAAATATCTCGAATTACTTCCAAAAACCGCTGCCGGTGCGGTTATTCTCACCGAGACCGATGCGGATCATTTTTCCGGAAATGTATTGCTCGTCGAAAATCCACATTTGTGTTTTGCACGCGTTGCGTCGCTGCTGCATCCATTGCCCGCGTTTAAGCCGGGGATACATGCAACGGCCGTGGTAAGCCCGAAGGCACGTGTAGCAGGTACATCCTGGATCGGTCCCTATTCCGTCATAGAGAGCGAGGCCGTAATCAAGGATGGGGTATGGGTAGGGCCCGGATGTTACGTTGGCGCACATGTTCTGATTGCAAGTCGTACCCGTCTTTTCGCGCATGTGGCCGTTTATGACCGTTGCACCATTGGTGAGGACTGTCTGATTCATTCCGGCGTGGTAATCGGCAGTGATGGTTTCGGTTATTCAAAGGATAATGAACGCTGGCAAAAAGTGCCGCAACTGGGTCGTGCGATCATTGGCAATCTTGTTGAAATCGGTGCCAATACGACGGTTGACCGGGGCACGCTGAAAGACACGGTAATCGGCGACGGAGTGAAACTGGATAATCAGATTCAAATTGCTCACAATGTTCAGATCGGTGAAAACACGGCGATTGCCGCATGTGTGGGTATTGCAGGCAGCACCGTGATCGGCAGACGCTGTACGGTGGGCGGGCAGGCCGGCATCGTCGGGCATATCGAAATTGCAGATGATGTTCACGTCACCGCCGGTTCACTGGTGACAAATTCCATTGCACAGGCAGGTGTTTATTCAGCCAGTCTTAAAGCAGAACCGGTGGAGAAGTGGCGCCGGAATGCCGCCAGGTTGCATCACCTGGACGAGATAGCACGGCGTCTAGGAAAATTGGAAGATAAACTTCAGCAGCTTTCCAAGGAGCAAAAAAATTGAATTCGCATGATATTCATGAGGTTCTTAAATACCTACCGCACCGATATCCTTTTCTTCTCATCGATCGTGTCATCAGCTACACGAAAGATCAGTCTCTTACGGCCATCAAAAACATAACTATCAACGAACCTTTTTTTCGGGGTCACTTTCCCTATCATCCTGTAATGCCCGGTGTACTCATCCTCGAAGCCATGGCTCAGGCCTGTGCCATCCTTTCGATAAAAAGTCTTGATACGACACCCAATAAAGATTCGGTTTACTATTTAGCGGGCATCGATAAGGCACGCTTCAAACGGCCGGTCAGTCCTGGCGATCAACTCGTTATCAAAGTGGGGATCAAACGCGTCATGAAAGGAATTTGGGTCTACGAATGCAACAGTTTCGTGGATGAAGAACCTTGTTGCAGCGCGGAATTGATGTGTACGTACAAGGGTGTTTGAGTGATTCACCCTCAAGCCATAGTCGATCCGGGCGCTAGACTCGGTGACAACGTCCATATCGGTCCTTTCACAATCGTCGGACCGGACATCGAAATCGGTGATGGCACCTGGATCGGGCCGCATGTTGTGCTTCGCGGACCGCTTCGTATTGGAAAAAACAACAAAATCTATCAGTTTTCATCCCTCGGCGAAGCGCCGCAACATGTAGGGTATAAAGGCGAATCCACACGACTCGAGATCGGAGACCGGAATATCATCCGTGAATACTGCACCTTCAATCGGGGAACCGTGGAGGGTGGCGGCGTAACCCGCCTGGGAAATGATAACTTCATCATGGCCTATTGTCACTTGGCGCATGACTGTCATGTTGGCAATCACACGATCTTTGCCAATTGCGCAAGCCTGGCTGGTCACGTTACGGTGGAGGATTACGCAATTCTGGGCGGATTTACGTTAGTACATCAATTTTGTCGCGTTGGCGCACATTGCATCACGGGAATAGGTGCCGTTGCATTCAAGGATGTTCCCCCATTTGTAACCGCCACGGGAAACGCAGCGGAACCTCATGGCCTTAATGTACGTGGTCTGAGACGTCGCCACTTTCCTGAATCGTCGATTGAAGCGCTACGGCGGGCTTACAAAGTCCTGTATCGATCCAAACTGACATTGAATGAAGCGATCGAAAAACTCGAAGAGGCAGCCGAGTCATTTCCGGAGGTCAATCAGTTTCTGTCTTTTATCAAGGCATCAACGCGCGGTATTATTCGATAAACCGTGAAAGGTCAAACCGGGTTCCGTATCGGAATAGTGGCGGGGGAGGTTTCCGGCGACCTGCTGGGCGCAGGACTGATGCGCGCCCTCCGTCAGCGCATGCCGGGTTTGTCATTCGAGGGAATTGGCGGCCCGCAGATGCAGACGCTAGGTTGTCGCAGTCTCTTTCCCATGGAAAAGCTATCGATCATCGGGCTTGAAGATATCGACAAATATGCCGACATTCTCCGGATACGTAATCGCCTGGTACGCCATTTTTTGTCAAGCCCGCCGGATCTATTCGTTGGTATTGATGTTCCCGATTTCAACCTCGGGCTTGAGGAGAAATTGAAATCAGCGGGTATTACTACAGTTCACTACGTCAGCCCGACCGTGTGGGCTTGGCGACGCTATCGAATCAGGAAAATCCGGCGTGCGGTTGATCACATGTTGACGCTTTTCCCCTTTGAAGCAAAATTCTATCGCCAACATCATGTTCCCGTGACATTTATCGGACATCCATTGGCAGATTCGACCTATAAGGTTACTGATACGGATTCAATCCGGAAAAAATTTCTCATACCTGAAAAAA
Source organism: Sulfuricaulis sp. (assembly GCF_040901545.1). GTDB lineage: Bacteria > Pseudomonadota > Gammaproteobacteria > Acidiferrobacterales > Sulfurifustaceae > Sulfuricaulis. The sequence continues at coordinate 34,186 of NZ_JBBDYL010000004.1, read as the reverse complement.
AGTCTGTTATAGCCCTGCTACCAGGGAGTCGTATAAGTGAACTCAAGCGACATGCCGACCTTTTCGTAAAGACGGCGATTTGGCTGAGTCAACGTTATCCGAATATTCATTTTATTGTGCCGCTCGTAAGCGATGACACAAAAGCAATTTTCGAAAAGTCATTATTCCGATGCGGCGGCTGGTTTTTACCTCTGACAATCGTAGCCGGCCAGTCTCGCGAAGCGATGCTGGTGTCTGAGATCATTGTTCTGGCATCCGGCACGGCTACATTGGAAGCGGCGTTGCTAAAGAAGCCTATGGTCGTCACGTATAGGATGTCCTGGTTTTCCTATTATCTGATCAGGCCTTTCTTGCACGTTCAATTATATTCGTTGCCCAATATTCTGGCCGGCCGCGAACTGGTTCCGGAACTCATACAGCATGAAGCGACGCCTGAGAAATTGGGTGAAGCGGTAGGGCAATATCTGACTCGTCGTGATCTGGTGCGGAGGACACGAAAAGCGCTCGCCGAGGTTCAACGTTCGCTTCGCCGGAACGCGAATGCCCGCGCTGCCGAGGCAGTGATAAAAATGCTGAAGTCACGGAAAACGGGAAAATCCCAGGTTTAATGCGACGGAATCGACAATGTCCGAAACAGTGAAGATCGGCGGGAAAATTATTGCTGGAGTAGATGAGGCCGGCCGGGGACCTTTGGCTGGACCGGTTATTGCAGCTGCCGTTATCCTTGACGAGGCCAGACCCATAGAAGGTCTGGCAGATTCAAAAAAGTTAAGCGCCAGCAGACGTGAAGTACTTGCTGTCGCCATCACAGACCGTGCGCGTTGTTGGGCCCTGGGGCGGGCGGAAGTCGAGGAAATAGACAAAATCAATATTCTCCAGGCGAGCCTTCTTGCCATGAAGCGGGCGGTCGCCGGATTACGCGTAATCCCTGATCTGGTAGTGGTTGACGGGAACCAGGCCCCAATACTTGATTGTCACGTACAGACGATTATCCGCGGCGATGCTACCGTTGCGGAGATATCCGCGGCATCGATATTGGCGAAAGTTGCGCGTGATCGCGAGATGACGGAAATGGACAAAATATTTCCCGGATATGGATTTTCCCAGCACAAGGGATATCCGACTGAACTCCACAAGCAGGCAATCAGGAGAATCGGGGTCAGCGCCATCCATCGTCTTAGTTATGCTCCGGTGAAGGCGTTACTCGGTTTATAAATCGATAAGAATAACCAAAAGCAACGATAATAGTTGGATAACCAATAATTTCTTAATTACACACAATTCTTGTGCCACCTGTCAGCAACGAATGATATCCCCGGATTTGAGCGTCAAGTCGAGATGAACGATCGTCGCTGCAGGTTATAATTCGGATATGGATTATTTCCCGATATTTCTCGATCTCAAGAATCGTCACTGCTCCGTCATCGGCGGCGGCGAAGTGGCATCCAGAAGAGTCTCGTTGTTGATGGATGCCGGTGCGGAGGTAACAGTTTTTGCCCCAACCGTGAACAGCACGATTCAACGTGCCGTCAGCGATGGAAAAGCTCGGCACGTTGCCGAAGAATTTATTCCTGAACAGCTGGCAGGCAGCACCCTGGTTATCGCCGCAACGGACGATCCATCCGTTAACCGCCAAGTGTCGGATGCTGCCAGATTACGCGGGATCCCGGTCAATGTCGTCGATCAGCCGGATTTGTGCACGTTTATCATGCCATCGATCGTTGACCGCTCTCCGGTCATTATCGCCGTTTCGACGGGCGGAGCGTCGCCGGTACTCGCGCGCCAAATCCGGGCACGGCTTGAGGCGCTGATTCCAGCCGGATACGGACGATTGGCGAACTTGGCTAACCGCTTCCGCGATACCGTTAAACAGCGCTTCAAACAACCGGCGCAACGCCGTCGGTTTTGGGAACAAGTTCTGCAGGGGCGCATCGCTGAGCTCGTTCACACGGGACAGGACAGTGCAGCGGTTGCGGCGCTTCAGAAGAAAATTGAATCTGACGATCACAACAGCTCACCCCTGGGCGAGATTTATCTTGTCGGCGGCGGTCCCGGCGACCCTGATCTCCTGACATTCCGCGCCTTGCACTTGATACAGCAGGCGGATGTGGTGGTTTATGATCGGTTGGTGTCCGCGGCGGTACTTGATCTGGTACGCCGTGATGCAGTGCGAATCTATGCAGGAAAGGAGCGCGATCATCACGTGCTCCCTCAGGAGGATATTAACCAGTTATTGGTGCGTTTGGCGAAAGCAGGAAAACGGGTTGTGCGGCTGAAAGGTGGCGATCCGTTTATTTTTGGGCGAGGCGGAGAGGAAATCGATACCCTCGCGGCCGAGGGGATACCGTTTCAGGTGGTTCCCGGCATAACCGCCGCGTCAGGTTGCGCCGCCTACGCTGGTATACCACTCACGCATCGCGATTATTCCCAGTCCGTTGTGTTCGTGACCGGGCACTTGAAAGACGGAACGGTAAACCTTAATTGGAAAGCCCTGGTTCAGCCGAATCAAACGATAGTCTTTTATATGGGATTGCTCGGCCTTACAACGATCTGCCGCGAGCTGATACATCACGGCATGTCACCTTCCACCAAGGCGGCGCTGGTGCAACAAGGTACCCTGCCAAATCAGCGGGTTCTGGTCGGAAACCTGGAAACCTTGCCGGCGATTGTGGAGGCGGCGGAGGTAAAAGCGCCAACCCTGATTATCGTCGGCGAAGTGGTGCAACTGCGTGAGCGCCTCAACTGGTTCGCCCCCGCCTCTCCTGGCGCGGCAAGCGGCAAGGAAAGTTAAACTCGCTTATTTCCAGGCCCCAACTGAATGGCCTTGCTGACGAGACCGTGGACGCTGCCTACCATGTCCATGGGGAATTGGTAGTAGGGAAGTACCTTGGCAAACTGGCTCTTGCAGATGGCGCATATTGCGGCCACATGATTCACGCCATGTTCTTCAACCACTTGCCTGAGAGCGTTCATTCGGGGCGCGGCCCCCTTGACACGCAATTCCAGCAAATCATCTGTCAGCAGCCCGCCACCGCCGCCACAGCAGAAAGTCTTTTCATGAATTGTTTCCGGCGCCATGTCATAAAAGTGATTGCAGCATGCCCGGATAATGGCCCGCGGTATCGTGAATTGTCCTCCGGGATGGTTTCCCATGCGTGAGGCGCGCGAGACATTGCACGAATCGTGGAAGGTGACCACTTTGTCGTCGTTGACGGATTTGTCAAACCGGAGCGCACCACGATCGATCAGGTCGTGCGTGAACTCGCATATATGCTGCGGTATCGGATAATTCCGATCCAAGAAATCAAATGGGCCGATGAGTGTGTTCCAGTAGTTGTAGGCCACGCGCCAGGCATGCCCGCATTCTCCCACGATGATCCGTCTGACTCCCAGTTCCTGCGCTGCTTCCCGTATCCGTACAGCCACGCGTTGCAGATTGGAATGCGATCCGATAAACATGGAAAAATTCGATGCTTCGGAAGCATGTGACGACAGTGTCCACGAAACTCCGGCGGCATGAAAAACTTTGGCATAACCGATCAATCCGTCAATATGCGGTTCGGCGAAAAAATCGGCGGATGGTGTGACTACCAGGACTTCGGCCCCCTTGATGTCGAGCGGGAATCTGACATCCACGCCGGTTTCCTCTTTGACGTCTTCCTCAAGACTGGCGAGCGTGTCGGCCAGGGCGGGTTCGGGCAGTCCCAGGTTGTTTCCGATGTTGTGGACCTTGGAGATTATTTCGTTTGTGTACTTTTGTCCCAGGCCCACTGACGACATGATATGTCGTGCCGCCATCGAAATCTCCGCCGTGTCGATTCCGAACGGGCAGAATACCGAGCAACGCCGGCATTGTGAGCACTGATGAAAGTAGCTGTACCAGTCGTCAAGGACTTCTTTCGTCATATCGCGTGCACCGACGAGTCCGGGAAAAAATTTACCGGCGAAGGTGTAATAACGGCGATATACGGAACGAAGCAGGTCTTGGCGTGCAACCGGCATGTTTTTTGGGTCGGCAGTGCCGAGAAAATAGTGGCATTTGTCGGTACACGCGCCGCATTTGACGCATGAATCCAGAAATACCCGCAGCGCGCGGGATTGCTTAACCAGATCACCCAGTGTATTGACGGCAACCTTTTCCCAATCTGGGACGAGTTTATCCGGGAAACCAAGGCGTGCCTGGATTTCGGGACCGGCGGGGAAGGGTTTGCTGTGAGCCATCGCTCCCGGTTCGAGGAAGGGCACAGCCCGGGACTTGCTCAAGACGGGGACTTTAATTTCACTCATGAGCGCTATCCGTTCCGCCATGTTTCTTCCCCTCGGCGTTATTGATTTCAGCGCTCCAGCCGGAAAGCCAACGGATTTCGCGCGGATTATCCACCTGGTTGATGGCAGGGCTGAAAAATACCCCGGGCGCATGAAGCAATTTGCTTAGAGGAAAAACAATCAGGAGTATGGCCACCAGGGCAAGATGCAACATCAGGAGCGGAATTGCCGACAATGGCTGCCATTTGAAAGTAATCAAACCCCGGATAAACGCCTTCACGACGATGATATCCGGATAGTCAAAATAGTTCATCGCCAATCCGCTGGCGGCGATTCCAACCAGCAGTGCAAGCATCAAGTGATCGGAAAGACTGCTGATATAGCGTATCCGGTCAACCAGGAGGCGACGGCACCACAACCCGGCAAGGCCGATCAGCATTGCCGCCGCGGCGTAATCTCCGATGGGCTGTATCGCCAACACCCAGGACCACACCGGATCAGTAAAATAAAAAAGATGGCGGAGCAGCAATAACAGCATTGAATAATGAAATATCCATCCAAAAGACCAAGTCCATTTATTTGCCTTAAACAAGCTTTCAAACAGGATCACTTCACGAGCCACACGAATTATAACACCGATTCTGGTTGTCGGTGCCGGAGTCGTGGGAATTTTCAACGGTTGCGGTGTACAAGCGTAACTGATGATTTTACGCGTGATCCCTGCGAGGAATACCGCAGCGGCCAGATACAACAGCAGCGTATAGATTACAGTGACAACAGACATAAATTATTTTGCAATTCCCTGGTTTGTGGGGCGCAGACTAATACGATATGGAAAATCCATTTATACGCAGCCAGTCGGTTTTGGCAGGCCCGCATATCGGCATGCCTGTTTGGCCGGACCGTAAGGGAATAATTCATACAAATACCGGCTGCTGCCTTTTTCCGGGCCGAGTTTTTTACCGATGGCTTTGGTCAAAACGCGAATCGGAGGGGCAATCTGGTATTCCGCGTAGTAATCCCGTAGAAAATTAATGACTTCCCAGTGATCATCGGTCAAATGGCAATTGTCGTCCGTGGCCATCTTTTGAGCGACTTCTTCGCTCCAATCGGCAAGATTCGACAGATAACCTTCCTCATCTGTTTCAAGGATTTCCCCTTTCTGGCTTATAGACATTCGCTTGCTCTTTTTTAATAACGATAAAAATGCTAAAGCCAGGCCTGGACACCGGGATACTCCACCACGAGATCGACAAAACCTTCGTAATCAATCAATTGGATTCCGTCAATAACGCGGTCTTTCATTCCACGCGCCTCAATATCCGGTTTCAGGGCATAGATCGGGTAATTCACCAGGGCGCGCTCAACCAAACTGGTTACAGATCCCCCTTTCAAAGCGCCATAAATTCCATCCTCAATGAGCAGCACAGCAGACCCGTTATTAAGATGCTTTAAGCAGCTCTCCAGGGAATTGCGCTCGGTAGGGGATTTGTTCACGGTGTGCAGCATGTGATTTCTTTCTCAAAAACTTAAAATAATATCCTGTGAAGCCATCAATTCGGCCATTTCCCTGACACTGATAACTTCTGCCGGGACAATAAAATCACTCCCGCTTATACCGCGCGCCTCCATCGACTCCCTTTCCACGTACAGCTTGGTGACGCCAAAGTCCTCAAGCGCGCGATACGTCTGCGAAAAATTCTTCATGCCGATGAACGTGGTTTCCTGACCTTTGACAATCTGGAAGATACCGTCATCGAGAAAGGCGAGGCTCACGTCCTGGTCAAATGCAGCTGAGATCATGACAACTTCAAGCGCCTCCAGCGCGTAAATGGTGCCATAGGGCGCCTTGCGGTTAACGAATAAGAATTTTTTAATTCTCGTCGAAGTATCTGTGCCAGATTCATTCACTTTTCGTCCCCGAAGACAAGATGATTCATGAAGCGGATTGCATCAATCGCCAAAGACAACAAGGCGATCGGCTTCGATACCTATTTCGACCAGCCGCCCCAAGCCGGTTATTTGAAAACCATCCTGAAGGTTTTCCTCCTTGATTCCGCGGCGAAGTGCGGCAGCCACGCATATGAACAATTCAAACTGATTATCACCCGCAAGCTCCCGCCAACGATTGGTGATATGGCGGTCATCTTGCGGCGGCTCGATGAGTCGACTGGCGTTGTAAACGCCGTCTTGATAAAAGAATACGCGCAGAATTTGATGGCCTTTATTTACCGCTGCCTTGGCAAATTGATATGCTGAATCAGACGCCTGATGCGTGTATGGCCCTTCATTGACCAAAATGCCGATTTTCATCGTTACCCCTTTTTATTGCACGTTACCAACACGAAATCCGACCCAGCTGTCATGATAACCCGTCATTTTCTTTCAAGACAGTGAGTTAAATTTGTAACATTTGTTGCGCGCTTGTTAATGATTGAATCGGCTTAGTTTCAACTCCCGCCGGTGTTATGTAAATGAAAATGCCTGTCGCCATATCAGGAAGGATATTTCTATCATATTGTTCTAATTGATGTTTCTTGAATTTTTTAATCGGAATCATTATTGAATGAATAAAGAAATCATGGCACGTGGTTAGGAGGAATGTTTTTTGAAACACAACAATATTGAATTGAATGCTACTGCTAACAATAGGGATTTAATAATATTATTTTTTAGTGCGAAGGTTCCTGTATTCTTCGAGCATGCGTTTTACCACACTGGTTGATACCGATACGCTGTTCCGGCAGCTTGATGATTCATGCTGGATTGTCTTCGACACGCGTTTCGTACTGTCTGATGCCGATGCCGGAGAACGTGCTTATGCTGCCGGACATATTCCAGGCGCCCGATATGCGAATCTCGATAAGGATTTATCCGCTCCCCAAGCAACCAATAGTGGCCGGCATCCGCTTCCCAATCCGGGCACACTTGCAGAAAAGCTTGGCCAATGGGGAGTGGATAAAAACAAGCAGGTCGTTGTATATGACGACGCATGTGGCGCCATGGCGGCACGGCTGTGGTGGCTTATGCGCTGGTTGGGGCACGAAGCCGTTGCGGTTCTCGATGGCGGTTTGCACAAATGGCAGGATGAAGGAAAGCCATTAACAACCATGACTCCAAATATATTGCCGTCACATTTTTTCCCGGAAATCAGCGATGATATGTGTGTAACGGCGGACCAGGTAGAGGCGATGCTGAATAATATGAGTGGCCAGCTCATTGACGCCCGCGCTGCAAAGCGGTTTCGCGGCGAGCAGGAACCGCTTGATAAAGTTGCCGGACACGTTCCAGGGGCTGTCAATCTGCCTTATGCGGAAAACTTAAATATCGATGGCAAATTCAAGCCAGCTGTTATTCTGCGAGATCGGTATCTGAACGTCTTAAAAGACGTAAAGCCGATGGATGTTGTTCACATGTGCGGCTCAGGAGTCACGGCATGTCACAATTTGCTGGCGATGGAACATGCCGGATTATCCGGCTCTAAATTATATGCCGGCAGTTGGAGCGAATGGATTACGGACAACCGACGCCCGGTTGCAACGGGCGAATAGACGGTTAGCTGAATGCCGAATAATAATTACACCGGGATATTGCTTTTGATCATCACAGAAATCCAAAAGAATGTAACTTGGCGGACAATTTTATTGTCGCCTGATTAATGTTTTGAGCCGTCTGGTATGCGTTTTGTCATCAACCGCTGACCTGCAAAATGTGTTTTTTCAAGGAATTGTAAAAGCTTCTCTGCCGCATTACCGGATTTGATCAGCGCCTGGTAAGGTAAAATTGCTCCTTGCCAATTTTGTGTGTGCCAGCGGGCATCCGGTACCAGATCTGTATCCGCCAGTTTCTTTGGCAGGGGGTAGGCGGTAATGTAAAAATAGGGATCAGGGATGGTTTCATCGCCAGTGGAAAATCCGAAATTCATCTGTTTTTCAGCTGCTTCCTCATCGTTGAGATCAACGCCCGGCACTAATTCTCCGGTAAACCATACCATGGCAATGTCGAAATGATGCGGCCATAACTGGACAGGACTTGTCGCCGGGATCAAATGTTGTTTGAAGCGTTTGAATATGGCATCGATTCGAAACAAGGCTTGCCAAAATCGCTCTGCTGCCTTTGGGTCATAATTATTATCCTGTTTCGCGTCAGACGGTATGACGTTGCTCAGCTCCGGCCGAATGCCCAATTTTCCCAGCAACTCAAGAGTCTGCCTGCCTAATGCGGCGGCTGATTGATTTTCCAAAGGGATAGGGCGCGAATCGCCATTCCTTGTCCTGATAACAAGCGAATGACCGGTGAAATCGAGATACAATTCAAAACCGGTTTTATCAAAAGGAATTTCCGTGGTGGTAATTCCGTACGGCTCGACACGTAAGCTAATATGCCACCAGTGCTTTTGCCTGGGAGTTAAGGCGCCGCGAACGACACCAAGCAGCTTGGCATACCCGTGAATCGTGTCGCGAGTAGGCCGCCAGTATTCCAGTTTCAGATCGGGAAATTCTCCAGGTAACATGGCATAAGTCCTGTACCGGTAAGTGCCAGGGCAACTATTTCGCAAAAACCTGATTCATATCGGCAAAGGCTTTGAATTCAAGCGCGTTACCACTTGGGTCGAGAAAAAACATTGTTCCCTGTTCGCCAACCTGATCCTTGAACCGGACGTAAGGCTCGATCACAAATCGAACTTTGGCCTGACGGAGACGGTTGGCCAATTCCTCCCACTGGGACATGGTGAGAATAACGCCAAAGTGAGGTACGGGTACGTCGTGTCCATCGACCGGATTCGTCGTGGAATTCCCACGTGACTTTTCTGACAAGTGCGCAACGATCTGGTGTCCATACAGATCGAAATCCACCCATTCATAAAATGCTCGGGCTGCGGCGAGATCATGTACAGGAAAGGCGTAGTGAAATAACGGTTGCACTATTTCTCCTTGTGCATCTTCAGGGATGCGGAATTGATACAATAGCGTAAACCGGTAGGCGCCGGTCCATCAGGAAAAACGTGTCCAAGGTGCGCCCCGCATTGACTGCAAATTACTTCAGTTCTGCGCATGAATAAGCTGTTATCTTCATGCTCAGCTATGTTCTCCGGTTTCATTGGCGCAAAAAAACTCGGCCAACCCGTTCCGGAATCAAACTTGGCGTCGGAACTGAAAAGATCATTTCCGCAGCAGACGCACTGATAAAATCCCTTGTCTTTGCAGTCGTGATACTCTCCGGTGAATGGATGCTCCGTCCCTTTTTTCCTGGTTATTTTGTATTGTTCGGGAGTGAGAATTTTTCTCCATTCAGCATTATTTTTGTATATTTTGTATTTCATATTGTCATCGCCCCATGCCCGCGAGCCGGCTTGTTAAAAGGGAAGATAGCGGCTGTAGAAAAGCGCAAGTCCAACAATAAGATTCAGTCTGGAAACTATAATGTTTAAACGTGAAAATAACATTGTAAAAACAAAATATCACTTACTCATGTCATTGCGTTATACCGCTGAATCTGAAATACGCCCGCGACATATTGGAAACATATCTGACGCTGGAGTAGGGACGAGATGGGAGCAGTTCTCGCCAGGCCGCCAGTTGAGATAAATCTTACCGGTTACCAGCGAGAATTTACGGTATGACGGAATAGATGACGAGTGTTTATACATCGTGGAAAATACACCGAAACGCCGGTGTGGGCCCGTATGGCCTTGCCTCCCGGTCGCTGGATCCATGGATTTATAGTTGAATTCCAGGCCGCCTCGCCAGGCAATCCACCATCGTTCCCGGTATATTACGCAACCAGAAGCTGGTGGTATAAATTCACGGGTTATCGTGGGTGTGCAACGGCGCGGCGTGGGTTAAGAATGTACTCACTGCCTGGTGTCATTAATCTGGTAACGGAAAGCTCCGATGAAGCGTTCTTTTTTGAATAAATTCTGCTTTATAATTGCTTTAGTAATAGATTAATTATATTGTATAATTACATGATTTATAAGTATAATATACCTTCATAATTTCAAGCACTATTTTTTCACCAGTCATGGAAGATTTAAATCTTTTGTTCAATAAATTGCGCGATCTTCAGGACCGTTCACAGGTCTTACGGGGGTATCTTTGACTTTGACGGCAAGCAACATCGCCTGATCGAGGTTCAACGCGAGTTGGAACAGCCTGACGTCTGGAACAATCGCCAGCGCGCACTGGAACTGGGCCGCGAGCGGGCACGCCTGGAAAACGAGGTCGGAACGCTCACCAGCCTGAACACCGAACTTTCCCATTCGCGGGAATTACTGGAACTTGCCCGCGATGAGAATGAGGCTGAGGTCGTGGCTTCACTTGCCGCCGACCTTGAGCGATTGGAAAAGCGGCTGGCCGATCTTGAGTTTCAGCGCATGTTTTCAGGCGAAATGGATGCCAACAATGCTTTCATGGACATACAGGCCGGATCAGGAGGGACTGAGGCGCAGGATTGGGCAAACATGCTCTTACGCATGTATTTGATGTGGGGCGATGCGCACAAATACAAAACTGAAATTCTAGAGCTGTCTGAAGGCGAGGTAGCCGGTATCAAAAGTGCCACGGTGAAATTCACCGGTCCTTATGCTTACGGTTACCTGAGGACAGAATCCGGCGTGCATCGCCTGGTTCGCAAGTCGCCCTTTGATTCCGGGCATCGACGACATACGTCCTTTGCCTCGGTGTTTGCCTACCCGGAAATCGATGAAAACATCGACATCGACATCAATCCGGCGGATTTGCGTGTGGATACCTATCGCGCCAGCGGTGCCGGAGGGCAACATGTCAACCGCACGGATTCCGCCATTCGCATTACACACATCCCCTCCGGGATTGTGGTTCAATGCCAGTCAGATCGTTCCCAGCATCGCAACCGGGCGTCAGCCATGGCCATGCTGAAATCCCGTCTCTATGAACGCGAACTGCAGGCGCGGAATCAGGAAAAGCAGAAACTGGAGGATAGCAAATCGGATATTGAATGGGGTCACCAGATTCGATCCTATGTTCTGGACCAGTCGCGCGTGAAAGATCTGAGAACGGGCGTCGAGAGTGGCAATCCGCAGGCGATTTTGGATGGCGATCTTGATAAATTTATCGATGCGAGCCTGAAAAGCGGCCAAAAATAAATTAATGTAATTATTAAAATAAATGACATAACTATATAAATAAAAAAGCAAATGAGCGAAGAACAGGACGAAAATGAACACCTGGCGCAGCGCCGCCACAAGCTGGCGGATCTGCGTAACCGCGGAAACGCTTTCCCCAACGACTTCCGCCGTAACGCGCTGGCTGACGAGTTGCTTACGGCATACGGGGCAATGGATCCGGCGGAGATTGAGACCCGCAAAGTCCACGTCAAGGTGGCGGGACGCATGATGACCCGGCGCATTATGGGTAAGGCCAGTTTTGCGCATATTCAGGACATGTCCAACCAGATCCAGGCATACGTAACTCGGGACGCCGTGGGTGAAGGGCATTATGAGGAATTCAAGCGTTGGGATATCGGCGACATCATTGGCGTCACGGGTTTTTTGTTCAAGACTAAAACCGGAGAGCTTTCCATCAAGACGGAAGAGATGCGGCTGCTGACCAAATCACTCCGGCCACTGCCGGAGAAGTATCATGGCTTGACCGATACCGAGACAAAGTACCGCCAGCGCTACCTTGACCTGATCATGAGCGCGAGCACGCGGAAAACTTTCCAAACGCGCACCGCCATGGTCCGTTACATCCGTCGCTTTTTCGATGATAAAGGATTCCTCGAAGTCGAATCACCGATGATGCAGATTATCCCGGGGGGCGCCGCGGCGCGTCCCTTCGTGACGCATCACCATGCGCTTGATATGAATCTGTACCTGCGCGTCGCACCGGAACTCTATCTCAAGCGTTTAATTGTAGGCGGTATTGAGAAGGTCTATGAGATCAACCGAAGTTTTCGTAACGAAGGACTATCCACGCGGCACAACCCGGAATTCACCATGCTCGAGTTTTATCAGGCATACGCCGATTATCGAGACCTGATGAACCTCACCGAAGAGATGTTGCGCGGCCTCGCCAGGGAAATTACCGGTACCGAAACCATAACATTCCAGGGTGAAAAGTACGATTTTGGCGAGCGGTTCAGGCGAATGACTTTTAATGAAGCCATCATGAAACATAATTCCGACATCAACGAAGAGAACATCGGCACCCTCGATGCATTGCAAAAGATCGCCATGCGTCTTGAAATACCCGTCAAGCAGGCCTACGGAACCGGCAAGCTCCTGCTCGAGATATTCGAGAAAACCGTGGAATCGCAGCTCAAGATCCCGACATACATCACTTCGTTTCCGACAGAAGTATCACCGCTGGCGCGACGCAATGACGATGATCCCACCGTCGCCGACCGGTTTGAGTTATTTGTCGGCGGCCGGGAAATTGCCAATGGTTTTTCCGAGTTGAATGACCCCGAGGATCAGGCTGAGCGTTTTCGTATCCAGGTCGCGGAGAAAAACGCGGGTAACGAAGAAGCGATGCATTATGACGAAGAGTATATTCGCGCGCTGGAATATGGAATGCCGCCCACCGCCGGAGAGGGCATAGGTATTGATCGTCTCGTCATGCTTTTTACCGATTCACCGTCTATTCGCGATGTGCTGTTGTTTCCGCATATGCGCCCTGAGCGATAAGCAATGTGTCCGGTGTCGTGCGGCACCGATTCTGAAAAGTGAAATTGTAATCAAAGCTGTTTCCAGTCCGGCATGTAAATACTCCCCCGTGATTTCATGACCAGCCCTGAATTACCCTTGGCGATTTTTTTGATGGGCCCGACAGCCGCAGGCAAGACGTTGCTCGCTCTTTCACTGCATGATGCATTGCCGGTTGAAATCGTCAGTGTAGATTCATCCCAGGTTTATCGGGGAATGGATATCGGCACGGCCAAGCCGACGGTCTCGGAACAGTTACGCGCACCTCATCGGTTGATCGATATCCGCGAACCGACACAGTCGTATTCGGCAGCAGAATTTTGTATCGATGCATCTCGCGAGATGGCCATGATAACCGAGCAGGGAAAAATCCCCCTGCTCGTCGGCGGGACGATGTTTTATTTTTCTGCGCTTGAATTTGGACTCTCGGATTTACCTTCCGGGAATCTTGCCATCCGTTCGCGGATTTCCGAGTTGGCGCAACAATTGGGATGGCCTGGGATGCATAAAAGATTACACGACATAGATCCCGTCTCGGCGACAAGGATTCATCCTAATGACGGACGGAGGATTCAACGTGCGCTGGAAATATATGAATTGACCGGGCAGCCTCCAAGCAAGATCACGGATACCCGGCCGGGGGCGTTGTTACCGTATCACATTGTGAAAATAGCCCTTTGGCCGGACGATCGCCAATGGTTGCACCGGCGTATTGCCGGACGATTTGATTCGATGCTCGAACAGGGATTCGTCGAAGAGGTGGAACAATTACGCCGGCGATTTGACTTAAATATGAATGCGTCTTCCACGCGTATCGTCGGTTACAGGCAGATACATGAATACTTGACCGGTAAAATCAACTATAGTCAAATGAGAGAGCAGGCGATTGCCGCCACGCGACAATTCGCCAAACGCCAAATAACATGGTTGCGAAATTATCCTGCAATCCAAGTAATTGGCACCAGCAAACCTCTACGAACCAAGGAATGTATTGATTTTTTACAGAAATACATGCATCACTAAGACGCGGCCTGGAGTTATAATACGAAGGAATCCCAACCGGTCAGAGATCATGAGCGGTTCAACGATCGCTGGAAAGCATTCCGAAAAAGAACAGGAGTATTCACATGAGCCAGCAAAAAGGGCAAGCCCTACAAGACCCTTTCCTCAATACCTTGCGTAAAGAACATGTCCCCGTGTCCATTTTTCTGGTTAACGGTATCAAGCTGCAGGGTCAGATCGAATCGTTCGATCAGTTCGTGGTGCTGTTGAAAAATTCCGTGAGCCAGATGATTTATAAACATGCCATCTCCACGGTCGTTCCAAGCCGCCCGGTGAAATTCCATATTGAAGGCATGGAAGACCCGGATTCCAAGGGCCCTGGAAACGAATAATATTTCACATAAAGCCGTTTCCGTTCCGCGCCGACGTGAGCGCGCCCTGCTCGTGCAATTGCGTCTCACGAGTCGTATCGGGCAGGAGGAACTCGAAGAACTGAGACTGCTCGCTGAATCCGCCGGCGCCGAAGTTTGCGGGACTATACTCGGCAGCCGACAAGTACCGGCTGCCGCGACATTTGTGGGCCAGGGCAAGGCCGAGGAAATCCGCGCGGCATGCGCGCGAGATCACGTCGATATCGTGCTGGTGAACCACGACCTTTCCCCCGTTCAGGAACGTAATCTCGAAAAAATCGCCGGTTGCCGCGTGCTGGACCGAACCGGGCTCATCCTCGACATTTTTGCACAGCGTGCCCACTCGGCGGAAGGCAAGCTTCAGGTTGAGTTGGCGCAGCTGGAACATTTGTCCACGCGCCTGGTTCGCGGGTGGACCCACTTGGAGCGTCAAAAGGGCGGCATTGGCCTGCGTGGTCCCGGCGAAACGCAGCTGGAAGTTGACCGTCGCCTGGTTCGCGAGCGCATAAAGAAGCTCAATCAACGTCTAAAACAAGTATCCGTACAGCGTCGCAGCCGTCGCCGGGCGCGCCACAAGGTTCCCATTCCCACGGTGTCGTTTGTCGGCTATACCAATGCCGGAAAATCATCGCTCTTCAACCGCTTGACTTCGTCGGCGGTCTACGAGGCAAATCAGCTCTTTGCCACGCTCGACCCCACGATGCGACGGCTTGAGATGCCCGGGAAAAGCGCGATCATTCTGGCGGATACGGTCGGATTCATTCGTCATCTGCCGCACGATCTGGTGGCGGCGTTCAAGTCCACATTGGAAGAGGTGGCCGAGGCGGATCTGTTGCTGCATGTGGTGGATGCCGCCAATCCCGAGCGACTTGAACAAATGCAACGGGTTCATGAAGTGTTAACGGAGATTCACGCCGATTCCATCCCGCAGATCGTGGTATTCAATAAAATCGATCTCACCGGGGAGGCGCCGCGCTATGAACGCGATGCCCATGGGCGTATTGCGCGCATTTGGGTTTCAGCACGTACCGGCGAAGGCCTCGATCTGCTGCGCGAAGTGCTGGCGACACACTTCCGCCATCATCGTCAACGCTACATCCTGCACCTGCCCCCGGAAACCGGTCGTTTACGCGCCACTTTGTATGAGCGCTTCGATATTGTGGGTGAAGTACCCATGGAATCCGGCGGTTGGGAAATCAGGGTAGCGCTGGAAATCCCGCAACTCGCCTGGTTGCGCCAGCACGCTGATTTTCGCGAGGAATATCTGCTCTCGGATGCCAAACCTGTCCTTGCTCCCACCGGGTCCTGACTCTAAAATGCCGCTCTTTGCAGAGTTTTTGCACCAATAATCATCAAGAGGTAATCCATGGCGTGGAATGAACCAGGCAAACCCGGGGATAAAGATCCGTGGGGCCAACGTCGTAGACCGGGCGCCAGCGGGCCGGATATCGACCGCATTGTGAAGAACATCCAGCAGAAGATTGCTGGCCTGTTCGGAGGCGGAGGTGGTGCTGGTGCCGGTGGTGGCGGTGTGGGTGGGGGTTATGCCAGCGGTATCGGTTTCGGCCTGATTGTTGCCGTTGCGCTGTTTATCTGGCTCATCTCCGGTTTTTATATCGTCAACCAGGGCGAGCGTGGCGTGGTGCTTCGTTTCGGCAAGAAATCTGAAATTACCGAGGCGGGATTGCGCTGGCATCTCCCCTTCCCGGTGGAGAAAGTCGAGAAGGTCAACGTGGAGAAGGTCTCCAATATTGAAATCGGTTACCGCAGTAACCCGCGCAGCGGCAGCAAGAGCAAGGTGCCGAAAGAGGCGTTGATGCTGACCGAAGATGAAAACATCATCGATATCGAATTTGCCGTGCAATACAAGATCAAGGACGCGTCCGATTATCTTTTTAATGTTCGTGACGTCGAAACCACCATCGTTCAAGCCACCGAATCGGCGGTTCGCGAAGTGGTCGGAAAGAGTACGCTTGATTTCGCCCTGACCGAAGGGCGCGACCAGGTTGCGCGCAACTCGCGCGACCAGTTGCAGCAAATTATGGACAAGTACAAATCCGGTATCCATATTGTCACGATCGAGACCCAGAAGGCGCAACCTCCCGATGAAGTAAAACCGGCGTTCGACGATGCCGTGAAGGCGCGCGAAGATGAACAGCGCCTGAAAAACGAGGCTGAAGCCTATGCCAACGACGTGATTCCACGCGCTCGCGGCGCCGCGGCCCGCATTACCCAAGAGGCGGAAGGCTACAAAGCGAGCGTGATTGCGCGCGCCGACGGCGATGCCCGCCGGTTTTCGCAGATAGCCATTGAATATGCGAAGGCGCCGGCGGTGACGCGCGAACGCCTTTATCTGGAGACCATGGAGCAGGTGTTGTCCAACACCACCAAGATATTCGTGGACCAGAAAGCCGGCAGCAGTTTGATATACCTGCCGCTCGACAAGCTCGTGCCGATGGATCGCCTGGCTCCATCCGCGACGCCCACGGAATCCGGGATGACGCCAAGCCCGACGGTAAAAAGCGGCGATACAAGCCGCGGCCGGAATGATCAACGGAGGCGGACGCCATGAACCAGACTAAATTATTCGCAGTTCTGGGCGTCGCGCTGCTGGTGTTGATCACCGTGCGCTCCACGCTCTATATGGTGGATGAGCGAGAGAAGGCCATTATTGTCAGGTTCGGACAGGTGTTGCGGTACGACGAAAGTCCCGGCCTGCACGTCAAAACGCCGTTCCTCGACGAAGTGCGCTACTTCGATTCGCGTATTCTGACCTTGGATGCGGAACCGCAGCCGTTTCTCACCAAGGAAAAGAAATACGTGGTGGTGGATTCCTTCGTCAAATGGCGCATCGAGGATGCACTTAAATTTTTCCTTACGGTCAGCGGGCAGGAAATCGATGCACGTCGCCGTCTGGAGCAGGTTATCAACAGCAGCCTTCGGGATGAATTCGGAAAACGCACGGTCCACGACGTGATCTCAACCGACCGCCAAAAGATCATGGATATCCTCACGGCCTATGCCGATCAAGAGGCGCGCAAGTTCGGTATTGTAGTAGTGGACGTTCGCATCCAGCGCGTGGATTTGCAGGAAGAAGTCAGCCAATCGGTCTATCAACGCATGAAGGCGGAACGCCTGCGCATCGCGAATGAATTGCGCGCGCAAGGCGCCGAAACCGCGGAGAAGATCCGTGCCGATGCCGAGCGCCAACGTGAAGTGCTGTTGGCTGAAGCCTACGGCAAGGCCGAGCGGGTTCGGGGCGAGGGGGACGCCAAAGCGACTGCGATCTACGCCGCCGCTTATACGCGCGCACCGGAATTTTATTCTTTGTACCGCAGCCTCATCGCTTACAAGGAAAGCTTCAGAAAAAAAGACGACATCATGATCGTGGACCCGAGTGCGGATTTCTTCAAATATATGAAGAAACCCGGCCGGTAAGCTCCCTCGGATTCGGCGGCTATGTGGCATGAATTTTTGATCGCACTGGCATTGCTGCTGATCGTGGAGGGTGTCTTCCCCTTCCTTAGCCCGGACGGGCTACGCAAGGCCCTGGTAGCGATACATCAGTTGAGTGATTCGCAATTGCGCTTCATGGGATTGTCCAGCATGCTGCTCGGCGTGGTGTTGCTGTATTTCATTAACCGCTGACTTAAGCGATTCTGTTTCGGAATCACTCGCATGTCCACCAAAGACCGCTGGCTGCTCCCCGAGGGGATTGAAGAGATCCTGCCTGTCGAAGCGAGGCGCGTGGAGGATCTGCGCCGGAAGCTGCTTGATATGTTCGAGCGGTGGGGATATGAACTCGTGATGCCGCCGCTGATCGAATATCTCGATTCATTGTTGACCGGCGCCGGCCAGGAACTTGACATCCAGACATTCAAGTTAACGGATCAATTGACCGGAAGGCTGATGGGAGTCCGTCCGGACATGACCCCGCAGACGGCACGCATCGACGCCCATTACCTCAAACGGACCGCGCCCGTCCGCCTGTGTTACACGGGATCGGTATTGCGCACGCGTCCGGACGAGTTCGGCGGATCGCGCGAGCCGCTGCAGCTCGGCGCCGAACTGTTCGGTTATCCCGGTCCCGAGGCGGACGCGGAAATCCTCCGGCTGATGATCGAATCCCTGCGAACCGCGGAAATTCACGACGCGCACCTTGACCTGGGTCATGTGGGTGTTTTCCGCGGTCTTGCGGCGCAGGCGAAACTGACCGACGAACAGGAAAAAGAACTGTTTGAAGCGTTGCAACGCAAAGCGCGCAATGAAGTCAAGGCGCTCCTTGATTCCCATGATGCTCCATCCGCTTCCAAGCGGATGCTGGCCGGCTTGCTTGATCTTAGCGGTGGTCAAGAAGTACTAACACAGGCCGATGCGATGCTGCGCGGCGCACCGCAAGGCGTTGCGCGCGCCCTGAATGAGCTTCAGGCCGTTGCCGAACTGGTAACGCTTCAGGCAGGGGCGCCCGAACTTAATTTTGATCTCGCCGAGCTATCCGGTTATCACTACTACACCGGAGTGGTATTTTCAGCGTTTGTCCCGGGATACGGGCGCGCGATCGCACGCGGTGGTCGCTACGACGGTATCGGACGTTTTTTCGGCCGTGACCGCGCCGCCACCGGATTCGGCGCCGACTTGCGAGAGTGGTTGCGATTTTCAGCCGCTTCGCCGCGACCCATAACAGGCATTCTGGCGCCAGACGGAGCGGACTCTTCCTTGCATGCCGAGATTGCACGACTGCGTGCGTCAGGCGAGCGCGTGGTGTTGCGCCTGCCCGGCGACAAGTCGCCCGTCGCAGATTTTGGATGCGACTGCGAGTTGGTCAAGCAGAACAGCCGATGGGTCGTTCAACCGGTTAAATAACGTTATCATCCGATTATGGCAATCAATGTCGTGGTGGTCGGCTCCCAATGGGGCGATGAAGGCAAGGGCAAGATCGTCGATCTGCTCACCGATCGGGCGCACGCGGTGGTTCGATTCCAGGGCGGTCACAATGCCGGGCACACGCTGGTCATCAACGGACAGAAAACGATATTGCATCTGATCCCCGCCGGGGTATTGCGCAACGGTGTGATGTGCCTGATCGGTAACGGGGTGGTGCTGTCTCTGGCCGCGCTCTTCGAGGAAGTGGACAAGCTCGCGCAAAACGGCGTGGACGTCATGAAGCGGTTGCGCGTGAGCGAGTCATGCCCGCTTATCTTGCCATATCACATAGCGCTGGATCAGGCGCGTGAAAAGGCCCTGGGCAACTTGGCCATCGGCACCACCGGACGCGGGATCGGTCCGGCCTACGAGGACAAGGTGGCGCGACGCGGCCTGCGGGTCGCGGATTTGCTGGACACCAAAACCTTCCCCGATAAACTTAAAAGAGTGCTGGACTACCATAATTTCGTGCTCAAGAATTATTTTCATTCCGACACCGTGGATTACCCGAAGACCCTTCAGGAATGTCAACAACTGGCCGAACGATTGCGACCGATGGTGGCCGACGTTACGGAACTGCTGTATCAGTACGGCTGCGAAGCCCAGCGGGTGATGTTCGAAGGGGCCCAGGGAACCTTGCTCGATATCGATCACGGCACTTATCCGTATGTCACTTCATCCAACACCTGCTCCGGTACCGCGACCCTGGGCAGCGGAGTCGGGCCGGGGCGGATCGACTACGTACTGGGTATAACCAAGGCCTACGCCACCCGCGTTGGAGCAGGCCCATTCCCGACCGAGTTGCACGACGAGATCGGCGAGCGTCTCGGGGAGCGCGGCAATGAATTCGGTGCGACCACGGGGCGCAAGCGCCGCTGCGGCTGGTTCGACGCCGTGATCATGCGCCGCTCGAACCGGTTGAACGGTGTCAGCGGCCTGTGCGTCACCAAGCTCGATGTGCTGGATGGCCTTGACACGATTCGCGTATGCACCGCTTACAACTGCAACGGCGAAACCCGGAACACGCCTCCCGGCGGCGCGGATGCCCTGGCGCGGTGCGAGCCCGTGTACCAGGATTTTCCCGGTTGGAAGGAATCGACGGTGGGTATCCGCAGCTTCGATAAATTACCCGCCAACGCGCAGAATTATCTGAGGATAATCGAAGAGCATTCCGAAGCGCGGATTGATATCATCTCCACCGGTGCCGAGCGCGACGACACGATTATTCTGCGTCACCCGTTCGAGTGATCAAGCCCGGTTTGGGCCCAAAGCATGAGGCAGGAAATCACGGATATTACGTTACTGATTAATGGTACCGAGGAGAGGACTTGAACCTCCACGGGTTTCCCCACTAGAACCTGAATCTAGCGCGTCTACCAATTCCGCCACCTCGGCATGGAGTCCGTCGATAAAGACGGGGCCCGGCAGGACGGCGCACTCTACCGAGAGATAAATTTTATGTCAACGCGAAAAAATCAAAAACCGTTCCGTGACCCCATGCGCGAACGCGAAAAACAAAAATACGAGCATCCCGTGCCCAGCCGGGAGGCCATTCTGGCTTTATTGACCGAGCACGGCGAACTGCTTTCGTTTCGCGCCCTGGCCGGGAAACTTGGGGTCGAAGGCGAACGCGATGAAGACGCGCTGGCACGCCGTCTGCGCGCCATGGAACGCGACGGCCAAATCCTGAAAAACCGTCGTGATCTTTACGGTGTGGCGCGCAAAATGGACATGGTCTGCGGACGCGTGAGCGGGCATCCGGACGGTTACGGTTTTCTCATTCCCGAGGACAAAAGCGAGGATGTATTTCTGCCGCCGCGCGAAATGCGGCAGGCGCTGCACGGCGACCGCGTGATGGTGCGCGTTACCGGCGTCGATCCGCGCGGACGGAAAGAAGGCGTAGTGGTCGAAGTGCTCGAACGGGCGCGAACGACGGTCGTCGGCCGCTACGTGATCCGCCATGACATGGCATTTGTGGTCCCGGAAGACAAACGCATCGCGCAGGACGTGATCATCCCGCGCGGAGGCGAGGGCGGCGCAACCGAAGGGAAGATCGTCGTGGCGGAGGTGACGGCGCCGCCCACGAGCCGATCGGCACCCGCCGGGCGGGTTGTGGAAGTATTAGGTGACCACATGGCGCCCGGGATGGAAATACAGATCGCCACCCGGGCCCATAATATTCCGCACCTCTGGCCTGAAGCCGTAGCGCGCGAAGCGGAACAATTCACGGCGGAAGTGCCGGAACAGGCCATCCACGGCCGGGTGGATCTGCGCGATGTACCGTTGGTGACCATAGACGGTGAAGATGCGCGCGATTTTGACGATGCGGTTTATGCCGAACGGTCGGGCAACTCGTGGCGGCTGCTCGTGGCGATCGCCGATGTGTCTTATTACGTCAAACCCGGCATGGCGCTCGATAACGAGGCCTATCAACGCGGCAACTCGGTCTATTTCCCGCAGCATGTCATTCCGATGCTGCCGGAAGTCCTGTCGAACGGCTTGTGTTCGCTCAACCCGAATGTGAACCGCCTGTGTCTCGCCTGTGAGATGCAGATCGACAACAACGGGAAAATTACCCGTTACCGTTTCCTGGAAGGCGTCATGCGTTCGCGGGCGCGGATGACCTACACCAAGGTTGCCGCCATATTGGTGGAGAAAAATGCCGCGCTCCGGCGCGAATACGCGGATCTGGTCCCGCACCTGGAGGCGTTGTACGGATTGTTTCAGATTCTGCACACGGCGCGGATCAAGCGCGGCGCGGTGGATTTCGAGCTGCCGGAAACCCGCATCGTGTTCGATGAGGAAAGAAAAATCAAAAATATCCTGCCGTTGCAGCGCAATGACGCGCACCGCCTGATCGAGGAGTGCATGCTGGTGGCCAATGTCTGCGCGGCCGAACTGCTCATCAAACACAAGGTTCCCGCGCCATACCGCATCCACGAAGGGCCGACACTGGAAAAGCTCAATAACCTGCGCGAGTTCCTTACCGAGCTCGGCCTTTCGCTCGCCGGCGGTGCTTCGCCCCAAGCACAACATTATTCCAAGCTCATCAAGGCGGTCGAAAAACGTCCGGATTCGCGGCTGATTCAGACCGTGCTGCTCCGCTCGCTCAGCCAGGCGGTATACAGCCCGGACAACATCGGTCACTTTGCGCTCGGATACCCGAATTACACGCATTTCACTTCGCCGATACGCCGCTATCCGGACCTGCTGGTCCACCGGGCGATCAAGGACATTATCGCGCACCGGCCCACGAACCTGACTCAGGATCTGGCCAAACAGCAGGGCGAGCACTGCTCCTTGACCGAACGCCGCGCCGATGAGGCGACGCGCGAGGTCATCCGCTGGCTCAAGGCCGAGTTCATGATGGACAAGATCGGCGAGGAATACGACGGCTACATCAGCGGCGTGACGAACTTCGGAATTTTTGTCGAGCTGGTGGACGTGTACGTGGATGGGCTGGTGCATATCACGGCGCTGGGCAACGATTACTATCATTTTGACGCCGCGCATCATCGCCTGATGGGCGAGCGCACGCGCAAAATCTACCGCCTGGGCGACAAGGTGCGCATTCGCGTGGTGCGCGTCGATCTGGATGAGGCCAAGATCGATTTCGAGCTCGTCGGCGGTCCCGCCGGAAAGGCCGGGCCATCTCCCAAACGCCGGCACCCAGCCGCCAGGCGCGCCGGCAAACATTCGGGAAAACGTTCCAGAAAGCGTCGTCGCTGACATGGAAGCAAATTTGATTTGCGGTCTGCACGCGGTCCTGGCCGCGCTCAAAAGCAACCCGCAAGGCGTGGAGGAAATTTGGGCCAGCGACTCCCGCGGAGACAAGCGCCTTGGTCGGATCATCGAGAGCGCGCGTTCCATGCGGGTAAAAATCCACAAGTCACCGCGGGCCGCGCTGGATCGCCTGGCGGATGGGGTGCGGCATCAGGGCGTGGTCGCGCGTCTGCGCGAAACCCCGGTGCACAATGAACACGATCTAGAGGCATTTCTCGCAAATCTGCCGGAACAGCCGTTGTTGCTGGTGTTGGACGGCGTGCAGGATCCGCATAATCTCGGCGCCTGCCTGCGATCCGCCGACGCCGCCGGTGCCCAGGCCGTGATCATCCCCCGGGAACATACGGCGCCGTTGAGCGCCGTGGCGCGCCGCGCCGCCAGCGGGGCGGCGGAATCTCTGCTGATATTTCAAGTAATCAATTTGGCGCGCTGCCTGCGTACCCTGAAAGCCGCCGGCATCTGGCTCGTTGGCGCCAGCCAGGATGCGGACACCGATATTTTCCATGCCGATCTGCGTCGGCCGTTGGCACTGGTGCTGGGCGGGGAGGGTAAAGGCTTGCGTCGATTGACTGAGGAGGAATGCGACATGCGGGTGCGGATCCCCATGGCCGGGACGGTGGAAAGCCTCAATGTGTCCGTCGCGGCGGGGGTATGTCTCTTCGAGGCCGTGCGCCAGCGCGAAATATAAAATTTATCTGCCTTTCCGCTTGTTTTATTACATATCGCCGATTTGCCGTCCGAAATCTTCAACTAGTTTCCAATCGGTAAATTCCGCGACTGTTTTAGAATCGGTAGGGCCTTTTGTGATCCACATGATGAAACGGATTATCTGCCGATCCCAAAAGCGGTACATTTTATAGTCTATTTTCCCTGCAAATACCGCCAATTGCTTGGGTCGCCACGATATCTGTTTAAGAAATTTTATTAAATAGGGATTCGTCTCGGGCCGATTCTTTTCAGGTTTGCGGGCCACGACATTGACCGAGAAAAAGGCATTCGGCTTGCTGTCTAACAATTGTTCATTTCGTTTTATGAATTCGTAAACCTGTTTGCCATGCTTTCCATAGCGGATACTGGCACCCAGAACGATTTTGTCGAACGGCTTCAAATCCACATGCGGGTCTTCATCCATGGACGCCAATTTGACCTGATGGGCCTGCCCCTCAATCGCTTGCTTCAGCCGCTGACATATTTTTCGCGTGTGGCCGTCGGTGGTTGAATAGATAATCAAAACATTAGCCATCTTTAAATTTGATTAGTCCTGCCTGAGATTTCGCGGCGGATATTGGCTTAGCATACTGGCGCAGAGGTGTTCGCTGCGACTATGGCGTGCCGGGATGGCCGTTAATTTGCTTGAATTTTGAAACCGATGAGTCTCCACGAAACCCCTTCGTAAATGAATTTCTGTTCAAAATTAACCTGGCTCGGTTGCGTCGGGTAGTGACCGGCAATCCACAGCACGCCGTTCTCGTCCACTTTCGCCTCGGATGAAATGACCGGTTGGAAGCTGTCCAGCACCGGCCAGTTCGCGCCCGAATCCATAATCGATTTGAACGCTTGATTGAGTTGTTCGGTGGTGTGTTGTTTCTGCCATAGTTGAGATACTTTACTGCGAAAGTGCCCCATATTCTTCTGTTCTATCGAAACGATGAAGTCATGTATCGACTGTTTCACTAACGTCACTTGCTCAGCCTCGCCGGGAACGATCGGTGAGGCGCCGTCAGACTGTAATCCCGCAGTGGGTTTTTGAATCGCATATATTTTCCAGGCGTCGTTTTCTTTAACCAACATCATTTTTATCGGAACGACTCCACCGGTTTCAGTGGTAATGGCACCATTCAATTCACCTCGGCCACCACTGATTTGACGATCGGACCAGCTCGCTTCTTTGAAATTAAGCATGGCACCCTTGGATAAAAAGGCTTTCAATGCGTTTTCGTCAGTGCTGGACTTAAAATCTTCGGAAAGATAACCGCGAGCCTTGGCGATGTCTTGCTGTTTTATTGCTTTAAAAAAGGCGTCGGCGGTGTCCACCATCCCCGATGTCATGAAGAAAACCGCGGAAACCACTACAATAATTACGACAACTATGCCAATCAGGATTTTCAGCCATTTATTCATGTTCGATCCTCCTTACTGCCTTGGGCTTAATGAAGTGCTTGAGTGGTGTGCCGTCCGTTTAAAGCATTCTGCATTTTAATCAAGTCATTAACGGTCACGACGGGGCTGAGTGAACGTGGCGGCCAGGCGTGCCCATTCCGTCGGCGAAACATGCGCGAGTACTGAAAATTTTCCGTTACCCTCGGGACGGAATATGACGGCACCGGCCTCGTCAGGATACTCGCCGGTGGCGGCGCGGATCACGTTGCCGTGTGCCACCAGCACGGTATTGGTGCCCGCCTGCGGGGAGATCGACAAACGTTGGCGCGTCCGCGCGGCGATGGCGGATTCGCCTCCGAAAAAATCGGCTACCCGCAAATTCATGATATCGGTCGTTGTCTCCACCGGCCCGAGCGCCAGCGCACGCGCCGTCTCCACCGTGCGGCAGTAAGGGCTCGCCAGCACATGCCGCACGGGAATTCCCAAAGCACGCATCGCCTCGCCGACCGCGCGCGCGGCCTCGCGGCCCGCCGGGGTTAGCTGACGCATCTTCTTGGAATCGCAACTCACCCAGTCACCCGCGGCGGTCACGTGATCGTCGGTCTGCCAGTCGGTCGCCGCGTGTCGAAAGTAGAGGTTATACCCGCCCGCGCGTAGCCCGTGCACCAACGCCTCATCGGAGGGCTTCTCGCTTCCCAGTGCCGCGGTACTGCCTAGCAGGGCGAGTGCTCCCAGCATAAGTGCTGCCGTGCATCGCATTATGGAAAACCTGGGTCGGTTCACGGCGTGTATCTTACCTCGCGTCGGCATGCGCTGTTCAAGTATTCCAGAGTTTGTCATATACGCTGCCAACGAGACCCGCCCGCTTGCGTTCCCCAATGCTGGGTCAGGTGCGCGATGTACTCTCAGACGGCGGCACTACCAATAAAATAAATTTGTCCCGGTTAAGCGGTAAGCGAATGCAGGAACAGGGTCGACTAGGGTTTCTCGAGGCGGCGCTCCACGTATCTCCCTTCGGTGCCAGGGGCAAGGCTCATTTCATGTGCTGCCAGAACCATTTGACAGTTCGGCGCCAGCCGTCCTCGGCGTTGCGACTCAAGCCGTGGTCGTCGCCGGCATAGACCAACAGTTCGTAAGGCCGCTGAAGGGCCTGTAGGCGCTGCGCCAAAGCCAAAGCATGCTGCGGATCGACGCGCCAGTCGGCGCCGCCATGCAAGATCAGCAATGGCACGTTCAAGCGGTCCGCAAAGTCTAGCACACAGCGCGCACGCAGAGCCGTGCCTGGGTCCGCGTCGAAGTTCGGCATCAGCTCTCGGTACAAAGCCTGCATCTCTGGTCGGGGATCGGCTTCAGGTGACAGGTCAGTGGGACCGCCGACAATTACCGCTGCATTCACCGGCGCACCACGCAGTAGTGCCAGATAGGTCATCAAGCCGCCGCGCGACTCGCCTTGCATGAAGACGTTGCGCATATCAATGCCGCCCAACTCGCGAGCCACGCCGAATAAGTTCATCACATCATCGACATCAGCGCCGCCGAATTCGTCGTTGCCTTCGCTACCCGTACCGCCTCTGTATTGCGAAGCCAACACCACGAAGCCCTCCTGCGACCAGCGTGCGAAATTAACCAGGTTGGCGAACACCAGCTGGCCGAAGCTGCGGTTACCACCGCGGTTGAAAATAACCAGCGGTTTCATGGCAGCGGCGTGGCCTCGCGGCCTCACGACATAGCCACCTACCTTGAGACTGTCGCTCAGGTAAGTGATCTGCAAGCATTCAACTTCACGACCACCCACTAACGCGCGGAAGGCGCTGGGCGGGAAGGCCGCGCGAAACGCCCATTCGTCGAACGGATCGCCGCGTCGAGCATGGCGATCGCGCACAAACGAGAGCCACGAGTCATAGTTGTTGAAAAAAAAGTTGCACGGGCGTTTCTCGACGATGCGACCGTCGCCTTCGAACGCCGGCACGGGCACCACAACTGCATCGATCTTTGTCGGAGCGGCGGCGACCGAGGCTGTCGCCATTCCCAATAGAGCGGTGGCAGCGACTCGCATCGCGAATCGCATTACACTATTACATTTCATTTTCGTTCTCCTTGCTATGAAGGTAAATACAGACGGTGCCGGGACGCCTAACCGTTTGAACTCAGCATCAGGCACCGGCTTTCCGGTGACTGTCCGCTTGAGCGCATGATTAGGCGCCCTGTTTCGCAAATCGCTATTTCTTAGGCCCGTCCGTTGCAGTGAAGAGTTCACCTTCAAGGATAAAGCGTCGCTCAAGCGGCGATGGCACGCGTTTGATGTGAAGCGTGCCCGCGCCCTGCAATCCCTTGAGCTTTCCAGTACTGCCGACGACTTCCCAGACGCCATTGTCAAGAAGCATCGGTTTGCCGTCGGCGCCGCGCACGAATACGCCGCGAACGACCCATTTCACGTAAGCAATATCGCCTTCCGGAAGGGTGAAGACGAGATAGCCGTGGGGATCACCAGAAATTCCCGGCTGTATGTCGTGCATTCCGTATTCAGTCACTGTTGCCCCCGAAAGGACCCCTTGCCCCGTTGCTTTCCCTTCGCGCCTCATCATCGCCACGAAGTGCTTGCTGCCATCCGCGAATTCAAAGCGTATTTCCTCCTTCGGGGATACGACGGACTCGATCTTTAGGGAAGCTGCATTAACAAACGCGGGCGCTACACCCAATACCATGGGAACAATGGCCGCGATCCAGAATGCGAGTCGCACACTTTTGAATCTCATGTTTCGTTCTCCTTGCAATTACGGCACAGAAGAAGGCGGTGCCGTGACGCCTAAGTTATGAATGACTTTGTTGCCAATGTGGCCGTTGTTTATGGTTCCCTCGTTGCACGGCACCTTTGACCCCGGCAAGATAGCCGGGAAGAACGGTTGCGGTAACGAGAGAATCCGAAGGAAACGCCGAAAAAGCACCGAAATTTGAAGAGGCGAGTGAGGGGGTGAGTGCGTTACAATTGCTTACGCCGACTGCAACAAAACTAAATGGTCTGGGGTGTCGCGCGGCCGGTCTGTCGGAACGGCGCGCGAAACACAAATTTCAGAGGGAATTCGCCATGTACAATCTGTTCCGCCGAAACGCGATTCGCTTAGTTCTCCTGGTCGTCTCCTCTTCGCTTGCAACCTCGATACCATCGGTCGCCGCGGAAAGCGTCCCACTGGCAATCAAGGGTTATGACCCGGTCGCCTATTTCACCGACGCGAAACCAACGCGCGGACTGCCGACGATCGAATATGAATGGGATGAGCACCGCTACCGCTTCTCGCGCCCGGAACATCGGGAGCTTTTCAAGGCCGATCCGGTGCGCTACGCCCCGCAATTCGCGGATTTCTGCGCCATGGCCCTCACTCGGGGCAAGGTCATTGAGGCCAACCCGGAATATTGGCTGATAAAAGAGGGCAAGCTTTATATTTTTGCAATACCGGCGGGACCGAATCGGTTCCAGCAAGAGCTTGAAGGAAACGTCGCCAAGGCGAACCAAAACCGGGCTCTCATTCCAAAGCGTTAGTAGTCATTTCAGCGGCCGCGTGGCGCCAGCCTCTGCCGGATAGAGACCGGCCTTGCTGAGGCCGTCGCGCAAATATTTGAGATCGGCGGCGTTGAGAAACTTGGTTCCAAACTCCTGTGGGTCGAAGGTCGGATCGATGCGATGTATCTCCGCCACAACACGCGTGGCGTCCTCGGTTCGATGTTGCTGTGTATAAGCGGCTGCCAGCACGATGCGGTTGAAGTTCGCGCCTGCGCTTTCGCGAAGATTGAGTTCCGCCTGTTCAATCGCGGCGTCATAACGACCTTTCAGATAGTAGGCCAGACCAAGCGCAAAGCGGTCTATCGTATTGAGATCGGGATCGATGCGCTGCGCTTGCTCCAATGCCTCGATCGCCGCATCCGTCTGCCCCAGCCACATCAGGATATTGCCACGTCCGGCGAGACTCTGGGCGTCGTTTGGATTGATCGCAATGGCGCGCTCGATCTCTGCCTCTGCCTGCTTGTACCTCTGATGAAAGATATGGATGCGGGCGAGAATGACGCGGGCGCGCACTTCGGAGTGATCGAGGCTCAGCGCCTTGATTGCCAATTCCTCGGCGCGGCTTAAGGTAGCGGTCGGCGATTCGGCCCAGCCCATCGACGCGCCAATGTGATAGGTTTCGGCGAGTGCCGCATAGGCGGCAGCGTAGTTCGGGTCGAGCTCGATGGCGCGTCTGAGCAGGACGCGCGCCTCCACATTGTTTGCGCGGGTCGGGCGCTGAAATGCCGGCCGTGCGCGGAGCACGTAATCATAGGCCTCGAGACTTTCGGTCGGCTTTGCGAACACCCGGCGTTGTTCGATTTGCGCCACGCGAATCGCCAGGGCACTGACGATCTGCGTGGTAATGTTGTCCTGCAGCGCAAACACGTCCGCCAGCGCCTCGTCGAAGCGGGCAGACCACAGCACCCGTCCCTGGCGCGTGTCGACGAGTTGCGCGCTCACCCGCACGCGGTCCCCGATCTGGCGCACGCTGCCTTCGACCAGATAGGTGACGGCGAGATCGCGGCCGATCGCTTCCGGGCTCGCAGGCTTTCCCTTGTAGGGGAAGACACCGTTCCACGAGATGACCGTCAGCGCGGAGAACCGACCCAGCGCGTTGATAATATCCTGCGTCAATCCATCCGCGAAATACTCTCGACCCGAATCATCGCTCTGGTTAACAAGCGGGAGCACAGCAACCGAAGGTTTCGCACCAATTGCGGGGTTCTTGATTGCGGATCGGTCGCCGTATCCCAAAACGTGCAGAAATCTCCAGTCGCTCGCGATGCCGCTCCACAGCACTCCTGCAGCAAGCAAACCGGCGAAAGTGAACGAAACGAACAACCCAATGCGCCAGTCGGTAGACGCCGTGGTGAAAAAACTGAGAGGCGTACGCACCTTGACGATAATCTCTGGCGATGGAACCTCATCACCGGACGCAGCCAATATCGGGGCGGCATTTACTGAAAACTGATCAACTGCTGCAACAGCCGACACGTCAGATTCAAATCGATAGCCGCGGCGCGGAATCGTTGTGATCAGGCGTGGCCCGTCGTCTCCAAGCGCCCGCCGCAGCTCGCCGATGCTCTGCACCAAAGCATCGTCGGTGATAACGAGATTCGGCCAGACCGCGGCAAAGAGATCGTCTTTCGAAACAAGCCGGCCGGCATTTTCAATTAGGTAATGCAGGACCGCGAAAGTCTTGGGCCGTAGTGCGATCTCGTTCCCGTCGAGAAGGAGGCAGCCGCGATCCAAATCCAGTACATAACGATCGAATCGTAGTCGCTTTGCCCGCATCTGTGCGGGAAGGTCAGTATCACGAGCGATCATCGTCCAGCCATGTAATTAATCTCAAAATAATTGGTGTTAGATCACGGTTTCCGCTTATATTAGTGATAATTGTGATCTGACTCCAAACAAATAATTAACGGACGCAAGGTCAAATTATAATTTCAGTAGGCGACTAGTCTCGCTCGAGCTGCCGGGCCACAGTCTCCGCAAGCGCGTGCCCCAAGATACCATGTTGTTCCGCGTCCAGATGCACGCCGTCCACCGAACTCGTTGTGATAACTATCCCGGCATCGAAAAAACCACAGCCGCGCTCGCGCGCGACTGCTTCGTAGGCCGCCGCGAGACTGACACTTTTCTCTTTCGCCCCAAGAAACTTTGGGGCGATGGTGCCTTTTGGAGTCTGGAAGGCGGGCGGCGCCACGATAAGTATCTCGGGAACCGGCATCCCCGGCTCGATCGGCGCGCGGCGGATGGCATCCACGAGCGCCGCCATGCCCTGCGCCGAATGCCACGCGTTGTGCTGGTGCGTCGACTGGAAGTCGTTGGTGCCCAACATGAGGATGACGAGCCGCAATGGCGAGTTGATCTCGATTCGCTGTTCCAGGCCGACGAGTCCGTTGCGACCGGGCTTGAACGGGTCCTCGAAGACAGTACGGCGGCCGTTCAGGCAGTCTTCGATGACGCGTATCGACAACCCGCGCTTAACCAACTCCGCTTCCATGACTCCGGGCCAACGATCTTCGAAAGGAAGACGCTCGCGGGAATCCGGGATGAGGCCCCAAGACAGCGAATCGGCATAGACGAGGATTTGGTGCATAGGATTTTTCTTTGATGATTAACGCCGCGTTGAGACGCGCGGGGTACGAACATAACAGGAAACAGCGTGCTGTCTTACCGCGTCGGCCTCGAACGCGTAGTTAGGGTGCATTTCTCTTGATGACTTTGAAGACGTGTTGAGTAGTGAACGAAATTTTTTTGTTTTTCATTGCGTGTTGCACCAACTCACCGCCAGACTGAGCATCAAAGACAGCCTCAATATGCCCATTGATGTTGTTACTTGCAACACTCTTTACGATGCATTTGATCGAATACGTAAAGCCATCTTGAAACTTAAGAATTGCAAGGTCTCCCGATGCGAGACTCGGATTCTTCTTCCATTCTTGATTAATGAGAAAGTTTGTCATGTTTTTGCACCCAAACGCCGTTTATGCCGGCACGAGGCACGAACGCAAAATATTGCGCCGATGTTACACCGCGTCCAATTGAAAACACAGTTAGGGCTCACGGCTTTTTCTCTCAAAGTGGGGCTGCCGAAGAGATTTACAACGCTCGTTGAAGAAGAGAATTTTGTAAGAAAATTTCCAATTAGACTTTTCCGCTGTCTCTAGAGTTTCTTTGACTATGATGCAGTCG
The DNA here is from genome assembly GCF_040901545.1 of Sulfuricaulis sp. GTDB lineage: Bacteria > Pseudomonadota > Gammaproteobacteria > Acidiferrobacterales > Sulfurifustaceae > Sulfuricaulis. The sequence goes on along the minus strand of NZ_JBBDYL010000004.1, from coordinate 2,274 downwards.
TCTGGAGATTTGTACGGCGTCCAATGATCTCGACCGACTTTGTCCAGACAAGCATCTTGATCCTTTGTTTGCGCCACACACTTCAGATAAGGATTATCGACTTCTTTCGAAGTAACAGGGAACGAGGCGAGGAGCGCCGCAACGAAGAACAAAGAAATGAGAGTTTTCATTTAAGCCTTTCCGTCCACTTCCATGTGCCGAAGACTATACCGACGGCAATAAGAGCCATAACGACCCCAGAAAAGGCACCAGCCGGAACCGCCTCACGCCACAGTGCTACGAAAATGCCAGCAACAACGAACGCGGCGATGGTTACGCCGAGTCTCTTTAGTACGCGCATCGATATTCCTCCTTGTGGGCCCTAACGCAAAGCTAACCTGCGAGCTACGAGGCGCGAAGAGCCGACGTAGTGAGTCAGGTTGAGCGACGTGTTATACAGCTTTTTCTGCACGATCAATGATCCTTTCCCACGCCTTCAATCCGTACTCAATATACTTGAAGGCATCTCCAAGATATTTTCCGTCACTGCTTAAGATCGGCATCTTAAGACTCACAAGCTCCGGCTTTGCGATGTCGGTCGTTACATCAAATGCCCCAACCGTAATTGAGCCGAGCGCCTCTTGCGGGATTTGGTATTTAAGTTTTCCTAGCACAGGGTACTTGTTTGACCTGCTGCCTTTCTTGAGGCTTGGATGTTTTGTTCTATTCGCAATATCGCCGCAAACACACAGGTAGGGGTCCGCGCTGATTTCGGCCTCGATCCAACGACTAGCAGCACCTTTCTTCTCACAATAATCTTTCACATTGTCCTTGATGCTCCAAAGCCAGTGAAAGGCTGCCAAGATATCTTCTTCAATTTCTTCCGGCGATTTCACGCCGTTTAACAAGTAGTGATGGGTCTCGCCGCTATCGACCTTCGCATACCAGTTGGTGCCGCCGCCATTCTTAATGCCAAGTCGTTTCTGGGCACGAGCCGCGAAGCGAAAGAGTTTTTCTACATTATCTAATTCCATGAACAAGACTCGCGAGCTGTATAACGCTTTGGGTGAGAGGCGCGTTCTTCAGCGTCCTTCTCAACCCAATGGTTAGAGAGCATCACTTGAGTGGGGCAACAATCACGCCGCGTAAACCGGCCCTCTCGATCGCGGCTTTCACCAGACCCTCGGACTTCGCTTCCTCGATGAACCTACGCGCGTACGCCACCCCGGGGTCCCGTCCCTTCGGCATCGCCATAGCGTGCGGATCGACGCCGGGCCGACCGTCAAGAACTCGAGAACCAGGCAATTGATTCGACATATCGAACAGGATTGGCTTGAGACTGCCCATTACGTCTGCTCTCTCGGATTTCAGCGCCTCCAATGCGCCAGGGTTGCTTGATGCTCGGACCATCACGGTATTTTTTAGCGTGCGAGAAAAAAAACTATCCGGGCCGGACTTCTCCTGCACGGCAACTCGAATCCCGGGCCGATCCACATCAGCCATTGTTGAGATGGCAGAACCGGCCGGGACGAGGTAGCCGAATTCGACTTCCAGATGCAGCCCGGTGAAATTCCACTCCTTTGCCCGCGCAGGACTAAACCCGACAAAGGCCACGTCCCAAGCGCCGGATTTCCCGCTGTCGAGAAGGGCTCCGACCGATGGGTACAGAACGGGCTCAAACGGAACCCCCAGGCGCCGGGCTAACTCGTTTCCAAGATCGAACGCCACTCCCTTCATCTCCCCCGACGCGGAGTCGCGTATTACGTTTAAGGGATTGGCAAGCTGGAGCGCAACGCGAAGCTTGCCGGTTGGAGCCAAAGCCTGTCGCGCTTCCGGTGTCGGGGCGGTACTAATGCCCGCACAGCCCGTAAGCAGCAGTCCAAGTGTCGCAGTCATCAGCCAATGAGTCGTTCGCATTGCGTTCTCCTTTGAGGTTACTGTTGCTCTCTAACGTGCCGTTAACCCGCGCGCCGCTTGCGGCGCGTCGGCGTTGAACGGATGGTTGGGCGTCTTACCACCCCCCCTGAAGAATCAACGTCGAATTCGCTGACGGATTCTTTGGCGAACCGATTGTTCCTCATCCGGATGTTGCGTCCACCGCCTACTCGAATGCCGCCACCCTGACTTCCGACCAATCCGCGGTAATACGCCTCCGCGGCATCACGAAAGGCAGCGTAATTGAAGGGGCCCTTGTAGTTCGCGGGCTTCGATACTTCGAGTGGCGCGGTTTCGTACGACGACCCAACCGGTTGCTTAATGTCCGCGTGAAGGCCACGATGCGCGGCGCCCTCAAAT
>NZ_JBBDYL010000003.1:4824-9363 GCF_040901545.1 Sulfuricaulis sp. | reverse complement strand
GAGTCACACTTGGCAACATTTATACGTTCGCGTATTTATGAAAATGACTACTTAGGGAAATGTTGCGTGCGCAACCGGACGACGCAACCTGCAACGCAACCGTGCAACCGTTGAAGTTGCAAGTTGCGCACCCTAGGGAATGCAACACGCAACCATCCGGCAGTCCAGCAACGCAAGCAAGGCGGCAACGGGTGATAGCCATGCTCGCCGGCCATCCAGGAATCCGTTACGCCGTGGTTACAGATGCAGATAGCGATCCAGAGTCCGTTTTCCTGGCCGTGGCAATCCGGAGTGCAATGCCGGACGCCGCTGTTATGAGTTGCGAGTTGCGGATTCCCCGCGCCAGATATGATCCCTTCCTGTTGCTTAACCTGATTCATCGGCACGGCGGCACGGTTCACTGACAATCCGGGATGCCCGGTTTCATACCAAAGACTCTTTCTAACCGATCGGGATTGATCCCCATGGGCGGCATTGGTAGCGGCTGGTTCGGACGGCGTAGTAGACAGGCAACTATAGACGAGTCTCTGGCGCTGGACCTGCGGCGGTGGCGACAGCAGTCGTTGCTGACCCCGTTTACCTGCTTCACCTTGAGCTGGGCGTCTCAGGGTAGGTCCTTTGGACCTGTGGCCGTATGGGTGGGGCCAGACCGGGTAACAGTGGGCGATACTGTGATCGGCCTGCAATGGACACCAGGCAGTCTCGGCGGTCGCCGGGTATGGTTTTCCTGCCCTCGATGCCAAAGGCGGTGCTGCGTGCTTTATGGCGCCACTGACATAGCTTGCCGGGCATGCCTTCGCCTCGTATATCCCGTCGAGCGAGAGGCCCCCGCAAGGCGGTTAATGCGCCGCCTACGGAAGACGATCAGTCGGGCTAAGATTGACACCTCCCGGAGAGCGCTAAAGCCGAAATGGCAGCGGTGGCGGACTTACTGGCGGCTAGCTGGAGAGTCGGAACGCGCTGGAGAACGATTGGCAGCGCTTGAGGATCGTGTTTACGAAATCTTGCGTGACGCGGACAAAACTTAGGCGGGTGCATCGAACATGAATTCCAATCAATCAAAAGACCGGAGGGGAGATGCGAATCAAGACCACGATTGCAATTCTGCTAGCCGGGATCATTCTTGGCGCTTGCCGCAACAGCGATGACCCATTTTCCGACGCTTCGTATCGTCGCGGCTATGACGACGGCGTGGCGGCAGTTTGCAACGACATCTATCGTTTCAGCCGCGATATGTTTGATAGCTTGCGTCAAAGGCGAATCTGCTAAAGCGAAAACGGTGGTTTGTTGTCTAGAGCGCGATTTTCAATTGCAGTAGACAAAGGTTCCGGACAAGTGGCGATCAACGAACAAAAGAGAGCGATTCCATGAAATGCATCTTTCTAGCGATGCTTATGCTTGCCGTAACCTCGACGGCAATCGCAGAGGTATATGAATGTAAGAATCAGTTTGGAGGAAAGACCTTTACCAATGTGCCGCGACTTGCTCAGTGGTATTGCACTGATCCGACTCTACCTGGATACGACGAGTTGCTGGGCTACAGCATCGAAAAGGAGAAGGTAAACGATAAATGCAGCCCACAAAAATTATCTTCCTGTGTAATCCTTGAATACGATCCACTTACTAACGAGGTAACTGCACGACTCCATTTCATCTCTTTAACGTGCGTACTTCTTAGTTCGATTGCTCCGAATTATCACGCAACATCAATCCGAGTGTTGTATAACGAAGGGAATAATGAGGCGATCGTGAATGGCCATAAGGCGAATCACGTTTCCATCACAGACAATACGTTGTCCTTCCATTGGCTGTCGGACGCTCGGATAGTGATTGACCGGTACACCGGTCGATTCCGGATGGGTACTACGCAAGACCCGGCCCTTGCTGCTGGACAATGTGAGCGTGTGAAGCGGCGGAAATTCTGAGGAATCTCAGCTACGATACCCTGCGAGAGAGTACAGCTCCGCGTGAACCCGCGGGTGCGCTCATACGCTAAGCACGGCGGGGCCGAGTTGCGTCGGGGCCCGCCTGCACCTTTTCCCGCGCAGATCGGCTCGCCTTCTACGCCGGCGCCGAAGATTACTTCTCCTGGCACTTCGGGCGGGTTGATGCCCCCTCGGTAGCTCGCTGACTGTCTGCAATACCTCCGCGTCGAGTGCTCTACTTGGCACGCCGGTCTGCGGGGAATAGCCCCCCACCCTCGCGCACGCTACAGCAGCGCGAACTGCCGCTCCGAAAGACAGCCGTTGATATTCGACAATCCATAGCGACGGGATTGCCAATCTGACGTTGATATGGCTTTCTTTGTCAACGGAGACGAGTTGGGCCCTGCCCACGAAGTGCGGTGGGCGTATAAGAAATCCCGGAGCCTGATAGGGAACGCGGCGGGGCCATCTCGAGCGACGGTCGATCAAGCTGATATTCGCGCGTTGGGTACCGGATGGCACCGTTCGACAGGCCGAGGTACATTGGTACGAAGCTCACGGCATTGGACGCAAAGAGTTTTCCGGGCCATTCCGGGTCGGACTGGCAGTTCTTATTGACGGCCAGGACGTGAATTTAGAGCAGGTGCGGGTTGGTCTGGCGTGGTGGTATCGGGAGTATGCTAATGAACAGCCCCCGGCGGAGAGAGTGGCCTACGAAGCAGTTGAGATCGCGGTCAAGGCGCAGAAACGGTGAGTATGGCAGGACAATGGACCATAGCCACCGTGGGAGTGGCGAAAAAATAAATCTATAAGTGACGGGCCGAAAGGGGGGGGCAATATGTTCAGCACTTTTTATCTTGGTCTACTTGTCGCCGTCTTAAGTCTAGCCGGGTGCGCAACTCAATCTCCAATCTGGAAGGCATCAGATATTGCGAATGTGCCGCACGCTCGAATCCGTTTAACTCACGGTGACGAAACTGTTGCAACCGTTGAAACTTCTACGATTCGAAGGCTCGTCGAAATAAAAAGGCAGATTGAGAGCGCCGCTGGCGTTGGATATGCAGAACTCCTAATCCAAGCAGGCGATGAACCCAACGCTTTTGCCGGAACGCATCCTCAGCTAGGGCGCGTGGTCGCAATTAATACCGCGATGCTACGACTGATGGGAACAGATTGGGACAGCCACGCTGCAATCATAGGACATGAGTATGCCCATCATGCGTTAAATCACGGTGCACAAAGGCAGGGGCGTGAAGCGGTGCGCCAAGGGATTGCTACGGTGCTTGGTGTGGTTTTAGGCGCAGCGGGGGTGCCGATGGGGAACACTGTCGCCGAGGTTAGCACGACCGCAGTCTCAACGATTTATACAAGAGATGAGGAACGTGACGCAGACAGAAAAGGCGTGGAATACATGGCGGCAGCAGGCTTTGATCCGCAGGGTGCCGTACGCGTTTGGGAGAAGATGTCTAGCGCAGGCGCTGGCTTTTCGATTCCCTTTCTCAGTACGCATCCGATGAGTTCGGAGCGTATCGAAAATATGAGAAATATGGCGGCAGGAGCAGCCGCGACAAGCAAACGGTTTTCCCAAGCCAGCGATGCTTCAGGTGCAACGACTCCGACGCAAGTGAGCCTTATCCCCAGTCAGCCGCAAGGGAACGATTTCATTGAGAAAAGCTTAGGGGCCAGACTTGACTGGCAGGGCGGAGTATTTAGAGTCATTCAACGCCTTCCTTGGGCGAGCGACGAGATTGAAGTGGGAGATGTCTGGCTTTCTATCACGCGCGACGGGGTAAAAAACCAATTCTGTCCTTCCTGTGCAAGTGAGCTGTCTACTGGAACCCTGACATTCTGGGTTGAGGCCTGCAAGCGGAGTTCCGGAGTCCTTCACATAACGACGCAGAGAGGAACAAGAGTTCGACAAATTGCTCTCGCGTGTATGTAGTGAGTAATCCATAGGCGATTATGCACTTGACAAACCAAGGCCGGATTTAGGCCCGGAACTTCATTCTCAGATCGTCAATGCTGGTAGACCGTCTGGCTTTCATCTGTACTCCGCACCACCCTATTCACGAATGCCCCCCCCTCTGGCGGCAGGAGGTAGCGCAACGCTCGATACCGGAGTCCCATCCGCACCCCCCCCTCTGCCACCGGGAAGCAGCGCAAAGGGAGAGGCGAATATATGCTCGTGAGATCGCCCCGTAGGACGCAATAGGCGAACATACCCCCCCGGCCATCCGGCCAGAACGTGCTCGCGCTGCTGCCCGCCACATAGACGTAGCCCGAGAAGGCGGGTATGCCTTGCGAGGCGCGTGCTACTCGTTAGGTGCGGAACGTAGCCGGAATATGGGTAGGAGTATGGGTAGACCTCGATCCTACTCCTGCATAAACAGGCATAACAGGCACTTATTTGACTTGACTGGCGGAGAGAGAGGGATTCGAACCCTCGATGGGAATTTTGTTCCCATACTCCCTTAGCAGGGGAGCGCCTTCGACCACTCGGCCATCTCTCCTTGACCCGTAATCTCAATCCTACCGCAATTCTTCGCTCAATCGCATCACTCGAGTGGTCGAAGACGCTCCGCGCACGATGTACGACGGCTACGCCGTGACCACT
>NZ_JBBDYL010000003.1:0-4724 GCF_040901545.1 Sulfuricaulis sp. | reverse complement strand
CGGCCATCTCTCCGGTGACCTCAACCTCTTTCCAACCGCATCACTTCTTCACTCGGCGCCGGTCGAGCTGTCGAAGACGCTCCGCGCACGATGTACGACGGCTACGCCGTGACCACTCGGCCATCTCTCCGGTGACCTCAACCTCTTTCCAACCGCATCACTTCTTCACTCGTCGCCGGTCGAGCTGTCGAAGGCGCTCCGCGCATGATGGGCTGCGCCCACCCGCCTGCGGCACCGCACCCACGGCGGCTAGGATATCACAGCAGCCCGCGGCATCACGCCGCCGGCTGATCGAGCCCGAACACCTTGTGCAACACCCGTACCGCGAGTTCCATGTACTTCTCGTCTATTACCACCGACACCTTGATCTCGGACGTGGAGATCATCTCGATGTTGATGCCTTCCTCGGCCAGCGCGCGGAACATGGTGCTCGCAATGCCCGCGTGCGAGCGCATGCCCACGCCGACGGCGGACACCTTCGCGATCTTGTCGCCGCCATGGATTCCGCGCGCCTTGATGTGCGCGATCACCGGCTTGAGTGTATCGAGCGTCTTCTGATAGTCGTTGCGGTGGACCGTGAAGGAGAAGTCGGTCAACCCGTCGTGGCCGACGTTCTGCACGATCATGTCCACGTCGATGTTGGCGTCGCCCACCGGCCCCAGGATCTGGTACGCGATGCCCGGCCGGTCGGGCACGCCCAGAATCGTAATCTTCGCTTCATCGCGGTTGAACGCGATGCCGGAAATAATCGCCTGTTCCATCTTGTCGTCTTCCTCAAATGTGATGAGCGTGCCCTCGCCCTCTTCCTCGAAGCTCGACAGCACGCGCAGCTTTACCCGGTATTTCCCGGCGAATTCCACCGAGCGGATCTGCAGCACCTTGGACCCGAGGCTCGCCATCTCGAGCATTTCCTCGAACGTGATGGTGCTCAGCCGCCGCGCTTCCGGCACGATCCGCGGATCGGTGGTGTAGACGCCGTCGACGTCCGTATAGATCTGGCATTCGTCGGCCTTGAGGGCGGCGGCGAGCGCAACGCCCGTAGTATCGGAACCGCCGCGGCCCAGCGTGGTGATGTTGCCGGCCTCATCAACTCCCTGGAACCCCGCTACCACGACGACATGGCCGTGGGCGAGGTCGGCGCGAATACGGGCCTCATCGATGCTGACGATGCGCGCCTTGGTGAAGGCGCTGTCGGTCATGATCTTGACCTGCCCGCCGGTGTAGCTGCGCGCCCGGACCCCCAAGTCGATCAAGGCCATCGACAACAGGGCGATGGTCACCTGCTCGCCGGTCGACAGTGCGACGTCGAGCTCGCGCGGATCCGGCGTGCCCTGCACTTCCTTCGCCAGCGCGATCAGACGGTTGGTCTCGCCCGACATCGCCGACACGACCACGACGACGTCGTGACCCTTCCCCTTCCAGCGCGCCACGCGGCGAGCGACATTCTTGATGCGCTCGGCGCTGCCGACCGAAGTGCCGCCGTATTTCTGAACGATCAAAGCCATGCCGCTGTCGCCGGGGGTCAAAAAAGCTGGCTATTTTAATTGATTTTTATCGGAAAAACGAGGACGCGGCCGGGGCCGCGCCGCGCGCGGGGACCGGGAATCCAGCCTGCAGTGAACCTCCCGGGCCGGTCCATGTCAATTGAATATCAGCTTCGATTTTCAAAATCAGGACCGGATGACGATGAAACCATTCGAACGCATAACCAATCCCCGCGATATTCGGCGCAAGCTGCGCATGAATCAACAGGAATTCTGGTCGCGCATCGGCGTTACCCAGAGCGGCGGCTCACGCTACGAGAGCGGACGCGGCATGCCCAAGCCGGTGCGGGAGCTGCTGCGCCTCGTGCACATCGAAGGCATAGAACTCGCCAAGGCCCGCGGCACGGATTTCGAGGTCGTGTCGTATCTGAAAAAAGCCAATCCGCGCCTCTACAGCAACCTCAAGAAGGCGGCAGCGACGAAGAATAACAAGCGGAAATAACCGCTTGCCGCAGGCGGGCGGCGGCGAATATCGCGCCGTGCCCTGCTATAATGCGCGCTCGTTTCCGAGCCCCCTCAATGCGCATCACCCGCAGGCTGGAGTTTGACGCCGGTCACCGCATCCCCAACCACGACAGCCAGTGCCGTCACCTGCACGGGCATCGTTATGCGATCGAAGTGACCCTGTCCGGCCCGGTGATCGCCGACGAGGGCGCCAGCAATCAGGGCATGGTGATGGATTTTGCCGAGGTCAAGGCGGTCGCGCAGCGCCACCTCGTTGATGCGTGGGACCATGCCTTCCTCGTCTGGCGCGGCGACAATGCCGTGGTGGAATTCCTGCGCTCGATACCCGGGCACAAGACCGTGTCGTTCGACGCCCCGCCGACAGCCGAACACCTGGCCATCACGGCGCTGCGCCTGCTCGACTCCGTGTACCGGGACCGCTACGGCAACAATCTGCTGCTGGAAAAAGTGCGGGTCTTCGAGACACCGAACTGCTGGGCCGACGCCGGGCGCGCGGACCTCGCGCGCTGAGCGTGGCGGCGGCTGCCGCTCGCGCGACAGTTAAGCGGCGATCGCCGGCGAGCGTTTGCGCTTCTTCGGCGCTGCGCGTGCAACTGCCGTGGTTTTCTTGCGTGCCGGCGCTTTCGTCGCCTCGGCCGCAAGTGCAACCTCCGGCAACTGGATGCGCCAGAAACCGCGGCGCCCGCGCCGTGTCCAGAACCCCTCGAGTATCTGGCTGTCCTTGAACCGGTGCAGCGTCGCCTGCATGCTGCCGTTCGAAGCGACCATGTGATAGTGCCCCTGCCCGTTGCGCAACCCGTGCAAAGCCACCTCCTCCTCCAGAAACAGGCAGCTGATGGATAGCGAGCTCGCAACCACTCTTACGCTGCATTTCAGCCCGAGCAGGGCGCGTTGGTCATCGTAAAAACCGACGTCCAGTTTGGCTTCATTCCATGCTTCCATAGTCGATCTCCTTCGCTTTTCCACGCCGGCATTGCGGCAGCCGGCCTGAAGCTTGTCGTTGGCCTGCAAACGCGCAGTCCGCTCAATTCGCCATGGCTGAACCAAAGAGAGTAAATCCGGCGGCGCGACGGTGCCGCGTGTTCTGCCATGACCGGAGCCCCGATGCCGGTAAATCACGGGTAAAACCCGCAATCGCCCGGTGGTTTGACCCCGCATTGCAGGGGGGAGCGCCAGGTTGGTCGCTACGTTCCCCGCGCCAAGGCGAAATGCAGCAACCAGATGTAAAACGGAAAACGGAGCAATTATACCAAAATTGTCCTTTTAGGACAAACCCTTATGTTCTCCTTTCGTCTGCCGAACCAGAGCCGCGGCGAACGGCGCAAAGTCGCGTTAGGTGGGGTTTGTCGACAGACCCACTGCCGTTGAAAAAGCGACCGCAGGGGTGGTTTTTTTGAGTGGCGGAAGGGGTGGGATTGTGACGGTCTCACCTTAAGGCGATCCCGTCATCCCTCGGCACAATCCACCTCGGGACCGCCGGGGCTTAAACCGCCCCGGCGTCCAATCGGACGTTCACAGGACGTCCGATTGTCGAACCAGTGGTTTTGTCCACACACCCCGGCCAACACAAAGAGCGGCCGCAAGGGCCGCTCTTTGTGTTGGCGGAAGGGGTGGGATTCGAACCCACGATGTCCTTGCGGACATGCCAGTTTTCAAGACTGGTGCATTCGACCGCTCTGCCACCCTTCCGGACGGGAAAATCCTCGAACATCACCCGCCACGCGTGTGCGGCCGGATCAGGCGCGATTCATAATAACACCTATTATCAAATGGTTGAGCCCGCCCGTGGGGAGCGGTTCCAGACGTATTTTGATTGCAACTTCCGGGCCCCTTCGGTAGTCTTACACGCAGCGATTTTCAGCAACCTCGAGAGGAGAAGTAATTTTATGCAACCTGACACGAGATCCGGACAAACCGCTTATCGAATACCGGGACAGGAGATTGGTCTCGAGCAGCAGAAGGTGCTGCGCAATACCTACTTCCTGCTCGCGCTGACGATGGTTCCGACCGTGATCGGCGCGTTCATCGGAATGCGCACCACCGGAATCATCATGCAGAACCCTATCCTCAGCATGCTGCTGATGCTGGCCGGTGTCATCGGGCTGCAGTTTGCGATTGCGAAATACCGCAATAGCGGCGTGGGCGTCGTGCTGTTGCTCGGCATGACCCTGCTGCTCGGCTGGTTCCTGGGCCCGATTCTCACGGTCGCCCTGGCGCTGAAGAACGGCCCGCAGCTCGTCGGCATTGCCGCGATGGGTACCGGAACGGTGCTGTTCGTGATGGCGATCATCGCGACCACGACGCGCCGCGACTTCAGCTTCATGGGCAAGTTCCTGTTCGTCGGCATGATCGTGCTGCTGCTCGCGATGCTCGCGAACATGTTCCTGCAGATCCCGGCGCTCGCGCTGACGATCTCCGCCCTGGTCGTGGTGGTGTTCTCGCTGTTCCTGCTGCACGACCTGTCGCGCATCGTGAACGGTGGCGAAACCAATTACATCATGGCGACCACCGGCGTCTACCTGAGCCTGTTCAACATCTTCGTCAACCTGCTTCATCTGCTGATGGCACTGGGAGGCGAGCGCGACTAAGCACGGCCTGTTGCGTCATGAAAAAGGCGGCCTTCGGGCTAGCCGTTCCGCAAAGGTGTTGATTACCTGAAACGCATCACCGACAATCCCCTACAGTGTCACGCTGTAGGGGATTGTCGTTTCTGGC
>NZ_JBBDYL010000002.1:0-9630 GCF_040901545.1 Sulfuricaulis sp. | reverse complement strand
GCAAAGGTCCTGCGGACCTTTGCGCCCCGGCTTGCAAGCGAAGCAGGATTGCGGAGCGCAGAAAGTCCGAGTAATACTAGTCCCGAGCCAATAGACCAATACGGCCCCATGAGGCCGCTTTGTTTTATTCAACCGGGACTGGGATGAGAACCTAAAAGGTTTGATCCGCCGTGCCGGAGTGAGACACAACGGTCGCGGCACCCCGAGTCGCCGTCTCCCGTATCGGTTTGCTCATTGATGGCAAACCTTGTCGATCAAGCGAGGCAAAGCCGGTCATGCTTAGAACCGGCTGATCAGGCGAAGGCAGCGTAACCAGTCCGAAAAGCGAAGTATCCCTCCCACAGTTTTAAGAGTGACAAGCCACCATGATTCCAGCTTCAATCCAGCTTGAGACCGTAGTGAATTCATGTGGAATTGCGCGTGTTTTTTTACCTCATGCCTGATTGGGCCAAGGTCACAAAACATGGCCACTTGTTGCAAAATAGATACATATTAATCTTTTGTGGTAGATATACATAAATGAGTTGCATATCCGCAAAAAGCTGTGCTATACATAGCCCAAGCGCAAATAGAATTGCGTGCGAGTAATTACTCTTAAACAACCTTCATTCCAGGAGGAATCGATGAACAAGAAGCTTCTTATCGCCGCTGTCGGCGCAGCACTGGTCGCCGGACCGATGCTCGCGGCGCACGCGGCCCCCACGGTCTACGGCAAGTTCAATGTCGGTATCGCCGCCGTCGATAACGGCAACAGCGCCAATGGCGATACGCTGGGCGTGACCGACGACTCATCCCGTCTCGGCGTCAAAGGCTCCGAGGATCTCGGTGGCGGCCTCAAGGCGGTCTACGGGATGGAACTGCTGTACGATGTCGACGACAACACCGGTGTATCGGGCGCCGGCCGCAGCGTGTCCGTCGGCCTGCAGGGCAGTTGGGGTACGTTTCGGGCCGGTCATTATCAAACCTACTACAAAAAAATCCAGTTCCCGGCTGAAATCATGGGCGACTCCATCGCCGACTGGTCGACCAACGGCTGGCAGGGCGATTCCCGGATCCCGAATGCGATCGGCTACCAATCACCAACCTGGAGCGGTTTCACGTTCGGCGTAGAGTCCTCGCGCGGTGAGACGGGTCTATCGACCGAATCGAACCCGACCACGATCGCCGCCTCGTTCACGAGCGGACCGTTCTATATCGGCGTCGGCTTCGAGGACCGAGACAATCAGGGTGCCACGGGTCTTGACAAGACCAACAAGGTCGTCGCGACGTTCGATATCGATGCGTTCAAGATCGTCGCGGCGATGCAGACCCAAGATGCCTTGGGCGGGAGCACCGAAGTTGACACCACCGTGCTCGGCGGCCAGTACAGTTTCGGCAATAACGCCGTCATGGTCACCTTTGCCCAGCACGACTCATCGGTCGCCAACGCGGATTGCGATCAAACCTCCGTCGGTTTCGCGCACAAGCTGTCCAAGCTGACCACGGTGCGTGCGATCTATTCCTCGATCGATAACGAGTCGGCCGCCGTCTGCCAAGGCCGCATGATCGGCGCCGCCAGCCTCGGTTTGGGCGCACCGACTGCCGGCAGCGATCCGAGCGGTTTCCAGGCTCAGATCGTGCTGAACTTCTAAGCACGGCTAAATCACCAATAACTAAAGAAGCAACACACGTGAACGGGGCCTTCGGGCCCCGTTTTTTTATTTCAGCAGCAAATAAAAGGTGCAAGATACAAGAGGCAAGTAAAACTTCCGGCCTTGCGCTCGCCTAACCTTGTAACTTGCTGCGTGTATCTTGTATCTTGCGTCTGAATTTATGATCAAAATCGGCATTATCGGCGGCACGGGATATACCGGCGTGGAATTGCTGCGCCTGCTCGCGGCGCATGCGCAGGCGGATCTGCGGGTCATCACCTCGCGCGGCGAGGCCGGGAAAAAAGTGGCAGAGCTTTTCCCCAGCCTGCGCGGACATCTGGACCTGGCCTTTTCCGCCCCGGATCCGAAAACCCTTGCCGGTTGTGACGTGGTGTTTTCGGCCACGCCGAACGGCGTGGCCATGACGCAGGCGCGCGCGCTACTTCAATCCGGCGTGAAACTGATCGATCTGGCGGCCGATTTCCGTCTGAGCGATGCCGCCGTATGGAAAACGTGGTACGGCATGCCGCACGCCTGCCCCGAGCTGCTTGCCGAGGCCGTCTACGGATTGCCTGAAATGAACCGCGACAGAATCAAAACCGCCCGCCTGATCGCCAATCCCGGCTGCTACCCAACGGCGGTGCAACTGGGTTTTCTCCCGTTGCTGGAGCAGGGACTGGTGGATACGCAGCATCTCATCGCCGATGCCAAATCGGGCGTGAGCGGGGCCGGGAAAAAGATTGAGGCCGATCTCCTGTTCTGCGAAGCGGCGGATAACATGAAGGCCTATGCCGTCCCCGGCCACCGCCACTTGCCGGAAATCTGCCAGGGTCTGGATGCCGCGTGCGGCACTTCGGTCAAGCTCACCTTCGTGCCGCATCTGACCCCGATGATTCGCGGCATCCACGCGACGCTGTATGCCCGACTGACCAAACCGGGGACCGACCTGCAGGCGTTATTCGAGCAGCGCTACGCGCGTGAACCGTTTGTGGATGTCATGCCCCCCGGCAGTCATCCCGAAACGCGCGCGGTGCGCGCCGCCAATCACTGCCGGCTGGCGGTGCATCAACCGCAAGGCGGTGACATCGTGGTGGTGTTGTCGGTGATCGACAATCTGGTTAAAGGGGCCGCCGGGCAGGCGGTCCAGAACATGAACATCCTGTTCGGTCTCGACGAGCGCACCGGGCTGGATCATCCCGCGGTACTACCCTGATGTCTTCGAGCCCTTGTGATCGGTCACCGGTCAGACTATGTTCAGATGAACCCGACGGACTTTCCCGATGATTGATTTAAACAAGCCCGGCGACCTGGTCATCAAGCCGCGATACTCGCCACGCATCAAGCTGCTGTTGACGGTGATCCTGGCGGTGGCCCTGCTCGCGCTGGCGGGACTGATCTACAACTACGGACTGAATCGCGCCGGCTTCGAGCGCGAGTCGGCCGAGCAGGCCCAGCGCGCCTTGCAGGAGGATATCCGCCAGCTGCGGGAAAAAAATCAGGAGTTGCAGGAGTCGCTCGCGCGCGCGCAACGCACCGTGCAGATGGATCAGGCGGCGTACCAGGATCTTGACAAGTCCTTGAAGGCCTCCGCGCAGGAGATCGTCAAACTCCGGGAGGAACTGAATTTTTACCGTAATATCATTTCACCGGTCGACAAGAAAACCGGTCTGCGGATTCAGAATCTCGCCATCGAACCAATCGGTACCTCGAATCAATTCCGTTACAAGCTGGTGCTGATCCAGGCGTTGAAGCACGAAAGTACCGTGCACGGACGCGCCAGTTTCGAGATCAGCGGTATTCAGGTCGGGGAAGACGCGGTGGTCCGGGTGCCGGCCGCGAACGAGCGGCCGATACCAGTGAACTTCAAGTATTTCCAGGATATCGAAGGAAAACTGGAACTGCCGCGGAATTTTCAACCCAAGCGAATCAAGGTCATAATCACGACCGTGGGCGGAGCCTCCATGGCGGAAGCCACCTATAACTGGCCGCTGGTATAATCCCTCCGGTGAGGATCGGCCGACCACCGGTCAGGAGGGGCATGCCGCCGACGCGGTCGCGGCTACAATTAAATACATCAAGGAGGGATAGCGAATGTTGAGTTCTTTGGGTAAAACTCCCGCGGAGAAACCGTGCAATACCATTGATACGCTGATCGGCGTGAAGAGCGAGCTGAAAGGCGATATCGTGTTTTCCGGCGGGCTGCGCATTGATGGGAAAGTTCGCGGCAATATCACCGCCAAGGGCGATGCCAACAGCACGCTGGTGCTGAGTGAACACGCCGTCGTGACCGGAAATGTTACCGTGCCGCATATCATTACCAACGGATCGATCAAAGGGAATGTGCGTGCCGCCGAACGCATCGAGCTTCAAACCAAGTCGGAGATTGTCGGTGACGTTTATTACAAAGTGATCGAAATGGCCTTGGGGGCCGTGATCAACGGCAATCTGGTGCGTGAATCCCTCGACGGAAACCGTGACGGCAAGGGAGTCGTTACCCGGTTGAAAACCGCGACTGAAGGCGAACCGGATGCCGAGGACTAGTTTTGTTGACCGATCCGGTCAAGTAGTAGGATAATATGTTCATTGTCGAATGTTGAATAATGCGCTTTGTGGAGAAAGATGATGAGTGCTGCCATGCCTGAAATGCCGACACCCTTGATGTTCACCGACAACGCGGCGAAAAAGGTGAAACAACTGATCGAGGAAGAGAAAAACCCCGGGCTGATGTTGCGGGTGTTCGTCTCCGGCGGCGGATGCTCCGGGTTTCAATACGGATTCACGTTCGAAGAGAACGCCAATGAAGACGACACCCGCGTGGAAAAAGCCGGCGTGACCCTGCTGATCGATCCACTGAGCTTCCAGTACCTGGTGGGCGCCGAGATCGATTATCAGGAAGGCATACAGGGCTCCCAGTTCGTGATCAAAAACCCGAACGCCAAGACCACCTGCGGCTGCGGTTCATCCTTCAACGCCTAAAAGAAGAAGTAGCAAGTTTCAAGTCGCAAGTAGCAAGAATGGAGGCATTTGCCTCCTTTCTTCTTTTCACAGATTTCCTTGCCACTTGTTACTTGCCACTAAGCTTTATATATCCCGCCGAGAATGACCGCGCGCTGTGCCCCGGTGACCGAGGGCAAGTTGCCCGGCCGTCCTTCCAGCGTCAGATGGGCCAGCCAAGCGAAGGCCACCGCCTCCACCCAATCGGGATGCAGCCCGAGCGCCTCTGTCGTGGCTGTCGGCATTCGGGAAAAATGCACCTTCAGCGCCGACATCAGTTCGCGGTTGTGTGTCCCGCCGCCGCAAACGTATGTTTCCCGGGTTTGTGGCAGGAAGCGACGTACCGCCTCGGCGATGGTCTGCACCGTCAAGCGCACCAGCGTTGCCTGGACGTCGGCTGCGGAGGGTTTGGGCTGGATTTTCTCCAGGTGTTCGGTGAGCCACGCCAGATTGAAATGCTCGCGCCCGGTGCTTTTTGGCGGCGCAACCTGAAAGTAAGGATCCGTCAGCAGTCGTTCCAGCAAGGTTTTCGAGAATTTCCCGCTGGCCGCCCATTGTCCCGCCTCATCGCGGTCGCGGGCATTGTGATGGCGCACCCAGAGATCGAGCAACGTGTTGCCCGGGCCGGTATCAAAACCGCTTACTGGTTTGTCGCCGTCGGCAGGAAGGTAGGTAATATTGGCGATCCCCCCGATGTTGATGATGACGCGGTTGACCTTAGGTGAATGAAATAATTTCCGATGCAGCACCGGAACCAGCGGCGCTCCCTCTCCGTGCACCGCGATATCGCGCGCGCGAAAATCCGCCACGGTGGTTACGCCGGTGCGTTCGGCGATGACGGACGGATTGCCGATTTGCAGGGTGAACGGATGATCGGCGCGCGGGCGATGGCGCAGCGTCTGACCGTGGCAGCCGATGGCGCGGATATTCTTTTTCTCCATGCCCGCCTGGCGCATGACGGCATTGGCGGCATCGGCAAACAGCTCGCCGAGCGCCATGTCCAGTTGACCCAGGCGTTCGATTTCGCCGCCGCCGCCCAACATCAGGGAATAAATTTTATTCCTGATTCCGGCGGGGAAGGGGATGGCGTGGGTCGTAACGAGTGTCAGCCGGTCGTCAGCAGAGACGGAGATAAGCGCGGCGTCAATGCCGTCCACGCTGGTTCCCGACATCAGTCCGATGTAATTCATAACGACAGTTTCAAGTAGCAAGTTTCAAGTAGCAAGTGGTTTTTCTTGCGACTCGCTACTTGCCACTTGCCACTTGAGCCTTGCGACCGATGACATCCAGTCGCTCAGTCCAGGTTTTAACGATCCGCGTGAAATCGTCTCGATGTTCCTCCGCAATGAGCGTGGAACCTGCAAAACGGAATGTCAGCGGATTGCGGTGGACGCCATCGACCTGAAACTCGTAGTGCAGGTGAGGACCGCTGGCCAGGCCCGTGGCGCCGACGTAACCGATGGTTTGTCCCTGTTCCACGAAACTGCCGACGTGGAGGCTGTTATTGAACCGGGACAGATGGGCGTACACGGTGCTGTAAGTTGCGCTGTGACGGATGACGATGCGTTTGCCGTAACTTCCGTTCCATCCCATGACCAATATTCGTCCGGAGGCCGTGGCGCGGACCGGTGTCCCGACGGGGGCGGCGTAATCCACGCCCTTGTGCGCCCGCCACGTCTTGAGAATCGGGTGAAAACGCCCACGGGTGAAGCGCGAGGTGATGCGGCTGAATTCCACCGGCGTGCGCAAAAACGGTCGGCGGACACTGGCACCGTCTGGCGCGTAGTAAGTGGTATAGCCGTTGACATCGCGGTACGCGAATGCGCGAAAGATATTTCCCTGGTTGATGAATTCAGCGGCCAGAATCGGCCCGTCGGTCACTTTCTGTCCACGCCAGTATTTTTCTTCGTGTATCACTGAAAAACTGTCGCCACGCCGCAGGTCGAGCGCGAAATCGATGTCCCAACCGAAGATTTCGGCGAGTTTCATGATCTGCGCGTCGGAAAGCCCGGCTTCCTGTCCGTCCTCGAACAACGATGATTCGATAGTGCCGGTGACGTGAGCAATCCGCGTTTCGAAACTGCGGATTTCTTTGGTGAGTTCCAGGCGGTCGGCGCGACGAAAGATATGAAATACCTCGCCGGGTTCCGTCTCATAGGCGAGTTCCTGCCATGGTCCGCCGGGGTCGGCGCGAAGCCTGAGTGTTTGCCCGGGGCGCAAGTGTCGAAATATCCGGGCTTCGGGGTTGGTCTGAATCAAACGGCTGATCTCATGATCATCGTGGCCTTGCTGCCTCAGAATGGAAGACAGGGTATCGCCCTTCCGAACCACGGTTTCGAACCATGTATGGCTGGCGGGCGACTCGCCGCCAACGACGGAATGTTCTGTACGGTTTGCCTCGATTGGTTTGGATGTAACCTCCAGCAAGATTGCTTGTACCGGAGCGTGAGACGTTCGTGTATTTTCCGGATATGTATCCACTTGGCTCGGAATGATTGCGGCAATGGTAACCGTAGTAAGCACCACGGCGAGCACCAGCAGCCAGGCCGCTCTCGGGGGGATTCGTTCCGGCGGTACCGTTCCAAGTCGCCGCGGCACAGATTTTAGATATCGAAGAATTCTCTTGGGCAAGGGCATCTGACCTTGGTCAATATTAAAATCGTAGCCACAAGTCTAGACCATGGGTACGTTGGCTGGAAACGGTTAAAGCAACCCGCATGCCTTGGCCGGACGCCTATGGTAACCTTTGCGTCGAAAATAACCGCCTAACAATTTGGGAATAATTTCATGACTGTGGCCAGTGATGCGCTGCGTATCATCAAGCGCGGCACCGAAGAGATTCTGCTCGAATCGGAACTCGCCGAGCGTCTCATCTCCGGGCGCCGGCTGCGCGTGAAGGCGGGATTTGATCCCACTGCACCCGACTTGCATCTTGGGCATACGGTACTCATCAACAAACTGCGTCAATTCCAGGACCTTGGACACGAGGTTTTGTTTCTCATCGGCGACTTCACCGGCATGATTGGTGATCCCAGCGGCAAGAACAGCACACGCCCCCCGCTGTCACGCAAGGATGTGATCGAGAATGCGCGCACATACAAGAGTCAGATTTTCAAGATTCTTGATAGAAAAAAAACGCGTATCGAGCTTAACTCCAAATGGCTCGGGAAAATGAAGGCTTCTGACGTGGTTAAGCTTGCATCCCAATACACGGTTGCCCGCATGCTCGAACGTGACGACTTTTCCAAGCGCTATAAGGGTGGACAGCCTATTGCGATACATGAATTCCTCTATCCGTTGATACAGGGTTATGACTCGGTGGCGTTGAAAGCGGATGTCGAACTCGGCGGCACCGACCAAAAATTCAATTTACTTGTCGGCCGTGAACTCCAGAAGGAGTTCAGTCAGCCACCGCAAGTAATTATTACGATGCCTTTGCTGGAAGGCACGGACGGAGTCAACAAGATGTCGAAGTCGCAGGGTAATTATATCGGCATCAACGAGCCGGCCGATGAAATGTTCGGCAAACTCATGTCGATCTCCGATACCTTGATGTGGCGTTATTTCGACCTACTGTCGTTTGAACACCCCGACAAAATTTCTTCGATGAAGCGTAGTGTCGAAGAGGGCGTTAATCCACGCGATATCAAGTTTGAGCTGGCCAAGGAAATTGTCAGCCGTTTTCATGGCGGAGCCAAAGCGGGCCGTGATGCGATGCAAAATTTCATTGCGCGCTTCCAGCAAAAGGAGATGCCGACGAATATTTCTGAGATTGAACTTGCCGGTAATGGCCGGGGACTGGCCTTGACCCGGCTGCTCAAGGAAGCCGGTCTCACCGCGAGCACCTCAGAGGCCATGCGTCTGATTAAACAAGGGGGCGTGCGCATCGACGGCGAGAAGGTGGATGACCCGGCGCAGGAAATCCGTCCCGGACAATCCCATGTTTTTCAGGTCGGCAAGCGGAAATTCGTACGTGTCCGCATAAGTTAGGGAAAATCTAAAATTGACTGAAAACCGCAGGCATCCGCGAAGCCAAGTCCGGCTGAATGTTGAACTGGCCTTTCCCGGAGGCCGTACAGAAAGGATGATGACGCGAGACCTGAGTGTTGGCGGTTTTTTCGTTGAAACAAAGGGGCGTGAATTGCCTTCGATCGGTACTCCGCTGACCGTTACCTTCCTATCCGCGCCACATCATTCCGATCCGTATTCCCTGCGCGCGCGAGTACAACGGCAGACTCCGGGTGGATTGGCCATGATTTTCATAGACTTCAGTCTGGACGACCTCCGGTTTATTGAGGCACTGCTTATCCCCTGATATCGGGCAAATAGAAAATAAACCCATAAAACCGGGTTATCTGAGTCTATTTATTCATCCTTCCGAACACTGCCTGGAGGGCGTAAAATAGCTTGGATCAAGCGTTGACGCAGGGGGTGGCGCGCGTATAATGCGCCTCCCTTGGGCCGGTACAACCGTATCGGCCTTCGCTCTTTAACAATTCAAGATCAAGTAATTTGTGTGGGCGCTTTTGTCGAGCCTGGTCATCCAATGAAAGGTGACCGATGCCTGCCTTCAAACGCAGCGCGTTCGGTCGCATGAAGTTTTCGTTCCGGAAACGGAACAACGAAGTTTATTTGGAGAGTTTGATCCTGGCTCAGATTGAACGCTGGCGGCATGCCTAACACATGCAAGTCGCACGCGAAAGCGGGGCAACCCGCAAGTAGAGTGGCGGACGGGTGAGTAACGCGTAGGAATCTACCTCGTAGTGGGGGACAACCCGGCGAAAGCCGGGCTAATACCGCATACGATCCACGGATGAAAGCAGGGGACCCAGCACCAAAGCCTTTTGCCGAAGTTGGCTAAAGGAAAATTTGGTTGAGAGGCTTTGGTGCTGGGCCTTGCGCTATGAGATGAGCCTGCGTCGGATTAGCTAGTTGGTGAGGTAACGGCCCACCAAGGCGACGATCCGTAGCTGGTCTGAGAGGATGATCAGCCACACTGGGACTG
>NZ_JBBDYL010000001.1:0-1497 GCF_040901545.1 Sulfuricaulis sp. | reverse complement strand
CAGCCTTGGCCGTCAAGCTACTGGATCGGACAAGATGGAATGACTACGGTGAGGACAAAATACTGCCGCGTAGCGGCTTGCTTGAACCCCAGGTTGAACGGACGGGCCGCAAGCGCCATGCCATCATTACGCATCGTATTGGCCCGCCGTTCACCAAGACGTTAGCCGTTTACCAGCCTGCTTCCACGCGTTGTGACCGATGAATCTTCCCAATTCGGACCGCGCAGTAATCGATCCCGCGAAGGTACGGGACTACCTTCTGTCCGAAACTCATCCGGTGGGCCGGTTCAAAGCCGCATTCTTCGTTACTCTCGGCTACTCCATGGATCGCTGGGAGTTGCTGCGGGACGACCTCTTAACACTGGCCCGTGCCGGTCCTGCCACGCCGGGCAAGCCAAGCGCATTTGGGCGAACATTCGAGGTGGATGGTATTCTGATAGGGCCGGCGGGGCGTTCGGCCGATGTGAGGACTGTCTGGATCATCCGAGCGACGGAAGACGCACCCCGATTTGTCACCGCCTTTCCGAGGTGATTTATGTTTAAGCTTCTCGATACCGTTGTGCTCAAACGTGATGTGCCCGAGGCGGGCCTGCGCCTCGGCGATTTAGGCGCGATTGTCGAGGTCCACGATCCTGATCACTTCGAAGTCGAGTTCGTGGCGGCCTCGGGCCGAACTCAAGCTCTTGTCACACTGCGTGCGGATGATATCCGCCACGTAAACGACCAGGACTTGATCGCTGTTCGGTCCTTGCAGCACGCGGTCGGCTAACTTTAGGTCGAACGGACGGGCCATGAGCGTCATGCCGTGTCAATACCTCGTACTGGCCCGCCGTTCACCAAGACGTTATGCCGCAGTGATTGGCCAACCTTGACATGCTATATATGGCATAGGCACAATATGGCATGTGGCGTATTGAGGAGCATCGCCGAGTGGACAAACAGGCGTCGTCCCTCCCGCGAGATATCCTCAAGCGGTATGAGAAGTGGAAGGACATTGCGATGCTTTCTGGCCCGCCAGGCCTTCGTTTAATTAAGGGATTTCACGACGAGGCGCTTTCTGGTGAGTGGCAGGGCCATCGTTCTTCTCGTCTTGGAGTTCAGTACCGAATCGTCTACCGAACCGCCCCCGAGCAGCAGTTGTTTCAGGTGATATCACTCACTGCCCACGATTATCGGAGGCCTAGATGAGCCAGTTTCGCCCAGCGAAGAAACGCGTCGATGTGTCGGTTGGTGAGTCCGTGCGCATCATTCGGGAATTGCAGGGCTTGAGCCAGACACAGCTCGCCCAGCGCACGGGAATTCCGCAGGCTACGCTTTCGGCAATCGAGAACGACCGCGTGCGCCTCGGTGTGGAGCGGGCCAAGGTTCTTGCAAAGGCACTCAGGTGCCACCCCGCCGTACTGGTTTTTCCAGGATGGGAGTCACAGCTTGAATCTGCGGCATAACCCATAAGGATTGAGACGACTCGCAGGGTCGTTTCAATCCGATGTTCAAGAA